>NZ_JAOWIC010000049.1:450601-1506854 GCF_030332305.1 Citrobacter sp. Ct235
AATACATACACCCGCAATGCCCCTGTAGGCCGGATGGCGATACGCCGTCATCCGGCAATACATACACCCGCAATGCCCCTGTAGGCCGGATGGCGATACGCCGTCATCCGGTAATACATACACCCGCAATGCCCCTGTAGGCCGGATGGCGGTACGCCGTCATCCGGTAATACATACACCCGCAATGCCCCTGTAGGCCGGATGGCGATACGCCGTCATCCGGCAATACATACACTCGCAATGCCCCTGTAGGCCGGATGGCGATACGCCGTCATCCGGCAATACATCCACCCGCAATGCCCCTGTAGGCCGGATAAGGCGGTACGCCGTCATCCGGCAATTTGTACCTCACGTCATTCCGACGCTAACCGCTGAATGATATCCTGACGTAACAGGAATTTCTGGATCTTCCCGGATGCCGTTCTGGGCAACTTTTCAACCACCACGATGTGCTCCGGATACTTATACTTCGCCACACGCTTACGGCTAAAGAAGGCAACAACCTCTTCCAGCGACAGAGAATGATGCGGCGCTTTCAGTACGATATAGGCACAGGAACGCTCACCTAAACGCTCATCCGGCATGGCAACCACGCAGGCATCGTGAATGCGGGGATGCTGTAACAGAATGTCTTCCACCTCGCGACTGCTGATGTTTTCGCCGCCCCGGACAATGATATCTTTCTTGCGCCCGGTTACCTTGATGTAGCCTGCCTCGTCCATCCGACAGAGATCGCCGCTGTAGTACCAGCCTTCGCTATCCAGCGCCCGGGCGGTTAGCTCTGGCTCATCGAGATAGCCCATAAACACGTTCGGCCCGCGTGACGCCTCTTCACCTTCAACGCCGGGCGGAACCGGGTTACGCGCTTCATCAACAATCTTGATCTCCACCCCTGCCGCCGCATAGCCGTCGGTATTCATCATGCGGGAGGGCGGATCGTCAAGGTTCACTACCGCATGCGGCGAGCTTTCCGTCGAGCCGTAGACGCTGAGCAGCTTAATGCCGCGCTGCTGACAGTCGCGGGCAATGCGCCTGGGAATGGTGGTGCCGCCGCACAAAAAGAAACGCAGCGAAGAGAGGTCGGCGGGCTGCTGTTCAACGGTACACAACAGATCGTAAACAAACGGTGTAGCCCCTAACACGCAGGTGCAGCGCTGCTGTTCCAGCAGATCAAGACAGGCCGCTGGGGTAAAAATATCCAGCAGCACGCTGCGCGCGCCGATCAGAAACGGTGCCGTCACGCCGTGTAAAAAACCGGTGGCGTGTCCCAGCGGTGCTGGCATCAGAAAGACGTCCAGCCAGGTCAGATTCAGACGGGCGCAGTAGGCCCGCTCGCTGGCGAGAATATTGTTGTGGCTGAGCATGACCCCTTTCGGTACTCCCTCGGTGCCAGAGGTAAATAACACGGCGGCCAGTTCGTCACCGTGAACCGGAATGTGACGGGCAAGCGGCGCGTTGTCCGCTACTATCTGGCTGAGGGCGAGTGAGGTGGTGGCCGGTGCCAGTTTATCGACGCCGATAACGTGTTGCAGATGCGGCAACTGATTTTGCAGAGGCAAGATCAAATCGACCGGGCGCGTTTGTTTAAACACGGTCGGGGCGAAAAACAGTTTCGCCTGACACTTGTTCAGCACCCATACCAGTTCGGCTTCGCGCCAGGCGGGCAGAAGGGGAACGGATACTGCGCCGATTTTCAGGCAGGCGAGATAGATAACGGTAAATTCACACCAGCCGGGAAGCTGAAAGGCGACGCGGTCGCCGGACTGAATGCCGTTCGCCAGCATCCAGCTTGCCAGACAGCTTGCCGCATGGTCGAGGGCGGTATAGGTGAATGCGGTACCGTGGTTATCCACGACGGCAATTTTTTCCGGCACGCTGCGCGCGGTTTGCTGCCAGTAGTCTCCCAGCGAGGCATCGCCCCAAAAGCCAAGCTTGCGGTATGCGTCCCGCCGCCCGGCGTCAAACGTTAATGTGACACTCATCGGAGGTTCCCGGTAAATCAAGTGGGTAGTGAGGTGTTCGCAGGCCGGATAAGACGCCAGGCGTCACTATCCGGCAGTTGTACCCATCAGCCGTAGCGGAAATCGACGCCAAAGGTGCCTGCGGGGTACTCCCATTTTTCGAGGATCGTCTCACCGCACAGCACCCGGCAGGTTCCGCACTCCAGACAGCCCGCAGAATCAAAGTGAATCGTACCCGCCTCATCCTGTTTATAGAGTCCGGCGGGGCAGGCGTTCAGCAATTTTTGAAACTCTTTACTGTCCGGGTTAGCCGCCAGAATGATGTGCGGGTGTCCTTCATCAACATGGAATTTATTGACGCCAAGCTTGACGTCGACGTTAACGCGATTGTCCTGACTCATAGTGCCGTGACTCCCTTAATGCCATCCTTCAGCAGATTCATCAGACCGACCTGTTTTGCATGCGACAGGATCATTTTGCGCATCGGCTGATTCGGGCGGCCATCGATAGTGAACATGTCGCTCATGATGTCTGCCACCATGCGCGGATACTGGGTGAACAGGCGGGGATTCTCCATCAGCGCCGGCATCTTGCGAAAATGCTGCATATCACGCATGACGCACCCTTTCTCCAGTTCGCTTTTGTATTCCGCCAGCGTGCGGGCAGAGAAGTCCTGGCGCTCTTTTGCCACAATCGCTGCGTGCGCCGCCGCTTCGGCAGAGGCGATGGCTAAATCCATTCCGCGCACCGTGAAACCGAGGTTCAGACAAAAGCCTGCGGCATCGCCGACAATCATCACGCCGTCACCCACCAGTTCCGGCACCATCGCCAGTCCGCCTTCCGGTACCATATGCGCCGAGTATTCCAGCAGCTTGCCGCCCTGAATTAACGGACGAACGGTGGGATGCTGTTTAAAATCTTCCAGCATCTGCGGTACGCTTTTCTGTGCATGGGCCATGTCGCCCAGTCCGCATACAAGGCCGAGGGAAACGGAGTCGCGATTGGTATAGAGGAATCCTCCGCCCATCAGGCCGTTTGACGGGGAACCGGCGAACAGCCAGGCCGCACCTTCATTTCCGGACAGGTTAAAGCGGTCATTGATTTGCTCCGGGGAGAGACCAATCAGCTCTTTCACGCCGACGGCGTAATGATGTGCCGAGGAAGCAGGGACCATGCCCAGCGAACGGCCCAGCATCGAATTGACGCCATCGGCGAGGATCACCACGTTGGCTTCGAGAATGTCATCGCCGGCCTGTACGCCCGTCACCTGGTTGCCTTCACGAATCAACGCGTCCACGCGCACACCGGGAATAAACTGCGCGCCAGCCGCTTCAGCTTGCTCCATCAGCCACGGATCGAGGCGGTTGCGCAACACGGTGTATGACGCCTGACCAGGGACATCCGCCTGTTCGCGATGGTAGTCCAGCGTGGTCGCGCTTTCCTGCGTCATAAACGAGATTTTCTCGCGGGTGACTTTACGTTCAACGGGTGCCTGTTGGGCAAAACCGGGCATAATGCGCTCGATCACGTGGGCGTAGAGGCGACCCCCGGTCATATTTTTACTGCCCGCGCTGTTGCCGCGCTCGATGACCAGAACATCGAGTCCGGCTTTCGCCATGATGTACGCCGCCATCGTTCCCGCTACGCCAGCACCGACGACGATGGCATCAAATTTTTCATCCGACATGCTTAAAGCTCCTTTCCCGCCGTTTGCACAGCGGGAGATGTGGGTAAAGGTGAGAGTTAGCGCAGCTGCGCGATCAGGGCAGGGACCACTTTGTAGATATCGCCCACCAGTCCGTAATCGGCATAGTTGAAGATTGGCGCGTTCTTATCTTTATTCACGGCGACAATCACTTTGGCGCCATTGCCGCCAACCATATGCTGGATCTGCCCGGAGATGCCCAGCGTCAGATACAGTTCAGACTTCAGCAGCACGCCGGAAACGCCGATATAACGCTCGCGCTCCATCCAGTTTTCCCCTTCGGCGATCGGACGTGAACAGCCCACTTCTGCGCCCAGCACTGCGGCCAGTTCGCGCACCATGCTGAGGTCGTCCTGCGCCGCCAGACCACGACCCACGCCCACCACACGTTTTGCTTTGCTCAGATCAACGCTGCTGAGTGATTTGGCGCGTCGTTCCTGACACAGGATCTCCTGTTGCGGGGCAACCCATTCGGCGGTGACTACCGGGCAGTCATGCTCGGGATTCGCCGCGACCGGCTCCAGTATGCCTGGCGCGAGGGTGATAATGGCCAGCGGGCTGTTCAGTTTTTCTTTGCCAAACGCCAGTCCGCCATACATACGATGCTCGGCAAATAGCGCGTTTCCGTCGACGCTCACCGCCGTCGCATCGTTCACCAATGCCGCATCGAGTTGAATACTCAGACGCGCGCCCAGCGCTTTGCAGCGTTTAGTCGCCGCCATCAGCAGCAGCCCGTTACCTTTTTCCCGGATCGGCGCGGCCAGCGTTTCGGCGTAGTTTTCAATTCGCTGTAGTTCAGACGTCTTCTCCAGCACGATGATACCGTCAGCACCGAGCGGCTTAACGCGTGCCGCCTGTTCGGAACCCTGAACAATGGCGTAAACCTGCTGACCCCACTGACGCGCGCCGGCCATCAGTTCCGCATAGCGTTCAACGTTATCGCTAAATACCCAGACGTGGGTTAATTGACTCATGATTGTGTTCTCCGTTGGGCTCAGTTCAGGGCTTTTTTCAGGTGTTCAGCCAGTTCGGCGATGGCTTCCGGCGAATCGTTATCCAGAATGATGTGCTTACGTGCCGTTTGCGGCGGCACGGTAATGGCGACCAGCTCTGCCCGTGGTGCGCCCTGGCTCCAGCCGATATCGCTGGCCTGCCACGTGTGCACCGGCTTTTTCCCGGCGCCAAGAATGGCCTTCATGGAGGGGATGCGCGGGGCGTTAATATCCGATGTGACGCAGAGAACCGCAGGAAGCGACAGCTCGATCACTTCAACGTCCTCTTCGAGCGTGCGTTCAACAACCAGCTTATCGCCCTGACGCTGGAGGCGGCTGACGGCGTTAATGGTCGGGAGTTGCAGGATCTCACCGACCAGCAGGCCAACCTGTTGTGCGTAAAGGTCGCCAGAGCCTTCACCGAACAGGATCAGATCGAAACCGATTTTTTCCACCGTGGCGGCGATGGCCTGCGCAGTATCTTTTGGCAGCGCGTGTTCCAGCTGTGCATCCTGCATCAGGTACAGTGCGTGTGGCCCGCGGGAGAGCACATCCTTACGCACTTTCGAGTTCTGCAATAATGAACCGCCCACCGTCAGCGCAGCGATCTCATCTTCCGCTTCTGTGGCCAGCTGCGTTGCGGCCTCGATAGCGTTGAGGTCGAACTGGCTGATTTTGGTGTCCGCATTGTCAAAGCTGAGCGCTTGCTCGGGTGTAACAACAATGTCCTGTTCTTCAGGCACCAGCTTAAAGCAGGTTATTATTTTCATGGCATCTCCTGTGAGTCGCATACCGACAGTGACGGTCAGGCCACCCCGGCGGAAAGTGAAAATTGGCTGGAATTAGTGTGCGACAGACGGTGGCTTTTTATCGACGGAGCAATCTGTTTTCGTTACCAGGTATCTTGCAAAAAAAGTGCGATCGCTCATGCAAAAGAATTGAGCAGAAAATAATTTGCGAGAATTAAACGTATTATCTTGCAGGTGAGAGAAATAATCTTGTTTTGCCCTCACTAAATGCAGTTGTATAACCGCCGTACTCGCTTTATTTTATCCCTATTATATTGTTCAGGATTACTATCTGCTTGTGGAGGTTGTCATGTATCAACGCTGCTTTGATAATGCAATGGAAAGCCTTTTTGACCAGGGTAAGACCCCGCGATTTTCCCGATTTGTCATTAGTGATGATCCCCGATGGGAGTCTGGTCATCATGTCCATGATAATGAGACGGAGCTGATTTACGTTAAAAAAGGCATTGTCAGATTAATTATCGACTCTTCACTTTATGTGGCTCACGAGGATGATATCGTCGTCGTGGAGCGGGGGCGACTGCATGCCGTGACGTCGGATGTGAACGCGCCTGCCACTACCTACACCTGCGCGCTGTACGGCTTTTGCTTTCAGGGCTGGGAAGAGAACCAACTGCTGCAATCGCATTCCTGTCCGGTGGTTGCCGTCGGCCAGGGTAAAGAGGTGATCAAAAGTATTTTTAATGAACTCAGCGTGATGCTGCCGCAAAGTAAAAATGGGCTGACGTCGTCTGTGTGCGATGCATTTGCCTATGCGTTGACGGTTCTCTTTTACGAAAACTTTAAAAATGCTTATCGTTCGGAACAGGGACATATTAAAAAAGATGTTCTGATTAAAGATATTCTGGTCTACCTCAATAATAATTATCGGGAGAAAATTACGCTTGAGCAGTTATCAAAAAAATTTCGTGCCAGCGTCAGCTATATTTGCCACGAATTTACCCGCGAGTACCATATTTCGCCGATCAATTATGTGATTCAGCGGCGGATGACCGAAGCGAAATTTGCGCTAACCAATACCGATTATTCACAGGCCGAAATTTCCTGGCGCGTTGGGTACGAGAATGTCGACCACTTCGCGAAGCTGTTTCTGCGCCATGTTGGCTGTTCGCCGGGCGATTACCGTAAACAGTTTAAAAACAATCTGGCAGAGCAGGCCTGCCTGTTGTCTGACGCCTGAGTTTTTATTCCATTATCGGTTAGCAAATATCGGTTAGCGAACGAACCGCCGGATAGCGGTGCAAGCACCGTATCCGGCCTGGCGTTTACTTGTTCTGATAATCCTTCAGGATCTGCCGACCTGCGACATAAATCATGATCTCATCCGTCCCGCCGCCAATACGCTCACAACGTACATCGCGCCAGAATCGGGAGACGCGCGCTTCGTCGGTATAACCCAGCCCGCCCATAATCTGGATTGCATCGTCAATCACTTCCATTGCCGTCCGGGCGCAGTACAGTTTCGCCAGGGCGGCACTGGTACGCAGCGACTGCTCCTGGTCGGCCTGCCATGCCACCTTCAGCACCATATTGCGCATATTGTCGATTTTGATAGCCATCAGCGCCAGTTTTTCCTGGATCATCTGGTTGTGTCCAATCGGTTTACCAAACGCAATGCGCTGGTTGGCATAACGCGCGGCATCCTCAAAGGCGCATTCGGCAAAACCGGTACTGCGCGCGGCGTTGATCAGTCGTTCCATCTCAAAGTTGTACATCACGTTGAGAAAGCCCATGCCTTCTTCGCCCACCATGTCGCTTTCATCCACCTCAACGTTGTCGAGATAGACTTCACACGTGCTGAGCATATGCCAGCCGATTTTGTGCAGCGGGTTGATTTTGATCCCCGGCTTGTTGGACTCCACCCACCAGAGAGTAAAGGCTTTCTTCGGATCTTTCGGTTCCGGGTCGCGCGCCAGCACCAGCATATACGGGTACTCTTTTGCGCCCGTAATAAACGTCTTCTGACCGTTCAGATAAACCTTGCCGTCTTTGCGCGTGTAGCTGGTCGTGGCGCTGTTGTTATCAGAACCCGCACCCGGCTCGGTTAACGCCAGCGCATAGGCCGGATCGCCGGTTTCCAGTGTGCTTTCCGCTGTTTTGCGCAGTTGCTCTGGTGAACCAAAGCGGCGCATGCTGTGAATACACTGGCCGTTGGTGATCAAAAAGGCCGGGGCGCCACATTTTGACACTTCCATCAGGGCCAGCATTTGCGTCACGTAGTCTGCCGGAATGCCGCCGAACTCTTCCGGTACGCCCAGCATAGAAATACCGTTGTCGGCCAGCGCGCGCATAAACTCTCTGGGGTAGGTCGCCGTCTGATCGCAGGTACGGAAATACTCTTCCGGAAAATTGCTGGTGATCAGTTCTCGAATACTGGCAAGCAGCAGCTCTTGCTCTTCGGTTAAAGAAAAGTCCATCATCGTACTCCTTTTAATTAGCCGCTTCCGGCAGTTCAAAACCCATAGTGGCGTCGATAAATAATCTTTCATCCATCAGTTTCAGGTTCGGCGAAATAACCGGTGCGAAATCCATTTTGGCCAGAATATCGCGTTCCAGATCCACCCCAGGGGCAATCTCAATAAGATGCAGACCGTCCTCTTTCAGCGTAAATACCGCGCGCTCGGTGATATAGCGCACGTCCAGTCCGCGCTCGAGCGCGATTTTTCCGCTGAAGGTGATTTCCGGCAGTTCGCTGATGAATTTATTCACCCGGCCTTCCTGGACGATGGTTAATTTACCGTCGGCAACCTCTGTTTTCAGACTGCCAGCGGTTAACGTGCCGCAGAAAACAATTTTCTTCGAGGTGGCGCTGATATCGATAAAGCCGCCGGTGCCCATGATTTTGCCGTTGAATTTATGTACCCCGACGTTGCCGTGACGGTCGACTTCCGCAAAGCTCAGATAGCAAACGTCCAGTCCTCCGCCGTGGTAGAAGTCAAACTGCGAGGTCATATCAAGAATGGCGCGCGTGTTGACGTTCGCACCGAAGGCGACGCCCTGTGAGGTGATGCCGCCAACGGGGCCGGTTTCGACGGTCAGCACAAAGTCATCCGCACAGCCTTCTTCCCGGGCCACCAGCCCAATGCCATCCGCGATGCCGACGCCGACGTTACCCACCGCGCCTTTACGCATCTCATACAGCGCGCGGCGAGCGACCAGTTTGCGCTGGTTGAGGGGCAGGGTGAGTTGAGTGCTGTCGTCGAGGGTGAAATCGCCCGAGATAAAACGGTTCACCGGCGCGCCGCCGTACAGTTGCGTCTGATCCGGGTCAACGACCACGATATCCACCAGATAGCCGGGGATACGCACGGATTTGGGATGCAGCGTGGCTTTTTTGACCATCTTCTGCACCTGCATCATCACGATGCCGCCGTGGTTATGTACCGCCTGAGCCAGCACCAGCGCGTCGAGGTACATCACCTCATCTTCAAACGAGGCGTAGCCTTCGCTGTCGCAGGTTGTGGCGCGGATAAACGCCACGGTGGGCGCAATCGCTTTGTAGTAGAGATATTCTTTGTTATCAATCTCCACCAGTTTGATGAGGTCCTCTTTGGTGACCTCATTGAGCTTGCCACCCTGTTGGCGTGGGTCAACAAAAGTACCGATCCCAATATCGCTGAGGATCCCCGGCTGATGAGCGGCAGAAGCGCGCAGCGCCTGGGTCAGTACGCCCTGCGGATAGTTATAGGCGGCAATTTTGTTCTGTTCCGCTAAGTCCGAAATACGCGGCGACTGCCCCCAGTGTCCGCACAGGGCCCATTTCACTAGCCCTTCCTGGGCCAGCGGGCTGATTCCGCGATCGGCGCGATCGCCCAGACCGGTCGGACTGATAATTGATAAATTACGCGGCGTTTGCGTCTGTTTATATTTATCGGCTAATGCGGTAATTAAGGTGGTGGCTTCCAGAATACCGCCACCCGCACCTAATATACACAGCACATCTTCATCTTTAATATAATTAACCGCGTCCTGGGCCGAGAGCACAGGCACGCGACCATTCACGCGGGGTGGTCTTTCAGGTTTCATATTAACTCCTGGGTACCCGGCAGAAACCGTACACCGCTGGTGTTCAGGCGTAGGCATCCGCTGAATATTTATGTGAAATATTCACTATGGGGTGAAATTTATATTTTATGGCGGGAGGATATGCTTCCCGCCTTTATTTAGTGCATTAAGCCTGATGTAAAATCGTTAATACCGTACGCAGGTCGCTAACGGATATTTGTCCGGGCGCGGAGGCTTTTTTAACCGCACCAAAGGTTGCCGCTGACCCGAAGACTTCACCCGCCAGGCGCGAAATCACCCCGGTTTTTGACATCGACATGGTGATAACCGGACGGTCGGCGTACTGCTCCTGCATTTTCAGCGTGGCGGAAAGCAGCGTCAGAACATCGCTATGGCTCTGTGGCATCAGGGCTATCTTCGGAATATCGGCACCGAGTTCCTGCATTTTGCGCAGTCGCGCCACGATCTCTTCTTCTGCTGGGGTCTTGTGGAAATCATGGTTGGACATGATGACCTTGACGTTTTTGCTGTGCGCATAGTCAACCGTCGCCTTGACCTGCTCATCACCGGTAAACAGTTCGAGATCGATAATATCGACCAGACCGCTGTCGACAGCCGCGCGATTCAGCGCGAGATAGGCGTCAGTCGAAATAGCCTGCTCACCCCCTTCATTCGCGCTGCGGAAGGTAAACAGCAGGGGGGTTTGAGGCATCTCGGCACGGATCGCGCGGATAGCCTCCAGCACGGCATCGGCAGAGGCGACATCGGCAAAATGGTCAACGCGCCATTCCAGAATGTCGAAATCCGCGTCGCGATAGGCCTGCGCTTCTGAGCGGATGCTGGTGAGATCTTTACCCATCAGCGAGACGATTATTTTTGGAGCCCCTTCGCCAACCACGAGGTTATTTACGGTTACGGTTTTCATTTAATACCTTTTATCAGTCTTAGTTCCTGGCCGTCAGGCCGCAAACCCCATTACCTGTTTTACATATTCCAGCGGGAAATCTTTGCCGGTCCACAGTTTGAACTGTTCAGCACCTTGCCACAACAACATGCCGTAACCATCGATTGTTTTGCAACCGGCTTGTTGCGCCTGCTGCAGTAACTTCGTCATATGCGGGTTGTAGACGCATTCCGTGACCAGCAGTTCCGGACGTAGCAGACTCACGTCGCTGACGATAGATTCATTCTCCAGTGGCTTCATGCCGACTTTGGTGCCGTTGGTCAGGATATCCGCCGTCGCCAGCGCGTCTGCGAAGGCCTGCTGGTCGGCAAGATCTGTCACTGTCACCACGCAGTCCGTGTTTTCATTCACTCGTTTGGCGAAATCCAGCGCTTTCTGGAAGAACTCATCATTACGGTTAAAGAGTTTAATCTCTTTGATCCCCTCAATGGCCGCCTGTGCGCCGATGGCAGTGGATGCACCACCTGCACCCAGTAATACCATGGTTTTACCCCTGATATCGAAACCGCTCTCTTTAATCGCGCGAATGTGGCCCGTGCCGTCGGTGTTGTAACCGCGCAGATAACCGTCATCATTGACGATAGTATTAATGGCGCCCACCAGTTTCGCCGCTGGGGTGAGTTCATCAACAAACTCACAGGCCAACTGCTTATTGGGCATCGATACGCCGGTACCGCGCATTTTTAACGCTTTCAGCCCTTCGATGGCGCCTGCGAAGGTGCTGTTGTCGACCTCAAAGGCCATATAGGTAAACGGCAATCCGGCTTTCTCTAGCGCCTTATTTTGCATTTCAGGTGACAGACTGTGTCTGATAGGGTAAGCCATCAAGCCGATCAGTTCATATTTCGCGGTTACATCCATAACATGACTCCTTAAATTGTCGCTTAACTTTTTGTTGAAAAATAACGTTCGCCCAGACGGATATCGTTCTGCGGAATATTGAAGACCCGGTAATAGCGAATGAATACGATAATGCCGGTGATGAAGGCCAGCAGGGCAAAAACGAAGTCCAGTAAAATGATGTATTGCAGGCCGATGGTGGAGAGGTAGCCGGTAATCAACGGAATAACAAAATTCGCGAGGCCGCCCATCATCATATAAACGCTGGTGACTTTGGCTTTGCTTTTCGGAAAGAATTCCGACATTACCGACACGCCCAGTTGTAAAATCCCCCCCGCTGCGGAGAAACCAATCGCAAACGCGCCCACGTTACACACAAGCGGAGACGGCCAGAGATAAATGACAGCGGCGGTCACGGTAGCCAGACCGGCGTTAAAGACGTTAGCCCAGATGGGGCGAACCATTTTTTTCAGCAGCGCGGCAAAGATAAAGACGCAAACCAGCGAGCCCAGGCTATACCAGGTGATGGTTTTCAGCGCATCCGCTTCTTCCATTCCGGCGAAGGCCATAGCGTATTTCGGCATCCAGACCACGATGACATAGAAGGTGGAAAACGCCGCTACGCCAAACATGACAGAAGCCACGCCTTCCAGCCAGACCAGCGGTTTGCTGTTCATCTGCGGCAATTCTTTGGCGACGCTGGCATCCACCAGTTGGCCAGGGAATTTACTGCGCAGCAGCATCAGGGTAATCAGCACAAACAGAACGCCAGGAATGAGCACGCCATAGCCGTACCAGATGTTGTTGAGCAGCATATAGCCGACCAGCATCGGATAGAGCATCTGCCCGAAGGAGACCATTGCCTTGACCAGGATCACCGCCGAACCTGACGCTTTCGGGAAACACTCCATCAGCGCCGGATAGCCTCCGGTGTCCAGTGCAGAGTTAGCGACGCCAACGCATACGGCGAGCACAAAGGCCACCATCAGGTTGGGACTGGCAGGAATACCGAAGAAAAAGAGAATATAGAGCGCGACGCCCAGCAGAATGATTGCCCGACGACCAAATTTATCCGACAGGACGCCAAAAAACAGAATACTGACCAGACGCCCCAGCCCGATACCGGAAATTAAATAGGCGATCCCCGCGCTGTCGGTAGAAAACTTAGCGGCGAGGGAAGTCATATTTTGCGCCAGCGTAATGACGCTAATGCCGTGGAGAAAATAGCTGAGATAAATACAGATGACCGCCAGGAAAAATGGCGTGCTGAAGGCCTTATTCTGTGACATTTTTTCAACGCTCCTTGCCGGTTAATTTAATTCTGTTTTCGTCGGCATTTTTATATCCGGCGATTTTTTATTAATATACGGCTGTGCAACGGCATGAACTACATAACATGACGTTTTCATTACCAGGTATATTGCAGATGAAAGTGTGAAAGCCCACTTCTCCTGCGACGTTTTGCTGATGTTATTGACGTTATACAAATTATATTGCAGTCAGCGATAACAATATTGCTTACGACGGATTCAGCCTTATTCCGCTAAAGGCGATATCATCAACTGGCGTTTTGTTTCGAGACGGCTGCGGTAGCCGATAAACAGCGCCAACAGGAAACCCATGGCGGCAATGCCGGTATCAAACCACATAATATCGGCGATGCTTCTTTGTGAAAGATGGGCCGTCACCAGCGGGATCGTGAAAGTCGCAATGCTGCCAGCACTGTAATAAATGCCGGTGGCTTTCCCTTTGGCATGCGGGAAGCGGGCTGCCATCAGGGTCAGGCCTATCTGTACCACCCCTCCGGCTGACGAAAAGCCGATCACAAAAGCAAAGACAATCACAACATACGCCGTGGGATGCAGGCACACCGTCAACAGGGCGATAAATGAGACGAAGGTGTACAGCATCAGTAAGGTGGTTGAACGTACCGTTTTGCGCACCAGCGGAGCGGTAATCAATACGCAGAGCAGCGAACCGCAGGTATAAATACTCAGCAATTTTATCGACAGCGTATACGACATTCCGGCGACAAACTGACCGTATTGCGCCAGCCACTGGCTGATGAGATAAAACGTGGCCATCGAGATATAGCCATACAGGGTATAGCTGGCCAGATCGATAAATGCGCAACGATGTTTTTCTGCCGGGCGCTGTTCGTGTACCGGTGCGACCGGCGCGGCGCGGCGCCCAGGATGCGGGGGAAAAGCGCAGCGAAGTAAAAACAGGCCGTTAATCAACATGATCGCGGCGGCAACGATAAATGACCAGCCAAACCACAGTTCCGCCCAGACCAGCAGACTGATGATGATGGGGAGTAAAAACTGCCCACCGGAGACAAAGGCCTTAATCAGGATGTTGGCGGTGCTCGGCGAAGAAGGGAAGGCCTCCATCAGACTGGGATAGGTGCCCGCGTCCAGAAAACTGTTCGCCATGCCGGCGAGGACCCCAAACGCATAAGCGATGATGATGTTATGGGTCGTGAGAATACCGAAAAAGAACGTCACATAGCAGAGCATCCCCAGAATAATAAAGGGTCTGCGACCAAACCGGTCGGATAGCAATCCGGCGCAAAACAGGACGCTTAAGCGCCCGATACCTAATGAGGAGATAACGACAGACACACCTGCGGCATTTGTCTGCCACTGTTGTTCGAGCGATGCCATGTTGAGACTCATCAGGATGACTCCCATGCCATGCACCAGGTAATTGAGATACAGCCCCATCGCGGTGGGGAAATAGTGATTTTTCATGATGCCTGCTCAGCGAAATTGCTAATGATTTTCCCTGGTACGGATTAAATACCCGTGCCTTAAAAGTACAATCGATCTGTTTATTTAACGTTTCTTAGTATGAATCGCCGGTGGCAGGAAATATGTGGTCTAACACAATCGTTCCAGGTCGTGGGCATAGAGTTCGGCAGCAACGGATTGATAAATTTTCCAGTCAAGAAAAGTGCCATCACGGTAGACTGACTGGAAATCGGTTAAATCAGAAAAGAAACGCATGGTATTATTGCCAATGCGATTGTTTATCTTCTCTATAATGGCATTAATACGTAGTTTTCTTTTTCTGCGCATTTCCAGTAGTGTTGCAACAATCGCGGGAGGCAGTTCACATTCGCCATTTTCCCACTGCTGCCAGTTGGTGACATTATAATCTGGCGCAATCCATGACACGCACTCTTCAATGGTCATTGCAAAAACTTGACGTAATGCCTGTAGTTCATAAGCGTTCATCATTGAATGACCCCATATTAAAAAACAATAAGGCATAAATAACACTATTAAACAGATTTCGGCATGAAGAGAGTCACAATATCTTGTGCAATATTCTTTGTTATCGGTCTGTGAATATTACTTGCAGGCAAGTGACGGAGGCGATTTCAGGATAAAAAAAAGCCCATCGTGGGAGATGGGCAAAGACTACACACAGCAATTCGTTGTTTCACTCAGGGGATTTCCATACTTATAAATCAATGTCTTGATCTATAACCGTGACCTAATAGTAGGGTATCGGGCGTTTTAGCGTCGATCAGATTCGTCTCAATAGTTTAAAAACTGTAAAGAATTTGCGACACAAATCAGGGATGACGAAGCGGTAACAGGCGCTACAGATAAGCAGAAGTACGTGATTGATTAGCGAGATTAAACAATCAGGCGACCGGAGTCGCCTGCTATCGTGTTATTTTTTAAGGCCTTCGATTTCGCTCAGTTCCTCGAGAAGTTCCTCTGGTTTGCTGCCCGGCACAGGCGCTTCGTTGACCCAGGCCGAGAACAGTCGCCAGGAAACGGCCAGCAGCACCGGACCGATAAACAGACCAATCATGCCAAACGCAATCAGGCCGCCAATAACGCCGGAGAGGATCAGGATCAGCGGCAAATCTGCACCCATACGGATAAGCATCGGGCGAATCACGTTATCCAGTGTCCCGACCACGCAACTCCACGCCAGCAGCACGCTTCCCCAGGTGGTATCGCCAGTCCAGTAAAGCCAGATAATGGCTGGAATCAAAACCGGTAACGGCCCCAGTTGTACCAGGCAGGAGAGGATCATCACCACGGAGAGCAGTGTGGCGTAAGGTACGCCGGAAACGGCCAGACCGATGCCGCCCAGCACCGCCTGCACCAGCGCGGTGACGACCACACCCAGCGCCACCGCGCGGATTGCCTGTGCGGCCAGCAGCATCGCCGCGTCGCCACGTTTTGCGGCCAGACGGTAGGCAAAATGACGAATACCCATCGCCACCGTCTCACCGCGCCAGTACAGCAGGGCGCTGAATAAGAGCATCAGGCCACAGTGCATCATAAAGCGACCGATGTGAGCGGCCTGACCGACAAACCAGGTGGTCGTGGTGCCAATGTACGGACGGACCTTCGCCATGATCGCCGTCCCCCCCATATCCAGCAGGTTATGCCAGCCGGCATACAGTTTCGCGCCGACCAGCGGAATGCTGTTCAGCCAGGCCAGATCCGGCAACGTCATATCACCGCTCGTGATGGCGTGAATCAGAGGGCCGCTGCCATCAACGAGACTGTTGACCAGCAGCGCAATCGGGATCACAAACAACAGCACTAATAAGAGCGTCATCACCAGAACCGCCAGCGAACGCCGCCCCCAGAGTAATTTTTGCAGGCGCAGTAAAACCGGCCAGGTCGCAATGACGATAGTCCCGGCCCAGGCAAAGCCCAGAATAAAAGGTTGAACAATCCAGAGACACGCCACAATCATGATGGCTAAAAACAGCACCGACAGCAGCACTTGTGCGATATCCCTGGGCTGACGAATATTGACCATAAACTCTTTCACCTATGTAGTGCGTCAGATCGTTGACGCGACACGACCGTGTGAAACACGTCTCATAATGATGAGCAATTTCAGCGGTTTTTGACAGGCGGATTCTGCCAGTATTTCTGTTGGGTGTATTAGAAAAAAATGTGATACAACAATAAGCAAACGATTAACTCCCACAACACACAGACCGCAGGAAAGGGTCACGATAATGATTCCACAAATTTCTCAGGCACCCGGCGTCGTTCAGTTGGTGCTTAATTTTTTGCAAGAGCTGGAGCAACAAGGATTTACCGGCGATACGGCAACCAGTTATGCCGATCGTCTGACGATGTCGACAGATAACAGTATCTATCAACTTCTCCCCGATGCCGTGGTTTTCCCCCGTTCAACGGCCGATGTGGCGCTGATTGCCCGTCTGGCGGCGCAACCACGCTTTATCTCGCTGATTTTTACCCCGCGCGGCGGCGGTACGGGGACTAACGGACAGGCGCTGAACCAGGGCATCATCGTCGATATGTCCCGCTATATGAGCCGCATCATTGAGATCAACCCGGAAGAGGGCTGGGTGCGGGTGGAAGCCGGGGTGATCAAGGATCAACTGAATCAGTATCTCAAACCGTATGGCTATTTTTTTGCCCCGGAACTGTCCACCAGTAACCGGGCGACACTGGGGGGGATGATTAATACCGACGCCTCCGGGCAGGGGTCGCTGGTCTACGGGAAGACGTCCGATCACGTGCTGGGCGTGCGGGCAGTACTGCTGGGCGGCGATATTCTCGATACGCAGCCGCTGCCGGTTGAACTGGCACAGACGCTCGGTCAGAGCAACACCGCCATTGGCCGTATTTATCGCACCGTGTTTGAGCGCTGCCGCGAAAAGCGTCAGTTGATCATTGATAAATTCCCCAAACTGAACCGCTTCCTGACGGGTTACGACTTGCGCCATGTCTTTAACGATGACATGAGTGAATTCGATCTAACCCGGATCCTCACCGGTTCGGAAGGGACGCTGGCGTTCATTACGGAAGCGCGGCTGGACATTACGCCACTGCCGAAAGTGCGCCGACTGGTGAACGTGAAATACGACTCTTTTGACTCCGCACTGCGGAATGCGCCGTTCATGGTGGACGCGCGCGCGCTGTCGGTGGAGACGGTTGACTCAAAAGTGTTGAATCTGGCGCGTGAAGACATCGTCTGGCATTCGGTGAGCGAACTGATTACCGACGTCCCGGACAAAGAGATGCTCGGCCTGAACATCGTCGAATTTGCCGGTGATGATGAAGCCGTTATCGACGGACAGGTTGCGTCCCTGTGCGAGCGTCTGGATGAGCTGATTGCGCGTGAAGAGGCGGGGGTGATTGGCTGGCAGTTATGTACTGAACTGGCGGGCGTTGAGCGTATCTACGCAATGCGTAAAAAAGCGGTGGGGTTGCTGGGAAATGCGAAAGGCGCGGCAAAACCAATCCCGTTTGCCGAGGACACCTGCGTACCGCCGGAACATCTTGCCGACTACATCGCAGAATTTCGCGCACTGCTTGATGGCCACGGCCTGAGCTACGGCATGTTCGGCCACGTCGACGCCGGGGTGCTGCATGTGCGGCCGGCGCTGGATATGTGCGACCCGCAGCAGGAAGTGCTGATGAAGCAAATCTCCGATGAGGTAGTGGCGCTGACGGCGAAATATGGTGGTCTGCTGTGGGGTGAACACGGCAAAGGTTTTCGCGCCGAATACAGCCCGGCGTTTTTCGGCGATGAACTCTTCGCGGAACTGCGGAAGGTCAAAGCGGCGTTCGATCCGCAAAACCGGCTGAATCCGGGGAAAATTTGTCCGCCGGAAGGTATCGACGCGCCGATGATGAAAGTCGATGCGGTCAAACGCGGCACCTGGGACCGACAAATCCCGCTGGCCGTGCGCCAGACCTGGCGAGGCGCGCTGGAATGTAACGGTAACGGTCTGTGCTTTAACTTTGATGCGAAGAGCCCGATGTGCCCGTCGATGAAAATGAGCCTCAATCGCATCCATTCGCCAAAAGGGCGCGCGACGCTGGTGCGTGAATGGCTGCGTCTGCTGGCGGATCGCGGTGTTGATCCGGTACGACTGGAAAACGCGCTTGGGAGCAAACGGCCCAGCCTGCGGTCTCTGATTTCGCGCACCCGTAACACCTGGCATGCCAGTAAGGGCGAGTATGACTTCTCGCATGAAGTGAAGGAGGCGATGTCCGGCTGTCTGGCCTGTAAGGCCTGTTCGACGCAGTGTCCGATCAAAATCGACGTCCCGGAATTTCGCTCGCGCTTCCTGCAGCTTTACCATACCCGCTACCTGCGCCCGCTGCGTGACCATCTGGTGGCGACGGTCGAAACCTACGCGCCGCTGATGGCGCGGGCGCCGAAGACCTTCAACTTCTTTATTAATCAGCCGCTGGTGCGCAAGCTGTCGGCAAAACATATTGGCATGGTCGATCTGCCGCTGCTGTCGACGCCGTCATTGCAACAGCAGATGGTTGGTCATCGCTCGGCGAACATGACGCTGGAACAGCTCGAAGCGCTCACGGATGCGCAGAAAGCCAATACGGTGCTGGTGGTGCAGGATCCGTTTACCAGCTATTACGACGCGCAGGTCGTGGCGGATTTCGTCCGTCTGGTCGAAAAACTGGGGATGCAGCCGGTTCTTCTGCCGTTCTCGCCAAACGGTAAAGCACAGCACATCAAAGGCTTCCTGACCCGCTTTGCGAAGACCGCCAAAAAGACCTCTGAGTTTTTGAACCGCGTGGCGACACTGGGCATGCCAATGGTCGGCGTCGATCCGGCGCTGGTGCTTTGTTATCGCGATGAGTACAAGTTGGCACTAGGCGAACAGCGCGGCGATTTCCATGTCCAACTCGCCAATGAGTGGCTGGCAACGGCGCTGGCCTCGCACGAACCGCGCGACGTTAGCGGTGAATCCTGGTATTTCTTCGGCCACTGTACCGAAGTGACCGCGCTGCCCGGCGCGCCGGCGCAATGGGCGTCAATTTTTGCCCGCTTTGGCGCGAAGCTGGAAAATGTCAGCGTGGGGTGTTGCGGTATGGCCGGTACTTACGGTCATGAGGCAAAGAACCATGCGAGTTCGCTGGGTATCTACGAGTTGTCGTGGCACCAGGCGATGGAGCGACTGCCGCGTAGTCGTTGCCTCGCGACGGGATATTCCTGCCGCAGCCAGGTGAAACGCGTCGAAGGCACTGGCGTGCGCCATCCTGTGCAGGCATTACTGGAGATTATTGGATGATTTGGAAACGTGAAGTGACCCTCGACGCTCTCAATGCGATGGGGGAAGGCAATATGGTTGGCCTGCTGGATATTCGCTTTGAGCATATCGGCGACGATACGCTTGAAGCGTCAATGCCCGTTGACGGGCGCACGAAGCAGCCGTTTGGCCTGCTACACGGCGGAGCCTCTGTTGTGCTCGCTGAAAGCATCGGTTCTGTTGCGGGTTACCTGTGTACTCAGGGCGAGCAAAAAGTGGTGGGGCTGGAGGTCAATGCTAATCACGTTCGCTCCGCGCGGGAAGGGCGCGTAAAGGGAGTTTGTAAGGCAATTCATACCGGCTCCCGACATCAGGTCTGGCAGATTGACATCTACGATGAGCAGCAGCGACTGTGCTGTACCTCGCGGTTGACAACGGCCGTTGTGTGACGTTGTCACCGGAAAAAGTGTGATCACTATTGCTTTTGGTCATAATCTGCGCAGCAAAAGGTGATATACTGTGCAGGTTTTGACCCTAAGCGAGGATGATATGACTAGCCAACTAGACCCGGCCCAACTGGCAATTGAGTTTTTACGTCGTGATAAAACAGAGCTCTCTCCAGCCCAATACCTTAAAAAACTAAAACAACTTGAGCTCGAATTTACCGATTTACTGACGCTCTCTTCCACCGAGTTAAAAGAAGAGATCTATTTTGCCTGGCGCCTTGGCGTTCATTGATTCTGTGATTGTCAGCGTAAAGAGAACCCGACACTTGAGTCGGGTTTTTTTGGTCCTTACGCAGCGGTGCTACCACGTCATCTCGCCCGAATTCACTTTCGCGCTCAATTCCAGCGAGCTTTCATCTGCCAGTCCTGGCCACGCGGCGTTCATCGTCTTAATGACCCAGGCCGAACCTTGTTTCGATGCCAGCGCCTGTTCAAACGATTGCAGGTAATCCTGCGTGAAGCGGATAGCGCCATCGCCTGCTGGGCGTTGACCAAGGTAATGACCGGGAATGACCTGCTTTGGTTGCAGGCTGTGCATTTCAGTCAGGATATTACGCCATGATGCGCGTTGCTCCGGTGTCTGGGTGTCAGCCGTCCAGACATGAATGCCCGCCGCCACGCCCGTGCCGCCGAGGATCGCCCGGTTAGCCGGTACCCAGACATACGCCGCGTAATCATTAGGATGACGCAATTCCAGCGTTTCACCATCTACGCTAAAACGCGTTTCAGCGGTGGTCTGCGGAACGATCGGCGCCGTTGGCGCGCCATCCTTCATCTGTGGTCCCCAGTACTGCAGCTTAGCCTCTTTGGTGGCACGAATATGCTCAACGACCGATGGTGTCGCCAGTACCTTCGCGTCAGGAAAAGCCTTCACAATCGGCTCCAGGCCAAAATAGAAATCTGGATCGCCGGAGGTAATCACGATGGCTTTCAGCGTTTTGCCACGGGATTTAATCATCTCCACCAGTTTTGCCCCGTCTTTAGTGCTGAACTGCGCATCAAACAATATTGCTTCCGTCGGGCCGGATACCAGCGTTGAGGAAACAGGGAAGATGGCGTTTTCCTGTGGGTTATAGACGTCAAGTTGCAGCGGTGCGGCAAACAGTGGAGAGGCAACAGTAGGCAACAACAGGGTCAGCAGTTTACTTTTCATGAGGGATAACCTTATGCAGATGAAATTGTTCTGGGTGTGGCCTGTATTTTAAGGAAATTTGGATCTGTTAGAATTCCTGTATCAGAACATGCTGAGTTTCATAAAACGATCGGATGGGGTAACAATGGACAGAGTCATGGCGGCGACGGTATTCAATCATATCTGCGATTTAGGCAGCCTGAGTGCGGCGGCGCGGGCACTGGGACTCTCCCGACCGATGGTGAGCCGTTATCTTGATGAGATGGAGAAATGGGCAGGCGCGCGGTTGATTCATCGTTCATCGCGCAGGCTGACGATTACGCCAGCCGGAGAAGAGGCACTGGTGAAGACGCGAACGCTGGCGCAGCTGTCGCAGGCGATTGGTGCGGCGTCGGCGACAGAGATCCCCACCGGAACGCTGCGCGTCGCGTGTGCGCACTTTACGGCAATGCACATTCTCGCGCCGGTGCTGCCAGGTTTTTTAGCACGGTATCCAGAATTGCGCATTGAAGTTGAGATAAACAATCAGCCGGTCAGTCTGGTCGGTGAACGCATTGATGTCGCGATTCGTATTACCGATAACCCCGAGCCAGGTACGATTGCCCGCCGACTCGGCGACTGCGAATCGGTTCTGTGTGCGTCAGAGGCGTATTTGCGCCAGCACGGCATCCCGCAGACGCTGGAGGATCTCGCTCAGCATAACTGCCTGTATTACAGTGGGTTTGCCGGGAAATCGTGGCATTTTCTCGACGAACGGGGCGAGGCGGCCTCGGTGGCGATAAAGGGAAATCTGAGCGCCGGGATCTCGTCTCTGCTGTGCGAATCTGCGCTGGCAGGCATGGGGATCGCGCTGGTGCCGGAAAAGGAAGCGCGTGAAGGACTCGCGCAGGGGCAACTGGTACGCCTGCTGCCGATGCTGCAACCCCGACGCCTTGCCGTGTACGGTCTGTATCTTTCCCGTGAGCATCAGCCCGTTGGGCTTCGACTGTTTCTGGAGGCAATCCAGGCAACGATGTCGTAACGCATGGAATTGATCCGCCACAAAAAAGTGCGGGATAGCAATTTGTGTTAAAAATGACCTTCGGCAATATGAGAGTATTCTTATCGCCCCTTCAAGAGCTAAGCCATCGTGAGTGCCGGAGATAAGCGCCGGATGGGGCCGGAACCCTTAAGGCTGTTACTGACAACCTTAAGGGTTTTGTTTTTCTGTGCTTTCACCCTCCTCATGTTATTCCTATCCCTGAAATAGTCATTTTCTATACATCTTTACTGTTTTGACCTGCCAGGTCGATGATGAACGTTAAAGTCATTATCAATCAATGCATTGAACAAATTCATCCATTCCTCTTAACCCGCGCGGCAGGGTCTATGCTTAATAAAAGTGGTCAAAAAGGGTGAAACGCCAGAATGCCCCTGCTGTTGAGGGGTTGAAGTGAGAATCGTTATCACTAACATGGTGTTATAGCCTGATGGCTCATTATGCGAGGTAACCCTATGGAATTGCATTCAGGAACATTTAATCCGGACGATTTCGCCTGGCGCGGATTGACGCTCACCCCTGCGGCAGCAGCGCATATTCGCGAACTGGTCGCAAAGCAGCCTGGCATGCTGGGCGTGCGCCTGGGCGTTAAGCAGACGGGATGCGCCGGTTTTGGCTATGTGCTGGATACCGTCAGCGAGCCGGAGAAAGACGATCTGCTGTTCGAGGTTGAGGGCGCGAAGCTCTACGTCCCGCTGCAGGCGATGCCATTCATCGACGGCACGGAAGTGGATTACGTCCGCGAAGGATTAAACCAGTTATTCAAATTTCATAACCCGAAGGCCCAGAACGAATGCGGCTGTGGCGAAAGCTTTGGGGTATAGGCGGTACTATGTCTCGTAATACTGAAGCAACTGACGATGTCAAAACCTGGACCGGCGGCCCTCTGAATTACAAGGAGGGTTTCTTTACCCAACTGCAAACGGATGAGCTGGCGAAAGGGATCAACGAAGAGGTGGTACGTGCCATTTCGGCCAAACGTAATGAACCTGAGTGGATGCTGGAGTTTCGCCTCAATGCGTACAGGGCCTGGGTCGACATGCAGGAGCCGCACTGGTTAAAGGCGCACTATGAGAAGCTGAATTATCAGGACTACAGCTACTATTCCGCGCCCTCGTGCGGGAATTGTGATGAGACCTGCGTGTCGGAACCGGGAGCGGTACAGCAAACCGGGGCGAATGCTTTCCTCAGTAAAGAGGTGGAGGCTGCCTTTGAACAGCTCGGTGTACCGGTGCGCGAAGGCCGTGAGGTGGCAGTTGACGCCATCTTTGACTCTGTCTCTGTTGCCACCACCTATCGTGAAAAACTGGCGGAGCAGGGGATCATATTCTGCTCGTTCGGCGAAGCGATTCACGATCATCCCGAACTGGTGAAACAGTATCTTGGCACCGTCGTACCCGGCAACGATAACTTCTTCGCCGCGCTAAATGCGGCGGTCGCTTCTGATGGCACCTTTATTTATGTGCCTAAAGGCGTGCGCTGTCCGATGGAGCTTTCCACCTACTTTCGCATTAACGCCGAGAAGACCGGGCAGTTTGAGCGCACGATCCTGGTAGCGGATGAAGGCAGCTATGTGAGCTATATCGAAGGCTGTTCAGCACCGGTGCGCGACAGCTATCAGCTTCACGCGGCGGTAGTGGAAGTGATCATCCACAAAGACGCCGAGGTGAAATACTCCACCGTTCAGAACTGGTTCCCTGGCGATAACAACACCGGCGGTATTCTGAACTTCGTCACCAAACGCGCGCTGTGCGAGGGTGAGAACAGCAAAATGTCGTGGACCCAGTCGGAGACCGGATCGGCAATTACCTGGAAATACCCAAGCTGCATTCTGCGTGGCGACAACTCCATCGGCGAATTTTATTCGGTGGCGCTGACCAGCGGACATCAGCAGGCGGATACCGGCACCAAGATGATCCACATTGGCAAGAACACCCGGTCGACCATTATCTCAAAGGGGATCTCTGCCGGACACAGCCAGAACAGCTATCGTGGTCTGGTCAAAATTATGCCGACGGCCACCAATGCCCGTAACTTCACCCAGTGCGACTCAATGCTGATTGGCGCCGACTGCGGGGCGCATACCTTCCCGTATGTCGAATGCCGGAACAACAGCGCGCAGCTGGAGCATGAAGCGACCACCTCGCGGATTGGTGAAGATCAGCTGTTCTACTGCCTGCAGCGCGGCATCAGCGAAGAGGATGCGATCTCGATGATCGTCAACGGCTTCTGTAAGGACGTGTTTTCGGAGTTGCCGCTGGAGTTTGCCGTTGAAGCGCAAAAATTATTAGCCATTAGCCTTGAACACAGCGTCGGTTAAGGAAGCAACATGTTAACGATTAAAGATTTACAGGTCAGTGTGGAAGAGAAAGCGATCCTGCGTGGGTTGAGCCTTGAGGTTCGTCCGGGGGAAGTGCATGCCATTATGGGACCGAACGGCTCCGGGAAAAGTACGCTCTCTGCGACGCTGGCAGGGCGTGAAGATTACGAAGTCACCGGCGGGTCGGTGATGTTTAAAGGGAAAGACCTGCTCGACCTGGCGCCGGAAGAGAGAGCGGGTGAAGGCATCTTTATGGCCTTCCAGTATCCGGTGGAAATCCCTGGCGTCAGCAATCAGTTTTTCCTGCAAACGGCGCTCAATGCGGTGCGCACTTATCGCGGACAGGAATCGCTGGATCGCTTCGATTTTCAGGATCTGATGGAAGAGAAAATCGCGCTGTTGAAGATGCCGGAAGATCTGCTAACCCGCTCGGTGAACGTCGGTTTTTCCGGTGGCGAGAAGAAGCGTAATGACATTCTGCAAATGGCGGTGCTGGAGCCGGAACTGTGTATTCTCGATGAGTCGGATTCCGGGCTGGATATTGATGCCTTGAAAGTGGTTGCCGATGGCGTCAACTCACTGCGTGACGGTAAGCGCTCGTTCATTATTGTCACCCACTATCAGCGTATTCTTGACTATATCAAACCTGATTTTGTCCACGTCCTGTATCAGGGGCGGATTGTGAAGTCTGGCGATTTCACGCTGGTCAAACAACTGGAGGAGCAGGGATATGGCTGGCTTACCGAACAGCAGTAATGCGCTGCAGCAATGGCATCATCTGTTTGAAGCGCAGGGCGAGACGCGTTCACAGCAGGCGCAACAGCATCTCCAGCAGGTTCTGCGCCTGGGGCTGCCGACGCGCAAGCATGAGAACTGGAAATATACGCCGCTGGAAGGCCTTACCAACAGCCGGTTCGTCAGTCGCAACGCTGATGTTACCCCGGCGCAGCGCGATGCGTTAGCGCTCAACGTTGAGGCGTTGCGGCTGGTATTTGTTGACGGTCAGTTCAGCCCGGCGCTTAGCGACAACCTGGAAAACAGCGGCTTTGAGGTGGCGATCAACGATGAACGCCAGACCCTGCCGGCTGCGGTACAGCCAGAGGTGTTTTTGCATCTTACTGAAGGCCTGGCGTGCGGCGTAACGCATATCCGCGTTAAGCGTAATCAGCGCCCGGTAAAACCGCTGGTGCTGATGCACATCACCCAGGGCGTATCCGCTGAGGAAGTAAACACGGCGCACTATCGCCATCACCTTGAGCTGGCGGAAGGCGCGGAGGCGACGATCATCGAACATTACGTCAGTCTGAATGATGCCCGACATTTCACCGGCGCGCGCCTGACCATGAACGTGGCGGCAAACGCGCACCTGCGTCACATCAAGCTGGCGTTTGAAAATCCGCTCAGCCATCACTTCGCTCATAACGATATTTTGCTGGCGGCGGATGCCTCGGCCCACAGCCACAGTTTTCTGCTTGGCGATGCGGTGCTGCGTCATAACACCAGTACTCAACTGAACGGGGAGAACACGACGCTCAGGATCAACAGCCTGGCGATGCCGGTGAAAAATGAGGTCTGTGATACCCGCACCTGGCTTGAGCACAACAAAGGCTACTGCAACAGCCGACAACTGCATAAAACGATCGTCAGCGATAAAGGCCGTGCGGTGTTTAACGGGCTGATTAACGTTGCCCAACACGCGATCAAAACGGACGGGCAGATGACGAACAACAACCTGCTGCTCGGAAAGCTCGCGGAGGTGGATACCAAACCACAACTGGAGATTTACGCCGATGACGTGAAGTGCAGCCACGGAGCGACGATAGGGCGCATTGACGATGAGCAGATGTTCTACCTGCGTTCGCGCGGGATAGCTCAGCGGGATGCGCAGCAGATGATCCTTTATGCCTTTGCCGCAGAACTGACGGAAGCGTTGAGCGACGAGGCGCTGAAACACCAGGTGCTGGCGCGGATAGGCCAGCGTTTGCCGGGAGGCGTAGCATGACATTTCCCATCGACAAAGTGCGTGCGGATTTCCCCATCCTCACGCGTGAAGTGAACGGCCTGCCGCTGGCGTATCTCGACAGCGCCGCCAGCGCGCAAAAACCGGCGCAGGTGATTGACGCAGAAGCCGAGTTTTATCGTCACGGCTATGCGGCGGTGCATCGGGGGATCCACACCCTCAGCGCCCAGGCGACCGAAAAAATGGAAAACGTGCGTAAGCTGGCATCGCTGTTTATTAACGCGCGCTCGGCGGAAGAACTGGTGTTTGTGCGTGGTACGACGGAGGGCATTAACCTGGTTGCCAACAGTTGGGGGCCAGAGAACGTGCATGCGGGCGACAACATCATCATCAGTGAGATGGAGCACCATGCCAACATTGTGCCGTGGCAGATGCTGTGCGCGCGCGTGGGGGCTGAGCTGCGGGTGATCCCGCTGAACGCCGACGGTACATTGCAACAGGAAGTCTTGCCCACCCTGTTTGATGAGAAAACCCGACTGCTGGCGATCACTCACGTCTCAAACGTGCTGGGCACTGAAAACCCGATCGCCGAAATGACCGCGCTGGCGCATCAGCATGGCGCGAAGGTGCTGGTGGACGGTGCGCAGGCGGTGATGCACCACCCGGTAGACGTTCAGGCGCTGGACTGCGATTTTTACGTCTTCTCAGGCCACAAGCTGTATGGTCCGACCGGTATTGGCGTGCTCTACGTCAAAGAGGCGTTATTGCAACAGATGCCGCCGTGGGAAGGGGGAGGGTCGATGATCGCCACTGTCAGCCTGACGCAGGGCACCACCTGGACGAAAGCGCCGTGGCGCTTCGAAGCGGGGACGCCGAATACCGGCGGGATTATCGGTTTTGGTGCGGCGCTGGAATATGTTTCAGCGCTGGGGCTGGAGGCGATTGGCGAGTACGAACAGAACCTGATGCACTATGCGCTGGAGCAACTGACGACGGTGCCGGATCTCACGCTGTATGGTCCGACTGACCGGCTTGGCGTGATTGCCTTTAATCTCGGGAAACATCACGCTTATGACGTCGGCAGCTTTCTCGATAATTACGGGATCGCCGTGCGGACCGGACACCACTGCGCAATGCCGCTGATGGCGTTTTATCAGGTGCCGGCCATGTGTCGGGCGTCGCTGGCAATGTATAACACCCATGAAGAAGTGGATCGCCTGGTGACGGGGTTGCAACGTATTCATCGCTTACTGGGATAACAGGGAGGCACTATGGCCGCGCTGCCGGATAAAGAAAAATTGTTGCGTAATTTTCAGCGTTGCGCTAATTGGGAAGAGAAGTATCTGTACATCATTGAACTGGGACAGCGACTGCCGGAGATATCCGCCGCGGATCGCTGCCCTGAAAATACGATTCAGGGATGTCAGAGTCAGGTCTGGATAGTGATGCGCCAGAATGCGCAAGGCGTTATTGAACTGCAGGGCGACAGTGATGCTGCCATTGTGAAAGGACTGATTGCGGTCGTCTTCATTCTGTATCACCAGATGACGGCTCAGGATATCGTGAATTTTGATGTGCGACCGTGGTTTGAACAAATGGCGCTCGCGCAGCATCTCACCCCGTCTCGTTCACAGGGTCTGGAAGCGATGATTCGCGCGATCCGTACCAAAGCAGCAACTCTTAGCTAAACTCAATAGACAGCTTTCATCCTGTTAGGTAAGGCAGCCAGGCTGTCTTACAGGATTATCAGCATTCTGGCCATGCCAGTGAATACAGGAGGTTGGGTATGAAACGCGCGTCTCTTATTACTCTAATGCTTATCGGCGCTTACAGCGCCTTACCGGCCGCCTGGGCGGTAGATTATCCCTTACCGCCAGCAGGCAGTCGTCTTGTTGGGCAGAATCAAACGTACACGGTGCAGGAAGGCGATAAAAACCTTCAGGCGATTGCCCGTCGTTTTGATACTGCCGCCATGCTCATTCTGGAGGCGAATAATACCATTGCTCCTGTGCCAAAGCCGGGCACGCTGGTCACGATCCCGTCACAGCTTCTGCTGCCCGATGCGCCGCGTGAAGGTATTATTGTCAATCTGGCTGAGCTGCGGCTGTATTACTATCCGCCTGGAGAAAATATCGTCCAGGTGTATCCGATCGGTATCGGCCTGCAGGGACTGGAAACGCCGGTGATGGAAACCCGCGTTGGGCAGAAAATCCCAAATCCCACCTGGACGCCGACAGCAGGCATTCGTAAGCGCTCTCTGGAGCGTGGCGTTACGTTACCGCCGGTGGTCCCCGCTGGACCCAATAACCCGCTGGGGCTCTTTGCACTGCGTCTGGCGCACGGTAATGGCGAGTATCTCATTCATGGCACCAGCCAGCCTGACAGCGTCGGTCTGCGCGTCAGTTCAGGGTGTATCCGGATGAACGCCCCGGACATCAAAGCGCTGTTCTCTCAGGTCAGACCGGGAACGCCGGTGAAAGTGATTAACGAGCCGGTGAAATATTCCGTAGAGCCGAACGGCCTGCGCTACGTTGAGGTTCATCGACCGCTGTCGCCGGAAGAAGAGCAAAACGTGCAGACGATGCCGTATGTGCTGCCAGCCGGGTTCAGCCAGTTTAAGGCGACGAAAGAGGTGGATGACGGTCTGGTAGAGAAAGCGCTGTATCGCCGGGCGGGATATCCGGTGGCCGTGTCCGCCGGGCAAACGCCAGCCGCTGTGGCAACACCGGCTGTTCAGTCAGCGCAGAACGGTTCAGTACAGGAAGAGATGCAGACGCAGTAGTGGGAAGCTAAAACGAGAGGCAAAAAAATGGCGCACAATGTGCGCCATTTCTATTACACAGGTACTATTACTTACGGTATTTAGTAGCCTGGTTGTCCAGACGCTGGTTAGCGCGAGCTGCGTCGTCTTTAGCAGCCTGAACGTCGGAACGCATTGCGTTCACGTCGTTGCTCAGCTGGTCAACTTTAGCGTTCAGAGTCTGAACGTCAGAAGACAGCTGATCGATTTTAGCGTTGCTGGAGCAACCAGCCAGCAGAGTAGAACCCAGGATTACCGCGCCCAGTACCAGTTTAGTACGATTCATTATTAATACCCTCTAGATTGAGTTAATCTCCATGTAGCGTTACAAGTATTACACAAAGTTTTTTATGTTGAGAATATTTTTTTGATGAGAAGGCGCTTATTTTTGATCGTTCGCTCAAAGAAGCATCGAAATGTGCAAAAACGGCTAAAAAACTGAGTGAAAACAGGCGGCTTCCATCGGATTCGTCTTAGATAATCTGTAATTAGATAGCTCAATCCGATTTGCTTTTTTATTAATAGTAGCTATTGGAAAAATAAAAAAAGCGCCACGAGGGCGCTTTTTTAATCGAATTAATTCACACGGGAATTATTACAGTACGTGAACAGATGCCGTGTTAGTGGTGCCGCTCGGTACCAGAGCACCGGAAACCATCACCACAACGTCGCCTTTCTGCGCCAGACCGCTCTGTTGAGCAACGTCTTTACCCAGACGGTAGAAATCATCGGTAGAGGCGATTTCTTTCACCAGATGAGGCACAACGCCTTTGCACAGTACCAGCTGACGAGCAGTCACTTCGTTGGTGGTCAGTGCGAGAATGGTCGCATCCGGGAAGTATTTACGCACTGCGCGAGCAGATTTACCGCCCTGAGTGGCAACGACGATCAGCGGCGCTTCCAGTTTTTCAGCCGTTTCTACTGCACCGCGGCAGACGGCTTCGGTGATGCGCAGTTTGCGGCTGTCGTTGTTGAAGTCCAGACGGCTGGTCATCACGCGGTCGGTGCGTTCACAGATGGTTGCCATAATGGTGACGGCTTCCAGCGGGTATTTGCCTTTTGCGGATTCGCCAGACAGCATAACCGCATCGGTGCCATCGAGGATGGCGTTCGCCACGTCGCCTGCTTCAGCACGAGTCGGACGCGGGTTTTTGATCATTGAATCCAGCATCTGCGTAGCCGTGATAACGACTTTACGCGCGCGGATACATTTTTCGATCATCATCTTCTGCGCGAAGATAACTTCTTCAACCGGGATTTCAACGCCCAGGTCGCCGCGCGCGACCATGATACCGTCAGACGCTTCGAGGATTTCGTCGAAGTTGTTCAGGCCTTCCTGGTTTTCAATTTTGGAGATGATCTGGATCTTCTCGCCGCCGTGCGCTTTCAGATGCTCACGGATTTCAACTACGTCAGAGCGCTTACGGATAAAGGACGCCGCAACAAAGTCAACGCCTTGTTCGCAACCAAAAATCAGATCCTGTTTGTCTTTTTCAGCCAGCGCCGGCAGGGCGATAGAGACACCAGGCAGGTTAACGCCTTTGTTTTCGCCGAGGTCGCCGTTGTTCAGCACTTTACAGATCACTTTGTTGCCTTCGATCGCGGTGACTTCCATACCGATCAGACCATCGTCGACCAGTATGGTGTTACCGACAGACAGATCGGAGGTGAAACCTTCGTAGGTGACCGCCACGATTTCGTTGTTACCAACGACGGATTTGTCCGTGGTGAACGTAAAAGTTTGACCTGCTTTCAGGGAAACGTCGTTGCCGCCTTCCAGTTTAATGGTACGGATTTCCGGACCTTTGGTGTCGAGCAGGATTGCGGCTTTCTTGCCGGTTTTACTCATCACGTTGCGCAGGTTCTGGATACGCTGACCGTGTTCTGCATAATCACCGTGAGAGAAGTTCAGACGCATGACGTTCATGCCCGCGTCCAGCATTTTGGTTAACATCTCTTCAGATTCGGTTTTCGGACCGATGGTGCAAACAATTTTCGTCTTTTTCATGACAGTCTTAGTCTTTAAGTTGAGAAGGATATGGAAAGCCGACTTCCGGGACGCCCTGCCTGGAAGTTAAACCTGTATTACGAAAGTTGTGATGCCTCGCACTAAGGATAGGTGACATCGATAGAGCGTGCAGAGGAATGTGTGCTCGTATTTCAGCCCGACAAAAAGGGACGTTTTGTAGTCTCTGAGTATGACAGGTCAATGTGCTGAAACCATTCAAGTGACAATTGTCACGCATTATACGCTGAAATTTACGCAAAAGGAAAATGGAAACAGTGTTTCAGAATACATCCAGGCAGTTACACAACAAATTGTTATTAAACAAGTCGTGTCTGCCAATTGCGCAAACGCAAAAACCAGGCACTGTTGCGCAACCAGACTTATTCCTTAGCGTTATATCAAATGACTTTTAAATCATTTCAAATCTAAATCACCCTGATTACACTCGTTTGGACATCCATACTGCTAAATAGCTGAAAGCGCTGGCAGGATAACAATAAGCAGCAGCGGATACCCAAACGACATGATTGTCCTGAAAAATATTTCGAAAGTGTTTACGCCAGGCCGGCTATCCATTACCGCGGTTGATAACGTCAATTTGACCGTGGAGCAGGGGCAGATTTACGGGATCATTGGCTACAGCGGTGCCGGGAAAAGCACCCTGATTCGTCTGCTTAACGGGCTGGAAAAGCCGACGGCGGGCAGTGTGACCATCAACGGTCACGAGATTTCCGCCGCCCGCGGCGAATCGCTGCGCCAGGCACGCCTGAAAATCAGTATGGTATTTCAGCATTTCAATCTGCTGTGGTCGCGCACCGTGCGCGAAAACATCGCCTTTTCCATGCAAATCGCTGGCGCGCCGAAGGCGAAAATTCAGGCGCGCGTGGCGGAACTGATTGAGCTGGTGGGGCTGACGGGGCGCGAAAATGCGTATCCGTCACAGTTGAGCGGCGGACAAAAACAGCGCGTGGGGATTGCGCGGGCGCTGGCGAACAGCCCGGATGTGTTGTTGTGTGACGAAGCCACATCAGCGCTGGATCCCCAGACGACCGATCAAATTCTTGAACTGCTGCTCGACATCAATCGTCGCTTCCAACTGACGATCGTGCTGATCACCCATGAAATGCACGTGGTGCGCAAAATCTGCGATCGCGTGGCGGTGATGGAGAACGGTCAGGTAGTTGAAGAAGGTGATGTATTGAGCGTTTTCACCCATCCGCAACAGCCGATTACCCGCCAGTTTGTCCGCCAGGTGGGGCAGTATGCCGACGAAGAGGCATTTGATTTGCAGCTGGCGCGCGAACTGGGCGGCACGGTGATTAAGTTAACGTTTACGGGTCACAATACGCATCAGCCGATCGTCGGTGAACTCACGCTTCGCTACGGCCTGCCATTAAATATCCTGCACGGCAAAATGACCCAGACGGCGCACGGCGTGTTCGGTCAACTGTGGCTGCACGTGGTGGCTTCACAAGAGCAACTCAATAACATTCTGGACGACCTGCAAAAAAGCGGCATTGACGGTGAGGTGATTCAACATGGCTGAGGAACTGTTTCCCCATCTGAAATGGGATCAACTTTTTGCGGCCACCCAGGAGACGCTCTATATGACCGCGCTCTCCGGCGTCGCCACCTTTGTGCTCGGTATCATCCTCGGACTGGCGCTGTTCCTGACCGCCCGCGGTGGACTGTTCCAGAACCGCGCGCTGTACAGCGGCATTTCTCTGGTGGTGAACATCTTCCGCTCGATCCCGTTCATCATTTTGATAGTCCTGCTGATCCCGTTTACCAAAGCGCTGGTCGGCACCATTCTTGGCGCCAACGCCGCATTACCGGCGCTGATTGTCGGTGCTGCGCCATTCTATGCACGTCTGGTTGAGATAGCCCTGCGTGAAGTGGATAAGGGCGTCATTGAAGCGACGCGTTCTATGGGCGCTCGTCTCAGCACCTTAATTTTTCGGGTTTTGTTACCTGAATCGTCACCCGCTCTGGTGTCCGGCATCACCGTGACGCTGATTGCGCTGGTCAGTTACAGCGCGATGGCCGGGGTGATCGGGGCAGGTGGTTTAGGGAATCTGGCTTATCTGGAAGGATTCCAGCGCAACCACAACGACGTCACGCTGGTGGCGACGGTGACCATTCTGGTTATTGTCTTCATTATCCAGTTCTGCGGCGATGTGATCACTTCTCTGTTAGATAAACGCTAATAAAATACGGAAACCATTATCATGAAAAAATCACTGACACTTCTCGCAGCAGCCACCTTAAGTGCCCTGAGCTTCGCCTCCTGGGCGGACACGCTGACCGTGGGCGCGTCCAACGTGCCGCATGCCGAAATTCTTGAGCAGGCCAAACCGATTCTGGCGAAACAGGGGATCGATCTGGAGATTAAACCGTTCCAGGACTACATCCTGCCAAACACCGCGCTGGCGGGCCGTGAAATTGACGCCAACTACTTCCAGCATATTCCCTATCTGAACAGCGTGCTGAAAGATCATGCCGGGGATAAAACCTACGATTTCGTCAGTGCGGGGGCAATCCACATTGAACCTATCGGCATTTATTCGAAAAAGGTCAAATCGCTGAAGGATCTGCCGGAAGGCGGCAAAATCATCATGCGTGATGCGGTGTCGGAAGAGGGGCGTATCCTGTCTATCTTCGAGAAAGAGGGCGTGATTAAACTGAAGCCGGGCGTGGATAAAGTCAGCGCGCGTATCAGCGACATCGTGGAAAACCCGAAGAAGCTGAAGTTCCTGCCTAACGTTGAAGCCGCGCTGCTGCCGCAGATGTACAACAACGATGAAGGTGATGCGGTGGTGATTAACGCCAACTACGCCATCGACGCCGGTCTGGATCCGGTACACGATCCGATCGCCGTGGAAAGCGGTGAGAACAACCCTTATGCCAACATCATTACCGTTCATCGTGGCGATGAGAAGAAAAAGGATATTGTCGCGCTGGTTGACGTCCTGCACTCAAAAGAGATCCAGGACTGGATCCGCACCAAATACAAAGGCGCGGTCATCCCGGTGAATAACTGATCCGTTTTCTGCCGGGTGGCGGCTTCGCCTGACCCGGCCTACGATATCCTGTAGGCCGGATAAAACGCGCGAGCGTTGCCATCCGGCATTAGCCTTGCAGTCGCTCAACTCTTGCCGGCAACCCCTGACGTACCGCGGAGCCGGATACCCAGTCCAGCCAGGTATTGCTCACTTTTCGTGTCGGATCGGCAAAGCCCAGATCGTTCAGGTTAATCCCCGACTTCACGTTTGCATCAAACGGTAGCGGTACACCGTCGAGCGTGTGCTGCGCGCCGCCCATCTCCCGATGTCCGTAGCCGTGCTCGATAGCAATGACCCCTGGCATTACGCCGTGCAGCAAACTGATTTGCGCTTCAACCTGCCCACCCGGCGTGGTGATCCGTACCGTGTCGCCATGTGCCAGCCCAAAACGCTGCCCGTCCTGTGGGTTCAGCGCGACCAGGTTGACCGGTTTGACGTGATGTAACCGCGGGATCACCGCCGATGCGCTGGCCATGGTATTGGACTTAAACGAGATAAGCCTGAGCGGCCACTGTGTTAGCGGGAACAGGTCGTCCACCGAACGCCCGTCAGACAGTCTTGCCGGATACCATGCCGGACAGCCGCTGTAGCGTTCGCCGGTGATCGCATGGCGGTGGGCGGCAACCTCGGCATTCCAGATTTGCAGCGGCTTTTCCCACGCGTTACCGACTCTGTTTTCGGCTCGCCCACTCTTATCTGACGCGAAACGTCCACCGCGTGAGTAGATAAATGCCACCCGATGGACTTCCTCCGCTTTCAGCGTCTGCTGAATGACGGGCATAATGCGGCTCACGCCCGTAAGGTCAATGTCTTCTGCCACCGCTTCGGCGACCGGGGCTTTTCCCATAAACGCGATATTGGCGGCGACGCGCAGATAATAGTCTTCCGCGCGATTGAGCGGATAGCGGTTTCCTTCGCTGTCGGAAATCGCATTGTCGCCAAATCCCGGCAGATGCAATTTTTTTGCGACGGCAATGCAGAATGCCTCCATCGAAACGGGCTGACCGTCGGCGGTTGTGGCGGTGGCAGGGTCGACAATCGGCCAGCGTGCCGTGGTGGCTTTACTGGCGACGCCAGCCCACGGCGCGCTGAATCCCCAGCTTTCGAAGTTATGTGTGTCCGGTACAATGTAATCCGCAAGGGCGGTGGTCTCATTCATATAGGCGTCGATAGCAATAAACAGCGGTAATCGCGCCGGATCTTTCAGTTTTTCTTCGGCAACGGCGCGCAGACCGGGGATGCCATATAAGGGATTGGTCATGTTGGAGAGCCACGCCTTGAGGGGGTACGGATACCCTTCCAGCGCGGAACTCAACAATTCGGTTAACTGACCGGCGACAAACGGATACCACGGCGCTTTGGCCGGGAAGGGAGAACGCCCGGCGGCGAGGTTGTCGCGATACTCTTCGGAGGATTCATACGCCGTTTTGCTTCGCGCGATGCTCAGCCCTTTGGGCTTCACTTTGCCCGGAAAATCCGCCATGTTGTAGCGCGGGCCGTCCGTTGCGCCGTTGAATTTCCCGCCGCCAACAAAGACGCCACCTTCCAGACTGAGGTTACCGATCAGCGCGTTCAGCATCATCACCGCCCACGCATTGTAAAAGCCATTTCCCGCCATCATCCCGCCATGGGTGATGACCGCCGCTTTTCGTCCATGACGGGTAAAAGCGTCCGCCAGCGCGATGATTTTGTTCTCCGCAACGCCGCACAGTTGGCTGTACTGGGCAAGCGTCATTTTTTCCGCCGACTCTTTCAGACACTGGAAACTGCTTTTTACCGTCACGCTGCGTCCGTCGGCAAGCGTTACCTGACGCGTGACAAACAGCGTAGCGCGCAGGCAATCACGGGCGGGGACCAGTTCGTTGTTCTCATTCACGACCAGTGGGTCGCTGGCGGCGGCGGAGTCCAGATGGGCGCGCGTCAGGTGCTGTCCGGCCAGTTCGGGAAGATCGTCGGCGATCACCAGATGCGTGGCGTTAGTCCAGCTCTTCTCGTCCGCGTGCTGCATCGCCTGTACGTCGGGCTGCGCCAGATAATCGGCGTTGTAGCGTTGGTTTTCGATAATCCAGCGGATCATCGCCATCGCCAGCGCGGAGTCGCTGCCGGGGATCACCGGTAACCAGTGACCATGGTCGTCAGCCAGCACGGTGGTTAACGGCAGCGCCGGGGCGACGACCACATAGCTGAAGTCATCGCGCAGGCGTGCGCTGGAAAGCTGTCTGGCCTGGCGCTTAAACGGGTTGCCGGACTGTGCGGGCGAGGTGCCCATAAACAGAGCAAATTCCACGTTATCCCAGTCGGGCTTCACGTGGGTGTTTTTATCAAGGTCGCCCATCAGCGCACCGGAACCCGCGCGATAGGCCAGTCCGCAATAGGATCCGTGCGCGCCAAAGTTTTTGCTGCCGAAACTGTTGAGAGCAAAACGGCGCAAAAAGGTGTCTCGCCCGTCGTCGCTGGTATTGGTGACCAGAAGCTGATTTGATTGAGGTCCGAATCCTGGATGCTGCGGATCAATAGGGGTCGTCGGGGCATATATGGCACGCAGGCCGTCGACGTGACCTTCGCCAAACAGATCGCCGCCTTCCACCACCTCATTGATCAGTTGTTCAAAGCTGATGCGCTGCCATTTGCCTTCACCGCGTTTGCCCACGCGTTTCATCGGCTCAAGAATACGCAGCGGACTGTATAACCCTTCCAGTTGTGTTGCGCCCCTGGCGCAGGCCGTCGAGCGGGCATCAAGACCGTTCTCGCCCGCCAGCTGCGCCATTGCCGTGCTGAAGGGGACCGACGCATCAACATGATGTTCATGAGAAAGGGGATGATACGGATTTCCGGCAATGCGCAGCGCCCGGTTGGTTTGCCGATCGACGCGCACCCTGATGCCACACTGTGTCCAGCAGCCGAAACACTGGGTCATGGCAATGGTTTGCTGCGTATTCTGCTGCCAGCGCGGGTGCGCGCTGGCTTCAGGGGTAAGCGCATTCCCCACGATACGATCGCGGGTGATTTTACCGGAGGTGCCGTTTTTTAAGCCATCCATGGCGCGCTTCGCCACGTCACGATAGCTGAGGGCGAACGTCGCCATACCACCAACGGCCAGGCCAACTTTGAGCCACTGACGACGGGTTAAATTAGCCATGTTGCAATCTCCTTGCGAGTCCGTTCACGCTCTCGCGAACAATAATAAGCAGTGCTACCCACAGGCCGAAAGTGCCGAGGATGGCAAGCCAGCCGTCGGTACCGGCGGGCAGGGTGTACGGGTTGAACTGGGCGTTGAATTTTGGCAGCGTCTGCCCCTGAATCAGCAGAGTCCAGCGCAGGAACCAGCACAGCGCCATCGCGCTCAGCGCCAGCAGGCTGCGCAGCGGTAATGACAGCGGACGACGCAGGGCAACAGCACTGAAAAGGAGTGAAACCAGCCAGAATGTCAGTAAGCCAAAGGCGTAATGGCGGGCCGATGCAGAGATTGCCAGCCACTGACGGATTGCCGTACCGGAAAGCGTATTGCCGCTGACCCAGAAAACGATGACGATTGCGAGGACGAGCAGCGTCAGCAGTTGCCCGAGGGCGAGCCGCTTTTGCGACAGGAAATCATCACGTATCCCGACGATTAACAGGGCCAGGAAGGTCTGTAGTGCGCTCAGGAACATCGCCAGCACAAAGGCGTAGCTGAACCAGACAGGGCGAGCCTGAACCACGGACACTTCGCGTCCGGTATAAAGCAACAGTCCCGTCGCGGCGAGCGCGCTGGCAACGGCGAACCACTTCGTGACGGCGTAACTTTTTCCGGTAAGTTGTTTATAAACCTGCGCCATAAACCAGAGTCCAAGGAACGCGGTGAACAGCGGTAAAAACAGTGCGCCCCATGGCATCCACGACCACGCTGTAGGATACGCGTAAAAATGCCAGACGCGGGCCGTCTGGTGGAGATCGGCGGTCAGCGCCAGCGGGGCGGTAATGGCACAGGTCAGGGCAATCAGCAGCGTCAGGCTTTCCAGCGTCGGATTGGCTTTTTTACGCCAGTGCAGCACGCAACCAAACAGCGCCCCACAGGCGGCAATGCCGCTAAAAAAGAAGTACTGTACCGCCCAGGGAAGCCAGCTCACCGCCTGTGGACGGGCCAGCACTTCTTCAATGATTAAGGGGTGCATCATCATACCTCCTGCCAGAGCGCGGGTTGCGCGCGACCCATCAACGGGGTAACAAACGCCTCATCCAGCCCCAGATAGAAAACATGGGGGGCGGTGTCATTTTCCGGTTTCAGTACGTTGATGGCGTCGTGATGGGTGCGGATCAATTGCGAAATCCGGCTTTGCGGATCGCGGATGTCGCCGATGATGCGCGCGCCGCCCACACAGGACTCCACGCAGGCGGGGAGAAGTCCGGCCTCCAGACGGTGGACGCAAAACGTACATTTATCGGCGGTCTGTGTTTCATGATTGATAAAGCGCGCATCGTAGGGGCAGGCCTGCACGCAGTAGGCGCAACCGACGCAGCGGGTGTTATCGACCACGACGATGCCGTCCTCGCGTTGAAATGTGGCCTGTACCGGGCAAACCGGTACGCAGGGCGGATTGTCGCAGTGGTTACACAGACGCGGTAACAGCACGTTGGTCACCTCATCCGCCAACCGGACCTGATACTGATTCACATGGGTTCGGAACTCGCCCTGCGGCGTCTGGTTTTCAATCGCGCAACTGACGGTGCAGGCCTGACAGCCAATGCAGCGGCGCAGATCGATAAGCATCGCGTAACGCTGCTGTGTGGAGCCGCCATGACGTTCAGGTGAAAAAGGAAATTTTGCCTGCGCCAGCGGAACCAGCGACGCGCCTGCGGTCAGGACGCCCAGTTGCTGGAGAAACTGCCGTTTACTGCTGTCCATTTTTTCTCCCGTTTCAAGGCAACAACGAAACATTTGTCACGCCATTGGTTTGCGTGTGATGAATAAAGAATGTCGATGATTTACAGTGTAAAAATCGGGGTGGGGCAGCTCTATTGTGGTTAACCACATACCCGGCGGGTTGTTGATCTAAAACAACATAATCAACAGGGATAATGGTGTGAGAAGTCAAACGGTGAAGAGGCTGGCGCTACTGGCGTCGGCCTTAATGTTCAGTGGTGCAGCGCTGGCGGGCTCATGGAATATCGGGATACTGGCGATGCGCGGAGAGGTCTCCACCCGCAACCACTGGCAGCCGCTGGAAACCCTGCTAAACCAACAGCTTCCCGGAGAACAGTTCCACATCCTGCCGCTGGATCTGCACCAGATGCAGGCGGCGGTGAACAAGGGAAGCGTACAATTTGTGGTGACCAACCCGGCGCAGTTTGTGCAGTTGAACAGTCGTTCGCCGCTGCGCTGGCTGGCGTCTTTACGCTCCGCACGTGGAACGGGCAACGTCATTGGCAGTGCGATCCTTACCCGGCGCGACAGCGGTATTACCGGCGCGCACGATCTGATCGGTAAAACGGTGGGGGCCATCGATCCCCAGGCGTTCGGCGGCTACCTGCTGGGATATAAAGCGCTGAGCGACGCCGGTCTGCGCCCCGAACGCGATCTCAATCTGCGTTTTACCGGATTTCCGGCCGATGCGCTTCTCTATTTACTCCGTGAAAAAGCGGTACAGGCCGTGATTGTCCCGGTCTGCCTGCTGGAAAAAATGGACGAAGAGGGACTGGTTGATAAAGCCGATTTTGTCGCGGTGATCAACCGTCCCGGAGACATCGCCTGTTTAGCCAGTACGCCGCTTTATCCTGACTGGTCATTCGCCGCGTTGCCTGCGGTGAGCGATGCGCTGGCCGATCGCGTTACCCGCGCGCTGTTGGCAACGCCTGACACCGCGGCGTTTCACTGGGGAGCGCCGGCGTCGACCAGTCAGGTGGAGGCGCTACTGCGCGACGTGCAGCAGCATCCGCAGCAGCGACGTTTGTGGCTGGATGTGAAAAGCTGGCTGATACAGCATCAGTGGCTGATGGGCGGGACCGCGCTTACCTTATTGCTGCTTACCCTGAACTACATCTGGGTCATGCTGCTGGTGCGTCGTCGTGGTAAACAGCTTGAACGCAACGGCGTCCAGTTGCGCCAGCAGGAACTGGCGCTGGAAACGGCCAGGCAAATGAGTGTCCTCGGAGAAATGACCTCCGGGTTTGCGCACGAACTGAATCAACCGCTTTCGGCAATCCGCCATTACGCACAGGGCTGCCTGATTCGCCTGCAGTCGCAGGATCCGGCGCATGCGTTATTGCCAGCGCTGGAGCATATCGATCAACAGGCGCAGCGCGGGGCAGATACGCTGCGTAATCTGCGGCGCTGGGTGAGTCAGGCCCAGGGAAGCCCGACCCGCACGGAAGAATGGGAGGACATCAGCATTCATGAGGCGGTTCATCATGTCTGGCAGTTGTTGCGTATGGCGCAGCAGTTTCCGAGGTTAACCTTACACAGCAGTATCGATCGCGCACTGACGATTTCGTTACCGCCGGTGTTGCTGGAGCAGGTATTGGCCAATCTGATCCTCAATGCGGCGCAGGCGGGGGCCACCGCGCTGTGGATTAATGCTTCATATTTGCCACATGGCGTGCGCGTGACGTTGCAGGATAATGGCGGCGGCATTGACGCTGCCTTGCTGCATCAGGTCTTTCAGCCCTTTATGACCAGCCGGAAAGAGGGCATGGGACTGGGGTTAGTTATCTGCCAACGGCTGGTGCGTTACGGTCAGGGGGAGATCGGTCTGTGCAATCAGACCGCGCCTGACGGACTGCCCGGCGTGGCGGTGAGACTGGATTTTACACAACGGGAGGGAAAGGGCGGCAATGGCAATGATTCATTTACTGGATGATGATGTGGCGGTCACCGATGCCTGCGCCTTTCTACTGGAGAGCCTGGGCTACCCGGTCACGTGCTGGGAAGAAGGGGCTGTTTTTCTTGAACAGGCTGATTTGTACCAGACGGGCGTGCTGCTTCTGGACATGCGGATGCCGATCATGGACGGCAAGCATGTCCATGAGGCCTTGCGTCAGCGCGAAAGTACGCTGGCCGTGGTGTTTCTCACCGGGCATGGCGATGTACCGATGGCCGTCGAACAGATGAAACACGGCGCGGTAGATTTCCTGCAAAAGCCGGTCAGTGTAAAACCGCTGCAAACGGCGCTGGAGCATGCGCTGGTGGTTTCCGCGCAGTCCGTTGCCCGGCAACAGATCGCCATCTGCTACCGGGCGCTCACGGCCAAAGAACGAGAGTTGGCCGGGTTAGTCGTTAAGGGACTGATGAACCGCGAGATAGCGCAGGTGATGAACATCGCGGTACGCACAGTGGAGGTACATCGCGCCAGAGTGATGGAAAAGATGCAGGCGGCCAATCTGGCGGAACTGGTCAACAAATGGCAGCGGTTAAAAGAAACGCAAGGCGTTGAATAGTACCGTGGGTTATTTCTTTGATTTTCTTTGTTTTTTGTCATCCCATTCAGAGTGATATATGCTGTTTATCTGGACCTGCAATGAGAGACAATAATGGGAAACCTGACAAAAGATGATGAACTGTACCGTGAGATGTGCAGAGTGGTTGGCAAAGTGGTGCTGGAAATGCGCGATCTGGGACAAGAGCCCAAACATATCGTGATAGCCGGGGTATTACGAACCGCGCTGGCAAACCAGCGTATTCAGCGTAGCGACCTCGAAAAGCAGGCGATGGTTACGGCGATCAACGCGCTGGCCGGCTAACCACAACGAGGGATGAACTCATCCCTTATTTCCCGTCACGAGAAATGTCCGACAGAACGTTTATTTTGGTGAAAGATAAAATTCATGGAAAATTCGCTATATTATTAAATATATTACGGGTGTGTTTTTATTTATATATGGGAACAGTTTCACATTTATTTGTAATCTGACGGAACAGTGTTTCACCGGTCTTTATGATAATAAATATCACTACGCTTTTAATATTTCTCTTCCCCTTTATTAATTGATGACGATCAAAGTCATGCCCACCAATAACTCCCATTATTTAATTCGCCTAACCCTAAAGGATTAGTTTATTTGCGTTAAGTTGCGTTATTTATGCAATCCGGTTACGGCAAAACTTCAGCTGTGGGAGGCAACATCAGAGGCGCTGTTTCAGCATAATTAGCATCGGCCTGGGACGTGTTGTCAGCACTGCGTTTGCGAAGAGGATGCAAAATAAATGAACCAGGTTGATCGTCCATTATTAGATACTGGCTTGACGCGGCTGGAATTCCTGCGCATATCGGGAAAAGGCCTGGCTGGGTTAACCATCGCGCCCGCGTTACTGTCGCTTTTTGGCTGTAAGCAAGAAGATATCGATAGCGGCACCGTGGGGTTGATTTCGACACCAAAAGGGGTGTTAGTGACCCAACGCGCTCGCTGCACCGGTTGTCATCGCTGTGAAATTTCCTGTACCAATTACAATGATGGCGCTGTCGGCACCTTCTTTTCCCGCATTAAAATTCACCGTCATTTCTTCTTTGGCGACAAGGGTATAGGTTCAGGCGGCGGTCTGTATGGCGATCTGAATTATACCCCGGACACCTGTCGTCAGTGTAAAGATCCGCAGTGCATGAAGGTCTGTCCGATTGGGGCGATTACCTGGAATCAGGAAGACGGTTGCATTGCTGTCGATCACCGACGCTGTATTGGTTGCAGCGCCTGTACCACCGCGTGTCCCTGGATGATGGCCACCGTCAATACTGAAACGAAGAAATCGGCAAAATGCGTTTTATGCGGTGAATGCGCCAGTGCCTGCCCGACCGGGGCATTAAAAATCATCGAGTGGAAAGATATTACTGTTTGAGTCTTGCAAAGGAAAACATTATGGCTAACGGTTGGACAGGTAATATTTTACGGGTCAATCTTACAACAGGCGATATTACCCTTGAAGATTCCAGTAAATTTAAAAAATTTGTCGGTGGTATGGGGTTCGGCTACAAAATTATGTACGACGAAGTTCCTGCCGGCACGAAACCCTTTGATGAAGGCAATAAATTAGTTTTTGCGACGGGACCGCTTACTGGATCCGGCGCCCCCTGTAGCTCTCGCGTTAATATCACGTCGCTCTCCACATTCACAAAAGGCAATCTGGTTGTCGATGCACATATGGGCGGCTTTTTCGCGGCGCAAATGAAATTCGCGGGTTATGACGCCATCATTATTGAAGGCAAGGCGGCATCCCCCGTCTGGCTGAATATTAAAGACGACAAGGTCACTCTCGAAAAAGCCGATTTCCTGTGGGGAAAAGGCACCCGTGCGACCACGGAAGAAATTTGCCGGATGACCTCGCCGGAAACCTGCGTGGCGGCGATTGGTCAGGCGGGTGAAAACCTCGTGCCGCTCTCCTGTATGCTCAACAGCCGCAACCACAGCGGCGGCGCAGGGACAGGCGCGGTGATGGGCGCAAAGAAACTGAAAGCGATTGCCGTGGAAGGAACAAAAGGCGTCAATATTGCCGACCGCAAAGAGATGAAGCGGTTGAATGATTACATGATGACGGAGCTGATTGGCGCGAATAACAACCATGTGGTGCCCAGTACTCCGCAGGCGTGGGCGGAATATTCCTCTCCCGCGTCGCGCTGGACGGCGCGCAAAGGACTGTTCTGGGGCGCGGCAGAAGGTGGGCCGATAGAGACCGGCGAGATCCCGCCGGGTAATCAGAACACCGTTGGTTTCCGGACCTACAAGTCGGTTTTTGACTTAGGGCCGGCGGCGGAAAAATACACGGTTAAAATGAGCGGCTGCCATTCCTGCCCGATTCGCTGCATGACGCAGATGAACATTCCTCGCGTGAAGGATTTTGGCGTGCCGAGCACCGGCGGGAATACCTGCGTGGCGAACTTTGTCCATACCACCATTTTTCCAAACGGCCCGAAAGACTTTGAAGACAAAGACGATGGCCGCGTCATCGGTAACCTGGTGGGGCTGAATCTGTTTGACGACTACGGCATCTGGTGTAACTACGGGCAGTTGCACCGCGACTTTACGTATTGCTACAGCAAAGGGGTGTTCAAGCGCGTCCTGCCGGCAGAAGAATATGCCCAGATCCGCTGGGATCAACTGGAAGCGGGCGATCCTAATTTTATCAAGGATTTCTACTATCGTCTGGCGCATCGCGTCGGTGAACTTAGCCATCTGGCGGATGGCTCTTACGCCATTGCTGAACGCTGGCAACTGGGTGATGAATACTGGGCGTATGAAAAAAACAAACTGTGGTCGCCGTTTGGATTTCCGGTTCACCACGCCAACGAAGCCTCGGCGCAGGTTGGGGCCATCACCAACTGTATGTTCAACCGGGACTGTATGACCCACACCCACATCAATTTCATCGGCTCGGGTTTGCCTCTGAAACTCCAGCGGGAAGTGGCGGCTGAACTGTTTGGCTCGCCAGACGCCTACGATGAAACCAAAAATTACACGCCGATCAATGCAGCAAAAATCAAATATGCCAAATGGACGCTGCTCAAAGTGTGCCTGCATAACGCCGTCACGCTGTGTAACTGGGTCTGGCCGATGACCGTGTCGCCGCTGAAAAGCCGCAACTATCGCGGCGATCTGGATCTGGAAGCGAAGTTCTTCCAGGCCGTGACCGGTGATGAAACCACTCAGGCTAGCCTCGATTTAGCCGCAGAACGCATCTTTACTCTGCATCGCGCCTACACGGTGAAGCTGATGCAGACCAACGATATGCGTAATGCGCACGACCAGATCTGCTCGTGGGTGTTTGATAAGGATCCGAAGATTCCGGTCTTTAGCGAAGGCACCGACAAAATGGACCGCGACGACATGCGTGAATCCCTGACGCTGTTCTATAAAGAGATGGGCTGGCACCCGGAGTTGGGCTGCCCGACGCGTGAGACGTTGCATCGACTCGGCCTGGAAGACGTCGCCGACGACCTGGCCGCGCAGAATCTGTTGCCGGCGTAAGGAACATCACATGAGCCATCCAGAGGATGTGAGTCAACCTGTTACGCCGGGTGTGGATCTTGAAAAGCGACAGTGGTTGCAGGGGCGACGTGAGCAGGTCGCCGACGCTGATGAACAGGCGGTGCCAGAAAGTCCTGCGGAGATCGTAGCGGATTTTATCCGTCAGTCTTCGGCGAACGGCCAGCTTGTCGCGCGCGAACTGTTCTTGCAGCCGCCGTACTCGGTGAAAGAGGTGGAGCTCGTACCGCTACTGGAAACGCTCAGAGAGGGGCTTGCCGGGGATGATATCGCCTGGGTGCAGGGCTCTCAGGATGACTATTACTACTCAACCCAGACCATGACCGCCAACTATGCTGACATGTGCGTTCAGGTGGTGGAAAAGGATATCTGTCGGGCAATCGCACAGGCGGTGCGCTTTGACTGCCAGACCTATCCGCGTCCGTACAAGATAGCCATGCTGGAACAATCGCCTTATGGTTTCGAACCACAGCAGATACAAGCCGCGCTGGCCGCGATTGAAACGCATCCCGACTATGCCGATATCCGCACGGTCGCGTCATCAAACGACGTGCCGTACTTATTCAGCGAACGCTTTATGAGTTACGGCAAAGCGTACGGTTTGTGCGAATGGCTGGAAGTTGAGCAGTTTCAGAATCCCTGACTTTATGGACAGCGTGGACGAGCGCGACCACAGCATTAGAGGATAACAAGATGTCCTTCACTCGACGAAAATTTGTGCTTGGCATGGGAACCGTCATTTTCTTCAGCGGACCCGGCCAGACGCTGCTGGCGAAGACAACGGCTGGCAGTCCCGTTCGTTACGTCATGATTCATGATGAATCACGATGCAACGGCTGTAACCTGTGTACCCGCGCCTGTCGCAAAACGAATGATGTTCCTGCGCAGGGAAGTCGCTTGTCTATCGCGCATATTCCCGTTTCAGATAATGACAACGAGACGCTGTATCACTACTTCCGTCAGTCCTGTCAGCACTGCGACGATGCGCCCTGCATTGAGGTTTGCCCGACCGGCGCGTCGTGGCGCGATGAGGACGGGATTGTTCGTGTCGACAGTTCGCGCTGTATTGGCTGCAGTTACTGCATTGGCGCGTGTCCTTATCAGGTGCGTTACCTTAATCCAGTCACCAAAGTGGCGGACAAATGCGATTTTTGCGCCCAGTCGCGGCTGGCCAAAGGTTTCCCGCCTATCTGTGTCACGTCCTGCCCGGAGCATGCGCTGCTGTTTGGTCGCGAGGACAGCCCGGACATTCAGCGCTGGCTACAGGAAAATAATTACTACCAGTATCAACTTCCGGGCGCGGGTAAGCCCCATCTGTATCGTCGGTTCGGTCAACATTTGATTAAAAAGGATAATGTATGAACGCGTCGCAGAATGCTGAACAGTTTCAGGCCCAACTGGCAAACTATGTGCCGGTGTTTTCCCCTGAGTATTGGCCCGTCTGGCTGGTGATGGCCGGACTTCTGCTGGTGGCGATGTGGCTGGTGCTGGGGTTGCACGCCTGGCTTCGTTTTCGCGCGGCCAACAAGGCTGCTGCCGGGCATGGCGAGAAGGTTTATCTGTACTCACGGGCGGTTCGGCTGTGGCACTGGTCGAATGCACTGTTGTTTATACTCCTGCTCGGTAGCGGACTCATCAATCACTTTTCGTTGGTCAGCCCTGCGGCGATCAAAAGTTTGCTGACGGTTCATGAAGTCTGCGGATTTCTGCTGCTGGCGTGCTGGGTTGGTTTTGTTCTGATCAATGCGTTGGGGGGGAACGGCCACCATTACCTTATTCGTCCCCAGGGCTGGATGGCGCGGGCGATGAAACAGACCCGTTTCTACCTCTACGGCATTATGCAGGGTGAAGCGCATCCGTTCCCGGCCACGCCGCGCTCGAAGTTTAATCCGTTACAGCAGGCGGCCTATGTCGGCGTAATGTACGGATTGTTGCCGCTGCTGCTGCTGAGTGGGTTATTGGCGCTCTATCCGCAGGTCGTGGGGGATGTGTTCCCCGGCGTGCGCTACTGGTTGTTACAGGCGCACTTCGCACTGGCTGTCATCAGCCTGTTCTTTATTTTTGGTCACCTCTACCTGTGCACCACGGGCCGTACGCCCGGCGAGACGTTCCGCTGCATGGTCGATGGCTATCACCGGCATTAACCGATGTTGATCACGCGAGAGGATTTGCGCAGCTGGCGGGTTGGTGCGGTGATGTATCGCTGGTTTCTGCGCCGTTTTCCCAAGGGCGGTAACTACGCCGATGTGCACCGGGCGTTGAGTCGCGAAGGGTATCTCGACTGGGCGAACAGTCTGGTGGAATACGCCTGGTCGCGCTGGCTGGATGAAGAAAATTTTGCCCGCCAGGATATCTCCGCCATGTCGCGGCTGGCAAAACCTGATGCCTCAGTGGGCGACTGGCAGGTGGCAAACGCCGCTGATAACGCGAATCTGGGCTGTGCTGGCGATAATATGAAGATCGCCAGCGCAGGCTATGCGTCACAAATTGCCAGTGCAGGCTACTGTGTGCGCATTGGCAGCGTTGGCTATAACAGTCATATCAGCAGTTCAGGAGATCGCGCGAGGCTTGCCGCCGCAGGAAACTCGACGCGCATTAGCAGTGCCGGTAACGGAACGCGGATCGCCAGCAGCGGTATGCGCGTGCGGGTGAGCACCCTGGGTGAGCGAAGCCATGTCGCCAGTAACGGCGACCTGAGCCAGATTGTGAGCTTTGGCGCAGACGCTAAAATCGCCAACAGCGGTGACAACGTACATATCATCTGCAACGGCGACAACGCGATCGTTGCCAGTACGGGGGTTGTTGACTCCGTAGTGCTGGGGCCGGGTGGCTGTGCGGCACTGGCCTATCACGACGGTGAACGCATGCGCTTTGCCGTTGCGGTTGAAGGTGAAGAGGGGATCCGCGCCGGCGTGAAGTACCGACTCGACGACGCGCACCAGTTTGTAGAATGCTGACGGGTTAGCGCAGAACAAATCGTCGCCGGGTCGCTTTCTCCAGGCCGTAGCAAAGCAGATAGTAGACCAGCCCCGTAAAGATGAAGATAGCCGCCGGATAAATCTGTTCCCGGCTGTTAACCTGTCCCGCCACCGTTGTCAGCTCCGGCACGTTGACAATAAATGCCAGCGAAGTGTCCTTCAGCAGACCAATGCAAATCCCGGTCAGGGAGGGCAGGACATGACGTAACACCTGCGGTAGCAGAACCCCTCTTAGTGCCTGAACAGGACTGAAACCCTGGGATACGGCAGCATCATACTGTCCGTCAGGCAGTGCGTTGAGTCCGGCGTACACCGAATGCATAACTGACGCGGCGGTAAACCAGGCCAGCGCCAGCGTCACGGTTGTCGCACCGGGCAGATCGCTGCCGGTAAGCATGGGCAACAGATACCACATCCAGAAAATGACGAAGATCAGCGGGATCCCGCGAATCAGTTCTGCCCAGACGAACAATCCTTTACGGATGATGCCCGGAAAACGCCAGGCGATAGCGGCAAGGGCAATACCGCCAGGCAAGGCCAGTACCGCCGCACCCAGCGCCATCATCAGGGTCAACAGCACGCCGCCGGGTTGACCATCGGCCAGTCGTCCCCACAGGAGATAATCCAGGTTGTCGGTTATCACGGCAATATTAGCGATCATGCTGTGGACTCCTGAAACGTAACCGGCGGGTTTGTGCCTTTTTCTCCTGCCGGGGGGCGGGGCCCAGACGGGTCAGCAGCAGGCCGAGAGCCACACCGGTGAACAGATAAAGCCCCGTACCTACGGCAAAGGCTTCCAGCGCATGGGCGTTATAGCTTTCAATCTGGCGAACCTGGTAGGTGAGTTCCGCAAAGCCAATGCCGCTGGCTAATGACGACAGTTTCATCAGGTTGAGATATTGCCCTATCACCGGTTGCCAGGCATTGGTTAGCCCCTGCGGTAACAGGATATAGCGGAAGGTCAACCACGAGGAGAACCCCTGCGAGACTGCGGCTTCGCGCTGTCCGGCTGAGACAGCCTGTAACCCGGAGGCGATCTCCTCGACCAGGAACGCCGAGGTAAACACGCCGAGTCCCCATGCAGAGCAGAGAAACTCGGGCGTCAACCACCAGACGTTGCCGGGCAGGATTGACCCGCTATGTTCTGCGTTTACAAAATCAACAAACCCGCGAGGAAGCAGGTTCCAGCCAGCGAAGTACCAGAACAGCAGTTGTACCAGCAGCGGGGTGTTTCGAAACAGCGATACCCAGCCGGCTACTACGCGGCGACCAGTAATATGGCCGGAAAGACGAAGGGCCAACAGAATAATCGCCAACAGCGTGGCGAGAAGAATTCCTGCGGCGCTAACCCACAGCGTGGTGAGAAATCCGGAGAGGATCCATTGCAGGGGAAGGCCGGTGAGCACTCCCTGCCAGTCCATTGACGGCATTATCGCGATGACTCCTGATGCAGCGGATCCAGCACCTTTTGCAGAAAGCGCTGAGTCCGCGGGTGCTGTGGTCGGGTAAAAAAGTCGTCCGGTGGCGCGACTTCGAGAATATCGCCGCCGTCGATAAACACGACCCGGTCAGCAATTTCGCGAGCAAAATGCATCTCGTGAGTGACCACAATCATCGTAATACCGCTGTGCGCCAGGCGTTTCATCACAAGCAAAACCTCACCGATCATTTCCGGATCGAGCGCGGAGGTGGGTTCATCAAACAGGATGATTTGCGGTGAGGAGGCCAGCGCGCGGGCGATCGCCACCCGCTGCTGTTGACCGCCGGAAAGCTGTGCCGGATAAGCATCGGCTTTCTCTTCCAGCCCGACCTGCTCCAGCAAGGCAAAGGCGCGCTGTGTGGCGTCGGCTTTATTCCAGCCGTGGACGTACTCCAGTGCGAGGGTGATATTCTGCTGTGCCGTCAGGTGTGCATACAGATTGAACTGCTGGAAAACAAAGCCTATACGGCTGCGCAAGTGGCGCAGCGCGGCCCCCTTGAGCCGACCGACAGGCTTGTCATCAATAAGGATGTCGCCACCACTTAGTGATTCCAGTTGGTTGATCAGGCGAATCAGGGTTGATTTTCCCGATCCCGAAGGGCCAAGAATGGTCACGACTTCGCCAGGTTCAACGGTGAGATTAATACCGTTGAGTACCCGGTGATCGCCGTACGCTTTCACCACATCGCGTAATTCAACCCGCGCCTGGTGTAACTGGCTAAAATCCGCAGCCTGGGCTGCGGAAGGGGTGAATAAACCCGCCAGCATCTTATCTGGCCTCAATTTTAAAGGCGCGCGGCTGCGGATTTTTCGTTTCCGGGCCAAACCAGACGTCATAAATTTTGCTTGCCTGTCCGCTGGATTCGAGCCTCAGCAATTCATCGTTAACCGCCTTCAGCAATGCCGTTTCGCCTTTCTTCACGCCCACGCCGATCTCCTCTTTGCTGAGTAAATCGGGCAGGATTTTAAACTGTGCTTTGTCCGGTGCGCCGCCAAGCAAGCCTGCCAGGATAGTGGAGTCCTGCGTGATGGCCTGCACGTTGCCGTTACGCAGTGCGGTTAACGCCAGCGGAATATCGTCGTAAGCCAGAACGCGGGATTGCGGGAACCGCTGATGCAACGCCTGCTCACCGGTGGTTCCCTTCACCGCACCGATGCGCGCACGGCTGTATTCATCAAGCTTATCGGGTGACGAGACCGGTACCAGGAACTGCTGTCCGGTGACAAAGTAGGGGACGGAAAAGTCGATGACCTGGGCGCGCTCGGGGGTGATCGTAATATCGGCGACGATCAGGTCAGCTTTGCCCGATTGCAGCAGCGGGATACGGTTGGCGGGGTTAGTGGCGACCAGTTCCAGTTTCACACCCAGTGACTTCGCCAGCGCCTGAGCAAAATCGACATCGTACCCGACAATCTGATGCGTTTTCGGGTCAACGGAGCCAAACGGTGGGTTGGCGTCAAACGTCGCGACTTTGACCACGCCCGCGGCTTTGATGTCGGCGAGTTGGTCGGCCTGTGTCTGGGCGCTGATGAAGCTTGTGGCGAGCATGACGCCGAGCGCGAGGATCGTTTTTTTTGAGCTGTGCATTTTCGTTGCCATCATTTTCTTTGATATCCCTGGAGTTATTGGTTTGTCCTTTTACGCTCCCACAACCCAAACCCAGGACAAAAGAAGAAAAAGGACTTATTTATATGCAAAAAGTTATTAGTGAACAGCATGTTAACGAAGCGTTGCTAACGAACAAAAACAGATAACGGTGAGCAAAATTCGTATTTCATTTTTCACGCCGTTTGCGCTGCAATGAAAAGTATCTGACAAGCAAAGGAGCGGGAGATGGAGAAGATAAAAATGCGGATAGCGCGTCTTTGGGCGCACGGTGTTATCACGCCTGACCCGACCCGACAACCTGGTGCGGAGGTCAATCTGCAGCGCGTTGTGGAGTCTATTCTTCCTGTCGCCAGCCTGTACGGCGTGGACATTGCTAACATTGACCCGGAGTGGTTTCGTGATCAAACAACACGCTGAACATCGTCGGATGCGCGAGGTGTACTGGAATGAAATCTGCAATTACCGTGGAAATGCTGAGGGGAGTAAACCGCTTACAGGCCTGCCGCGCGGAAATGCGCGGCAGGTTGAACTAAATTAGATTTTGCATGCATCGCCGCAGTCATCATCGGCAATCACCGATTCTGCTTTTTTGTCCGCATCTTCCAGACGTTCCGCGTTACGCTCTTGTGCTTCTTCCAGCCCGTTAAAGACCAGATTATCGAGATCAATTTCCATCGTTCACCCTTCTTATCTCATTTTTGACATCACACGAGTATAGGGCAAATTTGACGCCGGATGCATCCACAATGTGTGCTGAATTACCGATCGTAAAGGGATAAACGCCTGCGCAGGCGGGATGCCGGTTTCGACACTGCCCTGGCCATCGCGTCGCCAATTTCCTGACAGGCGACTAACCCCTGGATAAAGGGCCGATCATGCATCAAATAGGGCAATGCGCCGAAGGCAATTCTCCCGCGAACATGCTCCGGTGCCTGAAGCGTATAGTCTTCGCCAACCTCTGGAATCGTCTCACCACACGACAGTAATTGCCTGCGTAATCGCGCGAACGGCAAATCCGCTGTCTTCAGGGGCCTTTGGCCTCGCGCATCGATGAATACGTCAAACGTCAGGCGATCGTTGTGTGTTGTAATCTCGGTACGATCCGCCTTTATCTCCTTCCCGTAATCCTGTCCCAGCGTGAGAATGCGCAGAATACCGGCTGCGTGCAACGCCAGCATACGGCGAATGGACTCTGACGGGATCGCTGCATAATTATCAATAAACACGCGGGCGAGCCCCGCGCTGAACCGTTTGCTATCTTTTTCATCCAGATGGGCAACGATTTCCTGAACCCGCTCATGTAAACGCAGCAGGGTGTAGCGCCAGGCAACGGTGCGCTTGTCGCGCTTGTTCGCCTCGACCTCTTTCAAATTTGCTGCCGCCCATTCGAACGGATCGCTGTGCATTCTGTCGGCAAACAACGCCACGGGGAAGCTATCGGCATCCAACGAGGAGAGCGATATTTGCTCAGCCCATTTCGAATCGGCTAACGCGAGTTCCTGTTGCATGAGTCTAAAAACGCGATCGAGGAGTCCGACTGAACCGGCATCGATTTCGCGCGTGATGGCCTCCCCGGTAACGTACTCTACGGGTTCATAGGGAATGGGGCAGTAGAAGTCGGCTTCCGGCAAAATGCCCGAACGTGACATCAGCGTGATCTCCAGCGCTTCACTGTGTTTATTCAGCGAGAAATGGACCTGATTTTCATCCGTTTCGTGAAACGTTCCGTGTTGTACCGCCACTGCCATTGCGGCATCCAGGGCGCTCAGCGAGGTCCCCAGAATACCCACTCTGGCGGCGGGCACATCGGCCTCCATCAAGCCGGACCAGGGGCTGGGATAAAATGCGCGCGTTGATTCGTCATCGTCCGGCCAGACGTGTCCAGTGGCGATCACCGCGAGGTCGACTTGCAGCGGCTCCGTGTGCCGTTCAGTCCAGAGTTGTACACCAGTGGGATCGGCTGCCACATCCGTGACTTCACAGGACTCATACAATGTGACCTTAAAACCACGATCTTCTGCGTGGCGAACGGCGAGCAAAAACTGCGCGCGGAAATAGTCGCCCAGTAAAATACGTGGCAGAAACTGACGCTGGTGCAGTGCTTCCTTGTTAACGCCATAGTGCGCAAGATAGTGTGCGTCCTGGGTCTGCAGCCACTCAAGCCAGGTGTCAAAAAGCGGGGGGACCTCGATACTGGCAATATTTGCCAACATCATTGGGGTATTTTCAGAATGGCCATAAGGCATTCCAATTCCTGCCTCACTCCCGCGTTCAAAGACGGCGATCTCCAGCGGCTGCTCCTCTTTGAGTAATGAGAAAAAGGTATAAACCCCTGTCGGACCCGCCCCGATAATCGCGATTTTTTTCATATTCCTGTCCGTCCCATTATTCTTATTTCGCCACTGACACGCCTGATACATCAGGTAAGTGTAGATGAGTAAGGTTCGGCTGTTTCGGTCTGGAAGAGCATTGCGTCCCTGACTGGCTGCATCCTCTGCCATACTTACCGTGGTTTTAGGCTAGGTCAGGAGTGAAGATGATAACGCTGTGTAAAGCCTGTGGTACTTCGTATGACGACAGTCAGCGCCCCATCGAGCGCTGCAAAATTTGTCAGGATGCGCGGCAATATGTGCCGGTCACCGGGCAGGCGTGGATCGATTTTGACGAACTGACGCATCGCCATACCAACAAGTGGCAGCAACATACGCCGCAGTTGTTAAGCCTGATAACCGTTCCTTCTTTTGCGATAAACCAGCGGGCGTTTCTGCTCAGAACGCCGGTAGGAAATGTCCTCTGGGATTGTATTGCGAATCTGGATCCGGCAACCCGAACGCTCATCCATGCATTGGGCGGATTAAGCGCTATCGCGATCTCTCATCCTCACTACTACACCACGATGCAGGACTGGGCGGAGGCGTTTGACGCTCCCGTCTGGCTCCATGCCGCTGACAGTGCCTGGATCATGCGAGACAGTCCCTGGATTCGCCAGTGGGAAGGCGAAACGTACGCGTTGCTGCCCGGCATTACGCTGTTGCGATTGGGCGGTCATTTTGCCGGAGGAACCGTTTTGCATCAGGACGAGGGGGAAGGGACTATCCTCTGCGGGGATATCCTGCAGGTCACCCCCGGCGCCGACGCGGTATCGTTCATGTGGAGCTATCCTAATATGCTGCCTTTGTCGTCTGAACGCGTGGCAGGCATCACGCGTCGGCTGGAAGGCGTGAAATTCGCCAGTTTGTACGGCGCGTTTGAAGGACTGAATATTGTTGGTGATGCCCACGAGATCGTGCAACGTTCGGGCGCAAAATATCTCTCCTGCCTGACGTCTCGTTGAATTAATTGAGGGGAGACGCCCCCTCATCAATATCCGTTAGTCGATTTTTGCCTTATTGATTTTGCTTAGCGGGATATTCACATCAAAAATTTTGGCAATCACTTCCTCAACGCCGAGATTTTTTAAGCGCGCGGTATGTTTGTCCAGATAGGCCAGCGCGGTCTCTTCATTTTCGAAAAGATAGATCCCACCCGCTTCCTGGTGTTGCTCGCTTTCTGTCCACACCTTCCACAAAAAACCCGGTTCCTGATTAATTGACTCCGCCAGACCACGCAGTTGGTCTGCCATTTCTTGCCCAAACGGTCCATGAAACGCGAAGTGAAGCTGTAATAATTTAGGCATAATCCTTCTCCCTCTCAATACTTAACGATAACGCACGATAAAAATATCCCGGGCGCTTCCCTCTGACATGGTGTACGGGATTGTACCAGATTCAGGGGGAGCGATAATGTCGGCACATTCTCTCTGGAGTCACGTTTTTGAAATTCAGCGCGTTCAGCAAAAGCTTTTATTCATGCTTTATGAGGTGTCGACAGGAAGTAATAGGGCAACAGAGTACGTTTTCTGGTCAGGTTATTATTTTGCGATCACCTCAACGGGTGAAAGATTCACGCTTAGATCATGGATAACGCTTAGTCCCGATACGTTTAAACCCGCTATTCTCACAAAAGCAACTGAATCACGTGATATTCCTTCATTATTCGTCACGAGGCCACGATGCGAGCACGTCTTATTTTTCCTGTCAGCGCATTTTTATTGCTAAATCCCACGACTGAATTACGGGCCGCGCCGAGTGCCATTGTCCCTGTGCAGACGGGCGTCGCCACGGCGATTGCCCGCGCCCCCTGCATCCGGGCGCCGGAGGCTTCTCCTGTCGGTAAGATAGACGTGGAAAAGGATGGGGCACTGTACGTTGCCAGTATCACCGTACCTGCGGCACAACAGGTTCCCTTTCTGGTGACGCTTGATACCGGAGAGACCGACGTTGCCCCGTGTTCAGGGGACAAACCGCTGCGGGTCCAGGTCATTCCACAACAACAGACCCAGATCTCATCAGCCTCTGTCCAGCAGGCCTTCGTGGTGTTGATGGCGGCCTTTGTGCTGGCGCTGCTGATGGAAAGCGCCTTCGCGCTACTGTTTAACTGGCGTCTTTTTCAGGCCGTTGTGGTGGGACGCGCCTGGCGTACCCCCATTATGCTGGTGGGCTCCTGGCTTGTCGTCAGCTCGTTTAAGCTCGATCTGATGGCTGAACTATTTTCCGCCTACCGTGGATTCACGGTGTCCGGGGGCGTGTTTACCGAGATACTCACCGCGATGATCGTTAGCGGTGGCAGCGTAGGGGTAAACAAAATCCTGACCGGGCTTGGCTTTCGCTCCGCGATACCCCGCCAGGATCCGAATACCGAACGCGATTCACTGGCACAAAACGAAGCCTGGGTTTCGCTGGATATTTCGGCGGTTCTGCCAGGACGGCGTCTGAGTGTTGAAATGCTGGAAGACGCTGCGCCTGTGGGGACTGCACCGACCCTGGCGATTTTTACGCCACCGGGAGAGGGGCGGTTAAAGGCAATAATGTTTCCGTCGCGCGCTCGTCTTCCCGCCAGCGGCGGTATGCGAGTTACTGCACTGGACAAGCTGTACTACTTCGCCATTCGCGATCTCAACAGCAACCAGCTTTATGACGTGAACGGCAATAAGATCCCCGATATCAGGCGCTCGGCGCCTTACTGTTTTGCCGCAAGGGCGATTGTGGATTTCTCAGTCGTTAAATTGCAGCCGTAATATTGGAGCGCTGAAAGGCATAATCATTTAACCATCGAGGTCGCTATGTCCGGATATACCTGTTATGCCACGGATAACGGTTTTCATTTTAAGCTGTGGCGTGGGGAAAGAATGGTACTGTTGGGGTTTGATGTTGATGAACCCGAACCAGACTTTGTTGGCTTTGCCATAAAAGTGTGCCCGCCAAACAGTAAAGATTATACCTACCTTAAAAATCGTATCGCCTTTGATTATACGGATGCGAAGGTGACGGGCGATCGGTTGTTTGATACCAATATTGCACCGTTGCAGAAATTTCGTTGGATCCATTTTCCCTGGCAACCGGTAGCAGGAATCTATCGCTATCAGGCAACCAAAATGCATATGGAGCCTGACGGGAGTTTACGCGAGGGTATTACCCTGGAAACCAGTATTGAGCTTTCGCCGGTCACGTACGACGATATTGTTGATATTGGTTTTACGCGCAACTTCGCGTCGTCGCAGGCATATCGCGACCAGTTTAATAATAACGCTGACATTATTCCCGGTCAGGATGAGGATGGACTCAATTTTAAACTGCGCGACGAGGTGAAAAATAACCGGGGCGAGACCGTTTATGACTGGCTGGGATTTGAAGCAAAAACCCTGATTGATACTTTTATTCAGGAGGTATTAGACAATCCTGAACTCCGTCTTGATTTCATGGCCTACGATCTGAATCTTCCGGACCTGGTCGAAAAGCTGGAGGCGATCGGCCCACGCCTGCGGGCGGTTATTGATGATTCTTCGAAGAAAGATAAAGAGACGGGCATCCTGGAAGGGCACGGCGCGAAGAACAGCAGCGAAAGTGTGGCGTCGGAGCGACTGGCTGTCGCGGGGGCGCAGGTTACACGTACCCGCTTTTTTAACCTTCAGCACCATAAGGTACTGATCCAGCGCGATAAGCAAAATCAGGCGGTTAAAGTGCTGTGCGGCTCAACCAATTTTTCTTTCCGCGGTCTCTATATCCAGGCGAATAACGTGCTGGTCTTTCATTCCTCTGGCGTTGCGGCATCGTTCGGCCAGATGTTTGATGAGGCGTTTACCGAGCCTAACGCGTTTCGCCATTCTCCGTTATCGCAGAGTATACAGACAATAAAACATGCAAATGGGCCGACGATTAACGTCTCTTATTCTCCCCATCGCGCAACGTCGCTTTCGCTGGACCCGGTGGTGAACGCCATTAACCAGGCGAGTTCGTCAGTGTTCTATTCCATCGCTTTTCTTAATAACATGAGGGAATCGCCGGTGGGCGTTGCGCTTGCAGAATTACTGAATCGTCCTGTCTTCAGCTATGGCACGGTGAATACGGCGGGAAAATTACAGGTGGTGAAACCGGATGGCACGCTGGCCGTTGCCGATTTTGCCTACCTGGCGAAAAAAGCGCCAGAGCCATTTCGCGCTGAATGGGCAGGTGGTAAGGGAATCAATATTCACCATAAATTTGTGGTGACCGATTTTAATCTGGCCAGCGCCAAAGTGTTCACCGGCTCGAGCAATCTGGCCCCCTCGGGTGAGAAGAATAATGGTGACCACCTGATCATGATTGAAGATCAAAAGATTGCGACGGCCTATGTTATTGAAGCCATCAGAGTGTTCGATCATCTCCAGTTTCGTCAGCGAATGCAGGGGGCTGGCGACGTTCAGGTGCTCAAACTGCTCAAACCCACGGCGATAACAGGGCAGCCAGCGTGGTTTACCCGTTTCTATATCGCGGACAGTCAGGCGCAAAACGACCGTTTACTGTTCAGCCATTAACGGGATTACCGGTTAGCAGATGAGAATTCGGGGTATAACAGGAAGATAACGAAATGGTGCGTCTGAATGGACTCGAACCATCGACCCCCACCATGTCAAGGTGGTGCTCTAACCAACTGAGCTACAGACGCATATAAAGATGAGATGGTGCGTTCAATTGGACTCGAACCAACGACCCCCACCATGTCAAGGTGGTGCTCTAACCAACTGAGCTATGAACGCAATGTTGTGTGTGACAACGGGGACGAATATTAGCGGCAGAGCCGGGATGAGGCAAGAGGGAAATGGTAATTTTCTTCCGGATTTCACCCGATTGCGGAGGAAGTGCGCAAAATGTCGAGAGAATAGCCGCCAGTTGGCGGCTATTGCCGTTTTATCGCGCAGCGCGCTGCAGAATGACCGTCGACGGCTGGCGTTGCAGGAAGCGCATCCGCAGCATCATCATAATCGCGGCCGAGGTCAGGCCGATGATAAAGCCCATCCAGAATCCCGCCGGACCCATACGATCCACCACCAGATCGGTCAGTGCGAGGATATAACCGCTCGGCAGTCCCAGCACCCAGTACGCTGTAAAGGTGATAAAGAAAATCGAGCGCGTATCTTTATAACCACGCAGGATCCCGCTACCGATGACCTGAATGGAGTCTGAAATCTGATACACCGCCGCCAGCAGCATCAGTTGCGCCGCCAGCGTCACCACTTCAGGATTGTCGTTATAGAGCAGGGCGATATGCTCACGCAGCGTCACGGTAAAGATGGCAGTGAGGCATGCCATGCAGACGCCAACGCCTAAACCGGTACGCGCAGCGGTTTGCGCATCCAGCGTAGAGCCTTGTCCCAGACGGTAGCCCACGCGAATGGTGACCGCCGCCGCCAGCGACATCGGCAATACAAACATCAGTGAACTGAAGTTCAGGGCAATCTGGTGGCCTGCAACATCGACAATGCCCAGCGGCGAAACCAGCAGCGCCACGACGGCGAACAGCGTGACTTCAAAAAACAGCGCCAGCGCAATCGGCAGACCCAGTTGCACCAGACGTTTCATCACTACGCTATCTGGCTTACTGAAGCGCTGCTCATTACGAATATCGCGCATTGAACGTGCGTGTTTGACATACCAGAGCATCGCGCAGAACATTACCCAATAGACCGCTGCGGTAGCCACGCCACAGCCGACACCGCCGAGTTCCGGCATGCCGAAGTGACCATAGATAAAGATATAGTTCACCGGGATGTTGACCAGCAGACCAAGAAAACCCATCACCATGCCGGGTTTGGTTTTTGCCAGACCTTCACACTGGTTACGCGCGACCTGAAAGAACAGATAACCCGGTGCGCCCCATAATAATGCGCGCAGGTAACCGACGGCCTTATCCGCCAGGGCCGGATCAATATTGTGCATCGCGCGGATGATGTAACCGGCGTTCCACAGCACGACCATAACCAGCACCGAGACGAAACCCGCCAGCCAGAATCCCTGGCGAACCTGATGCGCAATGCGTTCGCGGCGCCCGGAACCGTTGAGCTGAGCAATCACCGGGGTTAGCGCCAGCAGCAGCCCGTGACCGAACAGAATGGCGGGCAGCCAGATGGACGTCCCGATGGCGACGGCTGCCATGTCGGTGGCGCTGTAGCCACCCGCCATCACGGTATCAACGAACCCCATTGCGGTTTGGGCGATTTGCGCAAGAATCACCGGAATTGCCAGAGCCAATAACTGACGCGCTTCACTGATATACTTCTGCACGTGTACACCTATCATTTTGTTTTTATTTGAGAGACTAAAAAAGCCGCCACGAGTGGCAGCAAGAAGAAGATGCAGGGGAAATTTCAGTCTATTGTAGCGATGAATACATATTTCTCCAGTGAAAAAACAGGCGCAATGGGTGCTTCACTGGCAACCTGATTTTCCAACTGCTATTGTGGCAGGCAGAAATGGTTTAACTGAATTCAGGAGTTGCAGGTATGTTTACAGGTATTGTGCAGGGCACCGCCAAACTGGTGTCGATTGATGAAAAACCAAATTTTCGCACCCATGTAGTGGAATTACCTGAATACATGCTGGACGCGCTGGAAACGGGCGCATCGGTGGCGCACAACGGCTGCTGCCTGACCGTGACAGAAATTAACGGTAACCGCATCAGTTTTGATCTGATGAAGGAGACGCTGCGCATTACCAATCTGGGCGATCTGAAAGTGGGTGACCTGGTGAACGTCGAGCGCGCGGCAAAATTCAGCGATGAGATTGGCGGACATCTGATGTCCGGTCACATTATGACCACGGCGGAAGTATCAAAGATTTTGACGTCTGAGAATAACCGTCAGATCTGGTTCAAAGTCCAGGACCCGACGTTGATGAAGTACATTCTGTACAAAGGATTTATTGGCATTGACGGGATCAGCCTGACCGTTGGCGAAGTGACTGCGACGCGCTTTTGCGTACATCTTATTCCGGAAACACTGGAACGCACGACGCTTGGGAGAAAGAAACTGGGCGCGCGCGTCAATATCGAAATCGACCCGCAAACGCAGGCCGTGGTGGATACGGTGGAACGCGTGCTGGCTGCGCGTGAAGCTGCGGTGGTGAAAACCGCCAGCGAAGCGTAAGACAGCGCAGCCCCCGCAGGACGGCGGGGGCATGAAGATTAGCGGGCAACGCGCAGGCCGTCTTCGACGCCGCGTGAGAACACCACCTGCCAGAGCTGAATATCGCGGGCGCGAAATGCACCGGCGCAGGCGTTCAGGTAGTAGCTGAACATCCGTTTAAAGCGCTCGGTATAGTTATCGGCAATTTCCGGCCAGGCGGCGAGGAAACGTTCGTACCACGCCATCAGCGTTGTGTCGTAATCCGCGCCGAAGTTGTGCCAGTCTTCCATCACAAAGTGCGCTTCGCTGGCGTTAGCTATCTGGCGCACTGACGGGAGGCAACCGTTGGGGAAGATGTACTTATTGATCCACGGATCGACATTGTTGTCGGTTTTTTTCGAACCGATGGTGTGCAGCAGGAACAACCCCTCCGGTTTCAGGTTGCGATCAACGACGTCGAAATAGGTCGGGTAGTTTTTTGGACCGACGTGCTCAAACATACCTACTGACACAATGCGGTCGAACTGATCGCGCAAGTCACGATAATCCTGCAGCAGAATCGACACATCCAGTCCCGCACAGCGCGCCTGCGCCAGCTTCTGCTGCTCGGCGGAAATTGTCACGCCAACCACGCTAACGTCGTAGTTCGTCGCCATGTAGTGCGACAAACCGCCCCAGCCGCAGCCGATATCCAGCACCCGCATGCCGGGTTGCAGTTGCAACTTCTCGCAGATTAACCGCAGTTTGGCCTGCTGCGCCGCTTCCAGAGTGTCAGCGTCCTTCCAGTAAGCGCAGGAATACTGCATGTACGGGTCGAGCATGCGGCTGAACAGATCGTTACCGAGATCGTAATGCTCTTTACCGACGATCCAGGCGCGTTTTTTACTTTGCAAATTGAACAGGCGAGCGCCGGCGATGCGGAGAGTATCTTTGAAATGGTGCGGAAGTTGGTTTTCCAGTCCTGCGCGCAGGACTTTGCTAAAAAACTGGTCCAGTCGATCGCACTCCCACCAGCCATCCATATAACTTTCACCCAGACCAAGCGACCCCTCTTGTAAAACACGTTTGAAAAAATCGGGGTTTTTGACGCGTATATCTGCTGGTGAAGAGCCGTTGATGGCAATACCGGCGCGGCTTAATAATTCGCTAGTGATACGGTACCAGTCGTCATCCGGTACACTGACTTCTTCTATACACGATGAACTCATAGCTTCTCCATCACTGGTCGGTGATCAGAACCTTAAAACAGCGTAGACGCTTTTTGGCTTTGTGAGAAATCTCGCGGGATCATTCCGCGAGTCTATTATCCGACGTAGAACAGAGGAAGGGAGGACCCCTTGCCGAAAAGGCCATCCGTGGTGAACCGGGAACGCTCCGGTTCCCGTTAACACATAATTATTATCGTAATTTTAACAACCGAAATTTAGTATAGGCCTCAAAAATCGATGATTCAACCAAAAATTGTTAGCCGACTAATTAAGAGTGATTATCAATAATATCAATGGGATTCGCTGTGGGCTATCCCGTGATTATCAGGCTGTTCACTGGCGCTTGAGGTTTGCAGCTGCATCTTATAACCCAGTCCAGCCAGTACGACCGTCGACAGCATCACGCTGGTCGTGGTCAGCAGCGGGGTGCTGATAAGCCAGGAGACCACCAGACTTGCCAGGAAGCACAGACCCAACTGCAGGGTATTTTGCAGGGCAGCGGCACGCCCCGTAGCCTGCGGGAAAGGACGCAGCGCCTGCGCAACCACAATCGGGTAGATAGCCCCGTTGGCAATCGCCATTACACAGAACGGGATCAGGATTTCCGCAAGCGTAATGTGATGGATAAAGCTTGCCGCCCATGTCGCCACCACGCTCAGCGCATAGATGACCAGTAGCCAGGGCAGAAGCTGTTGTCCCTGCCATTTTTGCAGCGCGGCGCGACAACCGTAGCCCCCAATCAGAAACGCGATGGTTTGTGGTACATAGCTCAGTCCAATCACCGCCGGGCTGTAGCCCATTTCACTCAGAATAAACGGCGAGCCGGTCAGCCATGCAAAAAAGCTGGCGGAACAGGCAGCGTAAATCAGGACGTTACCGCGGTACGCTTTCGCGCGCAGCAGCGTGGTGAAGGTCAATTTATCCTTGCTGTCGTTTCGCGCCCGGGTAGAGGGTTTTAAGAACAGCGCAGGCAGCATCAGCAGCAGCGTGATGAAAAACAACGTGGCAAAGATCGCCTGCCAGGAAAGATGGGTCAGGATCCAACTTCCTAATAACGGCGCCAGGGCAGGAGACAGTCCGACCAGCGGCATGATCGTCGCGAAAATACGGTTAATTTTATGTGAGGGATAGTAATCGGTGACCAGCGCCTGCCAGATGACGGTCGCCGCACAGACGCCCACCGCCTGAATAAAGCGCAGAACCAACAGCCCTGTCGCGCTTTCGACCCACAGCATACCCAGGCTACCGAGGGCGAAGATGGACAGACCCAGCAGCAGGATCGGTTTACGGCCGTAGCGGTCCGAGAGCGGGCCCCACAGCAGTTGCGCGACGGCAAAGCCCGCTAAAAACAGACTCAGGCTGGCGCTGACGGCAGATGCCGGTGTTTGCAGGTCAGATTGAATGGCGGCAAAAGCGGGCAAATACATGTCGGTTGCCAGAAAACCCAACACGCTGAGCCCTGCCAGCCAGACTAAAAACCCTTTTCCTGGTTGCATAGTTGTTCTCTAATTTTAATGAATAACACTGGCGCAGAGTGTAGGGAGTGAATTTCGGCTTGTGAAACGGTAATATTTGTTTATTGCATTCAAAAATTTTGTAGGCAGATTATGTGGTCAGAATATGCACTGGAAGTCGTTGATGCCGTGGCGCGCAACGGGAGTTTCAGCTCCGCCGCTCAGGAGTTGCACCGGGTGCCCTCAGCGGTCAGCTATACGGTCCGCCAACTGGAAGAGTGGCTGGCAGTCCCGCTCTTTGAACGTCGTCATCGCGATGTAGTGCTGACCCCGGCGGGAGCCTGGTTTTTGAAAGAGGGCCGCTCTGTCATCAAAAAAATGCAGATCACGCGCCAGCAGTGTCAGCAGATAGCCAACGGCTGGCGTGGGCAACTTCCCATCGCGGTGGACAATATCGTGCGCCCTGAACGCACAAGACAGCTGATAGTCGATTTCTATCGCCACTTTGATGACGTGGAGCTGCTGGTCTTTCAGGAGGTGTTCAATGGCGTCTGGGACGCGCTGTCAGATGGCAGGGTTGAACTCGCTATCGGCGCAACCCAGGCGATCCCGGTAGGAGGTCGATACACCTTCCGCGATATGGGCAAACTGAGCTGGTGTTGTGTCGTTGCCAGCACACATCCACTGGCCGCCATGAGCGGGCCTTTAAGCGATGACACGTTGCGCAACTGGCCGTCACTGGTGCTGGAAGATACCTCCCGCACGCTGCCGAAACGCGTGACCTGGCTGCTGGACAACCAGAAGCGGGTGGTGGTTCCGGACTGGGACTCTTCCGCGACCTGTATCAGCGCCGGACTTTGTGTCGGCATGGTGCCGACGCATTTTGCCAAGCCGTATCTCAATAAGGGGCAGTGGGTGGCGTTGGATCTGGAGAACCCTTTCCCGGACGCAGCCTGTTGCCTGACCTGGCAGCAGAACGATATGTCCCCCGCGCTGATTTGGCTGCTGGACTATCTGGGAGACAGCGAAACGCTGAACAAAGAGTGGCTGCGGGAGCCTGACGAGACTCCCGCAAAAGAGGTTTAACGACGGTAGTCGCGGAAAGGGCCATCCGCAACGGAGCGGCGCTCCACCAGGCGCGGGTGGACTTCAATGGACTGTGACTCTTCGCGCTTATTGACGATACGGTCCAGCAGCATGTTAAAGGCCGTTTCACCCAGCGAATCTTTTGGCTGGTGGATGGTGGTCAACGCTGGCGTAAAGAAGCGAGCGTTGCGCACATTGTCATAGCCTATCAGCGACACGTCCTGCGGTACGCGCAGGCCCATCTCATCCGCAGCGCAAAGGGCACCCATCGCCATGATATCGCCGCCACAGAAGACCGCCGTCGGGCGATGCGCCTGCGACAGAATTTGCTGCATTGCACGGTAGCCGGATTCCGGTTCGAAGTCGCCCTGCACAATCCAGTTTTCCGGCACTTTAATCAGCGCTTCATCCATCGCCTTCATAAAACCGGCCAGACGGCCCGCGCCGGTGTTGCGCTCCATTAGTCCCGGGATCACGCCAATTTCGCGATGTCCGCGTTCGACAAGGTAACGGCCAGCCATATAACCGCCCTCAAAGGCGTTATCAATCACCGTATCGGTGAAGTCGGCTTTGGCTTCGCCCCAGTCCATGACCACCATCGGGATATGACGGTACTCTTCCAGCATCGAGAGCAGGGGATCGGGATATTCGGAACACATCACCAGCAGGCCATCAACGCGTTTTTGCGCCATCATGGACAGATAGGCACGCTGTTTTTCCAGATTGTTCCAGACGTTACCGAGGATCAGGGTATAGCCTTTCTGGAAGCAGTTCTTTTCAACGGCTTCGATAATTTCGGCAAAGTAGGGGGCTTCGCTGCTGGTCGCCAGCAAGCCGATAGACTTGGTATGGTTGACCTTCAGACTACGGGCAACAGCGCTGGGGGAATAGTGCAATTCTTTGATTGCCGCCCACACTGCATTGCGTGTTTCTTCAGCGACGAAACGCGTTTTGTTAATTACGTGTGATACGGTTGTAGTGGAAACGTTTGCGCGTTTCGCTACATCTTTAATTGTTGCCATTAAATCTCACTCCAGACCCAACCTGAACATTAAAATATGCTAAGTAAACGTTTGCCTTTAATCATCCTGTGCGCAACGTCAGGGTTGCGGCATGCCGGGAAAACGCCACAGAGCGTCAGGAAGGGGTCAATGGCCGGTACGCTAATCAAGTAAGCGTCGAATTTTGGCTGATCTTAACGAAAAGGGGAAGTATTAAAAGCACATATCACTCTAAATCGTGGGAGATTTTTGCACTCAAGTGTGCAAAAATGCGCTATATCACTTTTTGTGTGGGAATAAAAAGGAGAAAAGTTGATGAGCACCGATCTGAAATTTTCATTAGTGACCACGTTTATTGTTCTGGCTTTAATCGTTGCTGGCGGTCTGACAGCGGCACTGCATTGATTTCCCTCGGGGGAGTGCCTGCTCCCTCGAACCTCCCGCCATATTGTTATCGAATCTGCAAAAGTCTTTTGTATTTTTGTTAACTTCTCTTTTTTTGTGATTGATGTCATGCTTTTGACTCTTAGTTAAGCCTCGCGCCTCATCGCGAAGAGCCGGAGTCATCACTGCATGAAAATTAATTATCCGTTACTGGCGCTGGCCATCGGCGCATTCGGCATCGGTACGACCGAATTCTCGCCAATGGGGCTGCTGCCCGTCATTGCGCGCGGCGTTGATGTGTCCATCCCCGCCGCAGGCATGTTGATTAGCGCCTATGCCGTCGGCGTGATGGTTGGGGCCCCGCTGATGACGCTGCTTCTGTCACATCGTGGACGCCGTAATGCGCTGATTTTTCTGATGGCAATCTTTACGCTTGGTAACGTGCTCTCGGCGATTTCGCCGGATTACACCACGCTGATGCTGTCACGCATTTTAACCAGCCTCAACCACGGCGCGTTCTTCGGCCTGGGTTCCGTTGTAGCAGCCAGCGTGGTGCCGAAGCACAAACAGGCCAGCGCCGTTGCCACGATGTTTATGGGGCTGACTATCGCCAATATCGGCGGCGTTCCGGCGGCGACCTGGCTGGGGGAAACCATCGGCTGGCGAATGTCGTTTATGGCGACAGCCGGTCTGGGCGTTATCTCGATGCTGAGTCTCTTTTTCTCGTTGCCGAAAGGCGGTGCCGGGGCGCGTCCGGAAGTGAAAAAAGAGCTGGCGGTGTTAATGCGTCCTCAGGTGCTCTCCGCGCTGCTGACTACCGTGTTGGGGGCGGGCGCTATGTTTACGCTGTATACCTATATTTCGCCTGTTCTGCAAAGCATCACCCATGCGACCCCGACCTTCGTGACCGGGATGCTGGTTCTGATTGGCGTGGGCTTCTCCATTGGTAACTACCTCGGCGGTAAACTGGCCGATCGCTCGGTTAACGGTACGCTGAAGGGCTTTTTGCTGCTGCTGATGGTGATTATGCTGGCTATCCCCTTATTGGCTCAAAATGAACTGGGGGCGGCGGTCAGTATGGTGGTCTGGGGGGCGGCGACCTTTGCGGTGGTGCCTCCGCTGCAAATGCGCGTCATGCGTGTGGCTCACGAAGCGCCAGGCCTGTCGTCTTCCGTGAATATCGGCGCTTTTAATCTCGGAAATGCACTGGGTGCCGCCGCCGGTGGGGCCGTGATTTCTGGCGGGTTAGGCTACAGTTTTGTTCCTGTGATGGGGGCGATTGTGGCAGGTATGGCGCTGTTGTTAGTGTTTGTCTCGGCGAGAAAACAGCCTGAACAGGTGTGCGTCGCAGGTTAATGGCAGAACAAAAACGCAGAAGGGACGCCCTTCTGCGTTATCTTTTTTACGCGGCGAAGTTCTTCGCGACAAACTCCCAGTTCACCAGCGCCCAGAAGTGCTCCAGGTAGCCAGGACGTGCATTGCGGTAGTCAATGTAATACGCATGCTCCCACACGTCGACGGTCATCAGCGGGGTGGCGTCGGTGGTCAACGGCGTGCCGGCGTTAGATGTTGAAACGATAGCCAACTTGCCATCCTTTCCTTTTACCAGCCAGGTCCAGCCGGAACCGAAGTTTTTGATCGCCGCATCGGTAAACTGCGCTTTGAACTCCGCAAAGCTGCCGAAAGAGGCGGCAATCGCGTCAGCCAGTTTACCGGTTGGCTCGCCGCCCGCATTCGGCGCCAGGCAGTTCCAGTAGAATGTGTGGTTCCAGACCTGAGCGGCGTTGTTGAACACGCCACCTTCGGAGCTTCGTACGATCTCTTCCAGTGATTTTCCTTCAAAGGCGGTGCCTTTGATCAGGTTGTTCAGGTTGGTGACATAGGTCTGATGGTGTTTGCCATAGTGATATTCCAGCGTTTCGGCGGAAATGTGCGGCGCAAGCGCGTCTTTGGCATACGGTAGTGCAGGTAATTCGAACGACATTGCTTCTCTCCTTATTATTAATAGTATTTCGCGCAATAACCTTATTGTGCGTAAGGATAGGGTAGCAAATTGAAAGGTGAGACAAAAGATGAACTTACCCTGTTGCGTTAACAACAGGGTAAAGTTTTAACGAATGGTTTTGGGGGTCATGACCCGGCGAGCGCCAACGTAGTGGCGTTGCCAGTAATCTTCGCTGAGCGACGTGATCTGGATTTCCTGACCGCTGCGCGGCGACTGGATAAATTTGCCGTTGCCGACATAAACGCCAACGTGGTCGGCGGTGCCGCGTCCCTGAGTGCGGAAGAACACCAGATCGCCATTTTTTAATTCTTCACGGTCAATCGGTGCGGCATCACGCAGGTGATACATTTCATTTGCGGTGCGCGGAATACGGAATTTCACGAGATCTTTATAGGCGTAATAGACCAGACCGCTGCAATCGAAACCGGTGCGCGGCGACGTGCCTCCCCAGCGGTACGGTTTGCCAATCTGGCTCATTAATTTGTTCATCGCCGTGCTGGTCGCTTTTTGCACTTTGACTTTATGTGCATCCGCAATCTTTCCTGGCCCTGTGTTCTTCACTTTCACACACGTCGGTTTGTGCCCTTTGCGCGGGGTGCATTTTTCGCTCCAGGTGACGGAGGCTGTCTTTTTCGTCGCGACGGTTTTTCCTTTGTGGCTGGCTGTTTTGCTGGCTTTAGCGGGAGCGGTAATTTTTTTCTTAGAAGAAGAGGCGGTTTTAGTACTGGATTTGCTGGTGGTTTTCTTAACGGTTTTTTGACTGGTTTTATTCGTTTTTTTTGCTGTTGCCGTACTTTTCTTTTTGTCGCTGGCTTTCTTATTATGCGAAAGATCAGCGGTGTCCCTGGCTTGCTTGGACGCATGTGCCATCGGCATAAAGGGAATCGTTGTAAATAGTAAAGCACAGAGCGTGAGGGAAAGTCGGTTTATCCGCGCCACTGAGCATTCCTCTGTTAAGGCAGGTCGCAATCATACCTGCGTGTGATTTACAAAACCTGATGATTCTAATCTATAGAAACGGATAAAGTTAATAGCTTTTATTGTTAAAAATGCGGTTTCGCTATTGAGTGCAAAAAAAAACAGCAGCCAAAGCTAAATTTGGTTATTTGGCGCGCACTTCTGACATAAGCACCGGGGAAACCATTATTGGGAATGCAACTTAAGCGTTCAGACGATAAAATAGTAAAGCGTAATGAAAATGTTATTTTCCGATGTCGCCCTGAACCGCTACAATGTCAGACGACTGCCGTAAAAGAAGTTAAGGAAGCAAGACAATGAGCACCACTATCGAAAAAATCCAGCGCCAGATCGCTGAAAACCCGATTCTCCTGTACATGAAAGGTTCTCCAAAACTGCCAAGCTGCGGGTTTTCAGCCCAGGCTGTGCAGGCGCTTTCCGCCTGTGGTGAGCGTTTTGCCTATGTGGATATTCTGCAAAACCCGGATATTCGCGCTGAACTGCCGAAATACGCGAACTGGCCGACCTTCCCGCAGCTGTGGGTTGACGGTGAACTGGTTGGCGGCTGTGACATTTTGATCGAAATGTACCAGCGTGGCGAACTGCAGCAACTGATCAAAGAGACCGCTGCAAAATACAAATCTGAAGAATCAGATGCTGAGTAATCAGTAGATGGTTAAGAGGAGCTTTTCCGTGTCAGGGTAAGCTCCTTTTCATTTCTGCCGCTCTGCTGCACCCTCGGCATGTCTACCCCCAGTCAAGTCCCTGCGGCGAACTGGAAAACCCGACCTCCCGAAGCAGGGTAAACAGACGGGTTTGCCGGACCGGTTTATCGTTAACTTCTGTCAGGGTAAAACGAAGTCGCGGCTCACGGCGTAAAGCACTCGCCAACGCCCTGAATATTTCCGCTGAAATCGTCTCCTCATTTTCGCTCCAGACCATCATCTTTTTCCCGCCCTGAGCGAGATACAGCCGCAGCTGGCCGGCAGAAATAACGACAAATGCGCCATTACGGCGTCCGGGTACCAGAGACGACGGATGCGTCGGCCACGGCAGAAGCGCGCCCCAGGGATTGGCCGGGTCGTTTGCGGATAACGCCACCGCCGTAAAAGCCTGATGTTCAGTATTTGATGAGGTAAGATCGCGAAGGCGATCGATAGTAGGCCGCTCGGCAAACTGCGCACCGCCCATTCCCTCAACGAAACGCCCTCGTAAAATGCGTCCCGAATCCTCCATGCTTCGACACAGTGTCTGCATGGCAGGAAACTCCCCAGGGACATTCTCCGCAATCACCGCCTGCCTACCGATCACGCCGTAGCGATCGAGCATATTCTCCGCGCAGGCCAACATTCGCTCGGTATCATTTAACGTCTCTCGCGGCAGCAGTGACCAGCGTCCGGCCAGCGCAGGAGTGGTGTAAGAAACCGGTACGGAAACTGACGTGGGGCGAGTTGAGGCATAGACAGGGCGTCCACGACGCATACGCGGTGAGCGTCGCGACGGCTGACGTGACGCAGAGACAGTGCGCGACAGGCCTCGTAGCGGGGCCCAGATATCGGTTGTGATGTACCCTTGCCAGACCAGCCCCCAAAGGGCCTCATGCAGCGTGGCCGGCGTTATCCACTCATCATTGCCAGACCTTTGCGTCCGGGCCTGAATCAACGCGCTGAGTTGCTGTGCAAACCATGCGCCGCCGCCTGAGAGGACGTCTAAAATGGCGCGCTGCAAGTCTGAAAGCGACTCGCTGTCACCGGATGGCGGGGAAAGCGTCTCCGCCAGATAATCCCGTAGATGCAGTACCACTCGTCCGTCATCATCGCCCAGTTTCTTTTGCCCTGACCAGATGACTTCACCGGTTGCAAGCAGCTCATCGAGCATGTCCGGCGAATAGTCCCTGACCCGGGCAGGGAAAATCTGGCTTTCCCACAGTGAGGCGGGCAGGCCGAGTCCGGCAAGTTGTTCAATAACCCTCGTGACACTGTCACTTCCTTCAAGCATTCCCGCTGAGGACGCCGGAAGGCGCGCCGGGCTGCCGTCGGCGGGTGAAATGAGCCCATGACGTTCCAGCAGCAGGCGGGTGTAGCTCGCCGCCGGGACAGGGCGGGTTGCTTCTCTGGCGGCATGCAGCGAGCGGATGCGCAGCCGATGAAATATGTCTTCATTCACCCACGTTGAAGAACGCGCGTCGTTGGGAGTGGATGACGCCCCCGTCCGCAGTTGGATCAGGACGCCCTCATCGCGTAACTGGCGCAGGAGATCGTCGGCGACGGCTACACCCAACCCGAACGCCTGCGCAATCTGATCGCCGGTAAAGAGCGTATGGGTGCGGCTGAAGCGCATGAAGAGGTCCCGCAGCGGTGTGTTCACCGGATGCAACCATGCAGCCGAAATCGTCGCTGGCAGGCGGACACCCAGCGCATCACGAAGTCTGGCCGCGTCATCCATACAGGCCATCTGCGCAGTACCTGCAATAACAACCGGGAAAATACGCTTGTCAGCCGTCAGGCCATCGAGCCAGGGCCCGATGTCAGCGATCGTTGCTTCGTGCCTGGCCGCAATATCCTCGATGGTCATTGGCCCCAGTTCGCGCAGCAAATCGTAAACGCCTTCCATTCCCTGGGCTTTTCTGCCCGCAGCCCGCCGCTGAAGCTCATCCTCTACCTGGCGGATAATCTCCGGGTCGAGCAACTCCAGCGGATCGCCCTGGCCTAACAGGTTGCCCAGCAGTTCGCTGTCCAGCGCCAGTACCGAGGCCCGCCGCTCCGCCAGTGGAACGTCGGTGGCGTACATAAATTCCGCGACATAACCAAACAACAGATCGGTAGCAAACGGCGAAGGAGCGGGCGTGGTGACTTCAGATATCTGGATCTCGCCGGTGTTCAGGCGGCGTATGACCTGTTCGAGCGCGTCAAGATCGTAGACGTCCTGGAGGCATTCTCGGGCGGTTTCCAGAATAATGGGAAAGTCAGGATAGCCCGCTGCAATTTCCAGAAGCTGGCTGGCGCGCAGGCGCTGCTGCCAGAGTGGTGAGCGACGTCCCGGCGTGCGGCCAGGCATCAGCAGGGCGCGGGCGGCGCATTCTCTGAAGCGGGCGGCAAACAGCGCCGTGCTGCTGACGGCTTCCCGGACAATGCGCAACAGTTTTTCCGGATCGAACAGAAAAATGGCGGCATCCGGCAGCTTTCCGTCGCTGTCCGGAATGCGGGCGACAATCCCGTCATCGCTGGCGACAATCGACGCGTCAGCCCCCCATTGCGCATGGAGGCGTCCGGCAATCGCAAGGGCCCAGGGGGCATGTACCCGGCGGCCATAAGGCGAATGCAGAATGACCCGCCAGTCACCTATCTCATCACGACAGCGTTCAAGTACCAGATGACGGCTCCAGGGGAGCACGCCCGTGGCATTCTTTTGATCGTTAATTAACCCTTTGATATTCGATAAAACATTATCGTCGCGCAGTCGGGGGGAGAGTTGTCGCTCCGCGTTGTCATCGGACAGGGTATGGATGAAATCACCAATACGTTCCCCCAGTTCCGCAGGACGCCCGACGCCTTCGCCGCGCCAGAACGGAAGCCTGGCCGAGCGTCCGGGCGCAGGGACGACGATAACCTGATCGCGGGTGATCTGTTGAATACGCCACGAACTGGCACCAAGCGTAATGATGTCGTTGACGCGAGACTCATACACCATCTCTTCATCCAGTTCGCCCACGCGTCGTGACCCCGCCTGTTCATCCCCTTCGGGGAGCAGCACGCTGAACATGCCACGGTCCGGAATGGTACCACCGCTGGTCACCGCCAGAAGTTGTGCGCCGGGGCGTGCCGTTAATAACCCGGTTTCGCGGTTCCAGATAATACGCGGTCTGAATACCGCAAAATCGCCAGAGGGATAGCGTCCCGCCAGCATATCCAGCGTGGCGTCAAACGCGCCTCTTGGCAGCGCTTTCCATGGAGAAGCCCGGCGGACGAGGGCATACCAGTCATCGACATTGACCGGATCCATGGAAACGGTGGCCACGGTTTGTTGCGCCAGAATATCCAGCGGGTTGCGCGGAGGCGTCAGGGTCTCCAGTTGCCCGGCGTACATACACTCGACAATCACCGCAGAATCAATCAGATCCCGGCGGGTTCTGGGATAGAATAGCCCCTTCGAGACGCCGCCAACCTGGTGGCTGGCTCGTCCGATGCGCTGCAGGCCGCTGGCGACTGAAAGGGGCGTTGCCACCTGAATCACCAGATCAACGGCGCCCATGTCGATCCCCAGCTCCAGACTTGACGTCGCCACCACACAGCGAAGTTCGCCTGATTTCAGGGCATGCTCCGTGACGGCCCGCTGCTCTTTGGACACCGAACCGTGATGCGAGCGGGCAATGTATTCTACGGCGTCCTGCGCCCGATTGCTGGTGGAGCCGGTTGACGAGTCATAGTGTACGGGTTCCGCCTGCGATTCAGGGGGGGCGTGTCGTCGCGAGAGATAGAGTTCATTCAGACGAGCCGTCAGTTTTTCCGCCAGCCCGCGCGAGTTGGTGAAGACAATAGTGGAGCGATGGCGAAGGATTTGATCGAGAATACCGGATTCAATGCGCGGCCAGACGGAACCTTCTCTGCCTTTGTGAATGGCATCGCTGCTGTCACTATTATCGGCTAAGACGTCATCCAGATTGGCGGCAGGTGCAACAATGCGGATATCCGGGTGACGGGTCGCGGGGGGATTGACCACGGTAACCGGGCGATCGCCGCCCAGAAAAGCCGCAACCTCCGTAACGGAACGCACCGTCGCCGACAGACCAATACGCTGCGCCGACCTCGTCAGAAGCGCATCCAGTCGTTCAAGGCTGAGCGCGAGGTGCGCACCACGTTTTGTGCCTGCCACCGCGTGTACTTCATCGACGATCACCGTTTCAACCCCGCGCAGCGACTCTCTGGCGCGCGAGGTGAGCATCAGATAAAGCGACTCCGGCGTGGTGATCAGAATATCAGGCGGATGACGACTGAGCTTCGCACGCTCCTGAGGTGGCGTATCTCCTGTACGGATACCGACCCGAATGGTCACCTCTGTCGCGCCGCATTTCTTCCGCTCTTCGCTAATCCCCTGAAGGGGAATTTGCAGATTGCGCTGAACATCCGTGCCGAGGGCTTTTATCGGAGAAATATAGAGGATGCGGGTGACTTTCTTTTCTTTGCCGGAGAGCGGCGTCGTGGGCTTTTCCTCACCTTCACGAAACAGGCGATCCAGTGCGTAGAGAAACGCGGCAAGGGTTTTCCCCGAACCGGTTGGGGCTATCACCAGCGCATGTTGATTCGTCGCGGTAACGGCCCACGTTTGCGACTGCACCAGCGTGGGATGCTGAAATGCCGAGATAAACCAGTCGCGGGTCGCCTGCGAGAAAATATCCGGCAGTGGGGGCGACGCATTGTTTGCTGACATGTTCCCTGTCCCTTTTGCGGTGTTGGCGGATCAAGACCTTTTTACAGAATAGCGGGAAATAAGCAGGGTGTATTGATACTGGTCAAATATACAGTGTCGGGGTGGGGGTGGCACGACCTGATAAACCGCGTTATCAGGCCATATCATCAGGCTTCTTCAGGCAGGGGTAACGGCCAACCGCCCAGACGCTTCCAGCGGTTGACGATTTCGCAAAACAGCACGGCGGTGCGCTCGGTATCATAAAGTGCAGAGTGCGCCTGGGTACCGTCAAACTCCATGCCTGCCGCAAGACACGCTTTGGAGAGCACCGTTTGTCCGAGAGCAAGTCCGCTCAGGGCGGCGGTATCAAACGTCACGAACGGATGGAACGGGTTGCGCTTGAGCGATGCTCGCTCGGCGGCAGCCATCATAAAGCTATGATCGAACGTCGCATTATGCGCCACCATGATGGCGCGACTGCAACCGCTGTCTTTAATGCCTTTGCGCACCATTTTGAAAATGGCGTGCAGGGCGTCATATTCGCTTACCGCGCCACGCAGCGGGTTAGACGGGTCGATACCGTTAAACGCCAGCGCTTCTGGCTGCAAATTCGCGCCTTCAAACGGCTCCACGTGGAATTGTAGCGTGCTGTCCGGCATCAGCCAGCCTTGTTCATCCATTTTCAGCGTGATGGCGGCGATCTCAAGCAGCGCATCGGTTTTGGCGTTAAATCCAGCCGTTTCAACATCAATGACGACGGGATAGAAACCACGAAAACGGTCGCACAGACCGGTAAGTTGAGCGTTATCGGACATCAGGGTCTCTTAGTACGGAAAAATTGCAGCGCGCATTATGCCAAAAAAAGCGGAGTGATGCAGTAAAACTACGGGCGCAGAGAGCAACTGCGCCCGGTAGGATGTTAGTTACCGAGACCTTTCCCGGCATCTTTCTCTTCGATCAGTTCGATTTTGTAACCGTCCGGATCTTCAACAAATGCAATAACGGTCGTGCCGCCTTTCACCGGGCCGGCTTCACGGGTGACGTTTCCGCCGTTCTGACGAATGCGTTCACAGGCTTCGGCCGCATTATCCACGCTCAGGGCGATATGACCGTAAGCAGTGCCCAGTTCGTATTTATCGACGCCCCAGTTGTAGGTCAGCTCAATCACCGCTTCATCACTCTCTTCGCCGTAGCCGACGAACGCCAGAGAGTATTTGTATTCCGTGTTTTCGCTGGTACGCAGCAACTTCATGCCCAGGACTTTAGTGTAAAAATCAATGGAGCGTTGCAGATCGCCAACGCGCAGCATCGTGTGAAGTAAACGCATGTTTTGTCCCCTTAAAAATGGTCAATACATTCAAAATGTTGTTTTAGTATAGCGGCGTTTTTACGCCGCTATCAATGCAGTAATGCGGATGGGGGATCAGAGCGTCGGGTAATCGGTATAACCTTCAGCGCCGCCGCCGTAGAAACTTTCGCTGCGCTGTGGGTTGAGTTCGGCTTTACGTTGCAGGCGCGCGACCAGATCCGGGTTAGCGATGTAATCGCGCCCAAAGGCGACAGCATCGATCAGTCCTTTCTCAATTAAGGTTTCTGCTTTCTCTGGCGTATAGGCGCCGGCACCGATGATCGGACCGTGGAAACGAGCGCGCACTTTTTCACGGAACGCGTCGGTATACGGCTTGCCGCCCGCCCAGTCGGGTTCAGACATGTGCAGATAAGCGATGCCGCGTTTACCCAGTTCTTCAATCAGATACAGCGCATCGGCTTCTTCGTTCGGACCATTGTCAACGTTCTGGAAGGTGCCGACAGGCGAGACGCGAATACCGATACGGTCTGCACCCCATTCTTTAATGCCTGCATCAACCACTTCCAGCACCAGACGTGCGCGATTCTCTACGCTGCCGCCGTACCGATCGTTACGATGGTTAGAAGAAGGGGAAAGGAACTGGTGCAGCAGGTAACCGTGCGCGGAGTGCAGTTCAACCAGATCGAAACCGGCTTCACGCGCATTGGCGATGGCCTGGCGGAAATCATTGACGATGCCCGGAATTTCATCGATTTCCAGTGCACGAGGCATTGAGGTATCTACGCGGATCGCCTGACCGTGTTCATCACGCAGGGAAGTACGGGTACCGGCACTGATAGCCGATGCTGACACCGGCGGTTGACCGCCCGGTTGCAGGCTGGAGTGAGAAATACGGCCTGTGTGCCATAACTGAACGGCGATATGACCGTTTTCAGCATGGACGCCCGCGGTGATTTTCTTCCACGCGGCGATTTGCTCATCGCTGTGCAGACCCGGCGCGCCGGCGTAACCCTTCGCCTGTGCGGAAATCTGTGTTGCTTCGCTGATGATAAGACCCGCGCTGGCGCGCTGGCGATAATACTCGGCCATTAACGGAGTCGGGATGTCGCCAGGCTCAATACTGCGCAAACGCGTCAGAGGAGCCATAAAAATACGGTTTGGTGCGGTGATCGCGCCCACTTTCAGTGGGGTAAACAGTTTATCAGATGACATAATATTTCCCGTTATAAATAGACCGGTCGTCTAGTGAGAGAGTAAATAAAACGCCTGTTAAGCACCAGGCGTTGCAATAATACGTTCCACATGTGCCAGCGCATTTTCCAGTGGGGTGGCACTGCGCGAAATCTTGGCCTGCAGATTCGCCCCCAGCCACAACGCGTAGAGAATTTGCGCCTGTTGCAGCGGCTCGCCTGCAAACGTCAAACAATGACTGTCGCGGCCTTTTTCCAGCGCCTGCGCCAGGATCGTCATAATCTTTCCGGCGCCCTGGTCCATCGCGGTGCGCATATCTTCCGACAGATCGCACACTTCGGCGGAAAGTTTAACCGTCAGGCAGCCGCTGATGATCCCTTGCTGGCAAAACTGGTTCAGAGTTTGCTGATAATAAGCCAGAATGCGATCGCGATAATTGCCAGGGCCCGTGTCAAAATGCGCCGCCAGCCGCTGATGATAACCGGCAAAGTGACGTTCCAGCATCGCGACGCCAAAGGCTTCTTTGGATCGAAAATAGTGATAAAACGATCCTTTCGGCACCCCGGCGGTTTTAAGCAACTCGCTCAGTCCCATACCGGTAAAGCCCCGCTGCATGCAAAGATGCTCACCGGTAGCCAGTAAGTGTTCGCGAGTATCGTATTCAGTTTGCTTGTTCATGGCAGGGAGTGTAATAGACCAGTCGGTCTAATGCAAGTCAGGTTGCCAGAAAGCGTGTTTACGTCTTCAATAGAATGAAGACCTGATTAAGAGGAAAGGGCGTGGCAGAGCAGTTAGAGTTTTTCCCCGTGCAGAGCCCGTGTCGGGGAATTTGCCAGTCAGATGAGCGCGGTTTTTGCCGGGGGTGTCTGCGCAGCAGGGAGGAGCGATTCAACTGGCAAAACATGAGCGACGGACAAAAACAAGACGTGCTGCGGTTATGCCGCCAGCGTCTGCTGCGTAAATTACGCGCAAATAAACCTGCGGCGCCAGAAGAACCTCAACAGCCTTCACTCTTTTAAGCCACTAATTGTATATACTCGCAGTAATTTACTTCACGAGGAAGCTGTTATGGTTCAGCGTATTACTCTTGCACCGCAAGGCCCGGAATTCTCCCGCTTTGTCATGGGATACTGGCGACTGATGGACTGGAAAATGTCCCCCCGGGAGCTGGTGAGCTTTATTGAAGCGCACCTGGATTTAGGTGTCACCACCGTGGACCATGCGGATATTTACGGTGGTTATCTGTGCGAAGCCGCCTTTGGCGAGGCGCTGAAACTGGCTCCTCATCTGCGCGAGCGCATGCAGATCGTCACCAAATGCGGTATCGCCACCACCGCCCGCGCGGAAAACGCGCTTGGCCACTACATCACTGACCGCGATCATATTGTGAAAAGCGCGGAACAGTCGCTGACTAACCTGGCGACTGACCATCTGGATCTGCTGTTGATCCACCGCCCGGACCCACTGATGGATGCCGATGAGGTCGCTGAAGCCTTCAAACACCTGCACCAGAGCGGTAAAGTGCGCCATTTTGGCGTCTCCAACTTTACCCCCGCACAGTTCACGCTGTTGCAATCGCGTCTTCCTTTCACGCTGGCGACCAATCAGGTGGAGATTTCACCGGTTTACCAACCGCTGCTATTAGACGGCACGCTCGATCAACTTCAGCAACTGCGTATTCGTCCGATGGCCTGGTCCTGCCTCGGTGGCGGGCGCCTGTTTAATGACGATGCGTTCCAGCCACTGCGCAACGAACTGGCGGTCATTGCACAAGAACTCAACGCCTCGTCCATTGAGCAAGTGGTTTACGCCTGGATACTGCGTCTGCCGTCGCAGCCGCTGCCGATCATCGGCTCCGGTAAAATTGAACGCGTTCGCGCGGCGGTGGAAGCGGAGTCGCTCAAAATGAGCCGTCAGCAGTGGTTCCGTATCCGAAAAGCGGCGTTGGGGTACGACGTACCGTAATCGCTAAATCATGGTTCTGCGTTCAAAATGGTGTCACTGGTTTACACTTAACCGACATGCATACAGAACGGAGGTCCTATGAAGCGATTGAGTCTGGCTGTGTTAACCCTGTTAGCCTGTACGGGCGCGCAAGCCGCCAGTGAGACAGTGGAGATGAATCTGGTCACCTCGCAAGGCGTTGGGCAGTCTATTGGGGAGGTGACCATTACCCAAACGGAGAAAGGGCTGGAGTTTACGCCGGATCTGAAAGCGCTGCCGCCGGGAGAACATGGTTTTCATATCCATGCCAACGGCAGCTGTCAGCCCGCGATTAAAGATGGCAAAGCGTCTCCTGCTGAGTCCGCAGGAGGACATTTTGACCCGCACAAAACCGGTAAACATGCCGGACCGGATGGCGAAGGGCACCAGGGCGATCTGCCTGTGCTGGTGGTTAATAACGAAGGTAAAGCCATTATTCCCGTCACGGCAACACGCCTGAAATCCCTGAATGATGTCAAAGACAAAGCGCTGATGATCCATGTCGGCGGCGATAATATGTCCGATCAGCCTAAACCGCTGGGCGGCGGCGGGGCGCGTTACGCCTGTGGGGTGATCAAGTAATCAGGACGTGAGCGTTCCTTCTGGCGGCGCTTGTTCCAGCTGAGAAAGTGAGCAATACAGCCGCCAGATGATGGCTGCCAGTTCTTGCGCAGCCGGCTGATGATGATGCGAAAGCGTCTCACAGATGCGCAGCAATTCGGTGAGCGTGGCGGCGAGGGGTCGCTGCTGGACACCGCGCTCATTCATTACATCGCGTAGTAACGAAATACAGATATCCCGCACGCGCGACAGCGGATCGGAGCGCGATTCCCAGGCGCGAAGCTGCCAGACCACGTGTGAACAGTTGAGCAGCACCACGCCCCAGCGTAAAAGCCAGCGTCTGGCCAGCGCATCCTGGCTGTTGCTTAGCTGGCTGATGTGGTGATACGTCAGCGACTCAAACTCGTTTTCACTGTGTGCAGGATGGCGGCTCAGTTGGTCGACAAAACTCCGGCGTAACGCGCGGATATGACGGCGACTTTTACGCGCATCCGATCCCGGACGCAAGATGGCGAAAGCAAGCCAGGACAAGGCGACTCCGACGATCTTGGCGGTGTTATCATTAAGGAAATCAGCAAAGTCATAGACGGGCGGATTGGTCACGGCGATAAACGATCCCATAAAGACAATGAGTTGTCCCCAAAGCCCCGCCAGTTTTGGCATCTGTAGCTTAAGCAGTTGCATGGTGGTCAGCAGGGGGAATAAAAACAGTAAGAATTCCCACAGTTCACTGATCTGCACCATCAGGCCAAACTTCACCACAAAGCTGAACAGCGATAACAACACCAGCGTACGCATCAGCAGCGTCAGTGATTTAAACGGCGTGGCAACGGCAGAGTAGAGCACGCAACTGATGGCGGCCAGCGTCAGCGCCCCCGAACCCGATTCCCACTGTGATCCAATGCTCCAGGCGCCAATCACCGTCAGCGTGACGAAAGTGCGCAAACCGCTCCAGAGCGCTTCAGCATTATCAGTGTGTCGCGCCAGCGCAGGCGCACGGGGAATATGGACAGGCGTCAGTGCCCCGCCATTTTCGATCAGGTATAACTGATGGCTGGTGCGCAGATAGAGACGGCAGAAGTAACATAACCGCTGCCAGAAGGCGACATGACGGTAATCAGCCCCGTTAGCGGGGGCAAGCGGGGCAATAATTCGAGCGATGGTGTAACTGTCCGTTTGCGAGCGGGCCAGGGCCGTCAAAAGTTGGTCAATGACATCGCGCGTGTGGGCTGGGGGATTTGGCCAGTTAAGCAACATCCTGCGCAGGCTTGAGATGACGCTGGTCAGGCGCAGCTGATGATGCAAGAGGGCATTCAACAGCGCATTCTGGCGACGAAAGCGGTAATGGCTCCAGAAGGCCTGGATACGCAGTAAGTTCATCGTCAATATTTGCCCGATCACCCCTTCGTGGGCAGAGCGGATGGCGTCGGTAGTCTCGGGTTGCCACAGCAGACTGGCATGTTCCAGCAAGCGCGCATGCATATTCTTCAACGCCGTCAGCAACGCGGTGCCATCGGAGGTGCTCGGCAGGATCATCATCATCGTGCCGCCGCAGAGGATCCCGACAATCACTTCACAGACGCGCGCCTGCGCGATATCCCAGAGTTGAGTGATCTCAACGATGTTGACCATCGGGAAGGCAATAATCGCCGCCGTGTAACCGGCAAGCTGAAAAGCGTAGGCCACGTTGTTGGTAAACTGCGCACAGGCCCAGGTACAAAAACCAATCCAGGCGGACATGCTCAGCAGAAAAAGCCATGGCTCGTTGAGAGTATGCCCGGCGAGAATCAACGCGGCGGTTGCGCCGAGCAAACTCCCGGCAATACGCCCGAGGCTCTTGCTGATAACGCCGCCGACGGTGGGAAAACTGACCACCGCGGCAGAGGTCATGGCCCAATAGGGTTCATCCAGGTTCAGATAATAGGCGAACGTCAACGCGAGACACATCGCGAGGGTATTACGCAATGCATAGCGCCACTGCCCGGCCGTCGCTTTCAGCCACGGCGTTTTGCTCAGATAGCGGTACAGGGGGGACATTTATTTGCCGATCGCTACGCTACAGGTCGTGCCGGAAACGAGCGTCACGTCATGGGGTAGTTGATCAAATTCGATACGTACCGGCACGCGCTGCGCCAGACGCACCCAGGGCACGTTAGGTTTGATATCCGGCACCAGTCCGGAATCGCTCTCCACGCTTTGGTCGTAAATGGCGCGACCGATGCTGGATACGTGACCCTGTAACTGAATATTGCCGCTGTAGAGCGTTATTCTGGCAGGCGCGCCCTCGCGGATATGACGCAACTTGGTTTCTTCAAAATACCCCATCACATAGAAGGAGTGGCTATCCACCAGAGCAAACAGCGGTTGCCCGGTGGTGGCGAAATCACCGGTACGCGTCGACAGATTGGTTATCCAGCCGGAGACCGGGGCATGGACATCCGTCTGCGCCAGTTGCCACTGCGCCTGTCTGAGCGTCGCCTGAGCGACGTCCACACTTGCCTGCATCGCTTTGACGTTCAGATTAGCGGTGTCTAACTCTTCTGCAGAAATGACGTTCTGCGATAAACGGCGGCGGCGGTTGGCTTCATTGTTGGCCTTTGCCAGTTCCGATTGCGCTTTAGCCAGTTGAGCCTGCGCGTTGAGTTCGGCGATATGAAAAGGGGTCTTATCAATGCGAAAGAGCAGATCGCCCGCGTTGACGAACTGGTTATCCTTTACCTGGAGATCGACGATAGTGCCAGACACCTGGGGGGTAATGCTGACCTGCTCGGCGCGCACCTTACCGTCACGCGTCCAGGGCGATTGCATGTAATAATTCCACATAAACCAACCCGCCAGAACGGCGAGGGCAGCAATCACAATTGTGGAGAAATACTTCAGTGTTTTCAGCGTCATAATTACCACGCAACCAATAGAAAAAGACCCGAACAGACGCAGAGGGCAAAAATCGACAGATCCATCAATAATGGATGCCAGATTTCACCGGAGTAGATGCGTTCGCGCAGCAGGCGATGGATGAAAAGCCAGAGGAAAAATCCCAGCGCGAAGGCCTTGAACAGCGGTGGGAAGTAAACAGATGCGCCAATCACCAGGTCTTGTAAGGGCATCCCTGTAGTATTGAGTGCGGAGGTCACAAGCAATAGTCCTTTGCGTCAGGTTACGTGTATACAGGTTTAGCAAAAACCGGCATGACGAGCGCTTTTTTCGCGTAATGTCTGAAAAATATGTCTGGCGGTAACCAATTGCAGCAATACATTTGTTTTAGCAATACAATTGCTGCACACTATTCTAAAATCAGTATAATATCTTAGCAAGCTAATTATAAGGAGATGAAATTGGAATCGCCATTAGGTTCTGATCTGGCACGGTTGGTGCGCATTTGGCGTGCTTTGATAGACCACCGTCTTAAGCCTCTGGAATTGACGCAGACACACTGGGTAACGCTGCATAATATTCATCAATTGCCACCGGATCAATCACAGATACAACTGGCAAAAGCGATTGGCATTGAACAGCCGTCACTGGTACGTACGCTGGATCAGCTCGAAGAGAAAGGGCTCATTTCGCGTCAAACCTGTGTCAGCGATCGCCGTGCTAAACGTATAAAGCTAACGGAAAAAGCAGAGCCGCTGATTGCCGATATGGAAGCGGTTATCAATAAAACGCGTGGTGAAATTCTGGAAGGGATTACTGCGCAGGAAATTGATCTGCTGATCAAGCTGATCACCCGACTTGAACACAATATTATTGAGCTCCAGTCGCACGATTAAAATCATGAAACGTGTGGTCAGGATCTGACCACACGTTAATTCACTTAGCGCGGAGAGACGGTAACCTGACGACCGTTGCTGGCCAGCACGACACGCTGTCCTGCAGAGAAACGCGTATCCCCTTGTTTCTGAACAACCATGATGGTGTTGCCATCATCCTTGCGGATTTCCAGCTCAACGCCCTGCGTTTTGTTCATCGCGCCCTGTACGCCTTGACCGGCAACGCCACCAGCGACAGCGCCTGCCGCGGTTGCCAGGGAACGACCCGTACCACCACCGACAGTATTCCCCAGGAAGCCGCCGAGCACGGCACCGCCAATGGCGCCGATCACGTTTTCATTATCACCGGCCTGAATTTTGACCGGACGGACGTTCACAATCGTACCGTAGGTGACATTCTGCACCTGCTTCGCTTCGGAGGCGGTGTAGACATCGCCTGAAAGGCTATCTGTGTTGGAACAACCCACCAGAGACAGGCCTGCCAGTGAAACGATCAGCACACGTTTAATCATCTAAAAATCTCCTGTTCACCATGAAACGCTACCCAAGCATCCCTCATGGTCAAATTATATGGTATTTGTGCGTTTAAGGTCACATGTTCTGTCTTAACGATGCAGAAATCATAATAACAGCCAGGTTAACCAACTTTAAACGAACTATTCAGCGGATCCACTTAATTGACATTGCGCACGCGCTTTCGGGGGAAAAACGTGAATGAAGCGTAGCATTGACTGCGCGTTTGTGATGGAGTGTTGACGCAACATTATGCTTAAAAAAGGAACATGTATGAAATCGGGCCGTTATATTGGCGTGATGTCTGGCACCAGTCTTGATGGTGTCGATGTAGTACTGGCGACGATTGATGACACGATGGTGGCTCAACAGGGGAGTCTCACCTGGCCGATGCCGGTGTCCCTTAAACAGGCGATTCTCGATATCTGTCAGGGACAATCCCTGACGCTCTCCCAGTTTGGTCAGTTGGATGTCCAGTTGGGCATGCTGTTTGCAGAGGCGGTAAATGCGCTGCTGGCACAGGAAAAACTCCGTCCGCAAGACATTGTCGCCATCGGCTGCCACGGGCAAACCGTGTGGCATGAACCTGGCGGCGTTGCACCGCACACGCTACAGATTGGCGATAACAACCAGATTGTGGCGCGTACCGGTATCACGGTGGTCGGCGATTTCCGCCGTCGTGATATTGCGCTGGGCGGACAGGGCGCGCCACTGGTGCCCGCATTTCATCAGGCGCTGCTCGCGCATCCAACGGAGCGAAGAATGGTGCTCAACATTGGCGGTATAGCGAATCTGTCGATGTTGATTCCAGGGCAACCCGTTCGTGGATACGATACCGGTCCTGGCAATATGCTGATGGATGCCTGGATCTGGCGGCAGTGCGGTAAACCTTATGATAAAGATGCGCAATGGGCCTGCGGCGGGACGGTGATTATTCCGTTGCTGCAAAACATGCTCAGTGACCCCTGGTTCTCGCTACCGGCACCGAAAAGTACCGGACGGGAATACTTCAACTATGGCTGGATCGAACGTCAGATGACGGCGTTCCCGGGGATTAGCCCGCGAGACGTTCAGGCGACGCTGACGGAACTGACGGCGGTAACCATCTCCGAGCAGGTGCTGCTGAGCGGAGGGTGTGAGCGCCTGATGGTCTGCGGCGGCGGCAGTCGCAACCCGCTGTTGATGACACGCCTGGCGGGACTGCTGCCGGGAACCGAAGTGACCACCACCGATGAAGCCGGGATTAGCGGCGATGATATGGAAGCGCTGGCGTTTGCGTGGCTGGCATGGCGTACGCTTGCCGGTCTTCCGGGCAATCTGCCCTCGGTCACCGGTGCCCGCGAAGCGAGTGTGCTCGGTGCTGTTTTCCCCGCCAACCCGCGAACTCAGAGTTAACTGAATTTTTCTTTCGTCTTCTGCCGTTACACTGTGGAGATTAAGGAGGGTGAATTCACCCTCCCGGACCAGGAAAGTCTTCAGGATACGTCTATGAAAAAACTGCTACTCATCTGTTTCCCGCTTATGCTGTCCGGTTGTAGCGTCTACAATCAGTTTGTTGAGCGAATGCAAACGGACACGCTGGAATACCAGTGTGATGAAAAACCGCTGACGGTGAAATTGAATAATACCCGTCAGGAGGTGAACTTTGTTTATGACAACAAACTGCTCAATCTGAAGCAGGGCATCTCGGCGTCGGGCGCGCGTTATACCGACGGAATTTATGTGTTCTGGTCGAAAGGCGACGGTGCGACCGTCTACAAACGTGACCGTATCGTGCTGAATAACTGCCAGTTACAAAACCCGAAGCGTTGAGATTTCCAGCAGGGCGGCGCACAATAGCGCCACCCACTGACAATCCGTAGCGAGCACCATGTCTGATAACGACGAATTGCAGCAAATCGCGCATCTGCGCCGTGAATATACCAAAGGCGGTCTGCGCCGCCGCGATCTTCCCGCTGAGCCGTTAACCCTTTTCGAACGCTGGCTGGCTCAGGCATGTGACGCCAGACTGGCGGATCCCACCGCCATGGTCGTGGCGACCGTTGACGAAAATGGCCAACCTTATCAGCGTATTGTGTTGTTGAAACACTACGATGAAAAAGGTCTGGTGTTCTATACCAACCTTGGCAGCCGCAAAGCGCATCAAATCGAAAAAAATCCACGGATCAGCCTGCTGTTTCCCTGGCATATGCTGGAGCGTCAGGTGATGGTGACCGGCAAAGCCGAGCGCTTATCGACGCTGGAAGTGGTGAAGTATTTCCACAGTCGTCCACGTGACAGCCAGATAGGTGCCTGGGTCTCGAAACAGTCCAGCCGCATTTCCGCGCGCGGGATCCTCGAAAGCAAATTCCTCGAACTGAAACAGAAATTCCAGCAAGGTGAAGTGCCGCTGCCCAGTTTCTGGGGCGGATTTCGCGTCAGCATTGAGCAGATGGAGTTCTGGCAGGGCGGTGAACACCGACTGCATGACCGCTTTTTATACCAGCGTGAAAATAACGCATGGAAAATTGACCGTCTCGCGCCATAAACCCGGAAAATTGTTGTTTTAAGCGCTAGCGCTGTGTGCGCCAGCGCTTTATTCTATAGAGCTTTCGCGTCTGGCGAAAAGTCGTGTACCGGCAAAGGTGCAGTCGTTTTATACATGGAGATTTTGATGGCAAGCAGTAACTTGATTAAACAATTGCAAGAGCGGGGGCTGGTCGCCCAGGTGACGGACGAGGAAGCGTTAGCAGAGCGACTGGCGCAAGGCCCGATCGCGCTCTATTGCGGCTTCGATCCTACCGCTGACAGCTTGCATTTGGGGCATCTGGTTCCATTGTTATGCCTGAAACGCTTCCAGCAGGCAGGTCACAAACCTGTGGCGCTGGTCGGCGGCGCGACCGGTCTGATTGGCGACCCGAGCTTTAAAGCCGCCGAGCGTAAACTGAACACCGAAGACACCGTTCAGGAGTGGGTAGACAAAATCCGTAAACAGGTTGCTCCGTTCCTGGATTTCGACTGCGGCGAAAACTCCGCTATCGCGGCGAACAACTATGACTGGTTCGGCAACATGAACGTGTTGACCTTCCTGCGCGATATCGGTAAGCATTTCTCTGTAAACCAGATGATCAACAAAGAAGCGGTGAAGCAGCGTTTGAACCGTGACGATCAGGGGATCTCCTTCACCGAGTTCTCCTACAACCTGTTACAGGGTTATGATTTTGCCTGCCTGAATAAACTGCATGGTGTGGCGCTGCAAATCGGGGGTTCCGATCAGTGGGGTAACATTACTTCCGGGATCGACCTGACGCGTCGTCTGCATCAGAATCAGGTCTTCGGTCTGACCGTTCCGCTGATCACTAAAGCCGACGGCACCAAGTTCGGGAAAACCGAAGGCGGCGCAGTATGGCTGGATCCGAAGAAAACCAGTCCGTACAAATTCTACCAGTTCTGGATCAACACGGCGGACGCCGACGTGTATCGTTTCCTGAAGTTCTTCACTTTCATGGACATTGAAGAGATCAATGCGCTGGAAGAAGAAGACAAGAACAGCGGCAAAGCGCCGCGTGCCCAATATGTGCTGGCCGAGCAGGTCACGCGTCTGGTGCACGGTGAAGAAGGTCTTATCGCGGCAAAACGCATCACGGAGAGCCTGTTCAACGGCACGCTGAGCGATTTGAGCGAAGCGGACTTCGAACAGCTGGCGCAGGATGGCGTGCCGATGGTTGAAATGGAAAAAGGCGCTGACCTGATGCAGGCGCTGGTAGATTCAGAACTGCAGCCGTCTCGTGGTCAGGCGCGTAAAACCATTGCGTCAAACGCGATCACCATTAATGGTGAGAAGCAGTCAGATCCGGAATACACCTTCGTCGAAGGCGATCGCCTGTATGGCCGCTACACGCTGCTGCGTCGCGGTAAGAAGAATTACTGTCTGGTGTGCTGGAAGTAATCGAAAGTCAGCAGGGGCGTGGGAAACCACGCCCCTTTCTATTTTCAGGGTTGTGGTAAGCAAAAAATGAAGAATATTCTCGCCATCCAGTCCCACGTTGTTTTTGGGCATGCTGGCAATAGTGCCGCGGAATTCCCGATGCGCCGCCTCGGTGCCAACGTCTGGCCCCTCAATACGGTTCAATTCTCTAATCACACGCAATACGGCAAATGGACAGGCTGCGTCATGCCGCCATCACATCTGACCGAGATCGTGCAGGGCATAGCTGATATCGATCAGCTGAAGCGCTGCGATGCCGTGCTGAGCGGTTACCTGGGTTCTGCCGAGCAGGGCGAGCATATTCTGGGGATCGTGCGTCAGGTGAAAGCGGCCAACCCGGCGGCGAAATATTTTTGTGACCCGGTGATGGGACATCCGGAGAAAGGCTGCATCGTCGCCCCGGGCGTCGCCGAATTTCATGTTCGTCACGCGCTGCCAGCAAGCGATATTATTGCGCCGAATTTGATTGAGCTGGAAATCCTCTGCGAACACGCGGTGAACAGTGTGGATGACGCCGTTGTCGCCGCCCGCGAGTTAATCGCACAGGGACCGGAGATCGTGCTGGTAAAACATCTGGCGCGCGCGGGTTACAGTCAGGATCGTTTTGAAATGCTGCTGGTCACTGTTGATGACGCCTGGCACATCAGCCGTCCGCTGGTGGATTTCGGCACACGCCAGCCGGTCGGCGTTGGCGATGTAACCAGCGGGTTGCTGTTAGTGAAGTTGTTGCAGGGGGCGACAAACCAGCAGGCGCTGGAGCATGTCACTGCGGCGGTGTATGAGATTATGATTGCCACCAAAGCGATGCAGGAATATGAACTACAGGTGGTTGCCGCACAGGACAGGATCGCGCAACCAGAGCATTACTTCAGCGCCACACAACTCTGACCCACTTGCCGGATGAGGCGACTACCGCCGCCATCCGGCACAATTCGCTTATTGTAACCCTTCAGCTTTCAGCGCCGCCGCAACGCCCGGACGCTCAGCCATGCGCTTCATATACGCCGCGATATGCGCCAACCCATCCATATTGAGCTTCACCGCGTATGCCCAGCGCAGTACGGTGAAAAGGTAGGCATCTGCGATAGTGAAACGCGATCCGCATATCCACTGTCCCTCTTTGAGGGAAGCATCAACGTACTGCATCTTCTTCTCCAGCAGCGCACGAACGGTCGGTTTGTACTCTTCCGGAGTATCAGGGCGAAACAACGGGGTGAAGCCTTTGTGCAGCTCAGTTGCAATGTAGTTAAGCCACTCCAGCGTCTTATAGCGCGAGATGCTGCTCACGGGCGCCAACAACTGGCGGTCAGGAACGCTATCGGCGAGGTATTGCATAATCGCCACGCCTTCGGTTAACAGCGTGCCGTCATCGAGCAGCAGGGCGGGAACCTGTCCTTTCGGATTGACCGCGAAAAAATCATCACCGTTTTCCAGACGCTTCTTCATCAAATCCACACCATCCAGCGTGAAATCTTTCCCACTCTCGCGAAGGGTAATATGGGAAGCAAGAGAGCAGGCGCCTGGCTTGTAGAACAGTTTCATCGATAACTCCTTTCAACTGAGGTTTAACGTATCCTGGTTCGGGTTCAGGCAAAAAAAAAGCTGCTAACGCAAAGTTAGCAGCTTCATTACGCGTTTCCCAGAAATTTACGCGGTAGCGGTCTTGGACGCTTTCTCGCCTGGTTCGTCGTCCTGAGTCATGCGGTTCAGTTTCGGCGCCGTCAGCAGCATCAGAACAGCGATCACGGCGGTCGCCACGCCAATCTGCAGGAACACGCGACCATACACTTCCAGAGACATCAGCGGATCGGTCACATTTTCAGGAACCGCCATCATGCTGGCGACATAACCGCCAATGATGTTGGCACCGGCGGTGGTCAGGAACCAACTGCCCATGATGAAGCCCATCAGACGCTGTGGAACCAGCTGTGCCACCATGGCCAGACCCAGACCGGAAATCATCAGCTCACCGATACTTTGCAAGCCGTAGCAGATGATCAGCCAGTTAACGGAAACGATACCCGCATCGGTCGCGAATTTTGCTCCCAGCGGCAGGATCAGGAACGCGCCTGAACACAGCACCATACCAATGGCAAACTTAGTTGGCATCGGCAGAGTGTCACCCATCTTGTTATAGATAGCCGCGAGGATAGGGCTACCAATGATGATCCAGAACGGGTTCAGCGCCTGATACTGTTCAGGTTCGAATGCAATGCCAAGAATAGAGTGCTCAACGTTACGAATAGCGAAGAAGTTCAGCGACGTCGGCATCTGGCTATACAGTACGAAGAAGATGATAGCTTCCAGCATCAGAATGAAGGCCACAATCATTTTACGACGAGCGGCACCCTGCATGGCGAACGCTTCTTTACCGAAGATAAAGACGATACCAAGTGCGATCACGCCCAGCACCATACGTGCGATTTGTTGGTTATGCAGCAGCCAGGTCGCAATTGCGATCAGCGCGACAACACCGACGATGGTCAGCAGCAGGTTGCGGATGTTGATAGGTTCGAAGTCAGGTTTAGAACCATAGTTTTTCACCCAACGCTGGCAGAATGCGAAGTTTACTACGGTTATCAGCATACCGACGACGCTCAGCGCGAACGCGGTGCTCCAGCCGTAATGCGCGGCCAGCCACGGTGTTGCCAGCATAGAGAAGAATGAACCGATATTGACGGACATGTAGTACATCGTAAAGGCGCCATCAAGACGCGGGTCATCTTTCGCATAGCAGGTCGACAGCAGAGAGGACGGGTTAGCCTTAAACAGACCATTACCGACGGCAATGGCGGCCATCCCCATATAAACGACACCGGCGTCGTGTCCGGACCATGCCACCAGTGCATAGCCGATAGCCAGTACCACCGCACCGAGCATAATGACGCGCTTGGTACCCAGAACTTTGTCACCTAACCAGCCACCAATGGCGACCAGACCGTAAACCAGGGCGCTAAAGGATGAGAAAAGAGTGATTGAATCCGCTTCAGACATACCCAGTTGTTTAACAAGGTAAACGGCCATAATTCCTTGTAAGCCGTAATAACCGAAACGCTCCCAGAGCTCAATCGAGAAGATGAGATAGAACGCCTTCGGTTGTTTGAAAGCGTTAAGACTGACGCTTTCCGTTGGTTTCTTGTTTGCAGTAGACACTTTAACCTCTTTTTTTACATCCCATATTAACGGGGGTGTTCTGTCACGTGATACCTCTTGGGTAGCCGTGAAATTGTTATAGTGGGAGGGGAAACGGCGAGTAATGTTCACTATCTTGCACTTTCAGACAAGTCCTTTGTAATACTCTGTTACATATATATTGAATGGTGGATTCCACGGGGTGGGCAAATGTTATCTAGCGTTAAATTTTATTAATTGAGTAATGGCAGTTTATTACGCTGTCACATTGCCCTGAAAATGGTTGTATGGCGATATGTTCTGCTATTTGTCGGATAATGTAGTGATAAAGGCCAGCATCTAAAAAATAGCCAGTGTAATGTTTTGTGTATAAAAACTGACGCATTGTCATCTGAATGCAAAGTTAACCAAAATGAACAGAAAAATTTACATAGAGTTATCACTATGATCGAGATCACAATTGGATAGAAATTTTCGTTATTAAAAAAAGGATTAACCTGAATAAGTGCTTATAGCCAGGATGAATCATTTGTATAAGACGTAGAAAGCGGAATCATTGACGGATTGGGAAGAAAGAAGTAGAGGATAACAAAAAGTGATGGCTGGACAATGTTACCAGCCCCTGGCGGTCAGATATCCACCTTCTCTTTGAATTCACAGAGATCTTCAATGATACAGGAACCACAGCGCGGCTTACGGGCAATACAGGTATAGCGCCCGTGCAGGATAAGCCAATGGTGGCAGTCGACCTTAAATTCCGCGGGAACCACCTTCAGTAATTTCTCTTCCACCTGCTCAACGTTTTTGCCCGGTGCAAACTGGGTACGGTTACACACGCGAAAGATATGCGTGTCGACGGCGATGGTTGGCCAGCCGAAGGCGGTATTCAGCACAACATTCGCCGTCTTGCGGCCCACGCCCGGCAGCGCTTCAAGCGCCGCACGATCTTCTGGCACCTCGCCATGATGCTGCTCAAGCAAAATACGGCAGGTCTTAATCACGTTCTCGGCTTTGCTGTTAAACAGGCCGATCGTTTTGATGTAGGACTTGACCCCTTCAACGCCGAGCTCCAGCATCGCGGCGGGGGTATTTGCAACCGGATAGAGTTTCGCCGTGGCCTTGTTCACGCTGACATCCGTCGCCTGCGCCGACAGCAGCACCGCGATCAACAGCTCAAAGGGGGAGTTGAAGTTCAACTCGGTGGTCGGATGCGGATTGTTCGCGCGTAATCGGGTTAATATTTCTAACCGCTTTGCTTTATTCATGAGGCATTCCCTGGTTCACCGGAGGGCAACTCCGTCGCGACAGCCGCACTGGCGCGGCGCTTTTTCATCTTTTCATCAATGAGATATTTCACCGCCAGCATGAGTCCCAGCCCAATAAATGCGCCAGGCGGTAACATTGCCAGCAGGAAAGGAGAGTCGGTGTGGAAAATTTCCACGCGCAGCACCTTTGCCCAGTTGCCGAGCAGTCCGTCCGCCCCGTCAAACAGCGTCCCGTTACCGATTATCTCGCGCAGGGAACCCAGCACAAACATAGCGCCGGTTGCCCCCATCCCAATGGAGAAGCCGTCCAGCGCCGACAGCGCCGGACCCTTTTTGGCGGCAAAGGCTTCAGCGCGTCCCACCACAATGCAGTTGGTCACGATCAGCGGGATAAAGATCCCCAATGACTGGTAAAGACCAAAGGCATAGGCGTTGATCAGCATTTGTACCGCACTGACCACCGAGGCGATGATCATCACGTAAATCGGGATACGAATTTCGGCTGGCGTCCAGCGGCGCAGCGCGGAGATAGTCAGGTTGGTCAGCGTCAGCACCAGCGTGGTGGCAAGCCCCAGCCCGAGGGCATTGGTGGCAGTCGAGGTGACCGCCAGCAGCGGGCACATCCCCAGCAGTTGCACCAGCGCGGAGTTATTTTTCCACAATCCCTGAACGATGACGTCTTTAATTTCACTCATGACTTACTCTCCGCAGGCCGGAAGTTGAGGCAGTTGCGCAGGCAGCGTTTGGGCATACAGCCCTGCACGCTTGACGGCATTGACCACCGCGCGCGGCGTAATCGTTGCCCCGGTAAACTGATCAAAATCTCCGCCATCTTTTTTCACGGCCCAGTGGCTGTCGTTGTCACCCTGAATCTTTTTACCGCTGAAACCGGTTATCCAGTCTGACAGGCGCAGTTCAATTTTATCGCCCAGCCCAGGCGTTTCATGGTGTTCCGTTACACGAGTGCCCAAAACCGTGCCGCTGAAGTCGGCACCGACCAGCAACTGAATGGCGCCAGAATAGCCATCCGGCGCCGTTGTCTCAAGCACGGCCGCCACGGGCGTACCGTCCTGCTCCGCAATATAGACGCGATGCTCGCCTTTCCCCAGTGCGGGCGCGCTGACCACGAAGCAGCGATCCTGCAAACGGTTATTATAGCGATCGGCAGGCAGAACCTGATCAAACAGCGCCTTTTGCTGAATGGCCGCCTGCTCATCAATGGTGGTTTTGGTCATCAGGTTGATGGCGGCAGTCAGTCCAGTCGACCCCGCCGCAAACAGCGCCAGGGTGATGCCATGTTTACGAATCGTTTTCAGCATGGATTATCCTTTGCGGTGTCCGTACACGCGCGGACGCGTGTAGTAGTCAATCAGCGGGACCGTGATATTGGCCAACAGCACGGCAAAGGCCACGCCATCCGGATAGCCGCCGAAACTGCGGATTAACCACACCAGCAAGCCTGCCAGCGCGCCAAACACCAGACGACCGCGATTGGTCGTCGACGCCGTCACCGGGTCAGTCAGAATGAAGAATGCGCCGAGCATCGTTGCCCCGGAGAGCAGATGAATTTGCGGGGAGGCGAGCGTCTCAGGCGCAAATAGCCAACCCAGCGTCGCGCAGACGGCTAATGAGAGCAGGAAGCTAACCGGAATATGCCAGCGAATAGCGTTTTGTTGCAGCAGAAAAACACCGCCAGCCAGCCAGGCCAGGTTGACCCACTGCCAGCCCGCACCGGCAAAGATGCCGCTGTAAATGGGGTATTGCATGATCTGCTCAACAGAATGACCGGCATGCAGGGACGTTTTGAAGGTGTCCAGCGGCGTGGCCTGGCTTATCCCGTCAATCCCCATGCGCAGCGTATGCATGTCGCCCCCGCCGGTGGTCTGTCCGGTAAAGATGATCTGCAGGGCATCGAGCAGTCCTGGCGTTGTGGCGGCAATATCCTGTGGCGGTAACCAACTGGTCATCTGCACCGGGAAAGAGATAAGCAGCACCACATAGCCAATCATCGCCGGGTTGAACGGGTTTTGTCCCAGACCGCCATACAGCTGTTTGGCGATGATCACCGCGAATACCGTACCGAGGATCACCATCCACCAGGGCGCGAGCGGGGGAATACTGACGGCAAGCAGCAGACCGGTCAGTAGCGCGGAGTTGTCCTTTAAAATCGCCACTACCGGTTGCTTACGTAATCTGAGCACGGCGGCTTCAGCCAGCAGCGCACTTGCGCAGGCGAGTACGATCTGCAACAGAGTTCCCCAGCCGAAAAACCACCATTGCACGGCAATTCCCGGCACGGCGGCAAGTAAGACCAGCAGCATAATGCGCGACGTTTGACGCTGATTATGCGTGTAGGGAGAGCTTGCGATTCTGAATACCATTTAATCCTCGTTAACAACCTGCTGCTGAGCGTCTCTTTTGGCTTTTGCCCGTGCTATTGCGGCGGCGACGGCGGCTTTACGCGGATCCACCGGTTCATCCGACGCGGCGGGTTTACTGCTGGCTTGCTGCTCCTGCTTGCGCGCCTTTGCGCGGGCAATAGCGGCTTCGACGGCGGCTTTACGCGAGTCCACCGGTTCATCCGACGCGGCGGGTTCGCTGCTGGCCTGCTGCTCCTGCTTGCGTGCCTTTGCGCGGGCAATAGCGGCTTCGACGGCGGCTTTGCGCGAGTCCACCGGTTCATCAGACGCAGCGTGTTCGCTGCTGGCCTGCTGTTCCTGTTTGCGCGCCTTTGCGCGGGCAATAGCGGCTTCGACGGCGGCTTTACGCGGATCCACCGGTTCATCAGACGCAGCGTGTTCGCTGCTGGCCTGCTGTTCCTGTTTGCGCGCCTTTGCGCGGGCAATAGCGGCTTCGACGGCCGCTTTGCGCGGATCGGTGTCAGTAGCGGTGGCGTTCCCGGCCTGTTTTGCTCGTGCCAGCGCTTTACGCGCTTCACGAGCCGCAATCACCGCGCTATTGTCCGGCGTTTCACCTGCTTTAATCATTACTGGTTGCGTCGCCTGAGCCTGTTTCTCTTTAACGCGAGCCAGGGCGGCGGCAATGGCATCCTGATCCTTCGCCGCTGGCTGTACGGCGGCTTTCTTATGACGTTCCAGACGCGCGGCTTTCTCACGCTCCAGGCGAGCCTGACGCGCTTCGAAACGCGCTTTGGCTTCCGCCGCGCGCTTTTCTTCCTGGCTTATTGCATAAAGCTCCGCTTTTTCCTGACGGAAATATTGCACCAGCGGAATGTTACTTGGGCAGACCCAGGCGCAAGCGCCACACTCAATGCAGTCGGCAATGTTATGCGCGGTGGCTTTGTCATGCTGCTGTCCTTTACTGAACCAGTAAAGCTGCTGGGGCAGAAGATCGGCCGGGCAGGCGTCGGCACAGGCGCTACAGCGAATGCAGCCTTTCTCTTCCTGCGGCTCGCCCATTTCCGTTGCCGACGGTGCCAGCAAACAGTTGGTTATCTTCACCACCGGGACATCGAGCCACGGCAGGGTGAAGCCCATCAATGGGCCGCCCATGATCACCATCTGATCGGCAGAAGGGCAGAAACCCGCATCATTTAGCAGATGGCGTACCGGCGTACCGAGTCTCGCCCAGACGTTACCCGGACGACTGACCGCTTCACCGGTGAGGGTCACAACGCGCTCGGTAATCGGTTCGCCGTCAATAATCGCACGTTTAACCGCATACGCCGTGCCGACGTTTTGCATCAGTACGCCGATGTCGGAAGAACGACCGCCGTGCGGAACCTGTTTTCCGGTCAGGATTTGGGTAAGCTGCTTTGCCCCGCCCGAAGGGTATTTCGTTGGGATCACGCGCAGCGCGATATCCTGCGCGCCGGCCAGCACCGCACGCAGCATTGAGATCGCCTGCGGTTTGTTATCTTCAATACCAATAAGGATTTCACGCGGTTGCAGAATATGCGCCAGAATGCGGATACCCTCGACGATCTGCGCCGCACAATCCTGCATCAGACGATCGTCGGCGGTGATATAGGGTTCACATTCCGCGGCGTTGATGATCAGCGTTTGAATTTTGTCGCCGCCGCCCTGTAATTTATTCCCGGTCGGGAAACCGGCTCCGCCCAGCCCGGCGACGCCGAACTGATGAATGCGGGCGATCAGGGCGTCGCGACTCTGCGAACGGTAATCCTGCCAGCCTTCACGTTCAATCCAACGGTCTTCACCGTCGGCATCAATGATTACGCTCAGCTCGGCTAATGCTGAAGGGTGCGCCGTCGAGTGGGGCGCAATCGCCACCACCGTCCCGGAGGTAGGCGCATGAACCGGGAGCATTCTTCCCCATCCACGGGTTAGCGGCTGTCCGCGCAGTACATGCTGCCCTTCGGTGACGCACAGTTCCCCTTCAGCACCGATATGCTGTTTGAGCGGAATAACGAAACGCTGCGCGAGGGGAACCTGGCGCAGCGGCGTGCCGTTTGACTGTGTTTTCATTTCCGGCGGATGGATGCCGCCGTTGAAATCCCAGATCTTATCTTTTCTGAAAGCAGAGAATAACTTAAGCATGTTGTTCCACGGGGATAATACGCACGGGGATCGTGTTCAAATTCCACTTCCAGTTGTCAGGCGTTTCGGCGACCGGACGCAGTTCAATGCAGTGAGTCGGGCAGGGGTCAACGCAGAGATTACAGCCCGTGCACAAATCACTCATCACCGTGTGCATGGCGCGCGTAGCGCCAATAATTGCGTCCACTGGACAGGCCTGAATACATTTGGTGCAGCCAATGCAATTAGCTTCATCAATTACCGCCAGCATGCGAACCGGCGCAACGTCTTGTTCATCGCCATCAATCGGTTGGGGATCGACGTTCAGCAGTTCCGCAATTTTCAACATGACCGCTTCGCCGCCGGGCGCACAACGGTTAATTTTTTCACCCTGGCCACCAATCGCTTCCGCGTAGGGGCGACAGCCAGGATAGCCGCATTGCCCACACTGGCTTTGCGGCAGAATTTCATCAATCTTTTCAACGACAGGATCATCCTCCACCGCGTAACGACGGGAGGCATAACCCAGGATAGCGCCGAACACCAGACCCAGCAGGCTCACGGCGGCAACGGCAATCCAGATAGCATTCATTACAACTTCACCAAACCACTAAAGCCCATAAAGGCCAGAGACATTAACCCGGCGGTAATCAGCGCAATGGCGTTACCGCGAAACGGAGCTGGCACATCCGCGACGGCGAGACGCTCGCGAATCGCCGCAAACAGCACCATCACCAGTGAGAAGCCGACAGCGGCGGAAAAGCCGTACAGTGCCGACTGCAAAAAGTTGTGGCCGAGATTGATATTCAACAGCGCCACACCGAGGACCGCACAGTTGGTGGTGATAAGTGGCAAGAAGATCCCCAGCAGACGATAGAGCGCCGGGCTGGTTTTGCGCACCACCATTTCGGTAAATTGCACCACGACCGCGATAACCAGAATAAAGGCCAGCGTACGCAGATAAATGAGATCGAGCGGAATCAGGATCCAGGTGTCAATCAGCCAGGCGCAGATTGAAGCCAGCGTCATCACAAACGTGGTCGCGAGCCCCATCCCCATCGCGGTTTCCAGTTTTTTGGAAACGCCCATAAAGGGACAAAGACCCAGAAACTTAACCAGTACAAAGTTATTGACCAGTACAGTTCCGACAAACAGCAGCAGGTAATCAGTCATTTTTCGGCCTGAAATAAAAAAGCCGCCTATTATCTGACAATCTACAGCAGGCGACAACAGGTTAACTGTAGGGTTATTACGGATTCACAAAGGTGGTTTTCACACGTACTGAGCGCTTGAAATAGGGCACTAACAGTGCCGCCGCCAGCAGCGGAAATAGCAACTGGCGTACCGCGAGTGCGTCGGGTACCGGCGAAAAAGCAAAGGCTTTAACCGCCAGTAAGACGGAGACCAGTAGCCAGATAATATAATGTTTCGGAACACTGCGTCTGCGCTTAAAGAACGCAATCGTCAACCACAGGGTGTAATACCACATGGCGATCGCGGTGAGAAAAGAGACGCCCCACAACAGCAGATTGCCGGTACTTTGCTCTGCCAGCATCGCAAACGTTTTGGGAGAGGCGAGTGCTGTAGCATACAGAAACAGGGCCAGCGAGGCACTCATCAAGGCGACTAAAAGCCAGGCCAGCGGGCCCAGTAACCAACCGCCAATGCGCTGTGCCGGTGTTGTGGTCATAAAATCTCCGGAATTGCCATATGTACCGTTCTTTTTGGGGCGGTTATTATAAAGCTTTTACCGGCAAGCGCTACTTTCTTATTGCACGTAGCGCCAGACTGATTTCGGTACCTGGCCAACATCAAAAAGGCGACCGCCGGAGACCAGTTCAGCGCGACGGTGATCGGCAGCGCGATACATATTGATAATGTCCTGGTCATCGGTAAGGGTGTAGTGCAGATGGTCAAACAGTTTTTCCAGACTTTCGAGCGAGCTAATTTTGCGAAATTTTAATAAATAATCCTGAACAGTCATAAACAGGGATCCCTATTATAAAAATAAAGCCTACGAGTCGTGAACGTAAATAAACCTTTCCGGCGAAAAGAACCGGCAGGCAAATGTCAACAAAGTATTTTCTTAAGTGGTGTTTGACGTGTCAGACGACACCAGAGCGAAGGGTAACGCGCTTCGCTATGACTGGCAATACGCGCAGAGGCAGGAAGCCGCACAATCCGCTTTTTCAGATAATTTTTACGGCTTTTTCTGCAATCAACAGGGGAAAACAGACCTTCCAGGCGACATACGTCGCCTGGCACACTATTTCTGCTGAATAGCGGCGGTCGGTTCGGGAGGCTGATAATTATCAATATGATTAGCGACGCCGAGGAGCACCACAGAGACTGCGAGAACCACCCAACCAGTTAATTCAATAAGACGATCGATGACTGACGACATTTGCGTTGTTTTATCCTTAAATACAGGCAGCAGATGTTACTTAGCAATAATTATCCCGGCAAGTGTTTTGGGAACGATTTCAGTGACTTTATATCGACAAAATGCGCGAAAGTGACATTTATTTGACTTAAGTTAAATAACGACCTTTCTTGCAGCGGGGTGAGTAAACTATTGTTAGTGGTTTATGGATAGTGTGAAATAGTCGCAGACTGAAACGAGAGGCATAGATATGAGTGACAACATCCGTGTAGGACTGATTGGCTACGGATACGCCAGTAAAACGTTCCATGCTCCCCTGATTGACGGCACACCGGGACTGGAGCTGGCGGCAGTATCCAGTAGCGATGCAGCGAAAGTGAAGGCGGACTGGCCTTCCGTGGCCGTTGTCTCTGAGCCGAAGCATCTGTTTAATGACCCCAATATCGATCTGATTGTCATTCCTACCCCCAACGATACCCACTTCCCGTTGGCCAAAGCAGCGCTGGAAGCCGGCAAACATGTGGTGGTGGATAAGCCCTTCACCGTGACACTGTCACAAGCTCGTGAGTTGGATGCGCTGGCGCGCAGCCTGGGACGGGTGCTTTCTGTTTTCCACAATCGCCGCTGGGACAGTGACTTTTTGACCCTGAAAGCGATGCTGGCAGAAGGCGTTCTGGGTGAGGTCGCCTATTTCGAATCGCATTTCGATCGCTTTCGTCCGCAGGTCCGCGACCGCTGGCGTGAGCAAGGGGGGCCGGGGAGCGGTATCTGGTACGATCTGGCTCCGCATCTCCTTGACCAGGCGATCAATTTGTTCGGCCTGCCTGTCAGCATGACGGTAGATTTAGCGCAGTTGCGTCCGGGGGCGCAGTCAACGGACTACTTCCATGCCACGCTTTCCTATCCACAGCGTCGGGTTATTTTGCACGGTACGATGCTGGCCGCGGCGGAATCGGCACGTTACATCGTGCATGGTTCGCGCGGCAGCTATGTGAAGTATGGTCTGGATCCGCAGGAAGAGCGCCTAAAAAGCGGGGAACGTCTGCCACAGGAAGACTGGGGCTATGATATGCGTGATGGCATCGTCACACGCGTTGAGGGCGAAACGCGGGTGGAGGAGACCTGGCTGACCGTGCCGGGGAATTATCCGGCGTATTATGCCGGGATCCGCGACGCGCTGAATGGTAACGGCGAAAACCCGGTACCGGCGAGCCAGGCCATCCAGATCATGGAATTGATTGAGCTGGGCATTGAGTCGGCGAAGCATCGTTCGACGTTATGTCTTGCCTGATGTCTGAAAGGCCCGATGAAATTCATCGGGCCTTTATCTTTATGCCGTTGCGACTTTTTCACGCAGCGCCTGTTTTTCCGCTGCGCTCAGGAAGGCGCTTTCCAGCCCGTTGATCTGCGCCTGACGAATCTGCTCACGGCTCAGTCCCGCTGCCGGTGCCGCGACCGTATATTCGTGAATAATATCCACCCCCTGGACCGCCGGGTCGTCAGTATTCAGGCTGGCGAGGATGCCGTGCTCCAGGAACGTCTTCAGCGGATGGACGGATAACGACGCCACGGTGCTGGTTTGAATATTTGACGTCAGACAGGATTCGATTCCAATACGCTGTTCAGCGAGGAAATCCATCAGCGCGGGATCCTCTACCGCTTTTACGCCGTGACCGATACGTTCCGCACCCAGTTCGCGAATGGCCTGCCAGATGCTTTCCGGACCGGCGGCCTCACCGGCGTGCACCGTAATATGCCAACCGGCATCACGGGCTCGGTTGAAATGGGACAGGAACAGACTGCCGGGGAAGCCCAGTTCATCACCGGCAAGGTCGAGGGCGGCTATCCGATCGCGGTGCGCCAGCAGTGCTTCCAGTTCTTGCAGGCAGGCGGCTTCGCCGAAGGTCCGGCTCATGATGCCGATCAGTTGCGCCTGTACGCCAAAGGTTTGGCAGCCTTCACGCACGCCGGCAATCACGGCTTCAACCACGCCAGCGACCGGCAGCTGATGCGTCATTGCCATGTAGCCTGGGGAAAAACGCAGCTCAACATAGTGCAGGCCATTACGCGCGGCGTCTTCGATGTTTTCAAAAGCCACGCGGCGACAGGCGTCAAGGGAGGCTAAGACCTTTACGCCCCAGTCCAGTTTCGACAGAAAGCTGACGAGATCGGGTTCTGTGGCTGTCACCTGCACATGAGGGATCAACGCTTCAAGGGTTTGTGCGGGGAGGGGCAAATTGAACTGGCGGCCAAGATCCAGAATGGTTTGTGCCCGGATATTTCCATCAAGGTGGCGATGAATGTCAGTTAACGGCAGGGAAGTATCAATCATGGTCGCACTCATTATTCGAATATAAAAGTGCGCTCTATTATAAAAACAAAAGCAGGGGAAAAGCTATGTTGCGCAATGATTAATTCCATTGCGCAACAGGCTGTCAGCGTATTGAGCGGATTGCGTTAATTAACCCGTTCACCCCTTTTTCCAGTTTTGAACGGGGACAACCGGCATTCAGGCGCACAAAACCGCGTCCTTCATCACCGTAGGTGTAGCCGGGCATGATGGCGACTTTTTCCTGCTGAATCAGCGCATTCTGCAATGCGCTATCGTCAACGTTCAACGCCCGCAGGTCAATCCATGCGAGATAGGTCGACTGAGGCATCTGCCAGTTGAGTTCAGGAAATGCGTGGTTCAGCGTATCCGCAACGTAGCGCAGATTGTCCCTGAGATACTCCCGCAGCGCATCCAGCCACGGCGCGCCCTGTTCGTAGGCTGCAATGTGCGCAGTCAGCGCCAGCACGGCGGGAGACGACAGGCCATCGCGGCCTTTTAGCGCACTCAGATACGCATCGCGACTGTCAGCGTTTTCGATCAGTCCCCAGGCGCCGGTCAGCGCCGGAATGTTGAAGCTCTTGGAGGCGGACGTGAACAGCGCCCAGTGGTCGCGTGCTACGTTGCTCCAGGGAATATGCGGCTGTTCGCCCCAGACCATATCCATATGAATCTCATCAGATATCACCCGCACGCCGTGACGCTGGCAGCGTTCCGCCATCGTCTCCAGTTCTTCGCGCGTCCAGACTTTACCAGTTGGGTTATGCGGACTGCACAGCAGCAGAATTTTACTTTCCGGGCGAGCCAGCGCCGCATCCAGTTTGTCCATGTCGCAATGCCAGCCGCCATTTCGCTGCTCCAGCGCCACCGGCACAACGTGGCGCTCATTGCCTTCGATGGCCTTATAAAAGGCATCATAGGCCGGAGTGTGAAGCACCACACCGTCGCCGACAGAAGACCACTGGCGGATGAGCTGCGACACCATATAGATTACAGAAGGGCCATACACCAGCGACCCGGTATCAATGGGCGTGTTGTGACGCCGGGCAAACCAGTGGGCGATCGCGCTGAGAAACGCATCATTCTTCCAGCGACTGTAGCCCAGTACACCATGTGCGAGGCGCTGATTTAGCGCCTCCAGGATGCAGGGAGCCGTCGCGAAATCCATATCAGAGATGGTAAACGGCAGCAGGTCGGCGGTACCGAAACGATCGGCCACGTAATCCCATTGCGTGCACCACGTACCGTGACGGTCGACAACCTGTGAAAAATCAAACATGCGCGTGTCCTTATGCCTGAACCGTATTCATCAGGCCTGCCATTTCGTCTTTAACCGACTGGACCTGCGGACCAATCACCACCTGTAGGTTATGCTGATTCAACTGCACAACGCCAATGGCTCGGTTATCCTTCAGCGCCTGCACGTTCACCTGCGACATATCTTTAACAGAAAGACGCAGCCGGGTAATGCAGTTATCCAGACTGACGATGTTATCAGCACCGCCCAGCGCGGCCAGAATAGCAGGAACGTTATAACCCGATTTTCCCGGCGTTCCGGCAACGGCTTTTTCGAGCGTGCTGGCGATTTCACTGTCACGACCCGGTGTTTTGAGGTTAAAGCGGGTGATGGCGAAGCGGAAGATGGCGTAGTACACCACGAACCAGACTGCCGCCACGACCGGTACCAGATACCACTTGGTCGACAGCCCGTGCAGGATCCCAAACACCACAAAGTCGATAATATTGCCGTCGGTATTACCGATAGTCACGCCCAGTACCGACATCATGGTAAAGCCCAGACCGGTCAGTAACGCGTGAATAACATAGAGCACCGGCGCGACAAACAGGAACAGGAACTCCAGCGGTTCAGTCGTGCCGCCAACGACGCAGGCAATCAACCCTGAGATCAGCAGTCCTTTGATCTTGTGACGGTTCTCCGGACGTGCGCAATGGTACATCGCTAACGCTGCACCCGGCAAGCCGCCGAGGAACGCCGGCATTTTACCCTGTGACAGGAAGCGGGTGGCGCTTTCCGAGAAGCCCTGCGTGGTCGGACAGCTCAACTGTGCCTGGAAAATAGTCAGTGCGCCGCTCACCGAATGACCACACACTTCCTGGGTGCCTCCGGCGTCGGTAAAGCGAATCAGCGCCACCAGAATGTGATGCAAACCAAACGGCAACAGCAGGCGTTCGCCCGTACCAAACAGCATTGGACCAAAGTCACCCGCGCTGTTAATCATATGGCCCAGGCCGCTGATTCCCATCGCGAAAACCGGCCACACCAGCGGGATCACCAGACCGACCAGACCCATCACCACCGAGGAGACGATCGGGACAAAGCGGGTGCCGCCGAAGAACGCCAGCGCATCCGGCAGGCGGATGTTATGGAAACGTTCGTGCAGCATCCAGACGATGATACCGGCGATTACCGCGCCGAGGATCCCGGTGTCGATGGACTGGATGCCGAGGATATTCTGGATGTTGTTGGCTTTCAGTACTGCCGCATCGGTGGTTGGCAGAATACCTTTCGCGGTCAACCAGAAGTTGACGGCGAGGTTCATAACCGCGTAACCGACAAAACCGGCGAACGCCGCAACGCCTTTGTTTTCGCGCGCCAGTCCGAGCGGGATAGCAATACAGAACATCACCGGCAGGAAACTAAAGGCGAAGGAGCCCACTTTGCTCATCCAGGTAAAGATGGCCTGTAGCACCGGATTACCCAGTGCCGGAAGCAGGGTGATCACATCGTGGCTGCTTAACGAACTGCCAATCCCGAGCATAATCCCGCAAAACGAAAGCAGTGCCACGGGCAACATAAACGTTTTCCCCAACTGCTGGAAAAACTCCCACAACGTAATTTTTGGTGTTGTCTTCGCCGTCATCTAACGACTCCTTGTGCAAATCCATTGGTAATGAGCAAATTTGAGCAAGAAGATAAAACGTTTTACCATTTTTTAGTGCGGTGAGAGTCACATTATCAGCGGATGATTACGCGTATAAATATAAGTTATAGATAAAACGTTTTATCTGTCACATTATCAGGGAGTCCGGCGTTTTTATGGCTATAGCCAAAAAAATCACTATTCACGATGTCGCCCTTGCGGCAGGTGTCTCCGTCAGTACGGTTTCACTGGTGCTCAGCGGCAAGGGCCGCATTTCAACCGCCACCGGCGAACGGGTGAATGCGGCAATAGAACAACTGGGTTTTGTGCGTAACCGTCAGGCCTCGGCGTTACGGGGTGGGCAGAGCGGCGTGATCGGACTGATTGTCCGCGATTTGTCGGCGCAGTTTTATGCGGAACTGACGGCGGGGCTAACGGAAGCGCTGGAAGCACAGGGGCGGATGGTGTTTTTACTGCATGGCGGTCAGGATGGCGAACAACTGGCCCAGCGCTTTGCCATGTTACTGAATCAGGGCGTTGACGGGGTGGTGATCGCCGGGGCGGCTGGCAGTAGCGACGATCTGTGCGTGATGGCGGAAGAGAAGGGCATTCCGGTGGTTTTTGCCTCGCGGGCCAGCTATCTGGATGATATGGATACCGTGCGTCCGGACAACATGCAGGCCGCGCAACTGTTGACCGAGCATCTGATTCGCCACGGTCATCAGCGCATCGCCTGGCTGGGTGGGCAGAGTTCTTCATTAACGCGTGCGGAACGCGTCGGCGGCTACTGTGCGACGCTGCTGAAATACGGTTTACCGTTTCACAGCGACTGGGTGATGGAGTGCGCGTCCAGCCAGAAGCAGGCCGCCGAGGCAATCGGCGCGTTACTGCGGCGCAATCCAACCATCAGCGCCGTGGTGTGCTACAACGAAACCATTGCGATGGGGGCGTGGTTTGGTCTGATGCGGGCGGGGCGGCAGAGCGGTGAAGTGGGTGTCGATCGCTACTTTGAACAACAGGTCTCGTTAGGCGCCTTTGCTGACGTGGCGGAAAACGCACTGGACGATTTGCCGATTGTCTGGGCGACGATACCGGCCCGGGAAATGGGGTACAGCCTGGCGGAGCGCATGCTGCAACGTCTTGCACACGAAGAGAGTCACTCCCGTAATCAGACGCTGTCTGCGCGGCTGGTGGTGCAAAAATAAACCCCTCCGTAGAGGGGCTTTAACGATTATTGCTGCGGCAATACCATACCAAACATCGCGACAAACTCTTCCAGCGGCATCTTCTTACCGTTTAAGGTCACCTGACCGCTAGCGTACTGCAGGCTGGTGCCAATGGTGTTGTCCTCAAGGGTGGTAATGCGGAACATCTGTCCCATTGCGGCCAGCCCCTTCACCTGCTGGTTGGCAAGCTTAGCCGCTTCATCCTGTTGATAACCTTCGAGTCGGGCAACCTGGGTCATGAACTCAACGGCCATGTCCACCGGAATCGACAGCTTACCGTCGAACGATTTCACAGAGCGATCGACTTCGTCAGCCAGCGTCTGCGGCTCGCCCTGTGCGGTGGACGGATCCTTCAGGAACAGAGATACATTCAGCGCGGTTTCGCCTTTGGCATTTTTCCAGCTCAGCGGTGCAATGGTGATCGTCGGTTCGCCTTTCATCAACAGCGGCAGGGCACCGAAGAAGGCTTCGGTCACTTTCTGCTGATACAGTTCCGGGTTATCCGCTATGTCCGGTTGAGATAACAGCGCCTGGGTCTGGGCGTTATACTGCTGGCTGAACTGATGCCAGGCCGCGCCGTCAATCTGGCCCACTTTCAGCGTCAGCTTGCCGCTGCCCAGATCCTGATTCTGAACCTTCAGGCTGTTCAGGACGTAATCCAGCTGGCTGTTGATGGTTTTACCGTCATCCACGAGATCGGTTTTACCGCTGATCTCCATGCCTTCCAGCAGCGCCATCTCTTTGCCTTCCACGGCGAGCGCTACTTTCCCAATCGTGACTTTCTGGTTGCCGACGCGCTCACCGAAGCTGGCAAGCGTGCTGGAACCTTCTGTTTTCAGGTCATTAAAGGAGACCTGGACCTTCTGATCGTACTCATTTACTGCATCGACCAGACCGCTCTTCGCCTCACCGGAAAGGGATACCACTTTTCCTTCTTTATCAGCATTGAAGATAAAGTCGCCGCCGCTGAACGCGACTTTCTCAGCCCCTTTCTCATAGTTCAGCGGTTTCAGCGACAGTGCGGAACGGGTATCGCCGCTATAGCTAATACGAGAATTGACCTCAAAAGGCGTTTCACCTTTCGCCATCTCAAAGAGCGGTTTGCTGACGTCGTTGTTCACCAGAGTGGTTTTCACCGAAGCCATCGACGGCAGGAGATTAAAGGTTTTCAGTTGGGCAAACGGGAAGGGACCGTGATCGACGGATTCATCAAGCACCACGCTCTGGCCCGCTTTCAGCCACGGATTCTCTTTTCCCGCCACCGGCTTAAGCACTAACTGTAACTGGCTACTGAATACGCCACGCTGATAGTTCTGATAAGCGAGTTCCACGTTTGCTTCCGGTGCGGTGAGTTTAATCTGCGCATTGGCCTGGCTGACCATCTCAGCAAGATGGGTTTCCAGCTTCTTACCTGTGTACCACGCACCGCCTGTCCAGACGACGCCGAGTGCGACGATCACACCTGCAGCTACCAGCGATTTTTTCATATTGTTTGTCCATAAAATGAAGCCAGGCGGTAGGGAGCGCCCGGCAAAGTCATAAGCCCTTTACAAGCTTAGCAAGAGTTACTACAGAATTCAGTAAGTTGCTAGAGTTTGTTGTAAACCCGCGCCACACGGCCCACGCCACTCATGCTCACCGGCGACTCTTCGGCGCTGATAAACGCCGATTCCCCCGGTTTAAGTACCAGACTCTGTTCGCCTTTGCTCAACACCGCTTCGCCTTCAACGCAAAACAGGATCGCCGCGCTTTGCTGGTCAATCGTCGTCTCTTCGGCTGACAGAGCGTGCAGGGAGAACGCGAAATCATCCACCGGGATAGGGAAATCGAGTTCCGCGCCGTTTTTCACCGGCGTGGTCAGTAACTGGTTTGCCGGTTTTGCGTCGAACTTAACATTGGCGACCAGTTCCGGGATGTCGATGTACTTCGGTGTCAGACCCGCACGCAGCACGTTATCGGAGTTCGCCATGACTTCCAGCGCCACGCCCTGCAAATAGGCATGCGGCGTTTCGGCGAACAGGAACATCGCTTCGCCAGGATTCAGTTTCACCACGTTCAGCAACAGAGGCGAGAAGAGACCGCTGTCGTCCGGGTAAAATTCTGCGATAAGGCGGATAGTCTGCCACGGTTCGCCCTGTTGGGTTTCCAGCGCCGCTTTCAGAATCGCCAGCGCCCGGGATTTCTCTTCGCCCTGCATACTCAGCAGACCGGCAAACAGCTCGCTCAGACGCTCAGCGTTGGGGTGTTCCAGGAAATGGGCGATGGCGATGTGCGCGCCAGCCACCGGTTGCAGCAGTGAAACGATTTCAGAGAATTCGCGGAATGCGTTCATGGCAAGGAACGGGGTCAGGGCGAAAACCAGTTCCGGCTTATGGTTCGGATCTTTGTAGTTGCGCTCTGCGGCATCCATCGGGATACCGGCGGCATTTTCTTTAGCAAAGCCGATTTCAGAATTACGCTTGTTTGGGTGTACCTGAATGGACAGCGGCTGCGCAGCACACAGCACTTTAAACAGGAATGGCAGCTCCCCGAAGCGCTTTGCCACGGCATCGCCGAGCAAGGCGGATTGCCGACTGTCGATCGCGTCACGCAGCGACACAATGCGTCCGCTGGCATCTTCAATCTTCGAACTGCTCTTCGGGTGTGCGCCCATCCACAGTTCCGCCATGGGTAACTGCTGCGGATTCGCCAGACCATAGAGTTCCGTCAGCGCTGTTTTACTTCCCCAGGCGTAGTTCTGCACGGAGTTGATGAGTTTTTGCATGTTCAATGCCCTGTTGCAAGTTGGAAATCAGTGAAAACTTAATTCGACTATTAAAGCAAGAAACCTGTGGGAAGTAACCTGTGGGCGCAAAAAGTCGTACTTGTCTCAGTTTTTGTTAAAAAAATGTGTAGGATAGTGTAACTCGCTTTTAACGAGGGCAATGGAACATCTGCCCTGAAGCCTAAGAAAATCAGACCGAGCAGTAAGTGAGAGAACAATGTCAAACAAACCCTTTCATTATCAGGATCCTTTTCCCCTTAAAAAGGATGATACCGAATACACCCTGCTGACCAGTGAATATGTTTCCGTCGCCGAATTTGAAGGACAAGAGATCCTCAAAGTCGACCCGCAAGCGCTGACGCTGCTCGCGCGCCAGGCCTTCCATGACGCTTCATTTATGCTGCGTCCTGCGCACCAACAGCAGGTTGCCGATATTCTGCGTGACCCGCAGGCCAGTGAAAACGACAAGTATGTGGCGCTGCAGTTCCTGCGTAACTCCGACATCGCGGCAAAAGGTATTCTGCCAACCTGTCAGGACACCGGCACGGCGATAATCGTCGGGAAAAAAGGCCAGCGCGTCTGGACCGGCGGTGGTGATGAGGCGGCGCTGGCGCGTGGGGTGTACAACACGTACATCGAAGATAACCTGCGCTACTCGCAAAATGCCGCGCTGGATATGTATAAAGAGGTGAATACCGGCACCAACCTGCCTGCGCAGATTGACCTCTATAGCGTCGATGGCGATGAGTACAAATTTCTTTGCATCGCGAAGGGCGGCGGCTCAGCGAACAAGACCTATCTCTGGCAGGAAACCAAAGCGCTATTAACACCGGGCAAGCTGAAAAACTACCTGGTCGAGAAGATGCGCACGCTCGGAACCGCAGCCTGTCCGCCATATCATATCGCTTTTGTGGTAGGCGGGACGTCGGCGGAAGCGAACCTGAAGACCGTGAAGCTGGCGTCGGCAAAATACTATGACGAACTGCCGACGGAAGGAAATGAGCACGGTCAGGCGTTCCGCGACGTTGAGCTGGAAAAAGAACTGCTGCTGGAAGCGCAAAACCTCGGCTTAGGCGCACAGTTTGGCGGCAAATACTTTGCCCATGATGTTCGCGTGATCCGTCTGCCGCGTCACGGCGCGTCTTGTCCGGTCGGGATGGGCGTCTCCTGTTCGGCGGATAGAAACATCAAAGCGAAGATCAACCGCAAAGGCATCTGGATCGAAAAACTGGAGCACAATCCGGGTAAGTACATTCCTGAAGAACTGCGTAAAGCGGGCGAAGGGGAAGCGGTACGCGTGGACCTGAATCGTCCCATGAAAGCGATCCTTGAACAGCTATCGCAATACCCGGTTTCGACTCGTCTTTCCCTGAACGGCACGATTATCGTTGGTCGTGATATCGCGCACGCTAAATTGAAAGAGCGGATGGATAATGGCGAAGGGCTGCCGCAGTATGTGAAAGATCACCCGATTTACTACGCGGGTCCGGCGAAAACGCCGGAAGGCTACGCCTCCGGTTCACTCGGTCCGACTACCGCCGGGCGTATGGACTCGTATGTCGATCAGCTTCAGTCGCAGGGTGGGAGTATGATCATGCTGGCGAAAGGTAACCGCAGTCAGCAGGTGACCGATGCCTGTCAAAAACACGGCGGATTCTACCTCGGCAGCATTGGCGGTCCGGCAGCCGTTCTGGCGCAGGGCAGCATCAAGAGCCTGGAGTGCGTGGAATATCCGGAACTGGGAATGGAAGCTATCTGGAAAATCGAAGTCGAAGATTTCCCGGCCTTTATTCTCGTTGACGATAAAGGAAACGATTTCTTCCAGCAGATTCAGACGTCGCAGTGCGCACGCTGCGTTAAGTAACGTCAGCCGCCCTTCGGGGCGGTTTTTTTATCGCACAAACCACCAAACGGTGGTGCTGTCATCGTTGATACTCATAAGACCGCAAGCAAGTGGGCAATGTCGAACATAACCTAATCAATTCATTATCTAAGGAGCAGGTCATGGTAACGGTACGCAGCGAGAAAGATTCGATGGGCGCGATTGATGTCCCGGCAGATAAGCTGTGGGGAGCGCAAACCCAGCGTTCGCTTGAGCATTTTCGTATCTCTACCGAGAAAATGCCCGTCTCGCTGATCCACGCGCTGGCGCTCACCAAGCGCGCAGCGGCAAAGGTTAACGAAGATTTAGGGCTGCTGGACGCCGAAAAAGCCGCCGCAATTATGCAGGCTGCCGATGAGGTGCTGGCAGATAAACACGCCCAGGAGTTTCCTCTGGCTATCTGGCAGACCGGGTCAGGTACGCAAAGCAACATGAACATGAACGAGGTGCTGGCAAACCGGGCCAGTGAACTGCTTGGCGGCGTTCGCGGCATGGAGCGCAAAGTCCATCCTAATGATGATGTCAACAAGAGCCAGAGTTCAAACGACGTCTTTCCGACGGCGATGCATGTCGCTGCGCTGCTGGCGCTACGCAGCCATCTTATTCCGCAGTTGCAGGTATTAACAAAAACGCTGAACGAAAAATCACACGCCTTCGCAGATATTGTCAAAATTGGCCGTACTCATCTCCAGGACGCCACGCCGCTGACGCTGGGGCAGGAGATTTCCGGTTGGGTGGCGATGTTAGAACATAATCTGCGGCACATCGAAAACAGCCTGCCACACGTGGCGGAACTGGCGCTGGGCGGTACAGCCGTTGGCACCGGGCTGAATGCGCATCCGGAGTATGCCCGCCGCGTTGCCGACGAACTGGCGGCAATTACCCACGCTCCCTTTGTCACGGCACCGAACAAGTTCGAAGCGCTGGCAACCTGCGATGCGTTGGTTCACGCCCACGGCGCGCTGAAAGGGCTGGCGGCGTCGCTAATGAAAATCGCCAACGACGTGCGCTGGCTGGCATCGGGGCCGCGATGCGGCATTGGCGAAATTGCGATCCCGGAAAATGAACCGGGTAGCTCGATAATGCCAGGCAAGGTCAACCCGACCCAGTGCGAGGCGCTGACGATGCTGTGCTGTCAGGTGATGGGGAACGATGTGGCGATCAACATCGGGGGAGCGTCAGGCAATTTCGAACTGAACGTCTTCCGTCCGATGGTGATTCACAACTTCCTGCAATCGGTGCGTCTGCTGGCGGATGGTATGGAGAGCTTCAACGCGCATTGTGCGGTCGGTATTGAGCCAAATCGCGAGCGGATTAATCAGTTGCTCAATGAATCGCTGATGCTGGTCACCGCGCTGAATACCCATATTGGCTACGACAAAGCGGCGGAAATCGCCAAGAAAGCGCATAAAGAGGGGCTGACGCTGAAAGCGGCGGCTCTGGCGCTGGGCTATCTCACCGAAGCGGAGTTCGACAGCTGGGTGCGGCCAGAGCAGATGGTCGGCAGCATGAAACCGGGTCGTTAATCTGCCACATACAGGTGCAGTCGCGGAATGATTAGATGCAGCGGTTGCGCCTGCGGTTTAAATCGATGCTGTACGTTTTCGGCGTCGTAGTTCAGTAGCTCGCCAATATCCGGCATGCCTGCACCGTTTTCCGTATTGATTAACGCGATAAGCGGCGTCGGGCAGGCATGCTGTACCTGCTTTTGTTCGCCTTTGTACCAGACTCTGGCAATGGGTTGAACCTTCACCGGACGCTTAATTTTCAGTTTTGCCTGCTGCGGCAGGGCGGCGATGTCCTGATACTCGCGCTCAAGCTTTGCCTGCCACTCTTCGCGCGTCCAGGGATGCACGCTGCGCGGGGTATTCAGACTCTTTTCCAGTTGCGCCAGGACCTCATCGCGCGTCAGATTCTTGATGATATGCTTGTTCGCCCAGCCAAAGCGCAGTGTCGCCGGATCGTTTATCACCGTCAGCGTCCGGTAGGCATTAAGCGTAATCAACCCCGGCAGATGGCGATGGACCCATTCAAAGCGCGCGGCGGACGGCAAACCGGACTCGACGGTGACAATATGCTCAAAAGTGGTTTTCAACTGATTGATACGCAGCACCTGGTTTTCCAGCGCGGCCTGGCCGGCACCGTCAACCTGATAGCACAGCACACCCGGCAGACGCACCGCCGCTTTACTGCTGCGGGTTTCGGACTGCTGCTGAATAAACAGGTGACGATAATGCGCCAGCGCCAGCGTTTCGGCCTCTTTGCCAAGATGCTGCTTCACCGCAATGGTATCCAGCGGGGAGTGCTCGGCCTCTTTGGTCACTTCCGGTAGCGAAAAGACGCGGGCAATCATCAGCTGATGTTGTCCGAGCGTTTGTGTCAGTTCTGCCAGCGCCTGCTCCATCAGGCGAAACGTGGTATTCAGTCTGTCGACGAGATCGTAACGGGTCATTGCACACCTCATTAGTTACAACATACTCAATTTATAGCAGGTTATTTCGCCTGCGACTACGGTGCGGGTGGCGTCAGCCAGCGGTTAATTCGGAAAGTGTGTGCCGGATCGGCCAACAAAAGCTGAAGCGGGCACCGCCCAGTTCACTTTCCCCACAACTGACCGTGCCACCCATCGCCTGAGCGATGGAGTAGACGATAGCCAGACCCAGACCGCAACCGCCAGTGGCACGATCCCGACTCGGATCCAGGCGAACAAAAGGCTCGAAAACGTTCTCTCTGGCTTCCGGGGCAATGCCTGGACCGTCATCTTCAACGACCAGCGTGGCGAAACGATCGCTAAGTTGCAGGCTTATCTGCACCGTGGACTGGCAATAGCGCAGCGCGTTGTTTAACAGATTATCCAGCACCCGTTCCATGAGTCGCATATCCAGCGCACCGTAATCGCCGTTGACGAGGTGTGAAACCTGAAGCGTTCGCTCAGGATTCACGCTCTGTACATCGTCAATGTGCGCCGTGAGCCAGTTTGGGAGGTCCGGTTCGCTCAAATGCAGTTCATTCTGCGGTCTGTCGAGCCGGGCGTAGGTTAACAGTTCCTCAATCAAGGCTTCGAGTTGCCCGATATCGCGATTAAGCGCCAGCGACTCCTGCTCACTGAGGTTTTCACTCATCTCCAGCCGGTAGCGAAGTCGAACCAACGGGGTACGCAGTTCATGGGCAATCCCGTCGATCAGCTGTTTTTTACTGGCGATCAGCGCATTGATATTGTCCGCCATCTGGTTAAAGGCAATGCCCAGGCGTTCAAAGCTGGAACTGCTGTCAAAATTCAGTCGTTCGCTGAGATGACCGGTGCCGAACCGCTGAGCGGCAGCTTCCAGTCGCAGCATTTCCTGCCAGTGAGGACGCATCCAGATAAACACCGGAAAGGCCAGTGAAATGGCGATAAACGCCATTAGCGCGATATCCAGCAGGCGCATCTGATGGAGAAAATAGAGATAGGGAATGGGGCCAACGGCCAGTACATAGTGACTGCGCGGAATACGCTGAATGAAGGTGTACTGATCGTCGAGTGCAATGATGTCACCTTCACGCAGACGCTGCATACTTGGGGCATCCAGCGTGAATTTCGTCAGTGGCTCAACGCGCAGGTCAAAAGAGAGATTAAGGTCCATCTCTTTGAGCGTTTTACCCCAGTCGCGCGGGGGGATCTCGCGCAATTCGCTGCGCATCAGATAGAGCGAGCTTTTCATCAAATCATCGAGCGACTGCCTGCCGGCCCGTTCCGCGGTGAATTTATAAACCAGTCCGACCAGCAGGGTCATCACCAGAAAGCAGACAAACAGCAGGAGATAAAACTGCACGAACAGTTTCTTCATTAAAAATCACCGAATGTTCAATGTTGTGTCTGATGCAAACGGATTGCAGGCACGTTGCTCTGTTGTCCTGGTCGTCATCATGCGCATCCCGCCAGGCAGTGTACACTGTCCTGTCCTGCGTGAAAATTTTGTGATGAAGAGGGAAACCTCTTTCCTGGCTAAAGTATATGGTGTCGTAATAACAGGAATGGATCTTTTCAAGGGAGAGAACAAATGCTGGTGCGTAATACGCTGACGGAAGCCTTACCATTACGTACGCGGGCAGGGGCCGTGGGCCTGGTGTTGAGTCTGGAAGGCGCGCGTTATTATATTTTTCATAGTCGCCAGACCCGCGATCAGGTTGCCAGCTCCGTTCTGCAAAGGAGGCTGGAACTGCATCATGACTTGCTGCACCGAGGACACGAAGACCCTCCGCCTTACGATAGCGCACAAGGCCAACTGCGCTACCGAGAACTGATTGGTTTCGCGAGGAATATGGCAGCGAGAACCGCTATGGATCCCGAGGGGCGACATGCGGAAGAAGCAATGATTGAACACTGGGATGAAGTATTGCGGGATTTCGCGAACCATCGACATCGTCTTCCCCGGCGCGCCGACGTCTTTCTTACCTATTGCCCCTGTCAGGTGACCAATCGCGATCCCAGTCCTGCACGTCAACTGGGACGCATTCATTATCCACTGTCCTGCCACGAAAAATTACGTCGGTTCTGTACAACAGAAAACCGTTCGCACATGCACTGGACGGTTTACTATGAGCATCTGTTTCAAACGGTCCCCGGGCTGGATATTCATTATGGCAATCTCCGGATCCTGAGACTGCCTCCCCATATCGTCATGCCGTAACGGGCGAACGGCGTCGTCTTACTGGCCTTGTACTTCATCCCAGGCGTGCGGGGCAAACAGATAGCCCTTGTTACGTACGGTTTTAATACGATAGGGTTCTGCCGCGTTATCAAGCAGTTTCTTACGTAGGCGCGAGATGGCGACGTCCACGCTGCGATCCATACCGTCGTAGCTTACGCCTCGTAGATTTTTCAGCAGCGCATCGCGGTCCATAATCTGTCCGGCATGGGTGGCGAGTTCCCATAACAGTTCGAAATCGGCGGTGGACAGTATGACCTGCTCACCGCTGAGCAATACGACACGGTTGATGGGGTCGATGGACAGGGAACCAAAGCGCAGGGTTTTATGCGGCGTGACGGTGGCAGGCTGAAACCCTTTGCTATGGCCAGATTGATCGCTCTGACGCAGGTGCAGCCGCAGGCGGGCCAGCAGCACCGCTGGCGGTGTGGTCTTCAGAATGTAGTCGCAGGCGCCCATTTCCAGCGCCAGGATGTGGTTCATGTCGCTGTCAAGCGAAGTGAGCAGGACGACGGGACCCTGCCATTGCCCCTGCAGGTCACGACAAAGGGTCATGCCGTCTTTGCCGGGGAGCATAATATCCAGCAGCACCAGGTCCGGTTGAACCTCTAATATCCGCGCTTCCGCCAGATCGCCACGCGGTTCGACGACCACCTCGAAGTCATGTTTTGCCAGATAGGCCGCAATGAGCGCACCGACCTCAGGATCGTCTTCAACAAATACAATCGTGTTCATCGTCTTGATTGCCGATCAGAAAACGTCAACATACACCGCCGGGGCGTTGCCTTCCATTAATCTTTCCTAAACGGGGACGCTTCCGTTATGCTGGTTGCCGATGTTATTGATGTGTAAAGGCAAGGTAATGGGACTCGTGATTAAAGCCGCGCTGGGTGCGCTGGTAGTGGTGTTGATTGGGTTGTTGGCAAAAACGAAGAATTACTACATCGCAGGGTTAATCCCGCTGTTCCCGACATTCGCGCTGATTGCACATTACATCGTGGCCAGCGAACGGGGTATTGACGCGCTGCGAACGACCATCGTGTTCAGCATGTGGTCAATTATTCCCTATTTTGTCTATCTCGCTTCGCTGTGGTACTTCACCGGTTTTCTGAAGCTGCCGGTGGCGCTGGGCGGGGCGGTGATCTGCTGGTGCCTGAGCGCCTGGCTGCTGATCTTTTGCTGGGTCAAACTTCACTAACGCAGGTGACGACCACCGTCCACGGCGAAACTGCGGCCGGTCACAAAGCAGCTGGTCAGCAGATAATCGATTAAATCAATTACCTCTTTTTCGCCCGGAGCCGTTTTCATCAGCGATTTGTTCAGTGCCTGCTGACGGTACTCGGCATCGTCAGCTTCGTTAAACAGAATCAACGAAGGGGCGATAGCGTTAACCTTCACCTCTGGCGCGAGCTTACGGGCGAATGATCGGGTCATATTATCCAGCGCCGCCTTACTGGCCGCATAGGCGATATGCTTGTCGCTGCCTTTCTCCACAACGTAATCGGTAAAGTGAATGATGTCACCGGCGGCGTGCCCGTGCCCGCACAGCATGCCTTCCAGCGCATGATTAAGCAGATAGGGGGCATTAACATGGATTTGCATCATACAGGCCAGTACATCAGAGAGCGGCGTTCCGGGTTTCTCTGCCATCCATGCGCTGGCGTTGTGCACGATGGCGCGCAGGCCGCTGGTACACGCTTTAACGTTATCGGCAAAGGCCAGAATGCCTTCATCGGTAGAGAAATCGGCCTGAATGCACAGGGCTCCTGCCTCGGTCAGCCCATCAATGGCCGGATAATGCGTGCGGTAGCTGACGATCACCGGCTGTTTCTGATTGAGAAAGTGCCAGGCAATGGCGAGACCGATGCGGCGACCTCCACCGGTCACTAAAATGGGCAGAGGATGTTGGGTTCCCATCGAAAAACTCCTTATGCGCCTGCGAATCAGGCAATTAGCGTCAAACGATGGGATGCGTTTACCCCACCAGCAACCAGGTCGCCGGTACGGCGGCAACCAGTAACAGACCTATCAGAACCATCTCCTGACGATTCAGAACGTTATCATGCGTATGCGTCTTGCGTGCATACAGGAACACCAGCAGACCCGGCGCATACAGCACTACCGAGAGCAGCAGGTGCATTGGCCCGGAGGCATACAATAACCATAAGCCATAAATGCACGCACCGACACCTACCGCCTGGTGAAGCGGGCGGGTGGCAATTTTCAGCAGAAAGGCACCGACGAGGAAATAAGGCACCAGAATCATCTCTGAGGCGATGGTCAGCAGCGTGTTGTAATCTGAACCGGTAAGCCAGATAAGCACCAGGCAGACCTGGACGCAGAGGTTGGTGAGCCACAGCGAAGCCGATGGCGCCCCTTGTGCATTCTGACGGGCGAAAATCCGCGGAAAGGCTTTATGCGTTGAGGCGAGAAACGGCACTTCCGCCGCCATAATCGTCCAACTCAGATACGCTCCGCAGACAGAGACAATCAGGCCCGCCGCAATGATAATCTCACCCCACGGTCCCATCATTTTGACCATCAGACCGGCCATTGACGGGTTACGGATTTCCGCCAGTTCAGGACGGGCAACCACGCCAAGTGAGAGCAGGGTAACCAGCAGATAAACGGCAAGTGCAGAGAGTACCGCTAACAGCGTGGCGCGACCCACATCGTGCTTATTACGCGCCCGCGCCGAGACCACCACCGCGCCTTCCACACCGATGAACACCCATAAGGTGATGAGCATCGTGTTCTTAACCTGTTCCCAGACCGGGACTCCCAGCGCGAGGCCGGTAAAATCGAGGCTGAAGACCTCCAGTTTAAACGCCATAAAGGCCAGCACGATAAACAGTCCGAGCGGCAACAATTTTGCCAGCGTCGCCACCAGATTAATGCTGGCCGCCGTTTGTACGCCGCGCAGTACCAGAAAGTGCACCACCCACAGCAGAACCGAAGCGCCAACGATCGCCTGCCAGGTGTTCCCGTCGCCAAACAGACGCAGCGCGGGCGTGTCGGTAAAGAAGCTGAGGGCAGAGAAGACAATGACGAGGTAGGAGACGTTGGCAATCACCGCGCATAACCAGTAGCCCCAGGCAGAGCAGAAACCGATCAGCTCCCCGAATCCTTCACGAGCATAGGTGAAGATGCCGCCATCCAGTTCGGGACGGATACGGGTCAGAATCAACATGGCAAACGCCAGCAGCAATATCCCGGCTCCGGTGATCGCCCAGCCGATGAGTAGTGCCGACGGACTGGCAACCGCGGCCATGTTCTGCGGCAGACTGAAAACACCTGCGCCAAGCATTGAGCTTAAAACCAGCGCGGTGAGTGCGCTCAGTCCCAGTTTCTTTTCCATGGTTATCCCGTGGTAAAAACGAACGATGAAGAATAATTATTGTGGCAAAACGCATAAAAATGGTGAAAGCCACTAAGGCGCGGGATTTTACGGAGAGAAGAGACTGCATGCAATGATCAGAGAAAAATTTGTGACTAATAAAACGAAAGGCGGCATAAAGCCGCCTTATTTTGCTACCGGAGATCGTTATTTATACAGATCGGCGCTGATGGTCATGTTGTTACCACGTTCCTGCCACTGGCGAGTAATGTGGTAATACTTGGCCCCTTGCTTCGCCGCACGTTTGGCGACCTGATAAGAGACTTCGGTCATGCTGCTGTAGTTGCCGGTGAACTTGATGCTGTCGAACGGCACCATCATAGCCGCCGTGGCTTTGTTCAGCTCTTCGACTTTCGTGCCATCTGGAAGGGTGACAGTGTAACGTCCACCTTTAGTGGATTGCGTTTCGAAGAAGCGGCCCACGTCAGAGCTCGGGGATGCGGTAGTGGCTACGCCCGGGATTTCGACGTTCTTCGCCGCCTCGCCGCCAGCAGCGAGCGCTGCGCGACCAGCATCGGAGTCTGCCGGGATCGCGTCAGGGCTCTGCACCACGCGTTTCTTCGCATCTTCTTTATAGATAAAGGCGGTGATACGCTGGTTGCCACCCTGGTTCGCATCAATCTGACGTACGATATAGAAGGAGTAAGCTCCTTTTTCACGTGCGGCTTTAGTGATGGCGTCATTCACTTCCGGCTGGCTGCGGTAGAAACCCTGTACCGTGACGGTATCAAACGGTTCCAGCATGACGGCTTCAGACTTCGGTAATTCAACCACGCCATTGATCACGCGGTTTTTGCTGGCTTCCGCTTTTTCGGCGTCGGCTTTGTAGAAGTCTGCAACAACACGCCAGTTACCACTGTTGCCAAAATCAGATGTATCAACGACATAAAATGAGGCAGCGCCTTCTTTATCTGCGCGGCGGTTAACGGCCTTCACCGCGTCGCCAATCGCATTAAAACGGCCTGTGACCGTGACACGGTCGTAAGGTTTCAGTGCTGCCGCTTGCTCCGGCGTCAATTCTGTTGCTGCGTTTACGGAAAAAGCCGTCGCAGAAAGAAGTGCGGACGCCAGGAGAGTGTTCTTAAGCTTCATAAAAATAATCCTTCGCCTTGCGCAAACCAGGTACTGGTATTGTTATTGACTAGAAACGTGGCTGATTATTGCATTTAAACCCGGTGACTGTCTGCGTCATTTTTCAATCAGCATGGCAGATGACGTCACAAGGTCGATAACAAATTATGATATGTCGAAAAAATGGTCATTTCACAGTAAAAACTGATGAACGTGCTGAATTTTATAAGTTAATTTAATGTTAATTAGTTGATCTGCCGTGGCGCTTAATCATGTTTTGCCGCTTCGTCTGAGCGATTTATTGGCCTTTCTCAAGGAATTGAAGGTCATTATCCCGGACAGAGGGCTGAATCGTTCCTGTTTTGCTGATAATCCGACAAATACTGTTTTTTGGCGCTAGATCACAGGCGCTATTTTCAGTACGTTATAGAGAGTTTGTTACTGTTTTATTTTTCCGGGGTAACCTATACCTCCTGCGTGAAATTGCTTACGCGATTCCACGATCACTGACAAACCATCATCAAAAATACCGATGGAAGGGAACATTATGCGAATTGGCATACCAAAAGAACGGTTTACCAATGAAACCCGCGTAGCAGCGACGCCAAAAACGGTTGAGCAACTGCTGAAGCTGGGTTTCACCGTCGCGGTAGAGAGCGGCGCGGGTGGACTGGCGAGTTTTGACGATAAAGCTTTTGTAGAAGCGGGCGCGGAAATTGTCGATAGCAGCGCTGTCTGGCAATCAGAGATCATTCTGAAGGTCAACGCACCGGAAGATGAGGAAATTCCGTTACTCAATCCGGGCACCACGCTGGTCAGCTTCATCTGGCCTGCGCAGAATCCAGAGTTAATGCAAAAGCTCGCCGAGCGTAATGTGACGGTGATGGCAATGGATAGCGTACCGCGTATTTCACGTGCGCAGTCGCTGGATGCATTGAGCTCCATGGCAAACATTGCCGGTTATCGGGCGATCGTGGAAGCGGCGCACGAGTTCGGCCGTTTCTTTACCGGGCAAATTACCGCAGCGGGCAAAGTCCCTCCTGCCAAAGTGATGGTGATTGGCGCCGGTGTTGCCGGTCTGGCTGCCATTGGTGCGGCGAACAGCCTGGGCGCGATTGTACGTGCCTTTGACACCCGTCCGGAAGTGAAAGAACAGGTCCAGAGTATGGGCGCTGAATTCCTCGAACTGGATTTCAAAGAGGAAGCAGGCAGCGGCGACGGCTACGCCAAAGTGATGTCTGAAGCGTTTATCAAAGCGGAAATGGCGCTGTTTGCCGCGCAGGCAAAAGAGGTCGACATTATTGTCACCACTGCGCTGATCCCCGGCAAACCAGCACCGAAACTGATCACCCGTGAAATGGTTGACTCCATGAAAGCGGGCAGCGTGATTGTCGATCTGGCCGCGCAAAACGGTGGCAACTGTGAATACACGGTCGCCAATCAGGTCACGACCACGGCAAATGGCGTCAAAGTGATCGGCTATACCGACTTGCCAGGGCGTCTGCCGACGCAGTCTTCCCAACTGTACGGCACTAACCTTGTTAATCTGCTCAAACTGCTGTGCAAAGAGAAAGACGGTAATATCACCGTTGATTTCGACGACGTGGTCGTGCGCGGCGTAACGGTGGTGCGTGACGGTGAAATTACCTGGCCTGCGCCGCCGATTCAGGTGTCTGCACAACCGCAGGCCGCCGCGAAAGCCGCGCCGGCAGCAAAAGAACCGGCAAAACCCACATCGCCGTGGCGTAAATATGCGCTGATGGCGCTGGCGATCATTCTGTTCGGCTGGCTGGCTGATGTCGCGCCAAAAGAGTTCCTCGGGCACTTTACGGTATTCGCCCTGTCCTGCGTGGTGGGTTATTACGTGGTCTGGAACGTCTCTCATGCTCTGCATACGCCGCTGATGTCCGTGACCAACGCCATTTCAGGGATCATCGTGGTTGGCGCGCTATTGCAGATTGGCCAGGGTGGCTGGGTTAGCTTCCTGAGCTTCATCGCGGTACTGATTGCCAGCATCAATATTTTCGGTGGCTTCACCGTGACTCAGCGCATGCTGAAAATGTTCCGGAAAAACTAAGGGGTAACACATGTCTGGAGGATTAGTTACAGCTGCATACATTGTTGCCGCGATCCTGTTTATTTTCAGCCTGGCGGGACTTTCAAAGCATGAAACGTCTCAGCAGGGTAACAACTTTGGTATCGCCGGGATGGCGATTGCGCTGATTGCCACGATTTTTGGCCCGGATACCGGCAACGTTGCCTGGATCCTGGTGGCAATGATCATCGGCGGCGCGATTGGTATTCGTCTGGCGAAGAAAGTCGAAATGACGGAAATGCCGGAGCTGGTGGCGATTCTGCACAGCTTCGTCGGTCTGGCTGCGGTACTGGTCGGCTTTAACAGCTATCTGTATCACGAAGCGGGCCTCGAGCCGATTCTGGTCAATATTCACCTGACCGAAGTGTTCCTTGGCATCTTCATCGGTGCGGTGACCTTCACCGGCTCAGTGGTGGCGTTTGGTAAACTGCGCGGCAAGATCTCGTCTAAACCGCTGATGCTGCCGAACCGCCATAAAATGAACCTCGCGGCGCTGGTGGTTTCTTTCCTGCTGCTGGTGGTTTTTGTGCGTACCGAAAGCGTTGGCCTGCAGGTTCTGGCGCTGCTGGTGATGACTATCATCGCGCTGGCGTTTGGCTGGCACCTGGTGGCCTCCATCGGCGGGGCGGATATGCCGGTCGTGGTCTCCATGCTGAACTCCTATTCCGGTTGGGCGGCGGCGGCGGCAGGCTTCATGCTGAGCAACGACCTGCTGATCGTGACCGGTGCGCTGGTCGGTTCTTCCGGTGCGATTCTGTCTTACATCATGTGTAAGGCGATGAACCGCTCGTTCATCAGCGTCATTGCGGGGGGCTTCGGGACCGATGGTACGGCGTCCAGCGGTGATGAAGAAGTGGGTGAACACCGTGAGATCAGTGCGGAAGATACTGCCGATATGCTGAAAAACTCGCATACGGTGATCATCACCCCGGGCTATGGCATGGCGGTGGCGCAGGCACAGTATCCGGTTGCGGAAATTACCGAGAAACTGCGCGCGCGTGGCATCAAAGTGCGTTTCGGCATCCACCCGGTTGCCGGGCGTTTGCCGGGCCATATGAACGTACTGCTGGCGGAAGCGAAAGTGCCTTACGACATCGTGCTGGAAATGGACGAGATCAACGATGATTTCGCCGATACCGACACCGTGCTGGTTATTGGCGCGAACGACACGGTGAACCCGGCGGCGCAGGACGATCCGAACAGTCCTATTGCCGGTATGCCGGTACTGGAAGTGTGGAAAGCGCAGAACGTTATCGTCTTTAAACGTTCGATGAATACCGGTTATGCCGGTGTGCAGAACCCGCTGTTCTTTAAAGAGAACACCCATATGCTGTTTGGCGATGCCAAGGCCAGCGTGGATGCGATTCTGAAAGCGCTGTAATCGGTTGTTCGTTCAAAACGGCCTCTGCGGAGGCCGTTTTTACGTCAGTTATGTGTTGTTCGCGTCGCCTAACAGAATGGCGATACTTTGCCCGCCAACGGATTGTTCCAGCGCAATCTTGACGATAATGGTCAATGGTACTGAAAGCAGCATCCCGACCGGTCCCAGCAGCCATCCCCAAAAGATCAACGACAGAAACACCACCAGCGTAGAGAGCCCCAGACCGCGTCCCATGATGCGTGGCTCAAGGATATTACCGAACACCAGGTTGATAATCAGATAGCCAGCAAGTACCACCAGCGCGTCGTACAGGCCGCCAAACGCCAGTACCTGAATGATAGGGGGGATTGCAGCCAGCACCGAGCCTATGTTCGGAATGTAGTTCAGCGCAAAGGCCAGAAGCCCCCAGATGAAGGCGAAACGGACATCCAGCGCTGCCAGCATCCCCCAGACCACCAGACCCGTGACGAGACTGATGGCCGTTTTCAGCACCAGATAGTGTGACACGCTGTCGATGGCGCGCTGAATGGCCGCCATCCCCTCAACCGGGCGGACCATAATCTGCTGGAATTTAGTGGGAAGCTGCGGCACTTCCAGCAGCATGAAGACCACCGTCAGCAGCAGTAAAAATATCGACGACATGGCATTGGTTAACTGCGTCAGCAAATTGGTGATAAGCGTCATGGCCGCGTTGGGATCGATGTACTTCACCATCTCATCCACGGAGACGCCGATGCCTAAGCGAACCAGCCAGGGCTCCAGATTTTTCAGGGGAATGACCAGTGACGAACGATACTGGGGCAGGGTGCGTGCCAGTTCGTTGAGGGACGTTCCAAGGTAGGCCAGCAGCAGGACCATCGCCATAACGATGATGATAACCAGCAGGGAGATCGCCAGCACGCGTGGAACGCGCAGTTTCACCATCCGCTGTACCAGTGGGCTAAGGACAACGGCAATAAATAAGGCCAGAATAAAGGGAACAATAATATCCGCCGCAAAGCGGATACCGGTAAGAATGATCACCAGCATTCCCAGCATAATGACTATCTTGAGACCGTTCAGCGTGATGATGGGTTTTGCCATGGGGTGTCCTGTATTTTTCTGATTGCCGCGTATAATAATGTGATTCCTGTCGAGGTGTCCTGGAAAAAATCAAACGATTCGGGTAAAGAAGTGAAAAGGTTTTGAGTTAATTCCTGGCCTATGATACAAATCAGGCGTGTTCAACTACCGAGGACAATTATCATCCGCGATGACGAGAAGCAACACTGCGGATAATTGTAATATTATGGACAATATGTTCAGGACGTTTTTTTCTACACAGACTCTTCTTCGCACTTCCTCCTCTTTCTTGCTTGCAGGTGAGCAGCACTGGCGCAACGCGCTGTAGTCCCTTCTTCTGTTCGAGCTGACGCCATGCGTCTGGCTAACTGATTTTATTTTCTGGTTTGCCGCTTTGTGCAAGCCCAAAGGATTATATTCTCAAGCAGGAGAAGCACCATGTTTTACTGGATTTTATTAGGCCTGGCGATTGCCGCCGAAATTACCGGCACACTGTCGATGAAATGGGCAAGCGTGAGCGATGGCAACAGCGGATTTATTTTAATGCTGGTGATGATCGCGACCTCGTATATTTTTCTCTCTTTCGCCGTTAAAAAAATCGCCCTCGGCGTAGCTTACGCCCTGTGGGAAGGTATCGGTATTTTATTTATTACGCTGTTTAGCGTGCTGTTATTTGATGAGTCGCTGTCGGCCATGAAAATTGCCGGTCTGGCGACGCTGGTACTGGGAATTGTGTTGATCAAGTCTGGTACCCGCAAGTCGCGTCAGAGTGCGAAAGAGGTGACGCATGCAACAGTTTGAGTGGGTTCACGCTGCGTGGTTGGGAGGGGCGATCGTTCTGGAAATTATCGCCAACGTCTTTTTAAAATTCTCTGACGGCTTTCGGCGCAAATGGTACGGCATCCTCTCGCTGGTCGCGGTACTCGCCGCGTTCAGCGCGCTGTCTCAGGCGGTAAAAGGCATTGATCTGTCCGTTGCCTATGCGCTGTGGGGTGGGTTTGGTATCGCCGCGACGCTGGCCGCCGGATGGATACTGTTTGGTCAGCGCCTGAATCATAAGGGCTGGATTGGCGTTGTTCTGCTGCTGGCCGGAATGGTGATGATTAAACTTGCCTGATGTTCCGCTGCCCGCTTCCTGCGGGCAGCACGATGAGCCTTATTGTTCCCCGGCCAGTGCATCCAGTTTTTCACGAAAACCGGTCACCGAGATAGCCCGGTTGTCTGCGCGCCAGCGATCTTTTGCCGCCGGGGCAGAACTCTGAACGCCGATTAACTGCCATCCCGCCTCGGTTTTCAACATCAGCGGCGAACCGCTGTCGCCCGGCAGGGTGTCACACTGATGGGACAACACCGAATTCTGCGCCCAGCCGGTGACAATGCAATCCTGATGAGAATAGAGCGTATCAAGATGGTCTTCCGGATATCCCGACTGTGTGACCTTGCGCCCGGCATCCTTGAGTGCGGCGGTCAGTGCGGCTTTATCCCCTTCAAAGAGCGGCAACGGCGTGATGCCGGAAGGCGGATAGCGCAGGACGACCAGACCAAAATCCCACGGCGCGGCAGCCGGCGGCACAATCCAGCCATCGCCATCGGGCTTCAGTCGTTTTCCCAGACCGGGATCGACGCGTCCTTCAATTCCGTGGATTTCATAACGCCAGAGACCTTTTTTAGCGACAAAACGCAGGACCACGGCTTTATCCTGTTTCCCTTTAGGTGGGGTTAATAAGCAATGTCCGGCGGTAAGCGCCAGATGCGGGGAGATCAGCGTCGCAGTACACAAGTTACCGCTGGCGGTTTCCAGTTGTCCGATAGCATCCCACGGCGATTGCGTAGGATCGCTTACCGGCGCGCGATCGTCCTGACCAAAAAATAACGTTTTGACTTCACTGGTCTCGCTATCCGCGTCAGGCTTATCCGCATGCGCAATACCCGATGAAAAGCACAACGACCCCAGTAATACAGCAACGGTTTTACGCATATCACACTCTGTGTGGGTAATTATGATTATTAAAAGAAAACCCTCAGTAAATACTATAGACGTAACGGCGGGAAAGTGAGAGCAAAATCAGAGTACTACGATCAGGAAAGATAAAAGCGGGCAGCAATGAGTGCACATAAAATAAGCGTGATAAGGATGAACTCAAAGCGATAACGGCGCACCATGTTACCCTCCGAAAAAGACGGCGCTAAACCGGGAAAGCGTTCAGCGCCGTTAAGTAATGGCGCGAGGGGGCGCGCCAGTTTACAGATTCAGGACTTAAGCTGCCGGTTGAGCGGCAGGCTTAGCAGCCGGTTGCTTGGTGTGTTTCTTGGCGTGCTTTTTAGCGGCTTGCGCTTTTTGTTCTGGCGCTTTCTGTTCAGTCGTGGCTTTGGCTTTTTTTGGGTGTTTTTTAGCGGCCTGCGCTTTTTGCTCTGGCGCTTTCTGGGTGGTCGCTTTGTGATGTTTTTTGTGGTGCATGGTTTTTGCCGGAGCCGCTTTTGCGACAGGTGCGGCAGCCGGTGCAGTTGTCGTAGTGTCAGCAGCAAATGCGGCAGAAGACAGACCCATAGCAGCGGCAACAACCAGAGCTAATACTTTTTTCATTCTCATACCCTCGATTTGGTTTTTCATTCAACCCCACTGCGGGGCCGTTGAAATAACTATATCGCTGGATTATGTGTGCTTCCGTGAGTCATTGGTTTCGGCGTGTAACGATATGTACAATGCCGGGCGCAACGGCCCGGCAAGGCGGTTTACAGATAGCGAGATTCAAGGTGGGTGCGGAAATGGCGGCTGTTGAGCGTTTCTCCGGTGGCCTGGGTGATCAACTGCTCCGTAGTAAAGCGGCTGCCGTGTTGCCAGATGTTCTGTCGCAGCCAGTCAAACAGCGCGCTGAAATCACCGCCAGCAATTTGTTGGTTGAGACCCGGCAACGCGCGGTTCGCGGCGCTGAACAACTGCGCGGCGTACATCGCGCCCAACGTGTAAGAAGGGAAGTAACCAAACCCGCCGTCGGTCCAGTGAATATCCTGCATACAGCCGTCGCGATAATTCCCTTTTGTCGACAGTCCCAGCCATGCCTGCATTTTTTCGTCCCACAGCGCCGGAATATCTTCCACCTCGATGTCGCCATTGATTAACGCTCGCTCAATCTCATAGCGCAGAATGACGTGCGCCGGGTAGCTGACTTCATCCGCATCCACGCGGATAAAACCGGGTTTAACCCGCTGGTTCCAGGCGATGAAGTTTTGCTCTTCAAAGGCAGCCTGAGAGCCAAAATGACGCTTTACGGCGGGTAGCAGTCGCCGTAAAAACGCATTGCTGCGGCCCACCTGCATTTCAAAAAACAGACTCTGGGATTCGTGGATCGCGGTGGAACGGGCTAGCGCTACCGGCTGACCCAGCCAGTTACGCGGCAGGTTTTGCTCATAGCGGGCGTGTCCGGTTTCGTGGATAACGCCAAACAGGGCGCTGAGTAACTCGTTTTCGTCATAGCGCGTCGTGATACGCACATCTTCCGGCACGCCGCCGCAGAACGGATGAGCGCTAATATCCAGGCGACCGGCATTGAAATCGAAACCGAGTACAGACATCGTCTCCAGCCCCAGTTCTCGCTGAACGGCAGTCGGGAAAGGGCCAACGGGGGCAACCAGCGACTGCTGTGACTGCCGGACAACCACGCGGTTGAGGAGATCCGGCAGCCACGATTTGAGATCGGCAAACAGTCCGTCCAGTTGTGCACTGGTCATTTCTGGCTCATAAATATCCAGCAGCGCGTCATACGGCGAGCCGCCTTTGACCTGCGCACGCAGCCTGGCCTCCTCGCGACTCAGTTTCACCACCTCTCGCAAATTCGCCGAAAATCCCTGCCAGTCGTTGGCGGGACGCTGACTGCGCCAGGCGTGCTCGCAGCGACTTCCAGCGAGCGATTTAGCCTCCACCAGCGACTCAGGTAACAATGCGGCCTGGGTATGCAGCCGCGTCATTTCCCGCAGATTGGCCTGTTCCACATCATTGAGATCCTCCTGGGCGGCAGCGGCAAGCCATTGCGCCACTTTCGGTTCGGTCAGAATTTGATGTTCCAGCACGCTCAGCTCAGCCAGCGCTTCACCGCGCGCCGCGCTGCCGCCTGGCGGCATCATGGCGAACATATCCCAACTGGCGATGGCGGAAAGGTGAGAGAAGCGGGACAGCCGCAGGAAGGTACGTGCAATTTGTTGATAATATTTATTTTCATGCATGATTCTTGTTCTCGTTCGGTTGGGAATGTTTCAGGGAGTTTACCGTGACTCCTGCACGATACATGCATCCATCTTAGTCATTTTGTTAAAGAAAGCTGACGCAACCCGGGTATATTTCTCAGGAGGAGACAATATTGCCACGGTTGAGTCACTGTGGATTGAGACTTTACTTCATTCGGCCTATGCCCTGAGTTGATGGGTTGGATCCCGATCACACTTCTTCATATCGCACTTTGCATCCCGGTGTGTGTTTCTATAAAAGAAACAATAACGGTGAGGAGAAATACGCCTCGTATTTGTTAAAACATAAAAAAAATGAGAATACCCTTATGTCAGAACAACCGATAACAGACCCTGCCACTCGTTCGACCGGGCGGGTACGCTTCTTTGTGCTGGGTTTAGTATTTATTAATATCATTATCAACTACATGGACCGAACTAACCTTTCAGTAGCGGCAACCCAAATGTCGGGCGAGATGCAGTTCACTCCACTGCAAATGGGTCTGATTTTTTCGGCGTTTGGCTGGATCTATGCAGCGCTACAGATCCCCGGCGGCTTTCTGATTGACCGTCTCGGCTCTCGCCTGGTGTACGGTCTGGGCTTGTTTCTCTGGTCGCTGATTACGGCATTGCATGCCGTTGCTAACAGTTTTGGCGCACTGGTGGGTTTGCGTCTGGGCGTCGGCGCGTTTGAAGCGCCGGTGATGCCATCAAATAACCGTGTAATCTCAAGTTGGTTTCCTGAGCAGGAGCGCGCTACCGCAATCGGTATCTATTCCTCGGCGCAGTTTGTCGGCATGGCGCTGATGACCCCAGTGCTGTTCCATATTCAGGAGATCTTCGGCTGGCGTGGACTGTTTTTGATTACGGGCGTAGTGGGGATGTTCTGGGGAGTGTTGTGGTACTGCGTGTATCGCGACCCACTGGATCACAAAACAGTATCCCGTGCTGAACTGGATCACCTGCATCGGGGCGGGGCGGTTATGGAGAGTCGCGAAAGCGCCGCGAAACGTCCGTTCAGTTGGCAGGATCTGGGCCTGATGTTCAAAAGTCGTAAGCTTATCGGCATCTATTTCGGCCAGTTCACCATCTCTGCCACTTTCTGGTTCTTTCTGACCTGGTTCCCGACCTATCTGGTGCAGTATCGCCATATGGATTTTATTAAGTCCGGCTACGTCGCTTCAGTTCCTTACCTGGCCGCTTTCGTCGGCGTGCTGCTGGCGGGATTTGTTTCCGACCGCCTGATCCGCCGGGGGGTCTCCACCAGTTTCGCCCGTAAAGCGCCGGTGATCCTGGGCATGGCTCTGACGCTGTTCATCCTTGGGGCTAACTACACCGAAAACCCGACGTTGATCATCGTGTTTATGTCTATTGCCTTCTTCGGTAATGGCCTGGCAACTATCACCTGGGTGTTTGTCACCGCGCTGGCGCCGCGTCATCTGATCGGCCTCGCGGGCGGAGTTTTTAACTTTACTGGCGCACTCTCCTCCATCGTGGTGCCCATTGCTATCGGCGCGCTGATTGATGGGCACAACTTCGCGCCAGCGCTGGGCTTTATTGCCGTGCTGGCTTGTCTTGGGATCTGCTCTTATCTCTTCGTGGTTGGCAGGATAGACCTCGACGGCGAGAAAACTATGCCGTCAGTTGGTCGCAAAGTGTGATGAGTTCGGCTAGTCGGGACGTCGTCTGTTCCGGTGTGGCGTCATACATTCCAGCAAAGGCCAGCGCGGCCTTGTGCGAGCCGAACTGAATCGGCTGGGAAAGAGAGAGTTCGCCGTCATCGTGCTGCCAGACCACGTGACCTTGCTGGCGCTGCTGCTGAAGGAATGGCGCGATGCGAGACATCTCATCGGCACTGAAACGTTGGGCCAGCACCTCGTCGCTCTCGGCTGCCAGTAGCGCCATACCGATGACCGACTGACAGGCAGGCATCATGTGAAAACCCGCCAGCGCCTGGCTGATATGGCTGCCAGGGCGGGAGTGGAAGATATAGATAACCTGGTCCTCCCACAGGACACCCATCGCCACCACAATATCTTTCGGGGCGTAGGTTTCCAGCAGCGGAAGGGCTTTTGAAAACAGCGTTGAACCGCGGATTGCCTGCGCGGCCAGCGCGTGGATACCGGGGCCAGGCAGGTAGCGACGCTGCTCATCCTGCGTGGTCAAACCGATGGCCGCCATGGTCATCAGCAGTCGGTTAACGCGGGTGGGGTTGATATCCATCAGGCGCGCCAGTTCGCGACAACCGATAGCCCGATCGCTGGACACCAGATATTGCAGGCAGCGAATACCGTCGATAAGGCTTTGATTAGGTTGAGACGACATAGCGGGCTCCCGTTTTTAAAGAGCATTATTTTATCGCCAGAAAGGCAGGAATTACAATTTATGCAAATTTTTCAGCAAACTCATGAACGTGATTTTCCTCACCAGGCCCTGCAAACCGATCTGCTGGTCGCCGGTGGCGGTCTGGCGGGGCTATGTGCCGCGCTTGCTGCCGCCCGTGACGGTTTGCAGGTCGTGCTGGTGCAGGACCGCCCGGTATTGGGCGGTAACGCATCCAGTGAAGTACGCCTGTGGGCCAACGGCGCTACTTCGCATATGGGTAACAACAACCGCTGGTCACGCGAGGGTGGCATTATGGGCGAGATCCTCGAAGAGAATCTGTGGCGTAATAAAGAGGGCAACCCGATGTTGTTCGACCTGCTGCTGCTGGATATGGCGCAGTGCGAAAAGAATCTCACCCTGTTGCTGAACACGGCCATCTACGCAGTCAACCGGGAAGGTTTGCGCATTACGCAAGCGACCGGTTTTAACGCGGTTAACGAGACCTTCTACCATATCCAGGCTGAACAGTTTTGCGACGCGACGGGGGACGGTGTGCTGGGATATCTGGCAGGAGCCGAGTATCGCGTTGGCGCGGAGGATGCAGAAGAACGGGGGGAAAAAATGGCCCCTGGCGACAACTTCGGGCACAAGCTTGGTCACTCGATCTACTTCTATACCCGCAAGAGCAGCAAGCCGGTGAATTTCGTGCCGCCTTCGTTTGCCTTGCAGAATATTGAAACCATTCCACGCTATAAGCGTCTGACGTCGACGCTCAACGGTTGTGATCTGTGGTGGCTGGAATGGGGTGGCCGCCTCGACACGGTGCATGACAGCGAGCAGATCAAATGGGAACTGTGGAAAATTGTGTGGGGCGTCTGGAATTACATTAAAAATTCTGGCGAATTTCCGGAGGCTGAGAATCTGACCATTGAATGGGTCGGGTCGATTCCAGGTAAGCGTGAGAGCCGCCGTTTTATCGGCGAGCATCTGCTCTGCCAGCAGGACATTATCGAACAGCGCGACCATTACGATGCTGTGGGCTACGGCGGTTGGTCTATTGACCTGCACCCGGCGGACGGCGTCTACAGTAAGCATGATGGTTGTCGCCAGTTTCACAGCAAAGGGACCTACACCATTCCTTATCGCAGTCTTTACAGTCGCTCACTGGAGAATCTGTTCCTAACCGGTCGTCTGATTTCCGCCTCGCACGTTGCTTTCGGCAGCGCCCGCGTTATGTGTACCTGCGGCCTGCTCGGCGAGGTGGTGGGCCGGGCGGCAGCCCTGTGTCAGAAGAACCGACTGAACGCACCGCAACTGGCGCAGGCGGAGCATATCAGTAAGCTACAACAGCATTTACAGCACAACGGCTGCTATATTCCTCGCCAGAAATTGCACGATCCGGCGTATGGCGCACGCGTCTCTGCCAGTAGCGAACTGGCGCTGAGCGTCCTGCCTGCCAGCGGTCGCTGGATGTCGCTGGACGAACGGATGGCACTATTACTGCCAGTGAAGGCGGGGGAAGCTTTGCCAGCCATGCATTTTACCCTGCGCGCCGCCACCGCTCAGCCCGTGAGCATAAGCGTGTTGAGCAGCCAGAAAGCCACTAATTACTGCGCCGACACAATGCTCGACAAGCGGACCCTGACGGTGCAAGAGGCTGGTGAGTACCGGGTTGAATTTGACTGGCTGAGCGACACCGATCGCTATCTGTTTATCGCCTTTGAGAGCAATAGCGAAGTCGAAATCGCGTTGAGCGACCTGGCCCTGCCTGGCGTGATGACGGTATTCAATAGCCAGAATGCTCGCGTGACGAAGCATCCACGGCAGGTGGCGGATGGTGACTTCGGCGTTGAGGAATTTGACTTCTGGGTACCGCGACGACGCCCATACCAGGTGATGCCGGCGGTACGCTTCGCCACGCCGCTGCGCTGTTACGATGTGCAGAATCTGCTTAACGGTCGCCTGCGTCCGGAACAGCAGATTAACGGCTGGGCTCCCGCACTCGATGATGCCGCGCCGCGGCTGACCTGGGAATGGGATACGCCACAGATTGTGCAATCACTGACCCTAATGCTGGATAACGACTTTGATAACGCGATGGAAACGGTGCAGATGGGGCACATCGAAGCCCTTACGCCGCATTGCGCCACTCACTATCGTCTGTGGATGGATGATGTGCTGATTGCTGAGGTGGAAAACAATCACCACTCAGTCTGTCAGCATACGCTGGAGAGACCCATGAGGATTTCAAAAATCATGATTGAGTTGGTGAGTTCGGCTGGAGCGGTGCCTGCGGTATATTCACTCAACGTCGCGTAAACGTTCTACGACTGCGGGCAGTTATTTATGGGGCGCTATCTCTGCTCATAGCGCTGCCCAGCAGACGGGTGATGACATTCGCTAATGCCCCACCATAATGGGTAGTTATGTTTGTCGATGACCTTTTTTATAGTAGCTGCCGGGAACATCGTGCCCGTCCAATAACAATAAACACACACAGCAAAATGAATCCACTTCACTGGGTTGTCTTTGCTCTTCTGGCACTGGATGCCGTCAGAGAATTGATGGGGTATTCATCAATCTTAGGAATTTGGTAACCACTGTTGGTCGAGAGGCGAGAAGCCCGGTGAAACCCGGGCTTTTCTTTCAGACTAGACGTGAAGACGATGATGCAGTCGTGTGCCGACCAGAATGGCCAGTATCAGCATAATCGCGATAAATCCCCCCACGCCATTCCAGCCATAGTTATGCCAGAACACGCCGCCGAGCGTACCGGCGATACTGGATCCCAGATAGTAGCTGAACAGATACAGCGAAGAGGCCTGGCCTTTGGCGCGCCGCGCGCGCGGGCCGATCCAGCTACTGGCGACGGAGTGGGCGCCAAAGAATCCCGCCGAGAAGAGCAGCATGCCGGTGAAAATCAGCCATAGCGAGCTGAATAGGGTCATTAGCAGACCGACAAGCATCACGGCGGTAGAGAAGAGCATCACCGGGCCGCGCCCGTAGCGCACCGTCATCGAACCGGCTTTCGGTGAACTCCAGGTCCCGGTCAGATAGGCGACGGAAAGCAGGCCGACCACCGCCTGGCTGAGCTCCCACGGTGAAAGCATCAGGCGATAACCGATGTAGTTAAACAGCGTGACGAACGACCCCATCAGCAGAAAACCTTCCGCAAACAACAGCGGCAGCCCCTGGTCGCGCCAGTGGAGTCGAAAGTTAATGAACAACGTTTTGGGGCGCAGCGACGTGGGACGGAAGTGGCGTGATTCAGGCAGAATTTTCCAGAACATCAGGGCCGACGCCAGTGCGAAGCAGCCAATGGCCGCCAGCGCAATGCGCCAGCTAAAGAAATCAGTAAACACGCCGCTAATCAGACGTCCGCTCATTCCGCCAATCGAGTTGCCGCTGATATACAGCCCCATTGAGAACGCGACAAAGCTGGGGTGGATTTCCTCGCTCAGATAGGTCATTCCGACGGCCGCTACGCCGCTGAGCGAGAGGCCAATCAGCGCGCGCATCACCAGTATACCGTGCCAACTGGTCATCATCGTCGAAAGCAACGTACAGCAGGAGGCGAGCAGCAGCGCGGTCACCATCACCGGCTTGCGGCCGATGGCATCCGACAGCGGGCCGGTAAACAGCAGGCCAACGGCTAACATTCCTGTGGAAATCGACAATGAAATACTGCTACTGGCAGGCGATACGCCAAATTCATGGGACAGCACTGGCAGAATAGGCTGGACGCAGTACAGCAGGGCGAAGGTCGCCAGTCCGGCGGAAAATAGCGCCAGCGTGACGCGCATGAAGGCAGAGGTACCGCGTTGAATAAACTGAACCGGCTGAGAAATGCGTTGGTCGTCAATATCGCTCGCCGTCGCGTCATTGACTGTAGTAGTACGACTCACTGGAAATCCTTGCGCAACAAACCCGTGTTTTGAGGGGACGGGCATAACCTTGTTGAGTAGAGTAGGAAAAACTCATTATTCTGTCTAATATATTAATAGTCTCAAATAATACTTTAAAAATATGAATATTGAACTTCGTCATCTTCGCTACTTTGTTGCCGTAGCGGAAGAACTGCATTTTGGGCGTGCTGCGGCCCGACTGAACATTTCGCAGCCGCCGTTGAGCCAGCAAATTCAGATGCTTGAGCAACAGGTCGGCGCGCGCCTGCTCGCGCGAACGAACCGTAGCGTCGCGCTGACCGCCGCAGGCAAGCAATTTCTTGCCGACAGTCGGCAGATCCTCGGGCTGGTTAATGATGCCGCCGCCCGCGCGGAGCGTCTGCACCTGGGGGAGGCCGGTGAACTGCGCATCGGCTTTACCTCGTCGGCGCCGTTTATACGCGCGGTCTCCGATACGCTGTCGTTGTTCCGGCAGAATTACCCGGATATGCATTTGCAGACCCGCGAGATGAATACCCGCGAACAACTGGCACCGCTGAGTGAAGGGGCGCTGGATCTGGGTCTGATGCGCAATACCCCGTTGCCGGAGAGCTTACATCATGCGGTTATCTTGCATGAACCGCTGATGGCGATGATCCCCCGGGTGTACCCGCTGGCGCAAAAGCCGGTAGTGACGCTGGCTGAACTGGCGAAAGAACCGTTTGTTTTCTTTGACCCCCACGTCGGAACCGGTCTTTACGACGATATCCTCGGCATGATGCGTCGTTACCAGTTGTCGCCTGTGATTACCCAGGAGGTCGGCGAGGCAATGACGATCATTGGGCTGGTCGCTGCCGGCTTAGGCGTGTCGATACTTCCGGCATCCTTTAAAAAAGTGCAGCTCAATGAGATGTGTTGGGTGCCGATTGCGGAAGAGGATGCGGTCTCGGAAATGTGGCTGGTCTGGTCGGCACATCATGAACAGAGCCAGGCGGCGCTACGCTTTCGTCAGCAGTTAATTCAGGCCGTCAGGAGCGCTTAAATTAATTTAATAACGGCTGAAAATGTGCAGTTAATCACACGGCTAAGTAAAAAGTTGACGTCGTGTATTGAAGTACTTCACCATAGCCCGCAGATTATTTCGGAGCGCGAAAATAAAGGGAGTCAGAGGTGGTTGCTGATAGTCAGCCTGGGCACATCGATCAAATAAAGCAGACCAATGCGGGTGCAGTTTATCGCCTGATTGATCAGTTGGGGCCGGTATCGCGTATTGATCTTTCGCGTCTTGCGCAGCTGGCGCCTGCCAGTATCACGAAGATAGTGCGCGAAATGCTTGAAGCGCACCTGGTCCAGGAACTGGAAATTAAAGAAGCCGGTAGTCGCGGACGCCCTGCGGTGGGACTGGTGGTGGAAACAGAAGCCTGGCACTATTTGTCTCTTCGTATCAGTCGTGGGGAAATATTTCTCGCCCTGCGCGATCTCAGCAGCAAACTGGTGGTGGAAGAGTGTCTTGAGTTGCCGCTGAACGATGAAACGCCGCTGCTGGCGCGGATTGTCACGCTGGTCGATCAGTTTTTTATTCGCCATCAGCAGAAGCTCGAACGTCTGACCTCCATCGCCATTACCTTACCCGGTATTATCGATACCGAGAATGGGATCGTGCATCGCATGCCGTTTTATGCCGATGTGAAAGAGATGCCACTTGGCGATACGCTGTCGCAGCACACCGGTGTACCGGTCTACATTCAGCATGATATCAGCGCCTGGACAATGGCAGAGGCGCTGTTTGGCGCGTCCCGTGGGGCGCGTGATGTGATTCAGGTGGTTATCGATCATAACGTTGGGGCCGGGGTGATTACCGACGGTCACTTACTGCATGCGGGCAGCAGCAGCCTGGTGGAGATTGGCCACACCCAGGTTGATCCTTACGGTAAACGCTGTTACTGCGGCAACCACGGCTGTCTGGAAACCATTGCCAGCGTCGAAAGTGTGCTGGAACTGGCGCAACTGCGGCTGGCGCAATCCATGAGCTCGTCGCTACATGGCCAGCCGCTGACGGTTGATTCGTTGTGTCAGGCGGCGATGCAGGGCGATCTGCTGGCTAAAGACATTATCAGCGGCGTGGGAACTCACGTTGGTCGTATCCTCGCCATTATGGTCAATCTGTTTAACCCGCAAAAAATACTGATCGGATCGCCGCTCAGTAAAGCGGCGGACGTGTTGTTCCCGGCGATTGCGGACAGCATTCGCCAGCAGGCGCTACCGGCCTACAGCAAAAATATGGTCGTTGAGAGCACGCAGTTTTCTAATCAGGGGACAATGGCGGGGGCCGCGCTGGCAAAAGACGCGATGTATAATGGTTCTTTGTTGATTCGTCTATTACAGGGTTAACATTTTTTAACTGTTCTACCAAAAATTGCGCTAACTCAAGCTGATTCTACCTGGCATACCTTAGACTTTCTCTACTGTATTATTTTCCTGGCTTATATTTTCGAAGCATAACGGTGGAGTTGGTGATGCTGAAGCGTTTCTTTATTACAGGTACAGACACTTCTGTTGGGAAGACGGTTGTTTCCCGCGCATTGCTACAAGCGTTAGCGTCGGGGGGTAAAAGCGTTGCGGGATATAAACCGGTCGCGAAGAGCAGCAAAGAGACCCCTGAAGGGTTGCGCAACCGGGATGCACTGGTGCTGCAAAGCGTATCGACGCTGGAATTGCCCTATGAGGCCGTTAACCCCATCGCCCTGAGCGAAGATGAAAGTAGTGTGGCCCACAGTTGCCCGATCAATTACACCTTACTTTCTAACGGTCTGGCGAGCCTGTCAGAGAAAGTCGATCACGTGGTGGTTGAAGGCACCGGCGGCTGGCGCAGTCTGATGAACGATCTGCGTCCGTTGTCTGAATGGGTGGTGCAGGAGCAGTTACCGGTACTGATGGTGGTAGGCATTCAGGAAGGCTGTATTAACCATGCGCTGCTGACTGCTCAGGCGATCGCCAACGACGGCTTACCGCTGATCGGTTGGGTCGCCAACCGTATCAATCCGGGTCTGGCACACTATGCGGAAATTATCGATGTCCTGAGCAAAAAATTGCCTGCGCCGTTGATCGGCGAACTGCCTTATTTACCGCGCGCCGAGCAGCGCGATCTTGGACAGTACATTCGCCTGTCAATGCTGGGTAGCGTGCTGTCAGTCGATAGAATCATGGCCTGATTCACGACCTTACACATCATAATGATGAAACCGGGGAGCCAACGCGCTCCCCGGTTTTTTTATACCGTCAAAACCGGTCTTAGCTGATTTCGTGAATGTTCAGCGCCCGGCGGGTACGTCCAGAACTGAGATAATCGGCGATGTAATCCTGTGAGATCTCGCCGTTGTAGCGACCATCCTCGTCCACAATCGGCATCCAACTGGTATTACTTTCATACAGCTTGGACAGTACAATACGCAGGTTGTCTTCGGCCTTGCCGGTAATACGGAAGGGATGAATGATGTCTGCGCAGGTGCCGGTGGCCTGACGCGCCTCGCGACGTTTCACAAAGCCCAGCGGTTTACCTTCGCCATCCACCACCGTAATCGCACGAATGTCGTTGTCATCCATAATGCCAAAGGCTTCATTCAGCGACGTAGACGGTTGCGCGGTCAGCGTTGGCTGCTGGTCGGTCACGTCGCCCGCCGAGACCAGCAGCAGGCGCTTGAGCGTACGGTCCTGACCGACGAATGAACCGACAAAGTCGTTGGCCGGTTTGGCCAACAATTCATCCGGGCTGGCGCACTGGACAATGCGTCCCTGGCGGAATACGGCAATACGATCGCCGAGTTTCAACGCTTCATCAATATCATGACTTACCAACATCACCGTTTTCTTCAACGCGCGCTGCATGTCGAGGAACTGGTTCTGGATCACTTCGCGGTTGATTGGGTCGACGGCGCCAAACGGTTCATCCATCAGCAGAACCGGCGGATCCGCCGCCAGGGCGCGAATGACGCCAATACGCTGTTGCTGGCCGCCGGACATCTCTTTTGGATAGCGATGCAGAAACTTCTTCGCATCCATTGCTACCATCTCCATCAACTCTTCGGCACGGCTTTTACAGCGGGCTTTATCCCAGCCCAGCATGCGGGGGACGACCGTAATGTTTTCTTCAATCGTCATGTTAGGGAACAGACCAATCTGCTGGATCACATAGCCAATGTTGCGGCGCAGGGTCACGGTATCCATCTCGCCGGTATTTTCACCGTTAATCAGGATGTTGCCGCTGCTCGGGGTAATCAGGCGGTTAATCATCTTCAGGGTAGTGGTCTTGCCGCAGCCCGACGGCCCCAGCAGAACGCACATTTCTCCCTCTGGCACGTTCAGATTGACGTTATCGACGGCCTTAAGCGGCTGACCGTTTTTCTGCGAAAATTGTTTGGTGAGGTTTTCCAGTTTTATCATTATCGTATCCCCTTCGGTGTCAGGACGACTTGCAGGCGGTGTAACAGCCAGTCAAGTACAATCGCTAAAAGACAAATCATCAATGCGCCGGCAATCAGCATGCGAATGTCGCTGCCGCCGATACCATTCAGTAACAGTAATCCCAGGCCGCCTGCGCCAATCACTGCGGCAATCGCCATCACGCCGATGTTCATGACCACGGCGGTGCGGATCCCGCCGAAAATCACCGGTAAAGCCATTGGGATCTCAACCCAGCGCAAACGCTGCCAGAACGTCATGCCTATCCCGCGACCCGCTTCGCGTAAGCCCGGTGGGATGCTGTCCAGCGCGGTATGGGTGTTGCGCACGATAGGCAGCAGCGAGTAGAGGAACACGGCGGTAATGGCGGGCAGTGCGCCAATTCCGTGACCGATCAGCGAAAACAGAGGGATCATCAGCCCGAAGAGGGCAATAGATGGAATCGTCAATAGCAGCGTGGCGGCGCTCAGTACGGGCGTTGCCAGCCATTTGTGGCGGACAATCAGGATCCCGAGCGGTACGCCAGTCACAATCGCCAGACCAACCGCCAGCGCCACCAGCCACAGATGCTGAAAAGTGAGCGTCGCCAGATAACCTGCGTTATCGATCATGTAGTGAATCGTATCCATATGCGCTCCTTACAGCAGGTTCTTTTGTTGCAGGAATTCACGAGCAACCTGCTGAGGTGACTGGTGATCGATATCAACCTTCGCATTCAATGAACTGATCACGTCATTATTTAACTGCTCCGAGAGGGTATTGAGCGCCTCGGCAAGCCCTGGGTTGGCCTCCAGCGTATCTTTACGCACCACAGGCGTGACAGCGTAACTTGGGAAGAAGCCCTTATCATCTTCCAGCACCTTGAGATCAAAACCCTTCACACGACCGTCAGTGGTATAGATAAGGCCGGCGTCAACAAAGCCATCACGCACGGCGTTGTAGACCAGTCCGGGATCCATCTGGCGGATTTGCGGTCGGTCAAGCTCCATCTGATAGGCCTGCTGTAGCGGCTTCATTCCGTCGCTGCGCCCGGCAAATTCCAGGTCGAGCCCCAGCAACCAGTTGTTGTCGGGATCGGTCTGGCGGATGTGCTCAATTTTCGCCACCATCTCCGACATGGTGTTGATGTTTTCCGCTTCGGCGCGCTTACGTTGCATGGCGAACGCGTAGGTGTTGTTCATATCTGCCGGTTTCAGCCATACCAGCCCCAGCCTGGCATCAAGGCGCTTCACCGTGTCATACGACGCCTGCGGGCTCATGCGCTCATTGATATGGTTGAAAATAATCAACGAGGTACCGGTGTATTCCCATGTCATATCAATCTGTTTATTGATCATCGCATTCCGTGAGATGACCGTGGCGATATTGGTCTGCGGCTGAACCTGAAATCCCTTTTTTTGCAGATACTGAACGGTCATGGCCGAGAGAATGTGCTGTTCGGTAAAGCTCTTGGTGGCGAGGATAATGGGGGCGGCCTGGGCCTGCGTGCTCATCAACAGCGCGGCGGCGAGCCATCCCAGCCATGTATTCTTGAGATTCATTTAGCGCTCCTTGTTTTTATCATTGTCATCAGGCCGTGTGCGGGCTCAGGGCGCGCCCAATCCAGGCGAGCAGACTGTCGAGGATCAGGGCGAAAAGTGCGGTGGCGGTCGCCCCCAAAATCAATGTCGGGAAGTCGTTAAGATAGATGCCGGGGAAAATCAGCTCGCCGTAGCTGCTGGCGCCAATCAGAAACGCCAGCGGGGCGGTCCCGACGTTAATCGCTGTGGCAATGCGGATCCCGGAAAGCATCACCGGCCAGGCGTTGGGGATTTCCACCTGACGAAGCCGCTGCCATTTCGTCATACCGATGCCGTTTGCCGCTTCAATCAGCGACGGTGGGACAGAAATCAGTCCGGCATAGGTGTTACGCACAATCGGCAACAGTGACGCCAGAAACAGCGCAACAATAGCGGGCAGGTCGCCAATGCCGATAATGACCATCGCCAGCGCGAGAACGGCCAGCGGAGGTAGCGTGTTGCCAATGTTGAAGATCTGCATGGCATATTCAGCAATCCCCTTTGCTGCGGGGCGGCTGAGCAGGATACCGCTTGGAATACCGACCAGCAGGGCGAAGAACATTGAGGTAAGGACTAAAATCAGGTGCTGTTGGCCGAGATAGAGCAAATCGACCTGACGTGATTTGAGCGTTTCGACGCCAATTCCCCAGATCAGCAGTGCCAGTAGCACAATGATGACGAAACTAAAGCCCAGCACGTGTTTTAACGTGGAAGTGTGCATTGCAGTGTGTCTCCCTGTTTGCATGCGTTATGGCGGCGAATAATCGTCGCATGTTGTTATGCCATGTATCGGCAGGGTGTTTTGAGCTATAGCAACAGGGTGGGAAGGATTCCAGCGTGAAGGCAAATTAGATTCGCAGACTATTAATCGCTAAACGCGATTTGGCCTTATGCCGTAAAGGATAAGCAGGGTATGTAAAGAATTGTCTTAAAAACGCTAATCGGAAGTGACACTGTAACAACAAAGAAAAATGCAGGTATCAGAAAAGGCAGGAAAAACCTGCCTTCAGAGGGTTAGCGGAATAACGGTTTTTCCGCGACCGGAGTCAGTAACTGAGACTGCCACTGCGCCAGGGTGTGGCGGGCCAGTTCGCCGAGAGCCCGATAAAAAGGATGACCGGCGTTATCAATAAATATGTCCAGGAAGCGGGATGACCACGGGAACAGATGCCACGCCAGCAGCTGTTCGCATTCAGTGTGTCGGCCACTTTCAGCCAGCCACGCCGCCATCAGCAATAACGAACCGAAATGATCTTCGGGTTCATTTTGCGTTGCCTCGACGTGAATGCCGTTGTCGCGCATCCACTGACGCAGGGCCAGAGTGGACTCGCCAAACAGGACATTTTCGCGATCTAACCAGACGGAACCCCAGGGTGGCGACGGTAACGCATACGGCCCCACGAACAGGCGCTGAAACGCCTCGGGAAGTGATTCATCGCTGACGCGTTTAAAATCCGTCGCCAGCGGAGCCAGTATTTCCGCTGCCAGCGGCCACTGAGTCTGCCAGTCATCTGCGGTTAACGCTGATACCAGAGGGGCGGCCTCGGCGCTGTCGGGCGCGTAATAAAACAGGGCCCCCAGCACGCGTGCCGTCATCGCAAAATCATCACGTTGAGTAAAATCAGTCATCTGAAACATCCTGAAAAGTGCGGGTTTCCCCGCACGGATTTGTTAACCTGCTACCGCCATACCGACGGTCATATGCAGGCCATAAAACAGGCCACGACCTATTATTTCGCCACCAAGCACGAGGAGTAACCCCAGTAGCAACCCGGCGACATGCGGCTCTTTACGGCGTACCAGCGGGCAGATCCAGCAGCCCAGTCCGGCGGCAAGCAACACCACACGCCATACCTGCAGGGAGGCATAATCCGGCACCAGCGCAGAGGCCTGCTGAACCGAACTGTGAATCGTCGCCAGCGACATGCCTTGCAGGACAATGACACCCACGCTGACCAGCAGCGCCAGTACGCTGATACTGGCGAACACGGTTCCGCTAAAGGTGACGCGGGACGCCCGCAGCAGTAATGCCGCGAACAGGGGGCCGCTGAGCAATACCGTCATGAAGAACGCCAGCGTCGTATAGCCAGTATACCAGGTCGGTACGGTATCGATCAGGTAAACACGGGTCATTGCCCAGACGAAGACGATCCCCAGCACCATGCCGATCAGCAGCCAGAGTTTTCCCAGCGCGGGCGGCATTTTACCCAGTACGGCGACCAGCCACCAGATACCACCCACGGCGAAAAAGACTGAGCCAGCGGCGATTTCATTGCTCAACCCGGATGCGCCAATGCGGTTGAGTGAGTTGAATGCCCGCATCGGCGACCCGAGATGCACGATCGACGCCAGGAATCCCAGCCCCATCACCAGCCAGATGAAAAACATGCTGCGAACCAGGCGTTGCCGGGCGGCGGCATCGTCTTTCATCGCAAACCAGCCAAGCCCACTGACAATCAGCGCGCCCACGACGCACTGGCCGAGTACCGTAAACAGCACCAGCGGCCATTCATGCCATCCACTTCCCATTTTATACCTCCTTCGGATTTGCCAGATAACCGGTGGTATCCCCGGTCGGACGGCTGTTGGCATTCGGTTTGATCACAATACTCGGCTTCGTGAAGTGCGCACCCGGCAGTGGCGCAACGGCAGCCAGTTCACCGTGTTTCTTACGCAGTTCGTCGATGGGGCCGAAATCCAGCGCGCGCAGTGGACAAGATTCGACACAGATCGGTTTCTTACCCTCTGCCACGCGGTCATGACAGCCATCGCACTTGGTCATGTGACCCTTAGCGGCATTGTACTGTGGCGCGCCGTACGGGCAGGCCATATGGCAGTAGCGGCAGCCGATGCAGATATCTTCATCCACGACGACAAAACCGTCTTCCCGCTTGTGCATCGCTCCGCTCGGGCAGACCCTGGTACAGGCCGGATCTTCGCAGTGGTTGCAGGCAATAGAGAGATAGTAGGCAAAAACGTTCTGATGCCAGACGCCGTTGTCTTCCTGCCAGTCTCCGCCCGCGTATTCATAAATGCGGCGAAAGCTGACATCCGGGGTTAAATCCTTGTAGTCCTTGCAGGCCAGTTCGCAGGTTTTGCACCCGGTGCAACGGCTGGAATCGATAAAAAATCCATACTGAGTTGTCATCGGTTACTCCTTAAACCTTTTCAACCTGAACGAGATTACTGTGCGAAGGATTCCCTTTTGCCAACGGCGAAGGGCGGTGTGACGTCAGGATGTTGATGGAGCCACCGTGGTCTACCTGGTCGCCAAACATATCGGCCTTGAGCCACGCCCCCTGACCGATGGCCGTGACGCCGGGCAGAATGCGTGGCGTTACCTTGGCGGGGATCAGCATCTGACCGTTATTGTTAAATACCCGGACGGTGTCACCGTGTTGAATCCCGCGCACGTTGGCATCAATCGGGTTAATCCAGATCTCCTGCGGGCAGGCCTGTTGCAGGACGTCAATGTTGCCATAGCTGGAGTGGGTGCGCGCCTTATAGTGGAATCCGGTGAGTTGCAGCGGGTATGTTTTGCGGATCGGATCGTCCCAGCCGTCAAAACCGGGAGCATAGGCGGGCAGAGGATGGATTACCTCATCCGCCTTCAGTTCCCAGGTCTCGGCGAGAGTGGCCAGCCGCGCAGAGTAAATTTCAATTTTCCCTGACGGCGTTTTCAGCGGGTTAGCGTTTGGATCTTCACGGAACGCGCGGAAGGCGACGTAGTGCTCTTCCGGACATTTTTTCTTGAAGATACCGGTTTGCTTCATCTCTTCGTAATCCGGCATTTCCGGATTGCGCTCTTTGGTTTTCGCATGCAGGTATTTCACCCATTCATGCTGCGAGCGTCCTTCGGTGAACGTCTGGTATACGTCAGGCCCAAGTCGGCGGGCGATTTCGCTGAGCATCCAGTAAATAGGCTTTCTTTCAAATTTCGCTGAGGTCGCGGGCTGGCCGAGGATTACATAGCCCATGTTGCCCGCAGATTCGTGGGAGATCAGATCTTCCTGCTCCGTTGGCATTAAATCTGGCAGCAGGATGTCGCAGTACTTCGCCGAGGCCGTCATGAAATGTTCAATGCCGACAATCATTTCGCACTTGCTGTCGTCCTGTAGCACCTCATGAGTATGGGCGATATTCCCGTGCTGGTTAATCAGCGTATTACTGGCGTAGCACCACATGAACTTGATAGGAACATCCAGTTTCTCTTTGCCGCGTATGCCGTCGCGCGTGGCGGTCATTTCGGTGCCATGATCGATAGCGTCAGTCCAGGTGAACACGGAGATTTGCGTTTTCACCGGGTTATCGAGCATCGAAAACCACTCCACGCCGAGATCCCAGGAGCCTTCACGTACGCCTGAGTTACCGCCGTTGATGCCGACGTTGCCGGTGAGCACCGACAGCATGGCGATAGCCCGTGCAGTTTGCTCGCCGTTGGAGTGACGCTGAGGTCCCCAGCCCTGGCAAATATAGGCCGGTTTCGCCGAGCCAATTTCACGGGCCAACTGGATGATTTTATCCGCCGGAATACTGGTGATGCGGGACGCCCACTCCGGGGTTTTGGCTATGCCGTCCGGACCTTCGCCGAGGATGTACGCCTTGTAGTGCGCGTTACGTGGCGCACCGGCAGGCAGGGTGCTTTCATCGTAACCGACGCAATATTTGTCGAGAAACGGCTTATCGACCAGATCTTCAGTAATCAACACCCAGGCGATTGCTGCCGCCAGCGCGCCGTCCGTGCCGGGACGGATGGGCAGCCATTCATCTTCGCGTCCGGCGGCGGTGTCGTTATAACGCGGATCGATAACGATCATTCGCGCATTGGAACGTTCACGCGCCTGTTCGACGTAGTAAGTGACGCCGCCGCCGCTCATACGGGTTTCCGCAGGGTTGTTACCAAACATCACCACCAGTTTCGTATTAGCAATGTCATCAGGGCTGTTGCCATCGTTGCTGCCAAACATGTAGCTCATGGCGGCGCTGATCTGCGCGGTGCTGTAACTGCCGTAACGGCTAAGGTAGCCGCCGCAGGAGTTCATCAGACGGTAAGGGACATTGGAGTTGGTAATGTTTCCGCCGTCGACGCCGGTGCCGTACAGCACGTGGACCGCCTCGTTGCCATACTCTTTGAGGATCCGCTTCAGGTTGTCGCCGACGATATCCAGCGCTTCGTCCCAGGTGATGCGTTCAAACTTGCCTTCACCGCGTTTGCCGACGCGTTTCATCGGGTATTTCAGCCTGTCCGGGTGATTCATGCGTCGACGTATCGAGCGACCGCGCAAGCAGGCGCGAACCTGATGGTTGCCATACTCATCGTTGCCGGTGGTGTCAGACTCCACCCAATAAACTGTGTCATCTTTGACGTGCAGACGCAGAAGGCAACGGCTTCCGCAGTTAACGGTACAGGAACTCCAGACCGCTTTTTCTTCGACTGGCGCAGGCGTCATGCCGTCTGCGGCGCGCGCGATTCGGGTGAAAGGGAGGGTGAAAGCGCTGCTGGCAAGCGCAAGGCTGCCAATAGCGGATGATTTCACCAGACTACGGCGACTGATATTGGCCGTCATGAGGGCCTCAGGCGTGGTGATTTTCATGGTTGCTCACTTTGCTAATGTCAAAAACTGACCTGGTTGCGTCCCTGTTTTCGGGAACAGCCATTCCTTTGTTTTCCGTATTGAACGGTGTGGTGCAGGCGGTGTTGTGCTTATGCCACACCGTTAAACAGATCGTTGTATATTTATTTCTATAGCGATATCAGAGACATATTAAAGAGGAATGAATTTTACCCCTTAATGAGTAGGGGTTATTAATCCATATCAAAGTGAGGGAAACCCTCCGTTGCCGGAGGGCGAAAAACAGGCGGAATTACTGCGGCTCGGTGTTGGCACCTTCCTGAGAAGGCGTGGTGCTGGTAGGTGCATTACCACTGCTGGTTCGGGTGTAGAGAATTTTATGCGTGTCGTTGGCACAGTGACCGACAACCTGTGAGTCAGGCTGATCGGCCTGATCGTTTGGCACGATGCTCAGGGTGAAATTGGCCTCCGGCACGCCGTTATTGATGATGCGCTGCTCAATATCACTCCTGACACGTTCGCAGGAGTCAGGGACGGCGAACACCAGCGGGGAGGCGCTCAGCAGTACACATGTCAGTATTCCTCGGGAAAATTTCATCATCAGCTCCATTGTTGAGATGCACAGAATAAGCATAGCATTGCTAGTGTAAGCAATTGTCATTGCCAGCAACCTGTTGAAGAATCGGAAAGCTCTCTCTTTTCCCCAAAAGCAAAAACCCCGACGGTGTCAGGGTTTATGAGAAATCCCCCGTGTTGCCACGGGAGGAAGGGTCAGAAGCTGTATTTCAGCCCCAGCATACCTTGCGTATCGCTGTAGCCATTGTCGCCAATCTGTTGGGCGACGTTGCCCCACAGGGTGACATTTTTCGTCAGTTGACCTTCAACACCGGCTTTCAGTTCAGCTATGTTGCGGCTGCCTTTCACTTCGCTGTTGATGTCATCCATCTGCACGCTGTAATTCTGCGTGTTGTGGATCCAGTTGGCTTCGACAAACGGCTGGAAGGTGCGGTCTTTACCGTCATCCATCGCGTTATGCCCCTGCAGGTACGCTTTCACACCCAGGCGGGTTTGCAGATTGCCGTCGGTTTTATCCACCACCCGGGTACCGTTTTTCTCGATGTGGGTATCGGCCTGCACGTCCATCCAGGTCACCTGGACTTTAGGTTGAATGTACAGCGCGTTACGTTCGCTGAATTCAGCCAGTTTCCAGGTATAACCCGTTTCGACAGAGGCGGTGATCCCGTCTGAGTCATACTCTTCGGAGGCCAGTCCCTGTCCGGAGACGGTGTTGTCAAACCAGTTGTAAAGCATCCAGCCATCAACATAAGCCCCGGTTTTATCGGCGTCGTTGGCATACCAGGTGCCGTACAGACCGGCGCTGTAGCCGCTGATTTCCCCACGAGAGGTGTATCCGGTCAGACTGGAATGGCTGCGGCTCTTGCTGTTGGCGTAACCGGCCATCAGACCCAGATGCCAGCGATCCAGACCGTCGGTGCTCCATTGCGCAATGTCGCCGCCCAGTTGCATCACATAGCGGTTGCTCTGGGTGCTTATCTGCCCGGAACCGTCCTTGAAGCGGTTATGGCCGCCGATGTGGCGCATCCACAGACTAGTTACCTTCTGTTCGCCGGTTAACGCGTCGGTATACTGCGTTTCACCCAGACGATCGTGGAGGCGGGTGGTAAACAGCGTGTTGGCGGCAAGGGTGTTTGCCAGATAGCTGCCGGTTTCCGGGCGATACTGGTGTTTACCTTCCGGGGCGGCAGGAGTCTCCGGAACCGGCTGTTCCGGTGATGCTGGCGCGGGCTCATCTGGCGGTAACGGATCGGGAATTACCTCGCTGGTCAGATGCCAGTTCTGGTTGTTCTTTTTGATGATGCTGTAGTCGTAAGCGCCTGCGACGATACGGCCTTCTTTTACAAAGGTACCGTTAGAGGCACCTTCCACTTCCACAACCGGGATGCCTTCTACCGTCTGCGAACCGCCGCCGCCAGCGTTGGTGACGCTGACACGCGTGGTGCCGCTGGTATCACCACGAACAACCAGCTTATCGGTCGCCGAAAGGTCATCGCCTAATACGGTGCGTAAGGCCAGCAGACCGTTGTTGCCCGTGTAATTGCCGTTGATGGTTAACGTGGTCGGGCTAAAGGCCGCTTTCACTCGCGGTGGGGAGGAGAGCGTCGTCGTGCCTGCCAGTTCCAGCGAGTTCAGGGTTTGCGAATAGCCATTAAGATCCAGACTGGCACCGTCGTTGACGATGTAATCTGACGCGTCGCTAAAGGTATTTTCCGCGCCGGCACGAAGCGTCCCTCTGGAGACAAGCGTGTTGCCGCTGTAGGTATTGGCTCCCGTCAGCGTGGTCACCCCCGAACCAACGTGGTTGACTTCACCATTGCCGTAAATTCGCGATGCCAGCACGAAGTCCTGACTGGAATGGTTGAAGTTCAGAATGGCGGTGTTCTGACCGCTGTTATTCATCAGATAAATTCGTGACGCCTCAATGTTGCCTGCCGCCTGTTCGGCTTCTCCCTGCGCGCCGCCGATATTTAAAATCCCGGTACTGCCGTTGCCATAGGCCAGGCGGATCAACGTGCCGGACTTAACGGTTGCGCCATTGCTGACGGTGAGGATCCCTTTGGCGGTATTATTTACGGTTAAGAACCCGCCCAGATTGATGGCCGCAGCAACGTCCAGCATTGAATTAGCCCCATCGACCCGGGTTTCACCAAAGCCTTTAGCATCGGTATTAACCGTCACTCCGACGAGGCCAATACTCATGTGACTGGTCGTTGAGAGCTTACCGCCGTTGGTAATGAATAATTGACCATGTCCCTGATCGCCGACGACGGTCCAACTGGTTTCAATTGAAGAATTAGCGCCGTCAATGTTTACCACTCCCTGGGCATCTTCGTATGCTTCACCAATGCGCAAATTATCAAGTCCAGTTATTTTACTGCCGTTAAGCACATTCAGCGTGCCGGAACCATTACCCATTCCAAGCTGGATATGCCAGTTATTCGTTCTCCAGGTGGCGCCATTGGTCAAGGTAACGATACCGGTCCCCCCGTAACCAATGATAGCCCCTTCGGCAACGAGGATATCCCGGCCATCAATAATCAATGTACCGACGCCGGTACTCCCAACGCTTGCTGCGCGAACCTGATTCCAGTTACTGCCGGTATTTTCGGTTGAGGAAAGGGTGAGAGAGTCATTATTATCGATAATGAGATCGCTCGTGATGTCCGTCGGAGGCGTCACGGTTAACAGATTGATATTATCCACATTCGCTGCGGCGGCAGTTTGTACTGCGAAGGCAATAGCGATTGCCAGTATTGATTTTGGGTAGTGCGATTTTTTAATATTCATAATTGTCTCTTCCATAAGAGAGTGCCTGGTGTACGAAATAAATTTTGTATTGAAGAACAATCCCTTAGTGCATGGTGATGAACAAAAATACAATTTGTAAAAATAAATTTTTTCTTAAGGCGTATTTTATTGCATGATTTTAAATTGAGAAATGGTTTTATCTACTAATTATTGTGTTGTTCAATAGGTTTCATCTATTTAATATATCTTTAATTTTCTTATATAAGATCTTAAGTGTTTTTTTTGCCAGCAATGTATCTTATTAAGGCCATTTAAAATATTAGGATTAGTGCAAATAATTTCCCTTATACAATGAGATAATAGGCGTGGAGGATGAGTGATTTTTATTATAGAGCGAATGACTAACCTGCTAGTCATTTGTCAGGCAATCATTGCTTAAATGCGTGAGCGTGGTGATTTAGGACATTTGCGGAAATCTAATACATGATAGCTTGATTTCGATCAAACCTCGCAGTTGAGATAAGTAAAGTCCGGGCGCGTTTTGCGTAGAAGTTTGCCACCAGACGCTATGTGCCCGTTGGCACTCAACGGTTTTTTTTGCTTTGCTGTCGTGTAAACGACAGTCTTTGCTAATATGACTGGAGATCATCCTTTTCTTTCGGGGAAGCTGTGAAAAAACAGATATTTCTTTTCGTGCTCGGTACTTTGCTGGTGGGATGTGACAACGGTACGGTACCGCTCTCCTTTACGCCGGAAATGGCCAGTTTCTCTAATGAGTTTGATTTTGACCCTTTGCGCGGGCCGGTTAAGGACTTCAGCCAGACGTTGCTCAATGAGAAGGGCGAAGTGGCGAAGCGCGTCAACGGTACGCTGTCTGAGGAAGGCTGTTTTGACTCGCTGGAGCTGCACGATCTTGAAAACAATACCGGCGTGGCGCTGGTGCTGGACGCGAATTTTTATCGTGATGCCGAAACGCTGGAGAAAAAGGTGCGCCTGCAGGGGAAATGTCAGCTCGCGGAACTGCCTTCAGCCGGCGTCGTCTGGGATACCGATGATAATGGCTTTGTGATCGCGGCGACCGGAAAAGAGATGAAAGTCCAGTATCGCTATGATGCCGAAGGTTATCCGCTCGGCAAGACCACCGTCAGCAAGGACCAGACGCTATCCGTCAGCGCAAAACCCTCAACCGATCCGCGTAAGAAGCTTGATTATACGGCGGTAAGTCTGCTTAACGATCGCCCTCTGGGGAACGTTAAGCAAACCTGTGATTATGACCGTCATGCCAATCCCACGGACTGTACGCTGGTGATCGTTGATGAAAGCGTCAAGCCCGCGGTCGAGCACAATTACACGATCAAAAATACCATCGATTACTACTAAGATGACCGCGCAGCGATTACTGCGCGGTAGGTTTCAACATCGCCGTACCGGGCGACCGATGTTCCGCCAGGTACTGATGCTGGAAGATACACATCCGGATAGTATTGCGGTATTCACCGTTAATAAAGAATTCATGAATCAGTTCACCTTCAACCATAAAGCCCAGCTTGCGGTAGATGTGGATCGCTTTTTCGTTCTCTTTATCAACGATGAGGTACAGCTTATAGAGGTTAAGTACGGTAAATCCGTAGTCCATCGCCAGCCTGGCGGCACGTGAGGCGAGACCTTTTCCCTGATACTCCGGGGAAATAATGATCTGAAATTCGGCCCGACGATGGACATGGTTGATTTCAACCAGTTCGACCAGTCCCGCTTTTTCACCGTCGCATTCGACAACGAAACGGCGTTCGCTCTGATCGTGAATGTGCTTATCGTAAAGATCGGACAACTCGACGAAGGCCTCATAAGGCTCTTCAAACCAGTAGCGCATCACGCTGGCATTGTTATCGAGTTGATGGACAAAACGTAAATCTTCACGCTCCAGCGGGCGTAGCTTGACACTGAGGGCGCTTGTCATACCAAATCCTTAACGTCTCGTTTAGTTCTCTGTATCAGGGGGCAACCACGCGACCGGTGCGACGATCCAGACAGCGCAGGGTGTTCGGCTCCCAGTACGCATTCAGATTGGCACTCTGTTCGCAGCTATCGCGGTTATCAAAAGCGGCATCCGCTTTATCCCACTCTTTTTCCGCGCGCTTGTTAATTTTCTGACGCAGGCTACGTGTGTCATCCCATTGCTCTTTTTGCATGGCTGCCTGCTGACGGCTCAGGGCGCTGTCACCGGATTCGATCACCAGTCGACTGGTCTCAGCCTGCGCGGTCGCGGTGTAGACGACGGCACTCAGCAGCAGCATTGCCGTCAGGCACAGGCGTTTGCGAAGCGTAATGTTCATGGCAAGTTCCTTTTATGAGCGACGCAAAAAGCATCATTGACAGGCAAATTCTACACCATTCCTCGCACAGGGCATACCCGCCGGAAGGTTATGGATAAGTTCGGGCAATTATGACGTATCATGCCTTAACCTCAGGTAAATGAACGATACAGATGATCAAAACGACGCTGCTTTTTTTTTCCACCGCACTTTGCGAAATTATCGGCTGCTTTCTCCCCTGGCTCTGGCTAAAGCGGGGGGCTACCGCCTGGCTGCTGTTACCCGCGGGCGTTGCGCTGGCGCTGTTTGTCTGGCTGTTGACGCTGCATCCTGCCGCCAGTGGTCGGGTGTATGCTGCGTATGGCGGCGTTTATGTTTGTACTGCGCTTATCTGGCTGCGCGTGGTGGATGGCGTAAAGCTCAGCGTGTATGACTGGAGCGGGGCGCTCATCGCGCTCAGCGGAATGCTGATTATTGTGGCGGGATGGGGACGCGGATAAGCGTCTCTTTTTTGTGATCGCCTGGTGATTTTTTGATCATTATACTTGTATGGTAGTTATAGAGAGAATAAATTTCTTGCATCACTAATTTGATGTAAGGAAAACGCATGGAAAGTATAGTGATTCAACAGCCAAATAAATTATGCATTGAACAGCGGCCATTACCTTTACCAAAACCTGGAGACGTGAGGATTAAGGTAAAAATAGCAGGGATCTGCGGGTCGGATAGTCATATATATCGTGGACATAATCCTTTTGCGCAATATCCTCGCGTCATTGGTCATGAGTTCTATGGCATTATTGATGCAGTCGGCGAGGGCGTGGAGAATAAACGCGCTGGCGAACGTGTGGTGGTGGATCCCGTAATAAGTTGCGGTGTCTGCTATCCCTGCACTGTTGGCAAACCCAATGTTTGTACCTCTTTAACGGTATTAGGTGTTCATCGGGATGGTGGCTTCAGTGAATATGTCACGGTTCCGGAAAGTAATGTTTATTGTATTCCGGATTCGATTAGCGACCGACAGGCGGTAATGGTTGAACCCTTTACGATTGCCGCGAATGTCACGGGGCAGATTGCGCCAACAGAAAATGATATTGCCTTAATTTACGGCGCCGGTCCGATGGGGTTAACCACCGTCCAGGCGCTTAAAGGGGTATATCAGGTCAAAACGGTGATTGTTGTTGACCGGATTGACGCGCGCCTGGCAATGGCGAAAGCGTGCGGGGCCGATGAAACGATGAATAATGCCCGGCGGTCATTAGCGGAATATCTGGCACAGAAGGGCATCAGACCGACGCTGATTATCGATGCGGCCTGCCATCCCACCATTCTGTCTGAAGCCATTGGCCTGGCATCACCTGCGGCGCGTATTGTGATAATGGGTTTTTCCAGTGACCCTTGTCAGATAATCCAACAGGGGATTACCGGAAAAGAGCTCACGATTTTCTCATCCCGACTGAACGCGCATAAATTTCCAACCGTTATTGAGTGGATGCAAAATAAATTAATCGACCCTGATAAATTAATCACGCATCAGTTTGACTATCGACAGGTCATCGACGCAATAACGCTATTCGAAACCGATCAGCAGAGCTGTTGTAAAGTATTGCTCACCTTTTCCGCTTAAAATTAATTCATGCGATGGATGCCTGACGATTCGGGTATTCCGTGGTACGCATTTACTCTGTAGAGACAGACGATATGAATACAACAAAGCATGAAAGAAGCACCCGGGATCTGGTGCGCGCCGCGGTTTCCGGTTGGTTAGGCACCGCATTAGAATTTATGGACTTTCAGTTATATTCTCTGGGTGCCGCACTGGTTTTCCATGAAATATTTTTCCCGGAGCAATCGGCGGCAATGGCGTTAATTCTCGCAATGGGAACTTACGGCGCAGGCTATATCGCCCGCATTATCGGGGCCTTCTTTTTTGGCAAAATGGGGGACAGGATCGGGCGTAAGAAGGTGCTGTTTATTACCATCACGTTAATGGGAATGTGTACGACCTTAATCGGTATACTTCCGACTTATGCGCAGATAGGCATTTTTGCACCCGTGCTGTTGGTGACATTACGTATTATTCAGGGACTCGGGGCCGGGGCGGAAATATCCGGAGCCGGAACCATGCTCGCAGAATATGCGCCAGTCGGTAGGCGGGGAATTATTTCATCACTGGTCGCTATGGGAACAAACTGCGGCACGCTCAGCGCGACCGCGATTTGGGCGGTGATGTTCTTTGCGCTCGATCGTGAAGCCTTGCTGGCATGGGGTTGGCGTATCCCATTTCTGGCGAGCGTCGTCGTCATGATTTTTGCGATCTGGCTGCGGTTGAATCTGAAAGAAAGTCCCGTCTTCGAGCAGGTCAATGAAGGGGACGCACCGGCGACAGCCTCACAAGAGGCGATTTCAGTAGGAACGATGTTTACCAGTAAATCTTTCTGGCTGGCAACGGGATTACGCTTTGGTCAGGCCGGTAACTCGGGGCTGATCCAGACGTTTCTTGCCGGATATCTGGTGCAGACGCTGCTGTTCAATAAGGCCATCCCGACGGATGCGCTGATGATAAGTTCGGTGATTGGTTTTATCACTATCCCGCTACTGGGATGGTTATCCGACAAATTTGGCCGTCGTTTACCGTATATCGTGCTGAATATCTCGGCGATTATTCTCGCATACCCAATGTTATCCATCGTGGTGGATAACGCTTACCAACCGGGCGTGATTATGACGGCTCTGATCGTCATTCATAACGTCGCGGTACTGGGATTATTTGCTCTGGAAAACATTACGATGGCTGAAATATTTGGCTCACGTAATCGCTTTACCCGCATGGCAATCGCCAAAGAAGCAGGGGGACTGGTGGCGGTCGGCTTTGGACCGGTGCTGGCAGGGATTTTCTGCAACATGACGGGAAACTGGCTGCCAATTCTGGTGATGATCGTGATTTATTCCCTGATTGGTCTGCTCTCTGCATTCCTGATGCCAGAAGTGTGCGACCGCGATTTGCGGATACCGGAAGACGCCGCGCAGTCGGTGACCGGGAAACGGCGTTCTGCGACAGCCAGTCGCGTCTGACCTCCTTAAATAGTGACGGTTCCTGTCCTTCAGGGCCGTCTTTTCACCCTTTCTGAATTCAGCATTCCATGACATAACCCGCGAGTTTTGTGATCTGCTCAGAAAAACAGATCATTTATACTTGTATGGTAGTATGTGAATTGCGTAGATTCTCTCCATCACCACACAGAACCAGGAAGAAAAAATGAAGATTGTAGGGGCTGAGGTTTTTATCACCTGTCCGGGGCGTAACTTTGTCACGTTGAAGATTACGACCGAGGACGGCATCACCGGTTTGGGAGACGCAACGCTGAATGGACGTGAGCTGTCCGTCGCGTCGTACCTGAAAGATCATCTTTGCCCGCAGTTAATCGGCCGTGATGCCCATCGCATCGAAGATATCTGGCAGTTCTTTTATAAGGGGGCGTACTGGCGTCGCGGACCGGTGACCATGTCTGCCATCTCCGCCGTCGACATGGCGCTGTGGGATATCAAAGCCAAAGCCGCCAACATGCCGCTGTATCAGTTGCTCGGTGGCGCATCGCGCGAAGGCGTGATGGTTTACTGCCACACCACGGGTCATACCGTTGATGATGTGCTGGAAGACTATGCGCGTCACAAAGAGATGGGATTCAAAGCCATTCGCGTACAGTGCGGCGTGCCGGGCATGAAAACCACCTACGGCATGGCGAAGGGGAAAGGGCAGGCTTATGAACCGGCGACTAAAGGGCAGTGGCCGGAAGAACAACTGTGGTCAACCGAAAAATATCTCGATTTCACGCCGAAACTGTTCGAGGCGGTGCGCAATACGTTCGGCTTTAACGAACACCTGTTGCACGACATGCACCACCGTCTGACGCCCATAGAAGCGGCGCGCTTTGGGAAAAGCATCGAAGATTATCGTCTTTTCTGGATGGAAGATCCGACGCCTGCTGAGAATCAGGAGTGCTTCCGACTGATTCGTCAGCATACGGTGACCCCGATTGCCGTCGGTGAAGTCTTTAACAGCATCTGGGACTGCAAGCAGCTTATTGAAGAACAGCTCATCGATTACATCCGGGCCACGATCACCCACGCGGGCGGGATTACCGGCATGCGTCGTATCGCCGACTTCGCCTCCCTGTATCAGGTACGTACAGGATCGCACGGACCGTCCGATCTTTCTCCGGTCTGTATGGCCGCTGCGCTGCACTTTGACCTGTGGGTTCCGAACTTTGGCGTTCAGGAGTACATGGGCTATTCCGAGCAGATGCTGGAAGTGTTCCCGCACAACTGGACCTTTGACAACGGCTATATGCATCCGGGCGAGAAGCCGGGACTGGGTATCGAGTTCGATGAAAAGCTGGCCGCGAAATATCCCTATGACCCCGCCTATTTGCCGGTTGCCCGGCTTGAAGATGGCACCTTGTGGAATTGGTAAGTTAAAATTTATACGACATGGATGTTGTTCACCTCTGAACCAACGAAGGTAATTATTTATGGTTAGTTCCGTTGATATTAAAAATGATGTTGATAGCAAACCTGTAGTTCGTCGTGTCGCTTCTGCCTCGGCGATTGGTACGGCAGCCGAATACTATGACTTTTTTGCCTATGGCACCGCGGCGGTACTATTTTTTGGACATCTGTTCTTCCCCAGTGACGATCCGCTAATTAGTACGCTGGCGGCATTTGCCACCTATGCCGTGGGCTTCCTGGCAAGGCCGCTGGGCGGAATTGTCTTTGGTCATATCGGCGATAAAGTGGGTCGTAAAAAAGCGCTGGTTATCACGATCCTGATTGTCGGGCTCGGGACATTCTGTATTGGCTTATTACCGACGTACGAAAAAATCGGTGTTTGGGCACCTGTTCTGTTGATCTTCATTCGCGTACTCCAGGGATTTGGTGTCGGCGGTGAGCAGGCCGGGGCTGTATTGATGACGGCTGAATATGCAGAACCTAAACGTCGGGGATTCTTTGCCAGTTGGGTGCAAATCGGGGCGCCGGTCGGCTTCCTGTTACCAATGGCGCTGTTTGCGCTGCTTAATGCCACTTTATCCCCTGAAGCGATGATGGATTACGGCTGGCGTATTCCATTCCTGCTCAGTCTGTTGCTGGTAATCGTCGGTCTGTTCATTCGCCTGAGAATCGATGAGTCTCCTGTCTTTGCACAGATTCGCGAGACGAAAGCGGAAGAATCCCGTCCATTGATTGAAGTCATCCGTGATTTTCCTGGCATTGTGGTGAAAGGCGTCTGCGCAAAACTGATTGAAGCCTGTACTTTCGCGATGTTCACAGTGATTGTCCTGGCATATGGCAAAGCCAATAATCTGGACGCCAATATCTTAATGGAAACCATGATTATTGCAGTGGTGATAGAAGTCTTTGCCATACCAATGATGGGGGCGCTCTGCGACAAAATTGGTCGCAAGCCGGTGTATATCATGGGGGCGCTGATTCAGGTCATTATGATTATTCCGTTCTTCCTGGCCATTAATCAGGACAATTTCTGGTTGACACAACTAGTGATGATTATCGTCATTAGCTTTGGTCACAGCATGTGCTATGCACCGCAGGCATCATTCTTCCCGGAACTGTTCCCAACGCACATTCGTTGCAGTGGCATCGCCTTAATCTGGCAATTGGGTTCACTGATTGGCAGCGGGGTGCTGGGACTGGTGGCAGTGAAGATTTTGCAGATGACCGGTGGGCACTACTACGGGTTAGCAAGCTATGTGATTGTTCTCGGCATCATTTCTATTATCGGCTTGCTCATGATGCCTGAAACGGCACCTCTGCGACTCAAACGTGAATATCAGGAGTGGCATAAACACGATTAAGAAACGAGTCCTCCCGGAATGGCTGCATGGATGCAGCCAACTTTCAGCCCACGGATCTCAACCAGGGCGTCTGCTCCGGTATCAGGAAAGACATCCTGTCACATAACTTCTAAATGATGTTATACCAATTAGCAAAATATTAATTCAAATCAAAACATACAACCATACAGGCGTTACTCTGGGACCGTCCTGATTTCATTCAAAGTAGGTCATACAATGCAAAACAAGCTCTTAACGGCAAAGGCGACGCTTCCTGACTACGATCGCAACCGACTGATCCCGCGTATTGTTCATCTTGGTTTTGGTGCTTTCCACCGTGCGCACCAGGGCGTCTATACCGATATTCTGGCAGCAGAGCACAACAGCGACTGGGGATACTGCGAAGTAAACCTAATCGGCGGCGAGCAACAAATCGCCGATCTCAAGCAGCAGGATAATCTCTATACCGTGGCGGAAATGTCTGCCGATGCCTGGACGGCAAGAGTCGTGGGCGTGGTGAAAAAGGCGCTGCATGCTCAGGTTGATGGGCTGGAGAGCGTGCTGGCGGCGATGTGTGAACCGCAGGTTGCCATTGTTTCACTGACGATTACTGAGAAAGGGTATTGCCACTCCCCGGCAACCGGACAACTGATGCTGGATCATCCAATGATCGCCGCCGATCTGCAAAACCCTCATCAGCCGAAATCTGCGCCAGGCGTGGTGGTTGAAGCGCTGGCGCGTCGTAAAGCCGCGGGTTTAGCGGCCTTTACCGTGATGTCCTGCGACAACATGCCGGAAAACGGTCACGTGATGCGTAACGTGGTCACCGCCTATGCACGCGCAGTGGATGCCGAACTGGCCGCCTGGATCGAACAACACGTCACGTTCCCGTCGACGATGGTTGACCGTATCGTTCCGGCCGTCACCGCCGACACGCTGGATAAAATCGAAAAACTGACCGGTGTGCGCGATCCGGCGGGCGTGGCCTGCGAGCCGTTCCGCCAGTGGGTGATTGAAGATAATTTTGTTGCCGGTCGCCCGCAGTGGGAAAAAGCGGGGGCAGAACTGGTCTCTGACGTGATCCCGTTTGAAGAGATGAAACTGCGTATGCTTAACGGCAGCCACTCATTCCTCGCTTATCTGGGTTATCTTGCAGGGTATCAGCATATCAACGACTGCATGGGGGATGAAAATTACCGCGTGGCGGCCCGCGCGCTGATGCTTAACGAGCAGGCGCCGACGCTGAAAGTGCAGGGGGTGGATCTCACGCATTATGCCGATCTCCTCATCGAACGCTACAGCAACCCGGCGCTGCGTCACCGTACCTGGCAGATTGCGATGGACGGTAGCCAGAAATTACCTCAGCGGATGTTGGATTCTGTGCGCTGGCATCTGGCGCATAACAGCCGTTTTGATTTACTGGCGCTGGGCGTGGCGGGCTGGATGCGCTATGTCGGCGGCGTGGACGAGCAGGGAAATGCCATTGAAGTGAACGATCCGCTTCTGCCGGTGATCCAAAAGGCGGTACAAAACAGTGCGGAAGGTGAAAGCCGCGTTGAGGCACTGCTGGGTATTGACGCGATCTTTGGTAACGAACTGCCGCAAGTGGCGTTGTTCACGCAGGCGGTGAAAGAGGCGTATCGGACGTTGTTGGCGGATGGGGCGAAAGCCACCGTGGCAAAATATGCGGCAAAAGTGAAGTAACTGCCTCAGGACTGCCGGATAATCAAGGCATTATCCGGCACTCACACCATTAGTTCATGCCGAGCCGAATCAGTTCTACCGGGGCAAATTTGCCTTCACAGCCTTCCACTTCGACTGTTTTTTCACGACGAATTTGCGCCGCATCCCGGCCCTCGGTATCAATCGCTTTGATGCGACCGGTATGGCCGGTGCCACTGATCATCACACGGCTACCTGTGGTGATTGCGTTACGGTTACGATCGTATGTCATCATGGTATTTTCTCCTTTCTAACTTACCGTCAAAGCCCGTGGGCTCAGGTCCCACGTAACGGGCGCTATATAAATACGCTTATCAGTCAGGAATTTTTTTGTTTTTGATCAATCTCACATCTTTTTTGATGCGGACATGCAGGGAAGAAAACGAGGAAACCTCATCTCACAGGAGATGAGGTGGGGGAATTACTCTTCGCTGAACCAGTCACTGTTTTCCTGGCGGATTAACAGGACCGATTCGCCAATTTCTTGCAGATGTTGGGTCATTGCCTGCTCGACGGCAGCGGCGTCGTGCTTTTCCAGCGCGGCAAAAATATCGAGGTGCTGACGGAGTAACATTTCCGGCGGGGAAACGTGATCAAGGCTCATGTAACGCACGCGGTCGATAGTGGCCTTGATATTTTCGATGGTGTCCCATGCCAGCTGACAGTCGGCAATGGTTGCCAGCTTCTGGTGGAAATTGTCATCCAGCTCGAAGAAATCGTTCAGCTGTTTGCGTTCAATGGCAATCCGTTGTTGATTGAGATTCTGCTCAAGCTGATAGCACTGACTGTCGGTGATTTGGGCTGCGGCCCGCCGCGCCACTGCGCATTCGATAGCCTGACGGACAAAACAGCCGTTTCGCACCTGCGAGAGGGAGATCTTGTTGACGTAGCTGCCGCGCTGCGGACGGATCTGGATCAATCCGTTTTCCGCGAGCTTAATAAACGCTTCGCGCACCGGTTGACGAGAGACATCGAAGCGAACAGACACCTCTTTTTCGGACAGCGGCGTACCTGGCGCAATGAGGCAGTGCACGATGTCACGGCGAAGAATGCGATAAATCTGCTGATTTACGGGCTGTGTAGGGTTGAGTTGCGTTTCGACGGTCATTCGCTCTTACTTTTTAAAAAGTTAACCCACAAATTCTACCACTTTTTTATCGCGAGCTATACCCGGCCCGCAGGCCGGGAGGCAAAATTAACCGCGGTGAACGCTCAGTCCGGCAAATGACTGCGTCACAGGCATCATTTCTACCGTATTGATGTTCACATGGGCAGGCAGGGTGGCAACCCACCAGACTGCTTCGGTCACATCTTCCGGCGTCAGCGCCGTGGTGTTCTCATAGGTTTTGCCCGCTTTGTTGTCATCGCCTTTAAAGCGCACGTTGGAAAACTCAGTACCGCCCACCAGACCCGGTTCGATATCCGTGACGCGAACCGCCGTACCGTGCAGATCGGTACGCAGATTCAGGCTAAACTGACGAACAAACGCTTTGGTCGCGCCATAGACGTTACCGCCGGCATAAGGCCAACTGCCTGCCGTAGAGCCAATATTGATGATATGACCCCGGTTACGCTCTACCATGCCCGGCAGGACGGCGCGGGTCATGTAAACCAGCCCTTTGTTGTTGGTATCGATCATGGTTTCCCAGTCTTCCACACTGGCTTTATGCGCAGGTTCCAGGCCCAGCGCCAGACCGGCGTTATTGACCAGCAGGTCGATATCACGCCACCCGGCAGGCAATGACGCCAGCATCTCCTCAATGGCCGCGCGGTTGCGGACATCCAGTTGCGCGGTCAGCACGTTATCACCCAGCGACGCTTTTAACTCTTGCAGGCGTTCCTGGCGACGGCCAGTGGCAATGACTTTATGCCCGTTCTCAACAAAACGACGTGTAATGCATTCACCAAAACCTGCTGTTGCTCCGGTTACTAAAACGATCATCTCACTGTTCCTCAACGCTTTTTACGTTTAACTACCATAGCACGCGATCCGCCAACGCGGGTAATCCTGGTTTTACAGGATTGCGGTCTTTTACCCTGAAGCCTACTCTATTGAACAAATCGTTTTCAGGAGTGAAAGATGTCGTTAACGAATCCGTTCTTTAGCCACAGCCTGTTACCGTATCAGGCACCCCGTTTTGATCTGATTGAAGTCAGTCATTATCGTCCCGCATTTGATGAAGGGATGAAGCAAAAGCGGGAGGACATCGCCGTGATTATCGCTAACCGCGATGCGCCGGATTTTACCAATACCGTTCTCGCGCTGGAGAAAAGCGGTGAACTGTTGACCCGCGTTACCAGTGTCTTCTTTGCCATGACCGCCGCGCATACCAATGAGCAACTTCAGCGTCTCGATGAGGCGTTTTCCGCCGAGCTCGCGGAACTGGCGAATGATATCTGGCTTAACAGTGCGCTATTTTCCCGCGTCGACCACGTCTGGCAGCATCGCGATGCGCTGGGGCTCGACAGCGAATCCGTGCGTCTGATTGAGGTGACGCATCAGCGCTTTGTCCTTGCTGGTGCGCAGCTGAGCGACGCCGACAAAATGCAGCTCCGGGCACTTAATACCGAAGCGGCGACGCTCACCAGCCAGTTTAACCAGCGCCTGCTGGCGGCGAATAAATCCGGTGGTCTGGTGGTGGACTATGCCCATCAGCTGGAGGGACTCAGTGCGGAAGAGGTAGCCAGCGCGCGTCAGGCGGCGAGTGAAAAAGGGCTAGCCGAAGGATGGCTCATTCCGCTACTGAATACGACCCAACAGCCGGCGTTAAGCGTGCTGCGCGATCGTCAGACGCGGGAGAATCTGTTTAACGCCGGGTGGCGTCGCGCGGAGAAAGGGGACGACAATGACACGCGAGCGCTGATTCAGCGACTGGTCACCCTTCGGGCCCGTCAGGCGCAACTGTTGGGCTTTGCGGATTACGCGTCGTGGAAAATCGCCGATCAGATGGCAAAAACGCCAGACGCCGCACTGGCGTTTATGCGCGCAATCGTTCCTGCCGCACGTCAGCGGGCGTTGAATGAACTGGCCGATATTCAGCAGGTCATTGATGACGAACAGGGCGGGTTTAGCGCGCAGGCCTGGGACTGGTCGTTTTATGCCGAGCAGGTGCGTCGCGCGAAATATGCGTTAGATGAGTCACAGCTAAAACCTTATTTTGAACTGGATACCGTTCTGCACGAAGGGGTGTTCTGGACCGCCAACCAACTCTTTGGCATCAAATTCATCGAGCGCTTTGATATTCCGGTCTACCATCCGGATGTGCGCGTCTGGGAAATCTTCGATCATAACGGCGTCGGACTGGCGCTTTATTACGGTGATTTCTTTGCCCGTGATTCGAAAAGCGGCGGTGCCTGGATGGGCAATTTTGTCGAGCAGTCGACGCTCAACGAAACCCAACCGGTTATCTACAACGTCTGCAATTATCAGAAGCCCGCGGCGGGACAGCCCGCGCTGTTACTCTGGGATGATGTCATCACGCTGTTCCATGAGTTCGGTCATACCTTGCACGGGCTGTTTGCCTCACAGCGTTATGCCACGCTCTCCGGCACCAATACGCCGCGTGATTTCGTTGAATTTCCATCGCAGATCAACGAACACTGGGCGAGCCACCCGGCGGTATTTGGGCGCTACGCCCGCCATTATGCTACCGGCGAGAAAATGCCAGAGGCTCTACAGGACAAAATGCGTAAGGCAAGCCTGTTCAATAAAGGCTATGACATGAGCGAACTGCTCGGCGCCGCGCTGCTGGATATGGGCTGGCACAGGCTGTCTGTTGAAGCATCGAGCCAGCCGGTCGAGTCGTTTGAAAAGCAACTGCTGGCGGCAGAGCAACTCAGTCTTCCGGCGGTACCGCCGCGCTATCGCAGCAGCTATTTTGCGCATATTTTTGGCGGGGGTTACGCGGCAGGCTATTACGCCTATCTCTGGACGCAGATGCTGGCGGATGACGGCTTTCAGTGGTTTGTGGAGCAGGGCGGGCTGACGCGCGAGAACGGTCAGCGTTTCCGCGAGGCGATCTTATCGCGGGGCAACAGTAAAGATTTAGAGCATCTTTACCCGGCCTGGCGAGGAAATGAACCGCAGATCGACCACATGCTCAGACACCGTGGCCTGGCGGGATAAGACGATTGACAACTCAATACGGGTAACTTGATGTACAATGCGGACTTCTTTTTTTCGGAGTCCGCGATTGCACATGCCTGTTTTCCTCCCTTTCTGCGCTGATACCCTTCAGGTGATTTTCATCCCATGAAAGGATCCGCACCCCTCCTTCTTTCCTCTGTCCTGCTACTGGCCGGTTGTGGCAACAGCACCTTATCGCAGATGAATATGCCGGCTGAACAGCGTGCGCAGGCGGTGGTGGGTTACTACGCGCGCGGCATCGATCCGATGATCCGCCAGTATATGCAGGAAAAGCAGGTGCCCGGGATGGTGGTGGCGGTTATTCAGCACAACGGGCCGGTGGAGTTCCACAGTTACGGTGTGACCGACAGCAGGCATCGTTATCCGATCACGCCGGACACGCTATTTGCGCTGGGGTCGCTGAGTAAAGGGGTGACCGCGGAAGTCACTACCGTTCTGGTGAATCAGGGCGTGCTTCAGTGGAACGACACGCTGGCGCAACTGCTACCGGCCAGTACGCCGCTAAGCGAGGACGCCAGAAAAATTACCCTGCTGCAACTGGCGACGCATACTTCCGGTTTACCCAGACAACCGATGGATTTGCTGACTCTGGAAAATCTTCTGCACTATTTCAGTACGGGTGAAAATTTTTATACCCAACTGGATAACGACACGGTGCTGACATTTCTCTCCGACTTCACCGCGCCTGAAGCGCGCGTGCCGCGCTATTCCAATATCGGTTACGCGCTGCTTGGCTACATCGTGCAACGTCAAACCGGTGAGTCGATCCCGGCGTTGGCCCGTCGTCTGATCTTCCAGCCACTACAGATGAGCAACAGCAGTTTTGTGCCGACGTCGCTCAAAGCCTATCCGTATCGCGCATTAGGCCACGCGGGAGATCAGCCGAAGCTCATTCAACGCGGCGAACTGACGCCGGACTGGACGTTCCGCCACAACATGGTCGGGGCGGCGAGTTTATACAGCAGCGCGCGCGATCTGGCGGGCTACGCACGGGCCCATTTTGCGCCAGGGGACAACGCCGTGCTCGCCCGCGCGTTTGCGGATGTTTCCCGCATCCAGTTTTATCGTCAAAAAGAAGCGGCGAATATTGCGTGGGTGACGGATACCTTAGCCGATCGCCAGATAACCTGGCAGGTAGGGTATATTGGCGGATATTCCAGTTATATTGGTTTTGACAAACGGAATCAGAATGCGGTGGTGGTGCTGCAAAATAGTTTTAACTGGAGTAATTATCTGGGGCATACCATTCTTACAAAATTGGACAAACAGGAGAACATGCCATTCTGAGGGCGTTATGTCGGGGTTAAATCAGCATATTGCTCTGAACCGTTGATCCCATCCTCTTCTATTAATAAATTGACATAACCTTGCTTTTATCTCGTTACACTATTTTTCGAAATGGAACAGATGCGAAGGAGTGGCGATGATTAAAAAGACAGTAGAAATTGATGCTATCCTCTTAGAGCTTAATCAGTCTATTGATACGCATTATCAGTGGTTAGTCAAAATGTTCCACTGTGTGGTCACAGAGGATGCGTCGCAGGCAGATATTATTGCTACTAACGCACATTGTTTATGCCATTTTGGCCACTGGTTAAAAAATCATGTCGTGCACAGTCACGAGGAGTGGGAACATTTTCGCGAAATGGAATATGCACACGCTAAAATGCATGAATCGGGTCGTGAATTAATGTTGGCGGTCATTGAAAAGCGTTGGCGCGGTGCCCATTTTGACCATTTTCAGGACAGCTTATTAAGCTTCACCGCGAAAGTGATGGAATATAAAATATCTCTGGTCAATCTGCGAAGCAATATGGATATATTAACCGGTCTTCCTGGACGTCGGATGCTGGATGAAACGTTTGACAGACAACTTAAAGACGCCGCGCCGCTGGAGTTATATCTCTTGTTGCTGGATATTGACCGATTTAAATCGATTAATGATGGCTATGGTCACCTGGTGGGGGACATCGTACTACGTATGCTGGCGACGAATCTGACGGCCTGGACGCGCAGCGATGAAACGGCTTACCGCTATGGCGGCGAGGAATTTGTGATTGTCATCCGGGCAAAATCGGATGAAGAAGCCCGACAGGCCGGTTTACGCATTTGTCAGGCCATTGCGAGCACAACGATTCACTATCCTGGCGGGACTCTGGATATCACAGCAACAGGCGGAATCACCCGCGGCTGGCCGGGCGAGTCCCTGAATACCGTATTAGGTCGTGCCGACAAAGCCATGTATGAGGGGAAACAGACGGGAAGAAACCGTTGTATGTTTATCGATAAGAACCAACGAATGACCAACGTGGTAAACGTCGCCCCCGTTCACGCGGTCTTTACAAAACAGGCCGTTAGCTGACATAAGTCTGCACTCGATATGCTAAATTCCTGTCAACAAGTTGATTAATGGACTAAAACAGTGAAACCCGGAGGTCATATGCAGCTGTTGATGCGCAAGAAATTACAGAGAAAACGCTGGAATTCCCGTCCTGAATCGCAAGATTTACAGAATACACGTTCCGCTGAACCGTGGTCTTCCCGTACTGCATGTTGCCAGAGTAAGAAAGAGTGGAAACGAGACGCGCCGGAATCTTAGTTCCTGTCGTTTAACATTCATTGAGAATTGGCGTGGTAAGGTATTGGCTGTCTATTGTCTCTGCCGGGATTGGCAGGATGATAGAAAAAGTAAAATACAAATCTATCCATGCAAGCATTCACCGTCGGTTATCCGGCGGTTTTTTTTTGCCTGTCGGAGATAAAAAAATGGCCCCTTGTGCAGTGTTGCGACAAGGGGCCTTATCGGTTCAGGACTTTCTCCGTTCATTAGTCATCCCATTTGTGGCTGAAATAAGCGGCCAGGAATCCAGAAAATAAAATAATTCCCAGAACGGCCATGAAAACGTTCATATTACCCAGCATAATTACCTCCTTTGACGGGTTGTGTTTTTCCTCGCTTACCTTAATTTCGGTTGGTGAAAGAGATAATAGCAGCGTTAACCTAAACAAAAGCTGAATTAGGTGATTATTTAACATTAAAAGTAAATTTCTTTCGGTATTGTGACGGGGACAGACAATAAGCGTGGCGAAAATGGTGACGAAATAGCGCCGCACTGCCAAAACCGGTTTGTTCCGCGATCATTTCCACGCTGAGCGGTGAATTTTCCAGGTAATCGCGCGCCCGTAATAAACGTTCGTTGAGGATCCAACGCGCAGGCGTGGTGCCCGTACAGTCGGTGAAACGCCGCAAAAATGTGCGCGAACTCATTCCGGCGCGTTTGGCCAGCGAGGCGGTGTCATGATTCATCGTCAGATTCTGATGCAGAAAATCAAACAACGGGCCGAGCGTCTGGCTTTCACGCTGCCGGGCAACGGGGCGTAGCAGTTGCTGTGGTTGCGCGCCGTCGCGATGGGGTTGCACCACCAGTCGTCGGGCAACGCTGTTGGCAACCTCGAGGCCGTAGTCCTCTCTGACCAGGTAGAGACAAAGGTCGATACCCGCCGCGCTGCCCGCTGAGGTCAGCAACCGTCCCGCATCATGGTAGAGAACGTCATCAAGCACCTCGACCGCCGGGAAACGCTGCTGGAGTTTCTCAGTGTAGCGCCAGTGGGTGGTGGCTTTGCGCCCATCCAACAACCCGGTCGCCGCCAGTACAAACACGCCGGAACAGATCGACAGCAGGCGGCAACCTCGCGCCTGTGCGGTGCGCAGTGCGACACACAAGGCTTCCGGCACCGGCGCGTCGCTGTCCCGCCAGCCGGGAATAACAATGGTATCCGCCTCAGCCAGCAGTTCCAGCCCTCCATCCACCATCATCCGCACGCCGCCGGTCGCGCAGAGTGGACCGGGATCGACAGACGCAACGGCAAAACGATACCAGTCAGCACCCAGTTCCGGGCGCGGCAGGCCAAAGATTTCGACCGCCACGCCAAACTCGAAGGTGCACAGTCCGTCATAGGCGAGCACGACCACCAGCGGGCGCGGTGTTTTTGGCATAATCCTGGCGTTTTTTGGCATAGTTGAAGGCGGTATGTGAGGTCAGGGATGGTTAAATTATTGTAAACACAATCGTCCCTGAGGAGAAAGCAGAATGAGTCATGTCACTGAGTTTCCAGCCGCCGCATCCGCCCTTGCGGTCAACCATTTCCTGTCGCGTTTGAGTCTGGAAACAGATTGCGCCGATGTTTATGAAAGTATCCATAGCGGGGAGCCGGATTTCGTCTTACTCCACGTAGTGGGAAGACCGGAGACGTTTGCACATCGCCATATTCCGGGCGCTATTCATCTGCCGCATGCCATGATGACCGCCGAACGGATGGCGCAATGGCCTGCGGATACCCTGTTTGTGGTTTACTGCGCCGGGCCTCACTGTAACGGTGCCGACCGCGCGGCGCTGAAGCTTGCAAGGCTGGGCATACCGGTGAAGGTGATGATTGGCGGTATCACCGGATGGGCAGACGAAGGCTACGCGTTTGCCTGTCCCGCAGACTGAAGATGAATTTTTTTCATCATCCATGAATTTATCTCGTTTGCCTGAACGACCCTTGCATGTCAATTTGGACGCATGGACATCCAGAAGTCTAAATGTTTAAATAAGAAACTATCACGTCAGGCAACCTTTGCCTGACGACGAAGGAGATCACATGCAAAGACAACAGGCCCCATTTCGTGCAGAAGTCGTTGGCAGCTTTTTACGTCCCGACGACATCAAAGTTGCCCGCCAACAGTTTTCGCGCGGTGAGTTAACCGCACTGCAGTTACGCGCCGTCGAAGACGACGCGATTCGCCGGGTGGTCGAACAGCAGTGCGCCTGCGGTTTGCACGTTGTCACGGACGGTGAGTTCCGCCGCGCCTGGTGGCATTTTGATTTCTTCGACGGTCTGCAAGGGGTGGAGCGTTATGACTCACAGCAGGGCATTCAGTTTAATGGTGTGCAGACCAAAGCGCACGGTGTGCGGGTTACCGGCAAACTGGCTTTCGGCGATCATCCAATGCTGGAGGATTTCCGCTATCTGAAGAGCATCAGCGGTAACGCGCAACCGAAGATGACCATTCCCAGCCCCAGCGTGCTGCACTTTCGCGGCGGGCGTAAGGATATCGATGCCTCAGTGTATCCGGATCTTGAGGCCTATTTTGACGATCTGGCGACGACCTGGCGCGATGCTATCCACGCTTTCTACGCCGCAGGCTGTCGCTATCTGCAACTGGATGACACGGTATGGGCGTATCTCTGCTCTGATGCCCAGCGTCAGCAAATTCGCGAGCGTGGGGACTCCCCTGACGAACTGGCGCGGATTTATGCCGATGTTATCAACCGGGCGCTGGCGGATAAACCGGCCGATCTGACGGTGGGCCTGCACGTCTGCCGCGGCAACTTCCGCTCAACCTGGATCTCCGAAGGCGGCTATGAACCGGTTGCGGAGATCCTGTTCGGCAGCGTCAACGTCGATGCCTTTTTCCTGGAATACGACAACGATCGCTCCGGCGACTTTGCGCCGCTGCGCTTTATCCGCCCTGGCCACCAGCAGGTGGTGCTGGGACTGGTGACCACCAAAAATGGTGAACTGGAAAACCCGGAGGGAGTAAAAGCGCGCCTGCAGGAAGCGGCACACTATGTCGACAAAGCGCAAATTTGTCTCAGCCCGCAGTGCGGTTTTGCTTCGACGGAAGAGGGGAACACCCTCACGGAAGCCCAGCAGTGGAACAAAATTAAACTTATCACCGAAATAGCCCAACAGGTCTGGTAAGTTGCCTCAATAATGCACACCGCGTTGCACACTAATAATGCAACGCGGGTTCATGATGGAGCATCCTCCGCGCTAAGCCCGTCTGGTCGTGCGTTTTAACACTTTTTCCTCTTCATCCCCGTTCTGGCATCCTTTTTGCCTTATTCCTCCTGAACTCATTTTTGCGCCGTGTTGTTTGTCGGGTCGCACCAGAACTCACAGCATTTTTATTTTCAGGAGTGAAATTATGCAGCGTCGTACCTTACTCAAAGCGTTTGCCCTCTCGGCCTCGGTTGCCGCCATGGGCTTCAGTTTTAGCGTTCAGGCCGCCGATACCATCAAAGTGGGCATTATGCACTCACTTTCCGGCACGATGGCTATCTCCGAAACGCCGCTGAAAGATGTGGCTCTGATGACGATTGATGAGATCAACGCCAAAGGGGGCGTATTAGGCAAGAAGCTGGAACCGGTGGTGGTTGACCCGGCTTCAAACTGGCCGCTGTTTGCCGAGAAAGCACGACAGTTGCTGAGCCAGGATAAGGTGGCGGTGGTGTTTGGCTGCTGGACCTCCGTGTCGCGTAAGTCGGTGTTGCCGGTTTTTGAAGAGCTGAACGGCCTGTTGTTCTACCCCGTCCAGTACGAGGGGGAAGAGATGTCGCCGAACGTCTTCTACACCGGCGCGGCACCCAACCAGCAGGCGATCCCGGCGGTTGAGTACCTGCTGAGTGAGGACGGTGGAAGCGCCAAACGCTTCTTCCTGCTGGGCACCGATTACGTTTATCCGCGTACGACCAACAAAATTCTGCGTGCGTTCCTGCATTCAAAAGGGATTGCCGATAAAGATATTGAAGAAGTCTACACGCCGTTTGGTCACAGTGATTATCAGACCATTGTCGCCAACATCAAAAAGTTCTCCGCCGGGGGTAAAACGGCCGTGGTGTCGACCATCAATGGCGATTCTAACGTCCCGTTTTATAAAGAGCTGGCAAACCAGGGGCTGAAAGCCACCGATGTTCCGGTGGTCGCGTTTTCCGTGGGCGAAGAGGAACTGCGTGGGATTGATACCAAACCACTGGTGGGTAACCTTGCCGCCTGGAACTACTTCGAATCGGTTGATAACGCCACTAATCAGAAATTTGTCGCCGATTATCGCGCATACGCCAAAGCCCATAAGCTGCCAAATGCCGACACCGTTGTGACTAACGACCCGATGGAGGCGACATACGTTGGCCTGCATATGTGGGCGCAGGCCGTTGAAAAAGCCGGGACGACGGATGTGGATAAAGTCCGTGCGGCGATGGCCGGACAGTCCTTCAAGGCTCCGTCTGGCTTTACCCTGACGATGGATGCCACCAACCATCATCTGCATAAGCCGGTGATGATTGGCGAGATTGAAGGCAACGGTCAGTTCAACGTCGTGTGGCAGACCGAAGAGCCGGTTCGAGCCCAACCGTGGAGCCCGTTCATTGCCGGTAATGACAAAAAATCTGAACAACCGGTGAAAACAGCCAGCAACTAACGTTAAGCCCTCCTGCGGGCGCAGACGCCGTGATGCCCGATGGCGCAAGCTTATTGGGCCTGGACAGAGCAGGGGGAAGCAGATGTAGGCCGGATAAGGCGCAAGCCGTCATCCGGCGAACGCGTCGCAAGGTTTGTCAACGTTCTTATCCCTCCAGCGGAGGGTGACTTCTGGAGATCACGACATGAAAGCCATGGGCTTTATTCGCGGCTTGCTGCTGGCGTTCGGGCTTCTGCCATGGTTCGTTCAGGCGAGCGATGCCGATGTGTTCGTTGCCGCCAGTCGCAGCGAGCAGGCGCAACTGCTCGAACAGTGGGCAGCGGCACCTGAAACACAACGTTTGCCGCTGCTGACGGCACTGAGCCGGGAGGCGGTGCTCACTGACGGCTCAAAACAGGCTTTTACCCGAGAGGGATCGCAGGTCGTCGCCCTGGGGAGTGCCAGCAGTCCAACGGGCGCGCTAAAACCGCTGCGCCTGACCAACCGACTACGTATTCTTGTCGCTGGCGCGCTGGCGACACATCAGCTTATTAGTGACAGTGTCACACAAAGGCTGGCAGCAACCCGTACGCTTCAGCGCGACGCACAGCCAGCCATGCTGCCTTTTATCCAACAGCGCCTGGCACAGGAAACGGATGCGGAAGTGAAAACACATCTGACCCGCGTGCTGGCTAATCTGCAACTGACCAGTCCATCCGCTGAGATTCGTCGCGAGGCGATCGCGCTGTTGGGGGAATCCAGCGATCCGGAAATGCAGGCGCGCCTGCAGCCTTTTACTGACAAGGCGCATGAACCGGATGCCAGCGTGCGTGCGGCGGCCAGTGATAGCCTGGCGCGCATTCAGCAGCGGATGGCGATTGGCGATCTGCTTGGACAGGCGTTTATGGGGCTCTCGCTGGGATCGGTACTGCTGCTGGCGGCGCTGGGGCTGGCGATCACCTATGGTCTGCTGGGGGTTATCAACATGGCGCACGGCGAAATGTTGATGCTCGGGGCGTACTGTACGTGGATGGTGCAACAGGCGATGGCGCAGTTCATGCCGCAGTGGTTGGCCTTTTATCCACTGGTTGCCTTGCCAGTCGCCTTTCTGTTTACCGCAGGCGCGGGAATGATTCTGGAACGCGGGGTGATCCGCCATCTCTACGGACGTCCGCTGGAAACGCTGCTGGCGACGTGGGGGATAAGCCTCATGCTGATTCAGCTCGTGCGGATGACCTTTGGCGCGCAAAACCTGGAGGTGGCGAATCCGGCGTGGCTTTCCGGCGGCGTGCAGGTCTACGCCAGTCTGGTACTCCCGTGGAACCGCATTGTGGTACTGGGTTTCACGCTGCTGGTGCTGTTCTTCACCTGGCTGCTGCTGAACAAAACGCGACTGGGCATGCGGGTACGCGCGGTCACCCAGAACCGCAGTATGGCGGCTTGCTGTGGCGTGCCGACCGGACGTGTGGACATGCTGGCCTTCGGACTCGGTTCGGGGATTGCGGGCCTCGGCGGTGTCGCCTTGTCGCAACTGGGTAACGTCGGCCCGGAACTGGGTCAGGGCTATATCATCGACTCCTTCCTGGTGGTGGTACTGGGCGGCGTGGGTCAACTTGCCGGCAGCGTGGCGGCGGCGTTTGGTCTGGGCGTGTTCAACAAAATTCTTGAGCCGCAGATGGGGGCGGTTCTCGGGAAGATAGTGATTCTGGTGTTGATCATTTTGTTTATTCAGAAACGACCCCAGGGACTGTTTGCCCTGAAAGGGAGGGTTACCGAATCATGACGATGCCAATGACCTTAACACTGGCGCGTAAAGCGCCGCGCGTCAGCCGGGCGCTGGGGGCGATTATCCTGCTGACGCTGATTATCCTGCCGTTTCTCACCTTGCTGCCCGCCGATCATCCGCTGGCCATTTCTGTGTGGACGCTTCAACTTGCCGGGAAAATTCTCTGCTATGCGGTCGTTGCTGTGGCGCTGGATCTCGTCTGGGGCTATGCCGGAATGCTGTCGCTGGGACACGGGCTTTTCTTCGCGCTTGGCGGCTATGCGATGGGGATGTATCTGATGCGCCAGGCCTCCGGCGAAGGGTTGCCGGCGTTTATGTCCTTTCTTTCGTGGAGTGAATTGCCGTGGTTCTGGTGGGGAACCCAGCATTTTGCGTGGGCAATGGCGCTGGTGGTGCTGGTTCCGGGGGGGCTGGCGCTCATCTTCGGCTATTTTGCCTTCCGCTCGAAAATTAAGGGCGTCTACTTTTCGATCATGACGCAGGCGCTGACCTTCGCCGGTATGCTGCTGTTCTTTCGTAATGAAACCGGCTTTGGCGGCAACAATGGCTTTACCGGATTTACCACTCTCCTCGGAATGCCGATCACCGCGACGACTACCCGCATTGGACTGTTTCTGGCGACGCTATTACTGCTGATGCTGGCACTGTGGCTGGGATTTGCGCTGGCGCGCAGTAAATTTGGCCGGATCCTCACCGCCGTGCGCGACGCGGAAAACCGGCTGATGTTTTGCGGCTATGATCCGAAAGGCTTCAAGCTGCTGGTCTGGACGCTCTCCGCCGTGCTGTGCGGACTGGCGGGGGCGCTGTATGTGCCACAGGTCGGGATTATTAACCCCAGCGAAATGTCACCGACCAACTCTATCGAAGCCGCCATCTGGGTGGCGCTCGGCGGGCGCGGTTCGCTGATTGGCCCGGTCATCGGCGCGGTGACGGTGAACGGCGCTAAAAGCCTCTTCACCGTTATCATGCCGGAATACTGGCAGCTGTTTCTGGGGCTTATCTTCATTGGCGTCACGCTTTTTTTACCGCGCGGCGTGATAGGCCTGTTCCGCAAAGGAGAAAAATAATGCAGCCAGATGAAGGCCTTTTTACCCGCCAGGTTCCCGGCGATCGCTATCGCCAGCAGACGGACCCGGTGCTGCAACTGGAAAACATCAACGTCAGCTTTGATGGCTTTAAAGCGTTAACCGATCTCACGCTGAATATTGGCGTCGGCGAACTGCGCTGCATCATTGGCCCTAACGGTGCGGGGAAAACCACGCTGATGGATGTGATTACCGGGAAGACGCGTCCGCAAAGCGGCAAGGCGTTGTATGACCAGTCAACCGATCTGACCACGCTGGATCCGATCGCCATTGCCCGCCAGGGAATTGGCCGTAAGTTTCAAAAGCCGACGGTGTTCGAAGCGCTGACGGTGGAGGAAAACCTCGAACTGGCGATGAAAAACGACAAATCGGTGTGGGCGTCACTGCGCGCCAGGCTAAACAGCGAACAGCGCGATCGCATCGATGAGATGCTGGGTCTGCTGCGCCTGCGGACAGAAAGAGGGCGTCGCGCCGGAATGTTGTCTCATGGTCAGAAGCAGTTTCTCGAGATCGGCATGCTGTTGGTGCAGGAGCCGCATCTGTTGCTGCTCGACGAACCCGCCGCCGGAATGACGGATGCAGAGACAGAATACACCGCAGAGCTGTTTCGCACGTTGGCGGGTAAGCATTCGCTGATGGTGGTGGAACATGATATGGGGTTTGTGGAAACCATTGCCGACCACGTCACGGTGCTCCATCAGGGACGGGTGCTGGCGCAGGGCAGCCTGCGCGACGTTCAGGCCAATGAGCAGGTGATTGATGTCTATCTTGGGCGCTAAGGAGTGCAGAAGATGCTACAGGTGAATGAACTGAATCAATACTACGGTGGCAGCCATATTCTGCGCGGCGTCACCTTTGACGCCAGGCCTGGTGAAGTGACCTGCCTGCTGGGGCGCAACGGCGTGGGTAAAACCACCTTGCTGAAGTGTCTGATGGGGTTGATTCCGGCACGTAGCGGAACGGTGACCTGGCAGGAGAAGAATATCACCCATCGTAAGCCGCACCAGCGGGTACAGGCGGGTATCGCGTATGTGCCGCAGGGCCGCGAAATATTCCCGCGACTCACGGTCGAAGAAAACCTGCTGTTGGGGTTGTCGCGTTTTTCGTCGCGTGAAGCCAAAACGGTACCGGAAGAGATCTACACGCTGTTCCCGGTACTGAAAGAGATGAAACAGCGACGCGGCGGCGATCTCTCGGGCGGTCAACAGCAGCAGCTGGCGATTGGTCGTGCGCTGGCGAGTCGTCCGCAATTGTTGATTCTCGATGAGCCGACGGAGGGCATTCAGCCTTCTGTTATCAAGGAGATAGGTCAGGTGATCGCCCAACTTGCCCGTCGCGGCGACATGGCGATTTTGCTGGTTGAGCAGTTCTACGACTTCGCGGCAGAACTGGCGGACAACTATTTGCTGATGTCACGCGGCAGCATTATTCAACGCGGGCGTGGCGAAAATATGGCGTCAGAAGGGGTACGCGGATTAGTGGCTATCTGACAATCGTGCAGGCCTGCGCCTGCGCGACATCGGATCAGCACAGCGCCGCCTGGCCCCAGGGCCTGGCGCGCATGCCTTTAAGCATCAGCGCCCACGCGGCAATAATCGCTATCATCAGGACGACGAACAGCGTCCACGCGGGGAAAGAGGTCAGAATAACGCCGCTGGCCAGCGGGTTAACCGCCGCCCCCAACCAGCCCAGCGACTGCGCGGAGAAATAGCTGGCCTTCATGCCCGAAGGAGCGATGTTGTCGATCAGCATGTACTCACCTGGCGCGTAGATCACTTCGCCAAGGGTAAAGATCGCGGCGGATACCCCCCATAACAGCAGGCTGTTGCCGGAGATCATGAACCCGCCGAGGCCAATGACAAAACAGACCGTGCCAAAGGCCATCAGAGGGCGAATGTTTCCCGGCGTCAGTCTGCGTCCCAGTGCGTACTGCAAGCTGACGACCACCGCGGCGTTAACGGGTAACACCACTGCCACCACTTTCTCCGCGAAGTTGCCGTCGGCAACGACCATAACGTACTGGGAGAGGCAGGATGCAAACGCGCCGCTCACAAACGAGGCCAGAAACGCTGACAGCGTAAACCAGAACAGCGCTTTATCATGCAGCAGCACGGAAGGCGACCAGGCGACGCTGTTTTCGCCATCGACGGCGGCGACAGAGCGCTTGACCAGCAGCTGGATAAACACCAGCGGAAAAGCGGAGCAGATTGCCGCGAGCCAGAAGGGCAAGTTGATGCTCTGCATCACCAGCAGCGTGCCGAGCGGTGGGCCCACCGTCCAGCCGATATTCAGCACCGTATAGTTCAGTGAGAAGATTTTCGCCTTCGCGCCGGGTGAGAGATGGTCAGCAAACCATGCTTTCAGTACGGTGGCAAACACCGAGTAAGCGCAGTTAATCAGGGCAAAGAGCAGCACCACCAGCACCACGCTATGCACCAGTGGAATGGCGATAAAGCCAAAGGCAAAGGCGGAAATTGCCAGCAGCATGTAGCGCTTCTTGTCGAACTTATCCGCCAGAATGCCAAAACCGAGGCTAAAGACCACGCCGATGGTCAGCGCGATGGTCATGGCATAGCCGATCAGATCCACGCCCAGGTCGTACTGGCGATTCAGATAAATGGTCATGAAGGGCAGCGTTGCGCCACGACCGATCGTCAACAACAGTGAGGAGGCGAGTAAAGCGAGGGTGGATCGTCTCAAAGTCTTGTTCATGTATCTGCCCGACAGTGCGATTCGTTATGTTTTTTTTAGATATGTAAAGGAATAGCACGGCAAAATTGTGATGTATAGCGGATAAATTGTTCTATTGTGCACTGTTATCCCTACCAGAATTTATGATCTGTTACGGGGAAGGGAGTTCCGCTACTTTAACTTGTTTACAAAAATTTAAACTTCGCGGAGCCGTGGTATGACGCGCAAAGACGGGCTGTTGGCATTACTGGTGGTGGTGGTATGGGGGCTGAATTTTGTCGTCATTAAGGTCGGACTGCACGCGATGCCGCCGCTGATGCTGGCGGGGTTACGCTTTTTACTGGTGGCATTTCCGGCGATATTCTTTGTTGCGCGTCCGCGTATTCCGCTTTCGCTGCTGCTCGGTTACGGCCTGACGATAAGCTTCGGTCAGTTTGCCTTTCTGTTTTGCGCGATCAAATTCGGCATGCCGGCAGGGCTGGCGTCGCTGGTGTTGCAGGCGCAGGCCTTCTTCACCATCGTGCTCGGGGCATTTGCCTTTGGCGAACGTTTGCAGGGTAAACAAATTGCCGGGATTGCGCTCGCCGTCTTTGGCGTGCTGGTGCTGATTGAAGGCAGTCTCAATGGGCAGCATGTGGCGCTGCTCGGCTTTATGCTGACGCTGGCGGCGGCATTCAGCTGGGCCTGCGGCAATATCTTCAACAAAAAAATAATGGGTCATGCCTCGCGCCCGCCGGTGATGTCGCTGGTGGTCTGGAGCGCGCTGATCCCGATACTGCCGTTTTTTGCCGCCTCGCTGTTTCTCGACGGCGCGGCGCAAATCGTGCAAAGCCTTATCGCCATCGATCTGACAACGATCTTATCGCTGGTCTATCTGGCCTTTGTCGCCACAATTGTCGGCTACGGGATCTGGGGAACGCTGCTTGGTCGTTATGAAACCTGGCGTGTCGCGCCGCTCTCTCTGCTGGTGCCGGTGGTGGGACTGGCAAGCGCAGCGCTGCTGCTCGACGAAACGCTGAGCGCGCTGCAATTGTTTGGTGCGGTGCTGATTATGGCGGGTCTGTACATCAACGTGTTTGGCTTTCGCTGGCGCAAAACGGCGCAGGTGAGAGGGTAAAAAAAAGCCCTGCATGAGCAGGGCAAAAACGAATCACAGGCGGTGCCGGTTGTAATAAGGCACGCCCAGTTCGTCGGACTTATCGCTTCCCGCGCCCATGTGGTTAAAATCAAACGGCGATTGTTCCAGAGAGGTGGGGACAATCATCGTGTCACGACTGTTCGTCGTGGTGGGCTGCGCGGATTGTTCCGCAACGCTCTGACCTGAGACAACAAGCAGCAGGGCCAGCATTGCAGAAGACAACAGTTTCATGATTTCCTCGATTACGTCGTTTACAGGCGATGGTTAGTTACAATGATTCAGCGGAAGCAAATAGCGCGATTCGCCGTGCATATTGGTAATACGGAATTTATGCGGCGGAACGTCGAAATAGTTTTTGAACGTCCGGGTCAGCGTCTGCTGCGACTCGAAACCGTAACGTTCCGCCAGATATAAAATCGGCTCGTTACTTTCTTTTAATTTTTGCGCTATTTCGGTCATTTTACGGCTGCGGATGTACTGACCTAATGAATGGCCGGTCTCTTTTTTGAACATCCGTTGCAGGTGCCATTTGGAGTAACCTGAACGCTCAGACACTTTTTCCAGTGAGAGCGGCGATTCCAGGTTATCTTCGATCCAGTCCAAAATGCTATGAATGGTGATAGCGTCAGTATTGCGTCTGGACATCGTCATACCTCTTCTTGTTTTACGGCAGGACTTTCTTAAGCAAATGCTCAAGCGTTGCCACTTCGTCCGCCGTTAAGTTTTTTGTTAATTCCTGGTGCAGGTCTTGTCCTACTAATTGATGACATTGCTCACAAATTGCCGCGCCGTGCTCGGTGAGTTTCACCAGTACGCCGCGCTTGTCATTCGGGTTAGGAAGTCTGTCAATCCAGCCTTTGCAGACCAGACGATCGAGCATGCGCGTCAAGGCACCGAGATCGACAGACAGCACTTTTTTCAGTTCAACCGGGGTAATGCAGCCCGCACAGCGGATAGAGCAGAGCACTTTAAACTGTGCTGCTGTGATATCCAGCGGTGAGAGATAGTCGTTCAACAGACGATCTTTTTTCTGATTGACCATGTAGATCAAGCGCCCCAGTGGGATGATTTCATTGAATAAGTCACTGGTGCTTTTCACAATGGTTGCCCTGGCAAGTATTTAGTTACGGCAGATAATATTGCCCAGGCAACTATAAGTCAAACGAATGGATTTACCGATCACACGAATTGCTAAAAGGGAAAAGATGCGCCTCACGTCACACTTTATTTAATTAATGATAATTACTGGTTATGCTTCTAACCGATAACGAATCCTTACAGCGCCAGAATGGCTAACTTCATGGTTTTCCACTTATACTTGCCGCTAACACAGGGTTAAACAGGAATGGCAGTCAATATGATGGATTTGTTTAAAGCAATAGGACTGGGGCTGGTGGTGATTCTTCCTCTGGCGAATCCATTGACAACCATCGCGTTGTTTCTCGGCCTTGCCGGGAATATGAACAGTGCGGAGCGCAATCACCAGTCGCTTATGGCTTCGGTTTACGTGTTCGCCATCATGATGGTGGCCTACTATGCGGGCCAGCTGGTGATGAATACCTTCGGCATCTCCATTCCAGGCCTGCGCATCGCCGGGGGCTTAATTGTGGCGTTTATCGGTTTCCGTATGCTATTTCCGCAGCAGAAAGCGCATGATTCGCCTGAGGCGCGGAGTAAGTCGGAAGAACTGGAAGACGAGCCGACCGCCAATATTGCCTTTGTGCCGCTGGCGATGCCAAGCACGGCGGGACCGGGAACCATTGCGATGATCATCAGCTCCGCCTCAACGGTGCGTCACGGAACGGATTTTCCTGGCTGGGTGATTACCGTCGCGCCGCCGATCATCTTTGCGCTGGTGGCGGTGATCCTGTGGGGATGCTTACGCAGTTCCGGGGCGATTATGCGTCTGGTGGGTAAGGGCGGTATTGAAGCCATTTCTCGCCTGATGGGCTTCCTGCTGGTCTGTATGGGCGTGCAGTTTATTATTAACGGCGTGCTGGAAATTATTAAAACCTACTGAAAAAAAGCCCGGTCGTCATGACCGGGCTTTTTTTCAGGAATGCTGTGGCTGCTCTTCCAGTGAGACGGGCCATTTACGAAAGATAATCACCGACCAGATAAGCGCAGCAAGGGCCGGAATGGCGCCCACGTAGCCAATCGTTGACATCGACCAGTGCAGACTCACCTGATTTCCCACCAGCGCGCCTGCGCCAATACCAATATTGAAAATGCCGGAGAACAGCGCCATCGCCACATCCGTGGCGTCCGGGGCCAGCGCCAGGACTTTTACCTGCATTCCCAGGCCAATGACCATGATGGCAATCCCCCAGAAGAGACTCAGGACCGCCAGTTGAGACTCACTGTCCGCGGCAGGTAACAGCAGCATCAGGCAGGCCAGCAGCAGTGCAATGGCAACGGTAATGAGCGCCGAAGCGTGGCGATTGCCAAGCTTACCAAAGATAATGCTGCCGATAATGCCCGCACCGCCCAGTACCAGTAACAGTGCGGTGGCGAAATTGGCGCTTAGCCCGGCAACGGTCTGCACAAACGGTTCGATGTAGCTGTACGCGGTGTAGTGCGCCGTCACCACCACGACCGTCAACAGGTAGAGGCTCATCAGCGCCGGACGACGGAACAGCAGCGGCAGACTTTTCAGCGAACCCGAGTGTTCGCTTGGCAATTTTGGCAGCAGTTTGATCAGGCAAATCAGGGTGATTAACGCTCCCATCCCGATAGCGAAGAACGTGGTTCGCCAGCCAAAATACTGACCGACAATGCGCCCGAGCGGTAAGCCCAGCACCATCGCCAGCGCTGTTCCGGTGGCCAGTAAACTTAGTGCCTGAGCGCGTTTGCCCGCTGGGGCAAGGCGGATCGCCAGTGAGGCGGTAATCGACCAGAAGATTGCATGAGCAAAGGCAATCCCGATACGGCTTATCACCAGCACGGTAAAGTTCCACGCCAGGAAAGAGAGCACATGGCTGGCGATAAACAGTGCAAACAGGCAAATCAGCAATTTACGCCGCTCAACCTGGCTGGTCAGCAGCATGAACGGCAGGGACATCAGCGCGACAACCCAGGCGTAGATCGTCAGCATGATCCCGACCTGCGCGGTCTGCATGTTAAAACTCTGCGCGATATCGGAGAGCAGGCCCACAGGGACAAATTCTGTGGTATTGAAAATAAACGCAGCAATAGCCAGCGTAACGACCCGTAACCATGCGACTTTGCGGGAGACCGTTTGAGTTGTCATAAAAATGAATCGGTTCGTTGCGAAAAAGGAGAGAAGGGGATCTTAAAACGTTTGCTGATGAAAAGACAACCGTTTTGTGACTCAGATCTCGTTTTCATTTCTGCTCTGTTAACAGCTCAATGAACGCCTCCAGCTGGCGCATCATCGTACCGCGTCGCCAGACCAGCCATGTGGTCAGCCAGCGCCAGTTCTCGGCCAATGGCCAGGCTTCGACCTGCTGATGTCCGGGCATACTTTCAAGCATCGAGCGGGGGATCAGCGCGATACCGGCTCCAGCAATCACACAGGCCAGCATGCCGTGATAGGACTCCATTTCGTGGATTGTGCCCGGCATCGCCCGATCGGCATGAAACCAGCTTTCGAAGTGGCGGCGGTAAGAGCAGTTGGCGCGAAAGGCGTAAATATTGCTGCCGTTGACCTCGCTGGCGCGAGTTACCGGCGCATGGCCGTGCGGCGTGACCACCATCATCTCTTCCTGATACACCGGCATCCCTTCAAGACCGGGGTGAGTAATCGGGCCGTCAACAAAGGCGGCGTTGAGATGACCCTCAAGCACGCCGTCCAGCATCGTGCCAGAAGGGCCGGTCGCCAGGGAGAACTGGATTTTGGGGTAGCGCTGATTGTAGCGGGCAAGCGTGGCCGGAATACGCACGGCTGCCGTACTCTCCAGCGCGCCCAGTGAGAATAACCCCTGGGGTTCATCGCCAGCGACGACCATCCGCGCCTCGTCAACCAGCGCAAGGATCTGCTGACTGTAGCGCAGAAAGTTATGCCCGGCGGGAGAAAGTCGCAGGCGCTGGTTCTCACGAATAAACAGATCGACGCCGAGGTCAGCCTCCAGTTGACGAATACGGGTGGTGAGATTGGAAGGGACGCGATGCACCTTCGCCGCCGCCTGGGTGATGCTGCCCGTTTCGGCAACCGCGTTAAACATCTCCAGTTGGGTCAGATCCATAGCATTCTCTCATAGTGAATAGTTTAGTTAATATTATTCATTTTTCGGAAAGAGTAAACGCGTCCATGATGATGACATCAAGAACCACGGAGAGACAGTATGACGATTTCATCGGCAACCCATGCCATTTCCACCAACCCGCATAATGGCGAACACCTTTCGGCGCTGCCGTGGTCTACGGCTCAGGAAATCGAGCAGGCGCTACAGTGTGCTGCTGCGGGATTGCGCGGCTGGAAACTGACGACGCCAGCGCATCGGGCGCAGAAATTACGCGATATCGGCGAGGCCTTACGTGCGCGTGGCGAAGAGATGGCGCAGTGCATTACCCGCGAGATGGGCAAACCCATTAAGCAGGCGCGTGCGGAGGTCGCCAAATCGGCGGCGCTGTGCGACTGGTATGCTGAACAGGGTCCGGCGATGCTGGCCGCCGAACCGACACAGGTGGAAAACCATCAGGCGGTGATTGAGTATCGTCCCTTAGGCACCGTGCTGGCGGTCATGCCGTGGAATTTTCCTTTGTGGCAGGTACTGCGTGGCGCGGTGCCGATTTTACTGGCCGGGAATGGGTATTTGCTCAAGCCTGCACCCAACGTCACCGGCTGTGCGCAGATAATAAGCCAGGTCTTTGCCGACGCGGCGATCCCCGCTGGCGTCTACGGCTGGCTGAATGCGGATAATCAGGGCGTCAGTACGCTGATTCAGGATCCGCGAATTGCGGCGGTGACGGTGACCGGCAGCGTGCGAGCCGGGGCGGCCATTGGCGCTCAGGCCGGTGCGGCGCTGAAAAAATGCGTGCTGGAGTTGGGCGGTTCCGATCCGTTTATTGTGCTTAACGATGCCGATCTGGATCTGGCGGTGAAGGCGGCAGTGGCCGGGCGCTATCAGAATAGCGGACAGGTTTGCGCGGCGGCGAAACGCTTTATCCTCGAAGAGGGGATCGCGGAGCGCTTTATCGAGCGCTTTGTGGCGGCAGCGGGCGCGCTGAAGCAGGGCGATCCGCTGGCGGAGGAGACTGAACTCGGCCCAATGGCGCGTGCCGATCTGCGCGATGAATTGCATCAGCAGGTGCTGGCTACCATCGCCGAAGGCGCTCAGCTACTGCTTGGCGGCGAGAAGCCTTCCACCGGTGGGAGCTATTATCCGGTCACCGTGCTGGCGAATGTGACCCCAGAGATGACCGCGTTTCGTGAGGAACTCTTCGGGCCGGTTGCGGCGATCGGCGTGGCGAAGAGTGCCGAACACGCGCTGGAACTGGCAAACTGCAGTGATTTTGGTCTGTCCGCAACCCTCTTTACCGCCGATGAAGCCCGTGCACAGGAGATGGCTGCGCGTCTGGAATGTGGCGGTGTCTTTATTAACGGTTTTAGCGCCAGCGATGCCCGGGTCGCGTTTGGCGGCGTGAAGAAGAGCGGTTTTGGTCGCGAGCTTTCGCACTTTGGCCTGCATGAATTTTGTAACGTGCAGACCGTCTGGAAAAACCGACGCTGATCTTTCTGACGCCCTGCGGGGCGTCTTGTCATATTTCCGCCATAATTTTGTCATTTACGCTTCGTAGACTCGCGATTAACGTGTTGATACTGAAGAATATTATGAACTTAACTCAAACTTTACGTCGCCAGGCGCGCCGTTTTTTACCGCAGCAGTTTGGCCTGTTGACCGGGATTTTTTGCATCATTGCGTTGTTTTCCGTACTGCAACTGACCTCGTCACTGATGCTGTCATTTTCAGTTAGCCAGGCCCGGGAAAATGAACAGCGTAACCAACTGGCGTTGCGTCAGCAGACAAAGGTCGAAGAGGCGCGGATTGCGCTACTGACGGCCAGCGATCTGCTCAACCGGGCGGGGGTCTACTTTATGCAGGATGCCGCCACGGGTTCTGAAGGAAGCTGGCAGCCGCTGATCGACGAAGCCCGACAGGCGTTAACCCAGTCGACAACCGCATGGCAGGCGTGGCGCGAGATGAACCCGCAGGCGGACGACGGGCTGGTCGACAGCTATCAGCGCTTTAGCGGCGGCATTCAGGAACAAGTGGCAGGATTAAGCCAGACGCAGTCGATTGATGCGTTCTTCGCCGTGCCCATTCAGGCATTTCAGGCCGACTTCAATGATAACTATGCCAGAGTGCAAAAGGTCAGCGCGCAGGCGCGGGAAAGCGGACGGCAGCAGTTGCTGGATCGCCTGTTGAGTCTCCAGCATCTGTTTTTGGTACTGCCGGGGGTGCTGCTGGCTATTGCGGTTGCGGTCTGGTGGGGGATGTCGCGCTGGGTCATTTCTCCGCTGCGTCGGCTGATAGCGTTCATCGACATTCTGGCGGCTGGCGATCTTTCACAACCGCTTCCCGCAGTGTCCGGGGCGAACCGGGAAGTGTCGCAACTCCACGTGCGTATCGGTTCGATGCAGCAGGGACTACGCGAGTTAGTCCGACAGGTCAGTAAGGCGACCACGGCGATGGCCGACAATATCGAAAGGCTGGCGCAGAACAATACGCGCCTGTATCAACAGTCCGAAAAACAGAACGAGGAGCTGAATAACGTCACCTCGCATATTTCTGTGCTGGAAACGCACGTTGAAGATAACAGCGGGTTTGCCCAACTGGCGAATCAGCGTGCGGAAGAAGCCCGTACCATTGCGGCTGGCGGTGACAGAATGATGGACACGGTGAATCGTTCGATGCAGGCGATCGTGACGCGCTCGGCAGAGATGCGCGGGATTATTGCGCTGATTGATAACGTCGCCTTCCAGACCAACATCCTGGCGCTGAACGCGGCCATTGAAGCCGCTCATGCCGGTGAGCAAGGACGCGGCTTTGCGGTGGTGGCAAAAGAAGTGGGGCTGCTGGCGCGCAAGAGCAGTCAGTCTACGCAGGATATTCAGGCGCTGATCTATCATTCCCTGCAGGGGATAGAAGAAGGGTCGAGTGCGGTGACGCATCTGGAAGAAAATCTGCAACAGGTGATCGCGCTGGTGGAGAATCTGGGCGCCTCGCTGAATGATATCTCAGCCGCAACGCTGCATCAGGGAACCCGAATCCATCAGATGACGCGTCAGTTGCAGGCGCTGAATCTGGTTGCCCGCGACACCCGCGAGCTGGTGGATACCGCATCAGCCTCCTCACGGCAGTTGCATAATGAATCGCATCAGTTGATTCACGCCGTGGCGAGATTCCGTCTTCCGGCCTGACGCGAGGTATTTAGCTCTGCTATACTCGCAGCCCTTTTCAGACCGGCAGGCAAGGAGTGTGGTGTGGCAATCACCCTGGACAATTCAATTTTAGAGACCATTCTGACAGAGGTTCGCCCGCTGATTGGTCAGGGCAACGTGGCGGATTATATTCCTGCGCTTGCTTCGGTTGAGGGTTCCCGACTGGGTATTGCGATTTGCACCGTGGAGGGACAGCTCTGGCATGCCGGAGATGCGACAGAACGCTTTTCCATTCAGTCGATTTCGAAGGTGCTCAGTCTGGTGGTGGCGATGCGTCACTATTCAGAGGATGAGATCTGGCAACGGGTGGGGAAAGATCCGTCCGGCTCGCCGTTTAACTCGCTGGTACAGTTAGAAATGGAACACGGCATTCCGCGCAATCCGTTTATTAATGCCGGGGCGCTGGTCGTCTGCGACATGTTGCAGGGACGACTCAGCGCACCGCGTCAACGTATGCTGGAAGTGGTGCGCGCGCTGAGCGGCGTGGCTGATATCGCTTATGATGCGGTGGTGGCCCGCTCGGAGTTCGAACATTCCGCCCGCAATGCCGCCATCGCCTGGCTGATGAAATCCTTCGGCAATTTTCACCATGACGTCACGACGGTCCTGCAAAACTATTTTCATTACTGCGCGCTGAAAATGAGCTGTGTGGAGCTGGCGAAGACCTTTGTCTTTCTTGCTAACCAGGGAAAAGCGTTTCATCTCGATGAGCCCGTGGTGACGCCGATGCAGGCGCGACAGATCAATGCGCTGATGGCGACCAGCGGAATGTATCAGAACGCCGGAGAGTTTGCGTGGCGTGTTGGTTTACCCGCGAAGTCGGGCGTTGGTGGGGGAATTGTCGCGATTGTGCCGCATGAGATGGCGATCGCCGTCTGGAGCCCGGAACTGGATCCAACCGGTAATTCGCTGGCAGGCATTGCGGTTCTGGAACAACTCACTCAACGACTAGGACGCTCAGTGTACTGATGAACACGTTTGATCCACTTTTTGCCCGTCTGTCGCGCTCGACGTTTCGTTCCCGTTTTCGTCTGGGAACAAAAGAGAGACAGTATTGCTGGGATAAAGGGGCTGAGGTTATCGACAGGCATGCTGCGGATTTTGTGGCACAGCGGCTTGCTCCGGCGATGCCTGTCAATGATGGTAAGCAAACGCCGATGCGCGGTCATCCGGTGTTTATCGCCCAGCACGCCACGGCGACCTGCTGTCGCGGTTGTCTTGCTAAATGGCATAATATCGCGCAGGGACAGCCGCTGAGCGATGAGCAACAACGGTATGTGGTTGCTGTTATCCATCACTGGTTAGTTATCCAAATGAATAAACAGTAATAATTAAATGGTTACAACCGCTCCCTGAAAATACCCATTTATTAACCAGGGTTATTGGTGGGGGGGTTAACAAAATAATAGGTTAACGCAGCGGGGGATGACTATCTTTGAGAATAATTCATGCTATTCTCTTAAATAATATAATCATTACCCAGAGATAATTGCCAACGGCAATTATATGGATAGATATTTAATGCACGCACTCCACATTCCGTCTTTCCGGTTGTTTCAGGAAGGCCATCCACTGCGTAACGCCAGCGCTATTTTTGCTTTAACGACACTGTTCTACTTTATTGGTGCGGAACTGCGTCTGGTGCATGAACTTTCTCTGTTCTGGCCGCTAAACGGCGTGATCGCCGGGGTTTTTGCCCGCTATGTCTGGCTTAACAAACTGCATTATTATGCCGTCAGCTACGTTGCGATGTTGGGCTATGATGCAATCACCACCGAGTGGGGTTGGGTGTCGCTTGTCATTAATCTCTCCAACATGGTGTTTATCGTGGTTGTCGCCCAACTGGTGATCCGCGATAAACGACTGGGGAAAAATAAATATGAGCCCATCAGTGCCTTACGCTTATTTAATTACTGTCTGGTAGCGGCGCTGCTCTGCGCAATATTGGGGGCGATGGGGTCCGTTGGCATCGACCGACTTTCATTCTGGCCGCTGGTTGCTGACTGGTTTAGCGAACAATTCTCGACAGGGGTGCTGATTGTGCCCTGTATGCTGACGCTGGGTATTCCCGGTGCGGTCAAACGCTTTAAGCCTGAACAACTGATGCCGGTGGCGGCGTTAATTATCTCGGTACTGGCGTCGGTCATTATTGGCGGTGCCGGAAGCCTGGCTTTTCCGCTGCCGGCGCTGATCTGGTGTGCGGTACGTTATACGCCGCAGGTCACCTGTCTGCTGACCTTTCTTACCGGTGCCGTTGAAATCGTGCTGGTGGCAAATTCGATCATCAATATCGCGGTGGAGTCGCCATTGTCTACGCCGCAGATGTTCTCTGCACGACTGGGAATTGCCACGATGGCGATTTGTCCCATTATGGTTTCAGTCAGCGTAGCGGCGATTAATTCCTTGATGAAGCAGGTTTCCCTGCGCGCCGATTTCGATTTTCTCACCCAGGTCTATTCCCGTTCAGGACTCTATGAAGCGCTGAAGCGCCAGGAATATTCGCGCTCACAGCATATTACCGTCATGCTGCTGGATATCGACTATTTCAAGAGCATTAATGACAACTTCGGCCATGAATGTGGCGATCTGGTGCTGAGCGTGTTTGCCCAGCGTATTCAGCAGATTGTCGGCGATCGGGGACTGGTGGCGCGTATGGGAGGGGAAGAGTTTGTCGTTGTGGTACCTTCAACGCACCCTGAAGAGGGAATGCTTCTGGCGGAAAACATCCGTAAAGCGGTGGCGCAGCAACCCTTCACCTGGAACCAGCAGAACATCTATATGACGGTGAGCATTGGCCTGGGGAACGGCAGCATCGGCCCCCATTCGCTGACGGACGTATTTAACAAATTGATGGTTGAAGCGGATGAGTGCCTCTACCGTTCGAAGAACGAAGGTCGAAATCGTACCAGCGACCGCCAGACCGGCAGTGCAGTCTTTACCGAAAGCGATCTGGCATAACAATATCCTATGTTATTCCCCGTTGTGTTATCACAATGTTAAGTGCATGGTGTTGTCTCAATTTAAGGAGACAACATGCCCCCATCAAAACCCTGTTATGTGCTGGACGCAGGAGCCATCGAGGCAAGAATTGATGAGCTCTGTGACGTCCTGATCGACTGCGTGACGCGCGGCGCGTCGGTCAGTTTTGTTTTACCGTTTGAACCGTCAAAAGCGCGTGCGTTCTGGCATGGCGTCGCGCAAAGCGTGAGTAGAGGAGAGCGCGTCGTTCTTGCGGTCGACAACGCTTCTGGCGTAATGGTCGGTACGGTTCAACTCATTGTCCAGCAACCGGAAAATCAACCTCATCGCGCGGACGTCGCGAAACTTCTCGTTCACTCCAGCGCCCGTCGTCAGGGACTCGCCCGCCAGCTCATGATGGCGCTGGAAGCGAGCGCAGCACAACAGCACAAAACACAGCTGGTGCTGGATACGGCAACGGGAAGCGATGCTGAGTTGTTCTACCACTCTTGTGGCTGGCTCAAAGCGGGTGAGATCCCGAACTATGCGCTGATGCCTGATGGAAAGCTGACCGGCACCACGATTTTCTATAAATCTCTATAAATAGTCGTCATGAATTGATCAAAACAGGGTTTTACTCTCGTAAAGTTTTGCTAACCTGTTCTACCAATTTAATCAGGTTGTATGACTAATCGAAAGGGAACCCATTGTGAAAACACTTAACCGTCGCGATTTTCCCGGTGCTCACTATCCTGAACGCATTATTCAGTTTGGTGAAGGTAACTTCCTTCGCGCCTTTGTTGACTGGCAAGTAGATCTCCTGAATGAACATACCGATCTGAATTCTGGTGTGGTCATTGTTCGACCTATTGAAAGCACATTCCCACCGTCACTCAGTACACAGGATGGCCTTTACACCACAATCATTCGTGGTCTGAATGAACAGGGAGAAGCCGTCAGCGATGCCCGCCTGATTCGTTCAGTGAATCGTGAAATCAGCGTTTACGGTGATTACGATGCGTTCCTGAAACTGGCGCACAATCCTGAGATGCGTTTTGTGTTCTCTAACACCACGGAAGCGGGCATCAGCTATCACGCTGGCGATAAATTTGATGATGCGCCGGCGGTAAGTTATCCGGCGAAACTGACGCGTCTGCTGTTCGAACGCTACAGCCATTTCAACGGCGCGCAGGATAAAGGCTGGGTCATCATCCCTTGCGAACTGATTGATTATAATGGTGATGCGCTGCGTGAACTGGTACTGCGCTATGCGCAGGAGTGGGCGCTGCCTGCGGCATTTATTACCTGGCTGGATCGGGCAAACGTCTTCTGTTCTACGCTGGTGGACCGTATCGTCACCGGTTACCCGCGCGATGAAGCGGTGCAGCTGGAAGCTGACCTTGGCTATCACGATGGTTTCCTCGATACCGCCGAACACTTCTATCTGTTTGTCATTCAGGGGCCGAAATCACTGGCCGCAGAACTGCGTCTCGACAAATATCCGCTTAACGTTTTGATTGTCGACGACATCAAACCGTATAAAGAGCGCAAAGTCGCCATCCTCAACGGTGCGCACACCGCGCTGGTGCCGGTGGCATTCCAGGCCGGACTGGATACGGTCGGCGAGGCGATGAATGACGCAGAGATCTGCGCCTTTGTTGAAAAAGCGATTTATGACGAGATCATCCCGGTTCTCGATCTGCCGCGTGATGAACTGGAATCATTTGCCAGTGCGGTAACCGGACGTTTCCGCAACCCGTACATCAAGCATCAGTTGCTGTCGATTGCGCTAAACGGGATGACCAAATTCCGTACCCGTATTCTCCCGCAGTTACTGGCAGGGCAGAAGGCGAACGGCAAACTGCCGGCTCGTCTGACATTCGCCTTAGCCGCGCTGATTGCGTTCTATCGTGGTGAGCGTAACGGGGAATCTTATCCGGTTCAGGATGATGCGCACTGGCTAACTCGTTTCCAGCAGCTCTGGAGCCAGCATGGCGATCGCCAGATCGGTACTCAGCAACTGGTGAGTAACGTTCTGGCAGTAGAAGCGCACTGGGAGCAAGACCTGACGAAGGTGGCGGGGCTGGTTGAGCAGGTGACGGCCGATCTCGATGCCATTCTGACGAAGGGAATGCGCGAAGCGGTGAAACCGCTGTGCTAATACAGGACCCGGCTAAGGCCGGGTTTCTTATCAGAACCATGTAGTTACAACATACAATGTAGTTAACTAATTATCTCGTCTGTAAGTCCTGCGCTGAAAAGAACCTGTCCAGCATCGCGTAAGTGACAATGTCACTTTTAACTCACTTGAATGTTTGATCCAGATCACGTTTAATGGTCAGATTCGTCTCTTTTCAGAACACCGTCATGATCGTTCGTCCACAACAGCACTGGCTACGCCTGATATTCGTCTGGCATGGTTCCGTGTTAGCAAAAATCTCTTCTCGTTTACTGCTCAATTTCCTGCTGTCTATTGCCGTGATCGTCCTGCTGCCGTGGTATACGATGCTGGGCATCAAATTTACTCTCGCACCGTTTAGCATACTCGGCGTGGCGATCGCTATCTTTTTGGGCTTTCGCAATAACGCCTGTTACTCCCGTTATGTCGAGGCGAGTCAGCTCTGGGGCAACTGATGATCGCTTCCCGTTCGTTGCTGCGGGAGGTCAAAACGGTTTTACCGGATGACCGCGAGTTAGGGCAGTTTGTCCGCCTACAAATCGCCTTTGCTCACTGCCTGCGTATGACGCTGCGGCGCAAACCACAGGCTGGGCCGATAGCGAAGTATCTTAGCGCGGAAGATCTGCAGCGCGTGTTTGCTGCTCACTCTCCGGCAAACCGAATTTTGCTGATGATGGGAGAATGGCTGGCGACGCGTCGACGCGACGGACAGCTATCGGATATCTTATTTCATAGTCTGAACAATCGGTTAAACGACATGTCCGCGGTGCTTGCCGGATGCGAAAGAATTGCCAATACACCCGTGCCGTTTGCCTATACGCTGATCCTCCATCGTACGGTTTATCTGTTTTGCATCATGCTGCCTTTTGCCCTGGTGGTTGACCTGCACTACATGACTCCCTTTATTTCGGTACTCATCTCCTACACTTTTATTTCTCTGGACGCGCTGGCAGAAGAGCTGGAGGATCCATTCGGCACCGAAAATAATGATTTGCCCCTTGATGCCATTTGCAACGCTATCGAAATTGACCTCTTGCAGATGAATGATGAATCGGCCATTCCGCCGAAACGGATGCCGGACAAACACTACCAGTTGACGTAAAGAGTGACAGACCGAAACAGGAAGCAAAACTGGCCGCCAGGAAAGCGGTCAGTACACTGAGAGACTGAGATCAGGACTGGCGACGCGCAACCATAAACAGGCGGGGAAATGCCAGCAGTATCTGGCCATCTTCCTGCAGCGGGTATTGCTCCTGTAGCAGTTGATGATAGCGATTCAGGAATTGTTGCTGTTCGTGTGCATTCAGATCCCGCAACCAGGGGCGCAATCCCGTCGCGCTGACCCAGTCAACGATCGCCTGATGCGAACGCATTTTGTGATAATAGGTCGTGCGCCAGATGTCCACGTCGCATCCCGCCTCGCTCAGAATGTCGTAATACGCGTGAACGCCGGGCAGGGCGTCGCGACCACGATTCGGATAATCCTGTTCATAAGCCACCTCCCGCATCAGCACATGCGAAGGCTCAAGCATGTTATCCGGCATTTGAACGGCCAGAATGCCATTATCTTTAAGCAGGGCGACCAGCCGGGGAAATAACGCATAATGATCGGGGATCCACTGCAGTGAGGCATTTGCGTAAATGACATCGGGTGGCGTAACGGGCTGAAACTGACGAATGTCTGCTTCAACGAAATGACAATTTGGCAAGGCATTTCGCGCCTCATCCAGCATTGCCGGGGAGGTATCCACGCCGGTAATACTCGCGCCAGGCCAGCGCTGTTGCAGTAACGACGTACTGTTACCGGGCCCGCAACCCAAATCCACCACAGAAGAGACATGCTCAAGTTGAATTCTGGCCAGCAGCTCAGCGGCGGGTCTTGAGCGTTCTGCACCGTACTGCATATATAGCGCCGGATTCCAGTCGGACATCATCAATTCTCCTGTGATGGGTTAGCTAAGCGGGCACACCGTATGAACTATACTAGTTTAGTATTGCCCGCCATCGGTAAGGAAATTCCTTATGAATAAACCAGATATCAGAGGTGGTATAGACATCGCGATGAAGGTGCCATCACATCAGTATCAACAGACGATTGATTTTTATCGGAACATTATTGGGCTGCCTGAAATTACCGATAAGCCGCCAGCGGTCGGATTCGAACTCGGACCGAACAAACTCTGGATTGATGAAGCACCGGGACTCAGTCAGGCTGAACTCTGGCTGGAATTATTCACGCCCCATTTCAGTGCCGCAGAAGAATACGCCGAACAATGCGGCGTCGTATGCTGTGATGCAGTAGAGCCGTTACCCGACGGTTTCAACGGCGGCTGGATCATGAATCCGTGCAACATCGTCCATATGCTAAGAGAGCCAGAAGCCTGGTGAGTCAGTCGTACAGGACGTACCACTACGGGAACTGATTCGGGGGCATTGCGGCGGTATGGGCCAGAGACCGTAGCAAATGTATATCTAAACGCTATACATTGAAGAAGGGAGAGTAGATGTCATGCGATGAGCAGAGGTTGAAAGACAGTTAAGACGACCCGGCAATCATCAACCGGGTCATCATTATTTACGGATTTACGGTCTTGAGGCCGTACCGTCAGGCGTACGCGCCATTGTCCAGGACGGGATCCCTCCCTCGCACGGATATTTTGCTGCTTTGGCTTCATCGATATCGATACCCAGCCCCGGCTTATCGTTCAGGTACGCATAACCCTGGTCTATCTCCGGGCAGCCAGGGAAGACATCGCGCAGCGCGTCGTTCATTGGCGTGTACTCCTGAATGCCAAAGTTCGGCGAGCTCAAATCAAGATGCATATTAGCGCTGACCCCGACCGGGGAGATGTCTCCTGGCCCGTGCCATGCAGTACGTACGCCGTTCAGTTCGCTGTAGACGGCGAGTTTCTTCGCTGGCGTAATCCCGCCGATGGTGCTTACGTGGCAGCGAATATAGTCGATCAGTTTGTTATCGATGAGCGGCTTCCACTCATTCACATTCACAAACAGCTCACCCATAGAAATCGGAGTTGAGGACTGCTGGCGCAGCATTTTCAGCCAGTCGATATTTTCCGGTGCGACCGGATCTTCAAGATAAAATAGCTGATACTGTTCGAGCGTTTTTGCCAGATTAACCGCGGTCACCGGCGTCACGCGCTCATGCACATCATGGATAAATTCGATACCAAAGCCGAGTTTGTTACGCAAATGCTCGAACAGGCGCGGAACGCTTTTTGCGTAGGCGTCCGGATCAAAGTAGATACCGGCCGTTTTACTACGCGGTGAACGCTTCGGCTGAATGTTCTTCGCACGCGCCAGCTGCGTGGCGATCAGTTTGAGGTCATCGGTCCCTGCGCCGCCGTACATGCCCATCTGACAGCGAACATACTGGTAACCTTCTTCCATTCTGGCGCGGATGTTATCTTCCACTTCGACTTCATCGCCGCCATCGGTATGGCAGTACAGGGGGATCCCATCGCGACATTTGCCACCCAGCAGGTCGTAAACCGGCATGCCCGCCAGTTTACCCTTGATATCCCACAGCGCCATGTCCACACCGGACAACGCATTGTTCATGACAGGTCCATTGCGCCAGTAACCGCTCACCGCACCCGACTGCCAGATATCTTCAATACGCGTCGGATCTTTACCCATCAGAAAAGGGGCCATGTACTCATCGATCGCGCTTTTTACCGCGAAGATACGTTGGGTAAATGTTGCGCATCCCAGACCATACAGTCCCGGCTCGTTGGTCTCAATCTTAACGACCGCCAGGTCAATTCCGCCGGGCGCCGTTAGAATCGTTTTTACATTGGTAATTTTCAGGTTACTCACTTTCACTCCTCAACTCAGCGTATTTACGGCATGTCATACTGTTAAAAATAACATGACTCTTATTTGTAAGTTGTCCTACAACTTGATGTTGTTATATCACGCTTCCTTTAGCGCGCGATATTGAAAGTGCCATTCTGTGATGATGATCAAATTGCCTGTGACTCTGAATTTTTAATTTCATTTAACTGCATGATTTACAATGATTTGAAGTAATACGAATCGCAACTGTTTGTGATCTTTGTTGCAAATTCATGGGCGGGTTGTTGATTTTATCCAAGTGAAAATTCAACCTTAAATAAGACAGTCGTCATACAAGTTAATCGAGGGAGAAAAACAACATGAGCGCTTTATTTGACTTAACGGGGAAAACGGCACTGGTAACAGGATCTGCGCGTGGGCTGGGGTTTGCCTACGCGGAGGGGCTTGCCGCTGCGGGTGCCCGGGTCATTCTGAATGATATTCGCGATGCACTGCTGGCAGAGTCGGTGGATTCACTGGCAAGCAAAGGCTACGACGCGCACGGGGTGGCGTTTGACGTTACCGATGAACAGGCGATTGAAGCTGCCTTCAGCAAACTGGATGCACAGGGAATCGATGTCGATATCCTGATCAATAACGCTGGCATCCAGTACCGTAAACCGATGGTCGAACTGGAGCTGGAAAACTGGCAGAAGGTTATCGATACCAACCTGACCAGCGCGTTTCTGGTCTCCCGCGCGGCGGCGAAACGGATGATTGCGCGTAACAGTGGCGGCAAAATTATTAATATCGGTTCCCTCACCAGTCAGGCGGCCCGTCCGACCGTTGCCCCGTACACCGCGGCGAAAGGGGGGATCAAAATGCTCACCTGCTCGATGGCAGCCGAATGGGCACAGTTTAATATCCAGACCAATGCCATTGGGCCGGGTTACATTCTGACAGACATGAATACGGCGCTTATCGAGGACAAGCAGTTCGACAGTTGGGTGAAAAGCAGTAACCCCTCTCAGCGTTGGGGCCGTCCGGAAGAGTTAATCGGTACCGCTGTCTTCTTATCCTCTAAAGCATCTGATTACATCAACGGGCAAATTATTTATGTTGATGGTGGCTGGCTCGCCGTACTGTAAGCCGTAAGTACTCTAATGACTCGCCTTTAAAATTCACGGCATGTGTTTATTACTCAGCATGCCGATATAACACAGGTATTATTATGAAGGCTTCAAGATCACGACTCTTTATTCTCACATTGCTGTTTATTGTGACTGCAATTAATTATATGGATCGCGCCAATCTTGCCGTTGCGGGAACGAATATCCAGAATGACTTCAGTCTGACACCCACCCAATTGGGTTTGCTTTTCTCCATGTTTACCTGGGCCTATGCTGCCAGTCAAATTCCTGTCGGCTATGTCCTTGATCGCATCGGTTCACGTATTCTTTACGGTGGCGCGATTATTCTGTGGAGTATTTTTACCTTTATGATGGGATTTGCTTCGCATCATTTATTCGCAACGGCGACGGCGTCATTTGCGATGTTGCTGGCCTGTCGCGCATTAATCGGTGTTGCTGAAGCGCCGTCTTTCCCATCCAATACGAAAATAATCGCCACCTGGTTCCCGGATCATGAACGCGCACGCGCCACCGCGATTTACTCCAGCGCACAATATATCGGGCTGGCCTTACTGACGCCGGCACTCTCCTTCATTGTGGCTAATTACGGTTGGGAGATGTCTTTCTACCTGTCTGGCGGCGCGGGGATTCTGTTCGGTATCTACTGGTTATTGTATTATCGCGATCCGCAACACAGCACCTCAGTGAACCAGGCTGAACTGGACTACATTAAAGCGGGCGGTGGCTATGGTTCAGCCAACCAGTCCACCGTTAGCGAGAAAATCAGCTGGCATGATATTAAATTCTTTCTGAGCAAAAAGACTATCTGGGGACTGTTCATTACTCAGTTTGCCTGCTCGTCCACACTCTATTTTTTCCTGACCTGGTTTATTGTCTACCTGGAGAAAGGGCTGCACCTCTCAATTTCTAAAGCCGGTATTGGTGCCATGCTGCCCTATATTATGGCGATGTTTGGCGTGCTCTGCGGTGGCACTTTAAGCGATATGCTGCTTAAAAAGGGTAAATCCAGAACATTGGCCCGAAAATTACCGGTAATGGCGGGACTGTGTGTCACGATGATTATTGGCCTGGTCAATTTCTTTGAAGACCAACCGGTCATTGCGATTGTGATTCTGTCAATCGCGTTCTTTGCTAATGCTTTTTCCAATCTGGGTTGGGTTGTCTGGAGTGATGTCATTCCGCGTAATTTCCTCGGCACCATGGGGGGATTTTTAAATATTTGCGGTAATCTTTCGGGGATCGTGAGTCCCATTGTCATTGGGGTTATTCTCCAGCGCACACAAAATTTCCAGTATGCCATGTGGTATATCGCAGGCATCGCCGGGCTGGGCTTATTAGCCTACCTTTTCCTGGTCGGAAAAATTGAGGTGATCGTTCCCGAAAAAAAGAATGCCGACACCGTGGATAAGAATGCAATTAATCCGGCAACTGCCAACAAATAATGAGGTCATGATGAAAATGGAAAAAATAACCTGTAACGCTTGCCTGGCCCATGCGGAAAAAGACGTACGTTTTGAATCACGCGAAATAGAACGTGGAGAAAATGACGTTGTCGTGAAAGTGGCCTGTGGCGGCATCTGTGGCTCTGATATTCACTACTACCAACATGGGCGGGCAGGGATGTCGATTCTCAAACACCCCATGGTGATTGGTCATGAGTTTGTCGGCGTGGTCAACAAAGTTCCGGCTGGAAGCAATCTGACTGTCGGTCAGGCGGTTGCGGTGAATCCGTCCAGCCCTTGTAATCAGTGCGAAATGTGCCTTTCCGGCCATCAGAACCTGTGTGGATCGATGCGATTTATGGGCAGTGCGCAGTTCAATCCTCATGTGAATGGCGGTTTTTCTGAATACGTGGTGGTGAAACCGGAGCAATGTGTTCCGTACGATAGCCGCGTTCCTGCGAACGTGATGGCTTTTTCAGAACCGCTGGCGGTCGCTATTCACGCGGTAAAAGTGGCAGGGCAGTTGACCGGAAAACGCGTACTGGTGATAGGCGCGGGTCCCATTGGTTGTCTGATTCTTGCCGCCGCGCGCAGTGCCGGCGCGTCTGAACTGGTGGCCTCCGATCTCAGTCCGCGCTGCCTGGAACTGGCACGTCAGATGGGGGCTACTGCCACGATGGATCCACGAGATGAAGGGCAGGTGGCGCATTATCAGCAACGAAAAGGCTATTTTGACGTTGTGTTTGAGGCCTCTGGCGCACCGGGCGCCGTGGCATCAACCGTGGATTTCACTCGTCCTGCCGGAACCATTGTCCAGGTAGGGATGGGAGCAAGCCCGGTCAGTTGGCCGGTCTCATCCATGCTTGTCAAAGAGATCAACTGGGTAGGTTCATTCCGCTTTATCGGCGAATTCGTGACTGCGGTCCGCTGGCTGGAAGACGGGCGTGTTGATCCTCGTCCTCTCATTAGCGCAGAGTTTCCTCCCCAGCAAATCGAGGATGCCCTGATTACCGCCACCGACAAAAATGTCTCTGCGAAGGTACTCATTCGTTTTGATTAACACTGTGGAGCGCCCGGCCGGGCGCTTTGTTCTTAAAAGTGAATTGTTATACAATGAAAAACCTGAGCGACATCGTAGCGGATACCCACCTTGAGCATAAAATCCATTCAAAAACAAAATGTTGTAAATGAAATTTATGATCAGATAAGCGGCAAACTGCTGGACGGTAGCTGGGCGCCGGGTAGCCGTCTGCCTTCAGAAGCGGAGATGACCGCCTCATTTAACGTCAGCCGGGTCAGCGTTCGCAGCGCGGTTCAGCGCTTTCGCGACCTGGGGATTGTGGTGACACGCCAGGGCAGCGGCAGCTACGTCAGCGAAAACTTCACCCCGCAGATGTTAAGTAACGATCCCCGCCCAATCATGCACCTCAGCCGCGAAGAGTTTCACGATATGATGATTTTCCGTCAGACCGTGGAGTTTAAATGCGTGGAACTCGCCGTCGTACACGCCACTGATGATGACATCCGTGAACTCGGCGACGCGCTGGACAATATGCTGATCAATAAGGGCGACTACAAGAAATACTCGGAAGCGGACTACGCATTTCATCTGGCGATTGTCAGGGCCTCGCACAACAGCGTGTTTTACAACGTAATGTACTCAATTAAAGACATCTATTACTACTACCTTGAAGAGCTTAACCGTGCACTGGGGATCACCCTTGAGAGCGTGGAAGCCCACATCAAAGTGTATATGTCGATTAAGAACCGCGATGCCAGCACGGCCGTAGAAGTCCTCAACGAAGCGATGTCAGACAATATTGTTGCCATCGAAAAAATGAAATCGACAGAGACATCCGGAACGAAGTGACAACCGCCAACGGGTCGCTCACGTAGCGGTGATCTCACCGGATACTATCATCCAGGATGAGGTCCGCCGTGATGTGTATTGCCAGACATGAAACCGATAGCAGCGTGAAAATCGTCAAACTTCGGGGAAAATGCCCGAGGTAAATGCCTCTCTGATCCCCTCAATATTGGCTTCATCGGTGACGTTCAGTGCGGCCAGTACGTTGCAGGTAAAACTGAGAAACCCGCATCCGCTGGCGGTGATCAAATTACCGTCGCGAACCGAAGGTACAGCCTGATATCTCGCCGCCCCGGTGTAGGCTGAACCGGCTCGCTCCTTGAGATAGGCCAGCCCATTGGAGGTATGACTGACGTCATTCAGAAAGCCGTTGGCCCCCATAAAGGCTGACGCATCGCAAATCGCGCCTACTACTTTTTTCCTTGCCAGCGCCTGTTGCACGATGGGGACGACGCGTTTTGCCTCTTCTCCCCACCAGTTCGTGCCTCCGACCAGGATCAGCGCGGCGTAATCTGCCGGCATGGAATCAAACGTGTAATCCGGCAGGCAGCGAAAGCCTCCCAGGGACATCACTGGCCCTTCATCAGGCGCCAAAACCTTAACGTCGTACTGTGGGGCCCAGATCCCGAATCCCCGACGCAATCCAGGCGCCAGTAAGGCGAACTCCCAGTCTGCATATTCTGGAATGAGCAGAAACAGCACTTCATTCGATGTACTCTCTGAGTTCATATGTCCTCCTGTGTCATTACGCAATATTATCGCGGGAGTCGTTGCCTGTGACACACTTTCTTAGCGAATGACATTATCTTCCTTTTATCCGCGATTGCGGATATCTCTTCACTTATCCCGTATAGCGGATAAAATGAGTTTACAGATTGACTTTATCCTCGAGAAGGGATAAAACCGGTAATATCCTCTTACGCGGATAATTTTCCTGTGGACGAATGACATGAAGAGCTTACCGATGATCTACAGCCCAACGCAATTAGCGAATGCAATGAAACTGGTTCGTCAGCAAAATGGCTGGACGCAGAGCGAGCTGGCAAAAAAAATCGGCATAAAGCAGGCAACCATTTCCAATTTCGAAAATAACCCTGACAACACCACATTGATGACCTTTTTTAAAATTTTACAGTCACTTGAGCTCTCAATGACGCTATGCGAAACAAAAGACGCTGCGCCAGAATCGACTGATCAACAGAGTCTGGAGTGGTAATGCCTAAACTCGTAACGTGGATGAATAATCAGCGGGTAGGTGAGTTGACGAAACTGGCTAACGGTGCGCATACATTTAAATATGCGCCGGATTGGTTAGCCAACCGTTACGCCAGGCCATTGTCGCTTTCGCTGCCATTGCAGGTGGGGAATATCACTTCTGATGCCGTGTTTAACTTCTTCGATAACTTGTTGCCTGATAGTCCAATCGTGCGTGACAGGATCGTTAAACGCTATCGCGCAAAATCAAAGCAACCCTTTGATTTATTGTCAGAAGTGGGTCGAGATAGCGTGGGGGCAGTGACGTTGTTACCGGAAAATGAAGCGGTGACAAATCCGGTGATGACATGGGAAAAGTTAAGCGAGGCAAAGCTTGAAGAGGTGTTGTCGGCTTATAAATCAGATATTCCGTTGGGCATGATTAATGAAGAAAATGACTTTCGCATCTCAGTTGCCGGCGCGCAGGAAAAGACCGCGCTGCTCAGAATGGGCAATGACTGGTGCATCCCAAAAGGGATAACGCCAACTACGCATATTATTAAGTTGCCTATTGGCGAAATCAGACAGCCCAATGCGACACTCGATCTTAGCCAAAGCGTTGATAATGAATATTTTTGTCTACTGCTGGCGAAACAACTCGGACTGGATGTTCCCGGAGCCGAAATTATCAACGCGGGAAGGGTGCGTGCGTTAGCGGTCGAGCGCTTTGACAGACGCTGGAATGCTGAACGGTCAGTTTTACTCCGCTTGCCGCAGGAAGATATGTGCCAGACATTCGGTTTACCGTCATCTGTCAAATACGAATCTGACGGAGGACCTGGCATCGCGCAAATCATGGCGTTCTTGATGGGGTCCAGCGAGGCGCTGAAAGATCGCTATGATTTTATGAAGTTTCAGGTGTTCCAGTGGTTGATTGGCGCAACGGATGGCCATGCGAAAAACTTCTCTGTTTTTATTCAGGCCGGCGGCAGTTATCGGCTCACGCCATTTTACGACATTATTTCGGCATTTCCGGTTCTTGGCGGTACGGGAATACATATCAGCGATTTGAAACTGGCAATGGGGCTTAACGCATCCAAAGGCAGAAAAACAGCTATTGATAAAATTTATCCGCGTCATTTTATGGCTACGGCAAAGGCGCTCAAATTTCCGCAAGAGCAGATGCGAGAAATTCTGTGTACGTTTGCAGAGCAGATACCCGCAGCACTGGATAACGTGACTGCCGCATTACCAACAGATTTTCCGGAGAACGTCGCGATGGCAATCAGGGGGAATGTACTTAGGCTGCATGGTCGGTTAAACCGGGAAACAGAGGAATGAACAGAATGCCAGTAAAAGGCCGTAAGACATTTCAACGGTTATGCCCACAGTGTAATGACCAACACTTGGCGCAGCCATGAACGGCTGGATTCCCCCTGAATCTATGCGAGTGCGCATAATGTATATTATGTTAAATGCACCGTAAAACTGACAACCCCGCGCCAAATGCCCCCACCAGCCCGACAAAATGAAAACTTCTGTCGCTAACTCTGAATGTGGGCGCTTTTTATGTCAACCACAAATAAACTGCTGAACCGGTCCTGATTAAGGCACTGTAGTCACCAGATTCTCCTTTCTGGTGACTGCAGTCCTGAAATAACGATTACTCCCTTTTCCGGTTTGCTCCGGTCAGACACAATGTCCCTTCAGGCAAATGGATCAGAAACTGTATTTGATGCCAATAGACGCCTGAGAATCACGGTATCCGTGGTCACCGATTTGCTGGGCCACACTACCCCATACGCTCAGTTTTTTGTTAATGTTGCCTTCAATACCGACTTTAGCTTCTCCGATGTTGCGTGCACCAGCCTGATAATCAGAGACATCATTCATTGTCACGCCGACGTTTTTAGTATTGTGCAGCCAGTTAACCTCAACAAACGGTTGCAGTGCTCGCGTGGTTCCTGCATCTGTTTCACGTTGCTCCTGGCGATAAGCGCGCAAACCTAAACGCGTCGACAAATTCCCGCTATTGCCAGTCACTTTTGTTCCATTCGTTTCATCGTGTTTATCTGCATGGACACCCATCCAGACCACCTGAGCTTTTGGTTGAATCCAGTAACTGACGTTATCGTGCTGGCTCAGATTAAAACTGTATCCAGCTTCAACCGACGCTAACCATCCTTGCGAATCATATTTCTCTTTGGATAATCCATCGCCCTGTACGGAGTTAGTAAACCAGGCATGCTGGACCCAGCTGTCGACATAGAATCCGGATTTATCCTGCTGGTTGGCATACCAGGTACCATACATTCCCAGCGAATAGCCATCTACTCTGTTTTTGGCCTTATACGCACTGTATTTAGCATTCGTATTGCCCTGTGCATAACCATAACCCGCCATGACACCTAAATGAAAACGGTCTAGGCCACTATGGCTCCATTGCGCGATATCCCCGCCGATTTGCACCACGTAACGATTGCTCTGCGTTTTTAGCTGGCCAGACTGAGTTTTACTGCGATTGTGCCCGCCGTCCTGACGCAACCACATGCTGGTCACTTTTCTCTCACCGGTTAAAAAGTCGGTGTACTGTGTTTCACCGAGCCTGTCGTGTAAACGGGAAACGAACATGGTATTTGCCTGCGCAAGGTTTGCGACATAGGCCCCTGCTTCTGGACGTATTACCTTAACGCCCCCACCGCCACTCTCCTCTGTGGGTTGATTCGGACTTTCTGGAATTGCCGGTTCTGACGGTGTGGCGGGAGCCGCTGGATCTGGCGAAGTGACTGGCGTTTCCGGGTCAGTGGGGGTTACAGGTTCCTCCGGTTCTTCATAGACAAAACTGGTTAAATACCAGTTTTTACCCGTTTTAGCGGCGTGATATTCATAAGCGCCGGCAACGACGCGATTTCGGAGAGTGAAAATACCCTCAGATTCTCCAGCGACAGTAATAATCTCAATACCATCCGTCGTTTGAGCACCGCCGCCATTATGGTTATTAACAAACAGACCGGTTGTCCCCGACGTATTCCCCTGCACCACCAGTTTATCCGTCTCAGAATCGTCATCACCTAACGTCGTATTAATGGTGACGTTACCACCACCGCTATAATTGCCATTCACCGTCAATGTTTTAAATCCGCCGCTGTTGCCTGGGGACGAAAACACGACCGAACCGTTATTTGAAAGCGTTGCAACTGTCGAACTATCAGTCACATTCCATTGGCTGGTATCATTCAGGGTCATTGTATCAACATCGGGTGTCCGACCGGTGAATGTGGAGGCATGGTTTAACGTCACGTCTAAAGATCTGTTGGCATTCATTGACTGCGAAATAATATCGCCGAAAATATGCGAATTATCCGCCGTGATATCCACTGCGCCCGATCGCCTTGATGAACTTAAATCTTTGACGTTGATGGCAACACCGGTTTCGCCTCCCGAACGACCAATAATCGTGGAGTCATTCAGGTTCAGGGCTAACGAGCCGCTTTCATTCTGGATGGCATAGCCATCATTGGTTTCAATATGGCTACCGGTTACCTGTAAACTATTAGCATCACTCGTGCTGGCGGTGTTAAAAACAATACCATGGCTGCCGTTACCGGTCATATTCAACAGACTATTATTCAGTTGAACGTCAGCCCCGTTTTGTACCCGCACCCCGACGGAAGTATCGCCATGAATTTGCGCGTTAAGACGGTTCGCATGTAAAATACTCCCTGCCGTTTTTGCCTGGAGCCCCGTTGAGGTATTTCCGTGCGTGGTCAGTTGAACATTATCGAGGTAAACCTGTGACCCCGCAGATTCAGCGTTGACGCCGTAACTCCCTGTACCATAAAGTGTAATGGCGGTATCCGATGCCGTAATTGTGGTGGGAGCAACGTTGTCGCTATTGTTATGATGCGCATACAGGGCGTAACTGTTATCACCAGAGGTAATAATTTCACTGTTGTCCGCAAACAGAATCTGGCTACCATTTCTCATGCTAACAGCGATAGCATTATTACCCAGCGTCTCCATTTTTGTATTGCGAACTTCCGATATTTCCTGACTTTTATCGGCAAATACCGCACTGGTATTGCTACCATGCGTAATAATATGTGAGTCGTTCATCAAAAAATGAGAACGCCCAATTTGCCAGATCGCATAACCTACATTTTCATTTCGCTGTGTTTCGATCGTGACATTATCATAAATACCTTTAGACGCCAGCGTCTGGTTTGGCACCTGGAAATTTGAATCCCAGGAGAGTGCCGAGCCATAACTGACATCACCATGAATATAGGTATTCTGGGCGGTGACCAGCGCGCCATTGCGTGCATTAAAACCGGTCGACTGACCAAGGAACGTGATATCAGAATCAGTGACATGAATGCTTGAACCAATATCCTTCGCATTCAATCCATGCAAATTCGCGATCATCACCGTGTTATGGAAGCGGGCTGTTGCCCCTTCAAGCACTTTTACAATGTAATTAAAGCTCTCTATTCTGGAGTCAGAGATATCGACAAGTGAATTCAGACCCGTTACCTGAATAGCCTGCGTGCGGTCAACGCTAAAACTGGGCTGACTTCTTACATAATTAATCGTTGCCCCGGTAAGAAATATCTTTCCTCCGGAATGCGCAGTAATTGCGGCCGCTCCATCATTTACAGTAAGAGAAACCCCTTCTCCTCTAATCGTTCCCGATTCAGCAGCGATTAACGCAGCAATATCATTCGTTATGTACTGTTCATTAGGCGTTAATGTCACCTCCTGTCCATCCGAAGCCATGACATAGGTGGTAACAACGGCATGAACTTGTGACGATACCAGGGCGCCACTGATGGCCAGTGCAATCGCCGTGATCTGAAAATGCCTTTTATGGCGGTAAAACGCAGATAGTAAGGTCATTTGAATTGATATCCTTATCCATTATAATTCATTCCTGATTTATGAATTTGAATACTATTTACTATAGAATTCACAATACTATTATCTAATCATAAGATTATTTTTAGCTTAATGAATATCAATACCGCAGTCAATAGTTTGCGTTTTAAATATTTAAAAATAAAAGTTATTTTATAACCCAGCAATCACGATAAAACACCAATAAAATCAAATAAATAAAGATATACTGTATTATTAAAATTAATTCAATTGTTATTATTTATATTGATTTTTCCGAATTTTCACGAGAATAATCTTAAAGTGTTGCATGTGTTTTTTTCTACTAAATTGATTAACAATTCATTTTCATAATTAAAATTACACCCTCGCAACACCTGGTCGATTTTCAATATAAATTCTACTATATGAAAAGTAGCCAAATAATGACCGGAAGTCGATTTATCCTCCGTAAAAAATTACATTTAATTAACTCTCAATATCAGACCCATTGCTATATCGGGCTGGCAATGTGCCGCTGAGGGTCTAGTCAGATATTTTCTTTGTTTTTCGCCAACATGGCGTGCGGTATAGCTCGCGATTCAACGCTGAAGGCGATACCGGGCCCCAGTCTGGTTGGAACCGGGCAAAATTGCACGCCTCACCCCTTCGCCAGCTTGACTTAACGTCGATTAGGAACAAAATAATTTCTCTTTTGTGTTAACCGGATGACTGGCCTATATGGATATCTGTTCTCGTGGCGTTTTCTCTCTGTTTCGCGTTAAAAAAATCAGTGCCCTGGTGGTGGCAGCGTTCTTCCTGGCGAGCTGTTCATCAAAACCCCCGGTTTCACTGGTAACGCCGCCGAAATCGACGCCGACATCGCCGTCTAAAGCGCAGAAACTGAATGAGCCGGTTCGCGGCGTGTGGCTGGCGACGGTTTCCCGGCTGGACTGGCCGCCGGTAGCGTCTGTTAATGTCAGTAGCGCCGCTACGCGCATTGCAATGCAGAAAAAGGCGTTAACGGATAAACTCGATAACTTACAGTCACTGGGTATTAATACCGTTTTCTTTCAGGTTAAACCCGACGGCACCGCCCTTTGGCCGTCATCCATTTTACCGTGGTCGGATATGCTCACCGGGAAGATTGGTGAGAATCCAGGCTACGATCCGCTCCAGTTCATGCTCGATGAAGCCCACAAGCGCGGCATGCGCGTTCATGCCTGGTTCAACCCTTATCGCGTCTCCACCAATGTGAAATCGTCAACGGTGAATGCGCTAAACCGCACCGTGTCGCTTCAGCCCGCCAGCGTGTTTGTCCTCCATCGTGACTGGATCCGTACCGCTGGCGATCGCTATGTTCTCGACCCGGGGATCCCGGAAGCCCGTGACTGGATAACCAGTATCGTGGCTGAAGTGGTGAAACGGTATCCGGTGGATGGCGTCCAGTTTGATGATTATTTCTATGCCGAGTCCCCCGGTTCAGCGCTGAACGACAGTCTGACCTTCCAGCGTTACGGCCAGGGATTCAGCTCAAAAGCTGACTGGCGTCGCCATAATACGCAACAGTTAATTGAGCAGGTTTCCCGTACTATCCGACAAATCAATCCGGACGTGGAGTTTGGCGTCAGTCCGGCTGGCGTCTGGCGTAACCGTTCGCATGACCCCGCCGGATCCGATACCCGTGGCGCGGCGGCTTATGATGAGTCGTATGCGGACACACGGCTTTGGGTGAAACAGGGCCTGCTGGATTACATCGCGCCACAAATTTACTGGCCCTTCTCCCGCGATGCAGCGCGCTATGACGTGCTGGCAAAATGGTGGGCGGACGTCGTGAAGCCGACAAAAACGCGGCTGTATATCGGTGTTGCGCTGTACAAGGTCGGCGAGCCCTCACGCAATGAACCGGACTGGACGGTCAACGGCGGCGTCCCGGAACTGAAGAAACAACTCGATTTAAATGAATCGATGCCACAAATCAGCGGCACGATTTTGTTCAGAGAAAACAATCTCAACCAACCGCAGGCCCAGCAGGTCGTCAGTTATTTGAGAAACCGCTGGTCTAAGTGACACTGTAACGTAAAGAGAGACGCCGTTCTCTCTTTACGTCGTCATTTACGCGTTCCAGTTCCAGCCCCAGCGCTCACTTCGGGGCTGGCCTTTGTCATCATACGTCTGTACATCCCCTTTCTTCTGCGACCAGTCTGTGAACGTTGCGATAAGTCGCCCTCCACTGCCAACCAGCGCCAGCCGATCGCCCTCCAGCACGGTACAGAGCCCTCCCGGCAGGTCATCGGCCCAACTAAGCGCATTGAACACATCGGTTCCTTTTTCCTTTGTTACCTGACAGCGCCATCCCCGGTCTTCATCAACATTCAGGTCAATGGACCTCTCTTTCCCCTCTTTTCGCTTAAGCGTTATGTTGGGCTTCGGCCAGTGCCCATCATGCACAGGTAGCGGCGCGGTGGTAATGGGGCCAATGATTTCAGGCAGCCAGCGAACCTTCGCTTCTTCTCCTGAACCGTCCGCGTTCCTGACGGGAAACAACTGCGCTTGCAGCGTTGTCCAGTCCGCTGGCAGGCAGTCGGTATAGTGAAATTTATAGATATAACCGATTGAGCCATCAGGTAATTTATTCTTTATTGGCGAATCCGCCATGTAAGAATGAAAGCGCAATTGCGGATAACGCGTCTTAGCCGTGATGGGATCGCGCTGCGGATAATAAACGCCTGTCAGCCTCCCCAGTTGCTGATTGGCTAGCGGTGTTGCCACGTCATTGACGGGTTCAAACACCAACAACAGGTGAAAGGTGCCGCCACCCGGTCTGACACGGGGCGGTTCTTCCCCTGGAGCCGTTTTCTTAATCGGTTCCAGAGGTTCAATCAGTAAATCGCGGGAGATATTTTCACTGGCTTGTACCACGCTACTGCGGGTCAGCGTGATGGCGTGTTCTTTGTTTGACTGCGCGAGATCGTACTTATCCTCAATAGCCATCCGCAAAGACTCCCGGGCAATGGCCAGATGCCGGTACGGCATGCCAATAAAGGTCAACCAGTGCGATTCACCATAGTCGCTGAGTAACAGGCGGCGGGCCTTACAACCTTCCGCGTTTTTCAGCGCAATGGGCAACACCGACTTTATTGGCAATCCGGTCGTCGCCTCTGTCGTTTCCCACGGCGAATAACGTTTGACGGTGGCCCATTGATCGCTCCCAAAGGCCATGACCTGATCAAGCACCTGCACTCCCCAGCGCATTGCCGCCGTCCCGTCCCACTGGCCTTTGTGCCAACTGCACAACAGACGGCGTGACGCGTTCGCGTCGCCATTTTTCTCAATGCGTTTTCCCTCTGCAAAATGCAGGGAGAGGAGAAAATCAGTTCCCGGCGGGATCTCGATGACGAAATCAAACGGAACGCGATCGTCGCCTTCTTCCCGGCGCCCGAGTAACCAACTCTGCTTATCCTCGCTGAGGGGAAATTGATCGCTCAACGTCCACTTCTCGTGTGGGTCAAGCATGCGACGGATACGGATCTTCGCCATTATCCAGTAGGCAAAAACATCGTGTCCCGTCGGGCGGACGATGATGGCCGTCTGCACCACTTTGGCATTGCTGTCGGTATCGTAAGTCAGGCCAAAGGGACGCTCGACCTCGATTCCCCAGTTCATCTCGCGCTCAGGCATGACCGGCTCGCCCAATTGGGTGAACCAGCTACTCTCAGGCAGAAAAAGCGTGACCTTCTTCGTATCATCCACGCGCTGCCCCGGCCCTGCGTGGAAGATGGGATTGGGGCCAATTTCATTCACCGTGGCATAACGCGTGGCTTCGAGGTCAACGTCGAAGGTTTCCCCGACGCCGCTGTACTGCGTCAGCGCCTCCGTTCGACAGAGCGCGTCGTTCAGGCAAATCAGCGCCCCGTTTGCACTGGTACGGATCTCCGCCAGCTTTTCCTTCTCGATCGCCATGACCGTGCGGACCAGCGGGATCGTGGTATGGACCGTCGGCGGGGCCAGCCGCAGTGAGGGATCGTGCCAGTTGATACGTGCGGGCACGACGGTGCCTTTAGCGACAATCGTGTTCTCAAGATCCTGAACCGCGCTGGTTTTCAGCCAACGGCGATAACGCAGGATCGGGCGCATGACGCAGGCGAAAAAACGCGCACCGTGATAGCCGGGCATTCGCAGTCGACAGAGGAGCGCCGGTTCGGCAAGTGAGCCAAAGCGCCAGTCCGCGGGTGTTGCCGCACGACTGGTTTGCAGAATATGGCTCTGCGTTTCGCGTAAAGACGAGGTGCCAGCAAACGCTTCGGACCACTGCTCCAGTTGAGTGTTGTCATCCAGCCGCTTGGGCAGCGCCAGCGGGTAGCCCGTCCAGTGCCATTCGTGTCGCTGAACCAGAAACCCCTTCAGCCCGTTCGCGTCGAACCCCTTCTCCGTTGCCAGATAGGCGACGGTATCTGACTCTTGTGGCACAAAACGGAGCGCCTGCTGAATCTCTTTTAGCGCCCTGCCCGCACCTTCGAACAGCGTTATGGTGTCAGGTAAACACTCAAACAGGTGCACAACGGGTGAAAACCCCCGGTGTGACGCCTCGCTCCAGGTCGGGTGTGTCTTGTCGTTATTATCAGTGGCAAAGTCTGCCATCCGGATATCTGGCCCTGGGATAAAGAATGTCGTTGGCACCAGAGACCAGAGGGTCACGGTGGCAATCGTTCCCGGTTTCAGGATGAGCGTTATCGTGCCAGTATCCGTGCCCTTTGGCGGCAGGACGCGTGATGCGCTTCCGGCCTCTACGCGCAGTGTGGCTGGCGTTAAAAAACCTCGTTCTGTGAGGTATGTTGGGGTGACGAGGTAATCGACTTGCGGACCATCATCAAATTTCACTCTCACCCCGATAGCCTTAACGGCGGGATGGCGAGGAAGATCGACCACATCTTCAGGCAGGTTTTTGCCTGTTTTACGCAGTTTATTGAGTAGTGTGGCGCGCTGGGCTCTGAGCGTTGCACTCTTCCCGAGGTCGGGTTTGAGCAATTCCAGGCAGATGTCGGCTTCCATCCACTTTGTCAGTACCTGTTCCGTGGCATCGGGCGGGGTCAACGTCAGCGTGGCCGACGTGAGCGCGCTGCTGTTCCAGTTGTTTTTTCCGTCGCAAATGACAACAACACGGGGGCGCCTGCCGTCTGCCACTTTCGGGTGTTCACCGGCCTGCGCCCGATCCGCCGCTAAGCCTTGCTGATTCCAGGCGCGGGATTCCCCTTCCATCAGCCAGGGATCGACGGCCTTCTCTGTGGACTGCACGGTGACGGCACCTGGTGCTACCCGGCACAAATAAAGATAGCCCTCACCGGGTAAGAAATTCAGTTGGCTGGCGGCTTTGAGCGCACAGGGATTGTCACCGCTGCGAAAGTTCTCCTGCAGAATCTGCCCGCCGTTGCCAATTGCCGTTCCGGTTACCCAATAACGGAACCCATAGGCTAGCGGAGGGAGTCGCCAGGGAGAGGTATAGATATCCGAGTTTTCCTGTGGGTCTTTGGGCCAGCCGAAATCGAGACAGTCGACGCCGTCTTTGAGGCTCACCGCACCGCTCAACGGCGCGCCCGAATAGGCAAATGCCACCGCTTTGCGACCGTTCTGCACGGTCGCCCCCACGGTGTCGTGAAAGCGCTGTGTGGGCCCTTTCCGCTCTGTGTCCGGCAGCCACGCCCCCTGCACTTTCAGCGCCGTGTCCGTCAGCCACGCGCAGCCTAATTTGGGGACGATACTTTCCTTCCCCATGGCCATGGCGACGGCATAACCGCGAATGTCCCGATCGTCATAGGCCCCGTCTGGCGGGCAGATTTCAACCGCCAGATCGCGCTCCTCGCCCAGACTGATAACCTTTTGCGCGCCGGGTAACTGCATTTGCTGCTGTAGCGTCTGAAGTACTTCACTGATACTGGCATTCTGCGTGTCCGGCGTTGGGCACTCCACCAGCAACGCCAGCATCTCCTGATAGCGGTCACTCAGAACGGTGGCCTGAGTTGAAACATCTCCGGCAATCCAGGACTCGATGCCGGCGTGCAGTGCTTGTGTTGCCGCTGGCGCATTTTTCGACAGATGGAAAAACCACCAGCGCGCCTGTAGTTCGGCCATGCCGGGGTCTGAGTAATGTAACGATATCAGTTGATACCACTCGATAAAGTTGAGTGTTGGGTTGTTAGCATCTGGCTGATGAAAATTCACCGCCACTGCCGCCAGCCACGAAGTCATCATTATCCGTCGACCATCGGCGGTGCTGAGCATCATCCCCACGTTTAGCGCAAAGCCCGTAATGGTCTTACTGCTATCGTCGACAAGGGGTTGCAATAACCGATGTTCACCCGTCCCGGGGTTATTAATCGCCTGCCTGAGTGTTTCCCAGACCAGGGTGTTAGCGTCCCAGGTCTCGATAGAAATCGCCACCGGGTTACTGCCCTGAAGGCGATCCCAGAACCAGAAATGCCGAATCGACTTATCGCGTATTTCAGTACGCAGATAGCCGGGGCCTAATGCGCGGTTCAGCAGTTGATGTTGTTCAATGCCTGGTTGCCATTCGCCATTGCCTGTTTTGGCATTGGCCGCTTCGGCATTGAGTACGTGAGCCAACATGGGCAACGGTGCCAGAACGGCATCGGCCAGCCAGGCACGCATCCCCATTTCCGCTCGTTCGGCGCTCTTCAGTGTCGGCGTCAGCGTCGCGCTGTCGGCGGGTTTGATCTTTTTCATCACGACAGCAAAGGCAGGCAAACCCGAGTAAGGCTTATCTTCTTTCTCCGCCTTTGCCTCGTAGCCGATCGTCACTATCTCGCCCTTTGTGTCGGCACTCACAGGGCTAAAGACGATATCCTGCCCCTTATGAGTCATCGTGAATTCCGGAGCACAGGCAACAGGGAGTGTTGCATCGTCAAGGGTAAGACTGCGGGTCATGCCCAGTATATCCAGACTCACGCCAGCGGGTAACAGCGTCAGGGGGGCAAACAGGTGCGGCAGACAGATTTCACCATGGCTGGCCTGGGCCTGCGCCATAGCGGTGGAAAACGGCAGTTTGCAACGGCTGCACTTTTGCCCGATTTCGTCCGCCATCTTTTCCTGCAGATTCTGCGGATCGGTCAGCACATTGGTCGGGACCGGCGTGGCGAGGTGAAATTGTTTATCGGTAACTATCGCCCAGCCGGTAATGCGCATTTGCCAGGGCCAGAGCAGCGAACCGACGGTGTCAATCACCGTCTGTCCGTCTATGGACGGGACACCAATGGGAAGTTCTCCCGTCGGCATCACCCAGTTAACTGAGATTCGCCGTTTCGTATCCCCATCCACCAGCCCTTCATCATTGCCATGCATCATCCAGCTAAACGTTGTTAATGACATAGACACCTCACAAATCTTGTTCCACTGTGCGGGAAATATGCGCCGTGTAGCACCAGCAAACTTCGATAGAAATATCCAGATGTCCGCGCCCTTTCATCTGTCCGTTTCGGTGCTCGACCTGCACCAGTAAATTCAGATAAGCGGTCAGATAGCCCAGTACCTTCGCGCTACCGGTCATTTGCACGCCGGCGGCAAAAAAGTTCTGCGATGCGTCGGAGGAAAAACCGGCTTCGACAAACAGGCGAATGGCATAATGACCCTCGGCGACCCCGGCAAGATTGAAGGTTTTCGTCGAGACCAATGCCACGCCAATCGATGCCTCATACTCCGCTGTGAGTTTGCCGTCCTTATTCACCGCGGCGGCCCGGGTCGTTAGCCAGCCGCCACCGCCGTAGACGCCTATCTGCATGGACACCGGGGAGGCTTTTTCACCAAGGCCAAAGTAAGTTTCAATCTGCATCATCCCGTCGTTCATATTCAGCCGGAACCCGGAAGCCAGCACAGATTTCCCCAGTGAGACGCCGCCATACTCCAGCGGACCAAACGCCTGTTTCTGGCTCACCGACGCCCCCGTCGGGATCCCCGCTTTGTTTTTGACGATTTCCACATACGGAGGAACGTCTGGCATCGCGCCCCGTAATACGTCGCCGATAAATTTCAGCGCGGCGTGTGGTTCGATATTCTTCGGGTCGAGATCGAACGTGAATCCGCTGGCTTCACTGTACTGAATGCGGGCATCCGCAAAGGTCACCAGCGGTTGGCCTGAAAAGTTGAGGATCCAGTCGCCGCTGAACAGCGCCTGCGTGCGGCTTCTGGTCGCGTCACTGGCGGAGATATCGACATCACTGGTGGCCACCAGTTTTGGTTTACGGACATCAAGGCTCAGCGGCGGGATTTCAAACAACGATTCTGTGCTTGTAAACTGATGATCAATAACCGCTTTGATACTGGCGCTACGCGTTTTGGCATCGATATGATGGCTGATACGAATGGCATCATCGGGCAAGTCCGGCAGTTTGAACTTCTTGAAAAAGTTTTCAAAATCAATCGCCGTATTGCGAACGATCTGCGAGAAATCGACGCCCCGAAGCGACGCAGGGACAATGTTGCCGTTCAGTTCACAGGAAGGGATCGTCAGCCCCAGTTCTTTAATCCCCGCGTCGGCCTCACGGAGTCGGGCGACAAACGGCGATGTTTCAATCTGGTCTTTTAGATCGTCGAAAACATATTCAATGTTGTCGGTACGAATAGTCAGTTGCGGAAGCTGTGGCGGATCTGAAAACAGCTTCATCAGCTTTATGGCCTGACCGGCTTGGGGAAGTGCCCCGGCGATGCCCGTATTCGCCTGCTTTAACGTCGCGTCGATCGCCTTCGCGTACTCGCGACTTTTTTGATCAAACAACCGCGTGGCCCGATCAACAAACTGTTCGCGTACCTGCCGGGTCGTCTCGGCTAACTGTTCTTGCAGTTTGTTCGCGACCTCAAACCATTGACCGGCGTCAGACAGCCCCTCAATCAGCGCCCTCACGTCGAGTCTGCGCCGCTCAAGCTCCGCCTTTACGACGGCGGCGTTGTGGCTCAAAAACGCGGTGGCCTGTTTATTAACCTCGTCAAAGCTGGTGGAGAGTGTCGAAACCGCGCTATCGATGGAAATAAATTCCCGGTTCCAGTCATCAGTCAGGGCGGTTGAAAATGGCGAACGGTTGGGGAAAGCAGGTACAACCAGAGTCTGGTTCAGTGCCTCCAGCGCTGTGACAAAATCCGCAAATTCTTTATCAATCGGCTTTTTATCTTCAATGTTTTTAACCAGCGCCCGGTATGCCGCGCACTCCTGTTGCCACTGTTGGGAGAATGTTTGCCTGATATTGTCCAGGCCGAAAAGGTTGCCCTGCAGGGTGTTGATGGCAGCGAGTACCGATTCCAGCGTCGTTGTCGTGTTACGCATTGTCTGCCAGTCGAACGTCTCCAGCAGGCTGAGCGTATCATCCAGTGGCGTGAGTACCGCCGGGATCAGCTTTTGCAGTTCTGCACGCTGGGCATCCAGCTCGCCGATGTTCCTGATTTGTTCTGACACATGACTGATGGTCGCGCTAAATGCGGCAACCGCCCGTTTCAGATTGGTCAGCGGCAGCGTGAGCATATCGCGAAGATGCTGAGGCCCCTGCCACTGTGCCGGGAATTTTAACGCGCCAATGGCGGTACTGAGTTCATCAACGCTCTTCATGCCACCACTAAGCATGGTCGTCATCGTGTGACAATACGCGTCGACGGCCAGAAGCAGCGCATCCCGATCCTTTATACCCAACAGATCCTTATACGCCGTATCCGCACGCGTAATAATCTCTCTGAGCGCTGGCCACAGGGCGGCAATGTTGTCGGGCGCTTTCGCACAAAAGAGCCGTAAATCGGCGATGACCGCTTTTGCACCGTTCAATGACTCAGCGGAACGCCTGAGGAAGGCCTGTACGGGGAGGCTGAGATAACGCTCCTCCAGCAAGGTCTTTACGCTATCCAGCGCAAGGTTCGGATCGTGGATCGCAGACAATGTTGTCAGCAGGCTGTCTGTCGCCGCGTGCCCCTGAGCACAGAGTTCATCGATCATCTGGACCGATAGCGATCGCGCCAACCCCAGGGTCTTTTTGACGTGATCAAGGGTTTCGCCCTTCCCTTGTGTTATATCACTAACCTTGATGTCCAGACGGTCACTGCATTCTTTAAAGACGTCATCCACCTGTGTGAGCAGACGCTCTTTGAACGTCTTGACGTTGTTACCCTCGTATAGCGCCCAGAGTTTTTTGGCATCCTGAAACAGCGTCTGAAGCGTCGCTTCCAGACTTTTTAGCTCCGCGCTGTATGTCGCGTGCTGGATCAGCGACGCAATGTTTTTATCCTTATCATCCGGTAGTGTGCTCAGATCCACCCTGCGTGTTGCGAGCGTACGTTCAATCTGCATTGTGCGAATACTGGCGACCAGTTCTTCTGTGCCACGACCATGAACAATGTCAGAGACGCCCTCCGGGCGTAGCGGCATCGAAAATCGGGGATTGGCCAGCGCCTGTAACGTCAGGCTGGGAAGCTGAACAGGTTTCAGAAGCTCGCCTGTCTCTGGTCGAGTCATTCTGCCAAAGCTGTAATTCTCGTCGCAATCGATGGCTAACTGCGACGCCCAGGTGTCCGTATCCGCCCCGGCCCCGGCTTTTGTCGTGGTAAAAAAGTAGAGATGCTGTGGCTGGTCATGCCAGTGTTGCGTCAGTTCATCCCCTCCGCCCCGCGCAACCGGGCCTGCCCACGGCTTAACGTAAAAACCGGAGCTGTCCAGTTCGTTAAACAACGGGATTTCGTAGCCCTCATCCACGTCGTGTCCCCATGAACCATTGACATAAATGCGCTGCGTGGCGAAATGAAAGGCGTGCAGGCATCCCGGCTTATTATTCGCCGCAGACGCTTCGCCGTCGAAAAGGCGGTACGGTTCGAGGATCTCAATGTACTCTTCCATTTTGCGCAGCAGCGGACGCCCTAAAAATTCCTCATCTTTCTGCTCCCCGGCAAATTGTGCGCCGGGTGCGGTGCTGCGGGTATAAACCACCACGTGACGCGCCTTATTCCAGACGGTGGCGATACGGCCATAGCGCGTTTTTACCAGCCGTGACAGCTGACCGTTTTCAACGCTGGCATCGAACTGCGTGCGCCCCTCGTCAAAGGCCGCCTGTACCGCGCCGGTTGCACCGAGTACCGAGAGCGTCAGTTCCAGCAGGCGAACCTCTTTCGTGACCGGGGTGTGTAACACCGCCATCAGTTCAGAGGCAAACTCAATGGAGTACAGCAGTCCAATGGGCAGCGAACGTGCAGCGGCAGGACTGTCTGGCAGGCTGTCCACATAGTTATCCAGCGCGATACGCTGGGAATCACTCAGCGATGCCCCTTCGGGAAGGGGCCAGACAGCGGCTGCCCCCTGCTTTTTGCCACGCAGTGTGGCGCTCAGACCTTCCGTCAGATCCAGCTTGCGCAGCGGGTAATTCGCCTCTTTCAGCGTGAACCGGGCGAGACGATGGATGAAATTTTGCCGGGCGGCGAGATGGTGAGTTCTCAGCGTGGTAATACGCGTTTTCAGGTCACCCATTTCTTTTGCCGCGTGATGGCGAAAATAGGTTTCCAGTAGCGGACTCATAGCAAAGCTCTGGTCACTGACCGGCAAGGCAATCGCGGGTTGACCCAGCGCGCTGGCTATCTCGGAAACAATCACCGTGCGCTGTAATTCCGGCGTGCGCTGATAGGTCAACTCCAGCGGATACACCATTTCGCTCACCATCCGCGTCAGTTCGGCATCCCGCAGAACGGATAGCGTGTCGCCAGGATGTACGGTATAGCGGCGGTCCACGCGAGAAGGACGCACCGTCAACTCGGTGCGACGAGAAAAGCGAAACGGAATCGGTTTATGTGGATCGATGGGGCTGGCCTGCCCGACAGGACGAAAACGCTCCCCGCGAACCATCGCTTCACCCACCGCCTGCGGTGGAAAATTCAGCGAAACGCTCTCAATACCGAACCGCCACTGTGCCCCGTCAGGATCGTCACTTTTCCATTGCGCAATAATATTACCGGCCTCTTCCGCCAGCGTCGGTTGTTGTAGTTGCGAGACAATAAACGGCGTGTGACTAATCTGAATCGCGCTCCCTTGCCGGGGAGTCAAAATGCTCTCCGCCTGTTCCAGCGTGACGGTCCACGTCGTATCCCGCCCGGGCTGCCCGCTTTCACACACGATCTTCAGACTGGCTTTAGCCTGCGAGTCGGCGATCGCAATGCCCTCACCGCAGTTGGCGCTGAAATAATGTGGTTCATGCCCCGCTTCTTCCGCCGTCATGTTGCGCAGGGCTGAACGATGCAAATTCGATTCCGCCAGTACCGGCGAGAGACTGACGCTGTCCAGTTGCAGCGTCAGTTTGTAGTACATATCGAAGGTGTCTTTTTTCAGAAACAGGCTGACCACATGTCCGGACGTCGCCAGGTTCAGCGCCAGCCCATCAAAATAGACCGTTTTTTGCGATGCCTTCTGTAGCGGTAATGTGGCGGTGAGCACAGAAAAACCCGGACGCTTTGTCGATGGCGCCCAGCGAAAAGAGGGATTCTGGCGGGAATCAAACGTCACGGCGACGACGCCATTCACATCAAATTTTAGCTGGAGGTCGTTATTCTTATTGAACATTGGTAAAAGGCTGACCCGATCGCTGCGTCGACTGCGACGCCAGCCCGCTTCAATGCTTTCCATTAAGTCTTGCCAGGCGGTGGTGAGTTCTGACATTGCAACCTCCAGGGAATAATGAAACTGCGGTATCAGCCGAACGCGTCACGCTTATGGCACAATCTCCCAGTCCAGCTCCCCATGTGGAAATGACCCTCCCGGATCGTTCTTCCCGCCCTTTCCGCTGCTTTTGCCGGGGAAATTCGTCAGAAAAGCCACCGGCGTAACGCCCAGTCCCATTAGCTGAAAATTGTTAAGCATTGGGCCAGTATTAATTGAGAAGACATCAGGCTGCTCTGACGTCCATTCCGACTGTCCAGGAAGAAAGGAAATCTCAATTTTTAAACGGGCAGAATGACCGTCGGAAGAGGTAATTTCTACGGTATAACGTGTACTCATGGTTTCACTCCTGAACCGGCCGGATAGCCGTATTTATGCGTTTTACACACTTCAGGATAGTGCAGTGAATTTCAGGGGGACTCTAAGAGAAAAAGGTTATTCCGGCAGAGGACATCACACTGAGGCATTAATCTGTTTACCCTGTTCACGAATATTCAGAACAGGGTAAACAGCGGCAATAATAACCCGGCGACGTAAGCGGTTTCAGCGTAAACTCGCGATCCCCGGATCGTCGCCCTCAATCGAATAATAACGGGGAAGATTGGACGGTCGATAATCCGGATTGGCGTTCATTAAATTAACCACCGATTCATGTACGCTGATGACGCCTGTCATTGGCCGCGGAACCGGTTGACCAAACGGGGGCATTGCGCCAATTTTGAGTTCACGCTGATGATCTTCTCCGGTCCAGACCAGACGAGGTAACCATTCGGCAAACTTCCACCCCAACAGCATGGAGTCATGAATAGCAGGGAATCCCCGCATGCGAATCGACAGTTCCTTTTTAGCACGGGAAAAATCGATGCTCAGTCCAGCGCGCCAGGCTTCACCCAACATCCAGCGAAACGTCGTCAACGCCAGTTGCGACTGCGGTGGCGGATAACCACCACCAACGTCGGAATGCACCCCGGCAAACCACACCTCTTTTAGATCCGTTTTCATATCATCATTTTTGCGCCAGAGATGCTGGCGAAAAAAGCAGCGCCGCTCGTCAATGGACACCGCATGACGGACAATCTCAACAGCCGGGTTGTTCGCGGTATATGGAATGATGACCGGATCGTAAATCCAGCCCACCGACTTCACCGTATCAAACAGGCCAAGGAAATGGACGTTCACCCGCCTGCCAAAGGTAGACTTGAAACGCGCCTGAAGTTTGAAGTCTGGCGTATGATTCTCCCCGGTTCTTGCCAGCAGCATTGCCCATGCATAGTCAAAGAGATGCGCCTGATAGCCTTCAACAATACCCGCCGTGTGAATCAGCGCCGCCAGCGCTCTGGCCGCATAGGCACCGCGGGAAAAACCGAACATATAGATTTCATCTCCCTGACGGTAATTCGCTGCCAGGAAGTGATAAGCCCCTTCGACGTTGCGCTTGAGTCCCCAACCAAACGCCAGTCCGCAGATCCGCGAAGGCAACTTTTGCCATTCAAAGAGCGTTTCCTTAACGCCAAACGTCCCGACGCCCTGATCGTAATAGGTCAGCACGTTCTCGCGGTCTTTAGGCAGTGAGCGTAGCAACCGAATAACATTCGTTGGTTTATGACTGAAGCGATTGCCCGTGCCATCCAGAAAAATAACGAGTTGTCGTCCCATCGTAACCTCCACTATTTCGCTGCCGATATGCTGTGGCTAAGGAGAGAGTAGAACGCAACGTGTGATCTGAAGGGTTGTTGGCGATCAACTCTACGGCGAATGATCAATAAATAACGGCGGAAATAAGCGTCAAAAAATACGCTGATTATTCCCCGGCGTAAAAAATAGGATTTATTACATAATGATGAAGATTTCTTTCAAAAAATCACTCATGTCATTTCATGAAATTGAAAAACAGCGAGATGATAAAAGATACCATTCGTCATCCTGCGCGGGTTACTCATTCCTCTCAACGCTCAAAAGGATGGACTATACTTTTCAGAAGTCGATTAGTTTAAAAAGTCGCTTAAAAAGGATTTTTTTTGCTACTTTTGGCTATATCCATAATTATTTCAGGCCTACTTCGCCTGATTGCATGAAAATATGGCTTAAGGCATTACACTATTTCATTAATGTACCCATGCTACATTTCAGGTGTTCTGTGCTTTAGATTCATCTTACTATCCCGAATGTGCATATGACCCAGGCCGCAATGTTGTTCGCTAACCACTGTAAGGATCTGCATCATGGAGATGTATCTTAAAAGAATGAAAAACGAATGGGAGGCACTGGTTGAAAACACCCACCCTCACATTCGCCAGCTTGCGTCTGAGATCGCAAAGGCCCATGCACATACCCTGAGCATTGAGTTCTATCGCGATGTTCTCACCGATCCGCATGCCGAAGAGTTTTTGAGTAATGAACAGGTTGAGAGACAGCTTAAAAATGCCCTCGAACTCTGGATTATCAACGTTCTCTCCTGCAAGGTTGACGATATTGACCAGCTTATAAAAGATCAACATACGGTTGCTGAGGTGCATGCGCGTATAGGTATTCCGGTTGAACTGGTCGAAATGGGTTTCCGGGTTCTGAAAAAGATCCTCTACCCCATCATTATTGATGGTCACCATGATTCAATTGAAAAATTACAGGTTTATCATTTTTCTATAAACAGCATCGATCTGGCAATGGAAGTGATGTCCCGCGCCTTCTCATTCAGTGAAAGTACGGCCGCCAAAGAGGATGAAAATTATCGTATTTTCACCCTGCTGGAAAATGCGGAAGAAGAGAAAGAGCGACAAATTGGCGCCCTGCTTTCATGGGAAATGGACATTATTTATAAAGTGTTACTCGATTCCGATCTGGGCAACAGCCTGCCGCTGAGTCAGGCGGATTTTGGCCTGTGGTTCAATCACAAAGGTCGGCATTATTTCAGTGGCATTGCTGAAGTTGGCCATATTTCACGCTTAATTCAGGATTTTGACGGCATTTTTCATAACGCCAATGGCTCAACAAAAGCGCTGAACAATAAAGCGGCGCGAGTGAAGTTCCTGCTGCAAATCCGCAATTCCATCTCGCAGATAATCACCCTGCTGCGCGAATTGTTTGAAGAAGTTTCCCGCCATGAGGTGGGGATGGACGTGTTAACTAAATTACTGAATCGTCGCTTCCTGCCGACCATTTTTAAACGTGAGATCGCCCATGCTAATCGCGCCGGCACTCCGCTCTCGGTATTGATTATCGACGTCGATAAATTTAAAGAGATCAATGACACCTGGGGACACAATACCGGTGATGATATTCTGCGTCGGGTTTCTCAGGCTTTTTATGATAACGTACGCAGCAGTGACTATGTTTTCCGCTACGGGGGCGATGAATTTGTTATCGTTCTTACCGAGGCGAACCAAACCGATACGCTGCGCACTGCCGAACGTATTCGCAGTCGCGTCGAGAAAACCAAAATTAAATCGCCGAATGGCGAAATCATTCCGCTTTCACTGTCAATTGGCGCCGCCATGTTTAATGGTCACCCGGATTACGAGCGCTTAATTCAGATCGCAGATGAAGCTCTGTATACGGCAAAAAGACGAGGCAGGAATTGTGTTGAACTCTGGAAACCAGCTTCCTGAGAAATATCCGGATGCAGAGGTAAAAAATGAAGCTAACCGACGTTGAAGGCTCCGGAGACAGCATTTTCTTTCCTGCTCTTGAGCAGAATATGATGGGAGCGGTATTAATTAATGAGAATGACGAAGTCCTGTTTTTTAATCCGGCAGCGGAAAAGCTCTGGGGATATCGTCGTGACGAGGTGATCGGTAATGGCATCTCGATGCTCATTCCCCATGATTTGCGCCCCGCTCACCCGGATTACATTCGTCATAACCGTGAAGGCGGCCAGGCGCGTGTCGAAGGGATGAGCCGGGAATTGCTGCTGGAACGAAAAGACGGCAGCAAAGTCTGGACGCGTTTTGCCCTGTCAAAAGTAAACGTGGCTGGCAAGATTTTCTATCTGGCGTTTGTGCGAGATGCCAGCGTAGAGATGGAACAAAAAGAACAGAAACGTCTGCTGGTGCTGGCGGTCGATCATCTCGACCGCCCGGTGATTGTGCTCGACCCTGCGCGCCGCATTGTTCAGTGTAACCGCGCCTTTACCGAAATGTTTGGCTACGGCATTACCGATGCGTCGGGTCAACAACCGGATGACCTGCTCAATATTCCCGAAGAGCCGTCGGATAATCGCCTGAGACTCAAACAGCTACTCTGGAAAACGACCCGCGATCAGGATGAGTTTCTGATGGTCACCCGTGCGGGCGAAAAGATCTGGATTAAAGCGTCTGTCAGCCCGGTTCATGACCCGCGTCGTGAACTGCAAAACCTGGTCATGACCTTTTCTGATATCACCGAAGAACGGCAGATTCGCCAGCTCGAAGGCAATATTCTGGCGGCAATGTGCACCAGCCCGCCGTTTCACGAAATGGGTGACATTATTTGCCGCAATATCGAAGCGGTATTGCGGGATACGCATGTTTCGCTGTATGCCTTGAAAGATAACGCCCGCCAGTTCTGGGCCGCGTCATCAAAAGAGATCGACGCGAAGGATTTGAGCGTCTGGACGCTCACCATTCGTCAACGTGATGGTGAGCCGGCCGGGACGCTATTAATTAAAACGGCAAAAGGGAAAGAGACCAGCGCCTTTATTGAACGCGTGGCAGATATCAGCCAGCATATGGCGGCCCTGGCGCTGGAACAGGAGAAAAGCCGTCAACATATCGAGCATCTCCTGCAGTTTGACCCGCTCACCGGTCTGCCCAATCGCAATCACCTGCACGCCTATCTCGACGATCTCATTGTTGGTGCAAAAGCCTTCTCGCCGGTGGTGTTTCTCATCAGCGTCGATCACTTCCAGGATGTCATCGACAGTCTTGGCTACGCCGTGGCCGATCAGGTTTTACAGCAGGTTATCAATAAAATTCGCGACCGGCTCAGACCCAATCAGTATTTAAGCCGTATCGAAGGCACGCAGTTTGTGTTGGTCAGTGACGACCACGAAATGAGCAATATCACCCAGTTTGCGGATGAACTGATCAATATTGGCAGTGAAGCGACACTTTATGACGACAAGCCCTTCCCGTTGACCTTCAGCATCGGGATTAGCTATGAGGTGGGACGAGAACGTGATTATCTGCTTTCCACGGCCCACAACGCGATGGATTTCATTCGCAAAGCGGGGGGTAACGGCTGGCAGTTCTTCAACCCGGAAATGAACCTCGCCGTGAAAGAACGTCTGCAACTGGGCGCGGCGTTGAAAAATGCCATTGCCAATGACCAGTTGCGGCTGGTGTATCAGCCGCAGATCTTTGCCCAGACCGGCGAGTTGTATGGTTTCGAAGCGCTTGCGCGCTGGAGCGATCCGGTGCACGGTCACGTACCGCCCAATCGTTTTATTCCGCTCGCTGAAGAGACGGGCGAAATTGAGAATATTGGTCGCTGGGTGGTCAGAGAAGCGTGTCGCCAGTTGGCGGAATGGCGCACGATGTCGCTGACCATTCCGACCCTGTCGGTGAACCTCTCCGCCCTGCACTTTCGCAGCAATCAGCTGCCGGACCAGGTCTCGGAAGCGATGGTGGAATTTGCCATTCCGGGCGATCAGCTGACGGTCGAAATCACCGAAAGCATGATGATGGAGCAGGATGAAGAGATCCTCAGGCGCATTGAGATCTTACGCAACATGGGCGTGGGACTGTCGATCGATGATTTCGGCACCGGTTTTTCCGGCCTCTCCCGCCTGGTCAGCCTGCCCGTAACAGAATTAAAAATTGATAAAACCTTTGTCGATCGCTGCCAGACCGAGAAACGCATTCAGTCTTTGCTGGAAGCAATTATCAGCATTGGGCAGAGTCTGAACCTGATGGTAATTGCGGAAGGCGTTGAAACGAAGGAACAATTTGAGCTGTTGCGCTCAATGAATTGTCCGGTGATTCAGGGATATTATTTTTCCCGTCCCATTCCGGCAGATGAGATAGCCACCTGGATGCAGACGGCGCTGCCGTTGAAAATCTGATTCACCGTGATGAGAGGCCCGATGGCGCTGTCGCTTACCGGGCCTCTGGGGGGATGTCATGTGTTGGCCGGATAAGACAACGTCGCCTCCGGCAATTCCATCACAACGACGTTACGGCAATTTAAACGATGATACCTGCAAGGCCAGTTCTTCCGCTTCGGCTTTTAAGATATGCGTGCGCGCCGCCGCATCATCAATCAGCGAGGCGTTCTGTTGAACCGTGCTGTCCATTTCCGTCACGGCGAGCGTAACTTCGGCCACGCCCTTGCGCTGCTCTTCTCCCGCCACGCGAATTTCCCCCATTAACTGACGCACCTGACGAACATGCCCCACCAGTTCCTGTAAACGATCGCCGGCATGATGAATTTGCTGGCTGCTGTTATCGACATGAGATACCGACTCATCAATCAGCGCTTTGATCTCCTGGGCGGCGGTAGCGCTACGCTGGGCCAGCGTTCTGACTTCCGATGCCACGACGGCAAATCCGCGCCCGGCATCCCCGGCGCGGGCCGCTTCCACGGCGGCATTGAGCGCGAGAATGTTCGTCTGGAAAGCAATGCTGTCAATCACGGATACGATCTCAACCATTCGACCCGATGAGGCACTGACGTTATCCATGGTCGAAATCACCCCATGCATGACGTCTCCGCAACGATTAGCCGTTTGCGCTGTACTTTCTGAAAGCTCATCGGCCAGTTGGGTATTACTGGCATTTTGATGTACGGTCGCATTAAGTTGCTCCATCGCGGCGGCACTCTCTTCCAGCGCCGCCGCCTGCTGGGTGACGCGTGATGACAATTCAGTATTGCTGTCGGCAAGGCTGACGGCGTTGTTCGCCACCACCTCACTGCTGCTGCGCACCGTAAGCAGGATGGCGGAGATTTTATCCACGAAAAGGTTAAACGCCTGCGCAATCGCCGAAATTTCGTCTTTACCTCTCACTTCTAAGCGACGGGTCAGATCGCCTTCACCCTGTGCGATATCGTCCAGCGCCCGGCGCGTGTCGTCCAGACGGGCAATTAAACGGCGGACCACCAGCCAGGAGCCCACCAGCAACAGCGTCATGACCGGGATCAGCACTTCAAGAACATCGCGCATCATCACTTTCGCCAGTCCGACGATGCGCTCTTGCGGCGTCACCAGCCCCACCACCCAACCGGTATCAGCCATCGGGAACAGCATCACGCGTGACGGCGCGTTCAGAATGCCGTCGTTTTCCAGTGCAATGGAGGAGACATCGGTGGTTGCGGTGCGCAGTTTCTGCAAACGCTGCGCGACCGGACTCAGCCACGCGGAAGCCTTCACCAGATCGCCAACGGTTTTGTAATGATCCCGATCGTTTTGCGGGAAATAGAGAATTTGTCCCTGCTTATCGACCACAAAGGCGTATCCACCGGTGCGCCCACCCTGCTGCTGCATAAAGCTGGCAACGTTATCGAGTCGAATATCTGTCGTTGCCACACCGGCGAATTTACCCGCCAGTTGATACGGAATGCTGCAGGTCACCATGTTGATTCCGGAAATAGCATCCTGATAAACATCAGACCAGACGCAGTTTTCCTTTGAATGACCTTTCGCCCCCTGATACCAGCTTTCGCTGTGGTAACCGTTGCCGCCAGGGGCGTTATATTCATCGGAAAACACCAGCTTATCGTCGGTATTGCGTGCCCAGAAAAAGCTGCGACGCGCAACACCGGGCGTGAAGGCATCGGGCTCAGGCCAGATTCCGCCCCCGGTGATGATCGACTTATTTTGTTCGCCCAGTAAACGCGGCACAACCGCGCGGTACAGCGCTTCGTCATTTGGCAGGACTTCGGCCAGGCGCGACAGGCTAACGGTTTCTCCCTCAATGCGTGACAGGACGCTGCTGAGTTGACGCGTCAGGCCATGCCCGGTCTCCTCGATCAACGCCGTGTTGATTTCAACGACGCGAGGTTGCCCGCGCCAAAGCATAATAACTACAATAACTAACGTCGTTACGGCAAGTAACGCGATCCCCCCGAGTGTCAAACGAGTCGAAATACGTGACGGATACCAGACCATATAAACATCCTTTTATTTCCAGACTAATTTATATTCAGTATCGGCACGTGGTTTTAGAGCTTTATACAAAATCCAATATTGTCTTAAATTAATAATGTGACGTTGTCACAAATAGCAAAACCCAGCACTCTGGCTGGGTTTAAATAAGCGCTTAATCTTATTTACTTAATTCTTTTTTGATTTCGTCTTTGATTTTAGCCAATTCGCTTTGCGGATGTTTTTTACAGATTTCAACCGTTAGAGGAACGGCGGTTGTCACGGTTTCATCGAAAGTGACGTAGTCCCCGCCCTTAAAGTCTTCATCTTCATTTAATACCCAGAAGGCAACCGGTGCCATCGTCTGCGGGTTCAGGTCGATGAACTCCTGGCAGCTCATGCTTTTGGGGGTGACGTCGGTTTTCGCGTCTGTTGTTGCTGCATTTACGCTAACACTGGTCAACAGCGCTGCCACTAAAATACCTGCTGTAGAAAGGGAGAATTTGTTCATTATGATGGCTCCGTTAATGATATAAATAACCTCTACATGAGCGCTTTAAACCGTTAATGTAGAACGAGAAAAATAATACCCTTCCCCTCAAAGAAATAAATACATGTACACGTGTTATGGCTGTTATTGATATTTCCCTGTACCGATCCCGATGTTTGCCGCTTATTTCGCCGCGAGAATGTGATCCCGCCTGCGTATCCTGCAGATAAACGCCCTTCCACCTTACCGTTGCACCAAAACTGCACTACGCTGCACAAATGTTGATCATTGGTTAATAAAATCGGCGTCATTTTAACAATTGACGCCCGCAGCGGCGGCGTTTCCGAACATGGCACGCGTCCTGCATTGTTAATTGACTAACAGTGAGCGGACTTTTGACAGCCTGGTAACAGCGAGACGGTGATGACAGCAAAACCTGAGTTACTGACCCGAATTGAACAGACCTTCAGCCTGCATACGCCGAGCGAAAAGCGCGTTGCCAGCTGGCTGTTAACCCATGCGGCGCAGATCCCGTTTGAAACCGCCGACAGCATTGGCAAAGCGACGGGCACCAGCGGGATTACCGTCGGACGCTACCTGCGCAAAATCGGCTACCGCAATCTGGAAGATGTCAAAGCCAGCCTGCGGGAACTGCCGGGCGTTCCCTATCAGCCCTGGGGCATGAACGAGCGTCTGGACTCCTGGCAGCAACAGCAGCAGTTGCCGGACCGCGCACGTCAGTCGCTGTCGCTGGAGATAGATGCGATCGCCCATGTTTATCAACTGGCGCAAGGGGAAACTTTCCAGCGCATTATCCGGCAACTGGCACAGGCGGAAGCGGTATATGTGCTGGGGATCCAGTCGACGCGGGGTATCGCCAACGCTTTTTTCAGTCACCTCGAGTATCTGCGGCCCAGGGTGAACTATTCCGAAGGACTCTCCGGCAGTTGGGTGGAGTCCCTCAATTCCGGGTTTGAGAAACCGTATGTGGTGCTGACCGATACCCGCGCCTATTCCGCCATCGCCCGGCAGTATTGCCGCGTCGCCAGCGAGCGGCAAATACCGCTGGCGCTGGTAACCGATATCTGGTGCCCCTGGGCGCGAGATTACGCCATCGACTTACTGCAGGTGAAAACCGACACCGGACACTTCTGGGATTCGCTGGCTCCCGTGAGCTGTCTGTTCAACCTGTTGCTTTCCGGCGTGGCGGAACAACTGGGCGATTCACTTACCGGGCGGTTACAGACCAACCGCCAGTTACAACAAGAATTTGGTCAATTCGAACAATAAACAGGAAACGTGCTATGTCTGAAACTCCGCAACTGGCCGATCTGTCGGTGATTTTTCCGACGCTGGATATCGACCTCAAATACGCGACCGCCGATAACCTGACCGGCGCGCCGATTTATCGCGAATCGCGCTGCCTGCTGCATCAGGATGCCGTCACCGCGCTGGCAAAAAGCATCAGCATCGCGCAACTGGCGGGCCTTTCTCTGGTGGTTTATGACGCCTATCGCCCACAGCAGGCGCAGTCGATCCTGTGGGATGCCTGCCCCGATCCGCAGTACGTGGTCGATGTCGCCATCGGCTCTAACCACAGTCGCGGAACGGCCATCGACGTCACCCTGAAAGACGCGAACGGCAAGATCCTGGATATGGGCGCGGGTTTTGATGAGATGCACGACCGTTCCCATGCGTACCACCCTTCTGTTCCTGCCGCCGCGCAGCGTAACCGACTGTTACTCAACGCCATTATGTTTGGCGGTGGCTTCGTCGGCATCAGCAGCGAGTGGTGGCATTTTGAGTTACCCGCCGCGAGTCGCTATCCGCTGCTGGACGACTGTATTGCCTGCTTTCCCGTTACGACCACAACGACACACACATCCTTTTGATTCCGGAGCTTCATCATGAAATTAACTCTGCTATTTCGCCCCGCGTTGATTGCTGTTGCCCTGGCGATGACCCTGCCTGCGGCTCAGGCTGCCGTCCCGAAAGACATGCTGGTGATCGGCAAAGCCGCCGATCCGCAAACCCTTGACCCGGCGGTTACCATTGATAATAACGACTGGACGGTCACTTATCCGTCCTATCAGCGGCTGGTGAAGTATAAAACCGAGGGTGACAAAGGCTCTACCGAAGTGGAAGGCGATCTGGCAAGCGGCTGGAAAGCCTCTGACGATCAGAAAGAGTGGACCTTTACGCTTGACGATCGGGCCAAATTTGCCGACGGCTCCGCCGTGACCGCCGAGGCGGTGAAACAGTCCTTCGAGCGTCTGCTGAAAATCAGCCAGGGGCCCGCAGAAGCGTTTCCCAAAGATCTCAAAGTGGAAGCCGTTGATGCGCACACGGTGAAATTTACCCTCAGCCAACCGTTCGCCCCGTTCCTTTATACCCTGGCCAATGACGGTGCATCGATCATCAACCCTGCCGTGCTGAAAGCGCATGCGGCGGATGACGCTCGCGGCTTTCTGGCGCAAAACACCGCAGGCTCCGGGCCGTTTATGCTGAAAAGCTGGCAGAAAGGTCAACAACTGGTGCTGGTTCCGAACCCGCATTACGCCGGGCCAAAACCGAATTTTAAACGCGTGTCGGTGAAAATCATTGGTGAGAGCGCGTCGCGTCGCCTGCAACTGTCACGTGGCGATATCGATATCGCCGATGCCCTGCCGGTGGATCAGCTCAGCGCGTTAAAACAGGAAGGCAGCGTTGCGGTGGCGGACTATCCGTCGCTGCGCGTGACCTATCTTTATCTGAACAACAGCAAAGCGCCGCTGAATCAGGCGGAACTGCGTCGGGCCATCTCCTGGTCCACCGACTATCAGGGCATGGTGAAAGGGATCCTCAGCGGTAACGGCAAACAGATGCGCGGGCCGATCCCGGAAGGCATGTGGGGCTATGACCCCACTGCGCTGCAATATCACTTTGATGAAGCCAAAGCGAAAGCAGAATGGGAGAAAGTCGCCAGCAAACCCACCAGCCTGAGCTTCCTCTATTCCGATAACGATCCAAACTGGGAGCCAATTGCCCTCGCCACCCAGGCCAGCCTCGGCAAACTGGGCATTACCGTGAAGCTGGAAAAACTGGCGAATGCCACGATGCGCGATCGCGTGGGTAAAGGCGATTACGACATCGCCATCGGCAACTGGAGTCCGGACTTCGCTGACCCGTATATGTTCATGAACTACTGGTTCGAGTCTGACAAGAAAGGACTGCCCGGAAACCGCTCGTTCTATGAAAACGCCGAGGTCGACAAGCTGTTGCGCAGTGCGCTGAGCACGACCGATCAGACGGCCAGAACCACGGACTACCAACAGGCACAGAAGATAGTCATTGATGAAGCGGCTTACGTCTATCTGTTCCAGAAGAACTACCAGTTAGCGATGAACAAAGAGGTCAAAGGCTTCGTGTTCAATCCGATGCTCGAGCAGGTCTTTAATATCGGCACCATGAGCAAATAAGCCACGTTAATGCGGAGCCGTACTGGCTCCGCCAGGGGAAGCCAATGACTTTCTGGAGCATTTTGCGCCAGCGCTGCTGGGGACTTGTCCTTGTCGTGGCCGGCGTTTGCGTCATCACCTTTATTATTTCGCACCTGATCCCCGGCGATCCGGCGCGCCTGCTGGCGGGCGACCGGGCAAGCGAAGAGATTGTCGAGAACATTCGCCAACAGCTTGGGTTGAATCAACCGCTGTACGTGCAGTTTGCCCGCTACGTAGGCGATGTCTTCCAGGGGGATTTAGGCATTTCGATTCGCACCGGACGTCCGGTGATGGAAGAGCTGCGCGTCTTTTTCCCGGCCACGCTGGAGCTGGCCTTTTGCTCGCTGCTGCTGGCGCTGGTCATCGGTATTCCGTTAGGCATCCTCTCCGCCGTCTGGCGTAATCGCTGGCTGGACCATCTGGTGCGCCTGATGGCGATCACCGGTATTTCAACGCCGGCATTCTGGCTGGGCCTGGGCGTTATCGTGCTGTTTTACGGACAACTGCACATTTTACCGGGAGGCGGACGACTGGATGACTGGTTGGATCCGCCGACGCATGTCACCGGGTTTTATCTGATTGATGCCCTGCTGGAAGGCAACGGCGAGGTCTTTTTCAATGCGCTACAGCATCTGATTTTACCGTCGCTGACGCTGGCGTTCGTTCATCTGGGGATTGTGGCACGGCAAATTCGTTCTGCGATGCTGGAACAGCTCAGTGAAGATTATATCCGCACGGCTAAAGCCAGCGGTCTTCCCGGCTGGTACATCGTACTGTGTTACGCCCTGCCCAACGCGCTGATCCCGTCGATCACCGTACTTGGACTGGCGCTGGGCGATTTGCTGTATGGCGCAGTACTGACCGAAACTGTTTTTGCCTGGCCCGGTATGGGCGCCTGGGTTGTAACGTCGATTCAGGCGCTTGATTTCCCGGCGGTGATGGGCTTTGCCGTGGTGGTCTCTTTTGCTTATGTGCTGGTCAACCTGGTGGTCGATCTGCTCTATCTGTGGGTGGACCCACGCATCGGGCGCGGAGGTGCTGAATGATGTTAACCGAAGAGACCCCGACGCCGGTTCGCGCGACGCGTCGGCGCATAGACTGGGCCAGACTGTTCTGGCTGATGAAGGGCAGTCCGCTGACCCTAATTGGCGGGGCGATCATTGTCTTGATGCTGTTGCTGATGGTGCTGTCGCCGTGGCTAACGCCTTACGATCCGAATGCCATTGATTTAAGCGCGCGGTTGTTGCCGCCGACGGCGGCGCACTGGTTCGGAACGGATGAGGTCGGACGGGATCTGTTCAGTCGCGTGCTGGTGGGCAGCCAGCAGTCAATTGTCGCCGGGCTGGTGGTGGTCGGGATTGCCGGCGGCGTTGGCTCACTGCTCGGTTGTCTGTCCGGCGTGATGGGCGGTCGCGCTGACGCCATCATCATGCGGATGATGGATATCATGCTGTCGATCCCCTCTCTGGTGCTGACGATGGCGCTGGCCGCCGCGCTGGGTCCGAGCCTGCTTAACGCGATGCTGGCAATTGCCATTGTGCGCATTCCCTTTTATGTGCGACTGGCGCGCGGACAAACGCTGGTCGTGCGCCAGTTTGCCTATGTGCAGGCTGCCCGCACGTACGGCGCCTCCCGCTGGCATTTGATCAGTTGGCACATCCTGCGCAACTCGCTGCCGCCGCTGATTGTGCAGGCGTCGCTGGATATCGGCAGCGCCATCCTGATGGCGGCAACATTGGGCTTTATCGGGCTTGGTGCCCAGCAACCGAGCGCAGAATGGGGGGCAATGGTGGCAATTGGTCGCAACTATGTTCTCGATCAGTGGTGGTATTGCGCCTTCCCCGGTGCCGCCATCCTGATCACCGCCGTCGGTTTTAACCTGTTCGGTGACGGGATCCGCGATCTGCTGGATCCGAAAGCAGGAGGAAAACAGTGATGACTCAACCGGTGCTGGAAATAGACGATTTACACTTAAGCTTTCCGGGATACAAAGCCGATGTTCATGCACTGAGCCATGTGTCGCTGCGCATTCATCGCGGCGAGATTGTCGGCGTGGTAGGCGAATCAGGTTCCGGGAAGTCGGTCACGGCGATGCTCACCATGCGTCTGCTGCCGGAAGGCAGCTATCGCATCCATCAGGGGCGCGTCTCGTTACTGGGCGAAGATGTGCTGAACGCCAGTGAGAAGCAGATGCGTCAGTGGCGCGGCGCCCGCGTGGCGATGATCTTCCAGGAGCCGATGACGGCCCTCAACCCGACGCGCCGTATCGGCCAGCAGATGGTAGAGGTGATTCGCCACCACCAGACGGTGAGTCGTGCGCAGGCCCGTGAAAAAGCGATTACCCTGCTGGAAGAGATGCAGATCCCCGACGCCGCCGGGGTGATGAGCCGCTTTCCGTTTGAGCTTTCGGGTGGGATGCGTCAGCGGGTCATGATCGCCCTTGCCTTCTCCTGCGAGCCGGAACTGATCATCGCCGATGAACCCACCACCGCGCTGGACGTCACCGTGCAGTTGCAGGTGCTACGGTTGCTGAAGCACAAAGCCCGCGCCAGCGGCACGGCCGTGCTGTTTATCAGCCATGACATGGCGGTGGTGTCGCAACTGTGTGACCGGCTGTACGTGATGTATGCCGGAAGCGTCATTGAAAGCGGCCCGACCGATGCCGTGATTCACCATCCGACCCATCCCTATTCGATTGGCCTGCTCAAATGCGCGCCGGAACAGGGTGAACCGCGTCAACCGCTGCCGGCAATCCCTGGCACCGTGCCGGATCTCACCCGTTTGCCGCACGGCTGCGCGTTTCGGGATCGCTGTTTTGCCGCGGGTCCGCTTTGCGAAACGATACCCACCATGAGCCCCCTCGGCGCTGGCGACCAGCGATCGGCCTGCTGGTATCCCCATCTGGAGAGTTCCCATGTCTGAAACATTACTGGCCTTAGAAGATGTGCACGTTGATTTCCCGGCGAAGAAAAACTGGCTGGGACGGGTGACCGAACGCGTGCACGCGCTCAACGGGATGGATTTACAGATCCGTCGGGGCGAAACGCTGGGGATCGTGGGCGAATCCGGCTGCGGTAAAAGTACGCTGGCGCAGTTGCTTATGGGGATGCTGAAACCCAGCCAGGGACAGTATCAACAGGACTCCGCGTCGACCGAAATGCAGATGGTGTTTCAGGACCCGCTCTCTTCGCTGGATCCGCGTCTGCCCGTCTGGCGGATAATCACCGAACCGGTGTGGATCCACAAGCGCAGCAGCGAGAGGGAACGTCGGGCGCTGGCCGCCGCGTTAGCAAGCCAGGTCGGGATCCGCCCGGAATATCTCGACCGTCTGCCACACGCCTTCTCCGGCGGGCAGCGTCAGCGTATTGCTATTGCCCGCGCGCTGTCGTCAGAACCGGACGTGATCGTGCTGGATGAACCCACATCAGCGCTGGATATTTCCGTTCAGGCGCAGATCCTGAACCTGCTGGTTGCACTGCAGGCCAGTCGCAATCTGACCTACATTCTGATCTCGCATAACGTCTCGGTGGTACGTCATATGAGCGACCGGGTGGCGGTGATGTACCTCGGGCAAATCGTCGAACTCGGCGATACGGCGCAGGTGCTTACCACCCCGGCACATCCGTATACCCGTCTGCTGCTGGATTCCGTGCCGAAAACCGGCGCGCCGCTGGCCGAAGAGCTGGTGATTCGCAAAACGGAGTTGCCCGGCAACCGGGTTCTGCCGGTGGGGTGTTTCTTTCGCGAACGGTGTCCGCTCGCCGGTAGCGGATGTGAAAACCGACAGGCGCCACGCAGGCTTGATTCGGGAATCGACGTGCGCTGCTGGCGTGCCGGATAGCGCTCCACTCATCCGGCCTACAGACGCTACGTTGGCCGGAAAAGGTGAATGCCGACTGCCGGCAGAGGTTACGTGCGCATAACGCTATTGCGCGTTACCACAGACAAATCGTGGATCGGATGGCCAGCGGCCGTTTGCCCCCCGGCATATCGACTCTGCGGAGGCTAAATTCTGCGCACGAGAAATCATCAGCAGGCTGGCATAGACCTCGGGATCGTTATGGACTTGCAGATAATCCGTTGCCCAGTGACGAAACGCGTCGAGCAGCGCAAGATCTCGCGTCTGGTTGAATCTCAGTAGCATCGCCACATGCCGGTCAAAATCCAGCCGACTGGACTGGCTATAGGGATTGAGTAATGACGCCGTGACGGCCTGTTCATCGAGCGCCAGGGGCACCAACCCCTGTTGCTCAACCAGGGTAATAGTATGTTGGGTTTGCAGTCCGGTGAGCATAAAAACCAGCACCGCCAGTGAAGCTATCCCCGCCAGACCGCGACAAAGCAAGCCTGAGCGCGATGTTTTATGCTCGCCATATTGTCCTGTACTGACGGTTTGAACCGCGCTGCCGCAAACCGTCAGCAGCATGATGATCGTCAGGCCATGCGTGATGGATTGATAGACTGGATATTCCAGATTCATATGGACTGCAATCGGTAACAGCAGCGCGATCCCGGCCCATTTAGCGCCATTAGTGCACCACAGGCGTTTCAGAACGCCAAGGATAATAAGCGCTATTCCAGCCACGGCAACCAGCCCCCCTTCAGCCCAGGCATACAACAGTTCGTTGTGCGGATAGAAAAGCGTTGCCGCTTCTAAACCCGGCAGGTTGTGTTGCGCCAGTTGCCCAAACAAAGCTTCAAAACTGCCATACCCATTGCCTGCAATCGGATGTAACTGAATCAGTTGCCAGGACAGCTTGAGCATGTATAAACGGTAAAAATTGGAATTCTGTTTATCGACGACGGGAAGTAAATCCGGTGCAAAATGCAGCCACAGCACCCCTAAGCCTGTGCCTGCGGCTATCAGCAACATTGCGCGTAACGTCATGCGCTTTTTACGGCGGATAGTGATAACCGTTAGCAGGAAAATGCCGCATGCTGCACCTAACTGTCCGGCCCGGCTTTGCAGGATAACGAGCATCAGGGGTAATACGAGGAGCGCGCATCCATTGACGATTTTTGCCCATCTCTCGCCGCTTTGTAAAAAAAGCCATTGCGCGCATGCCAGACCGGTCGCCAGGAAAGAGGCCAACACATTGACCTGCTGAAAACTGGCATAAGGCCGTCCACCGGGTAAATCCTGCAATGTTTCTATCTGCCAAACCGAATACACCGCCTGCAAAAGTGCCGAGATGACCAGAACAAATAACCAGTGGGAACGCAGACGCCAGCACGACGTGGAACAGAGCAGCAGAATATAAAATGCGGCCATACCCCACAGCGCCAGAACTTTGGGTAATGCGTTAAGCTGCCAGTCCGGGCGCGGAGACCACAGCAGCGGCAAAGACCAGCACACGACGCCCGCGATGATGAGCAGAGTCCCCGCGGGCAGTTTGCCCAAGGTTATCCTGCGTTTTAGCGGCAGAGTATAAAGACACCAGAGCGCAATCAGCGCCATAAACGCCCAGGCCATCAGGTTTTGCGGCAGGGACAATCCCGCCCCGCCGCGATTGAGTAAAACAATATTCAGGCCGCAACACAGCCAAAGAAACAATAACAGGGTGACGCCAGCATTATTAAATCTACGCAGCGGCAAAGTTTCGCCGTAATGAATATTCATCGTTATAATCTATTGCTGTGTCATCACTAACGTTGCGCTGGCTTTAAATTGACCAACGGGTACATCACCTTCGGCAACGTTTGGGTCACGTACTGCCTGAAATGAGAGGTTGAGCGTATTTACCCCTTTCTGTAACGTTACGGGAGTAATATCCGTAGTGGAAAGAACTTTATCATTATAAGAAATAGCCACCCCCAGCCCTTCCGCATCAGATTTGACTATTTCAGAAGCCCCTAATGTGATTGCAATATAGTCAAGTTGCATATTGACCGTTAAATCTTCTCCCGTGCAAACCACCTCGACAGGGACACTTTTGTCCTCCCCTGAGCCCGCTACAGTAGGTAATTTAGCGCGTTCGATTGTCCCAAGATTCACATCAAGCGCATTACCGTTGTTGATAGTACAGGATGTATCCACAGGAGGATCGGGTGGAAGAGGTGTACCACCGGTGCAAAAACCAGCTACCTCAGGGCTACTTTGAAGAGTGTATTCATTCCCACTTTCATCTATCAGCATATAACACCCTGTCATTTTGACGCCATTCGGCGGGATAGTTATTTCGTTAGCAGCATTTCCAAAAGTTAGTGTTTGCTCTCTCACGGAGATATCAGATCGAATATTCGTGAAACCTGAAATAACATATTGAGAGGAATTAAGGCATGAATCAGTCAGTGTACACACATATGCCTTAATCGCGTACATCCCCGTCCGCGGGACATAATTGTTTGGTACGATATTGCCTGATGGCATGAAGCAAGTACCTGGGCTCCCTACTGTTAATACAGTATCATTACCAGCCACACCATCAGCGTAAATCGAAAGCCCCTCTCCGGCTGGAACATACCAATCATTTTGACAGAAGGTCTGAGGCCCTCCCGCATGATAACTATGATAGCCGGGAATATTATTCCAATTTGCATAAGCATGGATAGATGTAAAGAGTAATATAAAAAACATTAGTCTAAAAGTATGGTTTCTCATTTTGTATTTTCTACTTGAGGATTAGGGGTACGCCAGTTCAAAAGTTGCGGTCGCCGTAAAATCACCGGCGGTTATCGTTTGTGCGGTTATCGCATCGGGTTCACCGATGACGTAAGCCTGAAGCGTAATATTGTTAGTACCGCTGGTCAGGGTATAACCCGGCGTCGCCTTATTAAACGGTAGCGGTGTGCCGTCCAGTTTTTCCATACCAATGGCAATGCCTGTTGCCTCCCCTGTGACCGCTAACGCGCCAAGCAAGGTGCTTTCCGTCCCGCCAAACGTAATAACCACCTGGTCAGCTTTCGTCGTGTCACAATCCGTCAGCTTGATGGTGAACGGTATTGCGCTGGTGCGGGTGTGGAGATAGAGTTCTTTCTTTACCACCGTGGTAAAATCCAGTTTGATATCCGTCGTTTGTGGATCTAACTTGCAGGGTCCGCCCAGCATAAAACGTCCGGTAAAATTAACCTGGTTGCTGTCGCCCGTCCCGGCAGCAATAGCCACCGGTATTGAGTTCAGGACTAACGGGCTTAACAGCACACCGACAACCAGAAGACGTATTTTCATCACAGGCACCTTTAGTTAAACGCCAGCGTCAGCGTACCGGACGCACTGAATTTGTCGCCGCTGACCACATTCTGGCTGTTAGTGGTGCTGAGCTGCACCAATTTAGCGGTCAGCACCGGTATCGCATCAGGATCGACATCAAACCATTCATCCATATTTTGAGCCGTACCGTTCACCTGCATCTCAATACCGACAATACCTTTATCTACCGCCATCACGGCGGTTCCCTGCCAGGTTTCATAACTGCCGGAGGTGGAGGTGAATTTCATCTGCAATAGCCCCAACCCGCCAGTCTCCCCGATACAGGTAAAATCAGCGGGCATGGGTTTACTGTACTCACCGTCCACTTCGACCGTGTTGTTATCACCCTCTTTCAACTGCACGTCACCAAAATCGACCTGCAATGGCCCACCCTCATTAAACGTGCAGGAACTGTTCGCCACCAGCGTCCCGTACATGTTGATATCCAGTGAGTATTTGTCACCCATATTGCCAGGCGCGGCCTGCGTCGAAGGTAAAACAAGCAGCGCAGACGCCATTAACAGCGTTGAAAAAACGCGAGCGGTAACGGTCATTTCACGAACTCCTTATTCATAGCTCATCCGGAAATCTACCGAGGCTACAAAGTCACCGGTGGTCAACGGCGCTTTGGTGCGCACGGGCAGCACGGTGTACACCACAACATTGCCGCCTTCAGTCGAGAACTGCGGTTTATGCCGGGTGCCCGGTAAAACCTGTTTCCCCTGTTCATCCAGGATGCGTAACCCAATCCCTGTCACCCCGCCCATGCGCAATAGTGAGGGTTCATCCGGGTCAGACGGTGACTGAAAACTAACAGCGGGCATCTCTTCTTTGCCCGCCTTCGGCGATCTGGCCACCTGGCAGCCCAATAAATGAAGCACCAGTTTCACCGGTCGTCCGGTATCCCCCGGATGCACCAGATTTGCCAATGCCGAACTGTCCATCTTCACATCCTGAAACTCCGAACGCATATCCAACTGGCAGACGCCTTCGCGTAGCGAACCAGACACCTCCAGCTCGCCGTGATTACCGGGAATGTCCCAGTCATCACTCGCGCCAGCCGTGCAGGAGCACAGCAACATACCGGCCAGGATTGAAATCAACATTATGTGTTGTTTTCCTTTACGCATTTGCCCCTCCTGTGTTTGCCCGCCTGATTCGTTCATTAGCCCGCTTTCAGATTGCTTACGGTGCAGGTGCTGCCATTGCAGCGAAAGGTCAACTGCGGCCGCCCGCCAAAGTCATTCACAAACGTGAGTACCGGATTGTTGCCCAGTGCTGCCGCGCTGGTACCCAGCGCAATATTGCCTTTCGGTTCAACCATCACCGGTGTGAAATCAGCGGGCGATTTCCCTTTTGCCGTGGACGAGGCCGCCACAATGGTGACAAAGTACGGCGTAGGATTATTCAGTTGCCAGCCATCCCCCTGACGGGTCAGCGTCAGTTTTTTCTGCGCTTCATTTTCTTCGCCGCGTCCAATGGCGATCGCTTCCGGACGGTAGAACAGTTTCACACGCGTCTGAAGCGCCAGTTGCAGCGTATTGGGCTTGCTGCTTTTCGGTGGAATTTCACGCACGTTGAAGTAAAACAGCGATTCTCTGTCCTGCGGCAGTACGCTCTTGTCACTCGTCATCTGCACTTTCACCTGCCCTTTCGCGCCCGGTTCCACCCGCTGGAGCGGTGGTAGCGCGGTTAACGGAGCCTCAATTTTGTTACCCTTCGCATCTTCCACCCAGGACTGGGCCAGATACGGCAGGGATTTATTTTGGTTACTCACCGACAAGGTCATGGATTTTGGTCCGCCGTTGAACACAACCCGCGTGCGGTCAAGGGCAATCGCGGCGTGTGCCTGCTGGGTAACCAGCGTCAGGGCTATCAGGCTAAGAGCGATGTGGATACGATTTTTCGGGATTGTCACGTTCATGCTTATTCACTTCTTTATTAAGATTGAGGAGTCACGGGCATCCGGCCTGCTGTCATGTCGCCGCCATGCCTGCGTCAACGATTCTTCGGTTAGTCCGCGACCGTAATGCACGGCAGCAATAAGCTTTTGTTTGCTTTCGGCAGCGGAGACGGCAGGTCGATACGGCACTGCACGCCATCGCTCCAGTACACATCCATTTTTTCATTCGGTCGAATACCCGACAGCCATGCGCTGCCGCCATCGCCGATGATGCCAGTCGGCGTCCCTTCTTTATTACGGATCTCAGCACCAAACGGGGGGAAACTGCCGTCAGCCAGTCTCACCACCACCATAGCCTTCTCACCGGCCAGGATCCCGAATTTACGGTAGCCAATGGCGCCTTCGGTCAGGGTGCCTTGTACCACCGAACGGGTGGCATCGACGTTGTCCGGCAGTTTGTCGAGGTCAACATCTACCGTGCTGCGGTAGTAGCTGCTGATGTCACTCACCACCGCCTTACCAAAATAGTTCGTCCGCACCGTGCCGCCCATGCCGTGTACCGGCACGTCGCTTACGCCGTCGGTATCGACCAGCATTCTGGTCCCGCCAGGTATGTTCGTGCGGTGTAATGCGGCCCCTTGCGCCGTGGCCGTCAACCCGCCCCGCATCGACAATCCGTACGCGTTATATTCACTGCCCGTGTAACTGGCGTTAGCCGTGATGCTGCCCATACTGCCGTCATGCGTGAAATAGCCGCTGGCGGTACCGCGCCCGTCGGAAGAGGTGCCCGCATTAATACGGTAATTGTTGTTCTCGTCGATACGGTTGTAGTAGCCCGCTGTACGAGTGGCTCCGCCATCGCTGTACTGACTGTTGTAGCTGATGGTGCCACCATTGTCCCAGGGTAAGGAAAGGCTCAGATAGACGCCGTCATCTTTAGTGCCGTCATACATAGAGCGGTAAGCGGAAATGCTGACGCTGACATTTTTGAATTGCCCAACATCAAATGCGCTCGATAGTGACAGGTTCCAGGTGTCGCTCGCTTCACGGTCCCAGTAGGTCTGGTGGCTGTAGTTCAGATAGGCACTGCTGTTGAGTTGACGAAATTGTTTATTGAACGTGACGGTATAAAGCTCTTTATCGTTACCATTGTTAGTGTTTTCACTGTAACGGCGGTCCAGATACTGGGACATGCTCATAAAGTTGCGCTCGGAGAAACGGTAGCCGGCGAACGTGACCTGGCTGTCGTACTCATCAAAGCGTTTTGAATAGCTGACCCGAAAAGACTTGCCGCTCAGCGTGCCTTCATCCGGCAGCTTAGCCTGAGACTGCGTGATGTCAAAAGAGATAGCACCCAGCGCCAGCAAGTCCCGGCCAATCCCCACGGACAGCGCGTTGTAATCCCCGGCAAATAACCCACCGCCGTATAATGACCAACCGTTATTAATCCCCCAGGAAAACTCCCCAGTACCAAACTCTGGCCCCTGAGTATGGTGTATGTCGTTCATCGGTTTGCCGGATGCAAATTTATAGCGCACCAGCCCCGGACGGGTCAGATAAGGAATACTGGCGGTGTCGACCTGGAAGGTCTGGACGCTGCCGTCCTGCTCTTCCACTTTCACATCCATTTTCCCTGACACCGCCGAGTTCAAATCCTGAATACGGAACGGGCCGGAGGCAACGGTGGTTTCATAAATCACACGTCCCTGCTGGCTAACGGTGACCTTAGCGTTGGTTTTCGCCACCCCCACCACTTCCGGCGCATAACCCCGCAGGTTGGGTGGCAGTTGGTTATCGTCGGTGGCAAGGCTCGCACCGGTGAAGTTGAAACTGTCGAACATGGAAGAGTCCAGCGAGGTTTCCCCCAGCACCATTTTTGCCCCAAGTGAGGTGATGGCACGGTAAGCGTAATAACGACTCCAGTCCCAGTTTTTCTGTGTGCTGCCGTTCGTCCCGCTGGACTTGTTATACTGTGCCTGCCAGTCAGCTCGCAGACGCCACGGGCCAACATTCGCCCCGGTGGTACCGTTGCCGCTGACCGTACGGTTATGCCCACCGTCGTTCTGGTTTGAGTTCATGGCATTCATGCTGTAATCAAACAGTATCCCCGGGATGCCGTCTTCCCAACGAGAAGGCGGATCCCAATCTTCCGATGAATAGTCGAGATAGGCCTGAGGCATGTTGATGTATAAGGAACCGGTACCGAGATCGGGTCTTACCGTCATCCCCTGCAAGGATGACACATTCAGACACTGATTATCGTGCCACCAGGTGGCTGCTTTGAGCGTCGCATCCTTCAGGCCAAACTGCTTCACCATCTCAGGAGTCAAACACGCCTGACTGCCTTTCGGGTCATTTTCAGGCGCAAGGAATTCAATTTGCTGGTCAGGAATTTCAAATTTATTCACCCGCAGCGTCATTTGGTATTTACCCGGCATCAGGTAACCCGCCTGCGAAAACTGGCTCAGGTCAATGTTGGCGCGTTCTTTAACATCCAGTACTTCGGTGTTGAACTGCACGGTCTCTTCTGCTCTGGCATTACGCATAGCACACAGCGCCAATAACACACTCACTGCAACAGGGCAAAGCAGACTGTATATCTGGCGGGGTGACTGCTCACCTGTAGCAAGCATCATGAGTCTTTCCATGTCATAAACCTTCAGAGGTAATCCACTTTAAAACGCAAAATCGCGTGATAATCACCTGCCTTCAGGTGGCTAAGGTCGCTCACCAGGCGAAGGTTGTAATCCAGACGCTGCGAACCTGGGGTCAGAATACCGGCCGGAAGTGGCTCGCCGGGGATTGCGACGTTACCGGTGGAATCAGTTATCTGTAACCCCACACCCTTCGCCCCACTGACGCTGAACAGCCCTTTAGCAGAAGGCCCGTCAAAGGTGGTACGAAAATGGCTGCGGGCAGAATCCCCCGAACTCAGGACACAGTTAACCAGATTCAGAGAAAACGGTTTTGGCCGCCCGCGTCCGTTCAGGTAAATCTCGCCTATTGTGGTATCGCCCATATCAATACTCTGGGAGAGATCGGCGGTGGCAATCGCACAGGGAGTGTCAATAATGCTCCCCTGCATATCGACACGTCCGTGGTCGGAATAGGCCGCTGAAAGCGCCCCTGACACGGACAGTGCAAGCATGCAGGGAAGTACTTTGCCGTAAAAAGTATGGTTCAATGACATACGAAAATTCCAACGAGATCATCCCTTAAACAAGCCATGCTGTCTGTTGTTAGCACACGGAAAACAACCGCCAACATGGCGTGAAGAAAGCAAACAGCAGAGGTATTCTGCCCTGTCGCTGTTACTGATACGTCAGAGCGAAGTTAGCCACGGCCTGGAAGGTACCCGGGACGATAGTGGCGGAAGCACCGTCACCCTGAAGATAGGCGGCAAAGCGCAGTTCATTAGGACCCGCGAGGAAGGTATATGCCGGAGAAGGTTTGCCTAATTCAATCAGCGTACCGGTGGTGGTGCTGATCCCTACAGAAGCGCCTTTCGCAGTCCCTTCAATGCCCAGCATTTTTGAGTCAACGGCAGATGCAGTACCGGAGAAGGTCGTGGTGACCGTTTTGTCAGTACCTGAAATATCACACTGTTCCAGCTTGATGCTGAAAGTTTGCGGAATAGATTTGCCGCTGTCTTCCAGTGCCATATTAGAAACCTGACCCAGATCGATGGTTTGTTCAGAACTTTCCGGAGTAATGGAGCACGGGGCATCAATAATTGAACCCGTGAAAGTCACAGTACCGTGACCCTGATCTTTCGCATTGGCGGTACCAAATGCTGCACATGAAGCCATTGCCAGTACCAGTACTAATTTTTTAGTATTCATCATAAAACCTCTTAATAATCCTTATGTATGTTCGCCAGTACAATTACGCGCTATGCGTTTGAAACAGAGCCCAATATTCAAATGAACAGTGCCCTACAAAAACATTTCATCTGTTCTGCGAATATTTTCATTACCCATCATCCTGTCTGACTGGGCAATGCCTGCCTGACAACTCGTTTGGTACGTTCCCAGGTGGAAATGATAGTAATGAGGGCGTCTGAAACGGGCAAAATAAAGGTGCTCCCATTTTCATTTAGAAAAATCTTGACAAATAAAAAATGCGAGACAGATATTCGCTTACCGATAATCATTAAGGACGATGAACAGTGTTAAGTCAGCGGCGGTAGCGTAATCTACGCAGAAAAGAAATAGACCATTACTAGCCGTAATATAAAACAAATCATCTTTTAGACTGACATTGTCAGTGTGTTGATACTCGGTGAGTACTGATGCCATTACCGTCGAGAAAAAAAGTGGGAAGCGTTTAAAATCACAAACCGCGACGTTCACTGCTGGGTGACAGACCCCACGTACCGTAGCGTGAGTCGCTTCAGCCGGTTACTTTCTTCATCGGGAGAAGACCGTCGAACGCCCTGAGGCAATGCGATACTTTTCATCTCTCATTGCCGTACATTACCGTACGCAACACCATCCTGTCAGGATAGATTCTGACAGGTATCGATTTCATTTTTAGGTGAATTTCACAAAAGTTGCTATCATAATACGATGATACTTTTTTACGTTGCGAAACCTAATGACAACCACCATTAAACACGCTTCGACCAAGACGGACAGTACTTATTGCCGTTATATAATGGAAAAGCTTGAATCAAAACTTGAATATAAAACGTTTGAATCAGGGCACCGATTTACAAGAAGCACTAAAAACCAGACAAAATGCTACATGATACGCAGTGGCGTTATTTCAATACATCGCCAACCTGATGATGTGCTTATCGAATATATAGAAGCACCAACAATGCGCGGCATCATACCTATTCATGTAGATTATATATCCGCGTATACAATCAGGGTTATTGTAAAAGCCGAAATTGCCATCATCGACCTTGATTATTTTTATGCCTTACTTAACGAACACCAACTTTGGGAAGCCTTTGCCAGACATTTACAGTTAATTGCCAGCATTATGCCTGAAGTGATATTCAAACTAACCGCTCCGACTGTTTTTGAAGCCGTACGAATGCAACTTTATGAGTTAATGGAGAAACCGCAGTCTATACGGGACAGTGTTCTTGTCGAACCTTATATCAGGGAAAAAATCCGGGCATCCAGAAGTGCTATCATGCGCATTTTGTCTGATTTGAAAAACGGGGGATATATTGTTATTGAGAACGGCTATCTTAAAGACATCAAAAATATCCCGTTGAAGTACTGATCGCATTTAATTATTCAGCGCATTTTTTACGCGTTCTACCACCAGTGATCGCCTGGAAAAAATAAAACGTTACGTTTGTTTCTTATACAGACATGGCTCACAGCCCAGGGCGAAGAGCGGACGTTATTCCTGGCGCTGGTTAGTCGACGTTTTAACTATACGAATGAGCATGATGAGGGTTGGCTGTCGCGGTAAGGCTTTTATGCCCGGTTCGCATCACGCGACCGGGCATACTGTCGCTATGACTTCAGTTGATAATCGAGGGTGATTTCAGCTTTCAGCACCTGCGACACCGGGCAACCGGCTTTCGCTTTCTGGATGATACCGTCGAAGGTGGCGGCATCGATTCCCGGTACCTTCACTTCGCTATGCAGCGCGATTTTGGTAATGGCAAAACCGGCATCGACTTTATCCAGCGACACGTCCGCCGTGGTGTCGATAGCCTCTGGCGTGAAGCCCGCTTCGCCAAGCATCAACGACAGCGCCATTGAGAAACAGGCGGCATGCGCCGCGCCAATCAGCTCTTCCGGGTTGGTGCCTTTCACCCCTTCAAAACGGGTATTAAAACCATAAGGCTGCTGGTTAAGCACGCCACTTTCCGTCGAAACAGTGCCTTTTCCGCGTTTGATGTCGCCTTCCCAGTGTGCCTGACCTTTCTTATGGATAGTCATCGTTCTCTCCTTTTTATCGTCGGGATAACAAGTATAGGACGTTCGGGAGATTTTGCGGCGGTTAGCAGAGACTTCTTAATTCCCTGCTTACACATTGACCTTTCAGAGAAAATGGCCGACCATCAATCAGGTCGGTATTTTTCTGTATCGTCGACCTTAAGGGTTATATTTCGTCCGAAGTCACATGGACTCATCCTTGAAACCAGTAACAGGATAAAGGAGTTAGAATGAAATCGAACCGTCAGGCCCGTCATATTCTTGGACTGGACCATAAAATCTCCAATCAGCGCAAAGTGGTGACTGAAGGTGAAAAATCCAGCGTGGTGAACAACCCTACCGGCAGAAAACGCCACGCAGACAGCAAGAAGTAACCGTACAGCCCGAATATGACGATAAACACCATCGCAACCGCGATGGTGTTTTTGCTTACAAAAAGCCTTAATCCATTCGCAATGCTTTATACTCTGTGCCCGATACCCTGGTGGAATGGCGACGTATTATAAAAAGTGCCAGGGACGGATATCCAAAAAAGAGTGAGTGACATGGAAACCAAAAGCAAAAAAATGCGTTCCCTTTATATTCCTTACGCTGGCCCGGTACTGCTGGAATTTCCCTTACTGAATAAAGGCAGTGCGTTCAGTACGGAGGAACGCCGTAACTTCAACCTGCTGGGGTTACTGCCGGAAGTGGTCGAGTCGATTGAAGAACAGGCGGAACGTGCCTGGATCCAGTATCAGGGATTCAAAACGGAAATCGACAAGCACATCTACCTGCGCAATATTCAGGATACCAACGAAACCCTGTTCTACCGACTGGTTCACAACCATCTCGATGAGATGATGCCGGTTATCTATACCCCAACGGTAGGTGCTGCCTGTGAACGTTTCTCCGAGATTTATCGTCGCGCGCGCGGCGTGTTCATCTCCTACCAGAACCGCCACAACATGGACGACATCCTGCAAAACGTACCCAACCACAACATCAAAGTGATCGTGGTGACCGACGGCGAGCGTATCCTCGGTCTTGGCGACCAGGGGATCGGCGGGATGGGCATTCCAATCGGGAAGCTTTCACTGTACACCGCCTGTGGTGGGATTAGCCCTGCCTATACCCTGCCTGTGGTGCTGGATGTGGGAACCAACAACCCGCAACTGCTCAACGATCCGTTGTACATGGGCTGGCGAAATCCACGTATCACCGATGATGAATACTATGCGTTTGTCGATGAATTTATTCAGGCGGTTAAGCACCGTTGGCCGGACGTTCTGCTGCAGTTCGAAGATTTCGCGCAGAAGAACGCCATGCCGCTACTTAACCGCTACCGCGACGAAATCTGCTCCTTCAACGACGACATTCAGGGCACCGCTGCGGTTACCGTTGGTACGCTGATCGCCGCCAGCCGGGCGGCAGGTAGCCAGCTCAGCGAGCAGAAAATTGTCTTCCTCGGCGCGGGTTCCGCCGGTTGCGGTATTGCCGAGCAGATAGTTGCTCAGATCCAGCGTGAAGGTTTGAGCGAAGAGGCCGCGCGCCAGAGAGTCTTCATGGTGGACCGTTTTGGCCTGCTGACCGACCAGATGCCGAATCTACTCTCCTTCCAGACCAAACTGGTGCAGAAACGTGAAAATCTGCAATCGTGGGACAGCGACAACGACGTATTGTCGCTGCTTGACGTAGTCCGTAACGTTAAGCCCGATATTCTGATCGGCGTTTCCGGACAAACCGGTTTGTTCACCGAAGAGATCATCCGCGAAATGCACAAGCATTGCCCGCGCCCGATCGTAATGCCGCTGTCTAACCCCACCTCGCGTGTGGAAGCAACGCCGCAGGACATCATCGCCTGGACGGAAGGTAACGCGCTGGTCGCCACCGGCAGTCCGTTTATGCCCGTGGTCTGGAAAGACAAAATCTATCCTATTGCCCAGTGTAACAACGCCTATATTTTCCCCGGGATTGGACTGGGCGTGATTGCCTCCGGCGCATCCCGCATTACCGATGAGATGCTGATGTCCGCCAGTGAAACGCTGGCCCAGTACTCGCCTCTGGTGCTCAATGGTGAAGGGCTGGTGTTACCGGAACTGAAAGACATTCAGACCGTTTCGCGCGCCATTGCGTTTGCCGTCGGTAAGATGGCGCAACAACAGGGCGTGGCGGTGAAAACCTCTGCCGAAGCGCTGTTGCAGGCTATCGAAGAGAACTTCTGGCAGGCGGAATATCGCGATTATCGTCGTACTTCCATCTGATGAACGGCCCGGTGGCGTACGCTGCCGGGCCTTCAGGCTTGCGCTGTCTCATCACTTGCGCTTACACTTTCACCATCGATTAACATTCGGATAAATAAAAGGAGGATACTTATGCTGTACTGTGAACGATTCATCGCTTCACATGCTTTTGGCGATCGCCAGTGCTCAAGCGTTATCGGTATCGTGCTGCGATAACTTCTGCTTGAGCGAAGCTAACTTCTGAATTCCCCTTCTCTCGGGCTTACCGGGTTATCGTCAGCGATGTTTGACGAGGCGTTTTTACGCCTGTAACTCTTGAGTAAGCAACAATGAGCACATTACTAACCGCACAATCCCTGCACGTTGATACGGCGTTCGGCACGCTTTTCGACGATCTGACGTTTACCCTGAAAAAAGGCGATCGCATTGGGCTTATCGGCTACAACGGTTGCGGCAAAAGCACACTGCTTAAAATTCTCGACGGTTCGATTGCCCCGACCGGCGGAACCCTGGCGCTGGCGAACCATTGCCATCTTGCCCGTGTTGAACAACATTTGCCTGATGAGATCCTGCCGCTGACGTTACAGGAAGCCGTGTTGGCTCAACTTCCTGAACATGAACGCCCCAGTCAACTCTGGCAGGTCGACACCTTGCTCGCGCAGATGGGCTTCAGTGTCCTGGATCGACAACTGACGGCGCAGACCCTGAGCGGCGGTCAGCATACGCGTCTGCTGCTGGCCCGCGCGCTGATGCGCCAACCAGACCTTCTGCTGCTTGACGAACCGGGCAACCACCTGGATTTGCCGACGCTACTGTGGCTGGAACAGTTTTTACAGAACTGGTCCGGCAGTTTCGTGGTGGTGTCCCACGATCCGCACCTGCTGGATGCGATCACAAACGGCACGTGGATCCTGCGCGATCGTACCCTTCATACCTTTGCGTTGCCCTGTAGCGCGGCCCGGCAGGCGCTGATTGAGCGCGATGCCAGCGACGCGTTACGCCATAAGGCGGAACAAAAAGAGATCGACCGCGTCACCGCCAGCGCTAAACGACTGGCAACCTGGGGGAGAGTGTACGACAACGAAGATCTGTCACGCAAAGCGAAGCAAATGGAAAAGCAGGTGTTACGTCTGAAGGAGGTGCAAACGGATCTGACGGCAGGAAGTCAGTGGTCACTAACATTACACGGAGACGCACTACGAGCAGACCGTCTGCTGGAATTATCGCACCTGTCGGTCATGCCTGCCCCAGACGCGTCAACGTTGTTTACCATTGCAGGCATCCGCCTGAAGTGCGGCGATCGGGTGGCGATCGTCGGGCGTAACGGTTGCGGTAAATCCTCGCTGTTAAAACTGATCTGGCAGCATTATCTGACGGAACAGACGTCAGATTCGCTGCGCCTTCACCCTCGCGTTTCACTGGGCTACTACGACCAGACGCTGCATCAACTGCCGGATGATGCGTCGTTGTTTGACGCCCTTGAACCGTTCGCCCCGCAACCGGACATCCGCAAAATGGCGCTGATAAGCGCGGGATTCCCGTGGATTCGCCATTCGCAATCGGTCAGTACATTAAGCGGCGGCGAGCGTTCGCGCCTGCTGTTCGTCGGACTGTCGCTGGCGCGCTATAGCCTGCTCATGCTGGATGAACCGACTAACCATCTGGATATGGAGGGCAAAGAAGCGCTGGCGCAGACGCTACAAACCTTTGAGGGCGGCGTGCTGCTGGTCAGTCACGATCGTCAACTCATCAGCCAGAGCTGTAATCGGTTCTGGTTTGTTGACGACGGTGAACTGAGCGAATGGCACGATCTGGAAGCCGTCTATGCGCATATCCGGCAGACCACAGCGGAACTTTCGTCGGCTGATGTGAAAGATGACGGTCCGCTTGCCCTGGAGCGCATTGACGAGGAAGACCTGTTGGAAAAACTGCTCGCGCTTGAGCAGCGTCTGGCTGAGGATCTGGCCCGTAAACCCAGACACCAGAAGCCGCAGTTACAGGCTCAATGGCGTAAAGAGATAGACGACCTCACCGCACGTCTTTAACCCTCAATGCCCGGTAACGTGATGTTTACCGGGCAATTTGCGTAGCGCTTTCCAGTATTCATCCCCTCTCCTTTTCTCTTTGCTCATTTCGCCAGACAATCACGCACACGACGGCGAAAGTTGTTGCGCCACACGGAACATAATGCTACTGTTCCTCCTGAAGGAACGAGGTGAGCTGGATGATCATGAATTTCAGGCACAAGGGATTACGCGACCTGTTTCTTCACGGCAAAACGTCAGGTGTGATGACAAATCACGTCAGACGTTTACGACACCGCCTTGCTGTGATTGATGCCGCAGGCTGCGTGAACGATATCAACATGCCCGGTTACCGACTGCATCCCCTGAGCGGCGATCGCGATGGCGTCTGGGCGATTTCGGTTTCAGGCAACTGGCGTATGACGTTTGAATTCGTCAATGGCGATGCCTACATTCTGGATTACGAGGATTATCACTGATGAAAATGGCGAATCATCCCCGCCCCGGGGATATCATTCAGGAAGCGCTGGACGAACTGAACGTCAGCTTGCGTGAATTTGCCCGAGCAATGGAGATTGCGCCCTCAACGGCAAGTCGGTTACTCACGGGTAAAGCGGCCCTGACCCCGGAAATGGCGATCAAACTCTCGGTAGTGATCGGCAGTTCTCCGGAAATGTGGTTGAATCTGCAAAATACCTGGAGTCTGGCACAGGCGCAAAAAAGCGTCGACGTTTCCCGCCTGCGCCGGCTGGCCGCGCAGTAAAGGCGTTGCATGCCGGACAGGCAAACGCACCGTCCGGCAGATTCGCTTATTGCTGAGGATTTTTCGCTTTCCAGGCGTCCCATGCCTGTTTGATTTCCTGCTTCGCGGTCGCCGCGTCGTTAAAGCCGTTCAGCTCCACTTTCTTACGCCCTTCCGGTAACGCTTTATAGACACGGAAGAACGATTCCAGGCGCTGAACCTCAATTTTTGGCAGGTCGGCCAGTTCCTTGATGTCGTCATACGTAGGATCAATTTTGCTGGCGGGAACCGCCACAATTTTGTCATCCTTCTCGCCGCCATCAACCATCTTTAGTACGCCAATCGCGCGCAGCTTGATCAGCGTTCCCGGTGCCATCGGGGCGCGGGTGTAGAAAATCACGTCCAGCGGATCCCCGTCGCCCGCCAGTGACTGGGTCAGCGAGCCGTAGTTTGCCGGATAAGCGACCGGCATCGACTGGAAGCGGTCCGCGAAGATGAATCCGGTTTTAGCGTCGGTTTCGTATTTAATGATCCCACCGGCCGGAATTTCCGTCACGGCGTTAAACTCTTCCGGATTGTTCTCCGGTTGTGGAAAATCGAGGATGTTCTGCGCCTGAACTGACGCACAAAGAAGTACGCTTACCGCGACTAATTTTTTGACCAGATGCATTGTCGGTTAACTCTTCGGTTATTTGTGAAGACAACACGTTACGTTTAGTCGATGTCAGGATCATGACGTTTTTATGGCAAAAAAAAGGCACTACTTGTGTAGCGCCCCTTTAATCTGAAAAAAAGAGAATTAGCTTAACCCTTCTTCACTCTCTTTTTTTGCTTCTGCCTTTTCGATGTCACGATACCAGCGCGGGTGGTGTTTCTTCGCCCAGCGGCGACTCACCTTCCCTTCAATCATCCCTTTAATCGATCCCTTCACCCAGAATGCCATATACACATGGATGAGGATGGCGTGAATCAGAACGATCCCCGCCGCCGCGTGGATCAGCAGGCTGTAACGCACCACCTGCATCGGGAAGTATTGCGCGAAGTACGGACGCCAGATGATCACGCCGGTCACCAGCAGCACAAAAATCATGCTCATGATCGACCAGAACATCATCTTTTGTCCGGCGTTATATTTGCCGACATCCGCCACTTTATGTTCGTTGCCTTTCAGCACTTCAACAATGTTCTTCAGCCACGGCAGGTCTTTCTTATCCGGGATGTTGTGATGGACGAAACGAACAAACATGAACATCAGCGCGACAAAAATCGCCACGCCAAAGAACGGATGCAAAATACGTCCCATCTGCGGTGTGCCGAAGGTTTGCGTCAGCCATTGCAGCGTCGGGAAGAAAAACGAAATCCCCGACAGCGCCACCAGGAAGAAGCAAATCACCACCGTCCAGTGACAGGCGCGGTCGATGAACTTCGTGCGCACAATCATTTTCGACTTACTCATGATGATCCTCCTCGTCATCGTCCACTTCTTTGTTCGGGCCAATACCAATGTAGTGATAGATAAGCCCGGCAAAGGTGGCGATAAATCCGGCCGCCGCCAGGGGTTTCAGCGCCCCTTTCCACAGATTGATAGACGTGTCGACTTTCGGTTCGTTCGGCAAACCGTGATAGAGCTCCGGCTGATTCGCGTGATGCAGAACATACATCACGTGCGTACCGCCTACGCCCTGCGGATTGTAGACGCCAGCATGTTCGTAACCGCGAGCCTTCAGCTTTGCGACGCGCTGCTCGCCCATTTCCAGCATCTCCTGTTTGGTGCCGAAATGAATCGCTCCGGTCGGACAGGTTTTGACACAGGCCGGTTCCTGACCCACGCTGACGCGATCGACGCAGAGTGTACATTTATAGACGCGGTTATCCTCTTTATTGAGGCGCGGAATATTAAACGGACACCCGGCGATGCAGTAGCCGCAGCCAATGCAGTGTTCGGACTGGAAATCGACAATCCCGTTGGCGTACTGGATGATTGCCCCGGCAGACGGGCACGCCTTCAGGCAGCCCGGATCTTCACAGTGCATACAGCCGTCTTTACGAATCAGCCATTCCAGCTTGCCGTTCTGCTCGGTTTCGCTAAAACGCATCACCGTCCAGGACTTGGCGCTGAGATCGGCGGGGTTGTCATACACCCCGACACAATGCCCCACGTCATCGCGGATGTCGTTCCACTCAGAACAGGCCACCTGGCAGGCTTTGCAGCCCACGCAGGAGGTGACGTCAATGAGTTTGGCGACCTCGGCTTTGTAATCACGCGCCTGCGGCGGCGGCGTGATCGCGTTCGTTGCGGACTTTTTGATGATGTCCTGCGTTTCCAAAGACATATGCTCGCCCCCTTACGCCTTCTCGATGTTAACTAAAAACGCTTTGTACTCCGGCGTTTGCGAGTTTGCGTCACCGACGTTTGGCGTCAGGGTGTTGGCGATATAGCCTTTACGCGCAACCCCTTCAAAACCCCAGTGCAGCGGGATCCCGACGGTTTCAACCTGCTGACCGTTGACGTGCAGCGTTCGCAGACGACGCGTAACCACCGCAACCGCGCGAATGAATCCGCGCTTGCTGGTTACCGTCACGTAGTCGCCATTGACAATGCCTTTGGCGGCGGCCAGCGTTTCGCTGATCTCCACAAACTGTTCCGGCTGCGCGATGGCGTTCAGCAGCGCGTGCTTGGTCCAGGTGTGGAAGTGCTCGGTCAGACGATAGGTCGTTCCGACATACGGGAACGCGTCTTTCTTCCCAAGGCGCAGCACGTCATCTTCATAGATGCGCACGACCGGGCTGGAAACGACGTTCGGATGCAGCGGGTTGGTTCCCAGCGGCGTTTCCATCGGCTCGTAGTGTTCCGGGAACGGCCCCTCCGCCAGCTTATCAAGGGCAAACAGACGCCCCAGCCCTTCCGGCTGCATGATAAACGGCCCGGTTGCGCTGCCCGGAGGCGCGGTGTTGAAGTCCGGGATATCATTACCCGTCCATTTCGCCCCGTCCCACTGGATCAGCATGCGTTTCGCATCCCACGGCTTACCGTTGATATCCGCTGAGGCGCGGTTATACAGCACGCGACGGTTCAGCGGCCATGCCCATGCCCAACCCAGCGTATTGCCCAACCCTGACGGGTCGGCGTTATCGCGGTTGGCCATCTGGTTGCCCTTCTCCGTCCAGCTACCGGTGTAGATCCAGCAGGAAGACGAGGTCGATCCGTCATCACGCAGTTGTGCGAAGCTGGTGAGCAGTTGCCCTTTCTTCGCGATCAGAACACCGTTGGCGTCATAGAGATCGGCCAGCGCATAGCCGTTGTTCTCTTTCGCCACCTCTTCTGACTCTGGATGATCCGGCTGTTTGTAGTCCCAGCGCATTTTCAGCAGCGGTTCCAGGCCTTTACCCCCCTCTGTGCGATACATCTCGCGCAGACGATGGAACAACCCGGCCAGAATTTCGCCGTCGTTACGCGCTTCACCCGGTGCATCCTGGCCTTTCCAGTGCCACTGCAGCCAGCGTCCGGAGTTGGCGATAGAACCATCTTCTTCGGCAAAACAGGTGGACGGCAGACGGAATACTTCGGTTTGAATCGACGCCGGGTCAACATCGTTCGACTCGCCGTGGTTCTGCCAGAAGGTTGAGGTTTCAGTCACCAGCGGATCGATAACCACCATGTACTTCAGCTTGCTCAGGCTGCGAACCACTTTGTTTTTGTCCGGAAAGGACGCCACCGGGTTAAAGCCCTGACAGATATAGCCGGTGACTTTCCCGCTATCCATCATGTTGAAGTATTTGATGACGTCGTACGCCTGATCCCATTTCGGCAACCAGTCAAAGCCCCAGTCATTCTCTTTGCGCGCATCATCGCCGTAGAACGATTTCATCAGGCTGACGGCAAACTTCGGATAATTGCTCCAGTAGTTCACCTGGTCGGCCAGCGTGGCCTTTGGCGTGTTGGCGTTCAGCCAGGTCTGCCAGTCGCTCTGTTTTTCTGACGGCAGCGTCAGATAACCCGGCAGGCTGGTAGAGAGCAGACCTAAGTCGGTTAAGCCCTGAATGTTGGAGTGACCGCGCAGGGCGTTAACGCCGCCGCCTGCCATCCCCATGTTGCCGAGCAGCAGTTGGATCATCGCCATCGTGCGAATGTTCTGCGCCCCGACCGTGTGTTGCGTCCAGCCCAGCGCATACAGGAATGTCGTGGTACGATCCGCCGCACTGGTGGAGGCCAGCACGTCACACACTTTCAGGAAGTCAGCTTTCGGCGTCCCACAGATGTTCTCTACCACCTCCGGCGTATAGCGGGAAACGTGCTGTTTCAGCAGATTCCATACGCAGCGCGGATGCGACAGGGTTTCATCGCGTCTGGCATAGCCGTTTTCATCGAACTGGTAGTTCCAGGACGACTTGTCGTACTGCCGTTTTTTCGCGTCATAACCGCTGAATAAACCGTCGTCAAAGGTGAAATCATCCCGCACCAGCAGGCTGGCGTTGGTGTAATGCCTGACGTATTCGGCGTTAATTTTGTTATTTTCAATCAGATACCGCAGCACGCCGGACAGGAACGTAATGTCCGTGCCAGAGCGAATCGGCGCATAAATATCGGCAACCGAGGCGGTACGGGTGAAACGGGGATCGACAACAATCAGCGTAGCGTCATTGTTGTTCTTCGCTTCCATCGCCCAGCGGAATCCCACTGGATGGGCTTCAGCGGCGTTACCGCCCATCACCATCACGACGTTCGCGTTTTTGATATCAACCCAGTGGTTGGTCATCGCACCGCGACCAAATGTTGGAGCAAGACTTGCTACCGTTGGTCCGTGTCAGACGCGCGCCTGGTTGTCTACTGCCAGCATGCCGAGTGAGCGCACAAATTTTTGCGTCAGCATGCCGGTTTCATTACTGGCAGCGGAGGCACAGAGCATCCCCGTGGAAAGCCAGCGGTTTACCGTTACGCCCTGTTCGTTTTTCTCAATAAAGTTGGCGTCACGGTCAGCCTTCATCAGTTTAGCAATGCGGGTGAGTGCCTCATCCCAGCTAATGCGCTGCCATTTATCGGAGCCTGGCGCGCGATATTCCGGGTAACGCAGGCGGTTTTCGCTATGGACGTAATCCAGCAGACCGGCACCCTTCGGACACAATGCGCCACGGCTCACCGGATGATCCGGATCCCCTTCGATATGATAAAGCGCTTCTTTGGCGTTTTTTGCTCCATCTCCCAGGCTATACATTAATAGCCCGCAACCTACGGAACAGTATGTGCAGGTGTTTCGGATCTCTTTCGCGCGCAACAGCTTATAATTTCGCGATTGAGCCAGTGCCATTTTGGGCGTAAATCCCAACGCAGCAACCGTTGTTCCAGCCATACCGCCCGCGCAGATTTTAAAAAACTTTCTGCGGCTGACGTTCATTGCTTTCCCTCTTTTTCCAGAGTTGTCATGTCGCCGAGGAAACTAACAGCAATACCCGTATTTTTTTTGAGTCAAATCAATAACGAAACGGTTCCGCTACTAAATAGTCCCAATTGTCGGTTTTATATACCACCAAGGTGGTAATGCCCCCTCAGTATTCGCCTGGATAATTCCGCTAAAAAAGTGCTATATATTTCAACTTCTTTTTTGATAAGGCATGGAAAACGGCAAACAGAATGACGAAACAAAAAGCAACGCTGATTGGACTTATTGCCATTGTGCTGTGGAGCACAATGGTGGGTCTGATTCGTGGCGTCAGTGAGGGACTTGGGCCAGTTGGTGGTGCGGCGGCAATCTATTCATTAAGTGGGCTGCTGTTGATATTTACCGTGGGATTTCCCAATATCCGTCGTTTCCCTGTTGGTTATTTAATCGCCGGTAGCGTGCTGTTTGTCAGTTATGAAATATGTCTGGCGTTATCGTTGGGCTATGCCGTTACCCGTCATCAGGCGATTGAGGTCGGTATGGTCAATTATTTATGGCCAAGTCTGACGGTGTTATTCGCGATTCTGTTTAACGGTCAAAAAACCACCTGGATAATCGTTCCCGGCGTCCTGCTCGCAATAACCGGTATCTGTTGGGTACTGGGTGGAGAAAATGGTCTGAATCCTGGAGAGATTATCAGCAATATCACCAGCAGTCCGTTGAGCTACTTTCTCGCCTTTCTCGGCGCGTTTATCTGGGCGACCTACTGTACCGTGACCAATAAATACGCGCGGGGGTTTAATGGCATTACGGTTTTTGTTTTACTGACGGCACTCAGTTTGTGGGTCCACTATTTTCTGACGCCGCAGCCGGAAATGATGTTCAGTACGCCTGTGGTGATTAAGCTCGTCTCTGCCGCCCTGACGCTGGGCTTTGCCTATGCCGCCTGGAACGTGGGGATTTTGCACGGAAATGTCACCATCATGGCGGTAGGATCGTATTTCACACCGGTGCTGTCATCTGCGCTGGCAGCCGTGCTGCTGAGCGCCCCGCTGTCGTTCTCCTTCTGGCAGGGCGCCATTATGGTTTGCATTGGTTCGCTGCTCTGCTGGTGGGCCACACGCCGCGCATAACGCTTTCACCGGGTCGGCCCCCTTTTCTGACCCGGACTTCATCCTTCGCGAGACAATAAATCAACTGTCGTTCCTTAGGATATTTACTGATTGTTAGAAAATTCTTATTCGCTTTTTTTCGATCGCTCTGCCATACCTTTATTGTTGAGCCGATTCAGGTCTATTTATTTCCTTACAACAGGAATATTAAGTCTTTATACTTATGTTAAATTTATGCTAACAAGAAGCTAAATAATTAAAGGATTTCGCTGATTTACAATTATTAACGCGTATATAATACACATTGGTAACTAACTCATATAATAACCGATAACCCGTATATAATCCCCTACGGAAATATTGCATAGAGAGTTACTTCCAGGAATTTCCGCGCCTCAGATTTGACTTAAGGCGATCTGGATCACACAAATAGAAATAATCTGCAATTCCATGAAACTTATTATTGAATTGGTACTGCTGCGTACCTTAAAAATAGTTTGCCATTGATGAAGCGATTCGTTCGGCAATGGTTCAGGAATCACACCAAGAAAATTATAAGGATTGTTAACAATGAAACTTAAATTAGTTGCAGTGGCAGTGACTAGCCTGTTGGCAGCAGGCGTCGTGAATGCGGCAGAAGTGTACAACAAAGACGGCAACAAACTGGATCTGTACGGTAAAGTTACCGCTCTGCACTACTTCTCCGACAATGACGGCGATGATGGCGACAAAACTTATGCTCGTCTGGGTTTCAAAGGCGAAACGCAGATTAACGATCAGCTGACCGGTTACGGCCAGTGGGAATATGAATTCAAAGGCAATAACGACGAAGCGAATGGCAACAAAGGCAATAAAACTCGTCTGGCGTTTGCTGGCCTGAAATTTGCTGAATTCGGTTCTTTCGATTATGGCCGTAACTACGGTGTGGCGTACGATGTTGGCGCATGGACCGACGTTCTGCCTGAGTTCGGTGGTGACACCTGGACCCAGACTGACAACTTTATGACTGCCCGTACAACTGGCGTTGCAACCTACCGTAACACTGACTTCTTCGGTCTGGTTGAAGGCTGGAACTTTGCGCTGCAGTATCAGGGTAAAAACGATCGTGGCGACGAAGTTAAAGCGAACGGTGACGGCTTCGGTCTGTCCACCAGCTATGAGTACGAAGGCTTTGCAGCAAGCGCCGCTTATGCAAAATCTGACCGTACTGACGACCAGGTTGCCTACGGTAACAACAGCCTGAGAGCTTCTGGTGACAACGCTGAAGTATGGGCTGCTGGCCTGAAATATGATGCGAACAACATCTATCTGGCAACCACCTACTCTGAAACTCGCAACATGACCCCGTTCGGTGATGACAATATCGCGAACAAAACTCAGAACTTTGAAGTGGTTGCTCAGTACCAGTTCGACTTCGGTCTGCGTCCGTCCCTGGCTTACCTGAAATCCAAAGGTAAAGACCTGGGTGCATGGGGCGATCAGGATCTGGTTGAATACGTTGATGTTGGCGCAACCTACTACTTCAACAAAAACATGTCTACCTATGTTGATTACAAAATCAACCTGATCGACGAAAGCAACTTTACTCGTGCTGCTGGTGTAGGCACTGATGACATCGTTGCCGTTGGCCTGACCTATCAGTTCTAATTTTTAGAATTGAGCTGTACAAAAAGCCAGCCCACGATGGGCTGGCTTTTTTTCCCCCCGATGTTAAACCGGCCATAAGGAGAATGCCGTGCAAACCTATACAGGACGTTGCCTCTGCGGGCAGAGTCATTTCACCGTCGATGTCGAATCCCTCGACGTCTATGCCTGCCACTGTACGATATGCCAGAAATGGTCTGGCGGTATCGCTATGTATCTGGAAGCCTGTGGACAACCGGTGATGGATCCCGATGCGCCCGGGCCCGCTTACTTTGCATCGTCTTCGCGCGGCGAACGGTATTTTTGTTCCGGCTGTGGTTGCCCACTGTGGATCAAGTTAACCGACACCGAGCGCTATTTCATTCCCTGGACGTTGCTCGAATTTAACGAGGTCGACCGTCGCCGTCTGATCCTTGCCGCCGAAATTTATACCGAGACGCAACCCGCGTTCTGGCGACTCACGGGTCAATACGCCCGCCTGAGCGGAAAGGAAGTTGAAGAACTGGATAACCGCTGTCAGTTTACCCACTGAGTTATTCGCGTGCGGCCTTCGCCAGACTGAACCACATGCCCACCGCCAACAGAATCAACATGCTTCCGGCACTGCTTAATGCCACGCTATGCGACCAGGTAAAAGCCTGCTTCGCGGCCAGCAGAACCGTATCCGCCATTGCCGAAGGAAGCGTCTGCGCCAGTTGTACCGCTTCACCCATTGAGGAAGAGGCGCGTGCGATTTCCCCGGCGTTCAGACCGTCAGGCAGCGCAATTGACGCAGAGAAACTGCGACTGAGCAACAGACCAAAGATAGCAATCCCCAGCCCCGCGCCCAGTTCATAGGCCATCGTTTCGATAGCCCCGGCCGCCGCCGCTTTTTCTGCCGGTGCCGCCGCCATGATCGCCGCCGTTGAGGCCAACAGGGCGCTGGCCGCGCTGAATCCGAGCAATGCCATTAACACCCAGGCCTGGAGTTGCTGGCTACTGAAGTCCGTTGCCGCCAGACCATAGAAACTCAGGGCGCTCAGCGCCATCCCGCCGGTCGCGACTTTCCGCAGCCCCAGCCGAGACACCAGCATCCCGGCAATCGGGCCGCTGAATCCACTGGCGAGCATCACCGGCAGCATAAATAATCCCGCCTGATACGGCGTTAAGCCATGAACAAACTGCAGTTCCTGCGCCATTAGCAGCTCAAAACCGACCAGCGTAATCATCGCCGTCATTGCCATCACCACGCCGCTCAAAATGATACGATGGGTGAACAGGCGCATATCAATCATGGGACGACTCGCCGCCAATTGAATGCGGACAAACTGCGCCAGCAGCAGTGCGCCGCTCACCAGCGCCAGCGCAATAACGCCGGTGGCGATATGCCCTTTAAGCGCCGTCTTCGCGCTGTAGACCAGCAGCAGAATCGCGACAATCAGCATAATGGCGTGTCCCAGATTCAACGACTGATCGCGGCGTCCGGCCTGACGCGGAACATAGCGCGCGGTAAGTGCCACCACGACCAGTACAATCGGCACATTGATTAAGAACACGGAGCCCCAGTAAAAGTGCTCAAGCAGCATACCGCCAACCAGCGGGCCGAATGCCGCACCGCCCGATCCCACTGCCGCCCAGACGCCAAGCGCCATGTTGCGGTGGCGCGCTTGCGAAAAGGTGGCGCGGATCCCGGCCAGCGTCGCTGGCACGATCATCGCCGCGCCTATCGCCAGAATGGCACGGGTGGCAATAAGCCAACTGGCAGTATGTGCAAAGGCGGCGGCCAGTGACGCAAGACCGAACAGCGCCCCGCCGAGGATCAGCAGGCGTTTAAAGCCGATACGATCGCCGAGCGCGCCCATCGGCAGTACCATCCCTGCCATCACCAGCGAGTAAATATCAATGATCCACAACAGTTCGTTGCCACTGGCACCCAGCGTCATGCTCAGCGTGGGTGCGGCAACGTGCAGCACCGTTGCATCAATCGCAACAGGAATGTAGACCAGCACAATAATCACTAACGTTAACCACTGACGAAACATAAAACTCCCTACGAAAACAAACTGGACACACGTCCAGCTTTGTCGATCCTACGGAAAATTGAACGTATGTCCAACTTTTTGTTCAGCGCCGTGATTACCAAATAATGAGAGTATTGAATGAGTGAATGATTTTGACGTCGGTGAAGAATGACAGAACCGTGGGATAAGACAGTAAGCCGAACACGATAGCCGGCCTACTGGCAGAACAACATCAGCCGAGATCGCCGCCGGCAACCGGTAAGGTGATGCCGGTGATATAACTGGCGTCGTCGCTGGCGAGAAACAGAATCGCATTCGCCTGCTCCGCCAGCGTTCCATAGCGGTGCATCAGACTGCTGTCGACGGTCTGATCAATCACCTGCTGATACCACGCCTGTTCCTGGGCAGAGGGCGTTTCTTCATTACGCGGTACAAGACGCGCCGGGGCATCGGTCCCTCCGGGGGCGACGGCATTGATGTGCTGTACATTGCCCGTGCGGCGGTTAACAACCTGCTCAGCGTCGACATCGGACGTGGCAGTCGACTGCCCGCGTGGGCCACCTCTATGGGACGCGTGTTGCTCAGTGCGCTTCCCGAAGATCTGCTTGAAGTGACATTGTCACGCGCGCAGTTACTCCGCTATACCCCACACACGATTTGTGACCTGGCAGCGCTGCGGGAAGAGATCGCCCGCGTGCGTATTCAGGGCTATGCGCTGGCCGACAAGCAGATTGAAGTTGGACTCTGTTCCCTTGCCGTTCCGCTGCTTTCCCGCAATGGCACCGTGGTTGCTGCCCTCAACGTCGGGGTGCCAGCGTCATCCATGAGCGCTGCCGCGTTAAAAGAGAAAGCGCTGGCTCCTTTGCGTCGTTCCGCGATGGAGCTCTCACTTCAGCTGTAGCGTGTAACAATTGAACGTCTGTCCAGCTTGTTGATACACTGCCTCTCCAGCAAGAATGGAGGTGGTATGAGCTATCTGAATAAAGATGAGCGTCGCGAAGTAATATTACAGGCGGCCATGCGCGTGGCGCTCGAAGACGGTTTTTCCGCCATGACCGTCCGGCGAATCGCCACAGAAGCGAAAGTGGCGACCGGTCAAGTCCACCACCATTTCACCTCCGCCGGAGAACTTAAATCGCAGGCCTTTGTCCGTCTTATTCGCGCCCTGCTGGATGCGGAACTCGTCGCGGAAGATGCCACCTGGCGCATGCGTCTGCACGCCACGCTGGGCAGTGATGACCGCGGATTCGAGCCCTATATTAAGCTCTGGCGCGAAGCGCAGATCCTTGCGGACAAAGATCCGGAAATCAAAAGCGCCTACCTTCTCACCATGCGCATGTGGCATGAGGAAACGGTCGCCATTATCGAAAGCGGACTCGCCGCCGGAGAGTTCACCACCGCCTCCGCCCCCGCAGACATCGCCTGGCGCTTGATAGCGCTGGTGTGCGGTCTGGATGGCATGTACGTTCTCGGCATTCAGGAGATGGACGATCCGGCGTTTGATCGCCATCTGGATCGCATGATTGCGCTGGAGCTTTTTTCCTGAACGAATGCCTGAACGAATGAATGTTAGCCATTTATACTTTTTATTTACATTTGGTAACACTTAAGCAACCTGTTATTCCCCCTTCACTCTGCGTGGTTGCGCATTTTTATCTATCCTTTCCTCAACATTCATAAAAGCATCAATAAATTCTTAAAAGGGCGTATAGCGCTCTGCGCAGACTATTTCTTTTTTTTCATGAACGCATGTGCATGTGAGGGGTAATATGGCGCGACAAAATGAGAAAAATAACCGTTATCTTTTGATTGACTGGAAGCCGGAAAACCCCGCATTTTGGGAGAATAAAGGTAAACACATAGCACGAAGAAACCTTTGTATCTCAGTCGCTTGCCTGTTACTTGCCTTCTGCGTCTGGATGTTGTTTAGCGCCGTCGCCGTCAATCTCAATAAAATTGGTTTTAATTTCACCACCGATCAACTCTTTTTATTAACCGCATTACCTTCACTTTCTGGCGCAATATTACGCGTTCCCTACTCCTTTATGGTGCCTATATTTGGCGGACGCCGCTGGACGGTTTTTAGCACCGCGATACTGATTATTCCTTGCGTCTGGCTCGGCTTTGCGGTGCAAAATACCACCACCCCTTTCGAGGTATTTATCATCATCGCGCTGCTGTGCGGTTTTGCCGGCGCAAACTTTGCTTCCAGCATGGGCAATATCAGTTTCTTTTTCCCGAAAGCGAAGCAAGGCAGCGCGCTGGGGGTGAACGGAGGGCTGGGTAATCTCGGCGTCAGCGTGATGCAACTGGCTGCGCCGCTGGTTATCTTCCTGCCGATATTTGCCTTCCTCGGCGTCCAGGGCGTCCCACAACCCGATGGGTCACTGCTTTCGCTGGCAAACGCCGCCTGGATCTGGGTGCCGCTGCTGGCGATTGCCACAATAGCCGCCTGGCTTGGCACCAATGACATCGCCAGTTCCAAAGCCTCTATCGCCTCTCAGTTGCCGGTGCTCAAGCGCTTTCACCTTTGGCTATTAAGCCTGCTCTATCTGGCCACGTTCGGCTCATTCATCGGCTTTTCCGCGGGCTTTGCCATGTTGTCGAAGACACAGTTTCCGGATGTGAATATCCTCAACCTGGTGTTTTTTGGCCCGTTTATCGGCGCGCTGGCGCGCTCAGCGGGCGGGGTCATCTCCGACAAGTTTGGCGGCGTGCGCGTGACGCTGATTAACTTCATCTTTATGGCGCTGTTCTCGGCCCTGCTCTTCCTGACGCTGCCCGGCTCAGGTTCCGGCAGTTTTATCGCCTTCTATCTGGTCTTTATGGGGCTGTTCTTAACCGCAGGTCTGGGTAGCGGCTCTACCTTCCAGATGATTGCCGTCATTTTCCGCCAGCTCACTCTCTACAAAGTGAAACTGCGCGGCGGCAGCGACGAACAGGCACAGCGTGAAGCGGTGACCGACACCGCCGCCGCGCTGGGCTTTATTTCCGCTATTGGCGCCGTCGGCGGCTTCTTCATTCCTAAAGCATTCGGCAGTTCGCTGGCGATGACCGGTTCCCCCGTCGGCGCCATGAAAATCTTTCTGGTGTTTTACATCGTCTGCGTGCTGGTGACCTGGCTGGTCTATGGTCGCCGTAAACCACAACAAAAATAACAACAACTGACGTAGGCCTGATAAGACGCCATGCGTCGCCATCAGGCAATCACACAATGCCGGATGACGGCTTGCGCCTTATCCGGCCTACAAGACCCTATGGAGCAGGAGAAATGTCATGAGTAAACTGTTGGATCGCTTCCGTTACTTTAAACAAAAGGGTGACACCTTTGCTGACGGTCACGGTCAGGTGATGCATACCAACCGGGACTGGGAAGACAGCTATCGTCAGCGCTGGCAATTTGACAAGATTGTCCGTTCAACCCATGGGGTGAACTGCACCGGCTCCTGTAGCTGGAAAATCTACGTCAAAAATGGTCTGGTGACCTGGGAAACCCAGCAGACCGACTATCCGCGTACCCGTCCGGACCTGCCCAACCATGAACCGCGCGGTTGTCCGCGTGGTGCCAGCTACTCCTGGTATCTGTACAGCGCCAACCGTCTGAAATACCCGCTGGTGCGCAAACGGCTGATCGAACTGTGGCGCGAGGCCCTGGCTTCCCATCCCGATCCGGTGCTGGCGTGGGATTCGATCATGAATGACCCGCAAAAGTGCCAGAGCTACAAGCAGGTGCGCGGTCGCGGCGGGTTTATCCGCTCCAACTGGAAAGAACTCAACCAGCTCATTGCCGCCGCTAACGTCTGGACCGTCAAAACCTATGGCCCGGACCGCGTCGCTGGCTTCTCGCCGATCCCGGCGATGTCGATGGTCTCTTACGCCGCCGGCACCCGCTATCTTTCCCTGCTCGGCGGCACCTGTCTGAGTTTTTACGACTGGTACTGCGACCTGCCGCCCGCTTCACCGATGACCTGGGGCGAACAGACCGACGTGCCAGAATCCGCCGACTGGTACAACTCCAGCTATATCATTGCCTGGGGCTCCAACGTACCGCAAACCCGTACGCCGGATGCCCACTTCTTTACCGAAGTTCGTTACAAAGGCACCAAAACCGTCGCGATTACGCCTGATTTCTCCGAAGTTGCCAAGCTGAGCGATCAGTGGCTGGCGCCCAAACAAGGCACCGACAGCGCGCTGGCCATGGCGATGGGACACGTTATCTTAAAAGAATTCCATCTCGACAATCCCAGCGACTACTTCCTCAACTACTGCCGTCACTACACCGACATGCCGATGCTGGTATTACTGGATGCCCGCGAGGACGGCAGTTACGTGCCGGGACGGATGATGCGCGCCTCGGATCTGGTCGATGGGCTGGGTGAAAGCAATAACCCGGAGTGGAAAACGGTCGCCTGTAACAGCACCGGGGAACTGGTGGTGCCTAACGGTTCGATTGGTTTCCGCTGGGGTGAAAAAGGCAAATGGAACCTTGAATCACTGGCGGCAGGATCAGAAACCGAACTGTCACTGTCATTGCTCGGTCAGCATGATGAGGTGCTGGGCGTCGCCTTCCCCTATTTCGGCGGCAACGAAAACCCCCATTTTCGCAGCGTGAAGCAGGAACCCGTACTGGTGCGCCAACTGCCGGTGAAGCAGTTAACGCTTGCCGATAGCAGCCGATGCCCGGTGGTCAGCGTCTACGATCTGGTACTGGCAAACTACGGCCTCGATCGCGGTCTGGAAGACGCGTACGCTGCGATTGCGTATTCCGAGGTGAAAGCCTATACGCCAGCGTGGGCGGAACAGATAACCGGCGTGCCGCGTTTTCAGATTGAAACCATCGCCCGTGAGTTCGCCGATACGGCGCATAAGACCCACGGTCGCTCGATGATTATCCTCGGTGCCGGCGTCAACCACTGGTATCACATGGACATGAACTACCGGGGAATGATCAACATCCTCGTGTTCTGCGGATGTGTCGGGCAGAGCGGCGGCGGCTGGGCGCACTATGTCGGCCAGGAAAAGCTGCGTCCGCAAACCGGCTGGCTGCCGCTGGCCTTTGCGCTGGACTGGAACCGTCCGCCGCGCCAGATGAACAGCACCTCGTTTTTCTACAATCACGCCAGCCAGTGGCGTTATGAAAAACTGACCGCGCAGGAACTGCTTTCGCCGCTGGCGGATGCCTCAAAATTCACCGGTCATCTGATCGATTTCAACGTGCGCGCCGAGCGCATGGGCTGGCTACCCTCTGCGCCGCAGCTTAATCTCAATCCGCTGACGGTCAAAGCCAGCGCCGAAAAGGCCGGCTTGTCGCCTGTGGAATACACCGTTGCGGCATTGAAATCCGGCGATATTCGCTTTGCCTGCGAACAGCCGGACAGCGGTAAGAATCATCCGCGTAACCTGTTTGTCTGGCGTTCTAACCTGCTCGGTTCTTCCGGTAAAGGCCATGAGTACATGCTCAAATATTTGCTCGGTACAGAGAGCGGTATTCAGGGGGAAGCGCTGGGTTCCAGCGAAGGCATTAAGCCAGAAGAGGTGGAATGGCAGTCTGCGGCGATCGAAGGCAAGCTCGACCTGCTGGTGACGCTCGATTTCCGTATGTCGAGCACCTGTCTGTTCTCAGACGTTGTTCTGCCGACCGCCACCTGGTATGAAAAAGACGACATGAATACCTCGGATATGCATCCGTTTATTCACCCGCTGTCGGCGGCGGTGGATCCCGCGTGGGAATCGAAAAGCGACTGGGAAATCTACAAAGGCATCGCCAGCGTCTTTTCCGAGGTCTGCGTCGGCCATCTGGGACAAGAAACCGACGTGGTGCTGCAACCGTTACAGCACGATTCACCGGCAGAACTCTCGCAGCCGTTCGACATTCAGGACTGGCGTAAAGGGGAATGCGACCTGATCCCCGGAAAAACCGCGCCAAACATTGCCGTGGTGGAACGCGACTATCCCGCGACGTACGAGCGTTTTACCTCGCTCGGACCGCTGATGGATACGTTGGGTAACGGCGGTAAGGGGATCTCGTGGAACACCCAGACGGAGGTCGATTTCCTCGGCAAGCTTAACTACACCAAGCGCGAAGGCCCGGCGAAAGGCCGCCCGCTGATCGAAACGGCAATCGATGCCTCGGAGGTTATCCTGGCGCTGGCGCCGGAAACCAACGGTCAGGTGGCGGTGAAAGCGTGGCAAGCGCTTGGCGCGATGACCGGACGTGAGCATACCCATCTGGCGCTCAACAAAGAAGACGAGAAGATTCGTTTTCGCGATATCCAGGCACAGCCGCGCAAAATCATCTCCAGCCCGACATGGTCTGGTCTGGAAAGCGAGCATGTCTCCTATAACGCGGGCTATACCAACGTCCATGAGCTGATTCCGTGGCGCACACTCTCCGGCCGTCAGCAGCTGTATCAGGATCATCAGTGGATGCGCGCGTTTGGTGAAAGTCTCGTCGCCTATCGCCCGCCGATTGACACCCGCAGCGTCAGTGAGATGCGTGAAATTCCGCCGAACGGCTTCCCGGAGAAAGCGCTGAACTTCCTGACGCCGCACCAGAAATGGGGCATTCACTCCACCTATAGCGAAAACCTGCTGATGCTGACGCTGTCGCGCGGCGGGCCGATTGTCTGGATCAGTGAAACGGATGCGAAAGAGCTCGGTATTGAGGATAACGACTGGATCGAGGCCTTCAACGCCAACGGCGCCCTCACCGCTCGTGCGGTCGTCAGCCAGCGCGTGCCGCCCGGCATGACCATGATGTACCACGCGCAGGAACGCATCATGAATATCCCCGGCTCGGAAGTGACCGGCATGCGCGGCGGGATCCACAACTCCGTCACCCGTGTGTGCCCGAAACCGACGCACATGATCGGCGGCTATGCGCAGCTTGCCTACGGTTTTAACTATTACGGTACCGTCGGCTCCAACCGCGACGAGTTCATCATGATTAGAAAAATGAAGAACATTGACTGGCTGGATGATGAAGGTCGGGATCAGGTACAGGAGGCGAAAAAATGAAGATACGCTCACAGGTTGGCATGGTACTGAACCTCGATAAATGCATTGGTTGTCACACCTGCTCCGTTACCTGTAAGAACGTCTGGACCGGACGTGAAGGAATGGAGTACGCGTGGTTTAACAACGTCGAGACGAAACCCGGCATCGGCTATCCGAAAAACTGGGAAGATCAGGAGGAGTGGCAAGGCGGTTGGGTTCGCGACGTGAATGGCAAGATCAGACCCCGTCTGGGCGGTAAAATGGGCGTCATCACTAAAATCTTCGCTAACCCGGTCATTCCGCAAATCGATGATTATTACGAGCCGTTCACCTACGACTATCAGCATCTGCACAGCGCGCCGGAAGGAAAACATGTGCCTACCGCCCGTCCCCGTTCGCTCATTGACGGCAAGCGGATGGATAAAATCATCTGGGGGCCGAACTGGGAAGAGCTGCTTGGCGGTGAATTTGAAAAACGCGCCCGCGACCGCAATTTTGACAAGATCCAGAAGGAGATGTACGGCCAGTTTGAAAACACCTTCATGATGTATCTGCCGCGCCTGTGCGAACACTGCCTGAATCCAAGCTGTGTCGCTACCTGTCCGAGCGGTGCCATCTACAAGCGTGAAGAAGACGGGATTGTGCTTATCGATCAGGATAAATGCCGCGGCTGGCGTTTGTGCATCAGCGGCTGCCCGTACAAAAAAATCTATTTCAACTGGAAAAGCGGCAAATCAGAGAAATGCATTTTCTGCTATCCGCGCATTGAGTCCGGCCAGCCGACCGTCTGTTCGGAAACCTGCGTTGGGCGTATCCGCTATCTCGGCGTACTGCTCTACGATGCGGATCGCATTGAAGAAGCGGCCAGCACCGAACATGAAACCGATCTCTATGAGCGCCAGTGCGACGTGTTCCTGAACCCGCACGACCCGGCGGTGATTGAAGAAGCGCTGAAACAGGGGATCCCACAAAACGTTATCGACGCGGCGCAGCGATCGCCGGTATACAAAATGGCGATGGACTGGAAGCTGGCGCTGCCGCTACATCCGGAATACCGCACGCTGCCAATGGTCTGGTATGTGCCGCCGCTGTCGCCCATTCAGTCCTACGCCGATGCGGGCGGACTGCCCAAAAGCGACGGCGTGCTGCCGGCGATCGAAAGCCTGCGGATCCCAGTGCAGTATCTCGCCAATATGCTGAGCGCAGGCGACACCGGGCCGGTGCTGCGTGCGCTCAAGCGCATGATGGCAATGCGCCACTATATGCGGGCGCAAACCGTCGAAGGCGTCACCGATACTCGTGCGATTGACGAAGTGGGCTTAAGCGTTGAACAAATTGAAGAGATGTATCGCTACCTGGCGATTGCCAACTACGAAGACCGCTTTGTGATCCCGACCAGCCACCGTGAAATGGCGCACGATGCCTTCCCGGAGAAAAACGGTTGCGGCTTCTCCTTCGGCGACGGGTGCCACGGTTCCGATACCAAATTCAATCTGTTCAACAGCAGTCGCATTGACGCCATCAACATCACCGAAGTGCGTGACAAGGCGGAGGGTGAATAATGCAAATCCTCAAGGTGATTGGCCTGCTGATGGAGTATCCGGATGAGTGGCTGTGGGCGTGTAAGGACGACGCGCTGGCACTGGTTCGCCACGATGCGCCAATGCTCACCGACTTCACCGAAGCACTGCTCAACGCGCCGCTGCTCGATAAACAGGCCGAATGGTGTGAAGTGTTTGACCGTGGGCGCGCCACTTCGCTACTGCTGTTCGAGCACGTGCATGCAGAGTCCCGCGATCGCGGTCAGGCGATGGTGGATCTGTTGACGCAGTACGAAAAAGTGGGATTGCAACTCGACTGTCGCGAACTGCCGGACCATCTGCCGCTGTATCTGGAATACCTGAGCGTGCTGCCAGAAGCCGACGCACGCGAAGGCTTGCAGAACGTCTCGCCGATTCTGGCCCTGCTGGGGGGACGTTTAAAGCAGCGCGGCACGCCGTGGTATCAGCTATTCGATGCCCTGTTGCTCCTGTCGGGTAGCCCACTTTCAAGTGACAGCGTCACGAAACAGGTTGACACTGAAACGCGTGATGACACTCGTCAGGCGTTGGATGCCGTCTGGGAAGAAGAACAGGTGAAATTTATCGAAGATAACGCCACGGCCTGTGACAGTTCGCCATTACAGCAATATCAACGACGCTTTAGCCAGGACGTGGCGCCGCAGTACGTCGACGTCAGCGCGGGAGGCCCGAAATGATACAGTTCCTGAACGTCTTTTTTTACGACATCTACCCCTATCTTTGCGGGACAGTCTTCATCCTCGGCAGTTGGCTGCGCTATGACTACGGGCAGTACACCTGGCGGGCGTCCTCCAGTCAGATGCTGGACAAACGCGGGATGGTCCTGTGGTCGAATCTGTTCCACATCGGCATTCTGGGGATCTTCTTTGGCCACCTGTTCGGGATGTTAACCCCACACTGGATGTACGCCTGGTTCCTGCCCATCGCGGTGAAACAGCAGATGGCGATGATTGCAGGCGGGATCTGCGGCGTACTGACGCTGGTCGGCGGTGCGGGGTTGCTGGTACGTCGTCTGACAAACTCCCGCATCCGGGCCACCTCATCCACGGCGGATATCCTGATCCTCTGCATTCTGCTGATTCAGTGCATACTGGGCTTAAGCACAATACCGTTCTCCGCGCAGCACCCGGACGGCAGTGAAATGTTGAAACTGGTGGAGTGGGCGCAGTCAGTTGTGACCTTCCGTGGCGGGGCCTCTGCCCACCTGGACGGCGTGGCGTTTATTTTCCGCGTGCACCTGGTGCTGGGGATGACCATCTTCCTGCTCTTCCCGTTCACCCGTCTGGTTCACGTCTGGAGCGCGCCGTTTGAGTACTTCAGTCGTCGCTACCAGATCGTTCGTTCCCGTCGATAGCCTTCCACTGCCCGGCAGTGCAATCTGCCGGGCGACTGTTCGCTCCAGCCGAAAAGCGTGTTCATGTTGGCGGCATCGCCATCCGCTACGCTGCACGCTATGATGCTTCTCCAACTCAGGGAGAATGCTAATGAAACCACAGGTTTACCACGTTGATGCCTTCACCAGAACCCCTTTTCGCGGCAATTCCGCCGGTGTTGTCCTGCATGCTGACGGCCTTAGCGACGCGCAGATGCAACTGATTGCCCGCGAACTGCGTCACTCCGAAACCGCATTCCTGCTGCAAAGCGACGACAGCGATGTACGCATTCGCTATTTTACGCCGACGGTAGAAGTGCCCATTTGCGGGCACGCCACCGTTGCGGCACATTACGTCCGCGCCACGGCGCTGGGACTGGGTAATACCACGGTGTGGCAAACCTCGCTGGCGGGACGTCACCGGGTTGAGATCCGCTATGATAGCGACGATTATCGTATCTCGCTGGAACAAGGTGCGCCCTCCTTCGACGCGCCGCTCGAAGGCGACATCCGCGCCGCCATTCTACGCGCGCTGCACCTGAGTGAGGACGCAATGCTACCGGGCCTGCCGATACAGGTCGCCTCGACCGGTCATTCCAAAGTGATGATCCCGCTGAAGCCTGAGGTTAATATTGACGCCCTCGCCCCTGACCTTTCTGCGCTTTGCGCTATCAGTCAGCAGATTGGCTGCAATGGCTTTTTTCCTTTTCAGATCCGTCCGGGTAAAAATGAGACCGATGGACGCATGTTCTCTCCGGCAATCGGTATTGTGGAAGATCCGGTGACGGGCAATGCCAATGGCCCCATGGGTGCCTGGCTGGTGCATCATCATTTATTACAACATGACGGGAAATTGCTACAGGTGAAAGGACATCAGGGACGGGCATTAGGCCGTGACGGCATCGTTGATATTGACGTGACGATTCAGGATAACCAACCGGTAAAAGTCACGATATCCGGTAACGCAGTGATCCTGTTTCACGCACAATGGGCGGTAGATTTTTAAAAACAGCCCGGTAAAGATACGCCTTACCGGGCGGCTTTATTTTCCTTTCTTATATTGACCGCTTTAAATTCTTATTAAGATAGTCCAATTAATCTTAAATAGCATTTAAGGTGGTAAACGCTTTAAAAATCATAATGATAATCCGCTTTATTTTCTTCTTTCATCAGCCGGGATTAATTAAAAATCAACATCATTTCATCTGTTTTGTTTTATTTTAATACTATCACCAATCGATTTATTTAGTTACCTAAGAACAATTCATTTGTAATTTTCTTAGTCGATATGAAAAATAAGTCATTATCTTGAGAGTGAGTCGCAGCAAAGGATTCTTCAGATATAGCAAAAGTTAAACAACACTCGTTCTGTCTGGAAACAAAAAGCTCAACGCCGTAAATATAATATATTACGCGCTGTATTTGTCTATTAAGAATGTGAATATTGATATGAAAGAATTTAAATTAACAACTATGGCGTTATTGATTGGCAGCCTGTTAATGACAAATAACGTTTATGCAAAAATCTATAATGAGGATGAGGGGATTATCACCGGGAGTGGAGTCCTTACCGACGGCGGTACCTATAAAATTATCAGTACCTCCGGGGAAAATAACACCCTCTCCGTGGCGAACAATGGCGGGATTACGGTTACCCACCCGGGCGGAACGCCAATCGTCAGCGGTAGGGGCGAGTTTGAAGATGGCGATCTTACGCTCGCGTCTGGTACTGTTTTTGTTGCCAACAGCGGAACAATCAATTTAGGGTCAGGCTCTACGGTGAATCAAATTACCGGGGATTTTATTCCGGGTACGGTCGACGGACGCCCGGACCTGGCACTTGATGAAGATTATCAATCTCTGTTCGCCGTCGGCATTGTTGATATGGGGGGAACCAGTGACGCCTATCGTGCACAAAAAGGCGCGCTTATTGCTGATGATTTAACCATCAACATCAGCCACCAGCGTGATGGCAAGACTATCTCGGGTATCTTTTCTGATAAAAATAATGGCGTTATTACCTTAACCGGCGATACCGCGGTGAATGCAACGGTAACCGGGGCGAATGGACACGCTTTTGGCGTTTATGCGAAGGAAGGGACTTTCATCGACGCTGAAAATCTTATTGTTAATAACAAGAGTACAGAATACGCCGTGGGGATCGTTTCGGAATCGACAGACGCTGCTAACCGCTCGCTGATTCAGTATCAAAATGCCAGCGTTAAATCCGTTGCCGATGATTTTGCGGATGGTATTAATGCTAACGCCGGTTACATCGAAGCGTTTGGCGATACCAGTGTCGATGTCACCGTCAATGGCGTCGGGGGCGTCGCGTCCGCAATCTGGCTTTCTGATGGTCTTTCGGGCATTGATTTGGATTCGACTATCACCACCCACGGTACAACGACCCTGCTGCTGAAATCAGGTGCAGACAGAACGGTTCTTGATGGCGTTGACTCCATGGGGTCCACGCAGTTTACCAGCAACGACCTGAACATCACGCTGGACACCCAGGGACACCAGCAGACGACCGGTACCGGTATTCTGGCCAGTAAAGACGATGCGTCGACGGCGGGTAAAATCGACATTAATGGGCGTCTCAATATTGATGTTGTTGATACCACCCGCAGCGGGAGCTGGAACTATGTCCATGCGGACAAAGGCGGCGAAATCACGCTGAACGGCGGGGTGCAGATGGGGGTTAACTACAACGACCCGAATGCCACCGCTATTCTGGCTGAAAACGCTGACTCCCGCGTGACGATTCATCCGCAGAACGTGCAGATTGTCGGTACTGTCGAAGCCAGCGATGCCGCCGTGGTTGACATCAGTGCGACCAGCCAGTCGCGTTTCGTTGGCGGAACGGTAACCAGCGGCAACGCGGTGAATAACCTGTCGCTGGCGGAAGGCTCGGCCTGGAACATGACCAAAAGTTCTCAGCTTACTCACCTGACGCTGGATGATTCCACGCTGACCTTCATGCCCACCAGCGTGCAGAGTCGCAGGCTGACCCGTGAGGCCACGAGCTTCAAAACCCTGACGGTGGACGGCGATTATACCGGGGCGAACGGTAACATCGTGATGAACACTCAACTGGGCGATGACGCCTCGCCGACTGACCGGATGATCGTTGCCGGCAACACCTCGGGCACGACGAACGTCAACGTGCTGAACGCCGGGGGCGCGGGTGGACTGACGACGGACGGTATCGAACTCATCAGCGTTGCCGGTCATTCCGACGGGGAGTTCAGACAGAATGGCCGCATCGTGGCAGGCGCCTATGACTACACCCTGCAACGCGGCGAAGGCCAGAACGCCCGGAACTGGTACCTGAGCAGCGCGCTGTCTCCGGTCACCCCGGTGGATCCGGCATCGCCTGTTAATCCCACCGATCCGCAGTCGCCATCGCCGACGCCGCGTGAACACGCGATACGTCCGGAAGCCGGTCTGTACGGTATGAACCTGCAGGCGGCGAACACGATGTTTAACACCCGCTTACAGGACCGTCTGGGCGAAACGCATTATGTTGACGCACTGACCGGCGAGGACGCGGTCACCAGCCTGTGGCTGCGTAATGTCGGTGGTCATACCCGTCAGAAAGACAGCAGCGACCAACTGAACATGCAGAGCAACCGCTATGTCATGCAGCTGGGTGGCGATCTCGCGCAGTGGTCTTCGGACAACACCGATCGTTACCATCTGGGTTTGATGGCCGGTTACGCTAACCAGAAGAGCCGCGCGGAAAACCAGCGTAATGGTAACCGCGCTGACAGTCGCATCAGCGGCTACAGCGTCGGTCTGTACGGTACGTGGCTGCAGGACAACGCCACTCACGAAGGGGCATACGTTGACACCTGGGCGCAGTACAGCAGGTTCGATAACACCGTTTCCGGTCGTGACGTTGAAGCGGAAGAGTATGATTCCAGCGGATTCACCGCGTCTGTCGAATCCGGCTATACCTGGAAACTGGCGGCGTTAAGCGAACGTAACGCGCTGTATATCCAGCCCAAAGCGCAGGTCACCTGGATGGGCGTGAAGGCGGATGAGCACAAAGAAGTTAACGGTACCCGCGTGGAAGGCAACGGCGATGGCAACATCCAGACCCGCGTCGGCGTCCGTCTGTTCGGCAAGGGACATAACCAACTGGACAATGATAAGAACCGCACCTTCCAGCCGTTTGTGGAAGCCAACTGGATCCACAACAGCAAAGACTTTGGCGTCTCGATGAACGGTGAAAACGTGAATCTGCAGGGTGCCCGCAATATCGGCGAACTGAAAGCCGGTGTCGAAGGCCAGTTGACGAAGCATGTCGCGCTGTGGAGTAACGTCGCTCAGCAGGTTGGCGACAAAGGTTACAGCGATACCTCAGCGATGATCGGGATTAAAGCCTCGTTCTGATGAAAAATCCCCGGTAAGCGCATGCGTCGCCTGCCGGGTTTTCTTTATTTTCCGGCTTCCGGATGCGTATCAAACGCCGCCATCACCCTTGCCAGCTCAGTTTCCGTAAACCCATGCTTCGCGTCCGTCACCCCCAGGCCAAAACGTTCCTGTAGTAACGCATACAGCGAGGCGACATCCGGCAAATTGCGCTGTTCTACCACCCTGTCATTTTCGTAATGCGTGAAATGGAAGTTGGTGAGGGTCAATTTTCCCCCGTCCGGCAAATGACGACACATTAACAGGTGATGACGAAAATGCGATTGCGGCCAGTGCGCAGACCAGAAGTTGCCCATCACATGGTCACTTTGCTGCTGCGTCACCCGATCGAAGCGATACATGGACTGCCAGTGTTCGTGATGACAGAACTGCAGGATCCAGTCGTCCCCCTCCTGCTGCAAACGGTATTCACCGTGCGGCGTCTTCTGAATCATGTCCGCTTGCAGACGAATGGGAGCCGTGAGCGTCTGGCCGCCAAACCCCACATCGGCTATCCACGATTCGCCGTCCAGTTCCACCAACAGCAGACGGTGAGTTCGCGGGGGCAAATTCGGCGGATTTGCCAGCACCACGCGACCCAACAGGCTGCGTACGGTAAAGCCCAGTTCGCGCAGTACGCGCTCAAACACGCCATTTTGCTCAAAACAATAGCCACCGCGACGTGCGGTAATGAGTTTCTCTTCCAGCGACCGATCGTCAAGGTGCATTTCTCGCGGCAACAGCACGTCGAGATTCTCAAACGGGATAGTACAGTTATGTTGCAAATGTAGCGCCCGAAGCGTCTCAATATTGACTTCGGTACGCCCTGACCAGTTCAGACGCGCAAAATAAGCATTCAGGATGGGAGTCATCAGGTTTCCTGTCGTGAGCCTTAATCGTTACCCGAGTATAAACGATGCGCTCAAAGCGTGAGGCTGATGTTATTAGTAGGTTGGCGCAACGTCGATTTTCATTAATACTCAGAAAAACCCTTTGCGAGACAATCCTATGAGCCGATTCCGTCCTGTCGAATTACGCCACGCCAGTCGCCTGCTCAATCATGGCCCTACGGTGCTGATAACCAGTCGCGATGAGGTCAGCAACCGACGCAACATCATGGCCGCCGCGTGGTCTATGCCCGTCGAGTTTGAACCGCCCCGTCTCGCCATTGTGGTCGATAAAACGGCCTGGTCGCGAGAGTTAATTGAGCGCAGCGGCCTGTTCGGCATCGTCATTCCCGGCGTCGCCGCCACCAACTGGACGTACGCTGTCGGCAGCGTCTCCGGTCGCGAGGAAGACAAGTTCAACTGTTACGGTATCCCGGTGATAAAGGGACCGGTTCTGGGGCTGCCGGTGGTTGAAGAAAAATGTCTGGCATGGATGGAGTGTCGTCTCCTCCCCGCCACCGCCGCGCAGGAAAAATACGACACCTTATTCGGTGAAGTGGTTTCTGCCGCCGCGGATGAACGTGTGTTTGTCGAAGGTCGCTGGCAGTTTGATGACGATAAGCTTAATACCCTGCATCATCTTGGCGCTGGAACGTTCGTCACCAGCGGTAAACGCGTGACGGCGGGTTAGCTGCGCGGCCACCACGGTAATCCCCTTCGCGTTCATGGCGCGGCCCCAACTCTCGTCGGCGTTCTCTTCCACCACGCCGGCGTAATACCAACAGCACAAAACTGTTCAAAAACCGTGCAGATATCAATGCCCTGAGAATATCTGCACATCCATTGCCGTCTGGCAGAAGCTGACTATATTTAATGTTGCATTACCTCAAATCTTCACCTCGAAAAGCACGTGCACCTGCGTTTTCCCATAAGAATGCCCTCCATTTCGATAAGAGAGGTTTTACAATGCAACTCAATACCATCGCCAGGAGTTTACTCCTTGCCGGGCTGTTAACGTCTTTTTCTCTCCCGCTTATTGCTGCTGAAGCGCCTAAAGAAGCCACTGCCGCCACGCAACAGGCGAACAATGCGCTCTATAATCAATTGCCCTTCTCCGATAACACCGATTTTACCGACGCCCACAAAGGCTTTATCGCCCCCATTCCCCAGGAGGTAATTAAGGGCGAACAAGGCAATGTTATCTGGGATCCTCAGCAATATGCGTTCATTAAAGAAGGCGATAAATCTCCCGACTCAGTAAACCCCAGCCTCTGGCGTCAGGCACAGTTGATTAATATCAGCGGTCTGTTTGAGGTAACGGAGGGCGTTTATCAGATCCGAAATCTTGACCTGTCGAATATGACGATTATCGAAGGTAAAGAGGGCATCACCGTTGTCGATCCGCTGGTTTCCGCAGAAACGGCAAAAGTGGGCATGGATCTGTACTTTAAGAACCGGAGTAAAAAACCGGTTGTGGCGGTGATTTACACCCACAGCCATGTTGACCACTACGGCGGCGTTCGCGGCGTGGTTGATGAAGCCGATGTGAAATCAGGCAAGGTGAAGATCTACGCCCCTGCCGGATTCATGGAGGAAGCGGTATCAGAGAATATCATGGCCGGGAACGTGATGAGCCGCCGCGCCAGTTATATGTACGGCAACCTGCTGAAACCGGATGTTAAAGGCCAGGTCGGCGCGGGTCTGGGCACCACCACCTCCGCCGGTACGGTGACGCTGATTGCCCCGACCGATTACATTACTAAGACCGGGCAGAAAGAGGTGATTGACGGACTGACCTACGATTTTCTGATGGCGCCAGGTTCCGAGGCCCCTTCCGAAATGCTGTGGTATATCGAAGAGAAGAAAATCATTGAAACGGCGGAAGATGTCACCCATACCCTGCACAACACCTATTCCCTGCGCGGTGCCAAAATTCGTCAGCCCCTGCCGTGGTCTAAATACATCAACGAAGCGCTTAATCTGTGGGGCGATAAAGCCGAGATTATCCTCGCACAGCACCACTGGCCAACCTGGGGCAATGACAATGTGGTCAAGCTGCTGAAAAGCCAGCGAGATTTGTATCGCTATATCAACGACCAGACGCTGCGAATGGCGAACCAGGGGTTAACCCGCGATGAAATCGCCGCAAACTTTACCTTGCCGCCCTCGCTTGCGAATACCTGGGCTAACCGTGGTTACTACGGTTCGGTCAGCCACGACGTGAAGGCGACCTATGTGCTGTATCTCGGCTGGTTTGACGGCAACCCGGCGACCCTGGACGAGCTGTCGCCGGAAGAAGGCGCGAAGAAATTTGTCGAGTACATGGGTGGCGCCGATGCCATTCTGCAAAAAGCAAAACAGGACTACGAACAGGGCAACTATCGCTGGGTCGCGCAGGTGGTCAGCAAAGTTGTCTTTGCCGACCCGAACAATCAGGCGGCGAGGAATCTGGAAGCGGACGCGCTGGAACAGCTGGGGTATCAGGCGGAATCTGGCCCGTGGCGTAACTTCTACCTGACCGGCGCGCAGGAACTGCGTAACGGCGTCGTCAAAGGGCCAACGCCGAATACCGCCAGCCCGGATACCGTGCGCGCGATGACGCCAGAGATGTTCTTTGACTATCTTGCCGTCCACGTTAACGGCCAAAAAGCGGCAGATGCCAAAGCGGTTCTCAACTTCGATTTCGGTGACGACGGCGGCAAGTACAAAGTCGAACTGGAAAACGGCGTGTTGAACCACACCGCGAACGTGGAAGACGCCAATGCTGATGCCACGATCAGCCTGTCGCGTGATGCGTTGAACCGCATCGTGTTGAAAGAAGAAACGCTGAAAGAAGCGACGGATAAAGGTGACGTAAAAATCACCGGCAATGCGGATAAACTGAACGAACTGCTTGGCTATATGGATAAATTTGAGTTCTGGTTCAATATCGTCACGCCGTAATCCGACGTCGCCCGGTCAGCCTTCGCGACCGGGCGTTTTATTACATGCTGTAGCCTGGCTTTTTAATCAGCACGTCCATCTGCGGTGCAATCTCGCTATCCCATACGTCCTGCCACGCTTCTTCAGGAACTTCAGTCAGCGCCACGCTCACCGAGCGCGCTTTGCTTTTCAGATGACGAACGATCGTCTCAGTAATCTCTGAGGCCAGCGCCGCTTTTTGTTCATCAGTCAGGTCGCGCGGAAAACATTTAATATCAACGTGTGGCATTGCAGGTTCCTTATTATCAGTGTGAGGATAAAAACGAGCACAGTTGTGAATACGCCAGTGTCAGTTTATGCGGACTCCCGCTCAATAAGGTGAAAACCGATATCGATAATGGCCTCTTCCACTGCCGTTTGTTCAATGCGATTCGCCAACAGCGTGGCGGCTCGCTGACCAATGGCGCGACGGTCAACGCTGACGGTGGTGATCGACGGACGATTACTGGCGGCAAAATCGAGATCGCCAAAACCGATGACCGCTAAATCCTGCGGAATACGTAATCCACGGCTTTCCGCTTCCATCATCGCGCCCTGCGCCAGGGTGTCGGAACTGCAGACAATTACGTCGAATTCCCCTTCGCTGAAGAGTTGCGTGAGTCCGCTGCGTCCCAGCGACAGCGATGCAGGGAGCGGCACATCGACCTGCGGCACATCATGAATATCATGGCGTGCCAGAACGCTGCATAGTCCCTGCTTACGCTGACCGGCGCGGCGATCGGCCGTCCACAGCAAACCGGGACGACGATACCCTTTACTTAGCAGATACTCGCCGGTGGCCTGCCCGACTTTTTCATGAGAGAAACCGACCAGCATATCAAGCGGCGTTGGCGTGAGATCCCAGATTTCGACCACCGGAATAGCCGCGTTGAGAATCACTTTTTTCAGTTCGCTGGTGTGGTGGATGCCGGTTAACACTACGCCGTCCGGACGCCGGGAAAGCAGTGTTGCCACCAGCTCCGCTTCCGTCTGCTCGGTATACCCCGCCACGCACAGGAGAATATGATAGCCGCGCCTTGCCAGTTCATCGCTCAGCGACTGGATAGTATCGACGAACATGTTGTTGTTGATCTGCGGCACCACAATGGCAATCAATTTACTGCGCCGTGACGCAAGACCTCCCGCCAGCGCGTTGGGAATATAGCCGGTCGCCCGCACCGCCTGCATCACTTTCTCAACCGTTTTAGGCCGCACCAGTTGCGGCGTATTGAGCGCCCGACTCACCGTCATGGGCGACAGTCCAGCACTGCGGGCAACATCTTCCAGCGTCGGCGCGCGAGGTGGTTTTGTGCTCTTCACTGTGGATGCCCCTGCAAAATTCACTGATTTATCTGTGCATTATTCATCATGCCGGTGGCTATTGCCAGCTTCTGACCAGGAAACGCCGCAAATACAGCAGCTTACTTTCCCCCTCGCACAATGAAATGTTAGCGCCATCATTCAATGTTGTGCATTTTACCAGATTGTTTTGGATCGTGACCTGTTTTGCAGGAATTCCCCTTTTTTATTCGCCATATGTGATCGATTGTTCAATTCAACATCAACTCTCTGGATTAATTTCTGCCATAAGAATAGAAATGTTAGCGCAATCATTTTACATCAATCAGGAGAATGACATGTCCTTAAGCGCGAATTCTGACGCCGTAACCTATGCCAAAGCAGCCAACGCCAGAACGGCAGCGGAAACCGGCGATCGCATCGAGTGGGTGAAGCTGTCACTGGCATTTCTGCCGCTGGCGACCCCGGTGAGTGACGCCAAAGTGTTAACCGGTCGCCAGAAACCGCTGACCGAAGTGGCGATTATCATTGCCGAGATCCGCAGTCGCGATGGATTTGAAGGCGTCGGCTTCAGCTATTCAAAACGAGCTGGTGGTCAGGGCATTTACGCTCATGCCAAAGAGATCGCCGACAACCTGCTGGGTGAAGATCCGAATGACATCGATAAGATCTACACCAAGCTCTTGTGGGCAGGCGCATCCGTTGGCCGCAGCGGAATGGCGGTTCAGGCCATCTCCCCTATCGATATCGCCCTCTGGGACATGAAAGCCAAGCGTGCTGGCCTGCCGCTGGCTAAACTGCTGGGCGCGCACCGGGATTCCGTGCAGTGCTACAACACCTCCGGCGGTTTCCTGCATACTCCACTCGATCAGGTACTGAAAAATGTCGTGATTTCACGCGAAAACGGCATCGGCGGAATCAAGCTGAAAGTGGGTCAACCCAACTGTGCCGAGGATATCCGCCGCTTAACCGCCGTTCGCGAAGCGCTGGGCGATGACTTCCCGTTGATGGTCGATGCCAACCAACAGTGGGATCGTGAAACGGCGATCCGCATGGGGCGCAAAATGGAGCAGTTCAATCTTATCTGGATTGAAGAGCCGCTGGACGCCTACGATGTTGAAGGTCACGCTCAGCTTGCCGCCGCGCTGGATACGCCCATCGCCACCGGTGAAATGCTCACCAGCTTCCGCGAGCACGAACAGCTGATTCTGGGGAACGCCAGCGACTTCGTCCAGCCAGACGCTCCTCGCGTTGGCGGTATTTCACCGTTCCTGAAGATTATGGATCTGGCCGCGAAGCACGGGCGTAAGCTTGCGCCGCATTTTGCCATGGAAGTTCACCTGCATTTGTCCGCCGCCTACCCGCTGGAGCCGTGGCTGGAGCATTTCGAGTGGCTGAACCCGCTGTTCAACGAACAGCTTGAACTGCGCGACGGTCGCATGTGGATCTCCGATCGCCACGGTCTGGGCTTCACCCTGAGCGAGCAGGCTCGCCGCTGGACCCAATTAAGCTGTGAATTTGGCAAACGCCCCTGATGACACTGGCGGGAATCATTCCCGCCCTCTTACCTTACAGAACGCTTTCTGCCCTTACCGAGGAGTAGAGAATGAGCACAATGATAAAGCGCACCAAAGTGCGTTACAGCATTCTTATATTTTTATTTCTTGCCACTGTATTTAATTATGCCGACCGGGCAACGTTATCCGTCGTCGCGCCGATTATGAGTAAGGAATTAGGCTTTGACCCGGAAGCAATGGGACTGGCTTTTTCTTCTTTTGGTATTGCCTATGTGATAATGCAATTACCCGGTGGCTGGTTATTAGACCGCTACGGCTCGCGTCTGGTATATGGCTGTGCGCTGATCGGTTGGTCGCTGGTGACCATGTTTCAGGGCACCATCTATCTGTACGCCAGCCCCCTGATTGTCCTGATTATTCTGCGTTTATTGATGGGCGCAATCGAAGCGCCTGCCTTCCCGGCAAACAGTCGCTTAAGCGTACAGTGGTTCCCGAATAATGAGCGAGGTTTTGTCACCTCGGTTTATCAGGCAGCACAGTATATCTCGCTGGGGATTATTACCCCGCTGATGACCATTATTCTGCATAACCTGAGCTGGCATTTTGTCTTTTATTACATCGGTGCGATTGGCGTTATTCTCGGCGTCTTCTGGTTAATTAAAATCAAGGATCCGATGCACCATCCCAAAGTGAATCAGCAGGAGATTGACTATATCCGCGAGGGTGGCGGTGAACCGATGCTTGGCAGTAAAAAGGAGCCACAGAAGGTCTCGTTCGCCCAGATCAAAAGCGTCTGCGTCAACCGGATGATGATCGGTGTCTACATCGGGCAGTTTTGCGTCACCTCTATCACCTGGTTCTTCCTGACCTGGTTCCCAACCTACCTGTACCAGGCCAAGGGGATGTCGATACTGAAAGTGGGTTTTGTCGCCAGTATCCCGGCGATTGCCGGATTTATCGGCGGCCTGCTCGGTGGCGTCTTCTCCGACTGGTTGCTCAAACGCGGCTACAGCCTCACCATCGCGCGTAAACTGCCGGTGATTTGCGGCATGCTGCTCTCCTGCGTGATTGTTATCGCTAACTACACCTCTTCGGAGTTCGTGGTCATTGCTGCGATGAGCCTGGCCTTTTTCGCCAAAGGGTTTGGCAACCTCGGCTGGTGCGTCCTTAGCGATACGTCGCCGAAAGAGATGTTGGGCATCGCGGGGGGGGTCTTCAATATGTGCGGCAACATGGCAAGTATCGTCACTCCGCTAGTGATCGGCGTAATTCTGGCCAATACCCAGTCGTTTGACTTCGCCATTCTGTACGTCGGCTCAATGGGGCTCATTGGCCTTATTTCCTACCTGTTTATTGTTGGACCGTTGGATCGCATTACGCTAACCCCGTCTGCTGCCTGATAGTCCCTATGGCGAAGACTTCGCCCCGCTGTTCCGGGATTGCACTCCTCGGAACAGCGTTTTTTTATTGCGCTTTCACCCGCTGCCAGTGTCACCTTCTCTCAGATGATCTCATTGTTTTTCAGCACCTGGCGTAATTCTGCCCGCTGACACACGGCGTCCGCTATCGCGCTGATATTCGGCGTATTGTCCTGAAACCAGTCATGACCTGGCCCCCAGGTGCGCATCACGCACAGATAACAATCAAGCAGGGTTAACTGCTCGCCGAAGGCATACGGTTCGGCGCTCAGTTGGTCGTTCAGCCAGAGGTAGAGTGATTTACGGTATTCAATACAGTTCTTTTTCAACTGTGCGGGCGCATCAGGAACCCAGCGTTCCGGATAGTCAGCGTAGGTATATGTCGGATAGATATTAGCCACCAGCCAGATTAACAGGCGCTGAAACTGCTGGCGCTCTGTACTTCCAACGGGCGGAGCCAGATCGGGGCGACGATCGAGTACCATCAGCGCGATGGCTGCCGTTTCGGTCATCACCTCACCATTTTCAAGCGTCAGCGTCGGTACCTGGCACAGCGGATTGATTTTTTTCAGCAGATCGCGCTGCGGCCCTTCACTGTCAAAACCGCTGATATCAATAAAACGATACGGAATGTCCGCCAGCGTAAGCATTAATTCGCCGATCGCTGACCCCCACCCTGGCGCCCCATAAACCTTAATCATACTGCCTCCTGCAGGTTAAAACTCTAAGTGTAGAGTAACCTGCATTTCTGGCATGGCTTTCTGAACGTTCCTGCCAACCGCTCCCTACAAAAATTAATAGGTCAGTAAAACGAATGATCTTAACCGCAATTGAACGACCCTATTTTCTTTTTGGCATCGTTTTATTGGTTAGATTTTACTTAAGAGAACACCCTGTACTTTTCAGGTTGCGCAGTTGTATTTATTTTTCATTTTACTGACATCTCATTTTAATTAAAGCGTGTAAATTTCATTTTAAATACTTTCGTCATTCTTATGTTTAGTAGAGAATGCAGCATTCTAAATACATCAATCTCTATTATCCGTCTGCCCGGGCTGACGGATTTTTGTGTTTATTCCGCACAGTATCACCAGGAGTCTTTCATGAGAAGTAACATTCCCGTTACACAGAAAGAGTTTTTACTTAACGAGAAAGCGACGCTCTTATCTACAACGAATACGCAAAGCCATATTACCTATGCGAATTCAGCGTTTATCGACGCCAGTGGATTTGGCGAAAATCAACTGATGGGCGAACCGCATAATATCATTCGTCATCCGGATATGCCGCCTGCCGCCTTTGCTGATATGTGGTTTACCCTGCAACAGGGCGACAGCTGGACCGGCATGGTCAAGAATCGTCGTCACAATGGTGACCACTACTGGGTTCGCGCCAACGTTACCCCCGTCTGGCATAACGAACAGTTAACCGGATACATCTCGGTACGCACTGTTCCTGCGCGTCAGGAAATTGAGCAAAGTGAGCAGCTTTATCAAAAGATAAATAATAACAATTTCAAGGGCCATCGATTATTTAAGGGCATTATTATTCGCCGTGGCATCCTGGCCTTTTTATCCGCGTTTAAATGGTTATCCATCCGTCAACGTGTCAATTATGCTATTGGTGCCAGTCTGTTTCTCGCCTTGGCTATTATTTTCTTAGCGATTAATCCGCTTATTCAGGCAGGCGCGTTTACCCTCTTATTTCTGCTGCTGGCTATTTACCTTAAGTATCAAATTTGTCATCCGGTTAAACAGATCCTGTCGCAGATGCAGAAAGTGGTCGCCGGGCGAAAACCCGACAGCATTCATTTAGATCGCGTCGATGAACTGGGGATGATGATGCGTCTGGTTAATCAGGCCGGATTAAATCTGAATTCACTGGTAGACGATGTCAGTACCCAAATTGCCGGTATTCAGGAGATCAGTACCCGCGTCAGTCAGGAAGGCTCGGCGCTGCATAAGCGCTCCGAAGAGACCTCGGCCAACCTGCAACAAACCGCGGCCGCGATTGAAGAGATAGGCAGCGCGGTGCAACAAACGGCAGATACCGCCGCACAAACGATGACGATGGCGGACAGAACCAGCGCTAACGCCAGCGAAGGGGGCGACTTCATGAAGCAGACGATCGGCATGATGCAGTCGATTTCCCGCGATAACGGGCAGATCGTCGATATCATTGGCGTGATCGACAGTATTGCTTTCCAGACCAATATCCTCGCGCTTAACGCGGCGGTTGAAGCCGCCCGCGCCGGAGAATCCGGACGCGGATTTGCAGTCGTTGCCGCTGAAGTACGGAATCTGGCGCAGCACTCCGCGTCGGCCGCCAAAGAGATTGCGTCGCTGATTGAGAAGAACGTCGCCAACGTCAACGCCGGGGTGAGCATGGTTGAGCAGACGGAAACCCATCTGACCGGGATGATCGACGACGTGTTCCAGATGTCGACCATGATTAAAGAAATTGGCCTTGCGACGCGCGAACAGACGCAGGCGCTGGAACTGATTAACGATTCTATCTCCCGCATTGGCACCATGACCGATAACAATGCCGCGATGGTGGAAAGCGTCAGGGACGCCGCTGGCAATCTTTCCGGGCGCTCCTCACGCCTGCAACAGGCGGTACACGTCTTCGGCACCTCCGCCTGATCCCCTCCCGCTCTGGCTGTTCAGAGCGGGTTCTCACTTCAGTTCTGGTTGATTATTACGCAATCTGACCATTCGGAATGGACTATTTTGCACCGTTTATTATTTGCAGGTAGGATGCTCCGCCGGTGGTGTTATCCCTACCCAGAATGACGGGAAGCACCCCCTGCGTCGCAGCAGGTGGTTGCGACGAAAAGTTCGACTTATCAGACAGGTAAACAGGTAACGTAATGAATACACAAGAGACAACGGTGTCGGAGCAGCACGCGGCGAAACGACGTTGGTTGAATGCCCATGAAGAGGGTTATCACAAAGCGATGGGCAACCGTCAGGTCCAGATGATCGCCATCGGCGGCGCCATTGGAACCGGGTTATTTTTGGGGGCTGGCGCACGCCTGCAGATGGCGGGTCCGGCGCTGGCACTGGTCTATCTGGTCTGCGGGATCTTCTCGTTCTTTATTCTGCGCGCGCTGGGCGAACTGGTTTTACACCGCCCTTCCAGCGGCAGTTTCGTCTCATACGCCCGTGAATTTCTCGGCGAGAAAGCCGCCTACGTCGCAGGATGGATGTACTTCATCAACTGGGCAATGACCGGCATTGTCGATATCACCGCCGTCGCGCTGTATATGCACTACTGGGGCGCGTTTGGTGACGTTCCGCAATGGGTCTTTGCGCTCGGCGCGCTGGCCATTGTGGGTACCATGAACATGATCGGCGTGAAGTGGTTTGCCGAAATGGAGTTCTGGTTTGCACTGGTCAAAGTACTGGCCATTGTCCTCTTTCTGGTGGTCGGGACGATTTTCCTCGGCTCGGGTAAACCGCTGGACGGTAATGCCACCGGCTTTCATCTGATTACCGATAACGGCGGATTCTTCCCCCACGGCCTGCTGCCAGCGCTGGTGCTGGTGCAAGGGGTGGTCTTTGCCTTTGCTTCTATCGAACTGGTGGGAACCGCCGCTGGCGAGTGTAAAGATCCGCAGACGATGGTGCCAAAAGCCATCAACAGCGTGATCTGGCGTATCGGCCTGTTCTACGTCGGGTCCGTGGTGCTGCTGGTTCTGCTGTTGCCATGGAACGCCTATCAGGCAGGACAAAGCCCGTTTGTGACCTTCTTTTCGAAGCTCGGCGTTCCTTACATTGGCAGTATGATGAACATCGTCGTACTGACTGCCGCCCTCTCCAGCCTGAACTCCGGTCTTTATTGCACCGGACGCATTTTGCGCTCAATGGCGATGGGCGGCTCAGCCCCCAAATTCATGAGTAAGATGAGCCGTCAACATGTGCCCTATGCGGGGATTCTGGCGACGCTGGTGGTGTATGTTGTCGGGGTTTTTCTCAACTATCTGGTCCCGTCACAGGTCTTCGAAATCGTGTTGAACTTTGCGTCGCTGGGGATCATCGCCTCGTGGGGTTTTATCGTGGTTTGCCAGCTGCGCTTGCGTCAGGCCATCAAAGAAGGGAAAGCCGCCGACGTCAGCTTCAGGCTGCCTGGCGCGCCGTTTACCTCGTGGTTAACGCTGCTGTTTCTGTTGAGCGTTCTGGTGCTGATGGCGTTCGATTATCCGAACGGAACCTGGACCATTGCTTCTCTGCCGCTGATTGCCATCCTGCTGGTCGCCGGCTGGTACGGCGTGCGTAAACGTGTGGCGGAAATACACCGCACCGCGCCATAAATAATAAGGCCTGCACTTTCGGGCAGGCCTTCTCAGATTGCACCTTCATGTATCTGCCGGGTGACGGCTTCGCCTTACCCGGCCTACGACACCCCTCAGGCGTAGGCCTGATAAGCGAAGCGCCATCAGGCGGTAGTCTAAGCGCCGGTGCCCGACATCACCGCCCTCTGGCGTCTTACAGGGCGATGCGAATCACATCATCCGGTTCAGAGGCTTCTTTCTCGCGAGTGGATTTCTGTTTCACGCTCACGTACAACGTTTTGCCATCGGCTGACAGCGCCAGGCTGTTCGGGAAGGTCGGCGTATCAAACGTTTTCACGACTTTGTAACTCTTCGCATCAATCACGCTCACTTTACCCGCCTGACGGTGCGTCACATAGACTTCATTGCGCGTCGGGTTAAACAACACAGCCAGCGATTCCGGCGCGGCGATTTTCGCCAGCACGTTGCCGTTACGGGTATCAACGACCAGCACTTCGGTCGCTTTTGAGTCGGTAACAAATGCGCGATGACCGGCAGTATCGAGGCTCAGGTTAATAAAGAAGTGCTCTTTACCGTCATCCAGCAGTTTTTTACGGCTGAGGATTTTGTTGGTGGCGGTATCGATGGTAATGAATTCGCCATCGGCATTAGTGGTGTACAGACGTTTCGCCTGGCTATCGATCGCCAGACCGGTGCTCATCTTACCGGTATTCTGGATAGTCTCTTTCAGCGCAATTTTTTCGCCATCAACTACCCAAATCACGCTCTCTTTGCCAAGACCGCTGATATAAACCGTGTTGGTGGCTTCATCGGCAACCAGTTCACGCGGCTGCAGCGGACGCACGTCTTCTGAGCGCTTACGGGCATCGAGGACCAGTCGCCCTTTCACTTCACTCGTTTTCGCATCAATGGCCGTCACCGCGCTGTTCACCGTGTTGCCGAACCACAGCGTCTGGGTCGCATTGTTAATGGTGGCGCCAAACGGCTTGAGATCGTTATGGATGGCCTGCGTGACTTCCAGCGTCACCGGGTCAAGACGATAAACGATGCCGCCTTTGTCCAGCTTGCGGCTCTGCGAGGTAGCCAGCCACAGCGCGTTTTCCTGCTGGCTGTAAGCCATTTCGTAGGCACCTTTGCCCACGCCTTTACGCAGCATTTCTTCTGCGGCCTGGGCGCTGAATGACGAAGCAACCAGCAGCGAACCTAACAGCAATGAACTCCGCAGGCGCGGTGAAAACAGATGACGAAAATGCATGACGACTCCCTTTGATAAATCGCTATTTTTGCTGCTTCACATCGCTTCAACGAGCAACATCATGGTATTGCTCTTTTTTATAGATGGGAATGGTAATCATTATTCATGTGAATGTGGAGCATTTATTCGCATTCTGGCTACAATCTTCTTAATTTCTCCATCAATTATTAACGCATCGTGCCGTTAAAATTTTCATACTTTTACAAATCTATTAACATAGAACTTACATGCCGCTGGGTACGTTCAATTTAACTGGCCTTTTTCATGAAGATTATTTCCGCACGACATACCGCAGTTCCCGCACTTTTTCTCCCGCTCGTGTTCTCATCGCCGCTGATGGCTGATGACTCGACCGATGCCCAGACGATGATCGTCAGCGCGTCACCCCAGGCGATATCAGAGCTGGATACGCCAGCAGCCGTCAGCGTCGTTGACGGCGATGAGATGCGTCTGGCAGCGCCGCGCATCAACCTGTCAGAATCGCTGACCCGCGTGCCGGGACTTCAGGTACAAAACCGGCAAAACTATGCGCAGGATTTGCAGATTTCACTACGTGGATTCGGCTCCCGTTCCACCTATGGCATTCGCGGCATCCGTCTGTATGTGGACGGTATTCCCGCCACCATGCCGGACGGTCAGGGGCAGACCTCGAACATTGACCTCAGCAGCGTGCAGAACGTTGAGGTGCTGCGCGGCCCCTTCTCTGCGCTGTACGGCAATGCCTCCGGTGGCGTGATGAATGTCACCACCCAAACCGGTCAGCAGCCGCCGACAATAGAAGCGAGCAGCTATTATGGCAGTTTCGGTAGCTGGCGTTATGGGCTGAAAGCCACGGGCGCGATGGGTGATGGCACCCAGCCAGGCGACGTGGATTACACGGTCTCCACCACCCGTTTCACCACGCATGGCTATCGTGACCGCAGCGGCGCGCAGAAAAATCTGGCGAACGCAAAACTGGGCGTACGCCTCGATGACGACAGTAAACTGAGCCTGATTTTTAACAGTGTCGACATCAAAGCCGACGATCCGGGTGGTCTCAGCGAAACGGAATGGCGGGAAGATCCACGGCAATCCCCTCGCGCTGAGCAATACAACACGCGCAAAACCATCAAACAGACCCAGGCCGGATTGCGCTATGAGCGCCAGCTCAGCGCGCGGGATGACATGAGCGTCATGATGTACGCCGGAGAGCGCGAAACCACGCAGTACCAGTCCATTCCCATCACGCCCCAGCTTCGCCCCTCTCATGCAGGCGGCGTGATCGCTCTGCAGCGTCATTATCAGGGCATCGACAGTCGCTGGACGCATCGTGGTGAACTGGGTGTCCCCGTGACCTTCACCACCGGTTTGAACTACGAGAACATGAGTGAAAACCGTAAAGGCTATAACAACTATCGCCTGAGTAACGGTGTGCCGGAGTACGGACAAAAAGGCAGTCTGCGCCGCGATGAACGCAACCTGATGTGGAACGTGGATCCTTATCTGCAAACCCAGTGGCAGTTGACCGACAAACTCTCGCTGGATGCCGGCGTGCGCTACAGTTCAGTGTGGTTCGATTCCAACGATCGTTACGTCACGCCGGGTAATGGCGATGACAGCGGTGAGGCCAGCTACCATCAGTGGCTGCCTGCCGGCTCGTTAAAATACGCCTTAACCGATGGGTGGAACGTCTATCTCGCCGCAGGCCGTGGCTTCGAAACGCCGACCATCAATGAGCTTTCCTATCGCGCTGACGGACAAAGCGGGATGAATTTTGCGCTCAAACCCTCAACCAACGATACGGTGGAAATCGGCAGTAAAACCCGGATCGGTGACGGGTTGCTGACGGCGGCGCTCTTCCAGACCGATACCGATGATGAACTGGTGGTCGATTCCAGCAGCGGGGGGCGCACGACCTATAAAAATGCCGGTAAAACGCGCCGCCAGGGCGCGGAACTCGCCTGGGATCAACGCGTTGCCGGAGACTGGCGGTTCATCGCGTCGTGGACCTGGCTGGATGCCACCTATCGCAGTAACGTGTGTAGCGACCAGAACTGTAACGGTAACCGGATGCCCGGCATCGCGCGGAACATGGGGTTCGCCTCGCTGGGATACGTTCCTGATGAAGGCTGGTATGCGGGTGCCGATGCACGCTATATGGGCGATATCATGGCCGATGATGAAAATACCGCGAAAGCGCCGTCTTATACCGTCGTCGGCCTGAATACCGGGTATAAATTTAGCGTCAGCCGTCTGACGGTAGATGTGTTTGGTCGCGTCGATAACCTGTTCGACAAAGAGTATGTCGGCTCGGTTATCGTGAATGAATCGAATGGCCGCTACTACGAACCTGCGCCAGGGCGAAACTATGGCGTTGGTGTTAACCTGGCCTGGCATTTTGAGTAAGGCTGATTATTAATGCCGCACTAGCGGGGATTTTCCCCGCTATATTTTAGCTATGCTTAATAACTATATTGCTGTTTAATTACCACTACATTTTTATGTATCAGGTCAATTAAACAATGACGGCTGGCGTCTTTATTTCCGGTCGCCATCACGCGTAGCAATTCCTGATAATGTCCGACGTTGTGCTGATAGGCTTCCTGCTTTGCCATATCATAAAGAAAATGCAGGCTCGGCCCCATGCGCACCCAAAGCTGTTCGATCATTTCGACAAGCGTGGGCATATTGGCAAACTGGTAAATTTTGAAGCGCAAGGCCCGGTTTGCCAACAGCCGGTCTTCTATCGTACCGCTCTCGTGAGCCTGCTGATAGTCCGCCAGAAGCGCATGCAGAATACCCATTCGTTCTGGCGTGGCCTCGCCCGTCGCCGCCATCACCGCCATACCTTCCAGTTCACAGCGGATATGAACGATCTCGCTAAACCTCGTCATTGTGATATCCGGAACCATAAACGCCTGTGCGGGCGCGATAGCCAATGCGCTTGAGGAGACCAGCCGTAGCAGTGCTTCCCGGACCGGGGTGATGCTGATCCCCAACTCCTGTGCGATATTTTTGGTGATAAGCCTGGCGCCCGGACGTAAAGCACCAATGCTTAATTTGTCTTTTAATCCTCTTTCAACTTGTGTAGTCAGACTTAAATGTTGCGTTTTTTCCATACCAGGCATTCTATTTCTTCACCTCATAACTTAACCAATCGCAATTAAGCTAAATCGCCTAATTGATATAAATATCGCCTGGTATGAAAAATGTAAAACGTAAACAACAGTAATTTACCCACGTTATTTTAACTGCCCCGACAGATTATTCGTCGGTTACGCGGTGATATATACCCGTCATACTTCAAGTTGCAGATGCGTTGGCTGGGCTCGTTCACCCCAGTCACTTACTCGAGTAAGCTCCCGGAGATTAATGAGAGACATCCTGTCTCTCACCGAAGGCCAGCCTGCGGCTGGTCAAATTCATTCCCGACGAATTTGTCACGCCCATGCCGCGTGACTCAGCCTTCGGCTTCGCCCCTTCGGGGCCAGCGCTAGCGCTGTTCAAAGCCCTTTGGGCTTTGTCCTGCAACTCGACTTATTTAGGGTATAATTAAAGCTGGAATTTAAAATTTTGCCTATTTTTTAATGGCGGCTTTCGCCGCCAGGTTCTGTTTACGCGTCGTCGGCCAGACGGATCACCACTTTGCCAAAGTTTTTACCGGTCAGCAGGCCGATAAACGTCTCTGGCGCGTTCTCCAGTCCGTCAGTGACCTGCTCGCGGTAGTGGATTTTCCCCTCTTTCACCCAGCGCCCCATTTCCTGCTGAAATTCGTGGATGCGGTGTCCGTAGTCCTGACCGATGATAAACCCCTGCAGTCGGATTCGTTTCTTCAGCAGGGTCGCCATCAGCAGCGGCAGTCTGTCGGGACCCGCCGGCAAGTTTGTCGCGTTATAACCGCTAACCAGACCACAGAGCGGGATCCGCGCCGAGGTGTTCAGCAACGGCAGCACCGCGTCAAACACCTTCCCGCCCACATTTTCGTAATAGACATCAATACCTTGTGGGCAAGCTTTCGCCAGTTCTTCAGCAAAGTCGCTGGCATAGTGATCCAGACAGACATCGAAGCCCAGCACGTCAGTGGCATGGCGGCATTTTTCCGCACCGCCAGCAACGCCCACGACGCGACACCCCTTCAGCTTGCCAATTTGCCCAACCGTTGCGCCGACAGGGCCGGTTGCGGCCGCCACGACCAGCGTCTCGCCCTCTTTCGGCTGACCGATGTCAAGCAATCCCATATAGGCGGTAAATCCGGGCATCCCCAGCACGCCAAGCGCCCATGACGGATTCTCGGGATGATCCCCAAGCTTCACCAGCCCCGTGCCGTCGGAGATATCATAATCCTGCCAGCCGCTGTAGCTCAGGACCCATTCGCCAGGTTTATAGTCAGGATGATTTGACGTCACTACACGACTGACGGTGCCACCAACCATCACACCACCAATCTCGACCGGCGGCGAATACGACGGTTCATCGCTCATGCGTCCGCGCATATACGGGTCGAGCGACAGGTAAATCGTGCGCAGTAAAATCTGACCTTCGCCAGGGGTGGCGACATCGTCTTCTTCCAGACGGAAATTTTCCGCCACCGGTGCGCCATGTGGCCGGGATGCTAACACCCAACGACGATTACGCTGTGTTTGTTGAGCCATGATGTTCTCCTCTGCTTTTGGCATGAATCCATCAATAGTAGCAGGCCGCCGCGGTCATTAACTCCCGGCCTGGTTTAAGCGCACAACGAGGTAAACGCAGGGTTGCGTCGTCTCATTGATAAAACGACAGTCATTTGGCGGCCCCAGCTCCAGGCAATCTCCCGCCTTCATCTCGTGACGCGTATCCCCTTCGACGAACACCAGTTCGCCCCGCTGCAGCCAGATCAACTGCCGGGCCTGAACGTACGATGACGCTGGCATGGGGATATCGCTACCCGCTGGCAATTCAATTTGCACCAGATCGATAGGCAGATCGCTACGCGGCGACACATGGCGGCGCAGATAGTGACTCTGCGGATCGTGCCACACGGGCTGATCGGCGAAACGGGACAGTTTACCCTCCTGCATTTCGGCACGAGCAATCAGCATGGACATACTGATGCCAAACGCCCCGGAGAGCCTGCCGAGCAGCGTCGCCGTTGGACTGCTTTCGCCGCGTTCGATTTTGTGGATCATGGCGCGCGACACGCCCGCCCGTTCAGCCAGTTCGGTAAGCGACCAGCTGCGGGATTCTCGTTCAATGCGAATTCTTGCACCGATCCGTTGATTTATGCTGTCTTCAATAGTATTCATATCGTAATACTATAGTGAACAAGCCCTGAGGTTCAACATGTCTATTCGATTCGCCAGCAAAGAGGACTGCGCCGCCATCGCAGAGATTTATAACCATGCGGTGCTGCACACGGCCGCCATCTGGAACGATCAGACGGTCGATGCCGATAACCGCATTACATGGTATCAAGCGCGGCAGGCGCTGGGTTATCCGGTGCTGGTAAGCGTGGAAGGTGACGTTGTCACGGGTTACGCCTCGTTTGGTGACTGGCGCAACTTTGATGGCTTCCGCCATACCGTCGAACATTCGGTTTATGTCCATCCGGATCATCAGGGAAAAGGTCTGGGACGCCAGTTACTGAGCAGGCTGATTGATGAAGCCCGTCGCTGTGGTAAACATGTGATGGTCGCCGGTATTGAATCGCAGAACCACGCCTCACTACACCTGCACGAGACGCTCGGGTTTAACACTACCGCGCAGATGCCGCAGGTAGGCACTAAATTTGGCCGCTGGCTGGATCTGACCTTTATGCAGTTACAGCTTGACGACCGCCTCGAACCGGACTCGCGCGGATGAACCAGTCGCTCACCCTCGCCTTTCTCATCGCCGCCGGTATCGGTCTGGTGGTACAAAACACCCTGATGGTGCGGATTACACAGACCTCATCGACCATCCTGATCGCCATGCTGTTGAACTCGCTGGTCGGGATTGTGCTGTTTGTCAGCATTTTGTGGTTTAAACAGGGCGTGGCGGGATTTGGCGAACTGGTTTCCAGCGTGCGCTGGTGGACGCTGATCCCCGGTCTGCTGGGCTCGTTTTTCGTTTTCGCCAGCATCAGCGGCTATCAACATGTTGGTGCGGCGACCACCATTGCGGTGCTGGTCGCCAGCCAGTTAATTGGCGGTCTCGTGCTGGATATTTTACGCAGTCACGGCGTTCCGCTCAGAGCCTTAATCGGCCCGGTTTGTGGCGCCGTGATGCTGGTGGTCGGCGCCTGGCTCGTCGCCAGGCGCCAGTTCTGATCAGAGGATCGTGCCGCCTTTCGTGAGTTGTTCGCGGCGCGCTTCCATATCTTCCTTATGCTGACGACCGTGGTGCGCGATAGCCGTTCTTAATCGCTGCTGCTGCGTGTAGCGATCTTCACGGCTTAACTGCGCGTCCTCGCTCAGGGCAACCAGCAGTTCGTTCATATGGGTAATGACGCCCTCATCAATGGCGGCATCGACACGGGCGCTGACCTCATCCAGGTGCGACATAAAAACTCCTTAATTCAGTTTTGCTTTTGAAAAATCACTGCCCATCAGGCTGACGCTGTAACCGGTCACGTTACTGCGCGTGGCGTAGAATGTCTTGCCGTTTGCCAGCGCAATCCACGGCGCCTGCTGATAATAGATCTCCTGCGCCTGCTGGTAGAGCTTCACGCGCGCTTCCGGTTTGCTGGTCAGCTTCGCTTTCTGGACCAGTGAATCATACTCCTTATCACACCAGCGCGCGGCATTCGATCCGGTTTTGATGTTGTTGCAGCCCAGCAGTACATCGGCGAAGTTATCCGGGTCGCCGTTATCCGACATCCAGCCAAACAGCGCGCTGTCATGCTCGCCTTTACGCATGCCGGAAAGGTATTCGCCCCACTCGTAAGAGACGATCTTCGCCTTCACGCCCACTTTTGCCCAGTCGCTTTGAATCATCTCCGCAATGCGTCGTGAGTTGGGGTTATACGGACGCTGCACCGGCATCGACCAGAGCGTCACTTCAAACCCTTTCTCCTGCCCGGCCTGCTGCAACAGTGCTTTCGCTTTCTCCGGGTCGTAGGCGTAATCCTTCAGTTCCGGATTAAAACCCATCATATTTGGCGGGATCGGTGATTTTGCCACTTTCGCCGAACCGAGGAACACGGCCTTCACAATCGCCTGCTTATCGGTGGCGTAGTTCAGCGCCTGGCGCACCAGCACATTATCAAACGGCTTTTTCTCGGTGTTGAAGGCCAGATAGCCGACGTTCAGCGCCTCAACGGCATGTAGCGCCAGGTCTTTGTTTTTCTTGATTTCATCAAACTGTACCGGCGATGGCGCAGGGATAATCTGACATTCGTTAGTTTGCAGTTTCGCCATCCGCGTCTGGACGTTCGGCGTGATGGCGAAGATCAGATGCTTTGTCGGCACCTCGCCGTCCCAGTAATTCGGGTTCGCCAGATAGCGAATCTGCGAGTCCTGTTTGTACTGTTGCAGGACGTACGGACCGGTGCCAATCGGCCAGTTATCGACGTTTTCCGGCGTCCCTTTTTTCAGCATGGCGTCGGCGTATTCCGCAGAAAGAATTGAGGCAAAATCCATTCCCCAGTCGGCAAGAAACGCGGCGTTAGGTTCACTGAGCACAAACTGCACGTGGTAATCATCGACCTTTTTCACCTCTTTAATCAGCTTATCGAAGCCCACGTCGTTGAAATACTCATAGCTGCCCTGAGACACATTGTGGTACGGATGTGTCGCGTCTTTCTGGCGTAATACCGAGAAAATGACGTCATCTGCGTTGAAATCGCGGGTCGGCTTGAAGAACTTGTTACTGTTGAACTTCACGCCCTGACGCAGCGTAAAGGTGTAGGTTTTACCATCTTCAGAGATAGTCCAGTCCGTCGCCAGCGACGGCACCGGCGTGTTTTTTACCGGGTCGAAATTGATCAGGCGGTTGTACAGCACCTGTGAACTGGCGACAAACGACGGGCCAGAACTGGCAATTTGCGGGTTAAAGGATTCTGGCGAGGCTTCCGAGCAATAGACAAGGGTGTCGTTATTTGCCGCCAGCGCGGCACCCGTTGGTAACACGGTACTGAGCGCCAGCGCGAGCAGCGTTTTCCCTGTGGACATGTTATGAACCTTCTTCGTTATTATTGAGGGGGTTATAGGAGCATAGATTAAGACAACTGAAAAATAACAAATCTGTCTCAGGTTATGCGAATCCACGCATTTTTGTTGGATCTTTCGCCACAGAATTTCTGTTAAGTCTTTTCGAAAACGTCAACGCATCTATGCCCTGAAAATTCACCCCTTTTTGCCTCTCTTCCACCGTTTGCCTGGGCCACGAATCCGTAAAGTAGATGCGTGAAAAAGTCTTAGGGTCCTTATCGTGGCAAAAACACTCTTGCGCAGCGGCAATCTGGATGATTATCAGGCCGTCGGCGGTGGCGGCCAGGCCGTCTTTGATTCAGCATTACAAATTCGTGAAACGCTCCGTCTGCGTAAGCAGCAGGCGATGGTGGATTGTCTCGCCATTCCACAAGTCAACGACAGCGGCGATCGGGTTGACTGGTATTCCCCCGTTGAAGGGGTATCCATCGCGTGGAAAGCCGCCGATGAAGAGGCGCGCTTTCGCGCCCTGCGCTATCTCTGTGCTACGCTGGAAAGCGCCGCATCGCTGAGCCGCAAAAGTCTGCAGTCCGGAAAAACGTCACTGCAACTGTTTGGTTCGCTGCTGGAAAAAGCCGTCCAGTTTCCAGGCGAAAATCACGTCTTCCTGGTGGATGGCAAACCGGTCATTACCTTCTGGGGATTTATCAATCTCAATGCGAACATCCGCGAGGATGTGCTGGAATGCCTGCGCGTCCAGGAAGAACCTGAACCGGAAATTCACATTGAGCCAGAACCGGTCGAAGAGGCGGTTCCTGAGGTGACATTTGCCCAGGCGGACGAACCGCTGCTCTCTACGCCTGTCGTCCCGGTCAGCGAGCCAGAACCGGTTAGTGTGCCGCAGCCGGTTCCTGTGGTCACCGAAGAAAAAGTGACGCCAGTCCCGGTCAAACCGTCACGTCGCCTGCCGCTGTGGAGCCTGCCCGTCGCCGCGTTGATTGTCGCCGCCATTGCCGCTCCGCTACTGTGGAAATCACAGACGCCAGCCATCGCGACGGAAGTGGTCAATGTACCGCCGCCACCGCCGCCGGAACTGAAACCTTTGCCGACGCTTATCGCCGCGCTGCCGCTGCATCAGGCGGAAGTCATTGCACCGATGAAAAAAGAAAAACCTGCCGATGAGCCGGTGGTGATTACCGCGATTCCGAAAGACGCGTTGGTGATGGATGCGAACCAGATGAAGGCTGGCACCACGCGCTTCCTCAACGGTAACTGGCGCGTCATGGTGGACGTGAAAGATCCCGTCACCGGCAAAGCGCCGTCTCTGCGCTACCAGATCCAGAACAATAAAGGTACGGCGCGTGTGGTTCACGGCGACAACATCGTCTGCCGCGCGGATCTCTTCTCGGGGCTGCATCAGAGTGGGGAATTAATGATTAAGAGTCGTGGCAATGCGCGCTGCACCGACGGTTCACGCTATCCGATGCCGGAGATCACCTGTAAAGCCGGGGCCAATGATGTCGCCGCCTGTACCGCCCGCTTTGATGCGAAAGCAGCGATTCCGTTGACGTTCAAAAAGATAGGTGCCTGATTTTATGCTGGTGAATCTGTGTGATTACAAACAGAGCGTCACGCTCATCGCAAACAGCGGCGTTCAGTTTCTCGACTTTGGGCTAACGCCGCAGGAATCGGCGCAGCATGGTCGCTTCGTGCGTAAAACGGCCAATGGCCCCCTGCTGCGTCTGGATTACGATCTGACAAACGATCGCTATACCCTGCCCGCGCGACCTGGCTCGCAGCCGGAAGTGGTGAAACCGGAAAGTACGCAAACGCTGCACTACTCTCTCGATGTCCTCGACGGTATCTGGCTGCCGCTGCCGTTCCTGCGCTTTAATCCGCCACGCACCTTCGTTGAAGGGCCTGACAACTGGGCGCGCGTTCAGGTGCGTAAACTTGCTGAACCCGACAGCGCGGGCAATACCCACCGCGTCACCCTCGCGCTTGATAGCCAGTTGAGCGCGAATGCGCCCGCTGCGCTCGCGCCCGGCGAAAACGATTTACTGAACGGCACCCGTTTTGCGCTGGCCTGGCGCGACGAGGAGATCGCGGATTTTCTCGATCAGACCTGGATTGATGGCTGGCTGCGCGAGGCGTTTCTCAACCACGTCAGCCAGCAGGAAAACCGCACTGAGCAGGCTATCAGCCTGGCGCTGCGCAACTTTGAGTATCAGGCGCACTGGCTGAACCTGCTGGCGCTACTGGGGGAACAGCTCGCCGTACCGGAAGTCAAACTGGTGACCCACACCCTCAGCACCCCAGCGATCCCGGTCGATTTGATTCTGGATGTTGGTAACACCCATACCTGCGGCGTATTGATTGAAGATCATGGCGACGCCAATGACGGACTGCGTCAGACGGCGGAACTGCAGGTTCGATCGCTGAGCGAACCGCAGTATCTCAACGATCCGCTGTTCACCAGTCGTCTTGAATTTTCAGAAGCCCGCTTTGGCAAACAGCATTTCTCCGTTGAAAGCGGACGTGAAGATGCCTTCATCTGGCCGTCGATTGTGCGGGTCGGTGACGAAGCGCGTAAGCTGGCGATGCAGCGCACGGGAACGGACGGTAATAGCGGTATTTCCAGCCCGCGCCGCTATCTGTGGGATGAAACGCCGGTGCTGCATGACTGGCGCTTCAGCCAGATGAACAGCAAAACGCAGCGCGAACCGCTCGCCACCGCCTTTCCGTTAATGAACCTGATGAACGACGACGGTCAGCCGCTCTACTCGCTGCCGCAGGATGACCGCCTGCCGGTGTTTTCGCCCCAGTACAGCCGCAGTACGCTGATGACCCATATGCTGTGCGAGATCCTCGCCCAGGCGCTGGGACAAATCAACAGCGTCGCGACCCGTCTGCGTCTGGGCTTTCCGGCATCGCCGCGGCAACTGCGCTCGCTGATCCTCACGCTCCCTTCCGCGATGCCCAAACAGGAACGCGAAATCTTCCGTTTGCGCATGTTCGAAGCGATAGCCATCGTCTGGAAAGCAATGGGCTGGCACCCGCAAGATGAAGATTTCAGCACGCGTAAACAGCAGGAAAAAAGTGTGGTTCCGGTCCCTGAAATTCAGATGGAGTGGGACGAAGCCAGTTGCGGTCAGTTAGTCTGGCTGTACAACGAAGCCATTTCCCACTATGCCGGTCGCAGCGAAGCATTCTTCAACGCCCTTGCCCGCCCGGATCGTCTGCCGGAACCCGGAGAGACGAAAGGCCGGGCGTTGCGCGTGGCCTCGATTGATATCGGCGGCGGCACCACCGATATGGCGATTGTCCACTATCAACTGGACGATGGCGTCGGCGCCAATGTGAAAATCACGCCGCATCTGCTGTTCCGCGAGGGTTTCAAGGTCGCGGGCGATGACATGCTGTTGGACATTATCCAGAAATGCATTTTGCCCGCCCTGCAAACCCGACTGCAGCAGGCGGGAGTCACCGATGCCGCCGCCCTGCTCGCCACGCTGTTTGGCGATTCCGGACGCATCGATACCCAGGCCGTTTTACGGCAACAGACGGCGCTACAGCTCTTTATGCCACTCGGTCACGCGGTGCTCTCTGCGTGGGAAAAGAGCGACATTAACGATCCGCTGGCCGGACTGCACGCCACCTTTGGCGATCTGCTGAACCATCGTCCGACCCGCAACGTACTGAACTACATTCAGCAGGCGATCGACCACGCGCTGCCGTCAGGTTCGCCGACGTTTGATCTCTTTAGCGTTCCATTGCAGGTACAGTTCAGCCAGTTACAGGAGGCGATGCTGGCAGGCCAGTTTACCCTGACCTCCCCGCTGCATGCGGTCTGTGAAGCCATTTCGCATTATTGCTGTGATGTTCTGCTGGTCACCGGCAGACCGACCTGTATCCCGGCGGTTCAGGCGCTGATCCGTCATCTGCAGCCGGTCCCGGTCAACCGCATGGTGTGGATGGACAACTACCGCGTCCATGAGTGGTATCCGTTCAGTCAGCAGGGGCGCATTGGCAATCCGAAATCCACCGCCGCCGTGGGGGCGATGCTGTGCAGCCTGGCGCTGGATCTGCGCCTGCCGCGCTTTAACTTTAAAGCCGCCGATATTGGCGCCTACTCAACCGTGCGCTACCTCGGGGTGCTCGACAATACGGTGAACACGCTGCGTGAGGAAAACGTCTGGTATCAGGATATTGATCTCGATAAACCCGGCGCGAAACTCGACACCCGCCTGCACTTCCCGCTGCGCGGCAACGTTACGCTCGGTTTCCGCCAACTGGCGAACAGTCGCTGGCCCGCAACGCCGCTGTATACGCTGAGCATTAACTCTGCCGATCTGGCGAAGAATATCGCCGGCGACGGTGTGTTAAATGTGCGTCTGCAACTGCGCGGCGGCAACAAAGAGAGCGGACCCGAGTCATTTGTGCTGAGTGACGCCTGGCTACAGGACGGCACGGCCGTGGCGGCGAATGCCCTGACCTTAAAATTGAATACCCTGGCCGATCGCCGACACAGCGGTAGCCATTACTGGATTGACAGCGGGAGCGTGTACCTGAAATGAGCAAGATGTTGAATACCACTCAGGCCGCGATCGCGTGGGTTAACCGCACCCGTCAGCACGCCATGACGCTGGATGATGAAGCAGATGCCCTGCTGGCACAACTCAACGGCGCAGCCGCCACGGAATCCGCCCTCAATGCCGCCCGACATGAGCGCGCCAGCATTGGGCTTTACGGCTATTCGCAGGCGGCGAAAGCGCATCTCCTTGCCGCGCTGTGCAGCAGCGACAACGGTAAGGTCAATGTCATTACGCCGGATCGCAGCTTCGACTATTTCAGTCATCTCAACCCCGGACACGCGCCAACCAACATGGCACTGCGTTTCACGCGCCAGGTTAACCTGTCCGACGACGAGTGGCCGCTGCGCCTGCGACTGGTAACGGAAGCTGAACTGGTGCAGATATTCATCGCCCAGGCCTGTGCTCAGCCAGCGTACCGGCAGGTGGAAAAAGCGATTATCGAATCGCGCATCGAGAAGTGGCAGTCGCTACGTCAGTTACATCCCGTTCAGGGCGTGACGGCGCAGGAAGTGGCGACCATTGCCCGCTTCTGGCAGCGTTGTCTCCCCGCATCGCAACAGCAGATTGATGACGCGCTGTGGCAGCAGTTTGCCCTGCTGTTGCCGACGGTCGATCTCTCAACCCGCGCCAGCGCCTGGTCGCTGTTGTGGGGTGAGCAGCCGGAGCTGACGCAGCAGTGGCTGGAACTGGCACAGGTCCTGCAACAGACCGGTCATGCCAGCGAAGTCGCCGCGCCGCTGAGCCTGCTGGTCGATCAGTTTGGTTTACCCTCCGAAAGCTTTATCACCCAGGAATTTCTCGCCTCGCAGGAGGCGCAAAGCGATGTGGTCGTCCATCCCGTTGTGGATGAGAAGCGACTTAACGCCGTCAGTCTGGCCCAGGCGTCGCTGGCCCTGTTGACGCGCGAACTGGTGCTGAGTGTGGAAGATAGCGTACTGGATGGCGTCGATCTGCTGGATATTCCGCTCGCGCCGCTCAACCACCCGCAACCGCTCTGGCAGGCTAAACTGGGCTGGTTGCTGGAGCATTACCGGCAGCAGCTTCAGCCCGATGTACTGGTTGTCTGTAATGCCACCGCCACCCGCACGCAGACGCCGTCTACGGCCAGAACGTTGCTCAACTGGGTGCACGACACGCAGCCGACGCGCGAAACCGCGATGCCTGGCGTGGTGTGGGCGATTACGCCGCAGGATGCGCGATTTACCACGCAGCAGAATCTGGACGAAGCGGTCCAGCATCTGATGGGAAAACCGGGCCAGCACTGGGGCACTCTACAGGCGCTGGATAAACACAGTCTGCTGCGGTTGACTGAATGGCTGTCGCAAGCCACGTCAACGCCACAGCGTCAGGCGCGGCTGCAGGCGCTGAGCGAGCAGCATCTACAGCATGTTCGTGAACTGATGCTGGCGCAACCTGCCGAAGCGCCCAGCGCGGAAGCGGTCGTCCGCCAGTTACAACAGCAGGCGGCGCATCACGGCGATCTGCTCGACGGCCTGTTACCGGCGGTACAACAATTTGAAACTCTGCTCCGTCGCCCGCAACCGCGCGAAGAACAGGTAAGCGGCTTGTTCAATGACGCCATTGACCTTTTCGCGGACGTCCGTGACGCGCCGCAACAGGCAGAGAACAAAGAGACGGGCTATCAGGCGCACCGCATGTGGCTCAACCACATTCGCCAGTGGAGTCGCGATGATGGTCAGGCGAAACGTTTAGGTTTGACGCCCGCAGCGCTGCGTCAGGTCGTCGACATTCTGGCGATCGCCAGCTACCGCCTGCAACTGCCGCAGCAGCTGCAACAGATATTGCAGCGTGAAGAGGTCTGCGCTGCCCAGTTGCACGCCTGTATCGCCAATTTTATTGCCTGGCTTGGCTATGCCGACGTGGCTGAGGCAGAACGCCCCGCCAGTCGGATCGTCAAAGGAACGGCAATTTTCAGCGCGGTCAAACGCCAGCCGATGGCGCGACTAACACAACTGGAAGAGCAACCGGTACACGCCGCCAGCCGCTATGTCTATGACTGGCTGGTTGCGCTGTATACGCGGGCAACGGAAAACAAGGGGTATCAGCATCCGCAGGATGTGACTGAAGCAGACCGAAAGGCGCTGTGCGCGTTGCTGACAACGGCCTGAGGTTCAGCCGGGATGGACACCGGCTGAGTCGACTCAAAACAGCGAAAACAACAGAGCGACAGGAAAACTCATTGGCCAGGTGGCCCCGACCAGAAAGGCACTCAGAAAGCGGATGCGTTTTTTATCATGCGAGAGGAACCAGGTGATCAGAAAGGCAATCGCGGCCATTACCGCATAGAACATCAACATTTTTTGGTACAAAGACATTTAAGGGCATCCGGCCAGAAGAATAAAACGCGCGCAATATGCTCCATTTTTTGATGCACATCAAGTTTTATCACTTTTGGTCAACCATTTTGCCGCTTTTTATGACCGCTTACGTTAAGTCCCTGGTTTGTACTATTGCGGATCGCGAGACAGCGAACTATATACAAAGGGGCACTAACACAGGGTGGCAAAAATGAATGTTTCCAGTAGAACCGTGGTGTTGATAAATCTCTTTGCTGCTGTTGGTCTTTTTGCTCTTATCTCATTGAGATTTGGCTGGTTTATCTAAATTTTGAGTGCTTGCGACGCAGACGGGCAGAGAGGAGAATCCTCTCTGCCTTCGGTCGACGATCCTCTCACTTCCCCGCGATAGCGTAAATGATCCCTAATGTTTACTCATTCGGGATGACATCAGAGCGGCACCTTCTCGTTGACCTCAAACTGGAACACATACGGATCGGAAAGCAGCGCAAACTGTTCGTCATCAGGATAGGTCACCGCGACGTGATAATCTTCGCCGGCAAAAGCTTTAATTGCCGCCAGATTGTGCCAGTACGTGGCGAGGAAGAAGTGCTCCCATTCCCCTTGCCGCTCCCGGCGTACAAATGCCCCTGCATTCCCCAGAATGCTTTGGGAATGCTTAACGCCGGTCAATTCTAAATGTACTGCAAATCCATCGCCATGCTGCACGGGTACACAGCCATGCCACGTTCTAACAATCATACCCACTCCATTTAAATGCATTTTTTATGAATGACTATTCACCATACCATACTCTTTTGCCCCTGAGTATTGACAACAAAAAGCCCTGCACGGCGGCAGGGCTTACGGCTTATCACGGACACGGTCGATCAGTGTTTCACCATGACGTGACGGATCACGGTGTAGTCCTCCAGTCCATACAGTGACATGTCTTTACCATAGCCAGACAGTTTCTGCCCGCCGTGCGGCATTTCGCTCACCAGCATGAAATGGGTATTAACCCAGGTGCAGCCGTATTGCAGACGCGCACTGACCCGGTGCGCGCGTCCGACATCACGCGTCCAGACCGATGAGGCGAGGCCATATTGCGAATCATTGGCCCATTCCAGCACCTGTTCTTCCTCCTCGAAGACCGTCACGCTGACCACCGGACCGAACACTTCTCGCTGGACGATCGCATCCTCCTGCTTAGCCCCTGCCAGCAGCGTCGGGGCGAAGTAGTAACCCGGCCCTTCGACTCTTTTCCCACCGGTGACCACATTGATATGTCCCAGCGCTTTCGCATCTTCAACGGCTTTGGTGACGCGCTCCAGATGCGCCAGTGAGCTCAACGGACCCAGTTCAGTCGATTCCTCCTCCGGCGCGCCGGTCTTCAGGCTGGCTACGGCGGCAGCGAGTTTCTCAACCAGCGCGTCGTAAACGCCCTTCTGCGCGTAAATACGACAGGCGGCGGTACAGTCCTGACCGGCATTGTAGAAACCGAAGGTGCGCACCCCTTCCACCACCGCATCCACGTCAGCGTCGTCGAACACAATCACCGGCGCTTTCCCCCCCAGTTCCATGTGCGTGCGCTTAATCGACGGCGCCGTGTGGCTGATGATGTGCTCGCCGGTAGCAATCGAACCGGTTAAGGAGACCATGCGCACTTTCTTGTGCCCGGTCAGCGGATCGCCGACCGTTTTGCCTCTGCCAAACAGTACGTTGAGCACGCCCGGCGGGAAGATATCTTTGGCGTATTCCGCCAGTTTCAGCGCGGTCAGCGGTGTGATTTCCGACGGTTTGATCACCACACAGTTACCGGCCGCCAGCGCGGGGGCCAGTTTCCACGCCGCCATCATCAGAGGATAGTTCCACGGCGCGATGGAGGCGACAACGCCGACCGGATCGCGACGAATCATCGAGGTATGACCTTCCAGATATTCCCCCGCCGCCAGACCGTTCAGACAACGTGCTGCACCGGCGAAAAAGCGAAACACATCGACAATCGCCGGGATCTCATCATTGAGCGCGCAATGCAGCGGCTTGCCGCAGTTGCGTGATTCCAGTTCGGCAAAGACCTGCGCATTCTGTTCAATAACGTCAGCCAGTTTCAGCAGCAGTTCACTGCGCGCTTTTGGGGTCGTCTGTCCCCATTCGCTAAACGCACGATCGGCGGCGAGAACGGCCGCATCCACCTGAGCGGGAGACGCTTCTGCAATTTCCAGCAGCACCTCGCCGGTGGCGGGGTTATAGACGGGCTGTTTCTCACCTTCACCATTGACCAGCTCGCCGTTAATCAGTAATTGATGTTGCATAGCATTTTCCCATATCGTTGTTTATTTACCGTTTCCGGCGAGGCTGTCGCCTTCACGCGTGAGCCACCAGGCCCCCAGAATCGGAATGGTTGTGACCAGCATGACCAGCAGTGCCACGACGTTCGTCACCGGCACGTCGCGCGGTCGCCCTAACTGATTGAGCAACCACAGCGGCAGCGTCCGTTCGTGACCAGCAGTAAAGGTTGTGACGATGATTTCATCGAACGACAGCGCGAACGCCAACATTCCCCCGGCCAGCAGCGCCGATCCCAGATTCGGCAACACCACGTAGCGGAAGGTCTGCCAGCCGTTAGCGCCGAGATCCATAGAAGCCTCCACCAGGCTCCAGGCGGTACGACGAAAGCGGGCTATCACGTTGTTAAAGACCACCACCACACAGAACGTCGCATGACCGACGACGATGGTGAAAAAACCCGGTTCGAGATTGACCGTCTTAAACGCGGTCAGTAGCGCCAGACCGGTGACGATCCCCGGCAGGGCTATCGGTAACAGCAGCAATAATGAGATAGCGTTTTTACCGAAGAAATCACGCCGCCAGAGCGCCGCGGCGGCAAGCGTACCGAGCACCAGCGCAATTGCCGTCGACAACGCCGCGATTTTTAGTGACAACGTCACGGCATCCAGAATATCGCTGCGCTGCGCGGCAACGCTGAACCAGCGTAGCGTCAGCCCCTGCGGTGGAAAGCTAAAGGCAGCGTCTTCGGTATTAAACGCATAGGCTGCGATGATAAGAATCGGGAAGTGCAGGAAAACCACCCCGCCCCAGGCCGCCAGTTTGAGGAAAAACGGTGCGCGCTCAGAGTGCATCGAACGCTCCCAGACGTTTCACGAACGCCAGATAAAGGGCTATCAGCACAATTGGCACCAGCGTAAACGCCGCCGCCATCGGCATGTTGCCAATCGCACCCTGTTGGGAATAGACCATGTTGCCGATAAAATAGCCCGGCGGCCCCACGAGCTGCGGCACGATAAAATCCCCCAGCGTCAGCGAGAAAGTGAAGATAGAACCGGCGGCGATGCCGGGGATCGCCAGCGGCAGAACCACATAGCGGAAGGTCTGACGTGGACGAGCCCCCAGATCGGCGGACGCCTGTAACAGCGACGGTGGCAACCGTTCCAGCGCGGCCTGAACCGGCAGGATCATAAACGGCAGCCAGATATAGACGAACACCATAAAGCGCCCTAACCCCGACGTCGAGAGCGTGTTTCCCCCTACGGCCGGCAGCGTCAGCAGGCTGGTCAGCAGAGGTTCTACGCCAAGATGAACCAGGAACCACTGCGCCACCCCATCTTTCGCCAGCAGCAACGTCCAGGCGTAGGCCTTGACGATGTAACTCGCCCACATCGGTAGCATGACCGCAATATAGAAGAACGCCTTCATCTTGCCGGAGGTATAGCGCGCCATGTACCACGCCATCGGAAACGCCAGAATCGCGCTGGCTATTGTCACCGCAATCGCCATCGTCAGCGTGCGTAAGATGATGTCGTAGTTGGCGGGGTTAAACAGCGCGCGAAGATTGGCGAGCGTCAGATCCGGCGTCACCGACATGGTGAAGTCGTCGAAGGTGTAAAACCCCTGCCACAGCAGCGTCAGCAGCGAGCCGAAGTAGGCAATGCCAAACCACATCAGCGGGCCAAGCAGCAGCAAAAACAGCCCCAGACCGGGATGACGCCAGAAAAAGCCGGTGAGTTTACTCAGACCGCCGGGCCGTGAAGGCGTAGAGAGCACATTCATTGCCATTCACCTCTCCTCGACCAGCGGTACCATGACCTCGCGCGGCCATGACACCATCACCTGCTGACCGGGCGCGAGCAGAGTCGCAAACGGTTCTCCCGTCTGATTGGCCTGACTGACCAGCAGCTTTTCGCCGCCAGCAAGCCTGAGCTCAAAACGGGTGGCGGCCCCCTGATACTGCACGGCCTGAATCACCCCCTGCACCTGGATCTCTCCGGGAGTATTGAGCCGGATATGCTCCGGGCGCAGCGAGAAGCTGCCCGTCATCCCGCAGACGTTTGAGGCCATCGCGGGATCAAAGACGTTCGATGTTCCGACGAAACCCGCAACAAACGGCGTGCGCGGACGCATGTAGAGCTCGCGCGGCGAATCCACCTGCTCAATGCGGCCGTTGTTAAACACCGCCACGCGATCGGACATCGACAGCGCTTCGCCCTGATCGTGCGTCACGAAGATGAACGTAATCCCCAGCGACTGCTGGAGCTTTTTCAGTTCCAGTTGCATCTGCTCGCGCAGTTTCAGATCCAGTGCGCCAAGCGGTTCATCCAGCAGCAGCACGCGCGGTTCGTTGACCAGCGCCCTGGCGATGGCGACCCGCTGACGCTGACCGCCGGAAAGCTGTGACGGTTTGCGTTCGAAGGTAAACCCCAGCGCCACCTTTTCCAGCGCCTCACGGGCCTGGGCCTGACGCTGCTTCTTATCGACGCCTTTAACCATCAGGCCATAGGCGACATTGTCGAGAATCGACATGTGTGGAAACAGCGCGTAGTCCTGAAACACGGTATTCACATCCCGCTCCCAGGGCGGTAAATCGCTGGCTGGCTTGCCAAAGATGGCAATCGAACCGCCAGAAAGCTGTTCGAATCCGGCAATCAGGCGCAGGCAGGTGGTTTTGCCGGAGCCGGAGGGCCCCAGCATGGAGAAAAACTCACCGTCTTTAATCGCAATACTGACGCCATCGACCGCCCGCACGTCACCGTACAGACGCGAGACGTTGTCAAACTCCACTGCGTACGTCATAAATCACCCCAGTGACGTTAACGACCGCCCATGATGGCGATGTAATCCTGCGTCCAGCGACTGTACGGCACGAATTTACCGCCTTCAGCGACAGGCGTTTTCCAGAAGGCGATTTTGTCAAAATAGCGGTAGCCGTTGGTTTCACAGCCTTTGTCGCCCAGCAGCGTACTGGCCTTACAGCCTTCGGTGACGACCGGCAGCGATCCAAACCAGGCCGCCACATCGCCCTGAACTTTTGGCGTCAACGACCAGTTCATCCACTTGTAGGCGCAAACCGGGTGTTTTGCTTCGCTGTGCAGCATGGTGGTATCCGCCCAGCCGGTGACCCCTTCTTTCGGGAACACCGTACCAATGTGCTGCCCTTCACCCTTCAGCGCGTTCGCCTGATACGGCCAGGCGCTGGACGCCACGACGCCCTCATTTTTGAAATCGCTCATTTGTACGGTGGTGTCGTGCCAGTAACGGTGGATCAACGGTTGCTGCGCGCGCAGTACTTTCAGTACCGCCTGATACTGCGCTTCGGTAAGTTGATACGGATCCGAGATCCCCAGTTGCGGTTGGGTGGCTTTCACAAACAGCGCCGCGTCGGCAATGTAAATCGGTCCGTCATAGGCCTGCACGCGGCCTTTGTTGCTTTTTCCATCCGGCAGGTTTTGTTCAACGAACACCACGTTCCAGCTATCCGGCGGCGTCGGGAAAGTTTGCGTGTTGTACATCAGCAGGTTCGGTCCCCACTGATACGGCGTGCCGTAGACTTTGCCCGCCACGTTGAACCAGTCGCCTTTGACCACGCGGGGATCGACGGTTTTCCAGTTAGGGATGAGCGCCGTGTTGATTGGCTGCACGCGTTTACCCATGATCAGGCGCAGAGAGGCATCGCCAGAGGCCGTCACCAGATCGTAACCGCCTTTCGCCATTAGGCTGACCATCTCATCCGACGTCGCCGCCGTTTTGACGTTTACCGCACAGCCGGTCTCTTTTTCGAATTGTGTCACCCAGTCGTACTGTTTATCGGTCTGACCCCGTTCGATATAGCCCGGCCAGGCGATAATATCCAGGCGGCCTTCAGCCTGACCTAAAGCGGTGGGCGGTTCGGCGGCGTGCGCGGTCATCAGCGTCATACTGAGCGCGCACAGGCTGCTGCGGGCAAATTTCTTGCTCATAAGGTCTTACTCCTGTCGCAAAATATTGAGCGGCAGCCTTGCCGTAAATATATGTCCTTTCCTAAAAATAGTCGGCGCGCCGTCAGCGCACCTCCCGGCACGAGGAAATTTAATCAGGTTGTGACATAACGCGCATTACGCCCCGAACGCCGGCGCTGTGCGGCTATCTTCTGGAGTATAGACAAGGGGTTAGCTGACGAGGTGGAAAAACAAACGCTATTGATATTTCCTATGATGATCGGCGGGAAATAAAGTCGTACGGTTCTTGCTGATATTTTATAAATAAGAACGCGCCATTCTTTTATATTGAATAGCGCGCGTGTTTTATTTCATCTGAGCGCGAATGAGTTGCCCCAGTTGTTTCACCGCGTCTTCTTCGCGCTCTCCCCAATTCCATGCGGTATTGAAGCGGAAAAAGCGCTTCCAGGTGTCTGAGGTCGAGAACATTTTCCCCGGCGCGATGCTGATATGATGGGCCAGCGCCTGTGTGGTCAGCTCACCCGCGTCCAGCGATTCCGGCAGTTCAAGCCAGAGAAAATAGCCGCTGTTGTTATGATGTATTTTTACTTCCGCCGGAAGATGACGCAGCAGCGTTTGCCAGGCCTGCTGTTTGCGCTCCGCCAGTTGACGACGCAGGCGGCGAAGATGGGCGTCATACCGGCGCGTAGAGAGATAATCGACCAGTGCCAGCTGCATCGGCGAACTGGTGGAGAGCGTGCTCATCAGTTGTAATCGCTGGATCTGACGGGCATGTTTGCCGGCAGCTACCCAACCGATGCGAAAACCCGGCACCAGACATTTGGAAAACGACGAGCAGTGCAGCACTTTATCGCCCCGATCCCACGCTTTGGCGGGCAGCGGTTTCTCCCGACCAAAGTAGAGTTCGCTGTAGACATCATCTTCAATCAACATCACATTATGGCGATCGAGTATCTCAACCAGACGCGCCTTTTTCTCCGGGCTGAGAGTCACGCCGAGCGGGTTCTGGCTGTTGGTCATGAGCCAGCAGGCTTTGACCGGGTACTCCTGCAGTGCCAGCTCCAGCGCCGCGAGGTCGATCCCCTCCTTCACGTCTGTAGCCACCGACAACGCTTTAAGCCGCAGCCGCTCCAGCGCCTGCAACGCGCCATAGAAACAGGGGTTTTCGACAATCACCCAGTCGCCCGGTTCTGTCACCGCCTGCAGGCTCAGGTTAAGCGCCTCCAGCGCTCCGGCGGTAATGACTATCTCATCGGGCGAGACGGTAATACCCTGTAGGGCATAACGGCGGGCAATGGCGTGACGCAGCTCTGCGTTCCCCGGCGGCAGGTTTTCAATCACGCTCATCGCGGTTGCGGTCCTGCTCACCTGCGCCAGAGAACGGTTCAGTTGCTGTAGGGGGAATAAACGCGGATCGGGAAAGGCCGAGGCAAACGGCATCACCGACGCATCCCGACTGGCCTGTAGCATCTCGAAGATATAGGTGTTGATATCTACCGCTTCGTCGCACATCACCTGGACCGGTTGCACCTCGGGCTGGCTAACCGGACGTGGCGCGACATAATAACCGGACTGGGGACGCGCAATAATCCGTCCCTGACTTTCCAGCAGCTGATAGGCATGTCCGACGGTCATAAAACTCATCCCACTACTGACCACCTGCTCACGCAGTGACGGTAAACGGTCGCCAGGTTGCCAGACGCCAGAGGCAATCTGCTCGCAGAGTTGTTCAGCCAGACGCTGGTACTTTTTCATCGTTATTATCTCGCGGGTCAAAACATGTGGACCCGCACAGTGTATATCAGTGAGTAAAATACTCAACGCTCTGGTAACTGTTATGGTTTTAAAAGCCCTTACTGTTTCTGATACTGAAATCATCAAAGACTTAAAATTGCGCTGAATCAATTTTTAGCGCGGAGCTCTGCATGTTCGGTCTTGATGCGTTTCATCTGGCAAGGATCCAGTTCGCCTTTACGGTTTCCTTCCACATTATTTTTCCGGCGATCACCATTGGTCTTGCCAGCTACCTTGCGGTGCTGGAAGGTCTCTGGCTGAAAAGCAAAAATCCCGTCTGGCGCTCGCTCTACCAGTTCTGGTCGAAAATTTTCGCCGTTAACTTTGGTATGGGCGTGGTATCCGGTCTGGTGATGGCCTACCAGTTTGGCACCAACTGGAGCGGATTTTCCGAGTTCGCCGGCAGTATCACCGGGCCATTGCTCACCTACGAGGTGCTCACGGCGTTCTTCCTTGAGGCCGGATTCCTCGGCGTGATGCTGTTTGGCTGGAACAAGGTTGGCCCTGGATTACATTTTTTCTCCACCTGCATGGTGGCACTGGGTACGATTATCTCCACCTTCTGGATCCTTGCATCCAACAGCTGGATGCAGACGCCACAGGGCTATGAGATAGTCAACGGCCAGGTCGTGCCGGTGGACTGGTTCGCCGTCATTTTCAACCCGTCGTTCCCCTACCGCTTGCTCCACATGTCGGTGGCGGCGTTTCTCAGCAGCGCATTGTTTGTCGGGGCCTCAGCGGCCTGGCATTTGCTGCGCGGAAACACGACTCCTGCTATCCGCGCCATGTTTTCGATGGCGCTGTGGATGACGCTGATTGTCGCACCGCTTCAGGCGCTCATTGGCGACATGCACGGCCTGAATACCCTCAAACATCAGCCCGCCAAAATCGCCGCCATTGAGGGCCACTGGGAAAATCCGCCGGGGGAACCCACCCCGCTGCTGCTCGTCGGCTGGCCGGATATGGAACAAGAACGTACCCGCTATGGGCTGGCGATCCCGGCGCTGGGCAGCCTGATCCTGACCCACAGTCTGGATAAACAGGTCCCGGCGCTGAAGGAGTTTGCGAAAGAGGATCGCCCCAACGCCACGATGGTGTTCTGGTCGTTTCGCATCATGGCGGGTCTGGGGATGTTAATGATCCTGCTCGGTGTTTGTGCCCTGTGGTTACGCTACCGACAGCGTCTTTATACCTCACGACCGTTCCTGCGCTTTGCTTTATGGATGGGACCGTCAGGGTTGATTGCCATTCTGGCGGGTTGGGTCACAACGGAGGTCGGTCGTCAGCCGTGGGTGGTTTACGGGCTGCAACGTACTGCTGATGCGGTCTCCGCACATGGCGATCTACACATGAGTCTTTCTCTGCTGGCGTTCTTTGTCGTCTACAGCTCAGTCTTTGGCGTGGGTTATAGCTACATGATCCGCCTCATCCGCAAGGGGCCACAGGAGACGATTGCTCCGACGCCACCCACCGGCACGCCAGCCCGGCCGCTGTCTGCCGCCGTCCTCGACTCTCAACATGAGGCACACCGCTAATGGGTATTGATTTATCGGTAATCTGGTTCGTCATCATCGTCTTCGCCACGCTGATGTACATCGTGATGGATGGATTCGACCTGGGTATTGGCATTTTGTTTCCCGTTATCCGCGATGCTGACGATCGCGACGTGATGGTTAACAGCGTCGCCCCGGTCTGGGATGGTAATGAAACCTGGCTGGTCCTCGGGGGTGCCGGGCTGTTCGGCGCGTTTCCGCTGGCCTATGCGGTGATTATTGACGCGCTCACGATCCCGCTGACCCTGATGCTCATCGGATTGATTTTTCGCGGCGTCGCCTTTGAATTTCGCTTCAAAGCCACGCCAGCCCATCGTCCGTTCTGGGATAAAGCGTTTCTCTGCGGTTCGATGCTGGCGACGTTCACCCAGGGCGTGGTGGTGGGTGCGGTGATTAACGGTTTTGCCGTCACCGGTCGCCGTTTCAGCGGTGGCCCGTTTGACTGGTTCACCCCTTTCACCCTGTTCTGTGGCGTTGGTCTGGTCGTCGCTTATGCGTTGCTGGGTGCCACCTGGCTGGTGATGAAAAGCGAGAACCCCTTGCAGGATAAGATGCGTACCGTCGCGAAAAAACTCTTGCTGGCGATGCTGCTGGTCATCGCGCTCATCAGCCTGTGGACGCCACTGGCGCACCCGGCGATCGCTGAACGCTGGTTTACGCTGCCGAATCTGTGGTTCCTGCTGCCGGTTCCGCTGCTGGTTGCGGTGATTGGCTTCTGGTTATGGCGAACGCTTAACCAGCAAGACTGCCACGCGCTGCCCTTTGTGTTGACCCTTGGTCTGGTTTTCCTCGGTTTCAGCGGGTTGGGGATCAGCATCTGGCCGTACATCATTCCACCTTCCATTACGATCTGGCAGGCTGCTGCGCCCGCGCAGAGTCAGGGCTTTATGTTGGTCGGCGCGTTACTGATCATTCCCATTATTCTGGTTTACACCTTCTGGAGTTACTACGTATTCCGTGGCAAAGTTCAACATGGCGAGGGGTATCACTGATGCAACAATCTGTCTGGAACCGCCTGATGTGGCTGGTGATTTTGTGGGGCGGCAGCGTGCTGGCGCTGGCTGCCGTGGGCATGTTCTTTCGCCTCATCATGACGGCGGCAGGATTTAAATCGCATTAAGTTTATGATACGTCGGGAGGGCGCTTTCCCTCCCGATTAACACCATAAATAATTGCATTCGGTGCTTCAGAGAATAAGTGTTCTACTCAATAGATTCATATTGAATATGAACAACCGGAGGAGCTTTAGCCACTAAAGGTCTCCTGAATGCGTCAATATGCTGAATGATTGCTTTCTGGTTGATTGCTGTATAAAAAGCCTCTTCCCAGTTATTCGAAAGATAATATTCTTCTTGTGTTTCAGGAAGATGGCACTCGATGATTTTGGCAACGCTGGCCCTTCTCTTCTTTGCTTTCCGTATCGTTCTGCGAAGGAGTGCTTCACAATATTCTTTGATACGCTTCGTCACTCTCAATGTTTTGATATGCAAACGAACACGTGGCATCTCTGCGTCACTGATATTACTGAATTTATAATTTACATCAAAGATCACTTCACTCTCATTCAGACTAGCTGAAATAACGAAACCAATATTTGAAAGTAACGGACTGTAAAAAGGATGGATAAACATCGCAATACCATCATCAACACTGTAATATTTCTGCCCCTTGATCGGCACACAGTCTATACACTGGGGCACAAGGTTATCCGGATAAATGGCAAATTCGGGCCAGTCCTCTTTGGGAAGAAAATGGTCTATCGTTGAGGGTGTGACGGGCTTGCCACAATAGGGACAAGAATCGAGTTCATGCTTTGTCCGGCGAAATGAGAGAAGTTCGCCAAGATGGGCGGGCGAATTTTCATAATGATCAATCAAAATTTTCTTTATCGACCAGGCTGCTTTAATCTTACCATCATCAGCAGGAAGAGCGGAAAGGTATTCACTGGCAGGAGGTGTATCGCTGCAATTAATAATAAACTCATCATAAGATGCGTATTTGAGCCAAAGGTTCTCTTCTTCTGCTGCCAGTCGCGACCGGTCCGCTCTTTTGCTTTTGAGGGCATCCTTCAGCCACGTACGGTCGTTGGTTTTTCTCATTTCAGGAAGATAGAGCATTATTTATCCTCCAGCCTGATAAAAACATCAGGTGAATCATCCATAAGATCGGCAAGATAAATTAGCGCATCATCACCGACTTTATCTTTCATCTTTCTCAGCAAATCCTGTTCGGATGTGGCATTATCGGCCTGATGTTTTTCAAAAATATCTTTAATGGTACTTTGATAAGGTTTTACTGTTTTATAATCATCAAAAAGCTCCCCGATTATTTCATCCAGCGACTCACCCAGGGTTTCAATCTCTGGATGCGTCATCATGACATTGTGCAAACTCCCCCGGAGCACATGGACGTAATCACGTTTTACTTCACGCGCAATAATGGCTGAATGTGTCGCAATAATTGCATAGGAGTTTTTAAAGGAAAGAATATTTTTTAACATTTCGACAAGAGCCACTTCAAGCGTCGGGTGAAGATATAACTCTGGCTCATCGATGATAAGTAAGCTTTTTTCCGCGATACCGGAAATGATGCCCGGGATCATATATGAAAATATTTTTTGCCCGGAACTTAATTTTACAACCTGGCCATCTTTTATAAACTTAATGCCCTTATCCTGGGCGATTTTTTCTAAAAATGAATTGCCTTTAGGGGTAACGTCATCTAAATGCAGAATCTCTCCTTCAATAGATTCGAAAGCCACATCATCGAAGTCGATAGCTATTTGCAATGTTGTGATCAATAGGCCAATCCGGCTTAGATCCTCCCACCACTCATCATGGTCAAGATTAATCACCTCAACGAAATAGCGGCAAACATTTCGGGCTGGCCCATCTTTGTCAAAACCACCTTTATTATCTTTGAAACCGATATATTCGTATTCGTTCACATCCATCTGGACATTTGTACGATCATCAGTTTTATCAGAGTAATACTTGCTTATTAATTTCTGTTCCACATCATTGTTGGTATCATATTCTTCAAACGGAGAGAATGCGACTACCAGTAATTTATTAAAATAAGGTGTATTATCATTATCCTGTATACCTGAAACAATTTCAGATATCTGTTTAAGTAAAAAGGTTTTCCCTAATCCGTTCTTACCTACTATCAGATTAATGTGCTGAGGTTCAATATCATCAACAACTTCCTTTGAGAAATTAAACGCCACCTTATCCATGCCTTCAGGGGGATTAGAAATAGTGAAATCGATAGTCTCATCGGCGATATTTTTACCTAGTGCAATCTGTTTTCCCGTATTCAGAATGGCATCAATGCTGGTACTGTCGCGAAACAAAGCTCCCTGATACCCCTCCCATGAAAGATGTTTGTGATGCAGGCTTCTGTTGTAGCTGGCATCACATATTCCTGACAGAAATGATCGAACATCTTTTCGAGAAAACGTTTTATTTAATGCCTTATAAAATGATATTTTTTCTGGCAGAGAAACAACTTTGTCCTTGTCCAGCAATTCAGTCACATCGTAGATGTCACCCGCTGGCAGCATCTTGCCTTCGCGCAAAAAATAATCCGCAGTATGGCTTTCACCATTAACAAGAATTCTGGCGTATCCAAGCTCGTGTTCCTGGCCTTTGTTGTCTTTCACGACCACATTAAAAAGCATGACATGGCCAAAATCATCCCATGGTTTAGGTTTTGATTTGACTAAGTTATCCTGCCGCAAGTACACGCCAGTGTCAGTGTGTGTGATTATTCTTTTAATCGATAAGAAAAAACGCATAAGCAACCGTCCGTGACACTATAGGAAAATTCTCGATATCCATAAAATAATGCCACCATACGGAAAGAGCCAGTCATTTCTGGCTCTTTCAATCACTTACGCTTTGGCAGCGTTTTCATCAGCTCTTCCGGGCTGACGGAAGCCACCACGCTGCCGGGCAGCGGCATCTTCAGAATATGATTTTTGATTTTACCGATCACATGCATTTCGCACGGGCGGCAGTCAAATTTCAGCGTTAACACCTCATCGCCGTTAACCAGTTGCATCGGCGTCGCCTTCCAGCTTTTGATATTGCCCTTCGCCTGTTTCGGGCACAGATTAAAGGCAAAACGCAGACAGTGTTTGGTGATCATCACCGGCACATCACCCTTTTCTTCATGAGCTTCATATGCCGCATCAATCAACTGCACGCCATAGCGATGGTAAAACTCGCGCGCTTTATGGTTATAAACGTTGGCCAAAAAACTCAGGTGCGTTTGCGGGTAAACCGGCGCAGGTTCAGACACCGGTTTGCGAACGCCGCGTTGATAGCCCGCCAGGCGCGCGGCATCCAGTAGCTCCACCGCTTCCCGGCGAAACGCATTAAGCTGGCTGTTCGGCACAAACAGCGCCCCCGGCAGGTTCACCGCGATATCGCGGGCGTAATAGAGAGTCTGCCCCAGTTTCGCCAGTCCATCCTTCAGACCGTTCAGCGCTTTTTCCGCGTTGTTGGCCTCATCAAACTGTCCGTCCAGCGTATGGGTGATGCTGACGCCCTCTTCGCTGGTCAGCGTCAGGATCAGCTGTTCCTGCCAGCCGCCCAGTTCAATATCCACGGCAACCCGACGCTCGCTTGAGGTTTTGGTTAACGCCTGCTGCCAGTTATGGTCAAGATTGCGATTCAGCGGATGGGGCGGACGCAGTTTATGCAGTTCGGCGGGCATCTCGTTCGGCCAGACGCGATAGCGATGATGTCCGGTTTTTTCGACGGTATTGGCGCGAAAGCCGACAACATCGCGTTTGATCAGGACGTTAAGACCGTCGCCGTTTGCCAGCGGTTCGCTGACTTCAACGTCGAGGTGATCTTTTGCCACTTTCAGCACGTCACCCACCGGCAGACCGATAAACTTCGGCGAATCAAAGGCGCCAATATCCCCTTTACGCGCATTCACAAAGTAGTCGGTGCTGCCGCGATGGAATGTTTTATCCGTTGATGGCGTGAAGAAATGTTCCGTACGCCCGGCAGAAGCCCGCGCCAGGTCGTCGCGATCCTCAATAATGGCATCCAGCATCTGGCGATAGTGCGCGGTGATGTTCTTTACATAGCTCATGTCTTTGTAACGCCCTTCAATCTTGAAGGAGCGCACGCCAGCGTCAATCAGCGCGCCCAGGTTGGCGGTCTGATCGTTATCTTTCATCGACAGCAGGTGTTTCTCATACGACACCACCCGTCCTTGATCGTCTTTCAGGGTGTACGGCAAACGGCACGCCTGCGAGCAGTCGCCACGGTTGGCGCTGCGCCCCGTTTGCGCATGCGAGATATAGCACTGTCCCGAATACGCCACGCACAGCGCGCCGTGGACAAAGAATTCTATTGTAGCGTCGGTCGCCTGATGAATAGCCTGAATCTGTTCAAGGCTCAGTTCGCGCGCCAGGACTATCTGCGTAAAACCCACGTCAGAGAGGAATTTGGCTTTCTCCACGCTGCGAATATCGCACTGGGTGCTGGCATGCAGTTCGATGGGCGGGATGTCGAGTTCCAGAATGCCCATGTCCTGTACGATCAGCGCATCAACGCCGGTCTGGTAGAGATCGGTAATGAGCTGCTGCGCGGGGTCCAGTTCATCGTCGTGAAGAATCGTATTCAGCGTGACAAAGATTTTTGCGCCATAGCGATGGGCGAACGGCACCAGTTCGGCGATATCTTTCAGGCTATTGCTGGCATTATGACGCGCCCCAAAGCCAGGACCGCCGATATAAACGGCATCTGCACCATGTAAAATGGCTTCGCGGGCAATGGCGGTATCACGTGCCGGGCTTAACAATTCAAGGCGATGTGGGGACTGGCGCATAGCGTTGTTGTATCCAGTAGCAGCAAAATGGCGGCTATTGTAGTCAGAAGCGCCGCGTTGCGAAATAGTTTTCCCGCTTAACTGCGTGGGTAATGGATAAGCGAATGAAAGTGCACGGTCTGCTCGCTGCTGTTGCGATAGGCATGGGCGCGGTCACCCGCAAAACGAATGCCTTCTCCGGCACGGATCACGCGCCATTGCTGGTCAATGCGCATCTCCAGTGCGCCTGCTATCACGACCACATGTTCAATCACGCCAGCTTCATGCGGTGTGGATTCGCTGAGCGCGCCGGGTGCCAGCAGAATCGAAAAGTGGTCAAAGCGCAGCACCGGATCCCACGGAAATAACGGCGTCACGACCATCGCCTGCTCTTGCGGGTCAAACGTCGGCAGCGGTTCAGTTTCCGGCGGTGAAATAAAAGTGGAGAACGGGACGTTCAGTCCGGTGGCAATCTTCCATAACGTCGCCACTGTGGGACTGGATTCGTTGCGCTCAATTTGCCCGAGCATCGCTTTTGAAACACCGGTCGCTTCAGCCAGGCGCGATAAACTCCACTCCCGCTGCTTGCGTAATGTTTTTAAGGTGTTCGCCAGATAGTGCGTCAGGTTGTCCATTGGTATCCTCCCAAAAGGTCAGCTTACCACTTGTACGTTATAACGCCCAGATGCTAGATTAAACGACCGTTATAACGCACAAGAGGGGCTTATGCGATCATTCTCCCTGCCATTACCCACACTGCTTTCTGGATTTGTCGCCGTACTGGTTGGCTATGCCAGTTCTGCGGCCATCATCTGGCAGGCCGCCGTGGCGGCGGGCGCCAGCACAACGCAAATTGCCGGCTGGATGACCGCCCTTGGCATCGCAATGGGTGTCAGTACGCTGCTCTTGACGCTCTGGTATCGCGCCCCCGTACTGACGGCGTGGTCAACGCCCGGCGCGGCGCTGCTGGTGACCGGACTCCAGGGGCTGACGCTGCCAGAAGCGATTGGTGTGTTTATCATCGCTAACGCGTTAATCGTACTGTGTGGCGTGACGGGATTGTTCGCCCGCCTGATGCAGGTGATCCCCCACTCGCTGGCGGCGGCCATGCTGGCCGGGATTTTGCTTCGCTTTGGCCTGGAGGCATTTGCCCGTCTCGGTGACCAGTTTCTGCTTTGTGGCGGCATGCTGCTGGCGTGGTTAGTGATGAAGAGGATTGCGCCGCGCTACGCGGTCATTGCGGCACTGATTGCCGGTGCGGTCATTGCGCTATTCGAAGGTGACATTGTCACCTCTTCATTCGCCATGACCCCGGTGTTACCCACCTTTATAGCCCCTCAGTTTTCTCTGGCCCACGCTCTGGGCATTGCCGTACCGCTCTTTCTGGTGACGATGGCGTCACAGAATGCGCCCGGCGTGGCAACGATGAAAGCCGCCGGATACGATGTCCCCGTTTCACCTTTGATCATTGTCACTGGATTACTGGCACTGCTGTTTTCTCCTTTTGGCGTCTATTCCATCTGCATTGCCGCCATTACTGCGGCGATTTGCCAGAGTCCGGATGCCCATCCGGACGCCGCTAAACGCTGGTTGGCCGCCGCGGCCGCCGGGATGTTCTATCTGTTAGCCGGTATTTTCGGCAGTTCGATTACCGGCATGATGGCGGCCCTGCCGACGAGTGGCATTCAAATGCTGGCGGGACTGGCGCTGCTGGGGACGATTTCGGGTAGCCTGTACCAGGCGCTGAATCATGAAAACGAGCGTGATGCCGCCGTGGTGACGTTTCTGGTCACCGCCAGTGGGCTGACGCTGTGGGGAGTGGGTTCGGCATTCTGGGGACTGATCGCAGGCGGGATCTGCTACACCGTCTTAAGGTTAGCCCGACGCGCGTAACTGCGTCGGCGTCTTGCCCGTCACCTGCTTAAAGCGGTTGCTGAAGTGGCTCGGCGAACTGAATCCGCAGGCCAGCGCAATCTCCGTTAACGGACGCTGTGAGTGACAGACCAGCTGCTTTGCCACGGCCATCCGGCGCTGCATCACGTACTGATGCGGTGCCATTTTCATCGACTGGCGGAACATTCTGGCGAAATGAAATTCACTCAGCGCGGCTTCATACGCCAGATCGGCTAGCGTCAACGGTTCCGCCAGGTGGGCGTCGATATAGGCCAGCACATTGCGCAACGTCACCGGCGCCAGTCCGCCCGTTACCGTCGGCAATCGCCACTGCACGTTGCTGTAGTGCTGAATAATATGAGTCATCAGAAGTGACGACGCGGCGCTGAGCGTCAGGTGATTCGCGGGTTGATGCCAGTCGTTACCCAGCAAAAACTGTCGGTAGACCGCCGTAATGCCCGGATCGTTACCAAACGTCCGTTCATCCAGCGTAAAGCGGTATGGACTTTTGTCCCAGACCTTTTCCCCCACGTCACGCAAATGCGCGTCGGTGCAGTAGAGATGCACGAACGAGAGGTTGTCACGGATATCCCAGGTGGATTCACTCTCTTTTGGCAACAGGCAAAAGCGGTCCGGCCCACCGCCATTTTTCCAGCCAGAAGCCGTTTTCTGATAACTTTCGTAGCCATCCGCGACATACAGACTGAGCGTGTGATGATCGCAATACTGCGTGATAGTATCGCGCTTGTTTGACCATGCCGCTAACTGGACGCCCGAACGCAGCTCGACCGACTCCTGCAACACGGCATTGTGTTGACTCAATTTTTCAAAGGCATCGTAAGACCGGGTCATACCACCACATAAACGCTGTTGTTCAGGCATTCAGTCTATCGCAGGTCATTGCGGTTACCACCCGCCAGACAGAAAAAAGCGCAAGATTTTGCAAGTATCCCGCAAATCGATGAAAGCGCGTCCCACCTGAGATCGGCGACAGTCAATTATCGGGTAAGAAGAGAGAATAATGATGAACGCACTATTGTATTGTCTGGTCGTGGTTATCTGGGGTACCACATGGATCGCCATTTATTTGCAGCAGGGCCCCGTTGCCGCACCGGTCTCGATTTTCTGGCGCTTTGCGGTGGCGACGGCATTGATGATGGTCATTATGCTGGTGCGCGGAAAGTTGCGTACGCTATCGTTACGTGACCACCTGTTCTGCCTGCTGCAAGGGAGTTGCGTCTTCTGCTTCAACTTCTGGTGTTTTTATACCGCAGCGGCCTGGATCAATACGGGACTGGAGTCAGTTATCTTCTCCATGGCGGTTCTGTTTAACGCGGTGAACAGTTTCTTCTTCTTTGGGCAAAAACCGCCGCTGCGCTTTTATTGCGCCGCCGCGCTGGGACTCACCGGTATCGTCACCCTCTTCTGGCACGATCTGATGAGCAGCGGCTTTAGCGGATCGCTGCTGCTGGGCATTGGTCTTAGCGCGCTGGGGACATTTGGTTTTTCACTGGGAAATATGATAAGCCTCCGCCATCAGAAAAAGGGTCTGGAAGTGATGACCACCAACAGTTGGGCCATGCTGTATGGCACGCTGTTGATTGCGACGATTGCACTTGTGCGTGGAGATAATTTCACCCCGCAGTGGACCTTCAGTTATCTCGGCGCCCTGCTGTATCTGGCCGTTTTCGGATCGGTTATCGCTTTTGGTGCCTACTTTACGCTGGTGGGGAGAATTGGCCCGAGCAATGCCGCCTACAGCACGCTGCTATTTCCGCTGGTTGCGCTGTCATTTTCTACGGTTTACGAAGGCTATAGCTGGCAGGTGAATGCGGTGGCCGGGCTGGTTCTGATTCTGGTGGGAAATCTGGTGATGTTTGCCCGCCCACCGGCACTCTTGCGCCGCCGGACGGCATAAAGAAACGCGCCATCAGACGATGGCGCATCGACATTATTTCCGGTTTATGTCAAACATGGTGGCATCCGTCGCCATGTCATCCACAACCTGTTTCAGGTTCTCAAACGCCATTGGCGTGCTCTGATTACTCAGGTCTTTACCTTCGCCCTGACGAACAACTTTAATCACCGGCTTATTGGTTGCCGCATCGATTAGCTCGCCTTCAAAGTAAAGATGGGTGTCCATGGTACGGTGACCGGTCGCCATTTGTGTACCGGCAACCACCAGCGCCACAGGTACCACTTCATAGAATTGCAGCCCTTCTTTACTGGTATCTACCCCCGTGATCGCACCACGGAAGATCAGGCTACGCGGCCCCGGCGTGGTCACCAGCGGTTTACGTTGACCAACGGCAGTTTTCAGTTTCGTGTTGGTGTAGGTCAACAGCTGATCGAGCACCTTCTGGCCGACCTGAGTGGTCGGTTTTGGTACCGGATAATAGGTTATTGGATTCCAGACAATGTTGTCATATTTGGTTTCGCTATAGCCGGGATCGACCCAACGTAACACCGGATGCCCGGTGGCGGATTTTGTTTCCTTAAGACCAGAGTAGTCTTTTAAAAAACCAGAATATTTATCTGGCTGTGTGACTTTTGATGCACAGCCGGATAAGGCCAGTAAACCAGTAAGCACTGCAACTTTAAATAAAGTATGAGTACGCATGAAACGATCCCTTAGAATATGCAGATATGCAATTGAAATAGTAGCAAAGGGAAATCATCTGCGTTGGACTAAAAATGGTAACCACAGCACAATTTATTTCAGAGCGCCCATATTTAGGAAAAATGCTGGGCGCTGAAGGGGTTAGCGGTACATCTACTTAGGCTATTTTACGCGCCAGCAGCGTGGCGAAGCGCAGTTTAATTCGGTTGCCGTTGGCATCAGTACGATGCAATTCGCCAACATCTTCATTATATTTCAGTAATTCCCAGCCGTCGTAATAACGACGCAGTTCCCCTTCTTTAAAAGCAAACGGGAATCCTACCGTGCACGGAAAATCAGCGGTATCCATGGCGGCAACAATCAGGTTATAACCGCCCGGTTTGGTGCAACGCTGCATATTGTCGATTAAACCCGGAATCGTTTTGGCTTCCAGGAACATCAGTACCACGGTGGAGAGAATAAAATCATATTCGCCTTCAAACGTCAGGGCGTTGAGATCCACCACTTTCGCCTGGAGATTGTCCAGCCCTTCTGCCGCTTTAATACGTTCGACGTTGGCGATACTCATCGGGTTTTTATCCCACGCGGTCACGTCATAGCCCCTCGCCGCCAGATACAGACTGTTACGGCCATTGCCACAGCCTAAATCCAGCGTTTTTCCCGGTTTGACGACCTTCACCGCCTCCAGAACGTCAGAGTGAGTACGGGTTAAGTCATATTTTTCAGTGAAGTAATTTTCATCACGAAGGGTCATTTTTTATCCTCAGATTTCAGTAATGCCGCACGTTCTGTGCGAATGAGCAGTTTTCCCTGCATCAGTAGTGCGAACGTGCGTACCAACAATAATGCGATGATAACATTAGTAAAGATGAACAACGGCACCGCCAGCGTGTGAAAAAAGCCAGCGGGACTGGCATGGCCAAGATGCAGCCCGGTGGTCGCCAGGGCCGACACGCCGAACGAGAAACTCCAGAATGAGGCGTTAAACGGCTGCGACAGATACCAGGGCATCAGGCGCAGCATAAACAGGAGTTGCAGCAGGCCGTAGCCGAATAACATTTTTGCCAGCGTATCGCCCTCACCGCCGTTGACGCTCAGCCAGGCGCTACAGGCCACCAGCGCAGGCGCAAGCTGGATCCCCAGCGAAGTCCGCATAACGGTGGGCAATTCGCCGGCGCTGCGCAGACGCTGCAAGATAACCGGCTCCAGGCTCAGCCAGGAAAAAACGCCCGCCCCTAAAAAGACCAGTCCGGCATCGGTATAGCCTAATGCGCCGCAGGCCATCGCGCTGATGAAGTTATTAGCGACCGTGGGTAAATAGAGTCCTGGCGTTGTTGCCTCTTGTGGGTGCGAGCCGCGCCACAGCCCGGCGGTCTGCCATGCTGCGTAAACCAGTTGAATGACGACCCCGACGCTAAACAGACCAATCGCCAGCGGACGACACCACGGAACAAAACCAATCGCCACCAGCATCGTGGTGGCCGGAAACAGGCTGACAAAACTGCTCATCACCGGATGGCGAATCTCGGCGATCACGCTGTGCGGAAAGCGGATCAGACGCGTGATAAACGCCAGCGTCAGCAGTCCCCATATCACCATCGCCAGCATCACCAGACCGTCGCCGAACCAGTGGCTGACCGACCAGATTTGGCTGGCATAGCGCCAGGCAAAGCCCATTCCAATCGTCCCAAGGACCATGCCGAAGTAACCGGCGGGAAGATTCAGGACGCGATCGCTACTCTTGCTGTTGCTCATTTTGTTTAATTTATAAAGTATATTTTAAATGCATTTTATGGAATTTTATCCGCGTTAGCCAGCGTCGCAGAATTTGCTACGGTTATAGTAAGCGACTAAACGGAATGCCTTCATGCGTAAATACCGACTCAGCGACGAACCGCGCGCGTTCAGTTACCTGGATAATGGCAATAAAAAGAGCGTATTACTACGCCAGATTATCGCACTCGTTGACTTTAATGATGTGAAAACCGGTGACGCTGGCGGCTGGATTGATGATGAAAGCGTGCTGGCCCACACCGGGAATTGTTGGATTTATGACGAAAACACGCTGGCCTTTGCTGGCTGTATAATTTCGGGCAATGCGCGTATCACCCAGCCCTGCCTGCTACGCGACAACGTCAGCCTTGGCGATAACGTCTGGATAGACCATGCGGTGCTCAGCCACGGCGCCAGAATCAGTGACAACGTCACGATTCAGTCATCCACGGTTCGCGGCGACTGCCACCTCTTTGGCGACGCGCGGATTCTGCAACAATCAGAGATTGTCGCGGCGCGCGGACTCACCGTCGAGCGCGATCGGATCCTGCAAGTTTATGACCGCGCCACGGTTATCAATTCGCGCATTGTCCACCAGGCGCAAATCTATGGTGACGCCATCGTCAGCTACGCGTTCATTGAGCATCGGGCCGAAGTTTTTGATGACGCGCTGATTGAAGGTAATGACGAAAATAACGTCTGGATTTGCGATTGTGCGAAAGTCTACGGTCGTGCGCAGGTAATAGCCGGCACCGGGGATGATGCGATCCCCACCCTGCGCTACAGTTCACAGGTGGCGGAACAGGCGCGAGTGGAAGGCAACTGTGTGCTTAAACATCACGTGCTGGTGGGCGGAAACGCCGTGCTGCGCGGCGGTCCCATTTTACTCGACGATCATATTCTGATTGAAGGCGACGCGCGTATTCTCGGTGAGGTGCTGATTGAAAATCACATCGACATTCGAGGGCGCACCACCGTTGAGGCCGCCACAGACGAGGCCATTTACCTGCGCGGCCCGAAAGTGTTCAACGGTGAACAGCATATCACCCGCACACCGCTGATTGGTTCACTGTAGCGACGAATCGATGATTCGTGCATACAGATTAACATCGTCATAGTGACCGTTCAGGAACTCCGCCTGCTTCAGGCAGCCTTCAAGCGTAAAGCCATTGCGCTGTGCCACCTGATTGCTTGCCAGATTTTTTACCCGACATTTGATAACAAAGCGGCGAATTTCGCCTCGCCCGGCATAGTGATGAATAAACGCCTGCAGCGCACGCGACAGGATCCCTTTCCCCTGCTGCGCTTCATCTATCCAGTAACCGATATAAGCCGCTTTGTTCAACGGCTCGATCTGATTAAACGACAGCACGCCCAGCATCTCCTCGCCGTCAAAAATGAGGAACATTTTGGCGTAGCCACGCTGATGCAGCATCATATTGCCCTGCACGGATTTGCGCGAGTCTTCTTCAGAGTTGACGTATTGCGGCCAGTCTAAAAACTGCTGTAGCCAGGCGCTATTTTTACGTACCAGTTGATACAGCCCGGCAACGTGACATTCCTCTACCGCCCGTAGTTGTAGCGTGTCATTGATCTCAATAATTTCACTCACCCGTATTCTTCCTCCCGCGTTCAGACATTCATCAGCATTGAGCGTTTTTATTCTACTTACCTCACATTATTTTTTATTTCCTCTACTTTCGCTATTTCCACGTGAGACTGCTCACAATTATTCGCCCAGCCAGCGCCTATAAAACGCTCAACGAGTGATTGTTTTATCTTCTACGGAGATCCTTATGTCATTTTCTGTGCAGGAAACCCTGTTCTCGCTTTTGCATCTCAATGCCGTTTCAGGGCATGAAAACAGCGTCGCTGAGGTCATGCTACGCGAATTTAAACGTCAGGCAAAAGAGGTCTGGCGCGATCGGTTGGGAAATGTCGTCGCCCGCTACGGTAGCGATAACCCGAATGCCTTGCGACTGATGATGTTTGCCCACATGGATGAAGTCGGCTTTATGGTGCGCAAAATTGAGCCGTCGGGATTTTTGCGCTTCGAACGTGTGGGCGGCCCGGCGCAGGTCACCATGTCCGGTTCGGTCGTCACGCTCGCCGGAGATAATGGCCCGGTGATGGGATGCATCGGCATTAAGGCGTACCACTTTGCAAAGGGGGATGAACGCACGCAATCACCTATCGTCGATAGACTGTGGATTGATATCGGCGCGAAGGATAAAGCCGATGCCCTGCGGATGGGCATCCAGGTCGGTACGCCGGTTACGCTGTATAACCCACCGCAACTGCTGGCGAACGATCTTGTGTGCAGCAAAGCGCTGGACGATCGTCTGGGGTGCACGGCGCTGCTGGGCGTGGCGGATGCCATCGGCACAGCGTCGCTGGATATCGCTGTTTATCTGGTGGCGTCCGTGCAGGAAGAGTTCAACATCCGCGGCATTGTCCCGGTTTTACGCCGCGTTAAGCCGGATCTCGCCATCGGCATTGATATCACGCCGTCATGCGATACGCCGGATCTGCAGGACTACTCCGACGTCCGGGTCAACCAGGGGGTCGGCATCACCTGCCTGAACTACCACGGACGTGGCACGCTGGCCGGATTAATCACGCCACCGCGACTGATCCACATGCTCGAGCAAACGGCCCTTGCGCACCATATTCCCGTGCAGCGCGAAGTCGCGCCCGGTGTTATCACCGAAACGGGCTATATCCAGGTTGAGCAGGACGGCATTCCCTGCGCCAGCCTCTCTATCCCTTGTCGCTATACCCATTCTCCCGCGGAGGTCGCCAGTCTGCGCGATTTGACTGACTGCATTCGCTTATTGACCGCCCTGGCTGGTATGCCAGCCGGGCACTTTCCCGTTGAGCCTGATTCAGGCACTACACAAGAGGCAAATCCATTATGAAAAAGATCCTTGTGGCATGCGGTACCGGCATGTCGACGTCAACCATGATTGCGCACAAGTTGCAGGAGTTCCTTGCTGAACAAGGCATTCCGGCAAGCACCGCCCAGTGTTGTCTCAATGAGATCCCGCTGAATTGTAACGGCATGGACCTGATTGTGACGTCCATGCGTACCAACAACGATTACGGTATTCCCACGTTAAACGGCGCGGCACTGCTAACGGGAATTAACGACGACGCCTTGAAGCAAGAAATCAAGGCACTGTTAACGCAATAACAAGGAGGCATTATGTTTGACTACATCCTGTCTCTCGGTGGTACCGTCTTTGTTCCCATCATCATGATTGTGATTGGGTTGATCTTCCGTATTCCCTGGCTGCAGGCGATCAAAGCCGGGGTCACGGTAGGGATTGGTTTTGTCGGAATGGGGCTGGTGATCGTCATGGCGATCGACAGCCTCAGTCCGCCCATCAAAGTGATGATTGAACGCTTTGGTCTGACCCTGCATGTGTTTGACGTCGGCGCAGGACCGGCCTCCGGCGTCGGGTACGCCACCGCCATTGGCGCAATGATTATCCCGATTATTTTTCTGCTCAACGTCGCGATGCTGGTCACCCGTCTGACCAAAACCATGAACGTCGATATCTATAACTACTGGCACTACGCCATTACCGGCACTGTGGTCCAGTTAATGACCGGCAGTCTGATTTATGGCGTGCTGGGCGCCATTTGCCACGCGGCATTGTCGCTGAAAATGGCCGACTGGACGGCTAAGCGCGTGCAGAACATCGTCGGACTGGAGGGGATCTCCATTCCGCAGGGCTATGGTTCCAGTTCGGTACCACTGTTCGTTCTGCTCGATGCCATCTACGAAAAAATTCCGTTTATGAAGGGACGCAACATTGATGCCCAGGAGATCCAGAAACGCTACGGCATGGTCGGCGACCCGGTCATTATCGGCGTGGTGCTCGGTCTGATCTTTGGTCTCGCGGCGGGTGAAGGCTTTAAAGGCTGCGCCAGCCTGATGATCACCGTCGCGGCGATTATGGTGCTGTTCCCGCGCATGATCCGTCTGATTGTTGAAGGGTTACTCCCCATCTCCGACGGCGCACGTAAATTCTTCCAGAAGCATTTTAAGGGACGTGAGGTGTATATCGGTCTGGATACCGCCGTCACGCTGGGTCACCCCACCACCATTGCCGTTGGCCTGTTGCTGATCCCTATCATGTTGATTCTCGCCAGCATCTTGCCCGGCAACAAAGTGCTGCCGCTTGCCGACCTGCCCGTCGCACCGTTCTTTATCTGTATGGCGACGGTTATCCATCGCGGCGACCTGATTCGCACCTTAATCAGCGGCGTGATTGTCATGGTCACCGTCCTGCTGATCGCCACGCAGTTTGCCCCCTACTTCACCGACATGGCGCTTAAGGGCGGTTTCAGCTTTGCCGGTGAAAACGCGCAAATCTCTGCACTGTCCGTGGGCAACATGTTTGGCTGGTCAATTTCGGAGCTGATGTCGCTTGGCATTATTGGCGTCGTCGTGGCGGTGGGTATCGTCGCCAGCGTCGTGCTGTTCTTACGTAAACGTGAACTATCGGAATAAGGAGTACCTTCAATGAGTTGGCTGAAAGAGGTTATTGGAACGGAAAAAGCTGTTATTGCCATGTGCCATTTGCGCGCATTGCCCGGCGACCCGAGCTTTGATGCGCACAAAGGGATGAACTGGGTGATCGACCGCGCCCGGGACGATCTGCTGGCGCTACAAAATGGCGGCGTGGATGCCGTGATGTTTTCCAACGAGTTTAGTCTCCCCTATCTCACGAAGGTTCGCCCGGAAACCACCGCGGCAATGGCGAGGGTGATTGGACAACTGATGAGCGAAATCCGCATCCCGTTTGGCGTCAATGTGCTGTGGGATCCGGTCGCGTCGTTCGACCTGGCTATGGCGACGGGCGCATCGTTTATTCGCGAGATTTTTACCGGTGCCTACGCCAGCGACTTCGGCGTCTGGGACACCAACGTCGGTGAGACCATACGTCATCAGCACCGCATCGGCGCGGGTGGGGTCAAAACGCTGTTCAATATTGTGCCTGAAGCGGCGGTATATCTGGGCAATCGCGATATTTGTTCCATTGCGAAATCCACCGTCTTTAACAACCATCCGGATGCCCTCTGTGTCTCTGGCCTGACGGCGGGCGCACGCACCGACAGCGCCCTGCTAAAACGGGTAAAAGAGACGGTGCCGGATACCGTGGTGCTGGCGAATACCGGCGTGTGTCTGGAAAACGTTGAGGAACAGCTTAGCATTGCTGACGGTTGCGTAACGGCCACCACCTTTAAAAAGGACGGCGTTTTCGCCAACTTTGTCGATCAGGCGCGGGTCAGTCGGTTTATGGAAAAAGTGCATCATATACGGCAATAAAAAAGGGGATAAGCAGAGCGCTTACCCCCGGTAGTACAGCGATCCCTGCCGCCTTCGTCAAAAGTCTCGACGGGGATCGCTATCAGAGTAACCCTAACCGGCAAGGAGTCAACGACTGATGATAAACGATGTTAAGTGGGTGCAGGCACAGCGCGAGGCCAAAGACTGGCGCCAGGCCGTCGAGATCGCCGCTCGCCCGCTGATTACCTTTGGCGCTGCGCAACCGGGCTACGTGGACGGCATTATCGACAACACGCTGAACTGGGGGCCGTACTATTTAATTGCCCCCGGTATCGCCTTGCCTCATGCGCGGCCCGAACAAGGGGCTAACCACAATCAGGTCAGCATCACGACGCTTAAAACGCCCGTCGCGTTTGGTCATGAGGAGTGCGACCCGGTCTGGCTACTGCTGTGCGTCGGCGCGACGGATGCCAATGCGCATATCCTCACCATTCAGCGCATCAGTCAGTTTATTGATTCACCCGAACGACTCGCGGCGGTGCGACAAGCGCAAACCGACGCCGCGCTGTTCGCGCAGGTATGCGGATAACGGAGGCGATGATGATTCTGCACCCTTCTCTTGCGTCGGCGGATCCACTGCACTACGGGACGACGCTGACTGCCCTGGCCGATGCCGATATGGGTTCACTGCATCTGGATATCGAAGACAGCAGCTTTATTAACAACATTACCTTTGGCCTCAAAACCGTGCAGGCCGTCGCCCGGCAGACGACACATCCCCTCTCATTTCATTTTATGATTTCCCGCCCGCAGGACTGGTTTTCTGCTCTGGCAGAACTCAAACCGGCGTGGATTTTTGTTCATGCTGAAGCGCTGGCATACCCTTCTGAAACGCTGGCACAAATAAGGCTTATCGGCGCGAAAGCCGGGCTGGCGTTTAATCCGGCCACGCCCATTGACGCGTATCGCTATCTGGCACCACACCTGGATGCGCTGATGGTCATGACCAGCGAACCCGACGGCGTTGGTCAGCAGTTCATTCCCGCCCTGTGCGAGAAGGTCCGTCGCGTACGCGACTGTTTTCCTGAAGCGGCGTGCTGGGCCGACGGTGGCATAACGCTTTGCGCCGCACAACAGCTGGCGGCAGCGGGCGCGCAGCATCTTGTCGTGGGACGCGCGCTGTTCTCATCAGAAAACTATCACGCCACGTTATCCCGGTTTGCCGGACTGTAAGAGGAGATTGCTTCGATGAGCCAACAGCGCCCTGACCGTATCAAACAAATGCTGCACTATCTGTGGCAGCATCGTCATCTCTCTACCCAGCAGGCCATGGAACTGTTTGGCTATGCGGAGGCCACCGTCCGTCGTGATTTCCAGTATATCGCCAGCCAGTATCCCGGCATGATTCGCGGTCACGGCAGCCTTGATTTTGACGACAGCATGGATGACAAAGAGTATGTTTTTGATGTCAAACGGACATTGCAGGCGGAGGCCAAAAAAGAGATTGCCGCCCTGGCCCGCACGATGATCAAAGACGGCGACTGTTTCTTTCTTGATTCCGGTTCCACCTGTCTGGAGCTGGCGAAATGTCTGGCCGATGCGCGGGTGAAAGTCATCTGTAACGACATCAAAATCGCCAATGAGCTGGGCTGTTTTCCGCACGTCGAGAGCTACATCATCGGCGGACTGATTCGTCCGGGTTACTTTTCGGTGGGTGAGAGCCTGGCGCTGGAGATGATCAATGCGTTTTCGGTAGAACGGGCCTTTATCTCCTGCGATGCGCTGTCGCTGGCAACGGGGATCACCAACGCGACGATGTTCGAAGTCGGCGTTAAAACGCGGATTATTCAACGCGCCCGCGACGTGGTGCTGATGGCCGATCATTCAAAGTTTGATGCCGTCGAACCTCACGCGGTGGCCACGCTCTCATGTATTAAAACGATCATCAGCGACAGCGCGCTCGCGGATGACATTGTGCAGCGCTACACCCACGCGGGATGTCATCTGGTGTTGCCACATCGCTGAATGACAGGCACAAAAAAGCCGCCAGGGCCGGCGGCTTAGCTTGCTGACACAGAAGGAAAAAGCGTGGTTTTCCTTCTGTGCGGTTAGCGGCTCATCAACGCGGATTACCCCGCATCAACGCTTTCTTTCTGCAGTATTTTGAGCATATCGTCCTTAAGCTGGAGTTTCTGTTTTTTCAGACGAACGACTTCGAGATTGTATCCCCGACCATCGGAACCTTCCAGCCTGGCAATTTCATGATCAAGGTTGTTGTGCTTTTCGAAAAGAGACAGAAAGCGAGGATTCTCGGATTTCAGTCGGGAAATCAGATCTCTGTATTCTGGAAACATACGCTCTCCCTGTTAGTGATAAATCATGTGTATAAGAAATACACTCCTTCAGCTTACTCATTTGACTTAGGGAAAAATGCGAACGGGATCGTGTTTAATTCCTGTACAGATATTTCACGCTCATCTCTGATGACGCCCTTCGCATAACGAAGGGCGTCGGCGTCGATTAACGCATCACGCGGTCGTCGACGTAGTTACGTTTATCCGGCGCAGGCGGGAAATACTGATACAGCCAGGTTTCACTGATCGCCTCTCCCTGACAGCGCAGGAACATACGCATATCCACCGGATCGGTCGAGTCAGACGTCGGGTACCAGTCGAACTGGATGCGATAACCGTCAAACGGTTCAACGTAGAGGATCTCAATCTGTTTCGCTTCACCGCTGGACAACGTAATCACCGGCTCAATGCCTTTCGGCGCGGCCGCTTTCAGATCGCCACCCACGAAATCGACCGCAAAACGCCGTGCCCATTTCTCCGGATAGTGCTCACCCGGTGCCCAGCCTTCCGGGAATCCACCCATACCGGTGCGGGTCGCCATCACGCGCGCCAGCGGCGAACGGACCGGCGGCTGTGCGCTCCAGTACAGACGGTATTTGTATTCCAGCTCGTCACCCGCTTCGATGGCTTTTTCCGGCTGCCAGAAGCAGACCACGTTATCCAGCGTTTCGCCCGTCGTCGGGATCTCCATCAGGCCGATGGTGCCTTTGCCCCACTGGTTACGCGGTTCAACCCACAGGCTTGGGCGCTTGTTGTACCAGCCCATGATGTCCTGATAGTGGGTAAAATCGCGGTCCAGTTGCAGCAGGCCGAACCCTTTCGGATTGTTATCGGTATAGGCGTTGAATTGCAGCTTCTGCGGATTGTTCAGCGGGCGGCAGATCCACTCGCCGTTACCGCGCCACATCGCCAGTCGATCGGAGTCGTGGATTTGCGGATGAATGGTGTCGCACATGCGGCGTTCGTTATTGCCGCAGCTGAACATACTGGTCATCGGGGCGATGCCCAACTGTTTGATGTCTTTGCGGGCATAGAGACGATTTTCGACATCCATGATCACCTGGCTCTTCTCGCAGTGAATCACGAACTTATAGGCACCGGTGATGCTCGGGCTGTCCAGCAGCGCGTACACGGTAAACGAGGTGGCGCCTGGTTTCACCGTATCGAACCAGAAGGCGGTGAAATCCGGGAACTCTTCTTTGGTGTCGGTGTAGGTGTCAATTGCCAGACCGCGCGCGGAAAGCCCGTACTGATAGGTATCATCAACCGCACGGAAATAGCTTGCGCCAAGGAAGGAGACGACGTCGCGACGCGCCAGTTCGGGCGCTTTGAAGACGCGAAAACCGGCAAAGCCGAGATCGGTTTGCCCTTCCAGTTGTCTGGTATCAACGCCGGCATCATTGTATTTAAACAGTTCCGGACGGAAGTGGATCTCACGCGCCTGATGGGTGCTGGAATCAACGGAGAACATGCGTACGCGGCGACGAAAGCCCATCCCGACGTGGAAGAACTGCGCATCCAACTGGCGGTCTTCGACGTTGTTCCACAGCGATTGCGCGGCATCGTACTGAATACTGTTGTAGGCCTGCGGCGTCAGATTCGCCAGCGTATTGGGCAACGCACGCGGCGCACCGCCCCACGGTTTCTGCGCGAGATCGTGCGCCATGGATTGCAGTACGGAAAAATCAAAGCGGACGGTTTGTCCGTCTGCAATGTCGGATTCCGCCGCATAAGCAGCACGGGTGAAGAGTGAAGCAATACCGCTGGTACCGCACACGGCGGCCATTGCCATTGAACCTTTAATAAATCGTCTGCGATTCATACCTGAAAGTAAATCCTTCTGGTCATGTGAAGGGTCCCGCGCTGGCGCTCGACAGCGGCAAGAAGTTGCATAATTCTGACCGCTCACTCTAGACAAAATTCATTAAGAATCCAATTGTTGGCCGCTGATTATCTGAACAAAACGGAAAATATTTCGTGTCGATGAGAACAGACTGATTCCCACGTAAATTTTCCCGCACAAACTTTCAGCTTGTGCAAAGTTAGTCGAGACTGACATGGTGGGCCATCACCCGTTTAAAGAGCGAAAGCCGCGCCCGCATGAACCGGTTCTCAACCTTAAATCCGGCGAACTTGTTCAGCCCAATGCGCAACAACCGATCGCGGCCCTGAATACAGGCAGGCCAGCGGACCGGTCCGTGAAGCACATCGCAAGACCGGCTGGCATGACGGGCGAAATTGACCCAGTAATCCGCAACGTGGGCGGCAAAAGCGAGATCGTTAGCGTTCACGTAATTGCGCGAGGGCTCGGCGAGCATCAATGTATCAAAAACATAAGGCACTTCATTGCCATGCCATGCGCCGTTGGCGTAGGTGTGATGCTCCGTTTCCGCAACGTAATCGAACCAATAGCGCCAGCACGGTTCGCCAACCCGCTGCTGCGCCTGCATCACCACATAGCCCAATGCCGTAAACGCCATATCCCGACACACCTGCCGCCCCAGCTCTTCATCGCCCTTCACACCCGGATACAGCAGCTTAATCAGACCGAGTCCCAGCCTGCGTTCACGACGTAGTTTCTGGATTTGCCCGGCAAGGTCGATGCCAAAGACGGCCATCACGCTGGCTTCATCGCTGTTCGAGCCAATCATCATGGGCATTGGGTGTTGTCTGGCGGCAAAAAAGACGTCCAGCATCGGTTCCGGCAGTATTGCATCGCCGGAGATGGGCGTCGGCGCAATTTTATACGGCGCGCCCAGCGGCCAGAATGCCTCAGCCGGAATGGCGCGAAGTTGTTCCGCCGTCGCGTTCTGCAAGCCAAAGTGCTCTGCCAGCGCAACGCCGTTTTCCAGGGCAATCTCGCGAGGCGTGTCCGGCAGCGTGTAGCCGCTCTGTACAATCGCTTTATGAAACAGCCCTTTTCCGCGCGGAGAGGCTAACAGCGAGAGTACGCTGCGCGCCCCGGCCGACTCCCCAAACAGCGTGACGTTTTGCGGATCGCCGCCGAACGCGGCGATGTTTTCCTGAACCCAGCGCAGCGCGGCAATCTGGTCGAGCAGCGCGAAGTTATTGAGGCACTCGCCCTCTTCGCCTTCCAGCGCCGGATGGGCAAAAAAGCCGAGATGACCGAGGCGATAATTGACGGTAACGACAACCACGTCACGCTTCGCCAGCGCAACGCCGTCATAAGGTGGCAGATTGCCGGCACCGATGGTGTAGCCACCGCCGTGCAGCCAGACCATTACCGGAAGCGGCTGATGACGTTTCGCCGGAGACCAGACGTTGAGATAGAGACAATCTTCAGAAAAAGCGCCCGGATCGCCGCCGCCCAACTCTTTGCAGTATTCAATGTCCTGCCAGCTTGCACTGGAGAAGGTACTGGCGTCACGAACCCCGGACCAGGGGGCGACCGGTTGAGGTGCTCGCCAGCGTCGTTCACCCGTTGGCGGCGCGGCGTAAGGAATGCCGCGCCAGAGGTGGGTGTCATCCTGTACAACCCCCATCAACTGGCCCTGCACCGTTTTAATCAGTGGAATGCTGGGATTGACCATGTCCATGTTTACCCGTTAATCGCAGATCCCTACAGGATACCTGGATTAAAGCAGGCCGCAACGCCGTTTGCTGCGTTCTTCCGCCTCCTGGTACAACACAAACTCGTCAAACACCGGACAGCCCAACGCCTGTTCAAAGGCCTCGCGACTGGCATTGCCATGACTGCGCGCCTGAGTTTCATTCCCCAGATTCGACTGGAAAATCCCCGCCGCGCTGACCGGCAGGAAATCTTCATAGGTGATGGGCTGCGCCTGCACCCAGCCGCGTTCAATGTGCGGTTGTGGATCGTCACCGGGATGAATCGCCTTGCGGTGCGCTTCGCCTGACGGCGTCAGACGATAGCGGAACCATGCCAGCCCCTGCTGGCGCAACAGAAATTCGCTGTCCGGGAACGCGTTAAACACCTCCTGCAGGTGCAGTTGGTGCGTCAGGTTATCTTTGCCCGTCCCGGCATTGCGCAATAATTCATCGTACAACTGACGCCCTTTGATCGTCAGCGCCACGCCGCGTTGTTCTATCTCGCCGAAGCGGGCCGTATGCGTCCCCTGCATTTCACCAGCGAACAGCACCGGTTCTTCCAGCGCTTTGAAACTGGTCTGGCGCAACAGAATGGGTACGTCACGACGCGGTGGGCCTTCAATAAGGATTTTCGGTTCAATACCACATTCCGGCATCATCGACTGCACCCGGTCAATATCCAGCGTTCTGGGCGTCAGGTGGTTAATGTGACAACCGGGGAAACAGACCACATCGGCGATCAGTCGATGTTCGTTATGCAGCGCATGATAGGTTTGTTCATCCACAGTGGCATGACGATGCCAGCGGAAGGTTTCCAGCGCTTCTTTCACAAACTCGCGCGCCTGTGACGCACTAAACCCATTCTGGCTGTCCCAGACATCGAGCAGTTCACGACAGCGTGGCGTAAAGATATCGCGCTGAGCGAGGATCTCCGCCGCGCGCTGGCGCAACGGGGCGTTTTCAATCAGTTCAAGACGCAATAACGAGGTAAAGACGCGAAACGGATTTCGCGACAGCGAGGCATCGTCAATGGGACGGAATGCCGTTGAGTGCACCGGTACCCCGGCCTGGGAGAGATCGTAATAGCTGACTGGAAACATCCCCATGATGGCAAACATGCGGCGCAGCGTGGACAGTTCCTCTGCCGTACCGACGCGAATAGCGCCATGACGTTCTACGTTGAGGCGCGCCAGTTCATCCGCATTAGCCAGTTTTTCATGCAGCGTGGGGTTATTTTCGAGGACCGCCAGATTCACATCCGCCACCAGTTCCAGCAGCGTGCCGTACTGCGGAACTTCCTGCTGGTACATGGCTGACATTGCCTGCGAAAAGTGTTCCCGAATCTCATCTGCCGTGATGGTGTTCGCCATAATGTCATGCCTCCAGTGAATGTTACCTGGAGTGTAGGAAACGCCATTCACTCTGGGGGGAAGAATTTACAAAGTGTGATCTCACCTGAATTCGCTCTGCGTCAGACCCTGCGCCGTTATATAGCCTTTGGTTATGTAATAAACGGCATAAATTCACTTTTAATTAACAATGCATTTACACACACTGCGTCAGGTAAGCATAAAACAATAACTCTCTTCCCTGTACCGGAGTCCGCTATGCGTGAAAAAGTGACCTCTCGCGAGGTGATCCATCGCGACTATAACAGCCATCCGCCAGCCTTTGCCCCTGGCTATAAAACCAGCGTTCTGCGCTCGCCGCGCAACGCGCTGATCTCCTTACAAAACTCATTGTCTGAAATCACCGGACCGGTCTTCAGCAACAACGATCTTGGCCCGCTGGATAATGACCTGATCATGAATTACGCCAAAGACGGCCTGCCGATTGGCGAGCGCATTATCGTCCATGGCTATGTGCGTGATGGTTTTGGCCAGCCGTTGAAAAATACGCTGGTCGAAGTCTGGCAGGCCAATGCCGGCGGTCGTTATCGCCACAAGAAGGACCAGTATCTCGCACCGATCGACCCTAACTTCGGCGGCTGCGGGCGGGTGTTAACCGATGAGAACGGCTATTACTTTTTCCGTACCATCAAGCCCGGCCCCTACCCGTGGCGCAATCAGGTCAGTGACTGGCGTCCTTCGCACATCCACTTTTCACTCTCCGGTGAAGCTTTCGCCCAACGTTTGATTACGCAAATGTATTTTGAAGGCGATCCGCTGATCAAGCAGTGTCCGATTGTGAAAACCATCAATAACGATGATGCCATCCGCACGCTGATTGCCGAACTGGATACCCACGCCGCCGTACCGCTCGATTGCCTGGCGTATCGCTTTGACCTCGTGCTCCGCGGGCAGCGCGCCACCTTATTTGAAAACCGTACTCAGGGGGGCTCGCGATGAAAGACTATTTGCAGGAAACCGCCTCGCAAACGGCGGGACCGTATGTGCACATTGGGCTTGCGCCTGACGCCGCAGGGTTTCACATCTTTGAGAAGAATTTCAGTTCCACGCTGACTAACAGTCATACCGAAGGCGAGCGCATCGTGATTGAAGGCCGGGTGATTGACGGTTCAGGCACGCCGGTGCGCGATGTGCTGCTGGAAATCTGGCAGGCCAACGCCCACGGACGCTATAACCATCCGGCAGACCGTCAGGAAGAAAAGCCGATCGACGCGGATTTTCGCGGCTGGGGACGAACCTGTTCCGACTTCGACAGCGGCGTCTGGCGTTTCGACACCATCAAACCTGGCTGCGTGGTGGGACGCGATGGCCGTACGATGGCGCCGCACGTCAATCTGTGGATTGTTGCGCGCGGCATCAACATTGGCCTGAATACTCGCCTCTATTTTGCGGATGAACAAGAAGCCAATCAGCGCGATCCGGTGCTCAATCTGATCGAATGGGAAGTTCGCCGTCAGACCCTGATTGCCCGCCGCGAGCAGCGCGGTAATGAGACCGTCTATACCTTCGATATTCACCTGCAGGGCGAAAATGAAACCGTCTTTTTTGACGTCTGATGCCGTCAAGGGAACGGGCTGAATCTGTCAGCCCGTTTTGTCTAGTTTATCTGCGCAACATGACTTTCCAGCCACGGCAGCATCTGTTTCTTACGACTCAACATCCCTTCCACTATTACCGGTTGCGCCAGTTCAGGCTGGCGCGGGCCGGCGAACCAGAGTTGTGAATTGCCCACGTTGATGTCGGTCAGCATCAGCACAACCAAATCCGCCCCGCTGCGGGCCGCGTAATCGGTCATCTCCTCACGCAGAGCGCCCATCATGTCGGCGACCTGGCTCAGCGCGTACAGTTCAATCTGTGCAACGCTCACCTGCTGACCGTTGATAGTGAAACGCTTGATATCCTTTTGCAGCAGTTCGCTGGCACGCAATCCTTCAACGCTGGTTTTCGCGCTCAGCAGATCGGCGCTGAACGCGGTCAGATCAATCCCGGCAAGCGCTGTCAGTTCTTCGACGGCCAGACGGTCATCCGCAGTCGTCGTGGGCGAACGAAGCGTGACAGTGTCACTCAGCGTCGCGCCCAACAACAATAACGCCTGCGCAGGCGTTATCTGCGCCCTGTTCTCTGGGCTCATCAGTTGCCACAACAGCGTGGCACTGCTGCCCACCGGCTTTATCCATACCTCTGGCGGCAGGCGGGTAACCAGCCCACCCAGGCGATGATGGTCGATAATGCCGACGATATTGCTCTCCCGGAGGGTTTCCGGCCCCTGTGTCGGCTCGGTGAAATCCACCAGCCAGACGTCGAGATCCGTCAACGGCATTTCCAGCAACGGCGGTATATCCTGCCCGGCCCGCTCGAACAGAAATCGGGTTTCGCGATTGGGTTCGCCCAGACGCCAGGCGGTGGCCTGAAGTCCGCGCATATTCAGCCAGCGCGCTGCCATAAAAGCGGTACAAATGGCATCACTATCCGGATTAAGGTGACCTGTGACATGGATCATTTTCGCCTCCGAAGAGAAAGTGCTGTTACTTAAATAAGTTAAATGTTAATAATATTTTGCAATCAAGTTATCAAAAACAAACAACTTTACTTGTCACCGGCACCGCTCTGTTCTTAACATCGCTTATGGAAAAAAATAGTCTGTTCAGTCAGCGCATCCGATTGCGCCATCTTCATACATTTGTCGCTGTTGCTCAACAAGGGACCCTGGGGCGCGCAGCAGAAACCCTTAACCTTAGCCAGCCTGCGCTTTCCAAGACACTTAACGAACTGGAGCAACTGACCGGAACCCGCCTCTTCGAGCGCGGACGGCTTGGCGCGCAGCTAACGCTGCCCGGCGAGCAGTTCTTAACGCATGCGGTGAAAGTGCTTGACGCGCTCAATACCGCCGGACAGGCGCTGAATCGTAAAGAAGGTCTTAACAATGATGTGGTAAGAATAGGCGCTCTGCCGACCGCCGCGCTGGGTATTCTTCCGTCGGTCATCGGGCAGTTTCATCGGCAACAAAAAGAGACCACGCTGCAAGTCGCAACGATGAACAACACCATGCTGTTGGCGGGTCTGAAATCCGGCGAGATCGACATCGGCATTGGCCGGATGTCCGATCCGGAATTGATGAGCGGCCTCAATTATGAGCTGCTGTTTCTCGAGTCGTTAAAGCTGGTCGTTCGCCCCAACCACCCGTTACTGCAGGAAAATGTGACGCTGAGTCGCGTGATGGACTGGCCCGTGGTTGTCTCGCCAAAAGGGACAATCCCCCGTCAGAATGCCGAGGCGTTGCTGCAAAGTCAGGGCTGTAAGATGCCAACCGGCTGCATTGAAACGCTCTCCGCGTCGCTGTCGCGCCAGCTAACCGTCGATTATGACTACGTCTGGTTTGTGCCGTCAGGTGCGGTAAAAGAGGATTTGCGCCAGGCGACGCTGGTTTCGCTACCGGTGCCAACACAGGGCGCTGGCGAACCGATCGGTATTCTGACCCGCGTGGATTCACCGCTCTCCTCTGGCGCACAGATCTTAATTTCCGCCATTCGTAAATCGATGCCGTTATAACCGGTCAGACAGGCCGGATGAGTCGCCATTGCGCCACACCCGGCAATGGCGATTAGAAGGTTTCCCAGTTATCCCCACTATCGGTAACCGGCTGTGCTAAAGGCTGAACGGGCGTCTTTGTTGTCGACACGCGTTTACCCGAGCGTCCACCCTGCAAGCGAAACGTACCCACCGCCTCCGTCAGATGCGCGGCCTGCTCTTCCAGCGATGCCGCCGCCGCAGAGGCCTCTTCCACTAGCGAGGCGTTCTGCTGCGTCACTTTATCCATCTCTGAAATAGCCTGGCTAACCTGGACTATCCCGCGACTCTGTTCGTCCGACGCCGCCGCGATTTCCAGCATGATATCGGTGACGCGTTTAACCGCCTCCACAATGTCGGTCATGGTATTACCCGCCGCGACCACTTCACCGGAACCCTGATCGATCAGCCGGACTGACTCGCTGATCAGCCCTTCAATCTCTTTCGCCGCCTGGGCGCTGCGGCTGGCCAGCGTACGGACCTCACTGGCGACCACGGCGAATCCACGCCCTTGCTCACCGGCACGCGCGGCCTCTACTGCGGCGTTCAGCGCCAGAATATTGGTCTGGAAGGCAATGCTGTTAATGACCGCAGTGATCTCAGAGATTTTCTTCGAACTGGTCGAAATATTACCCATCGTCTGGACCACGCCGGAGACCATCTGTCCGCCACGACTGGCTTTACCGGACGCATCTTCCGCCAGTTTGCTGGCGTGGTGCGCGTTATCGGCGTTTTGCTTCACCGTTGCGGTCAACTCTTCCATACTGGCTGCCGTTTGCTCGATCGCCGCAGCCTGCTCCTCGGTGCGTGAAGACAAGTCGGTATTGCCCGCCGAGATTTCGCTGGTGCCACGGTAAATCTCTTCTGCGCCCTGACGCACGGATCCGACCGTTTGCACCAACGAACGCTGCATCTGTTGCAGGTGGCGACTCAGACGCCCAATCTCGCTGCGCCCGGTCGGCTCATCCTGCATGGTCAGATCGCCAGCGGCAATTTGCTCAATACGCTGCGCGGCATGCTGCAAAGGTTGAATGACGGTACGACGCAGAACAATAAACGTCATCAGCGTCAGCAGCAGCGCCAGACCAAAGGCACCTATCATGAACATCATCCCCAGTTGTGTGCGCTGATGCGCCTGCTCACTTAACTGGTTAGCACGCGCCATGCGCAGTTCGATCGCCTTCAGCAAGACTTTGTTGTAACTGTCATCCAGTTGTCTTGCGTGTTCGCTCTCGTGGTTGATGATCGCTTCAAACATGCCGTTTTTGGCGTACTTGAGCATCGGTTGCATCCCTGCGACATAGGCTTTGAAGCTACTCTCCAGTTCGCCATCCAACGCTTCATCCGCAGGGGTTTTCACCTTGCGTGCCATGTAAACGTTAAATCCTTCCTCAGACTGCTTGATACGCTTTTCCGCTGCGGCAATGTTGGCCTTCATGTCATCCATTTCGGCAATCCGACTGGCAGCGCCTGCATGAATCATGTTGATTCGCGCGGTACGCAGGTGGTTCGAGCTGTTCGATAATCCCATGCGAACCTGGATCTCATCCGTCACGTCCCGCTGATCGCGGTCAGCCTGCATGAGAAAGTAGCCCGCCAGACCTGAGCTCAGCGCGAACAGTAAAAGGATGCCACCGAGAATGGAGGAAAACAGCGGAACCAGCCTGATGTGATGCAAAAAGCCCAGCTTATGTGGTGCTTGCATCGATGTTGTGTTGTCCATGACCGTCGACTCTCTTGTAGGATTAATGCGTAATACGCGCCCGTTAGATAGTCATCGGCATTCCGCGAGGTTTACTTACCGGGAAAAGCGCCGATTTCGTCACAGTTTGACAACATTTATGTTAAAAACAGGAGAGCGCCAGCGGAGATTTCCGCTGGCGGATGAATCAGTTATCGCCGAAATGGATAACGGTACGGATGGATTTACCTTCGTGCATCAGGTCAAACGCGTCGTTGATTTGATCCAGCGGCAGGCGGTGGGTAATGAACGGATCCAACTGGATTTTCCCGGTCATCGCGTCTTCCACCATCCCGGGTAACTGGGTTCGCCCTTTTACGCCGCCAAATGCGGAACCACGCCAGACACGGCCAGTCACCAACTGGAACGGACGGGTTTTAATTTCCTGGCCCGCGCCGGCAACACCAATGATGATGCTCTCGCCCCACCCTTTGTGGCAACATTCCAGCGCCGCGCGCATCACGTTCACATTACCAATACATTCGAAGCTAAAGTCGACGCCGCCATCGGTGAGTTCAACAATCACCTCCTGGATCGGTTTGTCATAGTCTTTCGGGTTGATGAAGTCGGTTGCCCCCATTTCAGCCGCCAGTTTGAATTTTTCCGGGTTGGTATCGACGGCAATAATACGTCCGGCTTTCGCCTGCACGGCGCCCTGAATCACCGCCAGACCAATTCCGCCAAGGCCAAACACGGCAACGGTGTCGCCCTCTTTGACTTTCGCGGTGTTATGCACGGCACCAATACCTGTTGTCACACCGCAGCCCAGCAGACAGACCTTGTCCAGCGGCGCTTGCGGGTTGACTTTTGCCAGTGAGATCTCCGCACACACGGTGTATTCACTGAAGGTACTGGTCCCCATGTAGTGATAGATAGGTTCGCCGTTATAAGAAAAACGGGTGGTGCCATCCGGCATCAGGCCTTTCCCCTGGGTGGCACGCACGGCCTGACAGAGGTTGGTTTTCCCGGATTTACAGAATTTGCACTCGCCGCATTCGGCGGTATACAGCGGGATGACATGGTCGCCCGGTTTCAGGCTGGTAACGCCTTCGCCGACCTCAACCACCACACCACCGCCTTCATGTCCCAGAACCGCCGGGAATACCCCTTCCGGATCGTCGCCAGAAAGCGTAAACGCGTCAGTGTGACACACACCGGTGTGGGTGATCCTGACCAGCACTTCGCCTTTTTTCGGCGGTGCGACGTCAATCTCAACAATTTTAAGCGGCTGGCCGGGGCCAAACGCGACTGCTGCACGTGATTTCATCTGTCTCTTCCCTTTATTGCGAGGTGATAGGTTTATTTTAGATAAGCGCGAAGAAGGTGGCCTATTTCAGCCATGCGCACGGCGCGCTGGTCAGACGTGGTTTCACCACTCACCAGTTCATCCTTCAAGTGGATCTCAACCATTTCGCCCATTAAGCCATTGGACGCGCCGCGAACCGCGGCGATTTGTTGCAGGATAGCCAGGCAAGGTTCGCCGGACTCCAGCGCACGCTCCAGAGCATCCACCTGCCCCCGAATGCGCCGTACGCGAGTCAGAATACGTTTTTTATCTGCGGGTGAATGTGGCATACGCCCCCCTGTATACTATAGGGGGGTATACTATCATAAATATTAACAATTTGTGAAATATAATATTTTATCAAAATCAGTATGTTACAGGCTTGTATTGAAGTACACATGTAAACATACACCGTCTTTTTGGTGCTCCCGAAACACGCCCCACCTCCCCGGCTGCAAGTACAAGGACGGCGGTCCAGGATAATCCTGGCAATACTCTCTTTGTCGTGCATGCATTTAGCCCTATCACCTCCGATAACCCGGATGCGCTGGGTGTATCAGGTTTCCGTTTTTTAAATGTGAAAGGAGGTAATTCCCGGAGCCTGACATAAAAGTGTTCTAAATAAACATTTCGGGTACGCGGAATTTATGCTTATCAAAATAAACATGAGATTTTTTTTGTTATTTGGTGTATTATTGATGTCCATTCATACAGGAAAAGCCTATGTCAGAACGTAAAGACTCAAAATCACGTCGCAATTATCTTGTCAACTGTTCCTGCCCAAACTGCGCCAAAGAATCTCAACACAGTTTTTCAAGAGTACAAAAAGGTGCTCTTTTGATTTGCCCTCATTGCAATAAAGTTTTCCAGACAAATCTCAAAGCCGTTGCCTGAGTGTTTTGATCCTCCCTCGAGTGCATGTAATAGCAAAAAATATATATCATTAGTCAATTGATATAATAAAAAACCCGCAATTGCGGGTTTGATGTGCTTAATTTAAATTGCGATGCTTTTGGGGAAAGCCAGCCCCTACCCACTCTGTCGATATGTCTACTCAGGCAACAGCCTTCTTCGTTATCGCATACAGACAAAGCGTTGGATTTTACTCTGTAGTAACGACATTCGCTGCCGCAGGACCTTTAGCGCCATCCTCTATTGAGAATGTGACTTTCTGTCCTTCAAACAGGGTACGGTAATTATCATTCTGAATAGCTGAGAAATGCACAAAAACATCTTTGCTACCGTCAGCAGGAGTAATGAAACCGAAACCTTTATCAGCGTTAAACCATTTTACTAAACCAGTCATTTTATTTGACATTTTATATTCCTTAAATTGAGCCTTTCGGCTTAGATGGTTTTTATTACAGAAATTACTTAGTACTTATTGGAGAGACTCAAAGAAGGAATAAGTGAATAACACCTGAAATGAGAACTGCTTTAGTAAACTACTTTGTATATCGTCTGTTCTTCAAACCGACGTCGCCATTAACGCACGGTCATACCAATTAATCAATGTTTATTTTAGCCATCCGGACTCCTTTATACCCACCAGAAAACGCTGGCTTTCTTTCAAATCATCTGTATAGTGCACCGGGTTATCAGTATTAAGGAATTTGTTTGTCCCGTAAAATGACAGGAATTGTCAAAACCTTTGACTACAAAAGTGGCAAAGGTCTTATCACCCCCTCCGATGGCCGTATAGATGTTCAGCTTCACATTTCAGCACTAAACCTCCGCGATTCAGAAAAACTTACCCCTGGGCTACGCGTTGAGTTTTGTCGGATAAATGGTCTGCGTGGGCCATCAGCAGCGAATGTTTATTTTTCATGACCTGTAATGACACTTTTATTTCTGATGCCCTCGCAACTGGCGGCTTAGTACCAGCCGCGCCACATTATCAATGATATCGCGAGGCGAAGAAAAACAGGATTAGACTGAGCCTTCTTTTTCAATAACAAGAACCCGGGCCACCCCCTGTGGATGAGCGATGTGTTCTGTCCCTTCACTTGCATAAAAAATATCACCGGCATGCAGTATCTTACTGTTAACCTTACCGTCTTCTTTGTATCGCATTTCAACACTGCCATCCATTACAGCAAAAACCTCTTGTCCATCATTGATATGCCACTTGTAGGGTTGATCGGTCCAGTGAAGTTTTACGCTGACGTTATCAAAGCTGGCAATATGTTGAGAGTCCCAGGCTTTAGAGCCGGTAAATTCCCTGCTGCTATAAAAATCCATATTTTCTCCAGGCGCAGAAACGCGTTAGTGGTATCAACAAAATGTGAAATAACCTTATCTCACGGCTCCTGCTGCTCCGCAAAGGCATCGCAACGCAGAAAGGAAGCCGGGCCCCTTCTCGTATATACCACCAACCCGATTGCTTTGCACAGCGGGTTATCAGTAGCGTCCGGTGCGGGGAGGCTACCCGCACCGGGCGAAAATCACCTTATCGCTTACGCGGCATCATCCGCAGCAGCGTATTATCCTTCCAGAAATAATGGTGCATCAGCGCGGCGGCGGCATGTAGCGCAATGACAAAATAGCCGAGATTCGCCAGCGTGATATGCCAGGACTTCAGCGTATCCACCAGTTCGAAATTGCCTTCTGCCGCGTACGGCATCACCAGACCAAAGGCCAACCATGGATTCCCGCGGTTGTACATCATCACCAGGCCGATCAATGGCAGTGCAATAAACAACAGATAAATCACCAGGTGCCCCAGATGTGCCAGTCCGGTGATCATCGGTTTAGGTTTCGGCACGATGGCTGGAGCCGGATATTTCAGTCTGATCAGCAAACGCGCAACCATCAGAACCAGAATGGCTATCCCGCAAGAAACGTGAATCATGTTAATGACGGGACGGTCGCTGCGCGGGAAAAAGCCGCGGAATTCCATCGCACAGTAGGCCACAATCACCAGTAAAAAGACCAGCCAGTGGATGCCAATCTGCAGGCTTGAGTACTTATTGCCCATAACACTTCCTGAGTAAAAACAATAAAGCGACAACATAGCGAGCTTTTGTTAAAAATTCATTAATTTTTCTTCACTGCTTATCAGTCAGTTAGGCTCAACGGCAAGAAGTGCGATTGCTCACCCCGCCATACTGGACTATGCCTGGTAGGGAAAAAAGAATGTCCGCGACAACCTCACAGGAGTTAATCATGAGTAAAATTGGCATTAACGGTTTTGGTCGTATTGGTCGTCTGGTGTTGCGTCGGTTACTGGAAGTCAAAAGCGATGTTGATGTGGTCGCAATCAACGACCTCACCTCCCCTAAAATCCTCGCCTATCTGCTTAAGCATGACTCAAACTACGGCCCGTTCCCCTGGAGCGTTGATTTTACGGAAGACGCGCTGATTGTTGACGGGAAAACGATCGCGGTTTATGCAGAGAAAGACGCTAAAAATATCCCGTGGAAAGCCAAAGGTGCGGAAGTCATCATTGAATGCACCGGCTTTTATACCTCAACCGAGAAATCTCAGGCTCACATCGATGCTGGTGCGAAAAAAGTGCTGATCTCCGCGCCTGCAGGGGACATGAAGACCATCGTCTTCAACGTTAACGATGACACGCTGAATGCCAGTGATGTAATTGTTTCGGTGGCCTCCTGTACCACCAACTGCCTGGCGCCGATGGCCAAAGCCCTGCACGACAACTTTGGTATTAAGGTGGGCACCATGACCACGATTCACGCTTACACCGGCACGCAGTCGCTGGTCGATGGCCCGCGTGGGAAGGATCTGCGCGCCTCGCGTGCGGCAGCCGAAAACATCATCCCGCATACCACGGGGGCGGCGAAAGCGATCGGTCTCGTTATCCCGGATCTCAGCGGCAAGCTGAAGGGCCATGCACAGCGCGTTCCGGTGAAAACCGGTTCCGTCACCGAGCTGGTGTCGATTCTGGCTAAAAAAGTGACGGCGGAAGAGGTTAACAACGCACTGAAAAAAGCGACGCAAAACAATGAATCTTTTGGTTACACCGATGAAGAAATTGTCTCCTCTGACGTCATCGGCTCCCATTTTGGTTCCGTGTTTGATGCCACCCAGACTGAAATCACCGAGGTGGGGGATCTGCAACTGGTAAAAACGGTGGCCTGGTACGACAACGAATACGGCTTTGTGACGCAGCTTATCCGTACCCTTGATAAATTCATTAAACGCTAAGCGTAAAGGCGGAGGGAAACCTCCGCTCTTCTTCGCCGATCAGGACTGCAAATAGACCACCTGGGTTTGCAGGTATTCGTTCAGCCCGTGTTTGCCGTCAGCACCACCAATCCCCGACTTACGCCAGCCCGCGTGGAAGCCCTGCATCGCCTCAAAGTTCTCGCGATTAATATAGGTCTCACCAAACTTCAACCCTTTAATGGCTTTCATCGCCACGTTGAGATTCTGCGTATAAATTGACGACGTCAGACCGTAGTCGCTGTCATTCGCCATCGCGATGGCCTCCTCCAGCGTGTTGAAGACCACAACGGGCAGCACCGGACCGAAAGTCTCTTCGTGCATAATGGCCATCTCCTGACGGACATCCAGCAGCAGCGTGGGTGGATAATAATAACCTTTACCCTCAACGGCTTTACCGCCGAGCGCCACCCGCGCGCCCTCCTGTACCGCACGCGCCACTTTCTGCTCAACACGTTGCAGAGCAGCAGCATTGATAAGCGGTCCCATGGCGATGTCGTTACGCTCGCCAGGATTGCCAAACTGCACCGCCTTCAGGGCTTCACCCAGACGGTTCACAAACTGGTCATAAATCCCTTTTTGTACGTATACGCGCTCAGCGCAGTTACAGACCTGCCCGGTATTGATGACCCGGGAATCCACAATTGCTTTTACCGCAAGGTCAAGATCGGCATCATCCATCACAATGGCCGATGCCTTGCCGCCCAGTTCCAGGCACACTTTGGTAATGTTCTTCGCCGCCGTCGCCATAATCTTCTCACCTGCGGCAACGCTACCGGTCATGCTGACCATTGCCACCTTCGGGTTGCCAGCCAGTTCCTGTCCGACGGTCTCGCCGCGCCCCAGCACCAGGTTAAACACACCGCGCGGCAGGCCAATTTCGTCGACAATTTTGGCAAATGCGATGGCGTTATTGGGCGTAAATTCACTGGGCTTAATCACGATGGTATTTCCGGTAAGCAGCGCCGGAGCCAATTTACGGGCGATGAGGAAGAACGGGAAGTTCCACGGCAGGATCCCGGTGGTGACCCCCAGCGCGCGCTTAAACAACAAAATATTCTCACCGGGGCGGTCGCTTTGCAGAATTTCGCCTTCATAACGGCGAGCCCACTCTGCCATATAGTCGAGGTAATCGGCGGTAAAGGAGACTTCCACCTCCGCCAGTTGCTGAATCTTCCCCCCTTCCGCGACGATTAAGGCGCTGATTTCATCGGCGCGCTCGCGGATCCCGGCGGCAATTTTGCGCAGCCAGCCCGCACGAACGATCGCCGGAAGCGCTTCCCAGTCGGTCTGAGCGCGATCGGCGGCGTCAATGGCTTTACGCGCGTCTTCAGCCCGACCATCAGGAATACGCGAAATCACCGCTTCGGTTGCCGGGTTGACGACATCAATCCAGGCATCTTCGTGCCAGGTCACAAACTGTCCATCGATATACATTGGATGTTGTACGGGTACTGACATGCGCTGCTCCTGTGATTGAATTGTTTTTAACAAGTAAAACTATTGTTAATAAATATCAATCATGCCTCAGCGATCCCGACTGGCGTCGTGATTCTGTGAACTGCTTCATAAAAGAGGGGGATCGGGCTGGGGAGAACAAAAAGGCAGGCCTTTGCGTTTTGCCCGTTTGGGAGAAAATACGCCCAAACGGGCAGACGCTAGCGCAGCGAACGGGTGTTCATCGCGTCATTCAGCGCCGCATCCTGTTGCAGGATCTGCCATGCGGCCTCGACCTCTGGCGGGAAATCCACATGCACAATGAAATCACGCCCGCGTGGACCATAGCCGGTTTCATCATTGCGCAAACGCGGGATTTCTCCCACCACCAGCGCTAAATAACGATCGACGGTCCACAGGCCGTCAGGGTCGTTGGCGAACGCGACACCGTCTTCCTGCTGACACAATACGGGCGTAATCCCCGGATGGCTTAACCAGCGCGGCGCGTCCGGATCGTCACGGGTCACCCGGCGAAAGGTCGCCACCGTGCGCCGCTGCATGGTGGGATCCTGTACCACGATGGCGGTGTTAATCGGTTCTGCGGCCTGAGCAATCATCTGCGCGCTAAAAAGGGCGTTTTCCCCACAGTTAGTTGACCTGTCTTCCAGCCAAATTTTATCGGCGGGGAGTTGCCAGAACTGCCGGGCAATATCCGCCAGAATGGCAGCTTCGGCGCGACCGGTAGTCTGAATCGTGTTGTAGCGCGGATGTTGAGCGACGGCGGCATACAGGAAGGTCGTGGAGTGACCAATCCCACCGGCGATCAGCAGCGGGATCGCTTGCTCCTGAGCAATTCGACAGGCGGCGTCAATTGTCGGGATGACGGCATTGCCCGCCAGCACCACGCAGTCTGCCGGGTAAGCGGCCCCTGCGCAGAAGTCATCCTGCGCCAGCCACTGCCCCACCGTATTGATAGCCTCAAGGGTGGTGGCAGAAAGTTTCGGGAACGGTTGCATCATTAGGCTCCTCCTCTCATTGCAGCAGAGTACCGCACCCGCGCTGAATAAACAGCAGATCTCTCTGAAAGGCTGGTGATTGATATTTCGACGCTTTTTTTGTCATCTGCGTGAAATAACACAAAACGTCTAAAAACCGGGCGGTTGCACCTGCATGTTATCCTGTTTTTCCGCCATTTTATAAATGATTAACGCTATAACTTCTGTTCATACAGAAAATAACACTGCCAAATCACTCTCTTTTTAGCCCATTCCCACACGACGTCGCTTGTTAAATGTTAAGAACACACCTAGTTTGATTAACAATTTTACAACCATTTAACGTTACAGGTTGCACCTGCCGCGCTGCCAGGTGACACCTTCTTTGTTCTCTGGCGGAGGTTTTAAGGTAATGACAACCCATGAAAGCAGTACGGCTATTCTGAAGAAAAATAAGAAGGTACTCGTCGCCAGTCTGACCGGCAGTGCGATTGAGTGGTTCGACTACTTCCTGTACGGCACCGCGGCAGCACTGGTGTTCAACAAGATTTTCTTCCCGATGGTCGACCCGGTGATCGGTCTTATCCTCTCGTATCTCTCCTTCTCTCTGACCTTTTTCATTCGCCCGATTGGCGGGGTGATTTTCGCCCACATCGGCGATCGCATCGGGCGTAAAAAGACGCTGGTACTGACGCTTTCCCTGATGGGCGGCGCGACGGTAATGATTGGCCTGCTGCCCACTTATGACATGATCGGTATCTGGGCCCCTATCCTGCTTATTCTGATGCGCATCATCCAGGGGATGGGCATTGGCGGCGAATGGGGCGGCGCGCTGCTGCTGGCCTATGAGTACGCGCCGGAAAAACGCAAAGGCTTCTTCGGCAGTATTCCGCAGGCGGGCGTGACGATTGGGATGCTGATGGCGACGTTTATCGTGTCGCTGATGACCCTGTTTAGCGAAGAGGATTTTCTCTCCTGGGGCTGGCGCATTCCGTTCCTGCTGAGCTCCGTGCTGGTGCTGTTAGGGTTGTGGATCCGTCGGGATATCGACGAAACGCCGGACTTTAAAAAAGTGAAAGCGTCTGGTCAGGTCGCCAAAGCGCCGCTGCGCGATACGCTGACCCATCACTGGCGTGAAGTGTTGATTGCCGCCGGGTTGAAGGTGGTGGAAACCGCACCGTTCTATATTTTCTCGACCTTTGTGGTCAGCTATGCCACGAGCACCCTCAGCTATCAGAAATCTCAGGTGCTGGAAGCCGTCACCGTTGGCGCACTGATCGCCACCGTGATGATCCCGTTGATGGGCCTGCTGTCGGACAAGATCGGGCGTAAACGGATGTATGCCATCAGCGTCTCCCTGCTTGGCCTGTTTATCGTGCCGTGGTTCCTGCTACTCAATACCGGCACCACCTGGGGCATCATGCTGGCGACAATCGTGATGTTCGGTGTGCTTTGGGCTCCGGTGACGGCGGTACTGGGAACACTGTGTTCCGAAATCTTCAGCGCCAACGTTCGCTACACCGGTATCACCCTTGGCTACCAGATTGGCGCCGCGCTGGCGGGCGGTACCGCGCCCCTTATCGCCACCGGTCTGTTGGCGAAATATGACGGCGACTGGGTGCCCGTGGCGTGGTATCTGCTCACCACCGTGGCGATATCACTGGTTGCCATTTTCTTTGCCAGTCGGGTGAAGCGTAACCCGGCGATCAACGCCCAACCCGACGTGTTGTAATCCCTTCGCGGCCAGACCCTCTGGCCGCTTTGATGTAATACCTGCACGGAACATTTGATTTACCAGGCGTTTTCCTATTCACTTGATTTATAATTTACGTAACATACATTACCATTAGCCTGCTAATAAATAGATTCAATGAAGGTAAAAAACCTTATGCGTCTGCCTCAACGCGATCCCTACGCGCCTCGCGACTGGCAGCCTCACGAAAAACCGGCTCTGCTGGGCTCTCCCTCAACGCCTGTTCACAGCACGCCAAAGCGTATCGCTTATGGTGTCGTTGGCCTGCTGGTGTGTCTGACGGGGGCATTAGGCAACGCGATGGTTTCCGCCAACCTGCAAAATTTGCAGGGCACCTTTGCGGCCTGGTCAACGGAGATCGCATGGCTACCTGCGGTTTACGTGATGACCAATGTCTCTATCAACCTGCTACTGGTGAAATTTCGCCAGCAATACGGATTGCGGGCGTTCACCGAAGGGTTTCTGGTGCTGTACGTGCTGGTCACCTTCTTCCACCTGTTTGTTAACGATCTGAGCTCTGCACTCATGGTGCGTGCCGCGCACGGCATGGTCGCCGCCGCGCTCAGTTCGCTGGGGATTTATTATCAGATTCAGGCGTGGCCGGCGAAACATCGTCTCAAGGCGCTGACGATAGGGATTACCGGCTCCTCGCTGGCGATCCCAATAGCCCGTCTGTTTTCGACTGAACTGCTACAGCTTGATGAATGGCGCGGCCTGTACTTTTTTGAGTTGGGTCTGGCACTGATCTCGCTGGGCTGCGTCATCGCCCTGAAGCTACCACCGGGCGATCGCAAAAAGGTGTTTGAAAAGAAAGACTTCATCACGTTTATTTTACTGGCACCGGGGATGGCATTACTTTGCGCCGTGCTGTCGCTGGGGCGCCTGGACTGGTGGTTTGAAGCGCCGTGGATAGGCTGGTCGCTGGCGCTGGCAACGGTGCTCATCATTGCCGCCATCACGTTTGAACATAACCGCAGCAACCCCCTGCTCAATACCCGCTGGTTGTCGAGCGGCAGTATCTTACGTCTCGGGCTGATTATGCTGCTGATCCGCATTGTCCTGGCGGAGCAAAATACCGGTGTGATTGGCTGGCTGCAGTATGCCGGACTACAGAACGAGCAGATGACCTGGCTCGCGTGGTCGATCTTTGCCGGGATTGTTTGCGGCATTGTCGCCAGCTGTCTGACGATTAAGCCGACGCGGCTAGCCTGGCCCATCGTCACCTCGCTGGTGCTGATGATCGTTGCCTCGCTGCTGGACAGCCAGTCGAACAACCTGACGCGTGCGGATCAGCTGATGATTAGCCAGTTTCTGCTTGGCTTCGGCAGCGCTTTCTTTCTCGCCCCGGCGATGCTGGCCGGGATCGGTGGCGTTGTCGCCGATCCGCGAAATCTGGTCAGCTTTTCCGTGCTGTTTGGGATGAGTCAAAACATCGGCGGCCTACTAGGGTCAGCGATCCTCGGCACCTTTCAAACCTGGCGCGAAAAATACCACTCCAGTCTGCTGGCCGACCAGCTCACCACGCTTAATCCGCTGGTGAATGAGCGGCTACAGCTCTATACGCAGATGTACAAGGGCCTGATTGGCGACAGCGCGCTGCTGGACACCCAGGCCGTGCTGCAACTGCAGAACGTTAGCGCCCTTGAGGCCAATATCCTCGCCTACAATGATACTTACCTGCTGACGGCCAGCATCGCTACCACCACGCTGGTGTGGATTTTCTGGCGTCTGCTGCGTCTGCGCGTGACGGCGCATCTGGCGCTGAAGAAAGCCACAGGTACTAAATAACGGAAAATAATGATGTTGAAAGTGTTCTCTCAGGAGCAGTTATGAGTCAGCAGGATGCCGCCACAGAGCAGGCCCACACCCGCAATAATTTGCGCATTGTCTCCATTTTTGCCGCTGCAGCGATTGGCATCGTCGGCGTGCTGGTGATCCTGTATGCGTGGCAGCTTCCGCCGTTTACCCGCCATACGCAGTTCACCGATAACGCCTATGTGCGCGGGCAAACGACATTTATCAGCCCGCAGGTGAACGGCTACATCACCCAGGTGAACGTGCAGGATTTCGTGCAGGTTAAAAAAGGCGATCTGTTATTGCAGATAGATGACCGCATCTATCGTCAGCGAGTGCATCAGGCTCAGGCGCAGCTGGCGATGAAAATCGCCGCGCTCAACAATAACCAGCAGCAGCGTAAAAGCGCGGAAGCCGTGATTGTGCGCAACGAGGCCATTCTGAGAAATGCCAAAGCGCAAAGTCTGAAGACCCAGGCCGATCTGAAACGAGTGAAAGATCTGACGGCTGATGGCTCACTGTCGATTCGTGAGCGTGACGCCGCCCTCGCCAGCGCGGCTCAGGGCAGCGCGGATATCGATCAGGCCCAAGCGACGCTGGACATGTCGCGCCAGGATTTGCAGACCGTGATTGTTAACCGCGACGCGTTGCAGGCGGATGTGGAAAACGCCAGAGCCGCGCTGGAACTGGCGGAAATTGATCTGCAAAACACGCGGATCATCGCCCCGCGCGACGGTCAGCTTGGACAAATCGCCGTACGGCTTGGGGCATACGTCACTGCCGGTACGCATCTCACCACGCTGGTCCCGCCTCAGCACTGGGTCATCGCGAATATCAAAGAGACGCAGTTGGCCGACCTCCGCGTCGGTCAGCCGGTGAAATTTAGCGTCGATGCCTTAAACGATAAACAGTATGAAGGCCGCGTTGAGAGCATCTCGCCGGCAACGGGCGTGGAATTTAGCGCCATCACGCCGGATAACGCGACCGGCAACTTCGTGAAAATAGCCCAGCGCATCCCGGTACGGGTGGAAGTGCTTGGCAAGCCAGAGGATGTCGCGCTGCTGCGCCCCGGCATGTCGGTACAGGTGCATATTGATACCCGGGAGGTGAAACCATGACCTTCCGCCCCTTGTCGGGCGTGGCGGTCGCCCTGCTGCTGGTTGGCTGTCAGTCTGTCGATGTTCAGCCCGCGACATCCTCACTGGCAATCCCCGCCGCCTGGCGAGCAACCAGCGGCCCCGCCAGCCCCGCAGAGCAGGTGTGGTGGCGAAATTTTCATGATCGTTATCTGAATCAGTATGTCGATCAGGCGCTGAATAATAACAGCGATGTGCTGATCGCCCGTGAGCGCATCAATGAATACCAGGCGCAGGTCTATGCCGCGCAGGGCAGCCTGTTTCCCTCACTGGATGCCAGCCTTGCTGGCACCCGCGCCCGCGCACAGTCCGCCGCCACCGGACTGCCCATTTACAGTACGCTGTATAAAGGCAGCCTGACTGCCAGTTATGACGTCGATATCTGGGGGGTTAACCGCAGCACGGCGCGTGCAGCGCAGGCCTCGCTGGAGGCGCAAAAAGCGGCGGCCGCGGCGGCAGATTTGACCATCGCATCATCGGTCGCCTCCGGGTATGTCACGCTGCTGGCGCTTGATGAACAACTGGAAGTGACCCAGGCGACGGTGAAATCCCGCGAAGAGGCGCTGAATCTGGCTAAACGCCAGTATGAAACGGGCTACAGTTCGCGCCTGGAGCTCATGCAGTCCGACTCTGAACTGCGCTCCACGCGTGCGCAAATTCCGCTCTTGCAACATCAGATTGCCCAGCAGGAGAACGCATTGAGCATTTTGCTTGGCGCTAACCCGCAACGCGTCGATCGCAGCGCGGATTTCGAGGCGCTGACGCCGCTGAAGATTCCCTCGCAACTGCCGTCAACATTGCTTAATCGCCGTCCGGATATTGTCCAGGCCGAGCGTCAGTTGATTGCTGCCGATGCCTCACTGGCGGCGTCCCGCGCCAGCCTGCTACCGTCGTTCAATCTCACTGCAGGCGGATCGATACAGGATCGCACCCTGCCCGCTCTACTCGATAATCCCCTCCAGTTGTGGAGTCTTGGCGGCAGCATTCTTGCCCCGCTGTTAAACCGTCAGGCGCTGAACGCGCAGGTGGATATTTCGCAGTCGCAGCGCAATCAGGCGCTGTACGGTTACGAGAAAACCGTGCGCAACGCCTTCAGAGAAGTGAACGACAGTCTGGATGCCATCACCCGTTATCAGGAGCAGTTGCAGGAGTTGCAGGCGCAACAGGCGGTCGCACAGGAGACCTTGCGAATCGCGCAAAACCGCTATCGTAACGGCTATTCCTCGTATCTCGACGTGCTGGACGCGCAGCGTACGCTGTTCTCAGTACAGACCAGCGTGGTGCAGGTGAAAAATAACCTGCTGCTGGCGCAGATTGATTTGTATAAAGCGTTGGGTGGCGGGTGGAGTGTCTGACTGATGCCCGATGACGCTGCGCTTATCGGGCCTACGAACAATGCATTGCCATCCGGCGCTCACCGGAACGCGTTATTCTCACCCGATGCCATTGAACGTGCAGGCCGGATAAGGCGAAGCCGCCATCCGGCACTCGCCGGAACGCCTCATTCTCACCCGATGCCATTGAACATGTAGGCCGGATAAGGCGAAGCCGCCATCCGGCACTGAATGACCGGGGGCGGATGGAGTACATCACCGGTGCCCGATGGCGCTGCGCTTATCGGGCCTACGAACAATGCCTTGCCATCCGGCGCTCGCCGGAACGCGTCATTCTCACCCGATGCCATTGAACGCGTAGGCCGGATAAGGCGAAGCCGCCATCCGGCACTGAATTACCCGCTAATCTGCTCCATCGCCTGCAGGATACGCTTATCCGAAATCGGATACGGCGTCCCCAGTTGCTGGGCAAAGTAGCTGACGCGCAGTTCTTCAATCATCCAGCGGATCGCTTTCACATCCTCGTCTTCGCGCCGCGCCGGTGGCAGTTTGTTAAACCACTGCTGCCATGCCTGCTGTACGCTTTCGACTTTCAGCATCTGCGCGCGATCGCGGTGGGGATCAATCGCCAGTTTCTCGAGACGTTTTTCAATCGCCTGCAGATAACGCAGCGTGTCGCCAAGGCGTTTGTAACCGTTACCGGTGACAAACCCGCGATACACCAGCCCGCCCATCTGCGCTTTGATATCAGAAAGGCCCAGCGCCATCGTCATATCCACGCGCCCTTTGAGCCGCTTGTTGATGGTAAAGACCGCGGTCAGAATCTGTTCGACTTGCTGCGCAATCTCCACAACCGTCTCGTTCAGTTCAGCGCGAACCTTCTCATGCAGCGCGGCAAAGCCTTCTTCCGTCCAGACCGGCCCCCCATTGGCGTCAATCAGCTTATCCACGCCGCAGGAAATGCAGTCGTCGATCAGCTCCAGTACCTTGCCGTACGGGTTGAAATACAGACCCAGTTTGGCTTTGTTCGGCAGCTTCTCGTGCAGGTATTTGATCGGCGACGGGATGTTCAACAACAGCAAACGGCGCAAACCTGACCACATCGCCTGCTGTTGCTCCAGCGGATTATCAAACAGCTTGATCGCCACGCTGTCGCGCTCATCCACCAGCGCGGGCCACGCTTTCACTTTGTAATTACCGCGTTTCTGCTCGTAACTTTCCGGCAGTTTTCCAAAGCTCCAGATGTGCAGCCCGCTCTGCTCGATACCGTCATCGGCCACCGCCGAGAGCGTCTCCTGCACTTTCCCTTTCAGCCGGTCTTTCAGCTCCTGCAACGAGCGCCCTTCTTCCAGCTTCTTGTTTTTATCATCCACCACCCGGAAAGTGATTTTCAGATGATCGGGCACCTGATCCCAGTGCCAGTCTTCGCGGTCAACCGTTACGCCCGTCATCCGCCGCAGCTCACGCTCCAGCGCGTCCAGCAACGGCAGTTCCAGCGGCGTTACGCGGCCTAAAAACGCCTCGGCATAGTTCGGTGCTGGCACAAAGTTGCGCCGCACCGGTTTGGGCAGCGACTTAATCAGCGCAATCACCAGTTCGCGGCGCAGGCCCGGTATCTGCCATTCAAAGCCACTTTCGTCGACCTGATTGAGCAGCGGCAGCGGAATATGTACGGTCACGCCGTCCGCATCCGCACCCGGTTCGAACTGATAGCTCAACCGCAGCTTCAGATTGCCCTGATGCCAGAAGTTGGGATAGTCCAGCTTGCTGATGTTGTCTGCGCCCTCTTTGATCAGCATGCTCTTTTCAAAGTTCAGCAGATCCGGCGTGTCGCGGCTGACCTTCTTCCACCAGTTATCAAAGTGACGGGCGGAAATCACGTCATGGCTGATGCGCTGGTCGTAGAACTCAAACAGCGTTTCGTCGTCCACCAGAATGTCGCGGCGGCGCGATTTGTGTTCCAGTTCTTCCACTTCGGCGCGCAGCTTGAGGTTTTCACGGAAAAAGGCATGACGCGTCTGCCAGTCGCCTTCCACCAGCGCATGGCGGATAAACAGTTCGCGGCACAGCGCCGGGTCAATCTGGCTGTAGTTCACCTTACGCGCGGCGACAATCGGCAGACCGTAAACGGTCACCTTTTCCGTCGCCATCACCGCACCCTGCGCCCGCTCCCAGTGCGGTTCGCTGTAGGAACGCTTAATCAGATGCTGAGCAACCGGTTCCACCCACTCGGGATCGATCCGCGCCGCAATACGTCCCCACAGGCGACTGGTTTCCACCAGTTCCGCCACCATCGCCCACTTCGGCGGTTTTTTGAATAAGCCGGAACCGGGGAAAATCGAAAAGCGCGCGTTACGTGCGCCGGTATATTCCTGCTTATCGGCATCCTTCATACCGATATGTGATAACAGCCCGGTCAGCAGCGCAATATGGATCTCGCGGTACTCCGCCGGCTCGCTGTTTACCGGAATCCCCAGCTCTTTCACCACCTGACGCAGTTGGGTGTAGATATCCTGCCATTCACGCACGCGCAGATAGTTCAGATAGTCGGTCCGGCACAGACGGCGAAAGGCGTTTGACGACAGTGCTTTTTGCTGTTCGCCGAGATAGTTCCACAGATTCACAAACGCGAGGAAATCGGACTCTTTGTCGTGGAAGCGACGGTGTTTCTCATCGGACGCCTGCTGCTTGTCCATCGGACGTTCGCGCGGATCCTGAATCGACAGCGCCGAGGTGATGATCATCGCCTCGCGCACGCAGCCGTGTTTTTGCGCTTCCAGCACCATTCGCGCCAGACGCGGGTCCACCGGCAACTGGCTCAGTTGACGCCCCAGCGGCGTCAGTTTATAGGCCGTCGCCTGTTCATCGGTGGTAATCGCCCCCAGTTCTTCCAGCAGACGCACGCCGTCCTGGATGTTGCGCTTATCCGGCGCTTCGACAAACGGGAACGCGGCGATATCACCCAGCCCCAGCGCGGTCATCTGCAAAATGACCGACGCCAGGTTGGTGCGCAGAATTTCCGGGTCGGTAAATTCCGGGCGCGACAGGAAGTCATCTTCGGAATAGAGACGAATACAGATGCCTTCGGAAACGCGCCCGCAGCGGCCTTTACGCTGGTTGGCTGAAGCCTGCGATACCGGTTCAATGGGCAGACGCTGGACTTTGGTACGGAAACTGTAGCGACTGATACGCGCGGTGCCCGGGTCGATGACGTACTTGATGCCCGGCACCGTCAGCGAGGTTTCCGCTACGTTGGTCGCCAGCACAATACGCCGCCCGCTGTGCGACTGGAAGACGCGGTTTTGTTCGCTATTCGACAGTCGCGCATACAGCGGCAGCACTTCCGTATGGCGCAGATTCAGTTTATTCAGCGCGTCGGCGGTATCGCGGATCTCGCGCTCACCGCTCATGAAAATCAGGATGTCGCCAGGACTTTCGCGTCCCAGTTCGTCTACCGCATCGAAGATGGCCTGCAACTGGTCACGCTCGGTGTCATCCGCCTCTTCAACGATCGGTCGATAGCGAACTTCCACCGGATAAGTGCGCCCGGAGACCTCTATGATCGGCGCATTGTTGAAATGGCGCGAAAAGCGCTCCGGATCGATGGTGGCGGAGGTGATGATAATTTTCAGATCCGGACGACGCGGCAACAGTTCTTTCAGATAACCAAGCAGGAAATCGATGTTCAGGCTACGTTCATGCGCTTCATCGATAATGATGGTGTCGTACTGCATCAGCAGACGGTCCTGCTGAATCTCCGCCAGCAGGATACCGTCGGTCATCAGCTTGACCATGGTGTTATCGCTGACGTGATCGCTAAAGCGCACCTTATAGCCGATGCACCCGCCCGGCTCCGTCTGTAACTCTTCGGCGATACGGTTAGCCACCGTACGCGCCGCCAGACGCCGCGGCTGGGTGTGGCCTATCAGCCCTTTGACCCCGCGCCCCAGTTCCATGCAGATTTTCGGTAGCTGAGTGGTTTTACCTGAACCGGTTTCCCCGGCGACGATCACCACCTGATGGTCGCGAACGGCCTCGAGGATCGCCTGTTTCTTCTGGCTAACGGGCAGGTTTTCCGGGTAGGTAATCAACGGTCGTGCTGCTTCGCGTAGCACAACTTTACCTGCCGCCTGTTCAATCTCTTTCGCCATCTCCTGGTAAATGGCCTGTTGTGCATCAGGATTTTTAACCTTCTTCACGCCGTGCAGGCGACGCGAAAAGCGCTGCCGGTCGCGCAGCATCAGTGAATCCAGCTGCTGTTGTAATGCGTGGAAGGTTAATTTTTGTTGTTCTGTCATAGCGTTAAAAGGCAGTGCTCTGCCTGGTTAAATCTCTTCTAAATGATTGGAATAGAGTACCACATCAGCGCATTTTGTGTGTTGTTCAATAAATTCGAACATAGGATTCGATATATTGCGCTTTCTCTGCGACAGGATTGTGAATAAAGTGTCAACAAGCAACGGGGCACAGCCCATTCAAACACCTATAAGGAAACACCCATGAGCAAGGTATTAGTTCTCAAATCCAGTATTCTGGCAGGGTACTCTCAGTCTGGTCAGTTGTCTGATTATTTTGTTGAACAGTGGCGTGAAAAGCACTCTGCTGACGAAATCACCGTTCGTGACCTGGCTGCCAATCCAATCCCGGTACTGGATGGCGAACTGGTGGGTGCCCTGCGCCCGAGCGACGCGCCGCTGACGCCTCGTCAACAGGACGCGCTGGCGCTGTCTGATGAGCTGATTGCTGAACTGAAAGCGCACGACGTGATTGTTATCGCCGCGCCGATGTACAACTTCAACATCCCGACGCAGCTGAAAAACTACTTCGACCTGATTGCTCGTGCCGGCGTGACGTTCCGCTATACCGAGAAAGGTCCGGAAGGTCTGGTAACCGGCAAACGCGCGGTGATCCTCTCCAGCCGTGGCGGTATCCACAAAGATACGCCGACCGACCTGATTGCGCCATACCTGAAAGTCTTCCTCGGCTTTATCGGCATCACCGACGTGAACTTCGTGTTCGCAGAAGGGATCGCCTACGGTCCGGAAGTAGCGTCTAAAGCGCAGTCTGACGCAAAAGCCGCCATCGATAGCGTGGTTGCCGCGTAAGTTCTTCCCCTCCCGCTCCGGCGGGAGGTTTTTTTATTTGCTCTGATAGCGTAAATAACACACTACTCCCTGACTCACACCATCACTCGGATGGTTCACTCCGTCTGTGACTTCTACACAGGGAAAATCAAACGGCGACACGTTTTCAATACATGCCACATTAACCCCGTATTGATCCGGGCTGGATCGGCGTTGATGGAAGGTATAAATCCCGCACACTGAACAAAAGAAGTGCCTGGCGGTGCCGGTATTGAAGCGATATTCCGTGAGTTTGTCTTTTCCCGTAAGAATCTCTATTCCCATCAGGGGCGCAGAGACCACCACCGCTCCCCGCATCCGACAAAATGAACAATTACAGCGCCGGACCGTATTAAAACCGTCACTGAGCTGAACGGTAAATCTGACGGCACCGCAGTGGCATTGTGCTGCTCTTTTTTCAGTCATCGGCCTGTCCTTCTTTCGATATCCCCTCCAGCGTCGCCAGCACGTCAGTCGAAAGAATCAGATCGCCAGCGGCCATATTTTCATGTAAATGCGTCACCGACGACGTGCCGGGTATCAGCAAAATATTCGGCGAGCGGTGCAGTAACCAGGCCAGAGCTACCTGCATCGGCGTCGCATTGAGGCTCGCGGCCACATCTGAGAGCGTGGAGGATTGCAGCGGCGTGAACCCGCCCAGCGGGAAAAAGGGAACGTAAGCAATACCGTCTTCTGCCAGCATGTCTATTAATGCATCATCCTGGCGATGGGCAATATTGTATTCATTCTGCACACAAACGATGTCTGCTATGTTACGCGCTTGCGCCACCTGGCGTGCGGTCACATTGCTCAGACCGATGTGTTTGACCAGTCCCTGCTGCTGAAGCTCCGCCAGCACGCTGAAACTCTCCTCAATGGATCCTTCATGAGGGCCGTGACCGTCGCCCAGCATAATGCGTAAGTTAACGACATCCAGCACATCCAGACCGAGGTTGCGCAGATTATCGTGAACCGCCTGCCTGAGTTCCTCGGGTGAGAACGCCGGTAACCAGGAGGCATCGTCTCCACGACGAGCGCCGATTTTAGTGACAATCACCAGATCGTCCGGATAAGGATGCAGCGCTTCGCGAATGATTTGGTTGGTGACGTGCGGACCGTAAAAATCGCTGGTATCAATATGGTTGACCCCCAGTGCGATCGCTTCCCGAAGCACCGTCAATGCAACATGACGATCGCGCGGTGGACCAAAAACCCCTGGCCCCGCGAGTTGCATTGCCCCATATCCTATGCGTTTGACCTGCCGTGAACCGAGTGAAAACGTGTCAGATTTACCATGACTTGCCATAACTGCCCCTTCTGCTGAATAGCGCGTAAGAAAAGAGAGTATAGAAACTTACCCTGCAAATTATTACGCCCAACCCAGCAAAACGGAAAGCCGCAGATCGCAGATACGACGAATTACTTACGTAACCACTTGCCGTTAATGCCCTGGACATATTCTCCTGGTTTCGCACGCTCAACCAGTTTCTGTCCGGCCATTTTCGCCACTTCATCAACGGGTAGATTATGGCTCTCCGCGAGCTGCTGATAACTTACGCTGCGCGCTTTATTGATATCACTGACCAGCGCCTGCGTTTGCGCGTCTTGTTTCAGCGCCACCAGATAGCCACTGTACGTCTCACCGACCCGGCCCTCGGTTCTGGCCTCATTTAGCGTCAGCGCCAGGGCGCTCCCACTCAGCAAACTCAGAATGAGCGTCGCCAGGATTAAGGTTCTTTTCATCATGACCTCAGAACAAGTCGCTGCGGGATTTGAGCAGGCTTTCAACGTCCTTATCCACTTTGATATGGATCTCATGCTCAATTTTGACGTTCATATTGATAGTGATGGGCTCTTTTGGCGCCGCGACTTCAATGCGCGGTGTACAGCCCGTCACTAACCACAGCGGAAGAAGCGCCAGCATGGCTATCATTGTTTTCATTGGGGTTCCTCACATTCCTTGCCTTGCGGACAGTTTTTTTCCGGCAGCGCCGCGTTTTGTTCAAGCCATGCCTGTAGATTGTCGCCAAAGCGCAGACTGCGCCACAGCGTAAAGACATTCTCTTCATGGGTATAGTTGAGATTCACCGTGCCGACCTTGCCATCCACCCGGCTGTTGCCGGTGATCTGCGCCTGCATCGTCAATACCCCCAAATTGTCTAAATTGATTTTGGTCCATGAATGGGCAATCTCCATGTATCGCAACCAGTTAATAGCCGCCCCTGCCGCCATGTTATCTTTCACCACCGCATCTGCGGTGTCTTTATCGATACGCAGCGTCATCGGACCGGGATTGGTTAACCAGCCGTCTTTGATAATCCATTTTTCATTGTTCAACCACAGAGGGAGCGCCCCGCTCACCGGCCCGGACATCGCAAACTGTTTCGGATTAACCGCGCTGATAAGTTCGCTTGAAGAGATGTTTTGCACCCGTACCAGCGCCGGATCGTGCTGCGGCATACGCAGTTGTTGCATGGAAACCTTGCCGCCCAATACATCCACACTCACATCCGTGAGCAACAGCGGATCCGCTTCACTCCACGGATAGGCCCCTTCCAGATCGGCGGTGATATTCGTGGCGGTCACCTGATTGACTACTTCAGCAATTCGCAGCGAAACCGGTCCGCGCGTCCCCAGTTGCCACGCACCCGCGCTAAAGCGGAACGGCAGCACGAAATCGACGCCATTGATTTGGTTATCCGGCATCCATGCGCTGCCGCCTTTTAAGACGCCGTGACCGCCGGCCTCGAATCCCTGTTCCGCTGCCGCTGAAAACGCCACCTGGGCATACAGATCACCTTCGCGTAGTTTCATTTTCCACTCCGGCGGCACCAGCGGCTGGAACACCTCCAGCGACTGTTTTGGCCACCAGGCCTGGCCGCGTAAGCGCAGGCCATCCCAACGACCGTTGAGCCTCACGGGGCCGATCACGCCGGCATGTAAATCGCCTTTAAACAGGAAAAATGTCGGATCGCGCCCTTCCACGCTGAACTTAAGGGTTGAGGGGGGTAAGACGCTACCACCGGAGAAATGGGTTTCCCCAGCATCGAACGAAAGCGCCCCGCTAAATCGAGGGTGCGCCGCATCACGCACCCATTCAACCGGTTTATCCATGATCAGACGGGGCGTTTCAACCTTCATGGTGCCGTACTGAAGCTGGTCAAATCCCGTAGACAAATCGGTCAGCGTGATCGTGTCGTCATGCCACTCGCCCTTGCCTGCCACATCCCATTTAGCGTGCATCGGGGTAAAACTTCCCTCGCCCCAGTAGCGCCACTGCCAGCGCCCTGCATCGGGCAGAAAATCATTCGCCAGACCGTCCAGGTGCAGGACAAAATCCCCCATCTGATTCTCATGAGCGCGCAGAATCGCCTGCAATCGTCCATCCACCCCGCGCTGTGTCACCTTCACGCCCGCCAGCGGCCAGCGGATTTCGTCAATATCCAGCGAGTCGATGACCCGCCCGCGCGAACGCAGCAGCGCGCCAGGACCAAACGCCAGTTCCGGGTCGGTCAGGCTGCCGGTCAACTGGGCTGGTAGTCTGGCATAGAAAACCAAATCATCCTGCTTGGCTTCACCGGTCAGTTGCAGCGGCATCGCGCTGTTGTCCATGCTCAGTTTTCCTGGCCCAAATGAAAGCACCGCGTTGCCTTTCCCCGCGTCCCCCTGGGTCAGCACATTCAATCGTCCACTGATTGCTGCTTTCTCGATGCCTTCCTGCCAGTTGTCCACCTTCACGCCCAGACGCCCGCTGAGGGGGAAGCCCTGATAAGGCCACGACCAGCGCCCATCGCTGATGGTTAACTGCTGGCGCGTGAGTTCCCACGGCAGATCGAGCAGCGGATCGGCATTATCCCGCGCCATCACGATCAACTGTCCGGCATTCTCACGCCATTCCAGTTCCGCATCGACCAACGACGGCTCCTGCGGCAGACTGAGCGTAGCGACGGTGTGCCCGCTCACCGGCAGTCCATCCGGCACCAGCGGCATCGTGAATTCACCGACCAGTTTGACCGGCGGTTGTCCTTCAAATGCCATGACATCAAGCTCACTTACCGTCAGCGTCTGACCGCGCAGTTGACCTTGAAATTTCACTTTGTCGCCCTGATAACGAAGCTGCTGAACCGAAGCGCTCAGCGAGACGTTCAGTTTGCCCTGCCACACCTGCCAGGGGGAAAGAATGACGTTGTCGATAGTTATCCAGGTATTGGGCAGCATGGCCTGCCATTGGGCAAGCGTACGCGGCGCGGCGGGAGATTGTTCCGCCTGCGGCAGTTTTGCCAGACAGGCGGAGTCGAGTTCAAGCGTGCCAATGTTCAACTGCCAGCGACTGGGATGCGACAAGCGGGCCTGACTGACACGGGCCAGTTGGCAGTCATCAACCAGATAGCGGAGCTCAGGAATATGCAAACCGTGGCGCGTGAATCGGGGGCTGTCATCCAGCGCAATGCGCGTTCCAACCGGCAGCCAGATGCCCGCCAGCGTGGGAACCCACAGCCCCAGCGTCATCACCAACGTCAGCGGCACGAGGATCACGAGTAACAGAAGCGCCAGAACGGCTTTATATTTACCCTTCATGGGCAGTTAATATCCTGATTTAGCGAAAAATTAAGCCGAATTAGGCTGCTATTGTGTCATGTTTAGTGAAACATGCCCAGATTAAGAATAGATGCTCCGGGATGACATACACAATTTTTCATCCTCTTAAAAATCAGAAAGTCAGATAAATTACAGTGGGTTATCAGATAAATCTAAAGCCTGATATTGAGCAATAGCGAGCAAACTATGGCCTTCAATCCTGTCCCAAGCCCCGGCGGTGTAAAAATCAGAGGCCAGAGGGGATAGAGGAAATCGCCTGAACCGACGGTCTCGGGGTCCGTATGATTAGGCAAATGCGGTCTTTAACGATTATTCCTTTCCTGTGCCCTCAGCAATGCAGGCCGGCTCATCGCTCTGAGTATGTAACTGTCTACCTCCCTGTCTATTTCTAAACCACAGGCTTTTGCCCATAGCAACGTATGAGATATAAAAATATCGGCCAGGGTAAAGTTGTCTCCCGCAATCCAGGCATAATCTGGATTAAATTGAATTTGGGAGAGAACTTTGCTTGCTTCATTTCCGAAGTAGTTCATTAACTCTGTAGAGCGCAGATTTTCCGGCGTTAACACTCTCTGTTTCAGTAAATTCCAGACAGGTGATTCCAGATCGGTCAGGGCAAAGCTAATCCATGAATTAACAGCCGCTTTTTCTGCCGAATTTTCGGGATACAGAGATGTTCCGGGATGTTGCTCACAGATGTAAATACATATTGCCATTGTCTCGCTAAGAGAGACGTTTCCGTCCGTCAAATAGGGGACTTTTCTATAAGGATGCGGTGATTTGACTCCGGAAGCAGGACTCAGGAGATCGACTTTTGTAGATTCATACGTTACGCCAATTTCTTCAAGGGTCCAGAGCACTCTGAGCGATCTGCTTTTAGGGTAAGTATAGATGTTCAAGGTAACACTCCTTTGTTTTCAAAATCAGTTTGGACAAAGAATCACTTGTGCAACTCACTGTTCTGAAGACCTGGTCGAACCGTTGCTCACTACCTGAATGGGATTTCTGACTTGATCACATCGACACCATTGATATTAATGGATTTCAGATACTCCTTCATGTCATTTATTGTGGTTTTATTCTTAGGTCCAAGCACTACTTTTTTGACTGGCATATAATCGCCAACAGCAAGATCCATTTTATAATATTTAGCCTCACCAAAGGAGGTACTTCTTTCTAAGATTTTATATGGATCGTTTTTCCCCATAACCTCAATAAGACCTCTGAATTCTTGCTCATCATAATAACTATGGTGCTTATATAGCGAAGAAAGTCTTACAACGACTGATTTAAGTTTGCCAATAGCCACTGACTGATGCACTTTATCATTTTTACTATACTGATTGCTTATATGCTCTAAATAACCACGCAAACATTCTTTAAAATTATCTTCATTATAAATAACCCCGAAAAACATCACCTTACCGAAAACAGGCCCTCCTTTCTCAACGTATCTGTTTACTAAATTAATCATAGATATATCAGCATGTTCTACGCCAAACGAGATCCCACTGCCAAAGTCACCATATCCCCTCCACATACCGAGAGAGTCTCCCGATAAAGAAAACGAAGAAATAAGAATCATAAAATCATCGCCCATATTTTCTGGGGATAGCTTAGCAACCTCTTCACTCAAGATGGGGAAGAACTCCATAATATATTCACTTATGATTTTAAAGCCCAAAATATATTCAGTGTCATCATTCATCTTTCTCAAGTCTGTAAGCCAGATACTTTTTGATTGCATCATGCTTTTAAAGGTATTTTCAGAAGTATAGTGATAGATCAAACCATCCATTTCTGCCTCTTAACATAAACGATGTAAATATCCAATATCATTAATGGTAACATGGATGATTGAATAAAAAACATGAAGTTTGTCAAACCGATCATTTATCTATTTTTAAAGCAAACTGAAAATTTCAAACGGTGAATTAGCATACCAATCCAGACAATACCGAAGCGATTTAGTATGACAGCGCCTCTTATGTTCACTGACCCATGCGGTTGGTTTTCCCAAAGCGTGTCCTCATATCGCTGACACAGAGGGCCGATGAGGCCGACACAAGGTGGCGCTGAGAGAGGAATCAGGTCGATGTGCTGAATGACTGCATGTCAACCACTATGCCCCCGGGATGCACCACAGAAGTCACATGCTTAAGAAAGTTGTTAAAATTTAGTATGATGGATGCATAACCGATAGATGCTCTAGAATTATTCATTATACGTATCACTTTCAATGATATTTTATATTTTGTAGAATAATTTGAATTAGATAACTGTGATTCAATATCACTGGAGAAAGTCTTATGAAACTCGCCGTCTACAGTACAAAACAGTACGACAAGAAGTACCTGCAACAGGTTAACGAGGCTTTTGGCTTTGAGCTTGAATTCTTTGATTTTCTGTTGACGGAGAAAACGGCAAAAACCGCACATGGTTGTGAAGCCGTTTGTATCTTCGTGAACGATGATGGCAGTCGCCCGGTACTCGAAGAGCTGAAAAATCATGGCGTTAAGTATATTGCGCTGCGCTGTGCGGGTTTCAATAACGTCGATCTGGATGCGGCAAAAGAGCTTGGTCTGCAGGTCGTTCGCGTCCCGGCCTATTCTCCTGAAGCCGTCGCGGAACACGCGGTGGGCATGATGATGACCCTCAACCGCCGTATTCACCGCGCTTACCAGCGTACCCGCGATGCCAACTTCTCTCTGGAAGGGCTGACGGGTTTCACTATGCACGGAAAAACAGCGGGCGTAATTGGCACCGGGAAGATTGGCATCGCCGCCCTGCGTATTCTGAAAGGTTTTGGCATGCGTCTGCTGGCGTTTGATCCCTATCCCAGCGCCGCTGCGCTCGAACTCGGCGTGGAATATGTTGACCTGCCGACGCTGTTCGCCGAATCCGATGTGATTTCGCTACACTGCCCGTTAACACCGGAAAACTATCACCTGCTGAACCATGCAGCGTTTGATCAGATGAAAAACGGCGTGATGGTCATCAACACCAGTCGCGGTGCGCTGATCGATTCTCAGGCTGCGATTGAGGCGCTGAAAAATCAGAAAATTGGTTCCCTGGGGATGGATGTTTACGAGAACGAACGCGATCTGTTCTTCGAAGATAAGTCGAATGACGTTATCCAGGATGATGTTTTCCGTCGCTTGTCCGCCTGTCATAACGTGCTGTTCACCGGGCATCAGGCCTTCCTGACCGCGGAAGCGCTGACCAGCATTTCTGAGACTACGCTACAGAATTTGCGGCAGTTAGCGAACGGAGAAACCAGTCCTAACGCCCTGTTCTGATCCCGTCGCCCTCCTGTTCGCAGGAGGGCATTTCAGAATTTCCCCAAAGCCACTGGCAATAAGATCGGTATGCTGTCGGTGGTAAATACGGTTTTAATGCAGAGAATTAACATGAAGAAGGTCATAGCGCTGGTTGCGCTGAGCCTGCTGATAGCAGGTTGTGTCAGTAATGGAAAAGTGTCGGTTAGCCGCGAGCAATTGCAGCATCATCGCTTTGTTCTGGAGAGTGTGGACGGTAAACCGATCGGTGCGACGGGCCATCCGCTTGAGCTGAGCTTTGGCGAAAAGATGACGATTTCCGGCAATATGTGCAATCGCTTCAACGGTCAGGCATCACTCTCTGACGGCGCATTGAAGGTAAAAGAGATGGCGATGACACGTATGATGTGCGCCGATCCCCAGCTCAGCGAGCTGGATAACACCCTCAGCACGATGCTGAAACAAGGCGCACAGGTCGACCTGACCGCGAACCAGCTCACCCTGGCCACCGCGGAGCATACGTTAAGCTATAAACTTGCCGATTTAGTGCAGTAATGGAAGCTTAGTAGCTACCACAGCTTCCCGCGGCGAGGGATTGTTCGCTGCAACGTTTGCCGTTGGGAAGCGCGCACATGCCGATTGCCGATCCATCCAACTGACGAGCAACGGAAAGTGAACCGCCAATCATGGCGCAATTGGCCTCACCGGAACTGGTCATCGCCGCTTTTAAACCCGGTGCGACGTGCGCTGCTGTCGCCTGCTGAACAGGCTCATTGTCACTGCTGCAAGCCGACAATATTAACGCGGCACATCCTACCCAAAACGCTGCGCGCATTTGACTCCCCTCATATTCTGTAAGCGTAAACAAGCCGCACTAATAATAGGCATCCGCATCCGTCGCGTCGAGAGCCAAAACGCGCATTTATGCGGCCTCGCCGCATTTTATTGCGCTTTTTCACGCGGTTTTTGATCCTACTGACCTGTTCTGCCGTTATGCACTTACCCGACGCGCGGTCAAATAATGCGCCTGCCAGTACTGATTCGACAAATGTGACAGCGTCACACCCTGCGAACTGGACGCATGAATAAAGGAATCATTGCCGATATAGACGCCAACATGATGCACGTTCGGCTCCGTTTTAAAGAACACCAGATCGCCGACTTTGAGTTCACGCTGGCTGACAGGATGACCGGTATGACTTTGTTCCAGCGCCGTTCGCGGTAAACGTCTGTTGATCACCGACGCGATGATTCTGCGCGTGAATGCGGAACAATCAATTCCTCTGCGGCTATCTCCCCCCCATTGGTAATCGGTTCCTCTCCACGCGGCAAATTCACTCATAATGCGACGCTTAAGTTGCGCTTTCTTATTCGGAACAGGTGCTTGCGAAAAGTACCCTTCAGAATAAGTCAGATGAGATACGGCATTGAAACCTATGTTTTTAACCTGGCTTTTCACCATGGCAAATGACGACGACGAGACAGTAATAAGTAAAGCGAGCAATAATATTCGAAACATAACCTAATCAAAACAATTAAATACATGGACACATCCAGACTTTTTGCGCACGAAAAAGAGTTATCTATAGGGATAGATAAAAGAGTCATTGTTGTTATAACGCGTATTCGCGATTAAATAGAGATTATCGACATTCAGTGACCTGAAGATTTTCAGGCTCTCTTGTTCTGAAAAGCGCCCAGTATAGACGTGGGCTACCGGATACCGAACTTAAAAAACCTTATTAAGAAATTTACATCGTGATGACGACAGCGAAGATAATAAATTCATTAAGGAAATCCTCAAAGAGAATCCCAATCCATTTTTGGACAATGTATTTTTTATTGTTATTCCAGCGATAAAATTATCGCGGAGAGTAAGAAAAATTTCGCTCATCTCCCGCAACCAATAACCAATTAGCAACAAAAATACACAATTAAATATACAACCCAGTCTTTGTTGCTACGTAATAAAACGGTCGCTATTTTTGCGATCCTTGTGTCAATTTGTGCACTCGAAAGCAGCACAACTTCAAGGGAATACAGGAAAGCCCTATACTTAAGGAATAACTATCAGGGCGCTAAGTTGTTTCCTGCGTCCCTCTTTTTTTGCGCAATGTAAGGGTGTCATATGCAAACAATTGACGGTAATGGTGCAGTCGCTTCGGTGGCGTTTCGTACCAGTGAAGTTATCGCCATCTACCCCATTACGCCCAGTTCAACGATGGCTGAACAGGCAGATGCCTGGGCAGGCAACGGGCTAAAAAATGTCTGGGGGGATACGCCGCGTGTCGTCGAAATGCAGTCGGAAGGCGGTGCTATTGCTACCGTTCACGGTGCGCTGCAAACCGGCGCGCTAGCCACCTCCTTTACCTCTTCACAGGGGTTATTGCTGATGATCCCCACGCTGTACAAACTGGCGGGACAGTTAACCCCCTTTGTACTGCATGTCGCCGCGCGTACTGTGGCAACCCACGCGCTGTCTATTTTTGGCGATCATTCTGACGTCATGGCCGTCCGCCAGACCGGTTGCGCCATGCTGTGCGCGGCGAGCGTACAGGAAGCGCAGGACTTTGCGCTGATCTCGCAAATCGCCACCCTGAAGAGTCGGGTTCCCTTTATTCATTTCTTTGATGGTTTCCGCACATCGCATGAAATCAACAAAATCATCCCGCTCGCGGATGACACCATTCGCGGTCTGATGCCACAGGCTGAAATTGAGGCGCACCGTGCGCGGGCGCTCAATCCGGAACACCCGGTGATCCGCGGCACCTCAGCGAATCCAGACACCTACTTCCAGTCCCGAGAGGCAACCAACCCGTGGTATGACGCGGTATATGACCATGTCGAACAGGCAATGAATGACTTCGCCGCGGCAACCGGTCGTCAGTATCAGCCGTTCGAATACTACGGTCATCCGCAGGCCGAACGGGTCATCATTCTGATGGGCTCCGCCATCGGCACCAGCGAAGAGGTGGTCGACGAACTGCTGACGCGCGGCGAGAAAGTCGGGGTGCTGAAAGTCCGTCTGTTCCGCCCCTTCTCGGCTAAACATCTGCTGCGGGCTTTGCCTGAATCCGTTCGCGCGGTTGCCGTGCTCGATCGAACCAAAGAACCAGGTGCCCAGGCCGAGCCGCTGTATCTCGACGTGATGACCGCGCTGGCGGAAGCCTTCAACTGCGGCGAACGCGAAACGTTGCCGCGCGTGATTGGCGGCCGCTATGGCCTTTCGTCAAAAGAGTTTGGTCCGGACTGCGTGCTGGCGGTCTTTAATGAATTGAGCCAAGCCAAACCCAAACCGCGCTTTACCGTTGGTATCTACGATGATGTGACTAACCTGTCGCTGCCGCTGCCTGATAACACCCTGCCGGCGACGGCCAAACTGGAAGCGCTGTTTTACGGCCTCGGCAGCGACGGCAGCGTTTCGGCAACCAAAAACAACATCAAGATCATCGGTAATTCAACGCCGTGGTATGCCCAGGGTTACTTCGTTTACGACTCCAAAAAGGCCGGCGGTCTGACGGTTTCTCACCTGCGCGTGAGTGAACAGCCGATCCGTTCCGCTTACCTGATCTCTCAGGCCGATTTTGTCGGCTGCCATCAGTTGCAGTTTATCGACAAGTACCAGATGGCTGAGCGTCTGAAGCCCGGTGGTATTTTCCTGCTGAATACGCCATATCCCGCCGATGAGGTCTGGTCACGGTTGCCGCAGGAAGTACAGGCGGTACTGAACCAGAAGAAAGCGCGTTTTTACGTCATTAATGCGGTGAAAATCGCCCGTGAATGTGGACTGGCGGCACGTATTAACACCGTCATGCAGATGGCGTTTTTCCATCTGACACAAATCCTGCCGGGTGACAGCGCGCTGGTTGAGCTGCAGGGCGCGATCGCCAAAAGCTATAGCAGTAAAGGTCAGGACCTGGTAGAACGCAACTGGCAGGCACTGGCGCTGGCGCGAGAATCCGTTGCTGAGGTGCCGCTGCAGGCGGTTGATCCGCACAGCGCTAACCGTCCTCCGGTGGTATCTGACGCCGCGCCTGACTTTGTAAAAACGGTCACTGCAGCCATGCTCGCGGGCCTCGGCGACGCCCTTCCCGTTTCGGCGCTACCGCCTGACGGCACATGGCCGATGGGCACTACGCGCTGGGAAAAACGCAACATCGCCGAAGAGATCCCCATCTGGAAAGAAGAACTGTGTACCCAGTGTAACCACTGCGTTGCAGCCTGCCCGCACTCGGCAATTCGTGCCAAAGTGGTCTCGCCGGAAGCGATGGAAAACGCCCCTGCCAGCCTGCATTCGCTGGATGTGAAATCACGGGATATGCGCGGGCAAAAATACGTTCTGCAGGTCGCGCCGGAAGACTGCACCGGTTGTAATCTGTGCGTGGAAGTCTGTCCGGCGAAGGACCGTCAGGATCCGGAAATCAAGGCCATCAATATGATGTCCCGCCTTGAACACGTAGAAGAAGAAAAAGTGAATTATGACTTCTTCCTCAGTCTGCCGGAAATTGACCGCAGTAAACTTGAGCGCATCGATATCCGTACGTCGCAGCTGATTACGCCGCTGTTTGAGTATTCCGGTGCCTGTTCCGGCTGTGGCGAAACGCCGTATATCAAGCTACTGACCCAGCTCTACGGTGACAGAATGCTGATCGCCAACGCCACCGGTTGTTCGTCTATTTACGGCGGTAACCTGCCTTCCACACCTTACACCACCGATATCCATGGTCGCGGCCCGGCGTGGGCAAACTCGCTGTTTGAGGATAACGCGGAATTCGGTCTGGGCTTCCGTCTGACGGTCGATCAGCATCGGGTACGCGTTCTGCGCCTGCTTGAACAGTTTGCCGACCAGATCCCGGCCGAACTGAACGATGCACTGCATGCGGAAGCGACGCCTGAAGTGCGTCGCGAGCAGGTTGCCGCGCTGCGTCAGCATCTGAAGGATGTCGATGGCGCAAGTGAACTGCTCACCGATGCCGACGCGCTGGTTGAAAAATCCATCTGGCTGATTGGCGGTGACGGCTGGGCCTACGATATTGGCTTCGGCGGGCTGGATCATGTGCTGAGCCTGACTGAAAACGTCAATATTCTGGTGCTGGATACGCAATGCTACTCCAACACGGGCGGTCAGGCCTCAAAAGCCACGCCGCTCGGTGCTGTGACGAAATTTGGCGAGCACGGTAAGCGTAAAGCGCGTAAAGATCTGGGCGTCAGCATGATGATGTACGGTCATGTCTATGTGGCGCAGATTTCGCTCGGTGCACAACTCAACCAGACCGTGAAGGCCATTCAGGAAGCGGAAGCGTATCCTGGGCCGTCGTTGATCATCGCCTACAGCCCGTGTGAAGAACACGGCTATGACCTCGCGCTGAGTCACGATCAGATGCGTCAGTTGACGGCGACCGGCTTCTGGCCGCTCTACCGCTTTGACCCACGCCGCGCGGATGAAGGCAAATTGCCGCTGGCGCTGGACTCTCGCCCACCGTCAGATGCGCTGGCGGAGACATTGCTCAACGAGCAGCGTTTCCGTCGCCTGAATGCGCAGCAACCGGACGTGGCCGAGCAGTTATGGAAAGACGCCGCGGCGGATCTGCAAAAACGCTATGACTTCCTGGCGCAATTGGCAGGTAAAGCAGAGAAGACCAGTACCGACTGACCCGGTTGCTGGAATCGCTGACTGAACGCAAAAAAAAGCCCGAACATCTGTTCGGGCTTGTCAATTTCTTTGTCGGCAAATCAGTACGTTTCGCAATGGACCAACAAAAAAGCAGTACGTGACAATAAAGGCATATAACAGCCGAAGAATATCGCATCGTCTTTATTTTGTATAATTTAAATTTTATATCTTTCATGCAATTATATTCATGCCAATTATTATCATTTCTACAGAATTATTTATTTAAGGTTTAACTTAAGACGTAACGATTGATGTTTATCGCTTTGCAGAACTTCTCCTTTAGTATTTTTTTACTCCCCAACAGAGGGAGTTACAGGTAAATAATAAAACTAAAGGATAATGTCGATGAAAAGAAAAGTACTGGCCCTTGTTATCCCTGCCCTGTTAGCCGCAGGCGCCGCTCATGCCGCTGAAGTTTATAATAAGGACGGCAACAAATTAGATCTGTATGGCAAAGTTGATGGCCTGCATTATTTCTCTGATGATGCCAACAGTGATGGCGATCAAACTTATGTCCGTATGGGTTTCAAAGGTGAAACGCAGATTAACGACCAACTGACCGGTTACGGCCAGTGGGAATATCAGGTTAACGCTAACACCACCGAAAGCGATCACGGCAACAGCTTTACCCGTCTTGGCTTTGCTGGTCTGAAATTTGGCGATTACGGTTCATTTGACTACGGTCGTAACTACGGCGTCATGTACGACGTGGAAGGCTGGACCGATATGCTGCCTGAATTTGGCGGCGACTCCTATACCCGGTCTGACAACTTTATGACGGGTCGTGCTAACGGTGTTGCAACCTGGCGTAATACTGATTTCTTCGGTCTGGTTAATGGCCTGAACGTCGCCCTGCAGTATCAGGGTGCCAACGAAAATCAGAAAACCAATGAACAGGAAGGCACCGGTAATGGTGGCGATCGCACCGTCCAGAACGCTAACGGCGACGGTTTCGGTATCTCGTCTACCTATGACGTCGGGATGGGGGTTAGCTTCGGTGCAGCCTACACCACTTCCGATCGTACCAACGAGCAGGTCAATACCGGCGGTCGCGTCGCGGGTGGCGATAAGGCGGATGCCTGGACTGCGGGTCTGAAATATGACGCCAACAATATTTATCTGGCCACTATGTATTCTGAAACCCGTAACATGACCCCGTATGGTGATGACGGCGTAGCAAACAAAACCCAGAACGTAGAAGTGACGGCACAATACCAGTTCGACTTCGGGCTGCGTCCAGCGGTTTCCTTCCTGATGTCAAAGGGTAAAGATCTGACCGGTCAGGGCAATGACAACAGCAAAGATCTGGTGAAATACGCGGATATTGGCGCGACTTACTACTTTAACAAGAACATGTCCACCTACGTTGATTATAAAATCAACCTGCTGGATAACGACGACAGCTTCTATTCTCGTAACAATATTAATACCGATGATGTCGTCGCACTCGGTATGGTCTACCAGTTCTAAGACCCTCAGCCCGCGGGTAACGGCGGGCTGTTATCACTTTCACCCGGTTAGAACCTATCCGCTTTACCTATAACAAAACGCGATATCTTGTAGACTAAAATCCCCTTCAGTTAGATGATATATTCATTGTATGACCTGCCGTCGAGGATGCCGCCATGAACCATCAACCCGTAAAATCATCACGAATCGCATCCGTCGGCTATGACGAGAAATCGTCTACGCTGGAAATTCGTTTCTACCAGTCTGGTGTTCTGCAATATCGCGGAGTCCCTGCGCATATATACCAAAATTTTCTTTCTGTGGTCTCAAAAGGCCGATTTTATGACGGCGTTATTAAGGGTAAGTATCCAGAAACTAAAAACAAATAATGCTGAAATGTGATCATTATCATTGTACTGAATCTGCGATAAGACGTTACACTTTATATGGATACTCAAACAGGAGGTTTAATGAACAGAACAATTCTTGTACCCATCGATATTTCAGACTCAGAATTAACTCAACGTGTGATTAATCATGTCGAAGCCGAGGCGAAAATTGACGATGCACAGGTTCATTTCCTGACCGTCATCCCGTCTCTGCCTTACTATTCTGCACTGGGCCTGGCCTACTCTGCGGAGTTGCCTGCCATGGACGATCTGAAAGCCGAAGCGAAATCTCAACTGGAAGAGATTATCAAGAAGTTCACTATCCCGTCGGACAGAGTACAGATCCATATCGCTGAAGGCTCGCCAAAAGACAAGATTCTTGAAATGGCGAAAAAACTGGCGGTTGATATGGTGATTATTGCTTCGCACCGCCCGGACATTACAACATATCTGTTAGGGTCGAACGCCGCTGCTGTGGTACGCCATGCAGAGTGTTCCGTACTGGTCGTACGCTAACATTTTCAGCCCGCACATCGCTGCGGGCTTTTTGTTCCCTTCCTTCAGAACGTTTAAGCTGTAAAACGTGCTGGCATTCGTCGCCGCAATCCGTACCATACACGGCACACTTTCGCATGCGGATTATTACCCGCAGGCGCAAACCCGTCTTTTGTTGCCATCAGGTGGGGCACAAAAATGCGCAGCTGGTGTATGAAATCAATGCTACCGGGATTGAAGAAATGAAGAGTGAGCAGATAGTGATGCTAAACTCGACGCTGGCGATGTAAAGCGCTTTTGTCCCACTGGTGCCCCGTTTGATATTTGAGTAAAGATTAAATGTCGCAAAATCAAGATATTACTAAGAAAGAACAGTACAACCTGAATAAATTGCAAAAACGTCTGCGTCGTAACGTGGGCGAAGCGATTGCCGATTTCAATATGATTGAAGATGGCGACCGCATCATGGTCTGCCTGTCCGGCGGTAAAGACAGCTACACCATGCTGGAAATTTTGCGCAATTTGCAGCAAAGCGCCCCTATTAGCTTTTCTCTGATCGCCGTTAACCTGGACCAGAAACAACCCGGTTTCCCCGAGCACATTCTGCCTGAATATCTTGAACAACTTGGCGTTGAGTACAAGATTGTTGAAGAGAATACGTATGGGATCGTGAAAGATAAGATCCCGGAAGGCAAAACCACCTGCTCTCTTTGTTCACGCCTGCGCCGTGGCATTCTCTATCGCACGGCGACGGAACTGGGTGCCACCAAAATCGCCCTGGGCCACCATCGCGACGACATTCTGCAAACCCTGTTCCTGAATATGTTCTACGGCGGGAAAATGAAAGGCATGCCGCCGAAGCTGATGAGCGATGATGGTAAACATATCGTGATCCGCCCGCTGGCCTACTGCCGTGAAAAGGATATTGAACGCTTTGCCGAAGCCAAAGGCTTCCCGATCATCCCTTGTAACCTGTGCGGTTCGCAGCCAAACCTGCAACGTCAGGTGATTGCCGATATGCTACGCGACTGGGATAAACGCTATCCCGGCCGTATTGAGACCATGTTCAGCGCCATGCAGAACGTGGTGCCTTCACACCTGAGCGACATTAACCTGTTCGATTTCAAAGGCATTAAGCACGGTTCTGATGTTGTCGATGGCGGCGATCTGGCGTTTGATCGCGAAGAGATCCCGCTTCAGCCCGCAGGCTGGCAACCGGAAGAAGACGACAATCAGCTTGACGAGCTGCGTCTGAACGTTGTTGAAGTGAAGTAATGTGAAGCGGGCCGGACACGTTTTGTCTCCGGCCCAACAAGCGTTTATTTCAGCAGGCGAACCCGACAGGTTTTGCCTTTGATCTTCCCATTCTGTAGTTGTTTCCACGCCTTATGCGCCACCGACTGACGGACCGCCACATAAACATGCGCCGGATGAACGGTAATCTTGCCAATATCCGCGCCATCCAGACCAATATCGCCGGTTAACGCGCCCAGCACATCGCCCGGACGCATTTTGGCCTTCTTACCGCCGTCGATACACAACGTCGCCATTTCAGCAACCAGCGGCGTTACCGTGCGCTGAGCCGGAGCGGAGACCCAGTTAAGGGTTATCTGTAGCATTTCAGAGAGAATATTCGCCCGCTGCGCCTCTTCCGGTGCGCAAAAGCTGATAGCCAGACCGCTGTTCCCGGCGCGCGCGGTACGTCCAATGCGGTGAACATGGACTTCCGGATCCCACGCCAGTTCGAAATTCACCACCAACTCCAGCGATTTGATATCGAGTCCGCGCGCCGCAACGTCAGTCGCCACCAGCACCCGCGCACTGCCATTGGCAAAGCGCACCAGCGTCTGATCGCGGTCGCGCTGTTCCAGATCGCCGTGCAGCGCGAGCGCACTTTGTCCGGCCTCATTCAGCGCATCGCACACCGCCTGGCAATCTTTTTTGGTATTACAGAACACCACGCAGGAAGCTGGCTGATGCTGGCTAAGCAACGTTTGCAGCAGCGGAATTTTACCGTGCGTGGACGTTTCAAAGAACTGCTGTTCGATGGCGGGAAGCGCATCCACCGAATCAATTTCGATAGAGAGCGGATTTCGCTGCACGCGACCACTGATGGCCGCGATCGCTTCCGGCCAGGTCGCCGAAAACAGCAGCGTCTGACGCGATGCGGGCGCGAAGCGGATCACCTCGTCTATCGCCTCACTGAATCCCATATCCAGCATCCGGTCAGCTTCGTCCATCACCAGAGTGGTCAGCGCGTCCAGCGAAACGGTGCCCTTTTGCAGATGGTCGAGTAAGCGACCGGGCGTGGCGACAATGATATGCGGCGCATGTTGAAGAGAATCGCGCTGTGCGCCGAAAGGTTGTCCACCACAAAGCGTCAGGATTTTAGTATTCGGTAAGAAACGCGCCAGACGACGCAGTTCGCCCGCGACCTGATCCGCCAGTTCGCGCGTCGGGCACAGGACCAGCGACTGCGTCTGAAACAGGGTGACATCAATATGCTGTAACAGCCCGAGACCAAATGCTGCCGTCTTACCGCTGCCGGTTTTCGCCTGCACCCGGACATCCTGCCCGGCAAGGATCGCCGGCAACGCCGCCGCCTGGACGGGTGTCATGGACAGATACCCCAGCTCGTTCAGATTCTCAAGCTGGGCGGCGGGTAACACATTCAGGGTAGCAAAAGCAGTCACAATTTAATCTCACGGTAAACGACTCACAGTCAGCAGGCGCGTATCCTCGCAGATCTGCGCCTGTGATGCGACATTTTAATCGGTTCTTCATCCGGCGGCGGATCCGGCATTGGCTGCGGACGAGGAATCGGCTCAGGGATGGGTATGGGGTCGGTTGGCACGGAATCAGAGAAATGAATCGCCCGATCGTGCAGGGTTAACACAGGTAACATCGTTGCCTCCGGTCTGTCATTGACTCCCTTTTAGGGTAGTAGCTGAAAACAGGCAGACAAAAAAAAGCCGACTTATTTAAGTCGGCGTCGTACGAATCAATTGTGCTATGCAGTAATTCAAAAAAGGAAGTAAGACAATATGGAGCGCAACGCCCATCGCTTGACGTTGCATTCACCTGCAAGAGTGATATTGCCCCTAACAGGCGTCGCATTTATTGACTTCGCTCAATCTTAAAGCCGTTTTTAGGTGTAGAAATCTCTTAAAACACCCGTTTTTACAACCATTTACTACGATGCAACCATAAAGTAACACCACCAATCAGAACCACTAACAGAATGCAAAAGAGTGAAAAACCAAATTGCCACCCTCCGCCAGGTATGCCGCCGAGATTGACGCCGAACAGTCCGGTCAGAAACGTGCTGGGAAGGAAAACCATCGCCATCAATGACATGGTATACGTGCGTCTTGCCAGAGACTCCTGCATCACCTGAGCAATCTCATCGGCCATAACGCCGGTACGGGCGATACAGGCATCAATTTCATCCAGCCCTCTTCCCAGTCGGTCGGCAATGTCCTGCATCCGGCGTCGCTGATCGTCCGTCATCCACGGCAGACGCTCGCTGGCCAGGCGCGAGTACACATCGCGCTGTGGAGCCATATAGCGGCGCATGACGATCAGCTGTTTTCGCAGCAGTGCGAGGAATCCGCGCGGCGGGATTTGTTGATCGAGCAGATTGTCTTCGAGATCGATGATTTTATCGTGCAACTCTTCGATAAATTCGCTGGCGTGATCCGTCAGCGCATCGCATACGTCAACCAACCAGCCGCCACAGTCGGCAGGCCCGGTGCCTTCCTGGAGATCGCTGACCACATCGTCAAGCGCCAGCACTTTACGCTGTCGCGTTGAGACGATCAGCCGTTCATCCATATACAGACGCATTGCGACCAGTTGGTCGGGACGTTCATCGGTGCTGCCATTAATACAGCGCAGCGTAATGAGCGTTCCTTCCCCCAGGCGGCTAACGCGCGGACGAAGACTTTCACCGGCCAGCGCGTCACGGACGTTATTCGGCAATAACGGCGTCGTTGCCAGCCATTGCGCGCTGTCCGGATGCGTGTAGTTCAGGTGCAGCCAGCACGGATGTTCGCTGCTGATCACATCATCATCTTCCAGCGGTTTTACGCCGCCTTTGCCGTCCAGCAACCAGGCAAACACCGCATCCGGCACACTGACTTCAGACCCTTTGATGGCTTCCATTTCGCCTCCCATACCTCGCGCTTTTCTGGTTAGTCTAGCCGTCGACGTATGTTAAGCAACCACTCATTCTCCCATTGTGCTGAAATGGCTCATGAAAACCCGCGAGCATAGCGCTTGTGCACCGGGGGGGATATCTCTTCTGCCGAATCACTTAAACGGAATTGATGTGTTTTTGACTGGAGATCGACAACCTGAGATTTCAGAACATCTGACGATCCTGATAATTCGTCCACCATCAGGGTGTTACTTTGCGTCACTTTTTCCAGTTCGTTCATCGCCAGGGTTATCTGATTAATCCCTTTTTCCTGTTCAGTCGTGGTGGCCGATATTTCGCTCATCAACTGGCTTAATTGCCCTGCACCCTGAACAATTTCCTGCATATTTTTTTCTGTTTCGCCCACAATCGTTGCGCCTTGCTGCACATTTTGATGAGTCACATCGATGAGCCCCCGAATATTTTTCGCGGCCTCTGCACTTCTGTGCGCCAGATTTCGAACCTCCGTCGCCACAACGGAAAATCCTTTTCCGTGCTCTCCTGCACGCGCGGCTTCTACAGCGGCATTCAGCGCCAGAATATTGGTCTGGAACGCAATATCATCAATCAGGGTGATTATTTCTGTCATTTGCTGCGCACACGCCGTAATCGAATGCATATTACTGGCGACCTGAACCATTAATTCGCTGCCCTTGTACGCGCATTGCATCGCGCTGTCGGCCTGTTGGTTGGCGAGTCGCGTGTGGTCAGCGTTGTTGCGGGTACTGGCTGCCATCTGTTCCATACTGGCGGCGGTCTGGATTAATGAGGCGGACTGCTGTTCTGTTTTTACCGATAATTCAGCGCTGCGGGCAGCCAACTGCTCTGACAACAACAGCGCTGTTTTCGAAGAAAGTCGGATCTCCCGCACCAGCGTCGCGATGCTGCCGGATAAACTGTTGATGCCCGGAATGAGTCTCCCGGCACAGTTATTACCAAATTCAGGAATATGAACGGCGAGATTTCCCGCGGTCACCGCCTCAATACTTCTTTTCACCGTATTGATGGGGGTGACAAGATATATTGTCATGTAGCACCATAATGACAGTAGCGCCAGCAGAAAAATGACGTTCATTGCAATGAATACCGGAAATCTCACCGAGTACATTATTTGCACAACATTAATCATGAAAAAAACAAATAGCAGAAATACGAGAATAAATGTTCTGACGCTAATGTGTTTTAACATTTTAAACCTGTTAGAGGTTAATATGGCAGGTCATATTTATATAGCATCAGAAAAGCATATATTCTTCTCGTTTAGCTCTGTATCTCATCTTCACGTTGAGATTAATTAAATTTACCTTAAAGCGGGATAATGGAAGATAAATTTACCTTATGCTTCATGTTAATCATGGAAACGACGACTTTCCCCTCCAGGCTCATGAGATTCTACTCCTGAACAGTTAAGTGACACGACACTCTATGTAACGCGCATTAACCACAGCTTAACTGATTAGATTTCATAACGTTTAAATAAGCACCTTCGCGCTTTTGCCGCTTTTCACCGCAGAACGCTAATGAAGAAGGCGAAAATTTCGGGATTTGTCATTTTTTTTCTCATGCGAAAGGATGAATCCCTGCTAAATTTAACTGCACGACAGACTCTCGATGGAAAGCAAGATGTTGCACGTATCATGGGATCCGGTATTAATCGGCATCTCGTTTCTTGTTGCCTTCATTGCTGCATTTGTCTCCCTCGATAGCGCGGGTAAAGTGGCTATTTCTGCGCGGCGAGAATCGATATTCTGGCGCTTATCGGGGGGTATTACGCTCGGTATGGGGATCTGGTCTATGCATTTCATCGCAATGCTGGCGATGAAAATGAGCATGCCCCTTAACTATCATCTGCCGTTGACCCTTCTCTCCTTTGCTATTGCCCTGCTCGCGGCGTCGTTTGCAATTCACATTGTGATTCCCGGCACACCGCTCTCACGCATCAGACTGCTGGTCGCAACCGTGGTTCTGAGCATGGGAATGGTCGCCATGCATTATGTTGGGATGGCCGCAGTCGTCGGACAAGGTGCCATCATCTGGAATCGGGGGCTGGTAGCCCTGTCCGTTATCATCGCCGTCATGGCTTCCGGTCTCGGCCTGCGACTGGCTTTTTCACAGCAGCAGGATACGCGCCAGACGTTGCTTAACCGGTTGGCGGCGTCACTAATTTTCGCGCTGGCGATCTCCGCCATGCACTACACCGGTATGAGCGCGGCCACGTTCAGTCATCATAGCCACACACTCCACGCGGGACTCAGTCAGGTTGAACTCGCCATCTGTGTCGCGGGTATCACGCTGGTCACGCTGGGCGTGATGCTGGTGATCTCCATGCTTGACTCGCAGGTGCGGGCGTCGCAACTGGCAGAAAACCTCTCCCATCTCAGCGAGAAACTGACCCAGCAAAGTCATTTCGATGCCTTGACAGGGCTGCCCAACCGCGCACAAATCGACACCTGCTTACTGGCCTGTATGGAAGACTCGGCGCTCAACCAGCGGCGGTTTGCCCTTGCTTTTATCGATCTTGACCGTTTTAAAGTCGTCAATGACACCTGGGGTCATCATATTGGCGACCAATTACTGGTAGCCAGTAGCCAGCGCATCCTCGCCTGTCTTGATGACACCATGACGCTTGCCCGCTTAGGGGGAGACGAATTTATTTTATTGATGCCGGAGAACAATACCGAAGCTATCTCCACTCGGATGGACCGTATTGCCAACGCTCTGCGAATGCCTTTCTCTCTCTCAGGCCATGTCATTCGTGTTTCACTCAGCGCCGGGCTCAGCTTCTATCCCGAACACGGTACCACCCCGCATGAGCTACGCGTGAAGTCGGATGTCGCCATGTATCATGTGAAGCAGCAGGGTCGCGACGGCTGGGCCATCTACCAACCGGAAATGGAAGCCCTTGTCACCACCGCGCCAGCCTTTTTACAGGACCTGTCACAGGCGCTGGCGCGTCATGAATTTGAGCTATGGTATCAGCCAAAATATACTGCCAGTGACCGCACTCTGGCCGGGTTTGAGGCGCTGTTGCGCTGGCGGCATCCTGAACAAGGGCTACTGATGCCTGGCGCGTTTCTCCCCACGCTTGAAGATACGGGTCTCATGCTTTCGGTCGGGAAATGGGTGATTCAGCAGGCCTGTTCGCAGCTCTGTCAATGGACCCAGCAAGGACATACCGACTGGTCGCTTGCGATTAACCTCTCTGCGACGCAGTTTGAACAGCATGATATCGTCGATATCGTCTGTAGCGCGCTTGCCCGTTACCAGATCCTGCCGTCCCGGTTAACGCTGGAAATAACGGAAAGTGCCGTGCTAAAAAATCTCGAGCGCAGCACTCAGATCCTGAATAGCTTTTCGACTGCCGGGATCACGGTTTCAATTGATGATTTCGGAAGCGGATATTCAAATATGCTAATGTTGAAATCACTCCCGGCGCGGGAATTGAAGATCGACCGTATCTTTATTAAAGATATCAATGAGAACAACAAGAACAGCAAAATTGTCTCGACGATTATTGATATCGCCCACTCTATGAATTTACGCGTCGTCGCGGAAGGGATCGAAACGCCTGAGCAAGAGCGACTCCTGACGCAGATGGGGTGTGGCGTACTGCAAGGCTTTTTATATGCCCATCCCTTACCGGCACAGCAAATACCGTCACTATTACAAAAGGATAATCTCATTGAACAACTAAACGTTGTTTCCTGTTTATCACCACAACGTTCTATTACATTATAAAAAACTATTCTCGCATGTTCGCAAAATAATGAATAAAAAATAACGGGATTACTGATGATTGCACACAACCTGAATGCACTGGATTTATTAACGCTTCCGGTCTGGATCGTCTCTCCAGGCACCGAAGAATTACTCTTTGCCAATCGTATCGCCAGAGAGATGATGCAAGGATACACCTTCAGCCAACTGCGCAAAGGGGTGTATTCCACCCACGCGCAGACTATCTTACCGAACTATATTACGGATCTTCGCAACCAGCAGGATATTGTCGAAATTCTGACGGTGCCGCGTGAAAATAATCCGGCTGCGCTCACCTGCCGGTTGTCGGTAAAAGACCTGCCGGGATCCGGTGAAGTGATTCTCTTCGAAGGCATTGATACCCCGGCGGCGCAGGGGCTGAAGGCCAGTCGGTCTGCAACCTATCAGCGTAAAAAGCAGGGATTTTACGCCCGATTTTTTCTCACTAACTCCGCCCCCATGCTGCTGATTGACCCCTCCAGAGAGGGACTTATTGTCGATGCCAACCTGGCGGCGCTCAATTTCTACGGCTACAGCCTGGAGGCAATGTGCCAGAAACATACGTGGGAAATCAATATATTGGGTCGGCAGATTCTGCCGATTATGCATGAAATTGCGCGACTTCCGGGCGGGCATAAACCGTTAAATTTTGTCCATAAAATTGCCGATGGCACAACCCGCCATGTGCAAACCTATGCCGGGCCGATTGAAATCTACGGCGACAGACTGATGCTGTGCATCATTCACGACATCACCGAGCAGAAACGCCTCGAACAAGAACTGGAGCGCGCCGCCCTGCATGATGCGTTAACCGGATTGCTCAACCGTCGTCAGTTCTATCAACTGACTGAACAGGGACAGATGCAGCATCTGTCCCTGCCCCAGGATTACAGCCTGCTGCTCATTGATACCGACCGGTTTAAAAGCATTAACGACCTGTATGGTCACCTGAAAGGGGATGAGGTGCTCTGCGAGCTGGCGCGAAACCTGGAATCCTGCGCGCGCAACGGTGATTTAGTGTTCCGCTGGGGCGGCGAAGAGTTTATTCTGCTGTTACCGCGCACCCCGCTGGAGACCGCGCTGCAGCTAGCCGAATCCATTCGCGCCTCGGTGGCGAAAATTGGCCTCCCCGGCCTGCCGCGCTTTACCGTGAGCATTGGCGTGGCCCACCACGAACCTAACGAAAGTATCGATGAGCTGTTTAAGCGGGTGGATGCTGCACTCTACCGGGCCAAAAACGATGGGCGAAACCGGGTGCTCGCAGCCTGAAAACGGTGTCCCCCGACGACGCGCACCGTCGCCGGGGTGTCCGGATTTATTTCCCCGCGGCGTCGCGCTGATCAAAAACCTGCTGCGCCAGATGCAGCGTCGCATTGGCGGCAGGCAATCCGCAGTAAAGCGCCGAATGCATGATCAGCTCTTTCAGTTCCTCACGCGTTACACCGTTGTTGAACGCGGCATTGAGATGCATTTTCAGCTCCGCCTCGCGATTGAGCGCAATCAGCATCGCAATGGTTATCATACTGCGCGTATGCCGATCCAGTCCGGGACGGCTCCAGATATCACCCCATGCATAACGGGTAATGAAGTTCTGAAATTCTTCATTCAGCGGCGTCAGATTTTGCACGGTGCGGTCAACATGCGCATCGCCCAGGACACCCCGGCGTATGGCCATTCCCTGCTGATAACGTTCTTCATCCTGCATGTTGTCCTCCCAGAAACGATAATAACGCCGCGTTCACCGTGGCCGGCGCTTCAATAGTGGATAAGTGGGACGCCTTCACCACGGCCAGCACGGAACCTGCAATACGCTGATGCATAAACCGGGCGTCGCCCACGGTGGTGACCGGGTCATATTCTCCGGCGATCAGCAGCACCGGCCGCGTAATACGGCTAATCTGTTCACGTAAATCAGCCGTAGCCAGCGCATCACAGCAGGCGGCGTATCCTTCTGCTGACGAGTCCGCGAGTTGCTGACACAGGGCTGAGACCGTTTGCGGTGCGGACCGACAAAAGGATTGGCTGAACCAGCGTTCAGGGGCGCTGACGGCAATGTCGCGCAGTCCGTTCTGACGAACATGTTGTGCGCGAGCGTGCCAGCCCGCCTCATCACCGATGCGTGCGGCGCTGTTTATCACCGTCACGCTCAGCATCCTCTGAGGATGATGACAGGCAAGCCAGAGCCCGGTGAGCCCTCCCATCGAGATCCCGCAAAAATGCGCTGCCGGAATATCCAGGTGGTCAAGCAACGCAATCACATCCAGCCCTAACCGGGCGAGATCGATTGGCCCCGTTTTACCCGTAGCACCATGCCCGTGAGTGTCATAGCGTAACACCCGATACTGTGCGCTCAACGCGGCAAGTTGTGGCGCCCACATCGTAAGCGTGGTGCCCAGGGAATTGGATAACACCACCACTGGCGCATCGTCCGGGCCATCAATCTGATAATTCAGTTCCATGCTGTCGTTCCTCGTAACGTGCAAGCACACGTTGAACAAATTGTGCCGCGCTGCCGGTCGCCGTGCCGGGATCCAGTAACGCCGCCAGCTGAGATTCATTAAGATGGGCCATCACCTGCGGGTCATCGACAAGCACCGAATGCAGGGATCGATCGTTTTCTATTGCGCGATGGCACAGCCCTTCAATCAGATGGTGCGCGTCCTGTTTGCCGATAAATGCCGCCAGCGCCAGAGTGACCGCTTCCGCCATCATCAGACCGTGGGTGATGTCCAGGTTGTCACGCATCTTTTGCGGAAAAACCTGCATATGCAGGGCGAGCAGCTGGGTTTCCTCCAGCGCGTGCCCGACCAGCATGACGACCTCCGGCAGGACTTCCCATTCAGCCTGCCAGCCGCCGAGCGCGCGTTCATGCTGCTGTAGCTGACAACCAAAGAGTGTGGCCATCAGCCCAGGCGTTCGCTGCATGGCGGTCAGGATCGCCGCACAGCTTACCGGATTTCGTTTATGCGGCATCGCCGACGATCCGCCCCGACCTGCGGCGGCAGGTTCGCTGACTTCTGCCACTTCAGTCTGCATCAGCAGCGCAAAGTCCTGAGCAAACTTGCCGAGGGTACCGCCAACACCGGCATACCATGCCCCGACTTCTAACAGCCTGTCGCGCTGGGTATGCCAGGGCGTATCCGGCAGCGTCAGCGCCAGTTCCTGCGCAAGCCGTTCTGCCACCGGTAGAGCGTCCTGTCCGAGTGATGCCAGCGTTCCCGCCGCGCCGCCAAACTGCAGCACCTGGACGCGAGGCAGCAACTGTTGCAGGCGTTCCTGCCAGCGCAGCAGCGCATCAAGCGTGCTCGCCAGTTTTAAGCCCCAGGTCACCGGCAGCGCCTGCTGCATCCAGGTACGCCCAGGCATGATGGTGTGCTGGTAGTGCAATGCCTGACGGGCAAAGGTTTCTGTCAACTGACCCAGCGCGCGTTGCGTGTGATTCAGCGCGGCACGCAGTTGCAGCACCAGACCGGTATCGATCGCGTCCTGACTGGTTGCCCCCCAGTGGACGTAGCGCGCCGCGTCAGGATCTGCGCTCTTCACCCGTTCGGTTAAGTGTTTTACCAGCGGAATCGCCAGATTTCCTGCCGCCCGCGCCGATTCCGCCAGCGCGGGCAGATCAAACAACTCCGCGCGACAGGCCTGGGCGATAGGCCCGGCGGCCGTTGCCGGGATCACTCCGCAGGCGGCCTGCGCGCGGGCAAGCGCGGCTTCAAAATCGAGCATTCCCTGGAGAAGCTGTAAATCTGAAAATTCTGCCGTGAGCGCCGTTCCGCGCATCAACGGGGTTAGCAAGGTCATTCCTGCTCCTTACACACGTTCAATAATCAATGCGATCCCCTGACCCACGCCAATGCACATCGTACAAAGCGCATAGCGGCCGCCGGTACGCTGTAACTGATAAGCGGCGGTCATCGCCAGACGACCGCCCGATGCCCCCAGAGGGTGGCCGAGGGCAATCGCGCCACCGTTGGGATTCACCTGGGCGGCATCATCGGGTAGCCCCAAATCGCGCATCACCGCCAGCGCCTGCGCGGCAAACGCTTCGTTAAGTTCGATGACATCCATCTGACTGAGCGTTAATCCTGTTTGTGCCAGCACTTTACGGACCGCCGGTGCCGGACCGAAGCCCATAATTCGCGGGGCGACCCCAGCGGTTGCCACGCCGACAATACGCGCCAGCGGTTGCAACCCCTGCTGTACCATCGCCTGTTCACTGGCGATGAGCAGCGCACAGGCACCGTCGTTGACGCCAGACGCATTGCCCGCCGATACCGTACCGTCGGCGCGGACCACGCCTTTCAGCCTGGCGAGCGCCTCCAGCGACGTTGCGCGCGGATGCTCATCCTCGCGAAAGATCAGCGGATCGCCCCTTTTCTGTGACACTGTCACAGGAATCAATTCTTGCGCGAACAGTCCCTGCTCCTGAGCGGCAGCGGTGCGTAACTGGCTGCGCAGGGCAAACGCATCCTGATCGGTGCGCGATATGCCAAACTCCTGCGCCACGTTTTCCGCCGTTTCCGGCATAGAATCTACACCATAGCGTGCTTTCATTTGCGCGTTGATAAAACGCCAGCCAATCGTGGTGTCTTCGATTTTCATATTCCGGCTGAAGGCGTTTTCTGCTTTACCCATCACGAATGGCGCACGCGACATGCTCTCCACGCCCCCCGCGATCATCAGCTGCGTTTCACCACTTTTAATCGCTCGCGCGGCGATGCCGATGGCATCAAGGCTGGATCCGCACAGACGGTTCACCGTGCTGCCCGGAACGCTTTCCGGTAGCCCGGCCAGCAGCAGCGCCATCCGCGCCACGTTGCGGTTATCTTCCCCCGCCTGATTTGCACAGCCGTAAATCACATCATCAATCAGCGCCGGATCGAGGCCAGGATTACGTTCAAGCAAGGCTTTCAGCACAATGGCGGCCAAATCGTCAGCCCTGACGCTCGCCAGCGTTCCGCCGAAGCGACCAAAAGGGGTCCGCACTGCATCGCAGATAAATGCCTGATTCATCATAGTTCCTTATGCGCTTTGCGCCAGCGGTTCACAGCTCAGCGTTACCGGCGTCAGACGCTGCAACTCCTCAAAAGAGAGACCGTTGAAAATCTCCCGGACAACCGGCCCCGTGTCAGTAATGTCGATCACTGCCAGGTCGGTATAGATACGGCTGACACAGCCCATGCCCGTCAGTGGGTAGGAGCAGTACTCAACCAGTTTGCACTCACCGTCGCGGGTCAGATGGTCCATCATCACGAAAACCTGGCGCGCACCGATCGCCAGATCCATCGCGCCGCCTACGGCGGGAATGGCGTCCGGCGCACCGGTACTCCAGTTGGCGAGATCCCCTGATGCAGAGACCTGATACGCCCCCAGCACGCAGATATCGAGGTGTCCGCCGCGCATCATGGCGAAAGAGTCGCCGTGGTGGAAAAAGCAACCCCCCTGCAACAAGGTGACGTACTCTTTTCCGGCGTTAATCAGTTCCGGATCTTCTTCCCCTTCTGCGGGTTTTGGCCCCATCCCGAGCAGGCCATTTTCGCTGTGCAGGAAAATCTCTTTTTCCGCTGGCAGGTAGTTGGCGATGCGGGTCGGCAAGCCGATCCCCAGATTGACGTATGCTCCTTCCGGAATATCCTGCGCCACGCGTCTGGCCATTTCGTCACGGGATAATTTCTTCATCATTTACTCCTTACGCGCGCAGCGCAGCGTGGGTGAGGTTTTCCAGAGAAAACACGCGCTGGACAAAAATACCGGGCGTGATGACGTGCTCGGGATCGAGTTCGCCCAGCGGGACAATCTGATTCACCTCCACCACGGTGGTTTGCGCGGCGGTCGCCATGATGGGGCCAAAATTGCGCGCCGCTTTTCGATACACCAGATTTCCCCAGCGATCGGCCTGGTGCGCCTTAATCAGCGCAAAATCGGCTTTGATCGGATAGTCGAGTACATAGTTTTTCCCCTCGATGCGGCGAGTTTCTTTACCTTCCGCCAGCGGGGTGCCGTAGCCCGTCGGCGTATAAATGGCTCCCAGTCCGGCCCCGGCGGCCTGAATCCGCGCCGCCAGATTCCCCTGCGGCACCAGCTCCAGCTCAACCTCGCCGCGGCGATACAGCGCGTCAAAAACCTGTGAATCCACCTGACGCGGAAAGGAGCAGATCATTTTGCGCACGCGTCTGGCCTTCAACAGCGCCGCCAGACCGATTTCACCGTTGCCCGCATTGTTATTGATGATGGTGAGGTCGCGAGCACCCTGCGCAATGAGCGCATCGATCAACGTGGTGGGTTGTCCGGCGGTACCAAAGCCCCCAATCATGATGGTGGCACCATCCGGGATCCCGGCGATGGCCTCCTCCAGCGAAGGCACACTTTTATCAATCATCAGCTCGCTCCTTTTGGTGCGTATTTCGCACATTTTTGCGTTGTTCGCACAAAATGTGACCCACTTAACGAAGTCAGGCAAGGGCGATAATCGAAATATGGTGCGATTATCGAACATCATTTATATTTGTACGAAGAATGTGATCCGTGGCGAACAACGAGAGGAAAACAGTGGAAAAACATCCTGATGACCGACTGAACAATGAGGCCGATCCGTTCAAGGGCGACCCTAACTACATGGCTTCACTGGCGCGTGGGCTGGAGGTGATTCAGGCGTTTACGCCGCAACGGCGGGTTATGTCAATATCGCAGATTAGCCAGAAAACCGGGATACCGCGCGCGGCGGTCAGACGCTGTCTGTATACGCTGGGAAAACTGGGATTTGTCTATGCCGAAGATGGAAAAAATTTTGAATTACGCCCACGGATCCTGGCGCTGGGACATGCTTATCTGGCCTCTACGCCGCTGGCACGTGCCACGCAACCGGTTCTGAAGCATCTGAGCGAAATGCTCAATGAGTCCTGTTCCATCGCCACCCTCGACGGTGACGATATTTTGTATATCGCCCGCGCCTCCAGTTCACGCATTATGACCATCGATCTGGACATCGGCAGTCGACTGCCCGCGTGGTCCACTTCAATGGGACGCGTGCTGCTCAGTCATCTTTCTGAGGACAAGCTGAACGACATGCTCGGTCGCATCACCATGATCCGCTACACCTCGCAGACCGTGGATTCCGTCCCCGCCCTGCGCGCCGAACTGAAGAAAGTGCGGCAACAGGGCTATGCATTAAACGATCAGGAACTGGAGATGGGACTGCGATCCATTGCTGTACCGCTGATGAACAGTCAGGGCCAGGTTCAGGCCGCGTTGAACGTGGGAGTACATGCTGGCCAGGTGACGGCGGACGAGTTGCGCAACCGGGTGCTGCCTGAGTTGCAGAAAGCCGCGCAGGAGCTGTCGCTGTTGCTGCATTAACGGCTTCGCTTGGCGTGGCGTTCCCAGTTTTCCTGCTTCGCCTGTGCGGTCTTGCGCAGCGCCACGTAACACGCCCCGCTGCCGCCATGATGCGGCAGCGCCGTGCAATACGCCTGAACGTCGTCGAATTCGGTCAACCAGCGCGCCACGTAGCTGCGTACGATGTTGGCATGTGAGTTATCGTCTCGTCCTTTACCATGAATGATCAGTACGTTACGCAGACCATCCTGTAACGACTGGAGAAGAAAACTGAACAGCTGTTGGCGGCACGCTTCCACCGGTTGACGCAACAGGTTCAGGCTCGCCTGCTGGCTGTACTTCCCTGTGTGCAGTTTATCGAGCACGCCCTGCTGCAATCCCTCGCGACGAAACGCCAGCGGCTGCGTCAGCGGGACGACCTCCAGAAAACCGGTGGTGAAAAAATTATCCAGTTGGAGTGTATCAATGCGCTGCGGGGTACGCGTATTGCGCACGGGTTGCCAGTGTACGTCGGCGCAACGTTTCAGCGGCTGAACATCCTCCATGGCGTCAAGAAATAATGATTTGTCGTCAAGGTTCATGCTCCGTCCTCCCGCTTTTAAAGACAGCCACTATCATAACCGTCGCCCAGAAGGGCGACAACGGTTTACAGATGTTTCCAGTAAACATCGGGATGTCATAAACCCATGATGCACTAAGTACCGTCGATTTTATCCATGATTAACTCATATTGAGTGATTCTAAAATCCATTTGATTTAACTTAGATTTTCGTGAAATCAATCACCCATGATGGCTGGCATCAGTAAACGGTTCTTGCTATAAGACATTACCCGCCACACGGAATAATAACGGGAACACATGAAGGATAAACTGCTGTGTGTACTGTAGAGTCTGGCGGATGTCGACAGGCTCTATTTTTTTATCCCAAATCAGAGGTATAGCGCAGCTGACGACGACCATGATACGTTGACGCCCACCGACTGCATGCCAACGAGGCAACCGATGCTGACACTACTGGAAGAGAAAATGATGACCCCGCTGGGTCCGCTTTGGGTGATTTGCGATGAGCAATACAGGCTGCGCGCCATCGAGTGGGAACAGTACAGCGATCGTATGGTGCAACTGCTGGATATCCATTACCGCGCTGAAGGTTATACCCGCATCAGCGCGACGAATCCGGGCGGCCTGTGCGATAAACTTGCCGACTACTTTGCCGGCAACCTCAGCGCGATCGATTCGCTGCCTACCGCCACCGGCGGTACCCCTTTTCAGCGGGAAGTCTGGCAGACATTACGCACCATTCCTTGTGGTCAGGTGATGCACTACGGCCAGTTGGCTGAACAATTGGGACGTCCTGGGGCCGCGCGGGCGGTTGGCGCGGCGAACGGTTCGAATCCAATCAGCATTGTGGTGCCCTGCCACCGCGTCATCGGACGCAACGGCACCATGACCGGTTATGCTGGCGGCGTGCAGCGGAAAGAGTGGCTGTTGCGCCATGAAGGTTACCTGTTGCTGTAATATCCAGGCAATTCGTGCCTTCTTGCTCACACTTTTACGTAAAGACGCCACACGGAAAGTATGGATTTTCAAAGAGATAGAAATAATTTGCTCACGTATACCAGAATTATCCGCTATTGGGGTTAGCTCAGACTTACGTGCTCACCAAAAAGATGTTAAAATTGACAAATATCAATTACGGCTTGAGCAGACCTATGATCCCGGAAAAGCGAATTATACGGCGCATTCAGTCTGGCGGTTGTGCTATCCATTGCCAGGATTGCAGTATCAGCCAGCTTTGCATCCCGTTCACACTTAACGAGCATGAGCTTGATCAGCTTGATAATATCATCGAGCGTAAAAAGCCGATCCAGAAAGGCCAGACGCTGTTTAAGGCGGGTGATGAGCTGAAATCGCTCTATGCCATTCGTTCCGGTACGATCAAGAGCTATACCATTACTGAACAAGGCGATGAGCAGATAACAGGCTTCCACCTCGCGGGCGACCTGGTCGGTTTCGACGCGATCGGTAGCGGTCATCATCCGAGTTTTGCGCAGGCACTGGAAACCTCAATGGTCTGTGAAATCCCGTTTGAGACACTTGATGATCTGTCCGGCAAAATGCCGAACCTGCGTCAGCAGATGATGCGTCTGATGAGTGGTGAGATCAAAGGCGACCAGGATATGATCCTGTTGCTGTCGAAGAAAAACGCGGAAGAGCGTCTGGCGGCATTTATCTATAACCTGTCCCGTCGCTTCGCGCAGCGAGGCTTCTCTCCACGTGAATTCCGACTGACCATGACCCGCGGGGATATCGGTAACTACCTGGGCCTGACCGTTGAAACGATCAGCCGTTTGCTGGGTCGTTTCCAGAAGAGCGGGATGCTGGCGGTGAAAGGGAAATACATCACCATCGAAAACAGTGATGCGCTGGCGGTACTCGCCGGACACACCCGTAACGTTGCTTAATCTTTCCGCAACCCTTCTGAAACCCTTCTGTCGAATCGCTAAATTTTCCTGATTTATTGATCTGACAGAAGGTTCTTCCCTGTTTCAATTCACATTCTTGGGTTACTCTTTTAGTTACAAACTGCGATGACAGTTGTAAGGAGACCCTGTATGGCTATGTATCAAAACATGCTGGTGGTTATCGATCCGAATCAGGACGATCAACCTGCGTTACGGCGTGCGGTTTATTTGCATCAACGGATTGGTGGCAAAATTAAAGCCTTTTTGCCGATCTACGACTTTTCCTACGAGATGACCACCCTGCTGTCGCCTGATGAGCGTACAGCCATGCGTCAGGGCGTCATTAGTCAGCGGACAGCCTGGATACGCGAACAAGCAAAATACTACATCGAAGCAGGTGTTCCTGTTGACATTAAAGTGGTCTGGCACAACCGTCCTTTTGAAGCCATTATTCAGGAAGTCATTAGCGCCGGGCACGATCTGGTGCTGAAGATGGCGCACCAGCATGACAGACTGGAAGCGGTTATCTTTACACCGACCGACTGGCATCTGCTGCGTAAATGCCCAAGCCCGGTGTGGATGGTAAAAGACCAGCCCTGGCCGGAAGGCGGTAAAGCACTGGTAGCGGTAAACCTCGCCAGCGAAGAACCCTACCACAATGCGCTGAATGAAAAGCTGGTGAAAGAGACGCTACAACTCGCCGAGCAGGTCAATCATACTGAGGTGCATCTGGTCGGGGCCTATCCTGTCACCCCTATCAATATCGCCATTGAACTGCCGGAATTTGATCCCAGCGTCTATAACGATGCGATTCGCGGTCAGCACCTGCTGGCAATGAAAGCGCTGCGGCAAAAATTCAGCATCGACGAGAAAGTCACGCACGTCGAGAAAGGATTGCCGGAAGAGGTGATCCCCGATTTAGCAGAACATCTGCAGGCGGGGATTGTGGTTCTGGGGACGGTGGGACGTACCGGGATTTCCGCCGCGTTCCTGGGCAACACGGCGGAACAGGTCATCGATCACCTGCGTTGCGACCTGCTGGTCATCAAGCCCGATCAGTACCAGACGCCTGTTGAACTTGATGACGATGAAGACGACTAACGCGTCGTGAAAGAAACCAAAGGCCCGAATAATCGGGCCTTTTTTATTGTTTGTCCTCACCGCCGAGGAAGTAAATCCCCAACGGGATGGCGAGCAGCACAGTGAAAACAAGGCTATAGACGAAAATCATTGATGACTGAATGATATACATCGACGTCGTCCAGTCAGAAAGCGGAATATCATACTGTTCAATCACCCCGCCGATCGTGGCGCGTGTGACAACCGAGGCGGCAATGATAAACACCCCCAGCAGGCACAGCAGAAACTTTTTGCCCTTCGCCGTCTTTAGCTTTTCCATCATCATAATGCCCTTCTGTTACTGAAAGTCCGTTACTTTAGCGCAACAATACCATGACAATGCGCAAAAGTCTTCACGCACAAATGCGCCACATTGAAATCTTATTGGTATGAAAACGCCGATATCACTATTTATCGCCACGATTCTTTGATGACTCGATTGTTTATCCTGAGTATCATGATTAAGACTGTGGCTATATTGCTGTTATTTAAAAGGGACCGGAATACCGGGGATAACGATGTTTACTGACCTGTTTGTAAAAAACATCTTCAATGTGACGGTTATTTTAAGTAGCCTTTTCAGCTTAATTCTGATGAATTTTTGGTTTCATCACGGTAATAAAAAGAAGAAAGGGTTTGTTCTGCATGTCATCCAGTTTCTTATTTACACCCTGATCATTAGTACATTGGGTAGCGTCGCGAATACGGTCATTGTGCATTATCATATCAGCGCAATCTCATCCAGTTTTGTCGACTTTGTCTGTACTTCACTGATTGCGCTGATTCTGACCCTGAAACTGTTTCTGCTCATTAACCAGTTTGAAAAATCGCAAATAAATAAAGGTCATGATATCACCCGCGCGAGAATTTTATCGCGGATAATCAAAATCACCCTCGTTATCGTCATCATTCTGCTGTATGGCGAACACTTCGGTATGAGTCTGTCGGGATTACTGACCTTCGGCGGAATTGGCGGTATCGCGGTCGGGATGGCCGGGAAAGATATTTTGAGCAATTTCTTTTCAGGAATCATGCTCTATTTCGACCGCCCTTTCAGCATCGGTGACTGGGTGCGATCTCCGGATCGCAATATTGAAGGCACCGTGACGGAAATTGGCTGGCGGATGACCAAAATCACCACTTTTGATCATCGACCCTTATACGTTCCCAACTCGATTTTTTCCTCGATTAGCGTCGAAAACCCAGGCCGCATGAGTAACCGGCGAATCAACACGGTTGTCGGGTTACGTTACGAAGATGCCAGCAAAATCGGTGCTATCGTCGCTGATATACGGCAGATGCTACAAACCCATAATGATATCGATCAGCAACAAACGCTGCTGGTCTATTTCAATGGCTTTGGCGACTCCTCGTTAAATATCATGGTGTATTGTTTTACCCGCACCACGATCTGGGAGGAGTGGCTGGCCGTACAGCAACAGGTTTATCTTAATATTATTGATATTGTACAGAATCATGGTGCTGACTTTGCCTTCCCGAGCCAGACGCTCTATATCAATGAAACCGGTAGCGGTTCGTGACGTTTACTATCCCAGCCCCGGACATCGCGATCCGGGACTGGGGATCCCTCTCCTCACTCGACAATTTCGATGAAATTCCCGTCCGGGTCCTTGATGACTGCTTCATAGTAACCATCCCCGGTGGTACGTGGCGGCGAAACCAGAATCCCCTGTGCCCGCGCTTTTTTCGCCAGCATATCCACTTTTTTTACACTACCCACCGCGATCGCCAGATGAACCCATCCGGTTGTCTGGTTATCCGGTCGCTGAGCACGCAACCCCGGTTTTGTCATCAGTTCAATGGCAATGTCATCGCCGATGCACACAAAATAGGACTCGAATCCGGGATTGTTCTTGCTGCTGTATTTTTCATTGAGCGTACCGCCAAAAAACTCTACCCAAAAGCGCGCCTGTGCCTCCAGTTCCGTGGTCCATAGCGCCATGTGTGCGATTTTCATGTTTTACCTCGTCTCAGCCCGTCAGAATGTTGACAGCAGCGATCGTTTTGCCCGATCATGCTTTTTATTGCTCGATGATATGGTTTTCAGGATTTATTATGCTCGATTATGCAGCTTTCCCGGAACAACGACAAGCCCTGATTCAGCAGATCCTGCAGGAGAATGGGCGTGTGGTATGCAGCGACCTCGCCTCCCGACTGAACGTGTCGGAACACACCATTCGCCGCGATCTTCACGAACTCAGTAAGGAAGGTATTTGCAAAAAAGTGTATGGCGGCGCGGTAATGATGCTGCCAGAGGCCGGTGACTATGCGGTCCGCAAAACGAAGAAACCCGATCAAAAGAGCAGCATCGCGCAAAAATGTGCACGACTGGTCAAATCAGGCAGTTGTATTTTTATCGACACCGGCACGACCAACCTGGCAATGGCGGAAGCGCTCCCGGCAGAACTCTCTCTGACCGTGGTCACCAATTCACCGGAAATCGCTGCCGTACTGCTAAAAAAGCCGCTGTATGACGTCATCATGCTCGGCGGTCAGTTGCAGCGTTCTTCCGGCGGTTGCGTCGGCGCATCGGCGATCGCTCAGGTTCAGGGAATGTTGTTTGATCAGGGCTTTATCGGCGGCTGTGCGATGGCACCAGAATCCGGTCTGACCGGGTTCGATTATGCCGACTGTGAATTCAAGCGCGCGGTGCTTCAACAGTGCAATGAAACCATTGTGGCGCTGACGGCAGACAAAATCCCGGCGGTGGCTCGCTATGTTGTCGCCCGAAGCAGTGAAATTGACGTTATTGTGGTTGAGGCGAACATCAGCAAGGAGTATTGCGAGGCGTTTCGCGAACATGATATTCGCATTTACACGGTGTAATCAGCAGGCGCGATCCCGCGCCCGCTGACGGATTGTTAGTGCTTAATGATGTACATGGTCCGGCTATAAGCCACATCTTCCGGGTTCATGATCGGATACCCTTTCAGCCACGGTTTGATTAAGCGCCCGTTGGTGTACTGATAAATTGGCGCGATCGGCGCCTGCTCCATGAGGATTTTTTCCGCCGCATTGTAATCCGCGTTACGAGCTTTATCGGTATTTTCCATCGTCGCCTGGGTGATGACTTTGTCATACGCCGGGTTGTTAAAACGGGAAATATTGCCGGAGTGTGTTGAGGTCAACAGCGACAGGAAGGTGGAAGGCTCGTTGTAATCCCCCACCCAGGAAGCGCGAATCACATCGAAGTTCCCGGTGTTACGGCTGTCGATGTAGGTTTTCCACTCCTGGTTTTGCAGCTTGACATCCACACCTAAATTTTTCTTCCACATCGAGGCTACCGCGATGGCGATTTTCTGGTGGTTCTCAGAGGTGTTGTACAGCAGCGTCAGATTCAGCGGCTTCTGCGGGCCGTATCCCGCCGCACGCAACAGCGTTTTTGCCTGCGCGTTCAGCTCTTCCTGACTCATTTGCTCAAAGGGCGACGGTTCAGGCGTAAAGCCGGCAGTGACGTCCGGCGTAAAATGCCAGGCCGGTTTTTCCCCGGTCCCCAACACCTTCTCCGCCATAATGCGACGATCGATGGTCATGCTCAGCGCCAGACGCACGCGGGGATCCGCAGTAGGGCCTTTTTGCGTGTTAAACGCATAGTAATAGGTTCCCAACTGGGGTGGCGTATAGACCTGACCAGGAATGTCCTTCAACAGCTTCTGGTACATATTTTTGGGGAACGACTCGGTGATGTCGATGTCACCCGCCAGGTAACGTTTAGTGGCTGAGGACTCCTGATTGATAGGCAGGAAGGTCACCTTTTGCAGCACCGTTTTACCGTTATCCCAGTAATGGCTATTCGGCACCACCACCAGCTTTTCATTCACCACGCGATCCTGCAACACATAGGCGCCGTTACCAATCAGATTACCCGGTTTGGTCCAGTCTTTACCGCTTGCCACGTTGGCTTTTTGTACCGGATAAAACGCAAAGCTGGCGGTGAGATTGGCGAACCACGGCAGCGGTTTATCCAGTTGTACTTTCAGGGTGCGAGCGTCAATGGCGGTCACGCCGAGCTTATCGGGCGTCATTTTGCCATCAATAATCGCCTGGGCGTTATTCACCCCCGCCAGCGCGGCAAACCAGGCAAAAGGTGACAGCGTTTTCGGATCTACCAGCCGCTGCCAGCTATAGACAAAATCCTGCGCGGTCACCGGGGTACCGTCTGACCAGCGCGCATTATCGCGCAGCGTAAACGTCCAGATCCGATTGTCGTTGCTTTTCCACTGCGTGGCGACGCCAGGCACGATTTCGCCCTTCTCGTTCTGGTTCACCAGCCCTTCATACAGGTCACGAATAACCTGAATTTCCGGCAGTCCAACGGCTTTTGCCGGGTCAAGCGTCGCAGGTTCATCTTTTATATGGCGAACCAGCTCCTGCTTCTCTGCCAGTACCGTTGTGCTGGGAACATCCGCAGCATATGACAGAGAAATGCTGCTAACCAACAGCGCACAACAGGTTACTGAAACAGAGTGCTTCATAGAGTCCCCTCAATCCGGCTTAGTCACGATGGCGTAATTATTTGTTTCGCCTGAAGGAAATGCAAACAACTTCCTGCAGAAAATTGATATTACGACTAAAAATCAGTGCGTGTGAAAACGATTTGATTATCGGCCAGATTTGCACAACACTGCGAGTAATAATCCCTGAATTCAGAGACGCTTATGACCGTTACCCGCCCTCGTGCACAACGCGGCGCCTTTCCGCCAGGAACCGAACATTATGGACGTTCACTGTTGGGGGCTCCGCTGATCTGGTTTCCGGCTTCCGCCGCCAGTCGCGACAGTGGTTTGATTATTGCGGGAACGCACGGTGACGAAAACGCGTCGGTGGTCACGCTCTCCTGCGCGCTGCGCACGCTGACGCCGTCACTGCGCCGCCACCATGTGATCCTCGCGGTAAACCCGGACGGCTGTCAGCTAGGTTTACGTGCGAATGCCAACGGCGTCGATCTCAATCGCAATTTTCCGTCAGCCAACTGGAAAGCCGGGGAGACGGTTTATCGCTGGAACAGCGCTGCACAAGCGCGTGACGTGGTGCTGTTGACGGGAGAGCATCCGGGTTCGGAACCGGAAACTCAGGCGCTATGTCAGTTGATTCATCGCATTCACCCCGCGTGGGTCGTCTCCTTCCATGACCCGCTGGCCTGCATTGAAGATCCCAAAAGCAGTGAACTCGGTGAATGGCTGGCGCAGGCGTTCGAACTGCCGCTGGTGACCAGCGTGGGTTACGAAACGCCCGGCTCTTTCGGCAGTTGGTGTGCGGACCTGGAATTACACTGCATCACTGCGGAATTTCCGCCGATCTCATCCGATGAGGCCAGCGAGAAATATCTACAGGCGATGTCCACGCTCCTGCGCTGGCATCCTAAAGATGAAGTTGTCCGGTCGTAAAGTGCAGCGCGGGCTCGACATCGACAGCCAGCCAGGTAGGGCCATCAAGATCGGCAAAACTGACCTGCGGCGTCAGCGGTAATGCGGCTGTAATCGCCCGTGACGTGCAAAGCATGCAACCCAGCATCAGCGCAAATCCCTGTTCGCGCGCGTCGGCAGCCAGCGCCAGCGCCTCGGTCAGTCCACCGGTTTTGTCCAGCTTGATATTGACCATTTCATAGCGCCCGTGCAGCGCTTTCAGGCTGCTACGGGTATGACAACTCTCATCCGCGCAGACCGGCAGCGGATGGATGAAATTTTCCAGCGCCGCGTCATCCTGCGCCGGAAGCGGTTGTTCCAGCATCGCCACGCCGAGATCGGCTAACAGTTGACAGCGTGCCGCCAGCCCTTCCGCCCGCCATGACTCATTGGCATCGACAATCAGGGTCGCCTCCGGTGCCGCAGACCGAATCGCCACCATGCGTTCACTGATCAGCCGATCGTCCAGTTTCACCTTCAACACTCTGGCGCCGGCTTCCCACAGCGCCGCCGCGCTGGCCGCCATTTGTTCCGGTGTGCCAATCACCACGGTCTGCGCAGTGGCAATTGTCTCGGGCAACGCCACGCCAAGCGTTTCCGTCAGCGTTTGCTGTTGCTGACGGGCATGCAGATCCCACAATGCACAGTCAACCGCGTTACGCGCCGCGCCGGCGGGAAGCAGTTTCTGTAGCGCGTCCCGGGTCAGTCCTTTTTCCAGTTGCGGCGCTATGCTCATGATTTGCGCCATCACGGACGCATCGCTTTCCCCGTAGCGCGGATAGGGCGTGCACTCGCCCGTCCCTTTCACGCCCTCTTCTTCCAGTTCAACCACCACGACACGCGCCTCGCTGCGGCTGCCACGGGCAATCACAAAGGGGGTATGTAACGGCCAGGCTTCCTCGTATACCTTCACAGAACGCATTTTTTCTCCTTAAACCATGACGTGGTGGTTTGTGCGCTACACCGAAATAGCGTTTGCCGTGTTATTGGCTGTTGGCATAAACTAGCTGTGACGTTAACTATATGTAAACAGGAAGATAACCATGTCACAAACCGTTCATTTCCAGGGCAACCCGGTTGCAGTCGCCAACTCCATTCCTCAAGCGGGTAGCAAAGCGCAGCCTTTTACCCTCGTGGCAAAAGATCTGTCTGACGTCGCACTGAGCCAGTTTGCAGGCAAACGCAAAGTGCTGAACATTTTCCCGAGCATCGATACCGGCGTTTGCGCGGCATCGGTACGTAAGTTTAACCAACTGGCCACTGAAATCGACAATACCGTCGTACTGTGTGTGTCTGCGGACCTGCCGTTTGCTCAGTCCCGCTTCTGTGGCGCAGAAGGTCTGAGCAACGTTATCACGCTGTCCACGCTGCGTAACGCTGAGTTCCTGAAAAACTACGGCGTTGAAATCACTGAAGGCCCTCTGAAAGGCCTGGCCGCTCGCGCGGTGGTGGTTCTGGATGAAAGTGACAATGTCATCTTCAGCCAACTGGTGAATGAAATCACTAACGAGCCTGACTATGCCGCCGCACTGGAATTGCTGAAAGCGTAAGTCATCCCGGCATACAAAAATGCCTCCATGTTGGAGGCATTTTTTTTACTCTTCACCCTTCTTCTGGTTCAGGCCATATTCGCGCAGCTTATTCGCAATCGCGGTATGAGAAACCCCCAGACGTTTCGCCAGCTTGCGCGTACTTGGATAACTGCGGTACAGCTGGGTTAACACCGAGCGCTCAAAGCGGCTGGTGATGTCATCCAGAGAACCTTCCATCGCATCTTCACCGACTGCAACCGTCGTCGCATCGTAATCCGGCAGCAAAATATCCTGCGGCCGCAGCTCGTAACCTTCAAGCTGCGTCAGCGCCCGGTAGACGGCGTTTTTCAGCTGACGCACGTTGCCTGGCCAGCCGTAGCGGGTCAACACCGTACTGAGATCGGCAGCCAGTTTGGGGCGCGGGACACCCTGTTCATCGGCAAAACGCGCCACGAACAGTTCGGTCAGCGGCATGATATCCTGCGGACAATCGCGCAGCGGCGGCAAATTCAGCGTCAGCACGTTAAGGCGATAATAGAGATCTTCGCGGAACAGTCCTTTCTGCACCAGTTCAACGAGATTCTTTTGCGTCGCGCAGATCACACGCACATCGACATGGACCTCATGATCTTCCCCCACCCGGCGGAACGTGCCGTCATTGAGGAACCGCAGCAGTTTAGTCTGCATACGTGGCGACATTTCGCCAATCTCATCAAGCAGCACCGAACCGCCGTTCGCCTGCTCGAAGAAGCCTTTTTTGCCTTCCGGCGCATGGCCGAACAGTTCGCTTTCCACCGCATCTTCAGGAATCGAGGCGCAGTTGAGCGCCAGATACGGTTTACCCGCACGCGGGCTGGCCTGATGACAGGCATGGGCAAACAGATCTTTACCGGTGCCGGTATCGCCGATAATCAGCAGCGGCGCACTCAGCATTGCCAGTTTGCGCGCCTGTTCAACAACGTGTTTCATTTTGCCGCTGACGGCGATGATCTGGCTGAAAGCGCTCACATCCTGGGTCGCCAGATTCTGCAACTGACGCCCCATCCGAATGGTTGAACGTAGCATTACCACCGCCCCGGTGAGCATGGTTTCGTCAGCTTCCCCTTGCAGAAAGACCGGCGTGATTTCCATCAGGAAATTCTGCCCGTTGATCACCACATGTTCGTTGTGGGAGGTCTGCGGATTGCCCTCCAGCCAGCGCTGGAAGTTAAAACCGTTTATCAGTTGCGCGGCGGTGTGGTTGCGCATTCGCTCCGGGTTTAGCGCAAAGAGCTGGCAACTCGCCGGGTTCGCCATCTCAATTTTACTTTTCAGATCCAGTGACAGGACGGGTTCAGGCAGCGCCTCAAGCAGCGCGCTGAGCGCCAGATGTTCACGCTCTGACGGCATCCACGGCACGGTGCGTACGTCGGTAACGCCCGCAATGCGGCGGATTTCAGCCATCAGGCTACTGAAGTTAGTGAACTCCAGTTCGGCAAAGTTAAGGTAGATTCGCCCGATGGGGTCAATCTCGATACCGCGCAAATCTATGCTTCGTAGCACCAGTAAATCGAGTAATTCGCGAGTCAGACCGAGTCGGTCTTCACAAAAGACTTCCAGACGCATGGGGGGACCTTCACCTGAATAATGAGCTATAGATAAGATGATAAGCCAGGAATGGGGAAGCAGGAAGGATTCTGTCAACAAATATTGACAGCATGACGGAAAAACAGGCGGTTCGGCGTAAAGTTACGCGGTCAACGCCTGCGACAACATTATTTCTCTCGCGAAGAACCGTTTTTCTGCACTGTCTCTTTGAGCTGACCGACCAGCTGACGACGGAAATCCCCCAGACGCGGTTTGTCATCATCTATCCATGGCAACGGACGGCAAAGTTCCATCGCTTTGATCCCCAGTCGCGCGGTTAACAGCCCTGCCCCAATCCCCTGCGCGGCACGGGTCGACAGGCGCGCGGCGAGATCCTGCGACATCCAGTCCATCCCCACTTCCCGCACCAGCTCGCTGGCCCCGGCAAAGGCGATATTGAGCAACACCAGACGGAACAGACGCAAACGGCTGTAATAGCCCAGCTCAATACCGTACAGCGTGGCAATACGGTTAATCAGTCGCAGATTGCGCCAGGCAATAAACGCCATATCCACCAGCGCCAGCGGGCTGACCGCGATCATCAGCGTCGACTCCGCCGCCGAACGGCTGATTTCGCGCCGCGCCTGGGCATCGAGCACCGGCTGAACCAGATGGGCGTAGAGGCTGACCACCTCGCGATCGTTTTGCGTTTCGTGAATCGAGGCGTACCAGCGCTGTAGCGCCGGATGCGACTGATCGATTCCGGCCTGCTGCGCCAGTTTCTCGCAGAAGGCCCGTCCTTTTCCGGCACCGTGACTGTGCAGCAGGTCGCGCGCTTCATCGCGCTCATGCGCACGCTGACGCAAACGCCACAGGCGTCGCCATTCGGTTGCCACCGATCCAACGCCCGCGCCGATAATCAGCGCCCCGGCCGCGCAGCCACCGAGCGCCACCCAGTCCTGCGTTTGCCAGGCGTTCATCGTCCACTGTACGCCCTGTCCAACCACGCTTACGCCGAACAGCGCCAGACCGCCCACCACCATCTTGCGCCACAAACTGCGCTTCGGGCGCAGCGCCGCATCAATTACCGCTTCGGCCTGCCCCTCTTCTTCCAGAGGCTCATCGACGGTGGCCGGGGCAAAGGACTGGGCTTGCGTCTCGCTAAACGTTTGTTGCGCTTTAAAAGCCGGGTTCTGCTCGACTTCAAGCGGACCGGCAAAATCAATCCGCGGTTTTATCGGTTCGCTCATCGCAATTTATCTCCTATTAAAAACTCCAGCGCGGCATCCAGGCGAATGTGCGGCAGTGGCTTATCGACATCCATCTTTTGTGGTCGAAAAGCTTCAAACTGAAATCCCTGACTGTCCCAGAACGCCTGTCCCGGCAGTCGTGCCGGCACTTCGCCGGGGTAGACCGTCAGGGGCGATCCGTCGCTTAAGCGATTTCCGCGCAGCGCCGGGATCTTCTCGCCGTTAACGTCAATCAACCCGCTGGTGGTTGCCTGGACGGAAGCCAGCCCCAGACAATCCATGCTGATCCCCTCAAACGCCGCGTTCTGCCAGGCGTCCTGAATCAACTGCTGCAACAGCGACACCATATTGGCGTGCTGGTCGATAGTCACGTGGTCCGCTTTGGTGGCAGCAAACAGCAACTTGTCTATCACCGGAGAAAACAGCCGACGAAACAACGTGCGCTGTCCGTAATGGAAACTTTGCATCAGTTGGGTTAGTGCAAGGCGCATATCGTTGAACGCCTGCGGCCCACTGTTGAGTGGTTGCAGACAATCCACCAGCACGATCTGACGGTCGAAGCGCAAAAAGTGGTTCTTATAGAACCCCTTCACCACCTTTTCGCAGTAGTAGTTAAAGCGTTCGCGCAGCATCCCGGCGTTGGTGTGTTTATCCGCCAGAGCCAGTCTGGATTCCCCCCACGCGTCCACATCCGGCCAGGGGAAAAATTGCAGTGCCGGCGCGCCAGCCATATCACCAGGCAGCACGAACCGCCCTGGCTGGATGAAATGCAGCCCCTGCTGTTTGCACTGATGCAGGTATTCTGTCCACGCCGCCGCGATGTCGGCCAGGCGATTCTCATCGGCGGTAGCCAGCGGATCCAGTCCTTGCGTCAGTTGTCGCCATTTCGCCGACCATTCTGCCCGCTGTCCGGTAAGCAACCCGGTCATCTGCCGTGACCAGCTCAGATAATCCTGCGCCAGCATCGGCAGGTCGAGCAGCCATTCACCGGGATAATCGACAATCTCCAGATACAGCGTCGACGTCTCTTTGAAGTGACGCAGCAGAGAATCATTGGATTTATAGCGTAGCGCCAGGCGAATTTCGCTGACCCCGCGGGTTGGCGTCGGCCACGTCGGCGGATCGCCATACAGCTGGGCCAGCCCTTCATCGTAGGTAAAGCGGGGAATGCCAAAATCTCGCTGGGGAACCCGCTTCACCCCGAGCAGGCGCTCTTCACGCACCGCGCTAAGCAGCGGCAATCGCGCCCCGGCATGGATATTCAATAATTGGTTAACCATTGCCGTGATAAATGCGGTTTTTCCGCTCCGGCTCAGCCCGGTGACCGCGAGGCGCAAATGTCGGTCTACGCCGCGATTAACCAGCGCATTGAATTCATTGGTGAGTCTCTTCATCGCCATCCCGTTATGCCTGAAGACCAGAAAAAAGTATAACGCATACCTTTATTGTGGGGGCAGGTCGTTGATTATCAACCGTGTTGTGGTCCTGGAAAAGCAGGTGCGACACCGTTACACCTGGAAAGCGGTTTAATGGCATGAATACGTCAGGACGATGCGTTATCAGCAACGCCGCACAAATAAAGCATTATTTTAAATTAAATTTCATAATGTTTATTTCTCTACCCGATTCTTATCCGTCCCCCTGTTCATCCCGCGCCAGACAATGTCTCCCATTGACACCAAATATATTGCATTGTATAAAACCCCGCTTCAATAATGAGTTTCATTTGCATTAATAATAATTTGAATGAAGGGTAGCGGTTAATGAAAAAAGTCATTTGCGCATTCGGCATGGTGTTCGCATCCGTCAGTGCTGCTCAGGCAACGACCTATCCACTGACTCTGGAGAACTGTGGATACACTGAAACGTTCACCAAAGCGCCTGAACGCGTCGTGGCTCTCGGGCAGAATACCGTTGAGATTCTGCTGCTGCTAGGTTTGCAGAATAACGTGATCGCCAGTGCATTTTGGCCGACCAAAGTGCTGCCTCAGTTGGCTGAACAAAATGCCAAAATCAAAACGCTCACGGTAGAAATTCCCACTCTTGAATCCATCCTTGCGCAAAACCCGGATTTCGTTCCCGCACAGTTACCTTTGTTATTAGGGCCAGAAAGTAAGGTAGCAAAACGTGAAGATTTGCTTACCGTCGGCGTAAACAGCTATTTATCGCCAGGCATGTGCGCCACAAAGAAAGCGGCCGGCGATTTATATGGCAGTCGTCAGACCCTGTGGGATATGACCTATCTCTATAAAGAAATTGAAGATTTCGCAAAGATTTTCAATGTGGAAGACAGAGGTCAGGCTGTTATTGCCGATTTTAAAAAGCGTGAAGCCAATCTCCGCCAGGAGTTCGGTAACAGCAAGAAAGATCTCTCTTTTGTCTTTTGGTTCTCCAGCGCATCCCCTTCTGCCGATGCTTACGTCGGCGGTAAAAACAGTGCTTCCGGGTTCATTGCCAACGTGCTGGGTGGACACAACGCCATCACCTCTGAGACAGAATGGCCGACGGTGAGTTGGGAAAGCGTTATCGCAGCCAACCCGGACGTCATTGTGGTATCCAGCCTTGACCGTAACCGCTGGGCGCTTGATAACGCTGAAGAGAAAATCAAATTCCTGAAAAGCGATCCTGCCGTCAGTCAGTTAGACGCCGTGAAAAAAGGCCATATTGTGGTTATGGACGGTCAGGCGATGAACCCGACTATCCGCACCCTTTACGGTGCTGAACAGGTTGGCGAGCAGCTCAGAAAACTGGGGCTGAACTGATGACATCTGCGGTACTTCAGACACGACAGGGTCTGCTTCTTACCAGCTCATGTTTACTCGCTATCCTGCTTTTGTTTCTCACGATTGCCACTGGGGTCAGCGTGGGTGAGTTGTCTATCCCGCTGCGGGACGTTTTCTACGCCATCAGCAACAGAATGGGACTCACCGATATCCCGCTCAGCCGCATCTATGAAAGTGTGATTTGGGACTTTCGCCTGAGCCGCGCGCTGGTCGCGGCATGCTGTGGGGCGGGTCTCGCAATCTGTGGTGCAGTACTGCAAAGTCTGTTGAAGAATGCACTGGCGGAACCCTATGTGTTAGGGGTATCTGCGGGCGCATCAACCGGTGCGGTTTCCGTTGTTGTTTTGGGGATTGGTACGGGCGCGGTCTCCCTCTCTGCTGGCGCATTTGCCGGGGCATTTGCAGCCTTTGCCTTTGTCGCCTTTCTGACAAACGGCGCGCGAGGGGGTAACGAACGAACTATTCTGGCTGGCGTGGCGGCTTCCCAGCTCTTCAATGCCATCACGGCTTATACCATCAGCACCTCCGCTAGCGCGCAACAGGCTCGCGACGTGATGTTCTGGCTGCTGGGCAGTTTCAGCGGCGTACGCTGGCCTGAGTTCCAGTTAGCGTTGATTGTGGTACTGACCGGACTGGCAATATGCCTTTACTATTCGCGCGCGCTGGATGCCTTTACCTTTGGCGATGATGCCGCCGCGTCTTTGGGGATTGCTGTTCCCTGGGTACGTCTTGCCCTTTTCACCACCACCGCGTTCATCACCGCCACTATCGTCAGCATGGCTGGCTCAATTGGTTTTGTAGGGCTGGTGGTTCCACATGTCATGCGCTTCTTCTTTGGGCCGTTGCATCGCACATTGCTTATTGCCAGCGCACTTGCTGGCGCGATCCTGATGGTGCTGGCGGATATCGCGTCGCGTTTATTGATAGCGCCGCAAAGTTTGCCGGTTGGCGTGGTAACCGCCCTGGTCGGTGTCCCCTTCTTTGCCGTGATCATTTACCGCTCAAGGAATAAGTGATGAGTATCGCCGCTGAAAATGTGACCTGGAAAGTCGGTAAAAAGGTCATCGTCAACAATGTCTCGCTCAACGTCGCGCCCGGTAAGACCGTTGGATTACTTGGACCAAACGGTTGTGGGAAATCATCACTTTTACGCATCCTGGCAGGATTACGTCGCCCGGATATCGGCAACGTGACGCTGGACGGCAAAAACCTATCCCGTATACCCAAAAAGCAACTTGCCCGTCGGGTAGCTTTCGTTGAACAACACGGCATGACCGATGCAAACATGCGCGTGCGTGATGTCGTAAAACTTGGCCGCATTCCCCATCACTCCCCCTTCTCTAACTGGAGCACACACGACGACGAAACGGTCAACGCGGCCTTACAGCGGGTTGATATGCTGGAAAAATGCGAACAAGGCTGGCTCAGTTTATCCGGCGGTGAACGCCAGCGGGTACATATCGCCCGTGCGCTGGCGCAAGCCCCCACCGAAATTCTACTGGACGAACCCACCAACCACCTGGACATTCACCATCAAATGCAATTAATGCATCTGATCAGTGAGCTGCCAGTGACCAGCATTGTGGCTATCCACGATCTCAACCATGCGTCTATGTTCTGTGACTCGCTGATGGTTATGCAACGCGGGCAGATTGTGGCAACGGGAACGCCGCAGGACATTCTGAGCGAGGAACTGCTTTGGGACGTTTTCCGGGTTAAGACCCGAATCGAAATCTCGCCTTTCCATGGCAAAAAACATATCCACTTCCTGGTGTAAGGCCGTGTAATGCGTCTCTCTGCGTGGTCCCTGCGACCAGCCACAACCCTCCGCCCGCCTGTTCTGCTGGGCAGCCAGTTTGCCTTTAATATCGGTTTTTACGCGGTCGTGCCATTTCTCGCCCTCTTTCTGCGTGACGATATGCTGCTCTCTGGTGGACTTATTGGGCTGGTGCTGGGATTGCGCACCTTCTCACAGCAAGGAATGTTTATTGTTGGCGGCGCCCTTTCCGATCGTTTCGGGGCAAAAATTGTCATCCTCTTCGGCTGTATGGTTCGTGTTCTGGGCTATCTGCTTCTGGCCTATGGACAATCGCTGGGCCCCATCATTCTGGGCGCGTGTCTGACGGGAATCGGCGGTGCGCTGTTCTCCCCGTCAATTGAAGCCTTGCTGGCAAAAGCAGGCACGCAAAGCGAAGCCCGCGGAAAGCGCAGCCGTGCGGAATGGTTTGCCCTGTTTGCGGTTTGTGGGGAGCTTGGCGCGGTACTCGGCCCGGCGATGGGTGCGCTGATGACGGGGATCGGTTTTCGACAAATCGCGCTGGCTGGGGCCGGTGTGTTTCTTATCGCGTTAATCGTTCTCTACTTCTTCCTGCCTGCCTCTGACCACAACAAACAGACGCTCAACATTCTCCCGTGGTGGACGACCTTTCGTCAGCCTCGCTTCGTTGCCTTTATCATCGCCTACAGTTCGTGGTTGTTGAGCTACAACCAACTCTACCTGGCTTTGCCGGTGGAGCTCCAGCGTTCGGGTGGCAGTGAAAAGGACCTCGGTCCACTCTTTATGCTGGCCTCGGTACTGATTATTTTATTTCAGCTTCCGCTCGCGCGTGTCGCGAGACGGGTTGGTGCCGTCAGGATACTGCCTGTGGGGTTTTTGTTGCTTTCCGCCGCGTTTGCGAGTGTGGCCTTTTTTGCCGCGACAGAACCGCCGCAGGGAGGATTACGGTTAATACCGTCAGTCTGTCTGGTCACGCTATTAACGCTGGGCCAGATGCTGCTGGTACCGTCGGCAAAGGATTTAATCCCTCAGTTCGCCAATGAATCGACGTTGGGCGCACACTATGGTGCGCTCTCCACCGCAGGGGGATGCGCAGTGCTGGCGGGTAATTTGCTGCTTGGTCGTTTACTGGACAATGCGCTTGTTCCGTCAACACAAGCGATTTATCCCTGGCTTTTACTGGCGTTGTTTCCGCTCTGTAGCGCTGCGGCCCTGGTGCTGATTTGCCGTCCGCTACGCACAGCGCGAATCGCTAAAACCTGAACTGCGGGAAAATCACCAAACGAATGAGCATAAAATCAGTGCACTATTGCTGGCATTCTTCCTGGGAGGCTATAGTCGTTACTCCCTCTCTCTTCGTCAGGAGCACCCTATGCCAGAGTTCTGTTTTTATCAAAAAGGGCAGCACACCAGAACAGTGAAACGATCCGACGCGAATACCGCATTGCGGCTGACTGAGCAGGGCTACGAGAAGCAATTTGAAGAGATCAATGCCGCAGATGAAGAACAGGCGCTTGCCCGTTTTGCAGATATCCGCAAGGAAAAACAGATCGATCAGCAAAACTTTTTAGCCGGGGCGGGCGTCATGCCGCTCATCGGGATTTTAGCGACGGCGATAACGACCATTTTAGGAAAAAAGAAAGGCTAGCAGCCCAACAATCGACGCTGTGGGCTGTTACAGATAAAGACAAGGGAAATGATTAAAGACTGCGGAAATTAACTTCCGGAATAACGTTTTGATATTTTCGCCGCCATGCGGCTTAAAAATGGCTCCAGTGCCAGGGCCAGCAGCATTTTCAGTGGACGGCGGGCGACGGATTTCACCGCCCACCCTGCGACACCCGCCGGGCCGTAGCGCAGTGCGGTCAGAAGCACCAGCTTACCTGCTATTTTCATTCCGGGTCTTACCTTCTGCCCGGCGCGTTGCCAGCGATTGCTCATCTCAGCCCTCTTAAATGACTTACAACTGACGGAAACGGCTACGTAAGGTAAACGTGTCCGAGGTGACATACCGTTCCATTTCCCGCAAGCGTTTCTCCCCCGCTGCCAGCTCTTTATCGACGATATCCAACAGCTCGCCGCTGGACGGTTGCTGTTCGCCAGCCGCGAGGTTGTCCGGCATTGGATCGAGCACAAACGCCAGAATGATGTAGGCGACCAGGGTGAAAAAGGCCAGCCCGAAGAAGATCGACAACACCACTAAAATACGCACCAGTTTAACCGGCACATCAAGATACTGCGCGATCCCCGCGCAGACGCCCCGCACCATGCCTTGCTGTGGAATGCGCCATAATTTTTTGTTCAGATCAATGCCGCCCATTAGCGATCCCTCCAGTTCGGATGTTCCGCATCAAGAATATCTTCCAGCGCCTGGATACGTTCACGCATACGCTGCGCGTCGTCGGTCAACTGAACTAAACGTTGCTGTTCGCTTTGCGATAACTCCCCACGACTGGAACGGTTGCTGTAATGCAGCCATAACCAAATCGGTAACACAAACAGCACGAAAATGGTTAACGGAATGGCCAGAAATAGCGCGCTCATGAGTACTCCTTACAGGTGATGAGCGGCGGCGCGTTCGGGCGCCGCCAGGTATTATTATTGCTTGTCTTGCTGCATTTTGGCTTTCAGCTGTGCCAGTTGCTCGCTGATTTCATCATCCGCTTTCAGGTCGGCAAACTGCTGATCCAACGTTTTCTGTTTGCCAAAGTTGTGGCTTTCCGCTTCGGCTTCCATGTGGTCAATGCGACGCTCGAAAGATTCAAAGCGCGCCATCGCTTCATCCAGCTTACCGCTGTCCAGTTGACGACGCACGTCACGGGATGAGTTCGCCGCCTGATGACGCAGCGTCAGCGCCTGCTGACGAGCGCGGGTTTCGCTGAGTTTGTTTTCCAGCTCGCCAATCTCTTTCTTCATGCGCGTCAGCGTATCGTCCACCAGCGTCACTTCATGCTCCAGAGAGCCAATCAGATCGGTCAGCTTCTGTTTTTCGATCAGTGCGGCACGGGCCAGATCGTCTTTCTCTTTACGCAGCGCCAGTTCCGCTTTCTCCTGCCACTCGGTTTGCTGAGCCGTTGCCTGTTCGATTCGACGTGATAACTGTTTCTTTTCCGCCAGCGCACGTGCCGAGTTGGAACGCACTTCAACCAGCGTATCTTCCATTTCCTGAATCATCAGACGAACCAGCTTCTGCGGATCTTCCGCTTTCTCAAGCAGTGCGTTGATGTTGGCATTCACGATGTCGGCGAAACGAGAAAAAATACCCATAATTCTATCCTCACATTTTTCTGATGTCGGGCGATGCCCTGCTGACTCTCTAATACAATCTGCGTGCCAACTTTTTAATTCTTTGATTTTGCTTGATATGTACCGTTTTACCTCGACAGAAAAACAAGGTAAAGTGGTTAAATACACTAACATGTGGCGAAATTCATCATGGCTGAATACAAAGATAATCTGTTAGGGGAAGCCAACAGTTTTCTGGAAGTGCTGGAGCAGGTTTCCCGCCTTGCGCCGCTGGATAAGCCGGTACTGATCATCGGCGAGCGCGGAACCGGTAAGGAACTGATTGCCAACCGCCTGCATTATCTCTCCTCTCGCTGGCAGGGACCGTTTATTTCGCTCAACTGCGCGGCGCTGAATGAAAACCTGCTCGACAGCGAACTGTTCGGTCATGAAGCCGGCGCGTTTACCGGTGCGCAAAAACGTCATCCGGGGCGCTTTGAACGGGCCGACGGCGGCACGCTGTTTCTGGATGAACTTGCTACCGCGCCAATGCTGGTGCAGGAAAAACTGCTCAGAGTGATTGAATATGGCGAACTGGAGCGCGTCGGCGGTAGCCAACCGTTGCAGGTGAACGTGCGTCTGGTTTGCGCCACCAATGCGGATCTTCCGGCGATGGTCAATCAAGGCACCTTCCGCGCGGATCTCCTTGACCGTCTGGCGTTCGACGTGGTGCAACTGCCGCCGCTGCGCGAACGTCAGGCCGATATCATGCTCATGGCGGAACACTTTGCCATACAGATGTGTCGTGAAATTCGCCTGCCGCTGTTTCCCGGATTTACGCCACATGCCAGAGAAGCGCTGCTGAACTACGGCTGGCCGGGAAATATCCGTGAATTAAAAAATGTGGTTGAGCGTTCGGTATACCGACATGGCACCAGCGAGTCGCCGCTTGATGAGATTGTGATCGATCCGTTTCAGCGTCACGTGCCAACGTCCCCCGTCGCAGAAGCCGCGACAACGGGCCCCTCGCTTCCCCTCGATTTACGCGAGTTTCAGCAACAGCAGGAGAAAACGTTACTGCAAACGAGTCTGCAACAGGCAAAATTCAACCAGAAGCGGGCGGCACAATTGCTGGGACTGACCTATCACCAGTTGCGCGCACTGCTCAAAAAACATCAGATTTAGCGCTTGCCACCCCCTGATTGCGCATATTTGCGCCAGTTGCCCGCAGACATTTGTACCTGGCGGGCGATAGTGCGATACACTTTGCAAATCGTACCTAAAAACCTTAAAAATTATGCGCCTGGTTTTATCGTCTCTGGTAGTGATGGCTGGACTTCTGAGTGGTCAGGCTACTGCTGCGCCTGAAATCACCCCGCGTGAAGATATCCGCGACAGTGGCTTTGTCTATTGCGTGAGTGGGCAGGTCAACACCTTTAATCCGCAGAAAGTGAGCAGCGGGCTGATCGTTGACACCCTCGCCGCCCAGCTCTATGACCGGCTGCTGGATGTCGATCCCTACACCTATCGTCTGGTCCCGGAACTGACAGAAAGCTGGGAGGTGCTGGATAACGGCGCAACCTACCGCTTCCACCTGCGTCGCGACGTGGCGTTTCAAAAAACGGCCTGGTTTACCCCCTCCCGCAAACTGAATGCCGACGACGTGGTCTTTACCTTTCAGCGCATCTTTGATCGCAACCATCCGTGGCATAACGTCAACGGCGGTAATTTCCCCTATTTCGACAGCCTGCAGTTCGCCGATAACGTGCAGAGCGTGCGTAAGCTTGACAACAACACAGTGGAATTTCGGCTGACGAAACCGGACGCCTCTTTCTTATGGCACCTGGCAACCCACTATGCGTCCGTGATGTCGGCTGAATATGCCGGGCAACTGGCAAAGCAGGATCGCCAGGAACAGCTTGACCGGCAACCGGTCGGTACCGGTCCGTTCCAGCTTTCAGAGTATCGCGCCGGACAGTACATTCGCCTGCAACGGCATGAACAATTCTGGCGGGGTAAACCGTTGATGCCGCAGGTGGTGGTGGATCTGGGCTCTGGCGGAACCGGACGCTTATCAAAACTGCTCACCGGTGAATGTGATGTGCTGGCCTGGCCTGCCGCCAGCCAGTTGACTATCCTGCGTGACGACCCGCGCCTGCGTCTGACGCTGCGTCCGGGGATGAACATCGCTTACCTGGCGTTTAACACTGACAAACCCCCGCTGAATAACCCGGCGGTTCGCCACGCGCTGGCGCTGGCAATCAATAACCAGCGTCTGATGCAGTCCATCTATTACGGCACGGCAGAAACGGCAGCCTCTATTTTACCTCGCGCCTCGTGGGCGTATGACAACGAGGCTAAAATAACAGAATACAATCCGGCCAAATCCCGCGAGCAGCTTAAGGCGCTGGGGCTGGAGAATCTGACGCTGCGGCTGTGGGTGCCGACCAGTTCGCAGGCGTGGAACCCCAGCCCGCTGAAAACGGCTGAGCTGATCCAGGCGGATATGGCACAGGTTGGGGTGAAAGTGGTGATTGTACCGGTTGAAGGTCGTTTCCAGGAGGCGCGGTTGATGGACATGAACCATGATCTGACGTTGTCCGGATGGGCAACCGACAGTAACGATCCGGACAGTTTCTTCCGCCCGTTACTGAGCTGCGCGGCCATCAATTCGCAAACCAACTTCGCCCACTGGTGCGATCCGGAATTCGACAACGTGCTGCGCAAGGCGCTCTCTTCTCAGCAGCTTTCCGCGCGTATTGATGCGTATGATGAAGCGCAGAACATTCTCGCCAAAGAGTTGCCGATCCTGCCGCTTGCCTCGTCGCTGCGTTTGCAGGCCTATCGATATGACATTAAAGGTCTGGTGTTGAGTCCTTTTGGTAACGCCTCTTTCGCCGGCGTGTCGCGCGAAAAAAACGATGAGGTGAAAAAGCCATGATTATCTTCACCCTGCGTCGTTTTCTGTTGCTGTTGGTCACCCTGTTTTTTCTGACCTTTATTGGCTTCAGCCTCAGCTATTTTACACCGCATGCGCCGCTTCAGGGGGCATCGCTGTGGAATGCGTGGGTGTTCTGGTTCAATGGCCTCATTCACTGGGATTTTGGTGTCTCCAGCATCAACGGACAGCTCATCTCTGAGCAGCTTAAAGAGGTGTTCCCGGCCACCATGGAGCTGTGCACACTGGCGTTTGGCTTTGCGCTGATGGTAGGGATTCCGGTGGGCATGCTGGCGGGGATCACCCGCAACAAGTGGCAGGATCGCCTGATCAGCGCCCTCGCCCTGCTCGGTTTTTCAATCCCCGTATTCTGGCTGGCGCTCCTGCTGACCCTTTTCTTTTCGCTGAACCTCGGCTGGCTGCCGGTGTCAGGCCGCTTCGATCTGTTGTACGAAGTTAAGCCGGTCACGGGTCTCGCTATTATCGACGCCTGGATCTCTGACTCTCCCTGGCGTGATGAAATGGTGATGAGCGCCGTGCGTCATATGGTATTGCCGGTGCTGACGCTGGCCGTCGCGCCGACCACCGAAGTGATTCGCCTGATGCGCATTAGTACCATCGAGGTGTTCGATCAGAACTACGTTAAAGCCGCGGCCACGCGCGGTCTGTCACGGTTTACGATCCTGCGCCGCCATGTGTTGCATAACGCCTTACCGCCAGTGATCCCTCGTCTTGGCCTGCAGTTTTCAACCATGCTGACGTTGGCGATGATTACTGAAATGGTCTTTAGCTGGCCCGGACTGGGCCGCTGGCTGATCAACGCCATCCGCCAGCAGGATTACGCCGCGATTTCCGCCGGCGTAATGGTGATTGGTTCGCTGGTCATCATCGTTAACGTGATTTCTGATATTTTGGGTGCTATGGCTAACCCTCTGAAACATAAGGAATGGTATGCCTTACGATAGCGTTTATAGCGAAAAGCGCCCGCCAGGTACGCTACGCACCGCATGGCGCAAATTTTATGGCGATACCACGGCAATGGTCGGCCTGTACGGATGTGCGGGACTGGTGGTGCTATGCGTGTTTGGCAACTGGTTTGCACCGTATGGCATCGATCAGCAGTTCCTCGGCTATCAGTTGCTACCGCCGTCCTGGTCACGCTATGGCGAAGTCTCCTTTTTCCTTGGTACCGACGATCTGGGACGTGATGTCCTGAGTCGCCTGCTTAGCGGCGCCGCCCCTACGGTAGGCGGCGCGTTTGTCGTTACGCTCGCCGCGACGCTGTGCGGACTGCTGCTGGGTGTTGTCGCGGGGGCGACGCACGGTCTGCGTTCCGCCGTGCTTAACCATATTCTTGATACGCTGCTGTCGATTCCGTCTCTGCTGCTGGCGATTATCGTCGTCGCCTTCGCCGGGCCGCATTTAACCCATGCCATGTTTGCCGTCTGGCTGGCGCTGCTGCCGCGCATGGTGCGCTCGGTCTACAGTATGGTGCATGACGAGCTGGAAAAAGAGTACGTTATCGCGGCACGTCTTGATGGTGCCTCGACGCTCAACATCCTCTGGTTTGCCATTCTGCCCAACATTACCGCGGGTCTTATCACTGAAATCACCCGCGCATTGTCAATGGCGATCCTCGACATAGCCGCGCTGGGTTTTCTCGATCTTGGCGCACAACTCCCCTCTCCGGAATGGGGGGCCATGTTGGGCGATGCGCTGGAGTTGATTTACGTTGCGCCGTGGACGGTGATGTTGCCCGGTGCGGCAATCATGATAAGCGTTCTGCTGGTCAACCTGCTGGGTGACGGCATTCGCCGCGCCATCATTGCGGGGGTGGAATAATGCCGTTACTGGATATCCGCAACCTGACGATTGAATTTAAAGCCGGCGAAGAGTGGGTCAAAGCCGTCGATCGCGTCAGCATGACTTTAAGCGAAGGTGAGATTCGCGGGCTGGTGGGTGAATCAGGTTCGGGTAAAAGCCTGATTGCCAAAGCCATCTGCGGCGTAGCCAAAGACAACTGGCGCGTCACCGCCGACCGGATGCGTTTTGACGATATCGACCTGCTGCGCCTTTCGCCGCGCGAACGACGCAAACTGGTGGGACATAACGTCTCAATGATCTTCCAGGAGCCACAGTCGTGTCTGGATCCCTCCGAGCGTGTGGGTCGCCAGTTGATGCAAAACATTCCGGCCTGGACCTATAAAGGCCGCTGGTGGCAGCGTATTGGCTGGCGCAAACGTCGCGCCATTGAACTGCTGCACCGCGTGGGGATTAAAGATCATAAAGACGCGATGCGCAGCTTCCCTTATGAACTGACCGACGGTGAATGCCAGAAGGTGATGATCGCCATCGCGCTGGCGAATCAGCCGCGACTGCTGATTGCGGACGAACCGACCAACGCGATGGAACCGACCACCCAGGCGCAGATCTTCCGTTTGCTGACGCGACTGAATCAGAACAGCAATACCACTATTCTGCTGATCAGCCATGACCTGCAAATGCTTAGCCAGTGGGCAGATAAAATTAACGTGCTGTACTGTGGTCAGACGGTGGAAACGGCACTGAGCAAAGAGCTGGTGACAACGCCGCATCATCCGTACACGCAGGCGCTGATTCGCGCCATTCCCGACTTTGGTAGCGCCATGCCACACAAGAGTCGACTTAACACGATGCCCGGAGCCATACCGTTGCTGGAACAATTGCCGATCGGCTGCCGTCTGGGGCCGCGCTGTCCCTATGCACAGCGTGAATGTATTGAAACGCCGCGTCTGACCGGGGTGAAAAACCATCTCTACGCCTGTCATTTCCCGCTAAACATGGAGAGAGAGTGAGATGGTCGAGACCTTACTCGAAGTCCGCAATCTGAGTAAAACCTTCCGCTATCGTACGGGCTGGTTTCGTCGCCAGACCGTGGAAGCCGTGAAACCGCTGAGCTTTACGCTGCGCGAGCGTCAGACGCTGGCCATCATTGGTGAGAACGGCTCCGGTAAATCGACGCTGGCAAAAATGCTGGCAGGCATGGTTGAACCGACCGGCGGCGAGTTACTGATTGACGATCATCCGCTCGAATTTGGTGACTATTCGTTTCGCAGTCAGCGTATCCGCATGATTTTCCAGGATCCGTCAACCTCGCTGAACCCGCGCCAGCGTATTTCGCAAATCCTCGATTTTCCCCTGCGCCTGAATACCGACCTTGAGCCGGAACAGCGACGCAAACAGATCATCGAGACCATGCGGATGGTAGGACTGCTGCCCGATCACGTCAGCTACTATCCCCATATGCTGGCGCCGGGACAAAAACAGCGTCTTGGACTTGCGCGTGCGATGATCCTGCGTCCAAAAGTCATTATTGCCGATGAGGCGCTGGCGTCGCTCGATATGTCGATGCGCTCGCAGTTAATCAACCTGATGCTGGAATTGCAGGAGAAACAAGGCATCTCGTATATTTACGTCACCCAGCATCTTGGCATGATGAAGCACATCAGCGATCAGGTGCTGGTGATGCACCAGGGGGAAGTCGTCGAACGCGGCAGTACCGCGGATGTGCTGGCCTCTCCGCTGCATGAACTGACCAAACGCCTGATTGCCGGGCATTTTGGTGAGGCATTAACGGCGGATGCGTGGCGCAAGGACCGGTAAAGAGAAAAGGCAGAAATTATTCTGCCTTTTCTCAACTCCATAATGTGAAATTTATATCGTGTTCCGTACGGTACATCTTGCTTTTATTTATAGGTTAAATTATACGTCATTACAGATTTTACATTTCCAGCTCTTACCGGTGAGACAGATGTTTTGTAATAACGGGCCTGCATCGGAATATCGTAGATCCCATCTGATGCTACTCCAGCACTAAATGTTTCTCTGAGCTTCACCGGGATATTATTATATAATATCTGAATACCAACCCTGGAAGCTGGTTCTGAATCTGCAATATTGGCAAGTACGCCGTCGGTTGTTGCGTTCTTATCTTCTTGTCCATCCAATAATATGCTCACACTGACGTTTCCCTGGCATTTAAGCTTAATGCTAAAATCCGTTGCCTCGCTGGTGCCACTCTGTTGCAAGGTGCCGGATGAAATAGATGGCAACGTTACCTCAGAAGGTGTAGATGCATCCACGTCACAGGTATGTGCCGGAATAGGCACGTCGTTCTTCAGTACAAAAATCCACGTTCTGGTCCATCCCCAGACGCCCTGCGAGCGTTGGTCAAGTGAAATTCGTGCCACTTCCGTTCCCGCTTTCAGGATCAGATCGTCCGACGTTGTTATGCCAGTACGCTTCACATAAATTTTCAGTGCCAGTGGTTCTGAATAATCTCTGGCAGATGATGATAAAGGATCGCAATTAACATCGCTTTCCTGCGGCCAGACACAAACCGGAAAGGTTGTAGAATCCGGGAATGTTGAACCGGGAGTCTGAAAATATCCCGTATACCCCTGAATCGCCAGCGCACTTGACGTAGTGAGTGATTTTACTCTCAAGGCGTCATTCTCACTCCCCCCGACATTGCCAGTACAAGTGGTATACGTACTCATATCCGTCAGGAGTGTCATTGCATCTGAGTCAGTGAGGGTTAAATCAACACTCACCGTTTGCGTGCCATTATTTGTACACGAAAAGGCATGCGCTTTCATCGGGATAACGGTGAAAATTAAGCTTATAAAAAGAAATACCGCAGATATATATCGTTCACATTTCCACATGATGACAACCTATTATTTAAATACCAATCTATATGTGCAAATTGATATTTATACGTTTAAATCCACTTCAATCGATTGATATAAAAATATATGAGCCATTTGTAGGTCAGGCTAATAAACTACCAGCGCTGAAACATCAATAGCCCTAATGGGTATAATCAGGATCAATAATTTTCGACTAACGGCACACATTACTGAACCGCTGAATCGCCGTTTGCTTCGTGTCGTCTTCAATACCTGGCGCAAGCATGTAGCTAACAAAACATTGTGATGCGCTACCCTCACCCCATTTCACTTTCAACGTCCCTTTCGACTCGGCAACACGAGCGTAGATCGCGCTCCCCTGCGCAACGGTACCAACGCTATGATCTTTTTCGTCATACACTTCAGCGCCAAACGGTAGCGCTTTGCCTGAATAAGACGAGGTAATTAAAATCGGTGTCCCCTTCTCAGCATTGAACTTCACTTTCACGACGGCACCAAAACGAGGCACTACTTTTTGCGATGTATTATCTAACTCAACGTTACGGGACGTGCCTTTCGGATCGATTGATACATCACTCAACTGATAGGGACTTGAAGCCGGCAGCAGCGCATAACCAAACCTGTCAACCTTAATCCCGGGATATGACGGCACTGTTGCCCCTTCTGCACCTTTCGCTTCCACCAGCGTGAAGGTATCGCTGTTATAAGGTGACAGCGTCAGGCCGCCAGCGTGGGCAACCATCGCCCCGGACATGCTCAGAGACGTGCTGCGGTAGTCCGGCCCTTGGCTGTAACTGCCTGACATCTGTGCCACACGGCTCCGATACGAACCGCCCACGCTCGCGGAAGTTCCGGCCTCACTGTCATGCGTGCCGCTGGCGTTCCAGGATAATTGATTATCCGTTCCCGCACTTCCTGAAATCATCGCCTGTTCACCCGAACGACCATTTGAGTCCTGGTTGTAGCTCAGACTCATTTGTGGTGCATAGTTGCTGTCGTGGTTTTCCCACAGCGGGAATGACAGATTCAAATAATAACTGGTCTGCGATTCGCCCCAGGCATCCTGGCTACGGCTAACGTTGATGCTGTAGCTCAGTTGTTTATAGTGATTCGAGTAACCAAACTGATACTGGCGCTCATAATTATCTTGTCCCCAGTAATCCTGTAAAGAACCACTGAGATAGAGTTGGCCCCAGTCATCAGCCAGTCCCTGGCTTATCGTGACTGTGAAACGGTTTTTTTCACGCTGGATGGTATTTCTGTCTTCGCCATCTTTAACCGCCTGAATGCTTTCCATTGCGGTCATATAGTCCATATAACCGCTGCTCGAAAAGCGGTATGCCGCAAGCGTAATGTTGCTGTTGGTTTCATTAATCAGCTTGCTGTAGCTCACCTGATAGCTTTGGCCGGAAATAACCTGCTTATCTGGCGATGGCAAATGCGTCTGCGATTGCGTGACGTCAAAAGCGATCGCGCCGATTTGCAGCCCCAGCGCCGTCCCCACTTTTACCGCCTGATAATCTTTATTGGCCTGTAAACCGGTATAGCCGGTAATCAGGTTAGAGAACCCCCGCTGGTATGTCGCTTCGACCAGGTTCGGATCGCTGGAAACACTGTCACTACGCAGTTTACCTAAACTCAGGCTGTAACGCTGACTGCCAGGACGCAGGAGCTGAGACACCGAGGCATAAGGAATCGAAAAATTCTGCTGAGAGCCATCGGCCTCTTCAATAGTGACATCCAGGTTGCCGCCGTAACCGGTTGGATAGAGATCGTTGATGACGAAAGAGCCCGGCGAAACGGTGGTCTCATAAATGGTCTGCCCGCTCTGTTTCACCGTTACTTTCGCATTGGTTTTCGCGATACCACGGATTTCGGGCGCATAACCACGCTGTGATTCCGGCAGCATACGCTCGTCGCTGGCGACCTGAACGCCGGTAAATGGCACCGTATCGAACAATTGCCCACTGGTGTTGGACTGCCCAGCCACCAAACGACCAGAAATACGCGGTAAATCGTGCTGAATGTAAGTATTCAGAACGCTGTAGCGTCCCCCGGTTCCATCGGCCCAGTTATACGACCCATTATGACGTAAATACCAGGAGCCGATATTCAACCCGCTGTTAATGGCGGTATAAAATGACTTTGAATCGTAGCCATTATTTTTAGATTGATACGCGTTCATGTTGTAGCTCAGCATCATCGCTGGAATACCACTGTCCCACATAGAGGCAGGCACTGACCCTCGGGGTTGTTTATTGATATAAATTTGTGGTATCGAGATATTTAACTGCTGATTCTGGTTGTCAAAATCCAGCTCAGCTTCAGGAACGATCGCTTTAAGGTTGATACATTCTGTTTTGTCAGTGAGGGAATCCCACTGAGTAAAATTAATTTGTTCTTTCTTGAAATTAATCAAATTGAGCACATTCAGCGGAATACAGGGGATGACATTTTTGTTATCTGCCGCCCTGAACTCGACTTCCGCCACGGTCAGCGTTTGTTGATTCAACGCCACTGCGATTTTATAAATACCCGGCAGCACGTTAGCCCCGTTGGAAAAGCGGGCTAAATCTACGGACTGTCCCGCTGGTTGTTTCACAAAGTCAGAATCAAACTCCACTTGATCTTCTGCTGACGGCGTCAACACATCCCCCGTGGCAGCCACAGAACATTGTACAATAAGAATGTTTAACGCCAAAAATAACATAATGGGAAACAGGATAATCATAATATTACCACCAGAGGCAGAACTTAAGACTATTTGCCCTGGATATGTTTGACTGCAGCGCCATAGTCATTAATTGAGGTAAAAGTAATTGCGTGGATATCACTGACCGGATTTGCATTTTTAAAATGAAAATCAGCACTGCTTCCTGGCGCGATCATTTTTCCCTCTTCAACATGTTTACTCCCCCCCTGGGTATAGGTCACCGTCCCGAGAGTAATATAATAAGGTGTAGGGTTTGTGGCTTTTACACCGCCATTACTGATTGACCATTGCAATGCATCTGGCGCATCACCGGCACTACCGCTTAAACCTTGCGGACGATAAAAAAGCTTTATTCGGGTTCTGAACGCGATACTAAGATGGTTATTCTCAGCGGCATTTTTTGACTTGGCTGGGATCTCCAGAACGTTCAAATAAAATATGGATTCCTTATTCGTCGCAATCCCCTTGCCATCAACCAGACTAATCCTTAACGTCTGCCCCTTTCCGGCATCGACGCGATTAATGGGAGGCGTTAATACAAACGGTGAAATAATTTTATCCGGCGTTGCGGATTGATTGCCATCATCAATCCAGCTTTGTGCCAGCACCGGTGCTTTACCGGCGTTTTTCATGTTCACAGTGACTTCATTTTGCTCCGCAGGATAAATAACGCGGGTTCCGCTTAGCACAATACCAGCACAAGAAAGAGTGCTATAACTTAATGCTGTCATCCCTGATAGCGCTACGAATAAAAACTTTACTTTACGTCTGGACAGAATCACAGGAATAAACATATTGTCATAACACTCTTTGGTCGATTATTTATAAATCAGGTCGTAAACGACTTTGCCTTGTACCGCACCAGCGCCCAGGGTGGCGCCTGATACTTTGTAGTACTCAACAAAGTAAGAAAGGGTTCCCTTTTTACTTGTAGCGTCAGGCACGACATATTGCGCGGAACCTGTCTGCCCTGCATCACCGACAAGAATAGCGGTGTCGTCAGTACCATTTGATAATTGCAGACTTACGCCGGTCGCGGCGCCAGTCGTAGCAATATTATTCAGATGCCCGGTTGCGGAATCCACCTGAATACCATCAGGTTCAAAAAACGTCCCCACTTTGGTGTCTGGATCCGTCAGCGCACAATTCGCCAGTTCGATGGTAAAAGGTGTACGTCCGGCCGTCGCATCAGTGAACGCTGATATTGCAATTGGCGGCATTGTTACGGTTCCGTCGGCAGCAACACCATTTACTGTTGCTTCACAGGTTGAAGATGTAATTTTACCCTCAAAGGTAATGGTGCCACTCGATACTCCAGCGGCATATGAGGCATTAATCATCCCCACCAATGCAGATGCAATAAGACCTACTTTAAAAAATACAGATAGTTTCATTTTCGTTCCTAAAAATAAAATGATGTCTTGACCGCGAGTCTATAGTCGCTGTATTTGCTGCTCCTGGAATAATTTTATTTTCATATAAAAGGAAAAAATAAAATGCAATAACAGCGTATACGTCGTTGCAAATCGTTCCTTCTATCCATTACATATCAGATACCCATTCAGCCCACATGTGATTTATACGGTATGAATGGAAAGCATGAGTAAAAATATCCATCACAAAAACCAGACTCTTCGATGACAAGGGATATTGTATTTATGGCGGCACTCAAAATCAATGCAACCAAAATCCAAAATTACACACCCCCTCACGCTATTCGCTTGCTGATTGCAATATTTTTTGTGGTGTAATTTTAGACACTTATTCAGGCTCCAATTGCAGGCATCAATAAGTCATAATCCAGGAGTTATTATTTTCATTATCAGGATTCAGCTTCACTATGTCAGATTCACCGACTATTGGTATTTTCTTGCATGAAAATAAGCCTGAACAATCCTTCCGGCAATTGCTTACTGCACTGACAGCTCAGGCGACCCCTCTGCTGACACACAAGGGTACGTTACTGCCGTATGCAATTGATGGAATAAATTACTGTTACTTGCTGCATAAAGGACATGTGGTAATCAACCGTACAAAAGATGGATTATCGTTAAACGCTGAAACCGCTCCTTTTATCTTTGGTTTTAGCATGTTGAGTGACACATTAACATTATGCACATCAACAGATGCGGTCCTGAGCCGGATCCCGCTGGATCTGGCCATGGATATTATTCAGCAGCATGGGCTATGGGAGTCACTTTCCCATGTCATGGTGCATATTTCATCCCGCATTTTTGCGCATTGCACGCGCTTGTCTCAACCGGGGGCTTACGGCGTCATACGTTATCTCCTGTTTGAACTTTCACTGGAGTCAGAAGCATCCAGAAAATCGGAACCGGTGGTGCGTTACATTCAAAGCCGCTGTTTCCTGTCACGCAGCAGGATTATGGCTGTCCTTTCAGCCCTACGCCAGGGGAGTTACATTGAAATAAGCAATGGAAAATTGCTTTCAATCAACCACTTACCGGTAAAATTTTGAGTTAAAGCTTTGTTGTCACGTTTTTCACTCTTTGTCTATAGTTATCAAAGAGACACGTTATTCGGTATAACTACTTTATGGATGAAAAAGTATTAACTCCACTGACACTCAATACGCCCTCCCCATGGTCAAAAACGTTGGTCGAGGCGTTACAGCCCTTCGCCACGACGCAGTCATATCGAAAAGGGATCCGCCTTGATTTTGTCGAGACCGATGAACCGCTTTGTCGATTAATTATCAATGGTTCCGTTGAGGTACACCGCACTGCTGATCATCTGCTCATGGTGCGCGTCCCGGCACCCCGTATTCTGGGTCTTGGCATCAGCGGCTGCTATATTGTTACCGCGGAACCCTGCAAAATTGCGACCCTGACTTTAGAAGAGGCGCATCAGCACATTCAGGAACTGGGTTTGTGGGAAGTACTGGCTAAACATATGGTTGTCGTGAGCAGTAAACTGTTTTTTTACAGTCGGCAATTGAGTGCCCCCACCGCCTATGAAGTGATTTGCTGCCAATTAATTGAATTAATGCACGAACCGGAATCCTTACGTAAAACGCTTTCCGTTGAGCGCTTCATTCGTGACAGGACCCATCTTTCTCGCAGCAGCATCATGAAAATCCTTGCCGACCTCAAGTTGGGTGGTTATATCAGCATTGAAAATGGACGACTGATGGCTATCCATCACTTGCCGCAAAAGTATTGATTAAATGAGGTTGGATCAGTACAGACAGCGACTGCTGATATAATAGAAAAGTGCTGGTTTTCTGCTCCGTGACGCGAACCACTTTCAGCACTATGTAAAAATCACGTGACAATTCAGGCGTATAGTGGGCTATAATTTCAGCCTGCTATCTCTTTTATTCTGGCTACATTCGTCATAACCGAATGAATATAAAGCTAAAATAAGCAATGACATAAGGATTTAAGCTATGGGTTTTCTTTCCGGTAAGCGTATTCTGGTGACCGGTCTTGCCAGCAAACTTTCTATCGCCTACGGTATCGCGCAGGCGATGCACCGCGAAGGCGCGGAACTGGCATTCACCTACCAGAACGACAAACTGAAAGGCCGCGTGGAAGAATTTGCTGCTCAGCTGGGTTCAAACATCGTTCTGCAGTGCGATGTGGCAGAAGATGAAAGCATCGACACCATGTTCGCAGAGTTGGCCAAAGCCTGGCCGAAATTTGACGGTTTCGTTCACTCTATCGGCTTTGCTCCTGGCGACCAACTGGACGGTGACTATGTGAACGCGGTCACCCGCGAAGGTTTTAAAATCGCTCACGACATCAGCTCCTACAGCTTTGTGGCGATGGCGAAAGCCTGCCGTTCTATGCTGAACCCGGGCTCTGCCCTGCTGACGCTTTCTTACCTGGGCGCTGAGCGCGCGATCCCGAACTACAACGTGATGGGTCTGGCAAAAGCGTCTCTGGAAGCAAACGTCCGTTATATGGCGAACGCGATGGGTCCGGAAGGGGTACGTGTTAACGCTATCTCTGCGGGTCCAATCCGTACGCTGGCGGCTTCCGGCATTAAAGATTTCCGTAAGATGCTGGCACACTGCGAAGCAGTCACCCCGATTCGTCGCACTGTGACCATCGAAGATGTGGGCAACTCTGCGGCGTTCCTGTGCTCCGATCTGTCTGGCGGTATCTCCGGTGAAGTGGTTCATGTCGACGGCGGCTTTAGCATCGCTGCAATGAACGAACTGGAACTGAAATAATCGTTCCGACTTCCCCTGTGGGCGGCGCCCTGCCGCCCATGTTCTAAAACCTTCCCCGCAATATAGCTTTTTGATCTTTGTTATCACGCAACAATCTTTCATCCCTTCCCCCGCTTACGCCAGGATAAAGCAGCGAAAACGATCCGGCGTGATTCGACGACGACGTGTCCGGGTCGCCACATACAGACCAAGGAACGCCCATGGAACAACGCCGATTCAACGGCAAAAGCCACTGGTATCATGAAACCCAGTCCAGCACCGGCCCGCAGGACGTGTTACCGCTGGTGCCCGAAGCCGCACACGTTGACGATCGCTTTCTGCTGGATTTGGTGATCCCCGAAGACGCGCTTATTCCCTTTCAGTCCTGGCTGCAACCGGCACGCCAGTTAGCTCACGAACTGTTCCCTGACACCGTTTTACTGAACCGCCTGCATACCTTTAGCGCTTATGAACGCATGAGTACCGCGTTAACGGTCGCCCAGGTGTACGGTGTGCAGCGACTCTGCAACCATTATGCGGCCCGTCTGACGCCGCTTCCCGGCCCAGATTCGTCACGTGAAAGTAATCACCGACTGGCGCAGATTACCCAGTACGCGCGCCAGCTTGCCAGTTCGCCCTCGGTGATTGATAACCGCGCACGCCAGCATCTACGCGACGTGGGTCTCTCCGCCTGGGATATCGCGCTGATAAACCAAATCATCGGCTATATCGGTTTTCAGGCGCGCGTCATCGCCACGTTTCAGGCCTGGCTTGGACAACCGGTGCGTTGGGTGCCGGGCCTGGACACGCAGTCATTCGCCGATGTCGCCCCATTTCTGCAGCCCGACGCGACCTGGCATTCGGCGCACGAGCAGGTCGAACTGCGCTACGCAACGGCGGAACAGCTTGAGTGTCTGTCGCGCTATCAGCCCGTCGCCTACCTTCAACACATCGCCCCCAATCTGGTTCATCAACCGACGCTGCTCGCCCTGCTTGGCTCCTTACTGAAGAGCACATTGTCTGTTGAGTCCCCCGCGCACGGTTTCACCACGCTGCTGACGTCACGAATTAACGGCAGTGCAAGCTGCTTTAACCAACATGCGACAGCATCAGAAGTCGCCGAATCACTACGGCAGAACGAACATGAGATTGAGCGGCGGGAACGGCAACAGCCGCTTGAGCGCCCGTTGTTCCAGGCGATACAATGGCTGACGCGCGCGCCCGATCGTTTCAGTGCCGCACAGTTCACCCCGCTCAGCGAGTACTGTACGTCCGTCGAACAGGCAATCAATCTGTTGGCCTGGTCGGGTTTGTGCGGATGGATAAATCGTCTGAAAATCGCGCTGGGCGAGACGCGTTAACCCCCTCATTGCCATAAAGAGCACTTGCCGCATCAGGTACTTTCGCGTAAAACTGTCAGCCGCTCTTATGGCCACGAAAATAGACAAATATGTTTCAGGACAACCCGCTGCTAGCGCAGCTTAAACAGCAACTGCATTCCCAGACGCCACGTGCCGAAGGGGTGGTAAAAGCCACGGAAAAGGGCTTTGGCTTCCTGGAAGTCGATGCGCAAAAAAGTTATTTCATCCCACCGCCGCAGATGAAAAAAGTGATGCATGGCGACCGAATCATCGCCGTCATCCACACTGAAAAAGATCGTGAATCTGCGGAGCCGGAAGAACTGGTTGAGCCGTTCCTGACCCGTTTTGTCGGTAAAGTGCAGGGTAAGAACGATCGCCTGTCCATCGTGCCGGATCATCCGCTGTTAAAAGACGCTATCCCCTGCCGCGCCGCGCGCGGTGTGGAACATGAATTTAAAGAGGGTGACTGGGCCGTTGCTGAAATGCGCCGTCATCCACTCAAAGGCGACCGCACCTTCTACGCCGAATTAACCCAGTTCATCACTTTCGCTGACGACCACTTCGTACCGTGGTGGGTCACCCTGGCACGTCACAATCTTGAAAAAGAAGCGCCAGACGGCGTGGCGACGGAAATGCTGGATGAAGGTCTGGAACGCCAGGATCTTACCGCGCTGAATTTTGTCACCATCGACAGTGCCAGCACTGAAGATATGGACGATGCGCTGTATGCCGAAGAACTGACCGACGGCAAGCTACAGCTGACCGTAGCGATTGCCGATCCTACCGCCTGGATAGCCGAAGGCAGCAAGCTGGATAACGCCGCGAAAATCCGTGCGTTCACCAACTATTTGCCGGGCTTCAACATTCCAATGCTGCCGCGCGAACTGTCTGACGATCTCTGCTCGCTGCGCGCCAATGAAGTGCGCCCGGTGCTCGCCTGTCGCATGACCATTGCCGCGGATGGCGCCATTGAAGATGACATCACGTTCTTCGCCGCCACGATTGAGTCGAAAGCAAAACTGGCTTACGACAACGTCTCTGACTGGCTGGAAAATAGCGGTAGCTGGCAGCCTGAGCGCGAAGAAATCGCACAGCAGATTCGCCTGCTGCAACGTATCTGCCTGAACCGCGGCGAGTGGCGCCATCACCATGCGCTGGTGTTTAAAGATCGCCCTGACTACCGCTTCATTCTCGGCGACAAAGGCGAAGTGCTCGATATCGTCGCGGAACCGCGCCGTATCGCGAACCGGATTGTCGAAGAGTCAATGATTGCCGCCAACATCTGCGCCGCACGCGTGCTGCGCGACAAACTCGGCTTTGGCATTTACAACGTTCACCTGGGCTTTGATCCGGCCAATGCTGATGCGCTGGCGGCGCTGCTGCAATCCCACGGCATGCATGTGGACGCCGAAGAGGTATTGACCCTCGAAGGCTTCTGCAAACTGCGTCGTGAACTGGATGCGCAACCGTCGGGTTTCCTCGACAGCCGTATTCGTCGCTTCCAGTCCTTTGCGGAAATCAGCACCGAGCCGGGGCCGCACTTCGGGCTGGGTCTGGAGGCTTACGCCACCTGGACTTCACCGATTCGTAAGTATGGCGATATGATCAACCATCGCCTGCTTAAAGCAGTCATCAAAGGTGAAAGTATTAGCCGTCCGCAGGAAGAGGTAACCGTACAGATGGCAGAACGCCGTCGCCTGAACCGTATGGCGGAACGCGATGTTGGTGACTGGTTGTATGCCCGTTTCCTCAGCGATAAGGCCGGTACGGATACCCGCTTCTCGGCGGAGATCATCGATGTCAGCCGTGGCGGGATGCGTGTACGCCTGGTGGATAACGGCGCGGTTGCTTTTATCCCCGCGCCATTCCTGCACGCGGTGCGTGACGAACTGGTGTGCAGCCAGGAAAACGGCACTATCCAGATCAAAGGCGAAACCGTCTATAAAGTGACCGATGTGATTGATGTCACCATCGCCGAAGTGCGGATGGAAACCCGTAGCATCATCGCCCGTCCAGCCGCCTGATAACCGGCTCTGTAACGGCCTTTTTCTTTTCAGGAAAGGCCGTTTCTTTTCCCCAAATCCCTATTCTCTCACTACACTCTGACTGTCAGCCGGATATATTTTCAACCGCGCCTATGCTTTTTCCCGGATCTGAATTACAAATAAATACATAAACAAAACAAGATGTTCAGCCATCATGAATTTAACTGAACGGTAGCTGCCCCTTCCATTGAGGGTTGTTCGCGCTTTAAACGGGAGGGTGTTCATTATGAAAGACATTCTGGAGTCCGCAACGTTGTATAGCTATATGGGCACTCACACGCCTTACTGGCGTTTGTCAGAAGATTCCAACACCCTGCATTTGTCCGTCACCGAAGCGACCGACCGTACGGAAAGCGTTGAACTTGCGCCCGAGCAAGCCGAACGGATCCGCGAAATGACCGTTATCACATCCAGCCTGATGATGACGCTCCCCTTTGACAACAACGATATCCCGGTGCATCTGGTGGGCCGTAAAATCAGCAAGCATGAATGGGCGGGCAGCGCATCGGCCTGGCACGATACCCCTTCCGTGGCGCGCGATCTGGTCAAAGGGCTGTCGTTTGCTGAACAGGTGGTGTCTGAAGCCAACTCTGCCATTGTGATCCTCGACAGCCGGGGCAACATTCAGCGCTTCAACCGCCTGTGTGAAGAGTACACCGGGCTGAAAGAGCAAGAAGTGATTGGGCAGAGCGTCTTCAAACTCTTTATGAGTCGTCGGGAGGCAGCCGCCTCTCGTCGCAACATCAGCGGTTTCTTTCGCAACGGCAATTCGTATGAAGTTGAACTCTGGGTACAGACCCGCAAGGGCCAGCGCCTGTTTCTGTTTCGCAATAAGTTTGTCCACAGCGGCAGCGGGAAGAATGAAATCTATCTGATCTGCTCCGGCACTGACATTACGGAAGAACGGCGCGCGCAGGAACGATTACGCGTGCTGGCGAATACCGACACGATTACCGGTTTGCCAAACCGCAATGCTATTCATGAGCTGATCAATGACGCCATCGATCAGGCGGTTGGAGACAGCCAGGTGGGCATTGTCTATCTCGACCTGGATAATTTCAAAAAGGTGAATGATGCCTATGGTCACATGTTTGGTGATCAGCTTTTACAGGCGGTGTCATTAGCGCTTCTGAGTTGTCTGGATGAAAATCAAGTGCTGGCCCGCCTCGGCGGTGATGAGTTTATTGTACTCGCCAGCCAGACGTCGCAGAGCTCGCTTGAGGCGGTCGCCTCGCGGATCCTCACCCGATTGCGCCAGCCCTTCCGTATCGGCCTGATAGAAGTCTATACGGGCTGTTCTGTCGGTATCGCGTTGGCGCCTCAGCACGGTGAGAGCAGCGGCGACCTGATCCGCAATGCCGATACCGCGATGTACACCGTAAAAGAAGGCGGACGCGGCCAGTTCTGCGTCTTCTCGCCGGAGATGAACGAGCGGGTATTCGAATACCTGTGGCTGGACACTAACCTGCGTAAAGCGCTGGAAAACGATCAGTTGCTGATTCACTATCAGCCGAAAGTGACCTGGCGAGGCGAAGTCCGCAGCCTTGAGGCGCTGGTGCGCTGGCAGTCCCCTGAACGCGGGCTAATCCCGCCGCTGGAGTTCATCTCTTACGCCGAGGAGTCCGGGCTGATTGTGCCACTCGGCCGCTGGGTGATCCTCGACGTTGTGCGCCAGGTCGCGAAATGGCGTGATAAAGGCATCAACCTGCGCGTGGCGGTTAACATTTCTGCCCGCCAACTGGCCGACCAGACGATATTCACCGATCTGAAGCGAGTGTTGCACGAGCTCAATTTTGAATATTGTCCTATCGATGTCGAACTGACGGAGAGCTGTCTGATTGAAAACGAAGCGCTTGCGCTGTCCGTCATTCAGCAGTTTAGCCAGCTCGGTGCCCAGGTGCATCTGGATGACTTTGGCACCGGCTATTCCTCGCTTTCGCAGCTGACGCGTTTTCCGATTGATGCCATTAAGCTGGATCAGATTTTTGTTCGCGACATTCACAAGAAATCGGTATCGCAGTCGATGGTCCGTGCGATTGTCGCCGTGGCGCAGGCGTTGAATCTACAGGTGATTGCCGAAGGCGTGGAGAGCGCCAAAGAGGATGCTTTTTTGACGAAAAACGGCGTTAATGAGCGACAGGGCTTTTTATTTGCCAAACCAATGCCTGCCACCGTGTTTGAGCGCTGGTACAAACGTTATCTCAATAAGAAAAAGCGTTAAACGGGCAAAATGATCGCCTGAGCGAAACGGAAAGTTTCGCTTTTTGCCTTCTACATATCTGTATGTATTCGCAGAACATATGATATTCCCTAAAGGTTCTGGCGAGGCCGAATTTTCCCTTCTCTTTTGCCGTCATTTTTTGCATCATTAACTTCTCTCATTATTTGACAAAGGATCCCCCCATGTCTGATATCGATGCTAAGCGGGTTGCCGAGCGTATTGATACCGTGCTTGATATCCTGGTGGCCGGTGATGTCCACTCCGCCATCCATAATCTCGAAATTCTGAAGGCGGAATTGTTGAGTCAGGTACAGGATGAGGCCGTATCATTGACGAAGAAACCCCGGGCCCCGTGGGAGATCTGATTTTTTCGCGCACGGTTTGCGGCCGTGTGCCGCCTGGATGTGGCACCGCCGCATGTGTTTAATCTTCGCGGTATGATTACCGCTATAAAAATTAGAGCTATGAACTCCCGACAACAAAAAATTTTGCAAATGGTCATTGATAAAGGTCAGATGAGCGTCTCTGAACTGGCCAAAATCACTGGCGTTTCCGAAGTCACCATCCGACAGGATCTGAACACCCTGGAGAAGCAGAGCTTTCTACGCCGTGCGCACGGTTTCGCCGTTTCGCTGGATAGCGAAGACGTGGAAACCCGGATGATGACCAACTACACCCTGAAGCGTCAGCTCGCGGAATTCGCGGCATCGCTGGTTAACCCTGGCGAGTCGGTGTTCATTGAAAATGGCAGCAGCAATGCCCTGTTGGCAAGAACGCTGGCGGAACAGAAAGACGTCACCATCATCACGGTCAGTAGTTACATTGCGCACCTGTTGAAAGCGACTCCCTGTGAAGTGATCCTGCTCGGCGGTATTTATCAGAAAAAAAGCGAAAGCATGGTGGGACCACTTACCCGTCAGTTCATCCAGCAGGTTCATTTCAGTAAGGCGTTTATTGGCATTGATGGCTGGCAAACCGAAACGGGCTTCACGGGTCGCGACATGATGCGGGCTGATGTGGTCAATGCTGTGCTGGAGAAAGGTTCGGAAGCCATTGTTCTGACCGACAGTTCTAAATTTGGCGCGGTCCATCCGTACACGCTGGGCCCTATTGAGCGGTTTAGCCGCGTGATCACCGATGCCAGAATCAGCGCCAGCGACCGTAAGCTGATGGAACATCGTGGCCTGACCGTTAATATCGTCGACGCTGAGTAAAATATTCGCAAATGATTTGCGCTGTGCAGATCATTTGCGCTCTGAGACTATTCTGACTCCTGAATTAAGACTATTTACCTGTTGTTCACAGGCGAAAGTCGTAAAATTAATAGTAGCGATATAACAGGAAGTGACTATCACCTGCGTGATATTACCCTGCGCAATAAGGTTTCACGGATGCTCTCTTTAATGACAGATATTTTAACTATAGTTAAAGAGAGCTTACTTCCGTGAATCGTTAATTCAGGAGAAAGTATTATGTTTGTAACGAGCAAAAAAATGACCGCCGCTGTGCTGGCGATTGCCCTGGCAATGTCTCTGAGCGCCTGCTCTAACTGGTCTAAACGTGACCGTAACACCGCCATTGGTGCGGGTGCAGGTGCATTAGGTGGTGCAGTCTTAACAGATGGCAGCACGCTGGGTACGCTGGGTGGTGCCGCTGTCGGTGGTATTATCGGCCACCAGGTAGGTAAATAATCGTAAATAATCTACGGTTGTCCGGCTCGATATAATAATACGATTATTTTTTTCTGGTCTGCACTACACAATTTATTTAGCAGTAGAAATTAAAGCCACGATATTTATATCGTGGCTTTTTCATCAACCGCCCGCCATTTTCACTTTCAGGCCTTTGGCTTCCAGCAACGACTTAATTAAATCGCGCTTGTCACCCTGAATTTCAATTACGCCGTCTTTTACTGCTCCGCCGCAGCCACATTTTTTCTTCAGCTCCGCAGCCAGTTTGTTGAGTTCGCCGTCATCCAGATCAACGCCGGTAATCAGGCAGACGCCCTTCCCTTTACGACCGCTGGTCTGGCGCTGGATACGGACAATTCCATCGCCTTTCGGACGTTCAGGTGCGGCTTTGGGTTCATCAATCCGCCCGCTTTCAGTCGAATAAACCAGACGGCTGTTCGAATTGCTCATTACGCCTCCCGCTTCAGTGACGCGTTTATTGCCTTCAGCGTCTGCGCCGGATCGTCAGACTGCGTCACCGGACGCCCGATGACCATATAATCCACTCCCGCCTTCAGCGCCTGCTCAGGGGTCATAATCCGCCGCTGATCGCCGGCAGCACTGCCCTGCGGGCGAATACCCGGGGTGACCAGTTTAAAATGACGACCAAACGCCTGCTTAAAGCGTACCGCTTCCTGGGCTGAGCAGACCACGCCATCCAGACCACATTTTTGCGTTAATGCCGCCAGTCTCTCGGCATGCTCAGCAGGTGACAGTGTCACACCAATATCGGCTAAGTCGCTGGCTTCCATGCTGGTCAACACAGTGACCGCGATTAATAGCGGCGCATCCTTACCAAACGGCAGCAGAGCTTCACGAGCTGCGGTCATCATTCTCGCCCCGCCCGACGCATGGACATTGACCATCCAGACGCCAAGATCCGCGGCGGCAGCTACCGCGTGGGCTGCGGTATTCGGGATATCATGGAATTTCAGATCCAAAAAAATATCAAAGCCACGTTGCTGGAGATCGCGAACCAGCTGAGGTCCGAACAGCGTGAACATCTCTTTGCCAACTTTCAGACGGCAATCGCGCGGGTCGATTCGGTCAACAAACGCCAGAGCGTCATCGCGGTTATTATAATCGAGAGCAACAACGACAGGAGAATCGGTAGCAGCGCGGGGAGAAGATGAAGCAGTTAACGTCATAACCAGGCCTTCTTGCTAAGGGGCAAATGGGTAAACGGCGTGCATTCTACCTGTCAGGCGCAAAAAATAACAGACGCGATTACACCTCTGCCAGGCGATGTGGCACAAATGCCAGAGTGAAATTGTGGATAAAACCATTAGTATGTTGTAACTAAATAACGATCTTTTTAAAAATTACAGTCCATCAAGTCCGCGAATTGGCTTAATCGTTGACCAGGCGCGGCAGGAAGGACAATGCCAGTACAGCGTGTAGGCGGTGAAACCGCATTTAGAGCAGCGGTAGCGTGGTTTGCTGCGCACCTGTTCGCCCACCATATCACGCAGCACCATCAGACTCTCTTTCGCACGGCCCTCTTCGGCTTCGTTAAGGTGATAATCCATCAGCTTATGGAAAACACGCATCGTCGGATGGCGCTGGAGCTGGCGGGTGATATAGACCTGTGCAGTCTCCGTCCCTTCGCGAGCCTCAAGAATATCGGCCAGCATCAGTTCTGCGGCAGCGCCGGTATTTTCTTCTACCGCGCGGCGCAGGAATTCTGCCCATTCATCATTTTTGCCTAACTGTTGGTAGCAGGTCTGGAGCATTTCCAGCGTTTCGCTAACCAGTTCTTTATCCTGGGAAATCACCCGCTGGAGACATTCAACAGCCTTCGCATAATCGCCCTTCGCCATCCAGACACGGCCCATCATGATAGAGACCCTGGCGCTATTTTTATCCGCCGCGGCCCCTTTTTTCAGCAGCGTCATGGCGCGATCCATGTCGTCGCTCCCCATCTGCTGCAGCGCCAGTTCACAGTAAAAATGGGCGATTTCGATACGCTGCTTGTCTTTGCCCAGTTTGACCAGTCTTTCGGCAACCTCAATGGCCTTTTGCCAGTCGCTGGTCGCCTGATAGATCTGCAACAGTTGCTGCAACGCGCCTACGCGAAAATCAGTTTCATCGGTAAGCTGATTGAACATATCCTCCGCCCGGTCATACAAACCAGCGGCCATGTAATCACGGCCTAACTGCTGAACCGCCAGCAGTCGCTGTTCATAGGTCAGCGAAGCGCTTTCCATGAGGGTTTGGTGAATACGGATGGCGCGGTCAACTTCGCCGCGAGAACGAAACAGGTTTCCGAGGGTGAGATGAGCCTCAACGGTGCCGGTATCCTCTTTCAACATATCGAGGAACAGATCCACCGCTTTATCTTGTTGGTTGCTCAGGAGGAAGTTAACGCCCGCGACATAATCGCGGGAAAGGCGGTTAGCTTCATCCTGTTTTGTTTGTTGCGCACTTCTGCGACCCATATACCAGCCATAGGCGGCAGCAACAGGTAAAAGCAGAAACAACAACTCCAGCATAAACGGTTATTCCTTCGCGACCGACGTACCAGGCGTCACCACAACGTCGGTCGCAGGCGAGAGCTGGTTTTCCAGTCGTTTAATTTTACGTTCAGCACGCACCAGAGAAACACGAACCCGCAGCCAGAAAAGACCGCAGATCAACCAACCAATGGCGAAACCTGCAGCGAACAAAACGGCCAGCAAGGTTGAGATACGATACTCGCCCTGAGCCAACAGATAATTAAACGTCACCTGTTGATCGTTCTGCGCACCCAATGTTACCGAGATAACAAATATCGCCAACACCAGTAAGAAAATGAGTAAATATTTCACATTACTTCCCGTTATGTGGTTTAAGCGAATAAATCGTGTTCAACTTACCGCATTTAGCCTTTTAAATTACCATTTTCACGGCGTCTGCGAAATGGGAAAGCAGTCGGCTATCGGATGATTTAAGGGCAAACCGGGTAAAATCAACCCCGGTCAGCCGTTTTGCTCGCGTTCGACAATCTCCTGCCTTTCTTCCGGCGGCGGCGTGAGCGGCCCGCAGAACCGCTGCGCAAGCCAGGTCGCCAGCGTTACCAGCGCCCAGGAGATCAGCGTCGCGACCACCAGATCGCGCGGCCAGTGCATGCCCAACAGCATACGACTGCCCATGACGCCCGTCGCCCACACCAGCAAAAGGGCAATCGTCATTGTCCGCCGGCGCGGCCACAATAACCCCACGGCGAGCAGCGCCCAGCTTGCGGCAAACATCGTGTGACCGGACGGAAACGCAAACCCGGTCTCTTTTTGCCAGTGCTGGCGTAAAAACAGCGGAATATCCTGCTGGGTTGAGAGTTGCGCCTTCACCAGGTCACTGCGATCCTTACGTTTTAAAGTGTAGAACTCATCAACCGGGATATGATGCGTTTTTTCCAGCCATATCACGAAAGGACGAGGTTCCTGTACCTGGTCCTTAACCCACGACTTGACGCCCTGACCCATCAGGATAGCACCCGCCAGAATGGTAAAAAGCATCACGGCTGCTTTAAGGCGAAAGCGTAAGCACCAGAGGAACCAGCCGCAAAGAATGACATGCGTGATAATGCCCCACGGTTGGGTGACCGTTTCCGTTATCCAGTACATCACTTTTAGCCATCCGGAATCCTGACCCGGTTGCCAGCGCCAGCCGGACACCCACACGGCAACGGGCATAATCAGCAATAATCCCGCACCAGCCGCAGTACGCTTTGCAATCGACAGCATGTATACCTCTTTGACGGATAAGTGCCACAATCATAACCGAAAAATCCTCTGTTCGGGGAAATTGACAGATTTGTGCCATTCGCATGACGATTGGGCGGCAGCGATTAGGTGAAGTCCGTTGCCTTATGGCAAAATAAGAAGATAAGCCAACAGGCAACGGCACTACATCGCGTGCCGGCATTATCTGGAGAAACACATGCAGCTTAAACGAGTGGCAGAAGCCAAACTGCCAACCCCATGGGGCGATTTCCTGATGGTGGGATTTGAAGAACTGGCAACCGGGCACGATCACGTCGCGTTAGTGTATGGCGATATTTCTGGTCAGACGCCGGTTCTGGCCCGTGTCCATTCAGAATGTCTGACGGGCGATGCCCTGTTCAGTCTGCGCTGCGACTGTGGTTTTCAGCTGGAAGCCGCCCTGACGCATATCGCGGAAGAAGGACGCGGAATTCTGCTTTATCATCGTCAGGAAGGACGTAACATTGGCCTGCTCAATAAGATTCGCGCCTACGCGTTGCAGGACCAGGGCTACGACACCGTAGAGGCCAATCATCAGTTGGGTTTTGCCGCAGATGAACGTGATTTCACCCTCTGCGCCGATATGTTCAAGCTGCTGGGCGTTGATGAAGTGCGTCTGCTCACCAATAACCCGAAGAAAGTCGAAATTCTCAGTGAAGCGGGAATTAATATTGTGGAGCGGGTCCCGCTGATTGTTGGCCGTAATCCCAATAATGAACATTATCTGGATACCAAAGCCGCCAAGATGGGCCACCTGTTGAGTAAATAAGCAATACGAATACGTTAAAAGCAATGCATTAAAAAAGCCTGCATCGTGTCATGCAGGCTTTTTTTTATCGCTTACTTCAGCATATTGCGAATCACATAATGCAAGATACCGTCGTTCTGGTAGTAGGTTAACTCGGTCGCCGTATCGATACGACAGCGGCACTGCACCACCGCTTTGTGCCCGTCAGCCCGGGTTAACGTCACCGGCACCGTCGCGCCAGGTTTCAGTTTTTGCAGATCGGCAATGTCGATTGCCTCTTCCCCTGTCAGCCCCAGTGTTTTTCGCGTCACACCCTGCGGAAATTCCAGAGGCAGGATACCCATCCCAATCAGGTTAGAGCGGTGGATTCGTTCGAACGACTCCGCGATGACCACGCGAATGCCCAGCAGTCGCGGCCCTTTAGCAGCCCAGTCACGACTGGAACCCGAACCGTACTCTTTGCCGGCAATCACCGCCAGCGGAATGTTCTCCTGCTGATACTGCATTGCCGCGTCATAGATAGACAGCACCTCCGTGCCGGGAAGATGCCGCGTCATTCCCCCTTCCACACCCGGCACCATTTCGTTACGGATGCGAATGTTGGCGAACGTGCCGCGCATCATCACCTCATGATTCCCACGTCGTGAGCCATAGGAGTTAAAGTCTTTGCGCTCCACGCCACGGCTTTGCAGATAACGCCCGGCAGGACTGTCGGCCTTAATGCTCCCGGCTGGGGAAATGTGGTCGGTGGTCACCGAATCCCCCAGCATCGCCAGAATGCGCGCGCCGTGAATATCGGTCACCGGTGCGGGCTGCGCCTGCATCTCGTCAAAGAACGGCGACAGGCGAATGTAGGTCGAATCGTTTTGCCAGCCGTAGGTGTCTGAGCGGTCAACGTTGATCGCTTTCCACTCTGGCGTCCCTTCGAACACTTCCGCATATTCTTTGTGGAACATCTCTGAGGAGACCAACGCCACCGCACGGGCAATTTCCTGCGCCGACGGCCAGATATCTTTCAGGTAGACCGGATCGCCTTTGCGGTCATGACCGAGCGGATCTTTCGCCAGGTTGATGTTCATGTTGCCCGCGAGGGCATAGGCGACCACCAGCGGCGGAGACGCCAGCCAGTTGGTTTTCACCAGCGGGTGGATACGACCTTCAAAGTTACGGTTGCCTGACAGCACGGCGCCAACGGTAAGATCGCCCTTCTTAATCGCGGTTTCGATAGGTTCCGGCAGCGGCCCTGAGTTACCAATACAGGTCGTGCAGCCATATCCCACCAGGTTAAAACCCAGTTCATCGAGATACGGCGTCAGTTTCGCCTTGGCCAGATAATCCGACACCACTTTCGACCCCGGTGCCAGCGAGGCTTTCACCCACGGCTGACGTTTCAGTCCCAACGTCACCGCGTTTTTCGCCAACAGACCCGCCGCCATCAGCACGCTCGGGTTAGAGGTGTTGGTGCAGGACGTTATCGCCGAAATCACCACAGCCCCGTCAGGGAGTTGGTATGACTGGCCGTTCAGCACGTACTCCACCGGTTGACGATCTTTCTGCGCGGTGTTCAGTTCCAGCTCACTGCTGGCGGCAAAGGCTTTCGGCACATCGCCCAGCGCGACGCGATCCTGCGGACGTTTCGGTCCGGCAAGGCTCGCCTCGACATCATTCATATCCAGCGCCAGGGTACTGGTGAAGACCGGTTCATCGCCGGGGTTACGCCACATGCCCTGCACTTTCGCGTATTTCTCAACCAGTTCGATTTGATCTTCACTGCGCCCGCTCAAGCGCATGTAGTCTAACGTCACGCTGTCGATCGGGAAGAAGCCGCAGGTCGCGCCATACTCCGGCGACATATTGGCGATGGTGGCGCGGTCAGCCAACGGTAAGGAGTCCAGGCCGTCGCCATAAAATTCGACAAATTTTCCGACCACGCCGTGCTTACGCAGCATCTGAGTGACGGTCAACACGAGATCCGTTGCGGTAATCCCCTCACGCAGTTTTCCGGTCAGTTTGAAGCCCACCACATCCGGGATCAGCATCGAAACCGGTTGTCCCAGCATCGCCGCTTCAGCCTCTATACCGCCCACGCCCCAGCCCAGAACGCCCAGACCGTTAATCATGGTGGTGTGTGAGTCAGTGCCGACCAGCGTATCCGGATAAGCCAGCCATTCACCGTCCTGCAACTCGCTCCAGACCGCTTTGCCGAGGTATTCCAGGTTAACCTGGTGGCAAATGCCGGTTCCCGGCGGCACGACGCTAAAGCGACTGAAGGCCTGCTGGCCCCATTTCAGGAACACATAGCGCTCGTGGTTACGCTCCATTTCGAGGCGCACGTTCTCTTCGAACGCATCGTCATCGCCAAAATGGTCAACGGTCACGGAGTGGTCAATAACCAGATCCACCGGCGACAGAGGGTTCACCTTCGCGGTATCGCCGCCCAGGCGTTTCACCGCTTCGCGCATCGCGGCGAGATCCACCACCGCCGGAACGCCGGTAAAGTCCTGCATCAACACGCGTGCAGGACGGTAGGCAATCTCGCGATCGGCATGGGCGCTCTTTAGCCACCCTGCCAGCGCCAGGATATCCTCTTGTGTGACGGAATCGCCGTCCTGCCAACGCAACAGGTTTTCCAGTAAGACTTTCAGTGATTTGGGCAGACGGGTGATATCGCCCAGAGATTTCGCAGCCAGCGGCAGACTGTAGTAGTGGTAGGTTTTGTCTTTGGCCTGCAGTGTGTCCTTACTGGCTTCTCGTAGGGTTGACGACATAGCTCCTCCTTAATGACAGGGTTGCGATGCCCTGATTCTCTTCAGGGTGAATATTAAAGATAACACAAACACACTGTAACGTTTTGATAACAACCCGAATTGATAAAAGAGGAGAAACCGAACAATGGGTACAGAGGGTACAGACGCGAGGACGAACGAGTATATGAAAGAGAGAAAACGAAAACCTCGCCGCAGCGAGGTTTGAGATTAATTCATCACGATCCAGAACAGTTCAGCCCAAAAGAGCAGCGAGACGGAAAATGCGCCCATCCAGGACCAGTATTTCATATTTGCACTAAGCATCGGCTACACCCGTTTTTGTTTAATACATTGTGTTGAGACTTTCTCAACTATTTATTGCTGTGGTGTATATGTAAAAGCGTACCGCAATAATTTGTCAGTACAAAAAACGGTAATAAGAATGGGGACGATTATTGTTTCTGTTGTTCGTCTTCGTCGAATAACGCAATAAATGCTTGCTGTTGTTGAGTCAACTTCCAGTTTTCGGGAACCGTTTTCACGCACGCGCCTTTTTTCGTTTCTCGCACCGTGTCACCAGAGTGACATGTGGGTAAAGACGTCTGTTGTGAGTCGTGAACAACCATGTTTACCCCCAGGCATTCCAGATCAACAGTGCAGTCACGACCCAAAACAGCGCTGAGCCCAGGAAAACCGCAAGCCATGCTTTGCGTTTCATCTCAGGGTCCCGACGTGGTTCCTGGTTTTCAGACGGCATTGCTAACCTCATACAATCGACATCACTTATCATTTAGGCACCAACAATCGGTACAATTAATCATCAGATGAGACAAATCCTAATGAAACTTTAGTCAAAAATCCAGTGAATTTACGAATCGTTTCCAGTGAATAAATCAATCTTTTGATCGAAAATAAATATTTGGAATAGGAAATTTGCGAGGCGGGGAATAAGACACTACTTTACGACTGATTATCCATAACTCCCGTGTGGATATTATTATTGCGTCAGCCTTAATAAACAGAATTGTGATTTAATTAAAACTTTCGGTATCCCCTGCGAACAAAAGATACCGACAGTTTCTGTGGCAATTACTTTTCAGGCAATTTTATATCTTTAAACATCTCTTCAATTTCTTCATTCGAGCGCAATGCCACGGCGGTATCCACCACGTCACGCGTCAAATGCGGTGCGAAACGTTGAATGAAATCATACATGTAACTGCGCAGGAACGTGCTGCGACGGAAACCGATTTTGGTCGTGCTGTGGCTGAAGACATCGTGCGCATCCACGCGAACCAGATCCGGGTCCGACAGTGGATCAACCGCCATGCTGGCGATCACCCCTACCCCTAAGCCTAAACGCACGTAGGTTTTGATCACATCCGCATCAGTCGCCGTGAAAACAATACGTGGTGTCAGCCCTGCGCGGTTAAAGGCGGTATCCAGTTCGGAACGACCGGTAAAGCCAAAGGTGTACGTCACCAACGGATACTGCGCCAGTTCTTCAATGGACACTGAGGCTTTATTGGCGAGCGGATGTTCGGGCGTCACCACAATCGAGCGATTCCAGTGATAGCATGGCAGCATCACCAGATCGTCATACAGATGCAGCGCTTCCGTAGCGATGGCAAAATCGGCATTACCTTTCGAAACCGCCTCAGCAATCTGCGTCGGCGATCCCTGGTGCATATGCAACGACACGCGCGGATAGCGCTCTATAAAACCTTTAATCACGTTCGGCAACGCATAACGTGCCTGGGTATGTGTTGTCGCGATATAGAGTGAGCCCTTATCCGGCCAGGTATGCTCACCGGCAACCGACTTTATCGCATCCACTTTGGAGAGCACTTCGCGCGCAATGCGGATTATCTCCTGGCCTGCTGGCGTCACCTGAGTCAGATGCTTACCGCTACGGGCAAAAATCTGGATGCCAAGTTCATCTTCCAGCATGCGGACCTGCTTACTGATACCCGGCTGCGAGGTATAAAGTCCTTCCGCGGTGGAGGAGACGTTAAGGTTGTGGTTAACCACCTCAACGATGTAGCGAAGCTGCTGTAATTTCATGTTAAACCATCCAGATTAGCGCCATCAGGTCATCGTTTCAGAGCAGGCTGAGGGGCGCTGCTAATACGATTTAATAATAAAAAAGCCATTAACTATAACCACTATATCATTAATAGCCGGACTGTATAGGGATGACTAAAAAATAATAAGCCCGCAATAAAAACAAAAAAAGGGCCGCTTACGCGACCCTCTTCACAACGACAGAACCGTGGGCGATTACTTCTTGCCTTCAACCCATTTGCCATCAACAAAGAAGGCTGACCAGCCGGTCGCTTTCCCGTCCTTTTCAGCAGCAACATACTGCTGCCTGGTCTTACGGCTAAAACGCACCAGCGTTTTATTGCCTTCAGGATCCTGCTGAGGCGCATCGGCCAGATAACGCAGTTTTTCCGGCAGGCGGTCACGGAAGCGGAACAACTCTTCCACCAGCGGCGCACGCGTTTCACGGGATTTCGGGAAGGTATTGGCGGCCAGGAACACCCCGGCGGCACCATCACGCAGCACGAAATACGCATCCGATTTTTCACACGGCAACTCTGGCAGCGGAACCGGATCTTCTTTCGGCGGCGCAACCTCACCGTTACGCAGGATTTTACGGGTGTTTTTGCACTCGTCGTTGGTACAGGCCATGTACTTACCGAAACGCCCCATCTTCAGGTGCATCTCAGAACCACATTTTTCGCACTCGACGATCGGACCGTCATACCCTTTGATGCGGAATTCACCCTCTTCGATCTCGTAGCCGTCGCAGGTCGGGTTATTACCACAGACGTGCAGCTTACGCTTCGGATCGATCAGGTAGCTGTCCATCGCCGTGCCGCACTTCTGACAACGACGCTTGGCGCGCAGGGCATTGGTTTCCGCGTCATCACCTTCCAGCACGTTCAGGACTTCGTTTTCCGGCACCAGATTAATGGTGGTTTTGCAGCGCTCTTTCGGCGACAGCGCATAGCCGGAGCAACCGAGGAACACGCCGGTACTGGCGGTACGAATCCCCATTTTGCGCCCGCAGGTTGGGCAGTCGATGCTGGTCAACACCATCTGGTTCGGACGCATCCCCCCTTCTTCCGGATCCTTCTCAGCTTTGTCCAGCTGCTGAGTAAAATCACTGAAGAAGTTGTCGAGCACGCCTTTCCATTCGGTTTCGTGATTCGCGACCTGGTCGAGGCTGTTTTCCATCTGCGCGGTGAAATCGTAGTTCATCAGCTCGCGGAAATTCTCTTCCAGGCGGTCGGTGACAATCTCACCCATTTTTTCCGCATAGAAGCGACGGTTTTCCACGCGCACATAGCCACGATCCTGGATGGTCGAAATGATCGACGCATAGGTCGACGGACGGCCAATTCCGCGTTTTTCCAGCTCTTTCACCAGTGAGGCTTCGCTGAAGCGCGCCGGTGGTTTGGTGAAGTGCTGAGCCGGGGTCAGTTCAACCAGAGACAGCGCATCGCCTTTATTGACTGCCGGCAGCGTCCGGTCTTCGTCACCTTTACGCAGCGCTGGCATCACCTTCGTCCAGCCGTCGAAGCGAAGAATACGACCGCGCGCCTTCAGACGGAAATCACCCGCGCCAACGGTCAGCGTGGTGGAGTCGTACTGCGCCGGCGTCATCTGACAGGCGACAAACTGACGCCAGATCAGTTGATACAGTTTCTGCGCATCGGCTTCCATATCCTTCAGCGTTTCCGCCAGCACGGAGACATCAGAAGGACGAATCGCTTCGTGCGCTTCCTGTGAGTTTTCTTTGCTGGCGTACTGATTCGGACTTTCTGGCAAATATTTCTTGCCAAAATTGTCGCCGATATAACCGCGCACCATGTTTACGGCGTCCTGACTCAGGTTGGTCGAGTCGGTACGCATATAAGTGATGTAGCCCGCTTCGTACAGACGCTGCGCCATCATCATGGTCTTTTTCACACCAAAACCGAGACGCGTACTGGCCGCCTGTTGCAGGGTTGAGGTGATAAACGGCGCGCCCGGCTTGCTGCTGGTCGGCTTGTCTTCACGTTCCAGAACGCTGTAGCGCGCTTTCTCCAGCAGGCTCACCGCCGCAAGCGTCTGCTCGCGATTCACCGGACGGAACGGCTTATCGTTCTGATGGGTCACCTGCAAGGGCAGCGCGTCGCCGGAAGGCGTAGTGGTGTTGGCGTCAATTTCCCAGAACTCTTCCGGAACAAACGCTTTAATTTCGCGCTCACGCTCAACGACCAGACGCACCGCCACGGACTGTACGCGACCAGCTGACAGGCCGCGGGCAATCTTCTTCCACAACAGCGGCGAGACCATATACCCCACCACGCGGTCCATAAAGCGACGCGCCTGCTGAGCGTTTACTCGATCAATGTTCAGTTCGCCCGGCTTTTCAAATGCCTGACGAATCGCATTCTTCGTAATTTCGTTAAACACCACGCGACTGTAACGCGACTCATCACCACCGATCACTTCCCGCAGGTGCCATGCAATGGCTTCCCCTTCGCGGTCAAGGTCGGTTGCGAGATAGATGTGGTCGGCTTTTTCAGCCAGTTGTTTCAGTTCAGAGACGACCTTCTCTTTACCGGGCAGCACCTCATAGTGCGCGTCCCAGTTGTGCCACGGATCAACACCCATACGGTTGACGAGCGCGCCACGTTCATCCTTTTTGGGCTTTTTAGCCGTTTTGGTGGAGGTAGAGTCGGCGCTCTTTTTAGCTGCTGAGCCACTGGTCGGCAAATCACGGATATGACCAACGCTGGACTTAACCACGTAGTCATTACCCAGATACTTGTTGATCGTTTTGGCTTTTGCCGGGGACTCAACGATGACAAGAGCTTTACCCATATTCACCTTTACCTAATTTGATTCTTCCAGGAATGCGTCGCACATTGATACACCATCTACAGACGACGAGCCACGGATATGGTCCCTGCGTCTGTGGATATCAACCCTTTGTACTGACTCTGTACACTAAATAGCCAGGTGACTGAGTTAACAGGTTTTTTCGCACAGAGGCGCTATAGCACGACGGAATTTCGGTCGAATGTCAAGCAAATCTGTTGCCTGGTTGACGAAAGCGTCACACTGTACCTGATAAAATTCGTTACGCAACTTTATTAGCATGCAAAAACAAATCCTGCCAGTCAGCAAAGGTTGACAACCCCCTGATCACGCTCAGGGAATATTTGCCCAAAAGAGTCGGTCGGCGTAGACTAATGTCCTTGTTTAAGGAGTAAAAAATGCGCAAAGAGACACAACCTATCGATCGCGAAACGCTGTTGATTGAAGCCAACAAAATCATTCGTGAGCATGAAGATACGCTGGCCGGCATTGTTGCCACCGGTGTAACCCAGCGAAATGGGGTGTTGGTCTTCAGTGGGGATTACTTTTTAGACGAGCAAGGTTTACCCACGCCAAAGAGCACTGCCGTGTTCAATATGTTTAAACATCTGGCGCATGTGCTTTCTGAAAAGTATCACCTGATCGATTAAAGCAAAAACGCGAGGCTTCAGGCCTCGCGTTTTTCGTTAATATGGCTTTTTACATCAGCGGTTTTTGTCCGCGCTGCCACCAGCGTAGTAGCAGACGGTCGGCACTTTCAGCGGCACTGCCGGTTACGCGATCCACCAGTTTCTTACGCTGCAGATAACGAACGTTAAACACCTCTCGCCCTTCCATTAATCCCAGGATCACCTCGTCGCTGGTATTTATCTCATCAATGAGTCCTTTGTCCAGCGCCTGCTGTCCATACCAGTGTTCACCGGTGGCGACCTGCTCAATGTCCAGAGTCGGACGCATACGATGAACAAAATCTTTAAACAGGAGATGGGTTTCGTTCAAATCCTCACGAAATTTCTGCCGCCCTTCTTCAGTGTTCTCACCCAACAGCGTCAGGGTCCGTTTGTACTGTCCGGCGGTATGCAACTCGATATCGATATCCTTTCCTTTCAGGAAGCGGTTAAAGTTGGGGATCTGCGCGACCACGCCAATTGAGCCGACAATCGCAAAGGGGGCCGAGACAATTTTGTCCGCCACGCAGGCCATCATGTAACCGCCACTCGCCGCGACCTTGTCCACCGTCACGGTCAGCGGGATGTTCTTATCGCGTAAGCGTTGCAGTTGTGATGCGGCGAGACCATAGCCGTGGACAACGCCGCCGGGACTTTCCAGACGCACCACCACCTGATCCTGCGGTTTCACCACCGCCAGAACGGCCGTCACCTCTTCACGCAGCGAACTGACTTCGTGGGCATCCATGCTGCCTTTGAAATCCAGCACCCAGACGCGCGGCTTATCCGACGTGTCGCTGTCGCCCTGCTTCGCTTTTACTTTGGCGGCTTTCGCTTCCAGCTTGTGCTTTTTCTTTTGTGCTTTATGCCAGAGCTTCTGTTGATGGCTATCCAGCAACGCCATCGCCAGTTCATCCTTCATCTCTTTATATTGTTCGCTGAGGTTGGTAACCCGCAGTTCGCCACGCTGGCGCTTACGTTGGGCAACATTCACGATAATGATGGCTATCGCCGCGATAGCCAGTACAACGGTGACGATTTTTGCTAAAAACAACCCATATTCAGACAACAATTCCACACGTTCCACCTTGGTTAAACAACTTAGCGTCGGCTCAGTGTACATCAGGCGTAATGCGTCGTCTCGCGGGATATGCGGATGGACAAAAGTATGACAAAGTGTTCATTTTAGGGCGTTATCGCCGTTGGCTGATTGAAATTGGGTCCTGTTTCAGGCATAAACCCGACACACCAACGAGAAGCAGAGCGACCAGGCATGTCGCCGAGGAGTCCCCATGCATTATCAACCGAAACAAGACCTTTTGCAGGATCGCATCATTCTGGTGACCGGCGCCAGCGATGGCATTGGCCGGGAAGCGGCTCTGACCTACGCCCGTTACGGTGCCAGCGTTATTTTGCTAGGCCGTAATGATGAGAAATTGCGCCACGTCGCCGAAATGATTGCCCAGCAAGCGGGGCGTCAGCCATCGTGGTTTACGCTTGATCTGTTAACCTGTACCGCTGATGATTGTCATCAACTGGCGCAGCGCGTCGCCGGACAGTATCCACGTCTGGACGGCGCCCTGCACAATGCCGGATTACTGGGCGACGTCTGCCCGATGATCGAGCAGGACCCGCAGGTCTGGCAACAGGTGATGCAGGTCAACGTCAACGCGACGTTTATGCTGACCCAGGCATTGCTTCCTTTATTACTTAAGTCAGATTCCGGATCGTTAGTCTTCACCTCCTCCAGCGTAGGCCAACAAGGCCGCGCCAACTGGGGAGCCTACGCGGCCTCTAAATTTGCCACCGAAGGAATGATGCAGGTGCTGGCGGACGAGTATCAAAACCGCCCGCTGCGCGTGAATTGCATCAACCCGGGCGGCACGCGTACCGGAATGCGCGCCAACGCCTTTCCGACGGAAGATCCGCAAAAGCTCAAAACACCCGCCGATATTATGCCGCTGTATCTGTGGCTAATGGGCGATGACAGCCGCCGCAAGACCGGCATGACCTTCGACGCCCAACCGGGCCGCAAACCAGGAATCGCCCAATGAGTGAAGAACGTTATCAACAGCGTCAGCAGCGCGTGAAGGACCGGGTTGATGCCCGGGTAGCCCAGGCTCAGGATGAGCGCGGTATCGTGATTGTTTTCACCGGCAACGGGAAAGGAAAAACCACCGCCGCCTTCGGCACGGCCACCCGCGCGGTGGGACACGGTAAAAAGGTCGGTGTCGTGCAGTTTATCAAGGGAACCTGGCCCAACGGCGAGCGTAACCTGCTGGAACCGCACGGCGTCGAATTTCAGGTGATGGCGACCGGGTTTACCTGGGAAACACAGAACCGCGAGGCCGACACGGCGGCCTGTCTGGCAGTATGGGAGCACGGCAAGCGAATGCTTGCCGACCCGCTACTGGACATGGTGGTGCTGGACGAGTTGACCTACATGGTGGCGTATGACTATCTGCCGCTTGAAGAGGTGATTAGCGCGTTGAATGCGCGACCGTCTCACCAGACGGTGATTATCACCGGTCGTGGCTGCCATCGGGATATTCTCGAGCTGGCCGATACCGTCAGTGAACTGCGTCCGGTCAAACATGCCTTTGAGGCAGGGGTCAAAGCCCAGATGGGTATCGACTACTGATCCAGGGCGGATAAGGCGCTTGCGGTGCCATCCGGCACCGCGCAATTGCCTGATGGCGCTACGCTTATCAGGCCTACAAAAGCGTTAACCGTTGTTATTGCGACCGCCAGCACGGCGACCGCCGCTCACCTGGCTGTGACGTTTCACCGCACGACGAATCTGATTCGCCTTCATGCGACGACGATCTTTCTCCACCGCCACTTTCGAGGTGGTTTCCGGCTCCAGTTCTACCAGTTCGCGCAGATAGTTGGTCTGCGCGAGATCCAGTTCCGTCCAGCCGCCGCGCGGCAGACCTTTCGGCAGCGGAATATCACCATAGCGCACGCGGATCAGGCGGCTTACCTGCACGCCAACGGCTTCCCACAGGCGACGCACTTCACGGTTGCGCCCTTCGGTCAGGGTGACGTTGTACCACTGGTTGATCCCTTCGCCACCGCTGAACTTGATGGTTTTAAACGCCGCCGGGCCATCTTCCAGTTGAACGCCACGGCTCAGATCGCGCAGTTTAGCGTCGTCGACCTGGCCAAAGACGCGCACCGCGTATTCACGTTCAACTTCACGGCTCGGGTGCATCAAACGGTTCGCCAGTTCACCATCGGTGGTGAACAACAGCAGACCGCAGGTATTGACGTCCAGACGCCCTACCGCAATCCAGCGCGCGCCGCGCAGTTTCGGTAAGCGATCGAAGACGGTAGGACGACCTTCCGGATCGTTACGCGTACACAGTTCGCCTTCCGGCTTGTAATAGGCCAGAACGCGACAAATTTGTTCCGCCGACTCTTTCACCGAAATCAGGTGACCGTCGATACGAATTTTCAGACCGGGCGTCACTTCAACGCGATCGCCAAGCGTGGCGATTTTGCCGTCTACACTGACGCGACCTGCTGCAATGATGGATTCAATTTCACGGCGGGAGCCGTGGCCAGCACGCGCCAGCACTTTCTGTAACTTTTCGCTCATAGAGCTTCCTTTAGCTGTCGCCTTCACAGGCGTCGAACAGGAGAATCAACGGCGCTTCTCAGCGCCATTTTAAGGCCGCGTAGTATACAGAGTTGCACCCTTATAAGAAAGGTTTAACGTCTCCGACACCTTCGCGCAAGACAACCGGGGAATCATCCGTTAAATCGATCACCGTCGTCGGCTGTTGGCCCAGATAGCCGCCGTGAATAATCAGGTCCACCTGTTTTTCCAGTCGGTCTTTAATTTCTTCCGGATCGGATTCGGTAAAATCACTGCCCGGCAACATCAGCGAGGTGGAGAGCATTGGCTCGCCCAGCGTCTGCAACAGTTCAAGCGCGATCGGGTTCGACGGCACGCGCAGACCGATGGTCTTACGTTTTTCCTGCAACAACCGACGCGGCACCTCTTTCGTCCCTTTCAGAATGAAAGTGTAATTGCCTGGCGTATTGTTCTTGATCAGGCGAAAAGCCACGTTGTCGACAAACGAATAGGTCGACAGTTCGGACAAGTCGCGACACATCAGGGTGAAGTTGTGCCCATCCGGTAACTGGCGAATGCGGCAAATCCGCTCCATCGCGCCTTTGTCTTCAATTTTACAACCGAGCGCGTAACCGGAATCGGTTGGATACACAATCACCCCGCCCTTACGCACAATCTCAACCGCCTGGTTGATCAGGCGCTGCTGTGGATTATCAGGATGGATATAAAAAAACTGGCTCATACTTCCCTCACTGTGGTGTTCTGCGGCTGTTCCCACGTCTGCCAGACGCCTTCAACGCCTGCCGGCAGCCAGAGCTTGCGGCCCAACTCGATCCACGGACAAGGCTGATGAAAATCAGATCCTTGCGATGCCCATAGCTGATGCTGGCGGGCAAGCGTGGCCAGTTGCGTGCGCTCATTGGGGGACTGTTGGCACTGCGCAACTTCCATCGCATCACCGTGATGTTGCGCAAAATATGCCACCAGCCTTTTCAGCCACTTAGCGCTAAGATCGTACCGACCTGGATGAGCCAGTACGGCCTTACCGCCAGAATGATGAATGACATCAATAGCTTGTTCTATTGTACACCACTGTGGCGGAACGTATCCTGTTTTCCCGCGCGCGAGATACTTTTTAAAGACATCCGCCATGGTGGTCGCTTTGCCGCACTCCACCAGGTAACGGGCAAAATGACCGCGGGTCACCGCACCGCCGTCGGCCAGGCGCAATGCGCCTTCCCACGCGCCAGTGATATGCGCTTTTTCCAGTCGGTCGGCGATGAGCCGCGCACGCTGCTGCCGTCGTTCCGTCTGTTGCGCCAGAAACGCGCACATCGCCGGATTTTCAATGTCGATGTTCAGACCCACAATATGAATTTCGTGATTCTCCCAGACCGTTGAGATCTCAACGCCGGGGATCAGGTTCAGCGCCAGGCCAGAACGTGAAATTTCTTCGCTTGCCGCGGGAATAGCGGCTGTGGTGTCATGGTCGGTAATCGCCAGCGTGCCAACGCGCATCTCGACGGCGCGGTGAACTAACGCTTCTGGCGTCAGTCGTCCATCGGATGCCGTTGTGTGACTGTGCAGGTCATAAATCACTGCATAATTCGTGTCGCTCAAGGCGAACTCCCGTCTCTCAAAAATAATCTTTCCTGCGCATCATAATGGTTCCAGCAAATTTACTGAAATCAGGTGTTGACAATAACCCATCGAACTAGTTAACTAGTACGAAAGTTCACAAGCAAAAGGGTATCGAAATGAAAGCAACATTTGTTCTGCACGGTGGGTGGCGCACTTCCTGATTTCGGGCAGTGTATTTCGCGTGTAGATCGCCACCAGATACCCGGCCCGCCAACAGAGCGGGCTTTTTTTTGAACAAAATTGATGAGAACAACAATGCAGACATCAAAACCGACACTCGAACTCATTACCTGCGATGCCGCCTATCGTAAAAACCCGACGGAGTTGTTCCATCAGGTTTGCGGCGATCGTCCGGCAACGCTGCTGCTGGAATCGGCAGATATCGACAGCAAAGACGATCTCAAAAGCCTGTTGCTGGTGGATAGCGCGTTGCGCATTACCGCCGTCGGTGACACTGTCACCATTCAGGCCTTAACCGACAACGGTGCAGCGCTGCTGACGCTGCTGGATGCGGCATTGCCTGCCGGTGTTGAGAATGAACATCAGGAGGCGGGACGCGTGCTGCGTTTCCCGGCGGTCAGCCCGTTATTAGACGAGGACGCGCGTCTGTGCGCACTCTCTGTATTTGACGCCTTCCGCCTGCTGCAGGAGCTGGTCAACGTCCCGGCGCAGGAGCGCGAAGCGATGTTCTTCGGCGGCCTGTTTGCTTACGATCTGGTTGCCGGTTTTGAAGATTTACCGCAGCTTGAGGCAGGCAACCGCTGCCCGGACTACTGTTTCTATCTGGCGGAAACGCTGATGGTTATCGACCACCAGAAACAAAGCACCCGTATTCAGGCCAGTCTGTTCAGCGATAACAACGCCGAGAAACAGCGCCTCACCGCGCGACTGGCCCGTCTTAGCCAGCAACTGACGGAACCAGCACCGCCGCTGCCGGTCATTCCTGTGCCGCAGATGCGCTGCGAATGCAATCAGAGCGATGAAGAATTTGGCGCAGTGGTACGCTCAATGCAAAAAGCGATTCGTGCCGGGGAAATTTTCCAGGTCGTCCCGTCACGCCGCTTCTCTCTGCCCTGCCCGTCGCCGCTGGCGGCCTATTATGTGCTCAAGAAAAGCAATCCCAGCCCGTACATGTTCTTTATGCAGGACAATGATTTCACCCTGTTTGGCGCGTCGCCGGAAAGCTCGCTGAAATACGATGCCACCAGCCGTCAGATCGAAATCTACCCGATTGCCGGCACGCGTCCTCGCGGTCGTCGCGCCGACGGTTCGCTGGATCGCGACCTCGACAGCCGCATTGAGCTGGAGATGCGCACCGATCATAAAGAACTTTCCGAACACCTGATGCTGGTTGACCTGGCGCGTAACGATCTCGCCCGCATCTGTACGCCGGGCAGCCGCTATGTGGCTGACCTGACCAAGGTTGACCGTTATTCCTACGTCATGCACCTGGTTTCCCGCGTGGTCGGCGAACTGCGCAGCGATCTCGATGTACTGCACGCCTACCGCGCCTGCATGAATATGGGCACGCTCAGCGGCGCACCGAAAGTGCGGGCAATGCAGCTGATTGCTGAAGCCGAAGGTCGCCGACGCGGTAGCTACGGCGGTGCAGTCGGTTACTTCACCGCGCACGGCGATCTGGATACCTGCATTGTTATTCGTTCAGCCCTGGTGGAAGACGGTATCGCCACCGTTCAGGCCGGCGCCGGTATTGTGCTCGATTCTGTTCCCCAGTCCGAAGCCGACGAAACCCGTAATAAAGCGCGCGCGGTCCTGCGTGCCATTGCCACCGCGCACCACGCACAGGAGACTTTCTGATGGCTGATATTCTGCTGCTCGATAACATCGACTCATTTACCTATAACCTGGCAGATCAGCTGCGTACCAACGGTCACAACGTGGTGATTTACCGTAACCATATTCCGGCCCAGACCCTGATTGAGCGTCTGGCAACCATGAAGAACCCGGTTCTGGTCCTTTCTCCCGGCCCTGGAGTGCCCAGTGAAGCGGGCTGTATGCCAGAACTGCTGACGCGCCTGCGCGGAAAGCTGCCGATTATCGGCATCTGCCTGGGCCATCAGGCGATTGTCGAAGCCTATGGCGGCTACGTCGGCCAGGCCGGCGAGATCCTGCACGGTAAGGCGTCCAGCATTGAACACGATGGACAGGCGATGTTTGCCGGTCTGACAAATCCGCTGCCGGTTGCACGCTATCATTCACTCATCGGCAGCAACGTTCCCGCAGGCCTGACCATTAACGCCCATTTTAACGGCATGGTGATGGCGGTACGTCACGACGCCGATCGCGTTTGCGGTTTACAGTTCCATCCGGAGTCCATTCTGACCACTCAGGGCGCACGTCTGCTCGAGCAGACGCTGGCCTGGGCGCAGCAGAAGCTGGAGCCGACCAATACGCTGCAGCCGATCCTCGAAAAACTGTATCAGGCGCAAACCCTGAGTCAGCAGGAGAGTCATCAGCTGTTCTCCGCCGTCGTGCGCGGCGAACTGAAGCCGGAACAGTTGGCTGCCGCCCTGGTCAGCATGAAAATTCGCGGTGAACATCCGAATGAAATTGCTGGTGCGGCAACCGCCTTACTGGAAAACGCCGCACCGTTCCCGCGCCCTGACTATCTGTTCGCCGATATTGTCGGTACCGGCGGTGACGGGAGTAACAGCATTAATATCTCAACCGCCAGCGCGTTTGTTGCTGCGGCGTGCGGCCTGAAGGTCGCTAAACACGGCAACCGCAGCGTCTCCAGTAAATCCGGTTCGTCAGACCTGCTGGCCGCCTTCGGCATCAATCTCGATATGAATGCCGACAGATCGCGTCAGGCGCTGGACGACCTGGGCGTCTGCTTCCTGTTTGCACCGAAATACCACACTGGTTTCCGCCACGCGATGCCGGTACGTCAGCAGTTGAAAACCCGTACGCTGTTCAACGTGCTGGGGCCATTGATTAACCCGGCGCACCCGCCGCTGGCGCTGATTGGCGTCTACAGCCCGGAACTGGTTCTGCCGATTGCCGAAACCCTGCGGGTGCTGGGTTACCAGCGTGCTGCGGTCGTGCACAGCGGCGGAATGGATGAAGTCTCCCTGCATGCGCCGACCATTGTGGCAGAGCTGCATGACGGCGAGATCAAAAGCTATCAGTTGACGGCGGACGACTTCGGCCTGACCCCTTACCATCAGGAACAGCTGGCAGGCGGTACGCCGGAAGAAAACCGTGACATTCTGACACGCTTACTACAAGGTAAAGGTGACGCCGCCCACGAGGCTGCCGTTGCCGCAAACGTCGCAATGTTGATGCGACTGCATGGTGAAGAAGATCTCAAGGCTAATGCGCAAACCGTTCTCGAGGTATTGCACAGTGGTTCCGCTTATGACCGAGTCACCGCTCTGGCGGCAAGAGGATAAATGATGCAAACCGTTTTAGCGAAAATCGTCGCAGACAAGGCGATTTGGGTGGAAGCCCGCAAACAGCAACAACCGTTGACCCGTTTTCAGAACGATATCCAGCTCAGCACGCGTCATTTTTATGATGCCTTACAGGGCGCGCGTACGGCTTTTATTCTGGAGTGCAAGAAAGCCTCTCCATCCAAAGGCGTGATCCGCGATGATTTCGACCCGGCGCGGATTGCCGGAATATACAAACATTACGCCTCCGCCATTTCCGTTCTGACCGACGAGAAGTATTTTCAGGGCAGTTTTGATTTCCTGCCGATCGTGAGCAGCATCGCGCCGCAGCCGATTCTGTGTAAGGACTTTATTATCGACCCTTACCAGATCTACCTTGCGCGCCACTATCAGGCTGACGCCTGCCTGCTGATGCTTTCCGTTCTCGACGACGAGCAGTATCGCCAACTTTCTACCGTAGCGCACAGCCTGAACATGGGCGTGCTGACGGAAGTCAGTAATGAGGCCGAACTGGAGCGCGCCATTGCGCTGGGCGCGAAAGTGGTCGGGATTAACAACCGCGACCTGCGCGACCTGTCGATTGATTTGAATCGTACCCGTCAACTGGCACCGAAACTGGGTCAGGGCGTGACGGTGATTAGCGAGTCGGGGATCAATACCTACGCCCAGATCCGCGAGCTGAGCCACTTTGCCAATGGTTTCCTGATTGGCTCCGCGCTGATGTCCTCTGACGATCTCAACGCCGCCGTGCGTCGCGTTCTGCTTGGCGAAAATAAGGTCTGTGGCCTGACGCGTCCGGAAGATGCCAAAGCCGCCTGCGAATCTGGCGCGATTTATGGCGGACTGATCTTTGTCCCTTCTTCTCCACGCTTTGTCAGCGATGAGCAGGCCCGCGCGGTGCAGTCCGCCGCCCCGCTGCAATACGTCGGCGTGTTCCGCAACCATGATATTGCCGACGTCTGCGAAAAAGCGGTGCAGCTTTCGCTGAAAGCCGTACAACTGCATGGCCGCGAAGATCAGGCGTACGTTGACGCCCTGCGCGCCGCGCTGCCTGAAAACGTGCAGATCTGGAAAGCGCTGAGCGTCGGTGACACCCTCCCGGCCCGCGATTATCAGCACGTTGACAAGTACGTGCTGGATAACGGCCAGGGCGGCAGCGGTCAGCGTTTCGACTGGTCGTTACTGCAGGGACATTCGCTGGACAATGTGTTACTGGCAGGCGGTCTTGGCGCGGATAACTGCGTCGATGCGGCAAAAACCGGCTGTGCCGGTCTCGATTTTAATTCTGGTGTAGAGTCACAGCCGGGCATCAAAGATGCACGCCTTCTGGCCTCGGTATTTCAGACACTGCGCGCATATTAAGGAAAAGGACATGACAACATTACTCAATCCCTATTTTGGTGAATTCGGTGGCATGTATGTGCCGCAGATTCTGATGCCTGCTCTGCGTCAACTGGAAGACGCGTTCGTCAGTGCGCAAAAAGATCCCGAGTTTCAGGCCCAGTTTACTGACCTGCTGAAGAACTACGCGGGACGTCCCACCGCGCTGACCAAATGTCAGAACATCACGGCCGGAACCCGCACCACGCTGTACCTGAAGCGCGAAGATCTGCTGCACGGCGGCGCACATAAAACTAACCAGGTGTTAGGTCAGGCGTTACTGGCAAAACGCATGGGCAAAACAGAGATTATTGCCGAAACCGGTGCGGGACAGCACGGCGTGGCCTCTGCCCTCGCCAGCGCCCTGCTCGGTCTGAAATGCCGTATCTACATGGGGGCAAAAGACGTTGAGCGCCAGTCGCCGAACGTCTTCCGTATGCGCCTGATGGGTGCCGAAGTGATTCCGGTCCATAGCGGTTCGGCCACGTTGAAAGATGCCTGTAACGAAGCGCTACGCGACTGGTCTGGCAGTTACGAAACCGCGCACTACATGCTGGGTACCGCTGCGGGTCCGCACCCGTTCCCGACCATCGTACGTGAATTCCAGCGCATGATTGGCGAAGAAACCAAAGCGCAGATCCTCGAAAAAGAGGGTCGCCTGCCGGATGCGGTGATCGCCTGCGTGGGCGGCGGTTCTAACGCCATCGGGATGTTTGCCGATTTCATCAATGAACCCGACGTGGGATTGATCGGCGTGGAGCCGGGCGGTCACGGAATTGAAACCGGTGAACACGGTGCGCCGTTGAAGCACGGTCGCGTTGGGATCTATTTCGGCATGAAAGCGCCGATGATGCAGACCGATGAGGGCCAGATCGAGGAATCCTACTCCATCTCCGCGGGTCTCGACTTCCCGTCCGTTGGGCCACAGCATGCGTATCTGAACAGCATCGGTCGCGCCGACTACGTGTCGATCACCGATGACGAAGCGCTGGAAGCGTTTAAAACACTCTGCCTGCACGAAGGCATCATTCCGGCGCTTGAGTCATCGCACGCCCTGGCCCACGCGCTGAAAATGATGCGCGAGAACCCGGAAAAAGAGCAACTGCTGGTGGTTAACCTTTCCGGACGCGGTGATAAAGACATTTTCACGGTACACGATATTCTGAAAGCGCGAGGGGAAATCTGATGGAACGCTATGAAAGCCTGTTTGCACAACTCAACGATCGCAAGGAAGGAGCCTTTGTTCCCTTCGTGACCCTCGGCGACCCGGGCGTAGAGCAGTCACTGAAAATTATCGATGCCCTGATTGAGGCGGGTGCGGATGCGCTGGAGTTAGGGATCCCCTTCTCCGATCCACTCGCCGATGGCCCGACCATTCAGAGCGCCACGCTGCGTGCATTTGCTGCTGGCGTTACGCCGACCCGCTGTTTTGAAATGCTGGCAGCCATCCGTGAAAAACACCCGACCATTCCAATTGGCCTGCTGATGTATGCGAACCTGGTGTTCAGCAAGGGCATTGACGCGTTTTACGCACAGTGTGAAAAGGTCGGCGTCGACTCCGTGCTGGTCGCCGACGTCCCCATTGAAGAGTCTGCGCCATTCCGCCAGGCCGCGCTGCGCCACAACGTTGCGCCGATCTTCATCTGTCCGCCGAATGCCGATGATGACCTGCTGCGCCAGATTGCCTCGCATGGACGGGGTTATACCTATCTGCTGTCGCGGGCCGGCGTGACTGGCGCCGAAAACCGCGCCGCGTTGCCGCTACATCATCTGGTAGAGAAGCTGAAAGAGTACAATGCAGCACCGTCTTTGCAGGGGTTTGGCATTTCGGCACCGGATCAGGTTTCCGCCGCCATTGACGCGGGTGCTGCTGGCGCGATCTCCGGTTCTGCGATCGTCAAAATCATTGAGAAGAACGTCGAGCAACCTGAGCAGATGCTCGCAGAGCTGAAGACATTCGTCAGCGGGTTAAAAGCCGCCACTCGCCGGTAATTTCCCAGGACCGCCAGACACCCTCTGGCGGTCTTATCCTTTGGTCTGCTTCATTTTATACATCTCGCCATCCGCAAACTGAATGGCATCATCAATCCCCTCAGTCACTTCTGCTGCGCCCCAGGAAATGGAGAGCGGTACCTGCTTATCCTGCACGATAAACTGATACTCATTGATTTGGCGGGCGATACGTTCTGCGATGGCGACCGCATCGGCAGTTTTCGCATGATACAGCACGATCACAAACTCATCCCCACCGGTACGAATCACCAGATCGTCACTGGTACGGGTGTTGGACAACATCCGGTTGGCAATGACCTGTAGCGCTCTGTCGCCAGCAACATGCCCCCAGGTATCGTTAATCGCTTTGAATTTATTGCAATCAACCAGTACCACCGAACTGTTTGAGAGATCCCGCCGCTTGATGATGTCGAGAATTTTACGGTTGAAGCAGCCCGTCAACGAGTCGATGTAGATTTTCAGATCGCTCTCATTCAGCCAGGATTTTAATCCCATCATGATCAGCACAAAGAAGAACGGAGCCATCAGGATCAGCAGTCCCGCCTGGGTGTCATGCATCGCAAACCCGCTGAGCGAGATGGCGTAGTGAATCACATACTTTTCAGAGAGCACCTTAAAACGGATTTCCGGGCGACGCTGACAGTCCCCCGACAAACAAAGCGATTGCTGATTCAGGGTATTCACCAGCGAAACGTTCAACCCGTGCGGCACCTGCCGATCAAAGGCATCGCGTAATGCTTCCTGAAGCTCCGGCCTCGCATGGTCGTAAACCAGATAGCCCACGATATGGTCGGAAATCTCATTGCCAGAGAGGTCATAAATATAGCTCACGACGCTGAAGGCTTTCTCATCCGTGATTTTATCGTCATAAAAATCCGTGGAGCTCAATGCTTTCGTTTTGACACTCTTTTCGAGCAGACGGGTATAAAAATCGACGGGAGGGAGAAAGAAGCTGGATATATTTCGTGCCATCTTCGACGTGAGATAATCAAACGCTTTAGCATCCGCAGGCGTAAACCAGTAAAAATAGCTCGCATCATCGGCGATAATATAGCGATGAGCATCGAAATTACCCGGATTGAGCGCATTCACCCTGCTGCGAATAAACTCAGCGGCGGCAAACATGCACAGCGCGTTGACGGTCCGCTCACGCGCCACCATCGCTCCCGATGCGGAGTGAATGCGTTTGCTGTCGGCGTTAATACCCCAGGCTTCCCCGCGGGGAGTAAATTGTGACATCTCACCGCACTGGCCGGCGGTTTTAATCTGCCGGTAGCGCACACCGGTGGCATCCGCGATCATTTCATTATCATTAAAGATATCGAGCATCCGCGTTTGCAGGCGGTTCATCCCTTCATTAACCGCCGCCAGTCGCTGTTCATAGATAATGAACAGGAAAAGCGACGTAAAAAGCAGCGTGATCAACGCTGAGATAATAAGTGCCTGTCTGTTTCGTAAACTGTCCTGCACAATTTTCACCAAGGCACCCTGGGCATCAACACGCTGTTATCACTACGGTATTCGATTTTACCTGTGCAGTACAGGTCAGAACGGCTAATCATCCCCTTCTGTCAGATAACCTGCATGGCAGTTGCTCAAGTGTCGCGATTTTTTGTTCCAGCAAAAACGGCGTTAATTTCATGATGCGATACTTACAGTGCATGCCTGTCAGAAAAGATAGCAGGTCTGTACGCGGTGCATAAAAAAAGCGGGCTGAAGGCGCCCGCTTTTAACCGTTGTGACCGTTTTTTAGAAACGGTAGCCCGCCGAGAACATAAACACCCACGGATCGAGGCGGATATCGTCATGCTGCTTAACGCCACCGAGTTTGTAGTCTGCGGTAGTATCAATATCCATATACCAGACTGACATGTTAATCAGCCAGTCGCGGTTGATAAGATAGTCCAGCCCGACCTGACCTGCTGCGCCCCAGGAATCTTTAAGACTCAAATCAGAAACGCCAGTCTCTTCACCATTCTTATTAACATCAGTATTAAAGAAGGTCGTGTAGTTTACCCCAACACCCACATAGGGACGCAGTTTGCTGCTGGAGTCGCCGAAATACCACTGCGCCATCAGGGTTGGCGGCAGATGGTGAACGGTGGCGATATCACCGGTCATCTGCGTGCCCACTTTATGGCGGAATGGCGTTGCCGCCAGCAGTTCAACACCGATGTTATCGGTCGCCATGTAAGTGAATGTCAGACCCAACTGCGTGTTGTTGCTGACGTTAAAGCCACCTAAATGACCTAAAGTCCCGTCCGCGCCTTCTGAAGGTCTTACCGTCGCCGACCCCGCGCGAATAAAAAACTCACCGGCTTCATGTGCATAAACGCTGCCAGAGAGAAGTGTACTAACTGCCAATGCCGCCACTGTTAACTTTTTCATACCCGCTCCATCGTTATGGTTATAAATGCGTCACGAATATACCTACATTGGAGTAATAAGTGATCTAACCTGGATCACATTAGGCTGCATAATTTAACATTTATTGATCCAGATTAAGTTAGAAGTAGCATTCAAAATCCTGGTTATTACTGTTCAGATCAATTTTGTAATATTTTCAATCTGAAAGTATTTTCTTATTTTTTGCGGGAACGACGCCATCACGTTGTGGATTTGTTGTTCAAATTACTCTGGCTTTACAAAGATATGCTTTTCCATACACCCCTTGATGCTGCCACTGCACGGTTATCCAGGGTACAATTGCACGCTTAACAACACCTGCAGAACTCAAGGAGAGTGCATGTCTATCACGGCGCAGTCCGTATACCGTGACACCGGGAATTTTTTCCGTAATCAATTTTTAACCATCCTCCTGATCTCGCTACTGTGCGCGCTCATCACGGTGGTATTAGGGCATGCCTTCTCACCCAGCGATGCGCAGATTGCGCAGTTGAGTGAAGGGGATAATCTTGCGGGAAGCGTGGGCTTGTTCGAACTGGTGCAAAACATGACGCCGGAGCAGCAGCAGATCCTGTTGCGCGCCTCTGCGGCTTCCACGTTCTCAGGACTGATCGGTAATACCGTAATGGCCGGTGGCGTACTGCTGATGATTCAGTTGATTTCAGCGGGCCATCGTGTCAGTGCCCTGCGTGCTATCGGTGCCAGTGCGCCGATTCTGCCGCGCCTGTTCATCCTGATTTTGCTGACGACCTTGCTGGTACAACTCGGGATTATGCTGGTGGTGGTGCCCGGCATCCTGTTGGCTATTCTGCTGGCGCTTGCCCCAATCATGCTGGTGCAGGATAAAATGGGTATATTCACCGCGATGCGCAACAGTATGCGTCTGGCGTGGTCTAATATGCGACTGGTCGCCCCGGCGGTCATGGGCTGGCTGCTGGCAAAAACGCTGTTGCTGCTGTTTGCCTCCAGCTTTGCTGCATTTGACCCTAACGTTGGCGCCGTTATCGCGAATACGTTGAGCAATCTGATCTCCGCCGTATTGCTCATCTACCTGTTTCGTCTGTATATGTTGATTCGCCAATAACCCTGTCTGCGTCGCCGGCAGAAATGCCCGACGCCTTTGATTACGGAATCGAAGAATGAAGCAGTTTCTTGATTTTTTACCGCTGGTTGTCTTCTTTGTCTTTTACAAAGTGTATGACATCTATGCGGCCACCTCGGCGCTCATTGTCGCAACGGCGATCGTGCTCATCTACAGTTGGGTTCGCTATCGTAAAGTTGAGAAAATGGCGCTGATCACCTTTGTGCTGGTTGCCGTGTTCGGTGGTCTGACTATCTTTTTCCATAACGATGAATTTATTAAATGGAAGGTGACCGTAATTTACGGCCTGTTTGCGGGTGCGTTACTGGTAAGCCAGTGGATCATGAAAAAACCGCTGATCCAGCGCATGCTGGGTAAAGAACTGACGCTTCCGCAACCGGTCTGGTCGAAGCTCAACCTCGCGTGGGCTATCTTCTTTATCCTGTGTGGACTTGCCAATATCTACATTGCATTCTGGCTACCGCAAAATATCTGGGTGAACTTTAAAGTGTTCGGCCTCACTGCACTGACGCTGATCTTTACCCTGCTGAGTGGCGTCTATATCTATCGTCATCTCCCGCAAGAAGACAAATCGTAAACGTCCATCAGACCAGGCCTTCGGGCCTGGTTTTGCTTTCTGCACATTCCCTGCCGTACCTACCCTAAATTGCATGAATCATGAAGATATTATGGAGATTGCCTTCACAATATTGTAATGAGAATGGTTATCATTGATATTCCTTATCGCATTTTTAACAATATGGATGTCAGTTGATGAATACGATAACAAAAATCTCGCCGCGCCCTCTGGCGCTTTTGATTGCCACAGCATTAAGCGGAAATGCATTCGCTGCAGACGAGGTCATGAACGACGGCGAAACGATGGTCGTCCAGGCCACCGCCGAAGAAGCCCTCAAACAACAACCCGGTGTTTCTATCATCACCGCCAAAGACATTGAAAAATCCCCGCCGGTCAACGACCTCTCCGATATCATTCGTACCATGCCAGGCGTGAACCTGACGGGCAACAGCGCCAGCGGGAGCCGGGGCAATAATCGCCAGATTGACATTCGCGGTATGGGGCCGGAAAACACGCTGATCCTGATTGACGGCGTTCCGGTCACTTCACGCAATTCCGTACGCTATAGCTGGCGCGGTGAGCGCGATACGCGCGGCGACACGAACTGGGTACCGGCGGAGATGGTCGAACGTATCGAAGTACTGCGCGGCCCGGCGGCGGCACGTTACGGTTCCGGCGCGGCAGGCGGTGTAGTAAACATCATTACCAAACAGCCAACGAACGACTGGCATGGCTCTCTGTCCCTTTATACCAATCAACCCGAGAACAACAAAGAGGGTGCCACCAAACGTGCGAACTTCAATCTGAGCGGCCCGCTAATCGATGACATTCTCACCATGCGCCTTTATGGCAATATCAACAAAACCGACGCCGATGCGGCGGATATCAATACCCAGCAAAATGGATCCTATGCGGCGGGGCGTGAAGGGGTGCGCAATAAAGATATCAACGCCCTGCTCTCCTGGAAACTGACGCCACAGCAAATTGTGGATTTTGACTACAGCTACAGCCGTCAGGGCAATATCTATGCCGGAGATACGCAGTACAGCAACAGCAACGTCAGTCCTGACGGGTTAGTCAGCTCGCTCTACGGTGACGAAACCAACCGGATGTATCGCCAGTCATGGGGGCTGACGCATAACGGCATCTGGGACTGGGGACAGTCTAAATTTGGCGTGTATTACGAAAAAACCAACAATACCCGGATGCAGGAAGGTTCGACCGGTAGAGTGGAAGGTATGATCAATAACACCGAATATGCCACCAGCCGCCTGGAATCTTATCGTTCCTCCGGAGAACTCAACATTCCGCTTTTCTGGCTGGTTGATCAGACTCTGACCCTTGGGGCTGAATGGAACCGTGATGAACTTAACGACCCGGCATCGATGCAGGCTACCAGCGCATCCGGTGTGCAGATTGGCAATGTCTCCGGTGACGCGTCCAGCCGCAGCACCAAAAATAGCGCCACGCTTACCGGTATCTATCTTGAAGATAATATCGAAGCGCGGCCGGGCACAGATATTATTCCGGGTATCCGTTTTGACTATCACGACGAATTTGGCAGCAACTGGAGCCCCAGTCTGAATATGTCGCAGGAACTGGGCAGTCTGTTCAAACTGAAAGCCGGGATTGCGCGCGTCTTTAAAGCGCCAAACCTGTACCAATCCAGCGAGGGATATTTGCTCTCCACGCGCGGCAACGGTTGCCCGAATAATATCGCCACCGGCAGCTGTTATCTGCTGGGCAACCCGGATCTGGACCCGGAAATCAGTATCAACAAAGAGATCGGCCTTGAATTTACTTACTCAGGCTGGGATGCGGGAATCACCTGGTTCCGTAACGATTATAAAAACAAGATCGTCTCCGGGACCGATATTATCGGTTACGCTTCCAACGGGAATAATATCCTGCAATGGGAAAATGGCGGCAAAGCGATTGTCGAAGGCCTGGAAGGCAACGTGGTGATTCCGCTGGTACCGGAGACGTTAAGCTGGCGCACCAACGCGACGTATATGATCAAATCCGAGAACAAGGACACCGGTAACCCGCTCTCTGTGATCCCCAAATACACCATTAATACCCTGCTCGACTGGCAGGTGAATGATAAGTTGTCCACCCAGCTACAGTGGACGCAGTATGGTCGACAAAAACCACGCGAGTACGCTGAAACGCGTAACGAAACGGGTGCCATGTCGGATAAAGAGATTGGCGCTTATGCGATTGTTGGTCTCGGTGCCAACTATCAGATGACGAAAAACCTGCGTCTGAACGCCGGGATCAGTAACCTGTTCGATAAGCAAATCTATCGTGAAAACGACGGAGCCTCCACCTATAACGAACCCGGGCGCGCTTACTATGCAGGCGTGACGATGTCATTCTAATCTCTCAAACGCCCGCCTCGCGGGCGTTTCCCCTCTGTTCTCCGTGCTAAAATCATAGTAGCATCGCGCCTGAAATTTCTTTCTACAGTCGGTTTTACAATGACAACAACAACTCACGCCCCACAGGGCGAACTGGTTTTACGCACACTGGCTATGCCTGCCGATACCAATGCGAACGGTGATATTTTTGGCGGCTGGCTGATGTCGCAGATGGATATTGGCGGTGCCATTCAGGCCAAGGAGATTGCCCATGGTCGCGTGGTGACCGTCCGCGTGGAAGGAATGAGCTTTCTGCGCCCGGTCGCAGTCGGCGACGTCGTGTGCTGCTATGCCCGCTGCGTGAAGCGTGGGACCACTTCCGTCAGTATCAATATTGAAGTCTGGGTGAAGAAAGTGGCGTCTGAGCCGATTGGCCAGCGCTACAAAGCGACAGAAGCGTTGTTCATCTACGTCGCGGTGGATCCGGACGGTAAACCCCGCCCGCTTCCGGCGCAATAAGCACAAAAAAGCCTCCGCTCTGGAGGCTTCTTTTTTCCTGCGTCACAATCACTCGATTTGCGTGGTGCCGTTCAGGCGGAAGACAATATTCACGACCAACCCTGAGCCCGGTTTTCCGGCCTCATAGCGCCATCTGCGCATCGCATTTTTCACTTCACGTTCAAACATGTTGGCCGGTTGCGCTGACACGATTTGTACGTTATCTACCCGACCGTCAGACGTGACGTCAAATTTCACTTTTACCCGCCCCTCAATGCGCAATGCCTGGGCTCGCGCCGGATACTGCGGCTGATTGCGCGTCAACGCACGAGGACCTGCCGGAACGCTCACCGTCGGCTTGCTGGTCGCCGGTGCGGTACTGGTCGTCGGACGCGCAGGCGCGGTATTCTCAAACGGTGACGTCTGGCGCGGCTCGGCAGGTTTAACATCACGCTTCGGCTGCTCCTGCACCTTTTTCACCGGCTTCGGTTTTGGCTTAGGTTTAGGCTTCGGTTTCTCGATAATAACCGGGGCCTCTTTAGGCGGTTCGGGAATCGGCTCAGGTTCAGGCTCGACCACCGGTTCCGGCGGCGGCTGAACCGCCTGTGGCGGTTCCAGGTCGGCTGGCGAAACCATCGTTACGGAGATAGGCTGCGCAGGGGCTGGCAGTTCAATAACCTGATGTACTGAGGTATACAAGAGTCCCGCCACTAACGCGCCATGAATGCCAACGGAAAGTAACGTCGGCCAGGGAAAGCGACGAGGTAAATCAAGGGTCATTGAAGTCATAATCGTTTCAGTTGAAAAACCAGGTCTCGATTTTAAATGCAAATAGCAATCATATTCAATAAGCCATCGACATAAGCGCCATTTTTATCCTGTCAATTCCCTGACAACTGCACGGCCTTAACAAGGTTGTCATCTTTGCGTTGCAGTAAAGAGACCTTTCAAATAACGTATTTAGCACTTTTACCGACCAAGGAGCCCTATCCGTGCTTTATGTCATCTACGCGCAAGATAATCAAAACTCACTTGAAAAGCGTCTTTCCGTCCGCCCCGCTCATCTGGCGCGACTGCAGTTGCTCCACGACGAAGGACGTCTCCTGACCGCGGGCCCAATGCCTGCTGTCGATAGCAACGATCCGGGTGCGGCAGGTTTTACCGGCTCCACCGTTATTGCTGAATTTGACTCACTGGAAGAGGCGAAATCCTGGGCGGAGGCCGACCCCTATGTCGCCGCCGGGGTTTACGCGCAGGTTTCGGTGAAACCCTTCAAGAAGACGTTCTGAAAGACGTGTTCATTGGGCACCGCATGCGGTGCCCTGTTCACTCAGAGGCTGTGGATCGCAAACAACAGCGAATTACGCTGCTGATTCAGGACACACTTTCTGATTGAGTGGATGCGCATATTCCGACGCGACTGCCCCTCAAGCCAACGCGCTTTACGGCGACTGGCCTGACGCAGCATCCGCCAGCGCCCCACTTCCGTTCTACTCCGCTTCATGATACCTACTCTTACAGTGCTAGAATGGGCATTATACCCCCCGCAGACAGGCAGGCTAGCGCTTTTGCCGTGTTTTTATTTGCCAGATTAATCATGACGCGTAAACTCATAACAATACGCTTTCAAAAGGATTTTTAATCTATGACAACCTTCTACACGGTGGTGAGTTGGCTGGTCATTCTGGGCTACTGGGTGCTCATTGCCGGTGTAACATTACGTATTTTAATGAAACGCCGTGCGGTTCCCTCCGCGATGGCCTGGCTGTTGATCATTTACATTCTGCCGTTGGTCGGAATTATTGCTTATTTATCCTTCGGGGAACTCCATTTAGGCAAACGCCGGGCCGAGCGCGCCCGCGCAATGTGGCCGTCCACCGCGAAGTGGCTGAACGATCTCAAAGCCTGCAAACACATCTTTGCCGAGGAGAACAGCAGCGTTGCCGCTTCGCTGTTCAAACTCTGTGAGCGCCGCCAGGGCATCGCTGGCGTCAAGGGCAACCAACTTCAGTTGCTCACCGATTCTGATGATGTGATGCAGGCGCTGATCCGCGATATCCAGCTCGCGCGACATAACATCGAGATGGTGTTCTATATCTGGCAACCCGGCGGCATGGCGGATCGGGTTGCGGAATCTCTGATGGCTGCCGCACGACGCGGGATCCATTGCCGCCTGATGCTCGACTCTGCCGGCAGTGTCGCCTTCTTCCGCAGTCCCTGGGCAGCGATGATGCGCAACGCCGGCATCGAAGTGGTTGAGGCGCTGAAGGTCAATCTGTTCCGTGTGTTCCTGCGCCGTATGGACCTGCGTCAACACCGTAAAATGGTAATGATCGACAACTATATTGCCTATACCGGCAGCATGAATATGGTTGACCCGCGCTTTTTCAAACAGGATGCGGGTGTGGGCCAATGGGTGGATCTGATGGCGCGAATGGAAGGTCCGGTCGCCACCGCGATGGGCATCGTCTATTCCTGCGACTGGGAGATTGAAACCGGCAAGCGGATCCTGCCTCCGCCGCCGGACGTCAACATCATGCCGTTCGAAGAGGCCAGCGGACACACCATTCATACCATCGCCTCTGGCCCAGGCTTTCCGGAAGATCTGATACACCAGGCGCTGCTGACCGCAGCCTATTCGGCGCGTGAATATTTGATCATGACCACCCCCTATTTCGTGCCGAGCGACGATTTACTGCACGCCATCTGTACGGCGGCGCAGCGCGGGGTGGACGTCAGCATTATTCTGCCGCGCAAGAATGATTCGCTGTTGGTCGGCTGGGCCAGCCGCGCCTTCTTTACCGAACTGCTGGCGGCAGGAGTGAAAATCTATCAGTTTGAAGGCGGTCTGCTGCATACCAAGAGCGTACTGGTCGATGGTGAACTCAGTCTGGTCGGGACCGTGAACCTCGACATGCGCAGTCTGTGGCTTAACTTTGAGATCACACTGGTCATTGATGACGTCGGATTCGGCGGCGATTTGGCTGCCGTGCAGGACGATTACATCTCCCGTTCCCGGCTGCTGGACGCGAGTTTGTGGGTAAAACGGCCACTCTGGCAGCGGATCACCGAGCGACTGTTTTACTTCTTCAGTCCGTTGCTGTAAAACGTGCCCAAGAGACGGTAAACAGGTAGTCATTATGGATATGGATCTGAACAATCGCCTGACTGAAGACGAAACGCTTGAGCAGGCTTACGATATTTTTCTCGAACTGGCGGCCGACAACCTCGATCCGGCGGACATTATTTTGTTCAACCTGCAGTTTGAGGAACGCGGCGGCGCGGAGTTATTTGATCCGTCAGAAGACTGGCAGGAGCACGTTGATTACGACCTGAACCCTGACTTCTTTGCCGAAGTGGTGATTGGTCTGGCGGACAGCGAAGATGGCGAGATCAACGATATTTTTGCTCGCGTACTGCTGTGTCGCGAAAAAGATCACAAGCTCTGCCATATTCTCTGGCGCGAGTAATAATGATGAAGAGAAGAGCCGCCAGCGCGGCTCTTTTTATTTAGTCCGGTAGTTTACTGCCGCAATGGTTACAAAACTTCGCGCTATGTTCGTGCTGGCTTTGCTGACACTGCGGGCATTTCCGCTGCTGGCTTCGCTTTTGAAACGCGATGCTCATATGGGTGGTGATCAATCCGGTGGGGATCGCAATCACCGAGTAGCCAATCAGAATCAGTACTGACGCCACTACTCGCCCCAACGGGGTGTGAGGCGTAATATCGCCGTACCCGACTGTCGTAACCGTAACAATCGCCCAGTAGACCGACGCATTCAACGTGGTAAAGCCATATTCCGGCCCTTCGATGAGATACATCAGCGTGCCGAAAATAATCATCACAATGCCGATAAACGAATAAAACAGAATTAGCTGATGTCGGGCGCTCAGAATCGCCTGCCAGAACACCCGTAGCGAAGGCATAAAGCGCAGTAACTTCAGGATCCGCAAAATACGAATGGCCCGCATCGCCCGCCAGGCAAAAACGTAATTAAGGCTGATTTCCGGCCACAGCCACATCACATACAAGGGCAGAATGGTGGCTAAATCAATCAGGCCCCAGAAGCTGAAAACATATTTCGCCGGATTCGGCCAACTCACTAAACGCAGAAAATATTCCAGCGTAAAAACCAGCGTGACGAAGAGTTCGAGCCAGACGAAAATATGCCACTCATCAAATGTCAGGTGATATTGCGTGCCAATGCCCGACTCAATAAAAATAATCAGCACGCTGAGCAGCGCGAACAGTGCACATAATCCCTCAACCCGTCGGCCTGAACGGGTATTCAGGTCGAACAAACGGTGATAAACCCGCCCGCGAAGTGATGACAATGAAAACGACACGATAACCTCAGTAAAAAGAAGGGCTGACAGTTTGTCAGCCCTTGCAATTATAACGGGTCTACCTTAAGGCAGGATACGGCATGCCGGAAACTACCTTCCAGTACCGGGCGCGTTTTCGCACACTCGGGCCCGGCAATGGGGCAACGGGTGCGGAATACGCAGCCTGACGGCGGATTAATCGGTGACGGCAATTCCCCTTCCAGTAACTGAATCGTCTTGTTCTTTTCCAGATCGGGATCGGGAATCGGCACCGCCGACATCAGCGCTTTGGTGTAGGGGTGCAGCGGGTTGTGGTAAACCTCATCATAGGTTCCCAGCTCCACGGCATGGCCCAGATACATCACCAGTACGCGGTCGGAGATATGTTTTACGACCGCCAGGTCATGGGCAATGAAGATCAGCGACAGTCCCATCTCCCGCTGAAGCTGCTGCAGCAGATTGACGACCTGCGCCTGAATCGACACGTCCAGCGCGGAGACCGGCTCATCACAGATGATCAGCTTCGGCTCCAGAATCAACGCCCGGGCAATCCCGATACGCTGGCACTGTCCACCCGAAAACTCATGCGGGTAGCGGTTGATCAGGTTTGGCAGCAGGCCCACCTTCATCATCATCGCTTTCACCCGATCGCGCACATCCTGACGCGATAGCTTCGGATGATAGGTCCGCAGCGGTTCAGCAATGATTTCACCAATGGTCATGCGCGGATTCAGCGACGCCAGCGGATCCTGGAAAATCATCTGAATATCGCTGCGCACGTCGCGCCATTCATCGGGTTTCATTCCCAGCAGGTCTTTACCTAACCATGCCACCCGCCCTTCGGTTGCTTTTACCAGTCCGATAATGGCCCGGGCAAAGGTCGATTTCCCACAGCCAGATTCACCAACGACACCCAGCGTCTCCCCTTCATACAGCCGCAGCGTCACGCCATCGACGGCCTTCAGGGTTTTCGAGGGCTGCCAGAACCACTGCTTGCCATCTTTAATGTCGAAATGCACCTTCAGATCGGCGATTTCCAGGAGGACTTTACGTTTTTCATCAACAGCGTTCATGCCAGATCCTCCACCGGTTTAAAGCAGGCGCGCAGACGTCCTGGACTGAACTCTTCCAGCGGCGGCGCGGTGCTGCAAATCTCCATCGCATGAGGGCAACGCGGCTGAAACGGACAGCCTTTCGGCAGACGCAGTAAGTTGGGCGGGTTTCCCGGAATAGTCAACATCTCTTCGCCTTCACCATCCAGACGCGGCACTGCGTTCAGCAGGCCAATCGAATACGGATGAACGGGCTGATAAAAGACATCGCGGGCATTACCGTATTCCATAGTCCGACCGGCATACATCACCAGTACTTTGTCGCAGATACCGGCCACAACCCCAAGATCGTGGGTAATCATGATGATTGCGGTGTTAAATTCACGCTTCAGTTCATTCAGAAGCGTCATGATTTGCGCCTGTACGGTGACGTCCAGCGCCGTCGTCGGTTCGTCGGCAATCAGTAACTTCGGCCTGCACAGCAGCGCCATTGCGATCATCACGCGCTGGCGCATACCACCGGAAAATTCATGCGGGAACATCTTCATCCGCTTACGCGCTTCCGGCATTTTGACCGCGTCCAGCATTCTGACCGACTCGTCAAACGCCTCCGCTTTGCTCATGCTTTTATGCAGCATCAGCACTTCCATCAGTTGCTCTCCGACGCGCATGTAAGGGTTCAGCGAGGTCATCGGGTCCTGGAAAATCATCGAGATCTGTTCGGCGCGCAGTTTATTCAGTTCTCGCTCCGGCAGATTGAGGATCTCGCGTCCGCTGAAGGTCGCCGAACCGCCAATCCGGCCATTGGCGGCCAGCAGCCCCATCAGCGCAAACGCGGTCTGCGATTTGCCTGAACCGGACTCCCCCACGATACCGAGGGTTTCTCCGGCGCGCAGCGTAAAGTTCAAATCATTCACTGCGGTGACATCACCGTCCGGAGTGCTGAACGTCACGCGGAGATCTTTTACGTCCAGCAGTGCGTTAGCCCTTTGCTGCGTGAACGGCACGCTTGCAGTTTCAATTACGCTCATGGCTGCACTCCTTAACGGTCTTTCGGGTCGAGGGCATCACGCAGGCCATCGCCAATAAAGTTAAAACAGAACAACGTCACCACCAGGAAGCCTGCCGGGAACAGCAGTAGCCATGGCGACACTTCCATCGAGTTGGCGCCATCACTCAGTAATGCACCCCAACTGCTCAACGGCTCCTGCGTGCCCAGTCCCAGGAAGCTGAGGAAGGATTCAAACAGGATCATGCTTGGCACCAGCAAAGAGGCATACACCACCACCACGCCCAGCACGTTAGGCACAATATGGCGCAGTACGATATTGCCGGTCGACACGCCACCCACCTGCGCGGCCTCGATAAACTCTTTTCGCTTCAGGCTCAGGGTCTGCCCGCGCACAATACGCGCCATATCCAGCCAGGAGACCATTCCGATCGCCACAAAAATCAACAGAATGTTTTGTCCGAAGAAGGTGACCAGCAGAATAACGAAGAACATAAACGGGAAGGAGTTGAGGATTTCCAGCAGACGCATCATCACGGAGTCGATTTTTCCGCCCAGATAGCCAGAAAGCGAGCCGTACAGCGTGCCCACCACCACGGCTACCAGCGCGGCGGCGATGCCAACCATCAGCGAGATCCGCCCGCCAATCGCCACGCGCACCAGCAGGTCACGTCCGGAGGAGTCGGTACCGAAATAGTGGCCTGATTCGGTATCTGGCGCGCTGGACATCATTCCCCAGTCGGTATCGAAGTAGGTGAACTGCGACAGCATGGGTGCCAGCGTCACAAACAGCGCGATCATTACCAGCACAATCAGACTGGCGACCGCGGCGCGGTTATGCATGAAACGACGGCGTGCATCCTGCCACAGGCTGCGTCCTTCGACCTCCAGCTTCTCACTGAAATTCTCCAGCGCGTCGCTGTTTTTCTTACTTAACATCATCGCGAGCTCCAGTATCAGTAACGAATTTTCGGGTCGATGACGGCGTACAGCACGTCAACTATCGCATTAAAGACAATGGTTAATGTCCCCACGAGGATCGTCAGGCTGAGAACCAGCGAGTAATCGCGGTTCAGCGCGCCGTTAACAAACAGCTGACCGATACCCGGCAAACCATAAATTGTCTCAATGACCATCGAACCGGTGATAATCCCGACAAATGCTGGTCCCATATACGAAAGCACCGGGAGCAGCGCGGGTTTCAACGCATGGCGAAAAATGATGCGACGCATCGGCAGCCCTTTGGCTCGCGCGGTGCGGATGAAATTCGAGTGCAGCACTTCAATCATCGAGCCACGGGTGATACGCGCAATACTGGCAATATAGGCCAACGAGAGCGCCACCATCGGCAGGATCATAAATTTCAACGCCCCACCGTTCCAGCCGCCGCCCGGCAGCCACTTGAGGGTGATCGCAAATATCATGACCAGTAGCGGCGCGACCACAAAGCTCGGTATCACCACCCCGGTCATGGCCACCCCCATGACCGCATAGTCCCATCGCGTGTTTTGCTTCAACGCGGCAATCACGCCGGCGCTCACCCCGAGGACAACGGCCAGAAGAAAGGCTGCAAGGCCCAGCTTCGCGGAAACCGGGAAGCTCGAGGCAACCAGATCGTTAACCGTATAATCTTTGTATTTAAAAGAAGGTCCGAAATCACCGTGCGCCAGCTGCTTCAGGTAACTGAAATACTGGGTCATGATGGGATCGTTCAGATGGTATTTCGCTTCAATATTCGCCAGGACTTCCGCTGGCAGCGCGCGTTCACCGGTGAAAGGACTTCCCGGCGCAAGGCGCATCATAAAGAACGAAATGGTAATAAGAATAAACAGTGTCGGAATTGCTTCCAGACAGCGGCGTAGAATAAATTTCAACATTGCCCGTACCTTCTGGCGAGTGCCTTTACACCCCTTCACGCAGAACCACTGATGAGGAGTGTTGAGAGTCGACGAAAAAAGACACTGTGGGGCAACCTATGCTGCCCCACCCTTTGCCATTAATGCTTGATAATATACAAGTCTTTTACGTGGATATTATCCATCGGGTCTTTACCGGTATAACCACCCACCCACGGTTTAACCAGACGGGCGTTGACGTAGTAGAACACCGGCACAATCGCAGAATCTTTATCAAGCTGCTGCTCGGCTTTACCGTACAGCTCAGTACGCTGCTCTTCATTCGTTGCTTTCAGCGCATCGGCAAGGATCTTGTCAAACGCCGGGCTCTTATAGTGCGTCGTGTTGTTCGAGCTGTCAGACAACACCATATTCAGGAAGGACGTTGGTTCGTTGTAATCCGCACACCAGGCCGCACGTGAGACATCATAGTTACCCTGATGACGCGTATCGAGGAAGGTTTTCCACTCCTGGTTTTCCAGCTTCACATTCACGCCTAAGTTTTTCTTCCAGATGGACGCGGCGGCAATAGCCAGTTTTTTATGCAGATCGGAGGTGTTATACAGCAGGTTGAAGGTCAACGGTTTTTCCGCGGTATATCCGGCTTCAGCCAGTAATTTTTTCGCTTCTTCGTTACGTTTTTCCTGCGTCCAGCCAAACCACTCTGGTTGAGTCAGTTTTGCGCCGTCGGTGTACGGAGGCGTGAAGCTGTATGCCGGCAGGTCGCCCTGGTTTTTCACTTTATTAACGATAATATCGCGGTCCAGCGCCAGCTTGAGCGCGGTACGCACGCGGACATCCGTAAACGGTGCTTTCTGGTTATTGATTTCGTAATAGTAGGTGCACAGATACGGGTCAACGTGAACTTCGTTCGGGATCTCTTTTTTCAGCTTCTGGAACAGTTCAATCGGCATGTTGTTATAGGTCATGTCGATTTCACCGCTGCGGTAACGGTTGACGTCCGTCACTTCTGAAGCGATTGGCAGGTAGGTCACCTGATTAATGACCGTTTTGGCGTTGTCCCAATAATTAGGATTGCGCTCGAGCACGATATGCTCGTTGACGACCCAGTCTTTCAGCTTATACGCACCGTTGGTGATGATATTCGCTGGCTGTGTCCACTTCTCACCGTATTTTTCGACAGCGGCTTTAGGAACCGGGGAAACGGATGAGTGCACCAGCAGTTTGTAGAAATAAGGAACAGGCTCGCTGAGGGTGACTTCAAAGGTATTATCATCGATGGCTTTAACACCGAGATCGGTTGGTGGTTTCTTGCCGGCAACAATGTCGTCAATATTGACGATGTGACCATACTGGAGATAACTGGCGTAAGGAGATGCGGTATTCGGATTTGCCAGACGCTGCCAGCTGTATACAAAATCGTGGGCCGTCACCGGCGAGCCATCTGACCATTTTGCGTCTTTGCGCAGATGGAATGTCCAGACTTTAAAGTCTTTATTTTCCCATTTCTCAGCCACGCCCGGGGACGGTTTACCGTCGACGTCACTGATGATTAAACCTTCGAACAGATCGCGGCTGATATTGGATTCCGGCACCCCTTCAATTTTATGCGGATCGAGGGACTGTACTTCCGAGCCATTATTTCGCACCAGCGTCTGTTTTTCTGCCAGTTGTACACCTGCGGGAACAACCGCCGCCGTCGCCACATTTCCGGCGATTAGCGCAGTCAAAATTCCTGCCGCCACTAAACTTTTTTTCGTGTTGGTCATTGTGTTTGTACTCCCTCATTATAATTACTGGTTAAATCACCAGCCTGTTAATCCCGTCAGGGATCTCTGAGCAGCTCCGGAGACTTTCAGCTGTCAGGTCGTTTACTGCCTGCTATCACCGACTTTATTTATTCTGGCGATTCGTTTGATCACCTTACGTCGATTCGTTATACGCCTCCCCTGCCAGGGGCGCATGAATAGTGGGCTGAACTGCCTTGTTGATATTTATTCTCATCAACGAGCAATCTGCTGCAATATGAACTGTCGGAAAGTAACAAAAGCATTAATTAACCGCCAATACAATTTACAGATTTGTTAAGCAATTCTCTTTTAGAGAAAAAATACCGTTCCGGTGGAACGTTCCGAAACATACAAAATAAATATAATCACTTATTAATCATACAATTAACAGCACCTCATCAGACTGAAAGCGTTGATATCAGCAAAAGGCGTAAAAATGTACGATAATTTAACAATTGGTTATTTTTTAGCACATTCATCTGCAAGTTCACTGAATTAACTAATATCATCTCAATTATCCTTCAGCAAGCCCAGGATTGTGATGTGAGCAAAATAACAAAGTGGCGGTATGAAGCGGGAGTAAAAGCGCTGCAAAATCAAGAGGATTTACACCCAGAAAGGCATGAGTTTTCCCCGAAGTACGGGCCTGAAAGTCAGAAAGGTGACGAAACGGAGAAGTAGAACATAGAGATGAACGGAGCCACGAACAGCTCCGTAGGTTATTTCATCTGAAAGCGAATTAACTTAACAGCCCTGGAAATATGGCCTTAATACCCGTGACAATAAATTCGATGCCCAGCGCCATTAATAGCAGACCCATAATTCGGGTAATCACGTTAATACCCGTCTGCCCCAGAACTCGCACCAACCACGGTGCCATACGGAAAAGTCCCCAACAGCACAGGGCAAAAATCGCAATCGCCACAAAAAAGCCAAGCAGGTACATCACGCTGTGGTAACGCGTTCCCCACACGATGGTCGAACTGATCGCCCCTGGACCCGCCATCAGCGGCAGCGCCAGAGGAACGACGCCCACGCTTTCCCGGATTGCCGTTTCCGATTTTTCCTGCTTGTTCTGTTTATCCTCTCCCAGTTTCCCGCTAATCATCGACATCGCGATGGTCACCACCAGGATACCGCCAGCAATGCGGAACGAGTCAATTGAGATGCCGAACAGTTGCAGAATACCGTCACCGAGGAATAACGAGGTCCACAGAATGATCGCGACGGACAGGTTGGCAGTCAGGTTCGTTTTATTGCGCGCCGCCGCGGTCTGGTAACTGGTCATACTGATGAAGACAGGAATAATCCCAACCGGGTTCACTAACGCAAACAACCCGATGAAAAATTTGAAATAAACAGGAAAATCGAACAGCGTTTGGATCACGGTTAGCTCCGAAGCGTTAGCCGTATAAAATGAGTTAAAGTTACCGGGTGAAAACCGTGCTGAAGATACGCCTTTTCACAGCACATTTCACCAGGGCAAACGTAAAATTGCTACCATTCCTGAGTGTTACCAATATGTTTTAATTATGATAATTTGACAGCCATTCACCACTACAATTAGACAACACTTAGCGTTAAGGGCTAAAAGGGCCTGCTGAAAGGTGTCAGCTTTGACAAATCTTGATCCAGATCACGTAATCGCTACTCAGAAGTGAGTAACCTTGCTTACGCCACCTGAAAGTAACGCGTTAGAGTTAGATGCCGCTGACGCATAAACTCTTTTAGTAAATCAGAGCAAACTGGACGTTAAGTAACCAATTGATTTTCTGGCCGTTATGCAAACTAACGCCCGCTGTCTATACTCACGTATCGAGCAGATGATTTACTAAAAAAGTTTAACATTATCAGGAGAGCATTATGGCTGTTACTAATGTCGCTGAACTTAACGCACTCGTCGAGCGCGTCAAAAAAGCCCAGCGTGAATATGCCAGTTTCACTCAAGAACAAGTTGATAAAATCTTCCGCGCCGCCGCTCTGGCCGCTGCAGATGCTCGAATCCCTCTCGCGAAGATGGCCGTTGCCGAATCCGGCATGGGTATCGTCGAAGATAAAGTGATTAAAAACCACTTTGCTTCTGAGTACATCTATAACGCTTACAAAGATGAAAAAACCTGCGGCGTGCTGTCTGAAGACGACACCTTCGGGACCATCACCATTGCTGAACCTATCGGTATCATCTGCGGTATCGTACCTACCACTAACCCAACCTCTACGGCGATCTTTAAGTCCCTGATCAGCCTGAAAACTCGTAACGCAATCATCTTCTCTCCGCACCCACGTGCGAAAGATGCGACCAACAAAGCGGCAGATATCGTGCTGCAGGCGGCTATCGCGGCTGGCGCACCGAAAGACCTGATTGGCTGGATCGATCAACCTTCCGTAGAACTGTCTAATGCACTGATGCACCACCCAGATATCAACCTGATTCTGGCGACCGGTGGTCCGGGCATGGTGAAAGCGGCATACAGCTCCGGTAAACCCGCTATCGGCGTGGGCGCAGGTAACACTCCGGTGGTTATCGACGAAACCGCTGATATCAAACGTGCTGTTGCATCCGTACTGATGTCTAAAACCTTCGATAACGGCGTAATCTGTGCTTCTGAACAGTCTGTTGTTGTGGTTGATTCCGTATACGACGCCGTTCGTGAACGTTTCGCCAGCCACGGCGGCTACATGCTGCAGGGCAAAGAGCTGAAAGCCGTTCAGGACGTTATCCTGAAAAATGGCGCGCTGAACGCTGCTATCGTAGGTCAACCCGCATATAAAATCGCTGAACTGGCAGGTTTCTCTGTACCGGAAACCACCAAGATTCTGATCGGTGAAGTGAAAGTGGTTGATGAGAGCGAACCGTTCGCTCACGAAAAACTGTCCCCGACGCTGGCGATGTACCGTGCGAAAGATTTCGAAGACGCCGTGCTTAAGGCAGAGAAACTGGTCGCCATGGGCGGTATCGGTCACACCTCTTGCCTGTATACCGACCAGGACAACCAGCCGGAACGCGTGGCTTACTTCGGTCAGATGATGAAAACCGCTCGTATCCTGATCAACACCCCGGCATCTCAGGGTGGTATCGGTGACCTGTATAACTTCAAACTCGCACCTTCCCTGACTCTGGGTTGTGGTTCCTGGGGTGGTAACTCCATCTCTGAAAACGTTGGTCCGAAACACCTGATCAACAAGAAAACCGTTGCTAAGCGAGCTGAAAACATGTTGTGGCACAAACTTCCGAAATCTATCTACTTCCGCCGTGGCTCACTGCCAATCGCGCTGGATGAAGTGATTACTGATGGCCACAAACGTGCGCTCATCGTGACTGACCGCTTCCTGTTTAACAACGGTTATGCAGACCAGATCACCTCTGTGCTGAAAGCCGCTGGCGTTGAAACCGAAGTGTTCTTTGAAGTGGAAGCTGACCCAACGCTTTCTGTCGTCCGTAAAGGCGCTGAACTGGCAAACTCCTTCAAACCAGACGTTATCATCGCGCTGGGTGGCGGTTCCCCGATGGACGCCGCGAAAATCATGTGGGTCATGTACGAACATCCGGAAACGCACTTCGAAGAACTGGCGCTGCGCTTTATGGATATCCGTAAACGTATCTACAAGTTCCCGAAAATGGGTGTGAAAGCGAAAATGATCGCGGTCACCACCACGTCCGGTACCGGTTCTGAAGTCACGCCGTTCGCGGTTGTGACCGACGATGCAACCGGCCAGAAATACCCGCTGGCTGACTATGCCCTGACCCCGGATATGGCGATTGTCGATGCCAACCTGGTGATGGAGATGCCGAAATCACTGTGTGCCTTTGGTGGTCTTGATGCGGTGACTCACGCCCTGGAAGCTTACGTTTCCGTACTGGCTTCTGAGTTCTCCGACGGTCAGGCACTGCAGGCGCTGAAACTGCTGAAAGAAAACCTGCCGGCGTCCTATAACGAAGGGTCTAAAAACCCGGTAGCCCGTGAACGTGTTCACAGTGCAGCCACCATCGCCGGTATCGCGTTTGCGAACGCCTTCCTCGGTGTTTGTCACTCAATGGCGCACAAACTGGGCTCTCAGTTCCACATTCCGCACGGCCTGGCAAACGCACTGCTGATCAGCAACGTTATTCGCTACAACGCGAACGACAACCCGACCAAGCAGACTGCCTTCAGTCAGTATGACCGTCCGCAGGCACGCCGTCGTTATGCTGAAATCGCAGACCATCTGGGTCTGAGCGCACCGGGCGACCGTACTGCAGCGAAGATCGAGAAACTGCTGGCATGGCTGGAAAGCCTGAAAGCTGAACTGGGTATTCCGAAGTCAATCCGCGAAGCGGGCGTTCAGGAAGCAGACTTCCTGGCTCACGTAGACAAGCTGTCTGAAGATGCATTCGATGACCAGTGCACTGGCGCTAACCCGCGCTACCCGCTGATCTCCGAACTGAAACAGATCCTGATGGATACCTTCTACGGTCGTGAGTACTCTGAAGGAACGCCGGCGGCGAAAGAAGTTGCTGCCGCGCCGAAAGCAGAGAAAAAAGCGAAGAAATCCGCTTAATCCTCGCTGAGCATTCACAACGTAAAAGCGGCCTCTGTTGAGGCCGCTTTTTTATATCCGAAATCAGTTACTGCTGTCGGGTCAATGAACGGCTGAGCACTTCGCCAACCGCTCATCAAGGCAGACGGTTAGTCGTGACGATGGCGTTCCTGTATCGCTGTCAGAGACCCCTCCTCCAGCGCTTCCTTATAATGCTTACGGCAGACTGACACATACCGCTCGTTGCCGCCTATGACCACCTGTTCGCCTTCATTATAAGGTCTGCCCGCCTGATCAAGACGTAGCACCATACTTGCTTTACGTCCGCAGAAGCAGATGGTTTTGAGTTCAACCAGCTTATCTGACCACGCCAACAGGTATTGGCTACCCACAAACAGTTCGCCGCGAAAATCCGTGCGTAATCCGTAGCACAACACCGGAATATCCAGTTGATCAACAACTTCCGATAATTCATAAACCTGCTGTCGGGTTAAAAACTGACATTCGTCCACCAGCACACAATGAACAGGCTGTTGCGCATTATCGGTTGCAATCTCTTCATACAGCGATGAATTCTGGTTAAACAATTTGGCGGGAGAAGACAGCCCGATACGCGAACTCACTTTCCCCGCGCCATAGCGATCGTCTATTTCGGCGGTATATACAACAGTACGCATCCCGCGTTCCTGGTAATTGTATGAAGATTGCAGTAAGGCAGTCGACTTACCGGCATTCATTGCTGAATAGTAGAAATATAGCTGTGCCATCGGCCACAGACCCTCACCAAAGTGAAATAAAGACGGGCGCAGTGTAGCATAATTTGAATCGTTATCGGTGCCTGGTTCTGCACCTGTCGGCTATATCTTCCGTCGCCAGCACACGTCCCGCGAAAAATCTGTAGAGGTGAATGTACGGAAAATACGAATTAACAATTGAGCAAACAACGCGCGATGGATCCCATTCTTGTCGTATTGTGCGTTCGATATTCATCAACACTGCTTATCAACACCGCCCTAATGGAAACCCTGAACTTATTGTTACTGTTCTACATAACTATTGCGGAGTAATAGACGGTGTCCATCAACAAAACTAATACAAAAGGTTGAAATCACTACGATGAGAGTCTATTTCGTCGTGTGAAAATGTGACCTGAATCCGGATGTTTTCGACTGAAAAAAGGAGTAACCGCTCAGCCAATAAGCCCTTTTTTGTGCGTTCCTTCAAGAAAAATTTAAGTTCGGATATTTATTGTTGGCAAAAAATAAAGGGCAATTTTGAATTCCTTACATTCCTGGCTATTGCACATCTGAATTTAACGCTCTATTATTAGCTCAACAAACCACCCCCAATATAAGTTTGAGATTACTACAATGAGCGAAGCACTTAAAATTCTGAACAACATCCGTACTCTTCGTGCGCAGGCAAGAGAATGTACCCTTGAAACGCTGGAAGAAATGCTGGAAAAATTAGAAGTTGTTGTTAACGAACGTCGTGAAGAAGAAAGCGCGGCAGCGGCTGAAGTTGAAGAGCGTACTCGTAAACTGCAACAATATCGTGAAATGCTGATTGCTGATGGTATTGATCCGAATGAACTGCTGAATAGCATGGCTGCGGTTAAATCCGGCACCAAAGCTAAACGTGCAGCGCGTCCGGCTAAATATAGCTACGTTGACGAAAACGGCGAAACTAAAACCTGGACTGGTCAGGGTCGTACTCCGGCAGTGATCAAGAAAGCAATGGAAGAGCAAGGTAAACAACTGGATGATTTCCTGATTAAGGAATAATCTGTAATCTACCTGCTTAAAATCCCGCGCTCTGCGGGATTTTTTATGTCCGCGATCTACCGATTCCCCATAAAGCGTGCGTATAAAAAAACGGCACTGGATACCAGCGCCGTCTCTGTTCGTTAATTATAACGTCTGGTTACTTCTTAATACCCATCTCTTCTTCGAGCCAGGCCTTAAATTCGCTGCCAAGTGAATTATGTCGAATGCCATATTCCACAAATGCCTGCATATAACCTAATTTATTGCCGCAGTCGTGGCTCTTTCCTTTCATATGATAGGCTTCGACAGTCTCTTTTTCGATCAGCATATCGATAGCGTCAGTCAACTGAATTTCGTCACCCGCTCCCGGAGGGGTTTTCGCCAGCAGAGGCCAGATGTCCGCGCTCAGCACGTAGCGGCCAACAATCGCCAGGTTTGACGGGGCGACATCGGCTTTCGGTTTCTCAACGACGCCCACCATCGGAACGCTTTCGCCAGGTGCCAGCGGCACGCCTTTACAGTCAACAACACCGTATGCGGTCACATCAGCGACCGGCTCAACCATGATCTGGCTATTTCCGGTTTCATCAAAACGACGAATCATTTCTGCCAGGTTATCCTGGGATAAATCGGACTCAAACTCATCAAGAATAACGTCAGGCAAAATTACGGCGACAGGCTCATTACCGACTACCGGATGGGCGCACAATACCGCGTGGCCCAGGCCTTTTGCCAGCCCCTGACGAACCTGCATTATCGTGACGTGCGGTGGGCAAATAGATTGCACTTCTTCGAGTAGCTGGCGCTTAACGCGTTTTTCCAGCATCGCTTCCAGTTCAAAACTGGTGTCGAAGTGGTTTTCGATCGAATTTTTCGATGAGTGAGTCACCAGCACAATTTCAGTGATGCCCGCAGCAATACACTCGTTAACGACATACTGAATTAATGGCTTATCAACCAGCGGCAACATCTCTTTCGGGATCGCTTTCGTCGCCGGTAACATCCTGGTTCCTAATCCCGCAACCGGGATAACGGCTTTTTTGACTTTCGAGTTAATGGCAGCCATTTAAATTCTCCTGGACTGTTCATGTATTGAACGTGTTCATCAATCTGTATCGCATCGAGTATATCAGGACTGACTCAAGCCTCAGGTCCGAAAAGGATGCGTGTTCGTATAATTAAGATAAATACGTATAAGACTGGCGCTGATAGTAGCACCAGCAGAGAAAGGCAGGTACGGCAATTTGCATCCGCCCTCTCGATTGTTCATTCCGCAGACAACATAAGGCGCAATCGACCTCCTGCCCCCCAAATTTGACACTGCCAGGCTTCGCAGCGTTGACTAATTTGGTTGAGGTAGGTATTGCCTAACGTTCCCAGCGGAACGCCGTTACTGATCTGCACATTATGCGATCCGGTATTTAATGTCGCATTGAGTCCAGCCGAAACCAGAATCAGATTTTTAAGCTCACTATGATAATAGCCGACTAATAGCGGGAACTGTCCGGGTAAATTGGCCTGACGAAGCAGATGGTTGACCTGTTTCAATAATGCCCCCAGTTCCGGCAGGCGCTGATTCTGATGCGCGAGTTGATCCTGCAACAAGCCATTAAATAACGCCCGCAGAAGTAACGCCGCCAGCACACCGTTGTCACCGGCCCGGGTAACGTCCAGACAATAAAAGGCGAGATCGTTATCCGAGAGCGGCGCGATATCCAGAACCAGTCCAGGCTTATCCGCCGAAACCAGTTGTCGATAATTGACCCGGCAATGCGAAATAACCTGCTGTACCGGAGGCTGAAGCTCCTGAAGCAATTTCGCGGCGGCGGCGGGATTGTCCACCATCGCATCCCAGTCGCGAAACAGGCGCTCTTCTTCTTCAACACGGGAATTAAACATGTTCGGATAAAGGCAGGCAAACACGGTTTCCCGCAGCCGGGTCAGGTCCTTTACCGGTTTCAGCAGAACGTCATCCACACCGAGGCGTAAGGCTTTGGCAATATCCGCCATATTCTCTGTCGCCGAGATCACCAAAATCGGCGTCTGGTCACCGCGGTTACGCAAATGCTCCACCAGGCTGAGGCCGTTCATCCTTGGCATGGCGAGATCGCAAATCATGAGATCGGGCGTGAAATCGGTTAAACGGTCCAGAGCCTCTAAGCCATCGCCCGCCAGTGCCGTTGTCGCTCCCAAAGAGGAAAACCAGGAATCCAGAAGCGAGCGGAAAACCGGCTCGTCCTCAACGATTAAAATCTGTTTTCCGACCAATGGCTGCGTCATGTTCTCTCCCCTGACTGGCTCTACTCAATAGTGGCATGCTATTGCCACACACGCCTGTCAGAATATGCTTAAGTGTAGTTAATAATGGTGCGTCAAACGCCGGCACGCACCAGAGGCAAAAGTTCGTCCATCTTTTTCTCTACCGCTAACCGCCCTGCTTCTATGGCAGCGCTGGCACGATGAAAATCCAGGGTGGAGATTTGTGGACAGAAAGGTTGAATTAATATGTCCGGCGGATCGCCCGCCATGCGGTTACGCTTCAGGCGATTTTCCAGCACCTGAATCGAGGTGGTCATGATTTCCATCGCGGTTGGCGCGGTCACCACGCGGCGTGCGGTGATATTACCCAGCCGCTCTTTCAGGCGTGCGTGCCAGGAGAGTCCTTCGTCATCACCCTCCGGACTGTCATCGCTGACGTTCAACGACAGCAAATCCTGCTGCATCAGATGCGCGTCGTGTTGCAGATCGACGGCAATCACGATATCCGCGCCCAGTGCGCGGGTCAATGAGATGGGAACCGGGTTAACGACACCGCCGTCCACCAGCCAGTAGCCATTGTGGGCGACGGGAGACATCAGGCCAGGAATACTGCAGGAGGCGCGAACGGCGAGATGGAGATCGCCTTCAGTAAACCATAATTCGCGTCCCGTACTGAGATTGGTCGCCACCGTTGCGAAACGACGACTGCACTGCTCAATTTCGGCCACAGGCATGACGTTGCGGTATTGATTGAAGACGCGCTCGCCGCGCAGCAGTCCGCCCCTTCGCCATGACAGGTCCATCAGACGCAGGACATCCCAATAGCTGAACGAGCAAACCCACTCTTCAAGCGCGGGCAATTTATTGCAGGCATAGGCGGCACCGACCAACGAACCGATGGAACACCCTGCAACGATATCAATATCAATGCCCATGTGTTTGAGGGCTTTGATGACACCAATATGCGACCAGCCTCGCGCAGCACCTGAGCCTAGCGCCAGACCTATTTTCATTTTTCTCATTTGACCGACAGACTTCCCCTGGCTTACGGGCGTAGCAACATCTCCAACGCTCAGTTAACATAGTGCTACCCAGGCTTTTTTTATACGCCGTTTTTTTATCAGGGAGTTTTTTGTGTCTCAACGTTGTCCCTGTGGTAGCGCAGTCGAGTATAGCCTATGTTGCCACCGATATCTGTCTGGTGAGCAAGTCGCACCCGATCCATCGCACCTCATGCGTTCGCGCTACTGCGCTTTTGTGATGAAAGACGCAGATTATTTAATCAGGACCTGGCATCCGACCTGTCACGCGGCCCGTTTTCGGGATGAGATCGGTGCCGGATTTGCCACGACCGAATGGTTGGGGCTAACCGTTTTCGAGCACACCGTCTCTGAGGCCGACAACACCGGCTACGTCAGTTTTGTCGCCCGTTTTCGCGAACACGATAAACCGGGGGCGATCATTGAACGTTCTCGTTTTTTAAAAGAAAACGGTCAGTGGTACTATATCGATGGTACACGCCCGCAATTGGGACGTAACGACCCCTGCCCTTGTGGTTCAGGTAAAAAATTTAAAAAATGCTGCGGCTAGTCAACCGCCCGACAGTATTCACTTAGCAAACATCATCAACAGGATTACCGCTGCAATGCATTCTTTACAACGAAAAGTGCTTCGTACCATCTGCCCTGACCAGAAAGGGCTTATCGCGCGGATTACGAATATTTGCTACAAACATGAACTGAATATTGTGCAGAACAATGAGTTTGTAGACCACCGAACCGGGCGCTTTTTCATGCGTACCGAGCTGGAAGGGATTTTTAACGACTCCACGCTGCTGGCCGATCTGGACAGCGCCTTGCCGGAAGGCTCCATTCGTGAGTTGAATCCCGCCGGACGTCGTCGCGTGGTGATTCTGGTCACCAAAGAAGCGCATTGTCTGGGTGACCTGTTAATGAAAGCCAACTATGGCGGGCTGGATGTGGATATCGCCGCGGTGATTGGCAATCACGAAACGCTGCGTTCGCTGGTTGAGCGTTTTGAAATTCCCTTCGAACTGGTCAGTCATGAAGGTTTAACCCGCGAAGAGCACGACCAGAAGATGGCGGACGCGATTGACGCACACCAACCGGATTACGTGGTGCTGGCGAAATATATGCGCGTGCTGACGCCGGAATTTGTGGCCCGCTTCCCGAACAAAATTATCAATATTCACCACTCATTCCTGCCGGCGTTCATTGGCGCACGGCCTTACCACCAGGCTTACGAGCGCGGAGTGAAAATCATCGGCGCGACGGCGCACTATGTGAATGACAATCTGGACGAAGGTCCGATCATCATGCAGGACGTTATTCATGTGGATCACACCTACACGGCGGAAGATATGATGCGAGCCGGGCGCGACGTCGAAAAGAACGTGCTGAGCCGCGCGTTGTATCAGGTGCTTGCCCAGCGCGTATTTGTCTACGGCAATCGGACGATTATTCTTTAATCGACTGAGAAATGAATTGGTTAGCTTTACACCTTTGCGGGTAAAAATCAGGCAACCAGTTTATTTTTCTCACCGGAATGCTTTACAGGGGCGCATCATTTGATATGATGCGCCCCGCTTCCCGAAATGGAAGCAGGCCAGTAAAGCGCATTACCCCGTGGTGGGGTTCCCGAGCGATCATAAGGTAGCTGACTGTAAATCTGCCGTCATCGACTTCGACGTTCGACTCGAGCATAGCGAGAGAGCGTTACCGCAGGTAACGATAATCCTTCATGCTATGAAACACCAAACCCTGTGGTGGGGTTCCCGAGCGGCCAAAGGGAGCAGACTGTAAATCTGCCGTCATCGACTTCGAAGGTTCGAATCCTTCCCCCACCACCATCTCTTTCGAGATATCAAAGCATCACACCCCTGGCGGGGTTCCCGAGCGGCCAAAGGGAGCAGACTGTAAATCTGCCGTCATCGACTTCGAAGGTTCGAATCCTTCCCCCGCCACCATTATTTGCTACGGCAATGTAGCAACCCCGATAAGTTATGCAGAAGTTTGCACTTACCGGGAAGGGTGAGAGCCTTCGATTAAGGTTCGACTCGAGCGAAAGCGAGAGAACGTTACCGTAGGTAACGGCCCGAAGGGTGAGGAGCGAAGCGACGAATAATCCTTCCCCCGCCACCATCACTTCCCTATTGTCCCCGTTTAAATCCAAACTCTAATGCCCTATATTCTGCCCATGCGGGAAGGATGAGAAGTGTCGATTAAGGTTCGATTCGAGCAAAGCGAGAAAGCGTTTCAGCAGGTAACCTTTGCCCGGTGGCACTTCGTTTACCGGGCCTACCAGTTCGCCATCATGTAGGTCGGATAAGCGTAGCGCCATCCGACAATTCAGGTCGCACGCCCCCATAAAAAAACCCTGCCGGAGCAGGGTTTAGCAACACAAAAACCGTATCAGTGACGGGCGCGAACAATCTGGTATTTGCGCGTCAGGTACTCGACCGGCGCGCTCCAGATGTGTACCAGCCGGGAGAACGGGAACAGCAGGAACAGCGTCATCCCCAGCACCAGATGCAGACGGAAGATAAATGCCACACCCTCCAGATGCGCAGACGCGCCACCGTGGAAGGTCACCACAGACTGTGCCCAGCCCACCAGTTTCATCATTTCGCTACCGTCCATATGCTGGGCGGAGAACGGAATAGTCAACAGTCCCAACGCGCACTGGATCACCAGCAGCGAAAGGATCAGGATATCGGCTCCGGTGGTGGTTGCCCGCACGCGTGGGCTGAACAGACGACGCTTAAGCAACAGTACACCGCCGACAAGGCACATCAGGCCCGCCGCACCGCCGCCAATCATCGCCATCTTCTGTTTCACTTCAATAGGCAGCCAGGCTTCATACATCCAGTGCGGCGTCAGCATGCCGAGGAAGTGGCCGGCAAAGATCCCCAATATCCCAAAATGGAACAGGTTCGATGCCATGTTCATCCCCTTGCGATCCAGCATCTGACTGGACCCGGCACGCCAGGTGTACTGACCATAGTCGTAACGCAACCAGCTACCCATCAGAAACACGGACCCGGCAATGTACGGGTAGATGTCAAAGAAGAACATATTCAGGAAGTGCATTATTGCTGTCCTCCGGTGGTGATATTCAGATATTGCGGCGCAACGGCTCCGGCAAAACGACGCTGATGAGCGGAAATTTCAGACTCGCCGCAGCCCTGATCGGCAAAGAATTTCACCTGCTCTTCTTCCCAGACCGCATCAAGCGCCTGCGGCGTATCATCGCGAACTTCATCCGCAATTTTCTCCGCGACTTTGTCGCTGTCGACAGTCGCATTCGCCAGTTTCAGCAGCAGATCGAACAATACCGCATAGCGGCTTTCACGCTGTTGCAGACGCGCACCCAGCAGCGCCAGAATCGGGGCAATGTCCTGCAACCCGCCCAGCGCCTCGCGCTTGGGCAACTGTGCCAGATACTCCAGATACAGCGGCAGATGGTCCGGCAGCTCACGGCTGTCGAGCTGCAAACCGTGCTGCTCGTACTGTGCCATCAGGTCAACCATCGCCTGACCGCGGTCGCGAGACTCACCGTGGACGTGTTCGAACAGCAACAGCGAGGTTGCCCGACCGCGGTCGAACAGTTCGCTGTAATTGGCCTGCGCATCCAGCATCTCCTGCGCGGTTAAGTCGCGCAGGAAAACGCTGAGCGTATGCGCATCCTCTTTATTGAGATTTTCAGATGACGCGAGTGCATCGTACAGTTCCTGCTGATGCTGCCACAGGGCAGCATCAGGGTACTCAAGCAGACGCGAAACAATGACGAGTTCAATCATTGGTGCGGCTCCGTTTTGCTGGTCACATCGATGGCATCAATGCGGCGGCTGTTAAACAGGTTGAACTTAGTATCAGAACCGTGGCAACCGTCGCCGAAGGTAAAGCCACAACCGCTTTTCTCCGGGAATGCATCACGCGCCAGTTCACGGTGGCTACTCGGTACCACGAAGCGATCTTCGTAGTTGGCAATCGCCAGGTAACGGTACATTTCCTGCGCCTGTGCTTCGCTTAAGCCCACCTCTTCCAGCGCGCGGGTGTCCACTTTGCCGTCAACCGTTTCCGCACGTTTGTAGTGGCGCATCGCCAGCATACGTTTCAGCGCCAGCAATACCGGCTGGATATCACCTGCGGTGAGCAGGTTAGCGAGGTACTGAACCGGGATCCGCAGGCTGTCCACGTCAGGCAGAATGCCGTTGCTGCCCAGTTCGCCCGCATCCGCCGCCGACTGAATCGGTGACAGAGGCGGTACATACCACACCATCGGCAGCGTGCGATATTCCGGATGTAGCGGCAGCGCCAGCTTCCAGTCCATTGCCATTTTATAAACTGGCGACTGCTGCGCCGCGTCAATGACGCTCTGCGGAATACCGTCTTTCAGCGCCTGTTCAATGACCGCCGGATCGTTCGGATCGAGGAACACATCCAGTTGGCGCTGGTAGAGATCTTTCTCATGCTCGGTGCTTGCTGCATTTTCAATCGCATCCGCGTCATACAGCAGCACGCCAAGGTAACGGATACGGCCCACGCAGGTTTCGGAGCACACGGTCGGCTGACCGGCTTCGATACGCGGATAGCAGAAGATGCACTTCTCAGACTTACCGCTCTTCCAGTTGAAGTAGATTTTTTTGTACGGGCAACCGGTGATGCACATCCGCCAGCCACGGCACTTGTCCTGGTCGATCAGCACGATGCCGTCTTCTTCACGCTTATAGATGGCGCCGCTCGGGCAGGTCGCCACACACGCCGGGTTGAGGCAATGTTCGCACAGTCGCGGCAGATACATCATGAAGGTGTTTTCAAACTGGCCGTACATCGCCTTCTGCATGTTTTCGAAGTTCTTGTCTTGCGACAGCTTCTCAAACTCACCGCCCAGATCGTCTTCCCAGTTCGGCCCTTTTTCGATTTTCGCCATCCGCTGGCCGGTAATCAGCGAGCGCGGACGCGCGATCGGCTGATGCTTACCTTCGGCTGCGTTGTGCAGGTTCTGATAATCGAAATCAAACGGCTCGTAGTAGTCATCAATGCCCGGCAGATGCGGGTTAGCAAAGATTTTGCCCAGCAGCATCGCACGGTTGCCCATGCGCGGCTGGATTTTGCCGTTGATTTTTCGGATCCAGCCGCCCTTGTATTTTTCCTGATCTTCCCAGTGGGTCGGGAAGCCGGTGCCAGGCTTGGTTTCAACGTTGTTGAACCACGCGTATTCAGCACCTTCACGGCTGGTCCAGACGTTTTTACAGGTCACGGAACAGGTGTGACAGCCGATGCACTTATCGAGATTCAGCACCATGCCGACTTGTGAACGAATTTTCATTTTACGCTCTCCTGTACCTGGTCATTGCCTTCGCCATCCAACCAGTTAATGTTCTTCATCTTACGTACCACCACGAACTCATCGCGGTTCGAACCGACGGTGCCGTAGTAGTTAAAGCCGTAGGCCAACTGCGCATAGCCGCCGATCATGTGAGTTGGTTTCGGCGTAATACGGGTGACCGAGTTATGAATACCGCCGCGCTGCTCGGTGATTTCTGAGCCAGGAATGTTCACGATACGTTCCTGTGCGTGATACATCATGGTCATACCCGCGGGGACACGCTGGCTCACCACTGCGCGCGCAGTTAACGAACCGTTGCTGTTGAACACTTCGATCCAGTCGTTATCTTTGATCTCCAGATCGTTGGCATCCACTTCACTCATCCACACAATCGGGCCACCGCGCCCCAGCGTCAGCATCAGCAGGTTGTCACTGTAGGTGGAGTGAATGCCCCACTTCTGGTGCGGCGTCAGGAAGTTGAGCGCTTTTTCCGGGTTACCGTTGGATTTCTCGCCCATCACCGATTTCACCGAACGGGTGTCAATTGGCGGACGATAAACCAGCAGGCTTTCGCCGAAATCACGCATCCACTGATGATCCTGATACAGCGACTGGCGACCGGTCAGCGTGCGCCACGGGATCAGCTCATGAACGTTGGTATAGCCCGCGTTGTAGGAGACGTGTTCATCTTCAAGACCGGACCAGGTCGGGCTGGAGATGATTTTGCGCGGCTGGGCCTGGATATCGCGGAAGCGGATTTTTTCCTCTTCTTTGTTCGTCGCCAGATGGGTATGGTCGCGACCGGTAAACTCGCTGAGCGCCGCCCAGGCTTTCACCGCCACGTGACCGTTTGTTTCCGGGGCCAGCGTCAGGATCATCTCTGCCGCGTCAATGGCGGTATTGAGCATTGGCTGGCCTTTCGCCGGGCCGTCTGCCTTGGTGTAGTTAAGCTTGCGCAGCAGATCCATTTCGCTCTGCGTGTTCCAGGCGATCCCTTTACCGCCGTTACCGATTTTCTCCATCAGCGGGCCAATCGAGGTAAAACGCTCATACGTTGCCGGATAATCACGTTCAACGGTCATGATGTGCGGCGCGGTAACGCCCGGAATCAGGTCACATTCGCCTTTTTTCCAGTCCTTCACATCCAGCGGCTGTGCCAGTTCGGCGGCAGAATCATGCTGAATTGGCAGCGTGACGACATCCGTCTCTTTCCCGAGGTGCCCCACGCACACTTCTGAGAATTTCTTCGCGATAGCTTTGTAGATTTCCCAGTCGCTTTTTGATTCCCATGCCGGGTCAACGGCGGCGGAAAGCGGATGAATAAACGGATGCATATCCGAGGTATTCATGTCGTCTTTCTCATACCAGGTAGCGGTTGGCAGCACGATATCGGAGTACAGACAGGTGCTCGACAAACGGAAATCCAGCGTTACCACCAGATCCAGTTTGCCGTCGAGGCCGTTGTCCTGCCATTCCACTTCTTCCGGCTTCACGCCGCCCTGCTTGCCCAGGTCTTTGCCCTGAATACCGTGCTCGGTTCCCAGCAGGTACTTCAGCATGAATTCGTGACCTTTACCGGAGGAGCCCAACAGGTTGGAGCGCCAGATGAACAGGTTGCGTGGATGGTTTTTCCCATTTTCCGGCTGTTCGGCCGCGAAACGAATCGAACCGTCTTTCAGCGACTTGACGGTGTAATCCACCGGCGTCATCCCGACCTTCTTCGCCTCTTGTGCGATGGTCAGCGGGTTGGTGCCAAGCTGTGGTGCCGACGGCAGCCAGCCCATGCGCTCGGCACGCACGTTGAAGTCAATCAGATGTCCGCTGTAGCGCGATTTATCTGCCAGCGGCGACAGCAGCTCCTGTGCGGTAACCGTCTCATATCGCCACTGACTGGAGTGGTTGTAGAAGTACGACGTACTGTTCATGTGACGTGCCGGACGCTGCCAGTCAAGGGCAAATGCCAACGGCTGCCAGCCGGTCTGCGGACGCAGTTTTTCCTGGCCGACATAGTGCGCCCAACCGCCGCCGCTCTGGCCGATACAGCCACAGAACACCAGCATGTTGATAAGCCCGCGATAGTTCATATCGAGGTGGTACCAGTGGTTCAGACCGGCACCGACGATGATCATCGAACGACCGTGCGTCTTATCCGCATTGTCGGCAAACTCACGCGCGATGCGGGTGATCTGCGCACGCGGAACGCCGGTAATTTGCTCTGCCCACGCCGGGGTGTACGCTTTGATATCGTCGTAGCTGGTTGCGCAGTTAGCATCGTTCAGACCGCGTTCCAGACCGTAGTTGGCCATCGTCAGATCGTAAACGGTGGTGACCAGCGCCGTGGTGCCGTCCGCCAGTTGCAGGCGTTTAACCGGCAGTTTGTGCAACAGCACGTTTTCCAGTTCAACTTTATTAACGTGTTCGGTGCCTTCACCGCCGAAGTACGGGAAGCCCACCTCGGCGATCTCGTCCTGGCTGCCCAGCAGACTCAATTGCAGTTCCGTCTCGGCACCGGTCGTCCCGTCGCGCTGCTCAAGGTTCCATTTGCCCTTCTCGCCCCAGCGGAAACCAATAGAACCGTTCGGCGCGACCATATCGCCATTGCTGTTGATGGCAACGGTTTTCCATTCCGGGTTGTTTTCCTGGCCCAGCGCGTCAACAAGGTCTGCGGCGCGCAGCATACGACCCGCAGCATAGTAACCGTCACGCTCTTCCAGCATCACCAGCATTGGCATGTCGGTGTAGCGACGCACGTAGTCGGTAAAGTACTGGCTCGGGTTGTCGAGATGGAATTCACGCAGCATGACGTGACCCATTGCCAGCGCCATCGCCGCATCAGTCCCCTGTTTCGGGGCCAGCCAGAGGTCGCACAGTTTGGCGATTTCAGCGTAGTCCGGCGTTATCGCAACGGTTTTAGTGCCTTTATAGCGGACTTCAGTAAAGAAGTGGGCATCCGGCGTACGGGTCTGGGGAACGTTAGAACCCCAGGCGATGATGTAGCTGGAGTTGTACCAGTCAGCGGATTCCGGCACGTCAGTCTGCTCACCCCAGGTCTGCGGTGAGGCCGGAGGCAGGTCGCAGTACCAGTCGTAGAAGCTCAGGCAGGTCCCGCCAATCAAGGAGAGGTAACGCGCGCCGGACGCATAGGAGACCATTGACATCGCCGGGATCGGCGAAAAACCGGCCACGCGATCAGGGCCGTAAGTTTTCACGGTATAGACGTTGGAGGCGGCAATCAGTTCATTGACTTCCTGCCAGGAGGAGCGGACGAAACCACCACGACCACGCGCTTGTTTGAAGCTTTTTGCTTTATCGGCGTCTTCGATGATGGAGGCCCAGGCGTCAACCGGATCGCTGTGCAGTTTCTTCGCTTCACGCCACATCTTCATCAGACGTTTGCGCATCAGCGGATATTTCAGACGGTTAGCACTGTAGAGATACCAGGAGTAGCTGGCGCCGCGCGGACAGCCGCGAGGCTCGTGGTTTGGCATGTCCGGACGGGTACGTGGGTAGTCCGTTTGCTGGGTTTCCCAGGTCACCAGACCATTTTTAACGTAGATTTTCCAGCTGCATGAGCCGGTGCAGTTAACCCCGTGGGTTGAACGCACAACTTTGTCGTGCTGCCAACGCTGGCGATATCCATCCTCCCAGTCCCGGTTGGTTTCGAGAAGCTGGCCGTGCCCATCGGCAAAGGTTTCACCCTTCTGCTTGAAGTAGCGAAATCGGTCCAGGAATTTACTCATCGGTTCTCTCCTGTGGAGCCTGACGGCTCTCTGATAAATCGACATTCAGATAAATCGACATTGCTTGATTGAGAGCGAAGGTAACGCTCTGAAAGGACGTGAGAATTGATAACGATCAAGGCGGAAAGGGATGAAAACGGGGAGTAAATCTGGACATACCCCTTTCGGATGATTTGATTATTTCATTTATTTTATTGATTTAATTGATTATTTTATTCATCACGCATTAGTCGAGTGTTTAATTCTTTACAAGTGGGTATTAAGGGGTATGCCCCCTGGAGACACCCTCCGGCTGAGGGGGTGGCAGAACGGTGCGAACAACAAATCAAAAGTATGTTGTAACTAAATAAGATGTAAAAAAAGCGCGGTCTAACGCCGCGCAAATGGGGGATACATGACTGCTCTTTTTATTTTTTCGAATGCCGCCCGTATACCAACCAGGTGATAACCACACAGGCGATATAGAAGATCAGGAAGACTTTCATCGCGCCAACCGGCGAGCCGGTTAAGGCCAGCGAGGTGCCAAATGCTTTCGGGATAAAGAAGCCGCCAATGGCCCCAATCGCTGAAATAAAGCCTAACGCTGCCGCCGTATCGGTCGCCGCTTCGCGCATCGCTTTCTCTTCAGAGCCGCCTTCCGCCTTCACGCGATCCATCGTTAGCTTACGGAAGATAACGGAGATCATCTGGAAGGTGGAACCACTGCCCAGCCCTGCCGTCATAAATAACGCAAGGAAGACCGCGAAGAAGGCGATGAAACTGCCGCCGGTACCATTAGTCGGTAACGTCAGGAACAGCAGGCCGCTGAAAATGGCCATCAGCACGAAGTTCACCAGCGTGACGCGCGTCCCGCCTAAACGGTCAGAGATAGCCCCGCCCGCCGAACGCGCCAGCGCGCCGACAAAGGGACCAAAAAATGCATAGTGCAGGATCTGAATCTCCGGGAATTGCGTTTTTGACAGCATCGCAAAGCCTGCGGAAAACCCGATGAACGAGCCGAAAGTCGCCAGATAGAGCAGGCTCATGATCCACAGGTGACCACGTTTGAGGACCGGCAGTTGTTCTTTCAGTGACGCCTTCGACGTCGCCAGTTCGTTCATGCCGAACCAGGCCGCCAGCGTAAAGAGAGCGAGAAACGGTACCCAGACCCACGCGGCATTCGCCAGATACAGCTGCGAACCGTCCGGTTGTTCAACCCCGTGGCTGCCAAAGATGGCGAATATCGACAGAGAGACCACCAGCGGCGCAACCAGTTGCATGACGCTGACGCCCATATTCCCCAAACCGCCGTTCAGCCCCAGCGCACCGCCCTGCTTCTGTTTCGGAAAGAAGAAGCTGATGTTCGCCATACTGGAGGCAAAGTTCGCGCCGGCAAAACCGCAAAGCAAAGAGATCAGAATGAAGGTGCTGAACGGTGTGGAAGTATCCTGCACCGCAAACCCTAACCAGACGCACGGAATAATCAGGATCCCGGTACTGAACGCGGTCCAGCGACGGCCGCCAAAGACCGGTACCATGAAAGAGTAAGGCACACGTAACAACGCGCCGGAGACCGACGGTAATGCCGTCAGCATAAACAGTTGGTCAGTCGTAAAGTTGAAGCCGACTTTCGGCAGATTCACCGCAACAGCGCTGAACAACATCCAGACGCAAAACGCCAGCAGCAGACAAGGGACGGAAATCCACAGGTTGCGACTGGCGATACGTTGACCTCGCTGCGCCCAGAACGCCGGGTCTTCCGGCCGCCATTCTGTGATTACAGCTCCAGATGCCCTTTCCGGGGCGGATGAGTGACTCATAGACACCTCTGATACTCGATTCGATGCCTGCAACATTAGGGTTTACAGCGCAAGGTAAGTTGATATAAATCAAAGGAAAAGTTGTCGATATCACAGCAAAAAAATCATGATCACCCTAAGTGAGTAGAATAATTCGACAAGAAATACGTGGTTTTTCACAGTGCTGCCCGCCGCGGGTACCCCCTTCCTCAAATCCTCTCCGATCGCGGCAATTAAGAGGTAACTCGTTTTAGGTATGGGTATACTCCAGGGGATGGTCGAGAATAACGCCACTGCCCAATTCTGACCGGCAGTCTCGTCATTCATTAAGGTTTCCTCATTCGCTGTCCGGAGGCCTGAAGGAAGAAGGTTTTATGCTAAAACGTTGTCTCTCTCCGCTCACGCTGGTTAACCAGGTGGCGCTCATTGTGATGCTCTCTACCGCCATTGGCGTGGCGGGTATGGCTGTCTCTGGCTGGCTGGTCCAGGGCGTGCAGGGCAGCGCGCACGCCATCAATAAAGCGGGCTCACTGCGGATGCAAAGCTATCGCCTGCTCGCGGCGGTGCCGTTGAACGCTGACGACCAGAAACTGCTTAATGAGATGGAACAGACGGCGTTCAGCCCGGAACTCACCCGTGCGGCAGAACGCGACGGCCAGCAGGCGCAACTGCGCGCACTCCAGGATTACTGGCATCGCGAACTCTCTCCTGGCCTGCAACAGGCCAGCAGCAGAGAGGCCGTCGCCGCCGACGTCAGCCAGTTCGTCACCGGTCTTGACAGGCTCGTCTCCGCGTTTGATCACATCACCGAAATGCGCATCGAGCGCGTGGTCATGGTGCACCGGGTGATGGCGATTTTCATGGCGCTGCTGCTGGTCTTTACCATTATCTGGTTGCGGGCGCGTCTGCTTCAGCCGTGGAAACAACTGCTGTCGATGGCCCGTGCCGTCAGCCAGCGTGACTTCACTCAGCGCGCGCAGATCGGCGGGCGCAATGAGATGGCGATGCTCGGCGATGCGCTTAATAACATGTCAGACGAACTGGCGGAAAGCTATTCGGTGCTCGAGCAGCGCGTCAGGGAAAAAACCGCCGGGCTGGAGCAGAAAAACCAGATCCTCTCTTTTCTCTGGCAGGCGAACCGTCGTCTGCATTCACCGGTACCGCTTTGCGAACGGCTCTCCCCGGTGCTGAACGGTCTGCAAAACCTGACCCAAATGCATGACATCGAACTGCGGGTGTATGACCAGGAAGACGAAGATAACCATCAGGAATTTACCTGCCAGTCCGATATCAGCTGTGATGATAAGGGGTGCCATCTCTGCCCGCGCGACGCGCTGCCGCAAATTGAAGGGGGAATGACGCTGAAATGGCGCTTAACGGACACCCACACCCAATACGGCATTTTACTGGCGACCCTGCCGCAGGGGCGTCACCTGAGTCACGATCAGCAACAACTGGTGGACACCGTCGTGGAACAACTCACCGCAACGCTGGCGCTGGATCGCAATCAGGAACGCCAGCAGCAGTTGATTGTCATGGAAGAGCGTGCAACCATTGCGCGCGAACTGCATGATTCTATTGCACAATCACTGTCCTGTATGAAGATGCAGGTCAGTTGCCTGCAAATGCAGGGAGAGACGTTGCCGGACAGCAGCCGCGACCTGCTGAGCCAGATCCGCAACGAACTGAACGCTTCATGGGCGCAACTGCGCGAACTGTTGACCACGTTCCGCTTACAGTTGGCCGAGCCCGGTCTGCGCCCGGCGCTGGAAGCCAGTTGTCAGGAATACAGCGCCCGTTTTGGCTTTACGGTGAAACTGGATTATCAGCTACCACCGCGTCTGGTGCCTTCGCATCAGGCGATTCATCTACTGCAAATTGCCCGCGAAGCCTTAAGCAATGCGCTTAAGCACTCTCACGCTGATGAAGTGATAGTCACCGTAGCGCTAAAGGGCAAGCAGGTTAAATTGACTGTACAAGACAACGGCTGCGGCGTTCCTGAGAACGCCGAACGCAGTAACCACTATGGCATGATCATCATGCGCGACCGGGCGCAGAGCCTGCGCGGAGATTGCCAGGTACGCCGTCGCGAGACGGGCGGTACTGAAGTCGCTGTCACCTTTATTCCCGAAAAATACTTCACAGAAGTTCAAGGAGATACCCATGAATAATCAGGAACCGGCAACTATCCTGCTCATCGACGATCATCCGATGCTGCGGACCGGCGTCAAACAGCTTGTCAGCATGGCACCCGATATTACTGTGGTCGGTGAAGCCAGTAACGGCGAGCAGGGTATCGAACTGGCCGAATCGCTTGACCCGGATCTGATCCTGCTCGACCTGAACATGCCGGGGATGAACGGGCTGGAAACCCTCGACAAACTGCGTGAGAAGGCGCTGTCCGGTCGAATTGTGGTGTTCAGCGTGTCGAATCATGAAGAGGATGTCGTGACGGCGCTCAAGCGCGGCGCTGACGGTTATCTGTTGAAAGACATGGAACCGGAAGACTTGCTTAAGTCGTTACAGCAGGCCGCTGCCGGAGAGATGGTATTAAGCGAAGCGTTAACGCCGGTGCTGGCTGCCAGCCTGCGCGCCAACCGAGCCACCTCCGATCGCGACGTCACGCAACTGACCCCACGTGAGCGCGACATTCTGAAGCTTATCGCCCAGGGCCTGCCAAACAAAATGATTGCCCGCCGTCTGGATATCACCGAAAGCACGGTGAAAGTCCACGTGAAGCATATGCTGAAGAAAATGAAGCTCAAATCACGCGTCGAAGCGGCAGTGTGGGTGCATCAGGAACGCATCTTCTGATTACTCCTCCGGGAGCAACCTCCAGCGCGGATCGTCCTCTGGCATTGTCATAAACGGTTCAGTTAGCGCGAGCGTGATCTCATTGGAAGAGACACGCTGCCCCTTCTCATCTTCCACCACCACCGACAGTCGCCAGCGGTTACTCGCGCCTTCACTGCTGTCCCAGGCCGGCATAATGACCGTCCAGCCCTCAGCACTTTCTGCGTTTGCGCCCGCCGTCAGACTCAGCGCCTGCATATCCCCCTGCCAGGTGATATGGCGAATGCCATGCAGACTGCGTACCTGTAATTTTAGCGGTACCGTTTCGCCCGCATGCAGATCCCACGGCGGGGTCGCCAGAAATACGCTCAGGGTTTTACGCTGACGATACTCCATCGTCGGCAGGTTGTTGCGCTGCGGATTGTCATAGCGGCTTCCGCGCAGCGACTGACTTTCCGCCACTTCGCTTGCCGCCAACTGTTTTTTCAACGGCACGCCGAAGCGGTAATTCAGGTTCAGTCCGAGGTTGTTCTGGCTGAGACCGCTCTCTCCCTGCTTGTGCTGAGCGGTTACGGTCACCAGCGGAACCGGAGTGTAGTTCAGCCCCAACTTCACCGCTACCGGGTTGTGATAGCCCGTTCCTGAATCGAACAGATCCACGCTGTCGCCAAAATATTGCTCCACGCTGACGCGGGTGTTGAGAAATTCGTAGAATGGCATTCGCATTTCAGCCGTGACGTCGTAACCGCGCGCCATTCGTTGCTCCAGCGTCGGCGTATGGGCGCGCCATGAGGCAAACGGCTGGTAATAATTGGCCGAAAGTCGCAGGTATTCCCCCCACGCTTCGGCACCCAGTCCGCCGCGCTGAAGGTTTTCATCCAGCAGATTATCGTAGAAGGTGTTATAGCCGAGCAGCCAACCGTCGCGCGCCCAGCGCTGGCCGATACCCACATTACTCACCAGTCCGTCATCCTGCTGGGTAAGCCCCAGTTGACTCCAGGTGAGGTAGCGCGAGTTATCCTGCCAGGGAACGAGCCAGCTTCCGCGACTGCCGTTGAAATTGCCTTCGTTATCGACCTGTACGTTGACGCTGGCCCTGCCCCACGGCGACAGCCAGGATTCCAGGTGTTGATTCACCTGCTCACTCACCGCGTCGCGCACCTGGCCAAAGGCAAACTGTTTTGCCTGCTCACCGGTGTCAAGACCGTTGTCGATCATGCTCGCCTCGCCAAAGGCTTTCGCCATCTCGGCGAAATGTTTTTCGCCTTCATGCGAGTCGGGCGCCATCCCCAGATCGGGCAGCCCGTCCTGATTATTGTCAAAGGGATTTTCGGCCTGTTGCATAAAGGAGGATTGTGCACTGGCCGTACCGCCTGCCAGCAGCAAGAGTAACCAGAGAGGGACGGGATGCGATACAAAACGGCTCAAATCGACGATGGCTTCTTACACAGTTCAGTTAACTTAACTCGTTAAAAGCTTACCTGACTCAGGGATGTTTTGCAGACTTTCTCACACTTTCAGGAATATCCTTACTCTTGCCTGGTATTCCTTTTCGTCAGACTTTCATTGGTAACACTCCGCTTGCGCGGTAACATAACGGGCTGACAAATCAAACCTCCCTGCTTACAGGAGTCAACATGCAAAAGATAGTGATCATTGCCAACGGTGCGGCATACGGTAGCGAATCGTTATTCAACAGCCTGAGACTGGCGATCGCGTTACGTGAACAGGCGGGCGATCTCGACCTGCGACTGTTTCTGATGTCGGATGCCGTCACGGCGGGTTTACGCGGTCAGAAGCCCGCAGAAGGCTATAACATTCAGCAGATGCTGGAGATTCTCACCGCCCAGAATGTCCCGGTCAAACTGTGCAAGACCTGCACGGACGGACGCGGGATCACGGCGCTGCCGCTGATTGACGGCGTGGAAGTCGGCACGCTGGTAGAACTGGCGCAGTGGACGCTGGCCGCCGACAAAGTTCTGACGTTCTAATCACTCTTTTCAGGTGAGCTTGCTGAAACAGCCGGTAATTTCCGAATTTAATCTTATTGGGGCGTATCTTTACCAAAAGTAAGTGCGCCCGATCACGCTTTTCTCAGGCATTTTGTCACTATTGTTTAATCGTTATGCCATTTTTTGATCAAAATCAGCATCCGAAGCCTAACTCTTTGGTGTTATGCCTCATGGGTAAAATGTGAACAACATCACGCAGCACTTCCTAAGGGAAGTACGTTGTTTTCAATACGGGGTGAGAAATGGCATTAGTAAAGGCAAGTTTGAAGTTATTTGGTGGGGATACTGTGGTCGTACGCTGTTCTGAGTGTTGCCACATTCATCTGATGAGCGAGAAGAATCACGTTAAAGACGCGCAAACCGACATATTAAGCGTGCAAAATCGTGATAACGCGTGGTTGACCGTACCGTATACCGGCGTCTGGAATGTATTGATCGACAGCCATAGCCAGTCGCTTGAACATTCCATCAGTTATATCGCCGCCTGATACGCGAATTGCCCGGTAGCGCCTGTGCCTACCGGGTTTATATAAGCCTCACGCGAAACCCGGGCGTAGAACACCTTCCGGCAGAGATTCACCTAACAACCCCCGAACGTTAGTCACCAGGTCGTTAAGACATTCATCCTGCATTCCCAGTTTCTGCAACTCCTGTTCGAGCGAAAACAGGTACTGCGCGTTGGTGCCAAGCGGCCCACTGGCGGCGGCAATCAGCGGGGCGATAATTTGCGCACGCGTGTCCGACTCATACAGCGGATGGCGCGGGTCCATAATGAACACCAGCGCATTCACCGTTCGCCCGTCGTCCAGCGCCAGTTGGCACCAGGTTGGCAGATAGCAACCGGTGATCATTTCTCGCTTCCACAGCAGGGTTAACTCCTGCTCAAGCGAAGCATCCGGGAGACGATAGGCCACGCCAGTGGTGCGCCCGCCCTCTTTCAGTGCAAGCATTCGCCCCGGCTGGCACGCGGTTCCGCGCCCTGCCGTAAGACGCAGGCAAAATGCCCGATGCCATCCCACCAGCGTACCGGTGCATGACTCATCAAATTCTAGCGCCGGGTTCCACATCAACGATCCATAACCGAAGATCCACACCGGTCCATCATCTGGTCGACAAGCCAGCGTCGCCGCAAGGGACGCCGCACGTTGTTCTGCTGACCATAAGAGTGATTCTTCAATAGCACCAAATGCCGTCTTACAATCGGCATTCATCAAGAAATCACGCGTTAACACCTTACACCTCCGCCACTGCATACTTCCCTGCGACAACTTTTTGACGCCTTCCGGGCATTTTAACTGCTCATTTTGAAACCAATATCACGACAATATGCAATTCACGGGCCGCTTGCAAGGCTGCAACGGTTGCGGGTAGCACGATTCGCCCATGCGTTCACGGGGGCTGTAGCGTTAAACCTTATAAGTTAAGTGGTTAGGTTTTCTTATGCCACTTATCATCTTCACCTTTGGCATACTCTTTTTTCACTGCCGCCCACGCGACTTTATGCGCGGTCTCTTCCCGACTGGCATCATCGCGGCGGTCAGCTTTGTCCTTGTACTGTTCCCAGGCGCTATTGAACGCCTCCTTGTAGATCGCCTGGGCATGGGCGGGTAAGACGTGCTGTACACTGTCTGGTAGATCTTTTTTCGCTTGATAAGGCATCATTGACTCCGCTTTTTGGCTAAACCTTAAGTGTGGTCAACCCTGGACGCCTCTGCCACTACAAAGAGGTTTATTCACCCTGGCCCATCATAAGGCATTGTTATTTAAACATTCAAAAAGCAAGAGTTTCTCTTTCTGTGGTTTTAAAGGTGAAATGCGGGAATGCCGTAAAATTTCGTAAAATATCACCAGAAAGCCTGCGTTTTCTGTTATTTTTTACACGCTTTATTACATTTATAACTAAAATCGACCTGCAGAGATGGAGAGCATTCATGACACATGCACATGAGGCGGTGAAAACCCGCCATAAGGAGACATCGCTTATTTTCCCGGTTGTGGCGCTGGTAGTGCTGTTCCTTTGGGGAAGCAGCCATTCACTACCAGCGGTGATCGGAATTAACCTTCTTGCCCTGATTGGTATTTTAAGCAGCGCCTTTAGCGTTGTTCGTCACGCCGACGTACTGGCCCACCGCCTCGGCGAACCCTATGGCTCACTCATTCTGAGTCTGTCAGTGGTCATTCTCGAAGTTAGCTTGATCTCAGCCCTGATGGCGACCGGCGATGCGGCTCCCACGCTGATGCGCGACACGCTTTATTCCATCATCTTGATTGTGACCGGTGGTCTGGTGGGTTTTTCACTGTTACTGGGCGGGCGTAAATTCGCAACGCAGTATATGAACCTGTTCGGGATTAAGCAGTATCTTATTGCCCTGTTTCCGCTGGCGATTATCGTGCTGGTATTTCCAATGGCGCTGCCGGGTGCGAATTTCACCACCGGCCAGGCGCTGTTGGTCGCTTTAATTTCTGCCGCGATGTACGGCGTGTTCCTGCTCATTCAGACCAAAACGCACCAGAGCCTGTTTGTCTACGAGCATGAAGATGACAGCGACGACGACGACCCGCATCACGGTAAGCCCTCAGCGCACAGCAATTTGTGGCATGCCGTCTGGCTGGTGATTCATCTGATTGCGGTGATTGCCGTTACCAAGATGAACGCGAACCCGCTGGAAACGCTGCTGACTGAGCTGAACGCCCCGGTCGCCTTTACCGGCTTCCTTGTCGCACTGCTGATCCTCTCCCCGGAAGGGCTTGGGGCGCTGAAAGCCGTGTTGAATAATCAGGTACAGAGAGCAATGAACCTGTTCTTTGGTTCGGTGCTGGCAACCATCTCCCTGACGGTACCGGTGGTGACGCTGATAGCATGGGCAACGGGGAATGACCTGGTGTTCGGCTTAGGCGCGCCGGAAATGGTGGTGATGGTGGCGTCGCTGGTGCTGTGCCATATCTCGTTCTCAACGGGACGCACCAACGTGCTGAACGGTGCGGCGCATCTGGCACTGTTTATCGCCTATCTGATGACGATATTTGCCTGACCTTGCAGGCAAAAAAAACCCCGCTGCGGCGGGGTTTTCTGTTTCTGCGAGACTTAGTTCTCGGTATCCAGCTCGTCAAAGCTTTTCACCAGATCGTCAACCGCTTTCATCTGCACAAGGAACTGTTCCAGCTTCGCCAGCGGCAGCGCGGACGGACCGTCGCATTTCGCGTTGGCCGGATCCGGGTGCGCTTCGATGAACAGACCGGCCAGACCGACCGCCATACCCGCACGCGCCAGCTCAGTCACCTGACCGCGACGGCCGCCAGAGGCTGCACCGAAGGGATCGCGGCACTGCAACGCGTGGGTCACATCGAAAATGACCGGGCTGTTACCGGAGACTTTCTTCATCACGCTGAAGCCCAGCATATCAACGACCAGGTTGTCATAACCAAAGTTTGCCCCACGGTCACACAGGATCACCTTATCGTTACCGCCTTCATGGAATTTATCCACGATGTTACCCATCTGACCCGGGCTCACGAACTGCGGTTTCTTCACGTTGATGACTGCGCCGGTTTTCGCCATCGCTTCCACCAAATCGGTCTGACGCGCGAGGAACGCCGGTAACTGAATCACATCCACAACGTCAGCAACAGGCTGCGCCTGGCTGGCTTCATGAACGTCGGTGATCACTTTCACGCCAAAGGTCTGCTTCAGTTCCTGGAAGATTTTCATCCCTTCTTCCAGGCCCGGTCCACGGTAGGAGTGGATAGAGGAGCGGTTGGCTTTATCAAAAGAGGCCTTGAACACGTAAGGGATACCCAGTTTCTGGGTAACGGTCACGTAGTGCTCACAAATGCGCATCGCCAGATCGCGCGATTCCAGCACGTTCATACCACCAAACAGCACGAACGGCAGATCGTTTGCTACCTTGATGTCGCCAATGCTAACCACTTTTTGTTTCATAGGATCGCCTTAATGATGAGTAAGAATGTCGATAAATTAATGCAGGACAATTTGCTTGTGCGAGATGTTATTAATCTGCGCACGAATCATTTCGCTGATCGGGTCTTCCGGACACTGCTCAACGAAATAGCTTAAATCGGTCAGCGCGACATGTTCACATTCCAGTTGCGCATAAATTAAGCCCCGGTCACGTATTTCGTACGGATCTTCCGGGTTAAATTGCAGTAACGCTTCACTCGCACGCAGCGCCAGTTCCATCTGTTGTTCTTCCATTAGAGAAGATTTCAACGTGTCCAGCAGCTTGCGAATGACTTCTGCGTTATCCGCTTCATCCAGGTCTTCGTTAAATAACTCTGCGACCGGACTGATATTCCCCTTCAGCCATACTTCCAGCGTATGCTCATTCAACGTTTCACCATTGAACGGGTTGATGAGCCACATTTCGCCTTCCAGCGACTCAATACGCAAAATAAGCTGCGTCGGGAAAATCACCGGTACCAGCGGCAATGACAACCGGTTGGCGATCCACAATAAGATCGCCCCCAGAGACACCGCGCTGCCCTGGCGGTTCTTCAGTACCTGGTCAAGCCATAATGCGTCGGACAAACGGTAAACGCCGCGGGTGTCAGTAAAACCCCACTCGCCGTAGAAAAGTGCCAGCAATTTTTCCAGTTGCTCATCCTGAGACAAAAGCTGGCTAATTTCTTCTTGCGCCTGGCTGACCAGACGTTCCAGCTCGTCGTAGACAGTTTGCGAAGGAAAATCCAGACGGATCGATTCCGATGCCAGGATCATCCCATCACACAATGGCGCTTTATTAAATTCGAAATCAGCTAACGACCTCATGACTTACCCCAGTAACGGTATTTTTGTGGTGGCGAGTTTAATGATGATGTACAGCACCACCAGTGCCAGCGGGAACGCGATTAACCGCGCCTGCCGACTGCGCGCCCGACGGTAATCGAGCGCAATAAAACCCAAAACGATGTAAATGATAACTCCAAACAGCTTCTCAGTCAGCCATGTCCCCTGCTCCGTGAATGGCAGGATGTGCGTTTTAGCGATCAACCCCACGCCACTGAGCAGCAAAAAGGTGTCAACAACCGGCGGGACGACGCGCGTCCAGCGCGCGTGAGCCCGCGCAGAGTGACATTCACCCCACCCGAAGCGCAACACAAACAGACTAATGGAAAGCGCAATACTGATGAGGTGAACGCTGAGCAAGAGCGTAACGCTGTTCATGCAGGTTTACGTCCGAGCGTAATACGCTCGTTATCACCATAATCACGACAGGTTTCTACCGCCTGGTAGCCCGCGCGAATAAAGGCGTCACGTACGGCAGCGCCCTGCTGCCAGCCATGCTCGAGCAGCAGATAACCGCCGGCTTCCAGCCGCGTGCGCGATTGTTCGATGATGTGCACAATGTCGGCCATTCCGCCATCGCGGGCGACCAGGGCGGTCAGCGGCTCAAAGCGGACATCGCCCTGCGCCAGATGCGGATCCTGTTCGTCAATGTACGGCGGATTGCTGACAATCATCGCAAACTGCTGCCCCGACAAGGCGCTAAACCAGTCGCTTTGCTGGATATGAACATTGTGAATGGCCAGATGGGTGGCATTACGCTGCGCCAGTTCAACGGCCTCCGGCATCCTGTCAACCGCCGTGACCTCACAGTCAGGACGTTCAGACGCCAGCGCCAGCGCAATCGCGCCGGTGCCGGTACCGAGATCGAGAATACGGCACGGGCCTGACGGCAGACGCGCCAGCGCCTGTTCCACCAGACATTCGGTATCCGGACGCGGGATAAGCGTGGCGGGCGAGACAAACAGCGGCAATGACCAGAATTCGCGTACGCCGGTCAAGTGCGCAATGGGCTCCCCCTGTTTGCGACGCGCCAGTAACCTGTCCAGTTGTTCACGCTGGGCGTCGGTTATTGCCGTTTCACCAAATGCCAGGATGACCGTGCGCCCTTTTCCGGTCACGAATTCGAGTAAGATCTCGGCATCGCGGCGCGGGCTTTCACTCTCCTGTAGCTGGCTTATCGCCTCTCGTAACCAGTGCTGAAAATCCATTATTCCTGCTCGGACAGCGCCGCCAGCTGATCGGCCTGGTATTCCTGCACGATAGGCTCAATCAGCATATCCAGTTTGCCTTCCATCGCTTCATCCAGACGGTAGAGCGTCAGGTTGATGCGGTGATCGGTTACACGCCCCTGCGGGAAGTTGTAGGTCCGGTTACGGTCGCTGCGATCGCCGCTGCCCAGCAGGTTGCGACGCGTTGAGGCTTCTGCCTGCTGACGTCGTGCCACTTCGGCTGCGCGAATACGCGCGCCCAGCACCGACATCGCTTTGGCTTTGTTTTTGTGCTGCGAACGTTCGTCCTGACACTCCACCACAATGCCGGTCGGCAGGTGGGTGATACGGATGGCGGAGTCGGTGGTGTTAACGTGCTGGCCACCCGCCCCGGAGGAGCGGAAGGTATCAATACGCAGATCGGCCGGGTTGATATCCGGCAGTTCGGCTTCCGGTAACTCTGGCATCACCGCTACGGTACAGGCGGAAGTGTGGATACGTCCCTGCGATTCCGTGGCCGGTACGCGCTGCACGCGATGTCCACCGGACTCAAATTTCAGGCGACCATAGACGCCGTCGCCGCTGATCTTGGCGATAATCTCTTTATACCCGCCGTGCTCGCCTTCGCTGGCGCTCATGATCTCCACCCGCCAGCGGCGTGTTTCCGCATAGCGGCTGTACATGCGGAACAGATCGCCGGCAAACAGGGCGGCTTCGTCGCCGCCGGTCCCGGCGCGAACTTCCAGAAACGCATTGCGCTCATCGTCCGGATCTTTCGGCAGCAGCAGTACCTGTAACTGCTGTTCCAGTTGTTCACTCTTGTCTTTCGCTTCGCGCAGTTCTTCCTGCGCCATTTCACGCATTTCAGGATCGTCGAGCATCATTTGTGCCGTTTCGATATCGTCCTGAATCTGTTGCCAGTCCGTAAAACAGCGAGAAACATCGCTTAGTTGTGCATACTCACGCGACAATGCGCGAAAACGTTCCTGGTCTGCGATGGTTCCCGCATCACCCAGCAGCGCCTGAACTTCTTCATGGCGTTCATGCAGGGCTTCCAGTTTGGCAACGATAGAAGGCTTCATAGGCGTAAATGCACCTTGTAAAAAGAAGGGTGTGTTGCTACTCCAGCCCGAGGCTGTCGCGCAAAATATTCAGGCGTTCGTCATCCCCGTCACGGGCGGCCTGCTGAAGAGATTTGGTTGGTGCATGGATCAGGCGATTGGTCAGTTTCCATGCCAGATCCTGCATAATGGTTTGCGCGTCGCCGCCCTGTTCCAGAGCGGCCAGCGCTTTCGCGGTCAATTCATCACGTACCTGCTCAGACTGACTACGGTATTCACGAATGGTTTCACTGGCGCCCTGAGCGCGCAGCCAGGCCATAAACTCGCTGGTTTCCTGCGCGACAATCGTTTCGGCTTCCACCGCCGCGGCTTTGCGCTGCGCCAGGTTGTGCGAAATAATGCTCTGCAGATCGTCAACGCTATAGAGATAGGCGTTAGCCAGATTGCCGACTTCCGGTTCGACATCGCGCGGAACGGCGATATCCACCAGCAGCATCGGCTGATTGCGGCGGCTTTTCAGCGCGCGCTCCACCATTCCTTTGCCGATGATAGGCAACGGGCTGGCGGTTGAACTGATGATAATGTCGGCTTCACGCAGGCGTTCGTCGATGTCGCTGAGCGCGATGACTTCGGCACCCACTTCATCGGCCAGAACCTGTGCCCGCTCGCGGGTGCGGTTGGCGATGATCATCTTCTGCACTTTGTGTTCGCGCAGATGACGCGCCACCAGTTCGATGGTTTCGCCCGCGCCGACCAGCAGCACGGTAACCGTGGAGAGCGATTCAAAAATCTGGCGTGCCAGCGTACAGGCGGCAAAGGCAACGGACACCGCGCTGGCACCGATATCGGTTTCCGTACGGACTCGTTTGGCGACAGAGAAAGATTTCTGGAACATTCGCTCCAGCGCGCTGGCGTTCAGATGGCCTTTTTGCGAATCCGCAAAGGCCTTTTTCACCTGACCGAGAATTTGCGGCTCACCCAGTACCAGCGAATCCAGACCGCTGGCGACACGCATCAGATGGCTGACCGCGTCGTTATCCTGGTGCCAGTAGAGGCTGCTGCGCAGCTCCTCTTCGTTGAGGTTATGGTAGTCGCATAACCAACGAATCAGCGCCTCATGCAGATTGTCCTGCTCTTCCACACTAAGATACAGCTCCGTGCGGTTACACGTCGACAAGACCACACCGCCCTGCACCATTGGCTGCGCAAGCAGGCTTTCCAGCGCCTGATCGAGCGTATCCGGCGAAAACGTTACGCGTTCTCGCAGCGATACAGGTGCCGTCTTATGGTTAATGCCGAGCGCTAAAAGGGTCATGTCTGCGGGAGTAGTACCAGCGTTGATATGGTTAGTCTGCTCGCATCATACAGGATGCGCGGAATCAATAAAAGAGAGTGCCCCCTTTTGGAGTAATAGCTTGTCGCTTAAATTAAGATAACGTGAACGTAGACGATATACCCGCACAGCGCTAGCATTAAGGGTTATTATTGCAACGTATCACAAGGATTCGTCATCATTATGACCCTGCCTGACTTTCGCCTGATCCGCCTGCTTCCGCTGGCAAGCCTGGTTCTGACCGCCTGTACGCTCAACGCGCCGAAAGGCCCGGGGAAGAGCCCGGACTCTCCTCAATGGCGGCAGCATCAGCAGGATGTCCGTCAATTAAATCAGTATCAGACGCGCGGCGCGTTTGCCTATATTTCCGACGAACAGAAGGTCTATGCGCGCTTTTTCTGGCAGCAGACCGGCCAGGATCGCTATCGTCTGCTGCTGACCAACCCGCTTGGCAGCACCGAACTTGAACTGAATGCGCAGCCGGGTAACGTGCAGTTAATGGATAACAAAGGGCAGCGCTATACCGCTGACGATGCCGAAGAGATGATTGGCAAGCTGACCGGTATGCCGATCCCGCTGAACAGCCTGCGCCAATGGATCCTCGGCCTTCCGGGCGACGCCACCGACTACAAGCTTGACGACCAGTATCGACTGAGTGAAGTAAACTACCGCCAGGACGGCAAAAGCTGGAAGGTGGTCTACAGTGCGTACGACAGCAAGACTACTCCGGCGATGCCCGCCAATATGGAGCTTTCTGACGGCGCTCAGCGTATCAAGCTGAAAATGGATAACTGGATCGTGAAATGATGACCCACTGGCCCTCTCCGGCAAAACTGAATCTGTTTTTATACATCACCGGACGACGTGCGGACGGTTATCACACGCTGCAAACTCTGTTTCAGTTCCTTGATTATGGCGACACCATCAGCCTGGAGCCGCGCAGCGACGGCGAAATTCATCTCCTGACGCCGGTTGACGGCGTGGCGCATGAAGACAACCTGATCGTCCGCGCCGCGCGACTGCTGATGAAAACAGCCGCAGAGAGCGGTCGTCTGCCGGCAGGCAGCGGCGCAGATATCCGTATTGAAAAGCGTCTGCCGATGGGCGGAGGGCTTGGCGGGGGGTCGTCGAACGCAGCAACCGTGCTGGTCGCGCTGAATAACATCTGGCAGTGCGGTTTGTCGCCGGACGAGCTGGCCGCGCTCGGATTAACGCTGGGTGCTGACGTCCCGGTGTTTGTCCGCGGACACGCCGCCTTTGCTGAAGGCGTCGGAGAGCGCCTGACGCCGGTGGAGCCGGCCGAAAAATGGTACCTGGTGGTGCATCCGGGCGTCAGTATTTCTACGCCGATGATTTTTAACGATCCAGACCTCCCCCGCAATACGCCAAAAAGGTCAATAGAAACGTTATTAAAATGTGAATTCAGCAATGATTGCGAGGTTATCGCAAGAAAACGTTTTCGCGAGGTTGATGCGGCGCTTTCCTGGCTGTTAGAATACGCGCCGTCGCGCCTGACTGGTACAGGGGCCTGTGTCTTTGCTGAATTCGATACAGAATCTCGTGCCCGACAGGTGCTTGAGCAAGCCCCGGAATGGTTTAATGGCTTTGTGGCGAAGGGTGTCAACCTTTCTCCACTCCATCAATCCATGCTTTAGCCGGGCAAGCTGAGTTTCGGTGACAACGTCACCTTGTTCCAGACGTTGCATCGCGCTCTTTAATACACCGCATGGAGAGAGTCCTGCCTGGCCCGCACAGTTTTCGGCAAACTCTTTCCACCAATGGACGCATGCCTGAGGTTCTTCTCGTGCCTGATATGAAGCTTTTTGCTGGTAACGCCACCCCGGAACTAGCACAACGTATTGCCAACCGCCTGTACACTTCTCTCGGCGACGCCGCTGTAGGTCGCTTTAGCGATGGCGAAGTCAGCGTACAAATTAACGAAAATGTACGCGGTGGTGATATTTTCATCATCCAGTCCACTTGTGCTCCAACGAACGACAACCTGATGGAATTGGTCGTTATGGTTGATGCCCTGCGCCGTGCTTCCGCAGGCCGTATCACCGCCGTTATTCCTTACTTTGGCTATGCGCGCCAGGATCGTCGTGTACGTTCCGCCCGTGTACCGATTACGGCAAAAGTTGTCGCTGACTTCCTGTCCAGCGTTGGCGTTGACCGCGTTCTGACCGTCGACCTGCATGCTGAACAGATCCAGGGCTTCTTCGACGTACCGGTTGATAACGTATTTGGTAGCCCAATTCTGTTAGAAGATATGCTGCAGCTGAATCTGGATAACCCGATTGTGGTTTCTCCGGACATCGGTGGCGTCGTGCGTGCCCGCGCTATCGCTAAGCTGCTCAATGACACCGATATGGCAATCATCGACAAACGCCGTCCGCGTGCAAACGTCTCTCAGGTGATGCACATCATCGGTGACGTCGCTGGCCGTGACTGCGTACTGGTTGACGATATGATCGATACCGGTGGCACGTTGTGTAAGGCCGCTGAAGCGCTGAAAGAACGTGGTGCGAAACGCGTATTTGCTTACGCGACCCACCCTATCTTCTCAGGCAATGCAGCTAACAACCTGCGTAACTCAGTGATTGATGAAGTTGTCGTCTGCGATACCATTCCGCTGACCGACGAAATCAAAGCACTGCCGAACGTGCGTACATTGACCCTGTCGGGTATGCTGGCCGAAGCGATTCGTCGTATCAGCAACGAAGAATCTATTTCTGCTATGTTCGAGCATTAATCGAACCCGGTTCAAAAACCCGCTGCGGCGGGTTTTTTCGTCTGTAACCCTTATTTCTCCACAAAATCATTCAGGATGCATCGAGGCGGCAAGCGAATGAGTTCCCGGGAACGTACCGGTAGTACGTGACGGGGGCGAATGAAGGCAGCCAACAAAGAGACAATCGGAAGGATGAAGTGGAATGACTTAAGCCTCCTTCACCTGCCAACCAGCCTATGAGTTGACAGATGATGCGCTCATGGATGAAACATTATTGTGAACAGAATTTTTTCCTCACATGTGATGCCTTTCCGCGCCCTCATCGACGCTTGTTGGAAAGAAAAATATACCGCCTCACGGTTTAGCCGTGATGTGATTGCCGGGATCACCGTCGGGATTATTGCCATCCCGCTGGCGATGGCGCTGGCTATTGGGAGTGGCGTTGCGCCGCAGTACGGACTCTATACTTCCGCTGTGGCAGGGATAGTCATTGCCTTAACCGGGGGGTCGCGTTTTAGCGTCTCTGGTCCAACCGCCGCATTTGTGGTGATCCTCTACCCCGTTTCGCAGCAGTTTGGACTTGCTGGCCTGCTGGTGGCGACGCTGATGTCCGGGGTTTTTCTGATCCTCTTTGGCCTGGCCCGCTTCGGTCGCCTGATTGAGTACATCCCGGTTTCAGTGACCTTAGGTTTTACTTCAGGGATTGGTATCACCATTGGTACCATGCAAATCAAAGACTTCCTCGGTCTGCAGATGGCCCACGTACCGGAGCACTATCTGCAGAAAGTCGGCGCGCTGTTTATGGCTCTGCCGACCATCAACCTGGGTGACGCCGCCATCGGCGTGGTCACGCTGGGCACCCTGATTTTCTGGCCGCGTCTGGGCATTCGCCTGCCAGGTCACCTGCCCGCCCTGCTCGCCGGTTGCGTCGTCATGGGGATTGTCAACCTGCTGGGCGGACATGTTGCGACCATTGGTTCTCAGTTCCACTATATTCTGGCCGACGGCTCACAGGGTAATGGGATCCCGCAACTGCTGCCGCAGCTGGTGCTGCCGTGGAACCTGCCGGATTCTGATTTCACCCTGAGCTGGGATTCCCTGCGCGCTCTGCTTCCGGCGGCGTTTTCTATGGCGATGCTGGGGGCGATTGAGTCTCTGCTCTGCGCCGTGGTGCTCGACGGAATGACCGGTACCAAACACAAGGCCAACAGTGAACTGATCGGTCAGGGGCTGGGTAACATCGTCGCGCCCTTCTTCGGCGGGATTACGGCAACGGCGGCGATTGCCCGCTCGGCGGCGAACGTCCGCGCGGGCGCTACCTCCCCGATTTCCGCTGTGATCCACGCGCTTCTGGTGATCATGGCGCTGCTGGCGCTGGCGCCACTGCTCTCCTGGCTACCGCTGTCGGCGATGGCGGCTCTGCTGCTGATGGTGGCATGGAACATGAGCGAAGCCCACAAGGTGGTGGATTTGCTGCGTCACGCGCCCAAAGACGACATCATTGTGATGATGATGTGTATGTCGCTGACGGTGCTGTTTGACATGGTCATTGCCATTAGCGTCGGGATTGTGCTGGCCTCGTTACTGTTTATGCGCCGTATCGCGCGCATGACGCGACTGGCCGCGGTGAACGTTGAGGTGCCAGAGGATGTGCTGGTGCTGCGCGTGATAGGCCCGCTGTTCTTCGCCGCGGCTGAAGGATTGTTCACCGATCTGGAGTCGCGCATTGAAGGCAAGCGCATAGTCGTGCTGAAGTGGGATGCGGTGCCCGTGCTGGATGCCGGGGGCCTGGATGCCTTCCAGCGCTTTGTGAAAAGATTGCCGGAAGGGTGCGAACTGCGCGTGACAAACGTGGAATTCCAGCCGCTGCGCACGATGGCGCGCGCCGGTATTAAGCCGATTCCGGGACGCCTGACGTTCTTCCCGAACCGCGACGCGGCGCTGGCTGATTTGTAATCTCTGGCGGTTACCGGTCTGTTCCTGTACGGGCCGGTAACATTTTCCACTCTGCCCGCTGGTTTTCCTCTCCTGAGTTGTTATTATCCGTTTTCTGTTCCTGTGAATAAGAGTGGCAGTTCGTGATTCCCTTTACCTTACGTGAAATGACCGGAGATGATATTCCGGCGGTTCAGTTATTTCTGACCCAGCATTTGAATGAATTCTTTGCTGCTGGAAGACCTGTTCCTTCTGCCGGACAGGATGTTTTTCATCTGCAACAGCAGTATATTCAGCAGGAGCGGAATTTATTGCTTTGCGCCTGGAGCGAAAAGCATGAACTCATTGCTACCCTGGCCGTCTGCCAATATGACGACCGAATAGCTGAACTTCGCGGGCGTTATATTTTGAATGAAACGGCGGAAATTTGTCGCTGTTATGTGGACAAACGCTATCGCAGAAAAGGTATTGGCCGTCAGTTACTCGCTTTTGCTGAAACATTTTGTGAGCAGCACCAGTACACCCTATTATACTTGCATACCCACCATTTTTTACCGGGCGGATATTCATTCTGGAAACGTAATAATTTTCAGGTGGTGATGGATATGCACGATCACTGGCAATTAGTGCATATGGAGAGATCACATAAATTGGCATGACTAAGAATATTAATTGATCAATGTCAATCAATTCTCATTTAGCTTTTCATCACTACGTTTTGTTATCCCGAATTTTATTATTCAAAAAATTCTAACTAATTGAAATTTATGAATTAAATACTTTCACGCTCGATTATGCCCTCTCTTTACCCGGTGATTGATCTTGTTAACAAATGCCGATACAGTCCTTTCCGACAGCATTTCATTACACCAACATTGTAGTGAATAGGAATATGGTGCGGATTATTCTGATCCTATGCCATAACTGCCCCCGCAACTGTAGGCGGATGCAGAATATCCTCGTGCAGCATATTTTGTTGCAGGTCACTGTAAAGCGAATCTTTATGGGAAGGCCGATATTCTGATTACCGTGAGTCAGGAGACCTGCTGTCAAATTTATGCTCCATTGAGTGGACGGGATGGTCCATGGGATGATTTATTTGACATAAGTCACTGTGAAAAGGTGAATTGGTTTTCTGACTGAACCGCATACTTTCTTTATTTGCATAAAGTCATGCATAAATTTCACGATGTTATGTCATCTATCGTCATGAACTCTCCCGATATAAGGAACGACATAATCCATGACCAGACGTTCAGGTTCTGGCATGAACGGGATGATAATAATGCACGCTAATTTTACCTCTTTACCTTATAAAAAAACGCTTCTGGCTGTTGCTGGTGCCGCGCTGTTTCTTACTTCAGGTCTTTCTCATGCTGCAAAAACGGAATATCCATTGACGATTAAAAACTGCGGTCGGGATATCACGTTTAACGCGGCACCAAAACGTGTTGCCACCGTGGGACAAAACAGTACAGAGATCCTGTATGCACTGGGTCTGGCTGACCGCGTGGTGGGAACGTCGCTGTGGTTTGGACCGGTTCCCGACGCCTGGAAAGCGGCAAATGACAAAATTGCCGTGATTGCGCAAAACATCCCCAGTTTCGAAGGCATCATTGCCAAAAAACCGGATCTGGTCGCCAGCCAGTTCGAATGGCAAATCGGCCCCGCCGGTACCGTGGCGTCTTATGAACAGTTCAGCGAATTGAAGGTCCCCGTCTATACCGCACCGGCTGACTGCGCAAAAGATAACGAAGATGGTGGTGATGGCGTTCGCAAAGGGATGTTTGATATCGCGATGGTCTATCAGGAAGTCGCCGACTTAGCGACGATCTTCGACGTTCAGGATAAGGGTGACGAACTGATTGCCAGCCTTAAAGCGCGCGAAGCGGCAGCGAAAAACAAAATCGCCGGGATGGACAGCAACGTCTCCGCCGTCTTCTGGTTCTCCAGCGCCGACCTGCAACTTGATCCTTACGTCGCCGGGAAATTGGGACCTGCGGCCTGGATTGCGCAAACGCTGGGCGTCAAAAACGTCATTGATTCCGCCGAAGAGTGGCCGACTGTCGGTTGGGAAACTATCGCGAAAGCCCAGCCGTCGGTGATTGTGCTGGGGGAAATGAGTCGTCGTCGTTTCCCGGCCGATGACTGGCAGGTGAAAATGGATTACCTGAAATCCGATCCGGTCACCCAACTGATCCCCGCCGTAAAAGCCAATCATTTACCGGTGATTGACGTGCAGACCATGAATGCCGGTATCAGAACCATTGACGGTGTTGAAAAGCTGGCGGATGCCCTGGTTGAGTACGGCTTAGCGCATCCTCAGGCCGCGCATTAATCCTCGTTTTGCGCCAGACCCCGACGGGCCCGGCGCGTTTTATGCACTCCGAAACGCAGGTCACTATGAGCGATTTACGCAGGACGCGTCACGCCGTCAGTCGGTTAGCGGTCAATGTTTGCGGTCACGCCCTCTGGGTTAGCGTGCTGATGTGCGGTGTCCTGCTGGCGGGGATCGCCATTGGCGAGACGTTTATTCCCTGGCAGCACGTGCTCAACACGCTGGCAAACCGTTTGTTTGATACTCACTATCCGGTTGATGCGCTGGACGCCGGGATCGTCTGGAACTATCGCCTGACCCGAGCACTGGTTTCTGCCAGTTGTGGCGCTTGTCTGGCCGTGTCGGGCGTGGTTTTACAGTCATTACTGCGTAATGCACTTGCCGAGCCCTATCTGTTGGGCATTTCAGCCGGCGCGTCTACCGGGGCGGTGCTGGTTGCGCTGACCGGACTGGGCGCGGGCATGATAAGCATGTCGTTCGGCGCATTTATCGGCGCCCTGACCGCCTTTCTGTTTGTGGCCCTGCTGGCCGTCGCAGCGGGCGGCAGGCAAGGTGGTGGCATAACCACGCAAATCATTCTCGCCGGTATCGCCAGTTCACAACTGTTCAATGCGCTGACTTCACTGATCATCACCCGCTCCGCCAACGCGGAACAGGCGCGCGGCATTATGTTCTGGTTACTCGGGAATCTGAGCGGTGTCCGCTGGCCGGACGTGATACTGGCGGTCCCCACCGCGCTGGTTGGCGTCGCGATATGCTTTTGCTATGCCCGTCATCTGGATGCCTTCTCCTTTGGCGCAGAGTCCGCAGCATCGCTGGGTATTCCGGTGAAACGCACCCGCGGCGTGCTGATTGCCGCCGTGACCGGTATGACGGCCATTATGGTCTCCATCGTCGGCGCCATTGGCTTTGTGGGACTGGTGATCCCCCACGCCGCCCGCCTGCTGGTGGGCAATCAGCATCATCGGCTGCTGCCCGTCAGCGCGCTGATCGGCGCGATTTTCCTGATCGTCGCCGATGTTATTTCCCGCACGCTGCTCCCCGGACAAGTTCTGCCCATCGGTGTTATCACGGCGCTGGTTGGCGCGCCCGCGTTTTCAATTATCCTGATCAGAGGAAACCAGGCGAAATGACCGTCAATCCTGTACCGACGCCCGTTGCGGCTGGTGAGGCCATCATTCAGGCGCAGCGTCTGCACTGGCAGGTGAAAGGCAAAGTGATTGTCAATGATGTCTCACTCAGCGTAGCGCCGGGTGAGTTTGTCGGCATTATCGGCCCTAATGGATCCGGTAAAACATCGCTGATTTCACTGCTGGCCGGTCTGCTGAAACCCTCAGCCGGCCACATCCTGTTGCAGCAAAAGTCGCTGCACCGCTATTCACGCCGTCAACTGGCCCAACAGGTTGCTCTGGTTGAACAGCAGGCGGAAACCAGTGAACGCCTGACCGCGCTGCAGGCCGTCTCACTGGGACGCACCCCGTGGCTTAGCCTGCTGAATCCGTGGTCGGAAAACGATGACGACATCGTCCAGACCATGCTGGAGAAAGTCGATCTTCAGCATCTTCGCCACCGCTGCTGGCACACCTTTTCCGGCGGCGAGAAGCAACGTCTGCACATTGCCCGCGCCCTCGCGCAGCAGCCACAACTGTTACTGATGGACGAACCCACTAACCATCTCGACATTCAGCATCAGATTGGCCTTCTCAGTCTGGTGAAACGCGAAAAGCTGACCGTTGTCGCCGCCCTCCACGATCTCAATCATGCCGCCATGTTCTGCGATCGCATCATCGTGATGAACGCCGGTCGTCTGGAAATGCAGGGCCGTCCCTGCGCCATTTTCACCCGCGACAATCTCCGCGCCTGGTTTGGTATTGACGCCATCGTCGAACGCGATCCCCACGGCGCTAGCTGTTTTATTCGTTATCAAAAGCCTGAAGGAACCTAAGGAAGATCCCCATGAAATATGTCAAACAGAGCCTGAACGCATTGTGTCTGCTGGCCCTCACCGCCTCCGCTTTCGCGCAAACTCACGAAGTGCTGATGAAGAATCGCGGCTCAGCGGGACCCATGGTCTATGAGCCGGACTATCTGGAGATTCAACCCGGCGACACGGTGAAGTTTATCCGCAAGCATAAAAGCCACAATGCCGCCTCAATTGCTGAGCTGTCCCCTGCCGGGTACCCGGGATTTATCGGCAAAATCGATGAGGAGATCGCGGTGAAATATGACGACGCGGGATTCTACGGCATTAAATGCACCCCGCACTATGCACAAGGGATGGTGATGCTGATCAAAGTTGGCGACGCCACCCTGCCGGACACCTACCGCGAGTTTAAAGCCCCCGGGATCGCCGATAAGCGCTTCCAGGAGATCTATTCGCGCATTGATAAACAGTAAGGGAGAGCGCTGTGGTGGTGGAGAACAAACCGTCAGATGATGATATTCAGGAACAACGACGCAACTGCCTGTGTAAATTGACAAAATTTGCTGCCGCGGCGGGGGTGACCGCCGCCGTCTGGCCGCTGATTTCCGCACTAGGCCCTGACGAAACGGCCCGCGGGGAAAATGAGCCGATAGACGTCTCACTGGCGGGTGTCGCCGCCGGGCAAACCGTCAGACGCCTCTGGCAGGGAAAGTTAATCCTCATCCATCACCGCACGCCGGAAGAGATTGCCGCTGCCCGGACCGGTGACCACAGCGCGCTTATCGATCCGCAGTCGGACAGTGAACGGGTCACGCCAGACCATCCGCAGTGGCTGGTCGTTCAGGGATACTGTCCACATGCCGGCTGCGTACCCAATGCCAGGCCCGGCGGACAGGGCTGGGTTTGTCCGTGCCACGGTTCGGAGTTTGATACTTCCGGACGGGTCACGCGCGGGCCCGCAACGGCCAACCTGGCGGTTCCCGAGTACGCCTTTCACCCCGATGGCCTGACCGTGCGAATTGGCGCTAAGGACGCGTGAGATGATCCGTTGGCGCATTCCTTTCCCACGCTCCATCGCCGGTGTATGGCTATTCGCCATCGGCGCGATCCTGCTGGTAATGCTCGGGATACAGATCCTGACCGGCATCGTGCTGGCGATGTTTTACGTCCCGACGGCAGAACTGGCGTTTGATTCCATCATTCACATCATGCGCGCAGTGAGCCACGGAGAACTGCTGCGCAATATGCACGCCATCGGGGCATCGCTGTTTTTCTTCGCCTGCTATCTGCATATTTTCCGGGGCATGTATTACAACGTCTACCGCAGACCGTACATAACGATGTGGATGATTAGCGTCACGCTTTACGTGCTGCTGATGATCACCGCGTTTCTCGGCTACAGTCTGATTTGGGGGCAAAAAAGTTACTGGGCGGCGACGGTCATCACCCGTTTCGCCCGCGCCATTCCGGTAGTGGGAGACGGACTGTACACCTTCCTGGTGGGTGGTTATGCGCCTGGAACCCCCACGCTGGGACGCTTTTACGTTCTGCACTTTATTCTTCCCTTTGCCGTCGTGGTGATGACGATTTTCCACGTCCGCACGGTACAGTCGGCATTTGCCCACGCGATGAAACGGACCTTCAGCGAAAAGGCGTCACGCAGTCTGTTTTTTGATTATCGAATCACGGATTCTGATGCCATCAAAATCACGCTCTTTCTGATGCTGTTCACCTGGTTTTTGTTTTTCGCGCCGCATTATCTGAGTAGCGCGGATAACTTCATCCCGGCGGATCCCACGGTCACTCCGGCAATTGTCGCCCCGGAATGGTACTTTCTCCCGTTCTTTTCCATTCTGCGCTGTTTTCCAGATGAACGCGTCGGGCTGGCGGCCATGTGCGGCGCGGTACTGATCTTCTACCTTCTCCCCTGGCTGGATACCTCCCGCGCGCGTTTTCGCCACTACAGCAAATGGGTGAAAGGGGGGTTCTGGCTATGGGTGCTGAACCTCTGTTTTCTGGGATGGCTGGGATCGAAAGCGCTGGTTGGCCCCGATCTGACGGAAGGCATTCGTAATGAAGAGGGCTGGATCCGCGCGGCATCGCAGCTGTCGACACTCGGCTATTTCGCCTGGTTTTTATTGGTGCTGCCCTGTCGGCGTTTTCTGGAAAAGCAGGACTGAAGATGATAAGACAATTATTCAGATACAGCATGCTGTGGATGGTATTCTGCGTGATGGGGTCGGTATTCGCACAAGACGCCGTACCGACACGACAGGACTGGCGCTTCAGCGGCCTTGCCGGTGAATATGATAAGGCGCAACTGCGGCGCGGTTTGCAGGTCTATGAAGAGAAGTGCCGGGCTTGTCACAGCATGAAATACCTGACGTTTCGCACACTGACGAAACCCGGTGGCCCGGAACTGACGACAGAAGAGGCAAAAAGCCTCGCCAGCGGCTATGTATTCCCGACTATCCAGGATGACGGTCAGCCCGGCGAGCGGGACGGCACCCTGAATGACAGTTTTATTTCGCCTTACCTGAATGAGCAGGAAGCGAGATATCTGAATAACGGCGCCCTGCCCGTGGATTTGAGTTATATCGTTCGCGCCCGTACGTACGATCGCGGCTTTCCGCAATTTCTGCTGGACGCGTTTATGCCTTACTCTGAGCAAGGGGCGGATTACCTCTTCGCACTCTTAACCGGTTACCTGCCCGACGATCCGGAAATGAAAGCCAATCGCTACTATCCGGGTGGCGTGATTAACATGCCAAAGCCGCTGGCGGATGGCGAAATCGAATGGCAAACAGACGCGCATGTCGCGCAAACGGAAGAACAGTACGCACGGGATGTGACGGCCTTTCTGGTTTGGGCAGCCGATCCTGAACGGCAGACGAGAACACATCAGGGAATTTACGTGATGGGCTATCTCACCGTGATACTGGCGTTGTTGTGGATGTTACGACGAATGAAAAGACGCGCACAAAACTAAGCGCGAGAAAGAAACCGCACTCTGACCAGTCAGCCTCATGCTGGCTGGTCATTATCTTGCAGCTAAGCGTTAGCTGTGACGACGATTATCGTTACGACGGCAACGTTTATCGTAGTGGCGCACCCACCAGTAACGATCGCTGACCTGCTCATGCCCCCCTACGCGGGCACCCGCCAGCCACAGAATGGCGCCGACGAAGATACTGAGCACTGCGCCATGAGCGAAAAATTGTGGCAGGTTAAATTGCGGTAACTGGTTTAAAATGGAATAACCCACGCCACCCACCATGACCACTAGCCCCAAACCCATGAGAACATTACCGAGTAACGAAGCGTTTTTGCGTTTCATATGTCACCTCCGGAACCTTTGGGTTGCTTCAGGGAATACCCCTAATCCTTATGTGTAAAGTATAGACAACACACCACTTTGGTAGTGCGCCTGCGATCACAATTACTGGCCATTATTCAACAAAACTTTACAAATAACCCCCTGAACATCTTGACTTTCCAATAATCAATGTTGGCAATTATTCAGTTTTCGTGTGAAGTCACACGGTTCTTTGTCAAGCGGGACGACAGACAGTAAACTACGCGCCAGTTATTGAAACACTCAGGATAGAAAACGTGACGATTAAACTGATTGTCGGCCTGGCGAACCCCGGCGCTGAATATGCAGCCACCCGACATAATGCGGGCGCATGGTACGTCGATTTACTGGCAGAGCGGTTGCGCGCCCCCCTGCGCGAAGAGCCGAAATTCTTCGGCTACACCTCCAGAGTCAGTCTGGAAGGTGAAGATGTCCGTTTGTTAGTTCCCACCACGTTTATGAATCTGAGCGGCAAAGCGGTCGGCGCGATGGCGAGTTTTTATCGCATCAATCCTGATGAAATTTTAGTGGCCCACGATGAACTGGATCTTCCGCCTGGCGTGGCGAAGTTTAAACTCGGTGGGGGTCATGGCGGACACAACGGGCTGAAAGACATTATCAGCAAGCTCGGCAATAACCCTAACTTTCATCGCTTACGTGTCGGAATCGGCCATCCGGGCGACAAAAATAAAGTTGTCGGCTTTGTGTTAGGCAAACCGCCTGTTTCTGAACAGAAGTTAATTGACGATGCAATTGACGAAGCGGCACGTTGCACCGAGTTATGGTTCAAAGAAGGTTTGACCAAAGCAACGAACCGATTGCACGCCTTTAAAGCGCAATAAGCAGTGATGTGCGGCATTTTTGCCGTACGCCGTGTATAATAGGCAGAGTTATTTCCATTTCTACAATCTGTTCTCTGCAACAGGTTGATTATCAAGATATTAAGGTGATTTAAATCATGGGATTCAAATGCGGTATCGTCGGTTTGCCCAACGTCGGGAAATCCACCCTGTTCAACGCGCTGACCAAAGCCGGTATTGAAGCGGCAAACTTCCCATTCTGTACGATTGAGCCGAATACCGGCGTCGTGCCGATGCCCGACCCGCGTCTGGACCAGTTGGCTGAGATCGTCAAACCGCAGCGTATCCTGCCGACCACAATGGAATTTGTTGATATTGCCGGTCTGGTTAAAGGCGCATCCAAAGGTGAAGGTCTGGGTAACCAGTTCCTGACCAACATTCGTGAAACCGAAGCGATCGGCCACGTGGTTCGCTGCTTCGAAAACGACAACATCATTCACGTTTCGGGCAAAGTGAACCCGGCGGAAGATATTGACGTTATCAACACCGAGCTGGCTCTGGCGGATCTCGATACCTGCGAACGCGCAATTCACCGCGTGCAGAAGAAAGCCAAAGGCGGCGATAAAGATGCGAAAGCCGAACTGGCGGCACTGGAAAAATGCCTGCCGCAACTCTCTGAAGCCGGCATGCTGCGTTCTCTGGATCTGACGGAAGAAGACAAAGCGGCGATCCGCTACCTGAGCTTCCTGACCCTGAAACCAACCATGTATATCGCTAACGTCAACGAAGACGGTTTCGAGAACAACCCGTATCTCGATCAGGTGCGTGAAATTGCCGCGAAAGAAGGCTCCGTCGTGGTTCCGGTTTGTGCGGCTGTTGAAGCCGACATCGCCGAACTGGATGATGACGAGCGCGACGAATTCATGCAGGAACTGGGGCTGGAAGAACCGGGCCTGAACCGTGTGATCCGTGCTGGTTATAAGCTGCTGAATCTGCAAACCTACTTCACCGCAGGCGTGAAGGAAGTGCGTGCATGGACCATCCCTGTCGGCGCGACGGCTCCGCAGGCAGCGGGCAAAATCCATACTGACTTTGAGAAAGGCTTTATCCGCGCGCAGACCATCGCGTTTGACGACTTCATCACCTACAAAGGTGAACAGGGCGCGAAAGAAGCCGGTAAGATGCGTGCCGAAGGGAAAGATTACATCGTTAAAGATGGCGATGTGATGAACTTCCTGTTCAACGTCTAAATAAAATTTGTTGTCTCATGAGGTTTCATCTAATCTCATAAGAATCTAAAAAAACCATAAAATCCACGCAATTGCGTGGATTTTTCATTTCACGATGTCTCAACTCATCTCGTAACAACGCTGTCAAAAATGAGTACATGGATGAGTACAACATTCTTCCATCTTCGTTTTAAGTGAGTACAATGCCGTACTCCAAGCCTAAAGAAAAACTCTATCAACTCAATGAATTCAACGATCTGTACCCGGAAATCAAACCTAACGGCAAAAAAGCATGACGCTATCGGTTTAAATTCAACGGTAACTCCAGCATGTTTGCGTTGGGTGAGTCCCAACAGTAAAGTTGTCTGATATTGGACACTGGTTACACCAACACCTAATAATTTCCCAAACAGACTTCAGCACTCATAATATAGGTGTTCCCCTATAACATCTATAAGCCATGAATTTAGGGATTGCCACTATTTTAATGGCAAGAAAAATTCTATAATCAATACGATGAAGAATATAGAGAAATTCTATAGCCAGGTTATTACCTCTTCATTATAACTCCCTGACTGTTGTTAGAACCTTATTAATCAGTAGTACCCTGACTGATAGACACTCCTTGTACCTTCCCATTTTTAAGATAGTACATAATGCTGTTGCGCTGGGTATATCCATCTGATTTGTTGATGTCCTTGTAGTACATAACTATATCCTTTCCAGGCTTATTGTTAAAGAAAACCCCTATTTCTTCCTTAGAAGCATTTAACATAGGACTATTAATGGATACCTGCAACTTACCGTTGTAAGCAGTACAAACTGCCCCATCTTTTGCTAAAGAGATTGCTGTTAAATCTCCACTCCCCATTTCGTTATCAGAGATAAACCAGTAATTGATATCTTTGGATTTAAGGCAAATCCAGGAAGACAAATTATCTTTATTTACTTTAACGCCTACATTCTTAGCAATAGACTCTACCGTACTAACTTCAAACTTATACCTGGCAGATCCTACAACAATAATAGGTGTTAGGTCTTTGTCTGTCGCATGGTTATCCGAATAGGTTTCAGTAATATCATCATAATACCTTGCACCAAATCCCGTCATTTGGGTTGCCCCGCATGTACAGGCAACCAAACATAAGAATAGTAAGTTGCATCTCATATCAGTCTTCCACGACCAAGATTTTATCCGTGCTGTCATTAATAGTTTTACGTCCCGATAGATTTAAGATGATACATCCGTCAGATGCCTGAGTTGGATGTGCGACACTATTCCCGTGAATCATAAAACCGTCACGGCCGCACATCTGATTTTCAATGAAAGGTGTAAGCCTCAGCGTATATGCTTTTGTTCGTGGGTGGTTGAAAGCAGGACCTATTGTGTAAGTCCCCCTGGGTAAAGGTCCTTTATTGATTACACATTCATTTGCAGAATCATTCCAAAATTCCGGTCTACCTGAGTATTCGACATCGAATTGAAATGTACCATCCAGGTAAAATTTATGTACACTAACCTTATATACCCACGGCATTATGCAGCCTCCTTGCTATTCCAGGGATCAGAGTGAATTGTATTCCCATCGAGGTAATGCCACGTTATCTTTTCATAGGCTAAATAAAATGCTTCAAGATGGTTGTGTTTCTCATAATGTGGGTTCTTAATATCCATCATCAGGGGTTCAATTTCATTTACCCTAACATTTTCCATTGTCACCCGAAAATACTCTTCTTCCTGTCCATTATAGTTTATCCGATAGAACTTTAAGATAGCTTCCTTGAACTTCCTACCCGTAGATAGTCCCTTATATAAGTAAGGTGAGGCACAGTCAGTTTCTTTAATCAAAAAGTAATCACAGTGTACACGTTTGCATGTAATCTTACCCGTGAGGTTATCTATAGGTAGCTCTACACCATGCATTAGCTCTACAATCTCAATAGAGCCCTCCCTACCCCGCACATCGACAGAGCCTTTAACTAAATTACCTGCGTCATCTTTAAGCCACAAATAAACAGGAATTGCCATTTCTACTATCCTTATCTAAATTCATTAATAACTGAAAGGAGCCAAAGTATCAACACAACTCACAAAAACATTTCAATGACCTTCGCAGACTATGGTTCAAGTAATGCTATACAAGCTATAGAACTAACAATTAATAACCCCCTCGATAACAAATTAAATATCCCATTGAGAATTCATATTTTTCCTGGCAAAAAACATTAAAAACAAATACAATCGTCATAATAGATATAAATGCAAGGACTATGGCGATTATTATTTCCCGCCAAGTATCAATCAAGGAAAAGTACAGTGCAACCCGGCTAGCACTAATAATATTTAGAATCATTGAGGAGATTTCAATCAAGCACCCGGCAAATTCCTTTTCCTGAGTCATATGCCTGTATTATCCGACCAACTTATGTCTGATGTTAAAAGCATAAGTATCGATAAGCACATTTACCCCCCTTTTCAACTTTATAGATAAAACCAATCCCTTATACGCGAGTGTAAGGCCAAACCCTGTATTGTCTATTGCTATTATGTGTCTTTCTTAAAATATTTGTGCAATTGTATTTCTAAGCAGCAAAACATTAGTTCTGTGCCTCAACGTATAACGTATTGGCAATCAATACTTCTTTTTCAGCTTAAGACAGGGATGGCGCCAGCTTATTTCACGGTTGTTCTCCACCCCATCATGCCAGAGAATTACGTGGAAATGATGGCCTCATTCTTGATAACTCAGGGGATGGGTCTTAGGTAAACGTTGTAGCAATCGACTTCCCAGGCCGATTGCTATTGTTTTAATCGGTATGGTAATAGCACAAAAAGACGCTGTTTAAACAGTCCGCTCATCCAAACATAACTATCTCGCAAGAAGAGCCCCCTGGAATTGCTATGCAAAATTCGAGCATCAGGAAGTGAATATCGTTTAAGCACTAATAGTGCAGATATCATTATCAATGCCAGATCAAAAAATATGGAAAAAAAATAACAAATCACCACTTTTACCAAAATGGGTACAAAGGTGAGGACAAACCAAAAAAATAAAAGACGATTTAATCAAATCAATAAGATACACAACAAATCACGATTCAACGTCTAAGTAAAATATGCCGTCTTATGAGGTTTCGCTGAATCTCATAAGAATCGCAAAAACCATAAAATCCACGCAACTGCGTGGATTTTTAATTTCTATAGTGCTCAGAAAGTTTCCCAGTTGTCTGTTTCCGAAGCTATCTTTTTGGACAACACATATTTTTCGCCATTATTCCTTTCCCTCAGGTGACTAACACGTTTTTCTGAGGCCATGTTTACGGCTTGTTTTCCTTCCTCATTCAGACTGAACACGCTGACCATATCCTGGAGTACACGGGATTGTTCCTGCATTGAAGAGGCTGCGGCGGCTGACTCTTCAACGAGCGCGGCATTCTGCTGTGTGGTGGTATCAATCTGTCCCATCGCACTGTTGATTTGAGCAATCCCATCACTCTGCTCCCGGCTCGCTTGCGCGATTTCCTCAATCAGTTGCGTCATGTTCTGGACGTTGGTAACAATTCCCGTCATGCCGCCATCTGCTTTTTCAACCAGGTTGCGGCCAGAGGCAATTCGGGAGACTGAGTCATCGATCAATTCCTTAATTTCACGAGCCGCTGACGCACTGCGTTGCGCCAGTGTACGGACTTCTCCAGCCACCACAGCAAAACCACGTCCGGACTCACCCGCTCGCGCGGCTTCCACTGCAGCATTCAGCGCCAGAATATTGGTCTGGAAGGCTATACCATCAATAACCTGGATGATGTCAGCCATTTTTGATGAGGAATCGTAAATTTCCTGCATTCGGGAAGACACTTCACTCATCACAGCGCCATTCTGTTTCACGACAGATGCTGTCTCACTCACGTAACGATGCGCCTGCGCCGTATTTGCTGCTGTATTGTTAATCGTTGCCGTCAGCTCTTCCAGAGTCGAGGCGGTCTCTTCCACCCCTGCCGCTTGCTCTTCCGTGCGAGATGCCAGATCGGTGTTACCACTATTAATTTCAGCCGCGGCTAACGCTATGCTGTCAGCCCCTTCACGGACTTTGCGTACCGTATTACGCAGACTCTCCGTCATTTCCCTCAGGGAGAGCATCAGTTGTCCAAGCTGGTCTCGGGATTCCACTTTAACCTCGATGCCCAGATTACCGGACGCCACTTCCCGGGCCACATGAACGGCAGACAACAATGGGCGAGTTATCCCGCGAGTGATAAACCACGCCAACAGACTGCCGACGAGAATAGCGATGACACCAAGAACAATCAGAGCCTGAATTGCTGCCGAGCCATTCCCCTGAATGGAATCAGCGGCTTCATCAATTTGTGCTTTATCGTAATCTTCCAGTGCTTTTACGCTGCCGGAATAGACCTCCATGGCGGGAATGAGTTTCTCGCGAATAAATGCATTGGTGGCGTCACCATTCCCTTGTTCGCTAATGCGAATCGCCTCATTGCGAATATCGATGTACAGTTTTCTTTTCTCAGCCACGGTCGCCAGGAGTGACTTACCCGTATCAGAGACAATTAATTCTGTCAGTTCCTTCTGAATGGCACTCACGCGCTCTGTCACCACTTTCATTTTTGACTGGGCAAACTTTTTAATTCCCTCATCAGAGGAAGTCAGTACAGACAACCCCATCGCGCCGTTATAGTCAATTGCCGCCCCCCACGCCCCCGTGAGACGCTCCAGAACCAGCAATCTGTCCGTAATAGCATGGGTCTCTTTCAGGATGCCATTTAATTTAACGATACCCGTTACAGCCATAATAACGACAAGGGTGAGAACAATACTGAAGCCAGCCCCCATTCGGGTACCAACGCCAAAATTATTTATTTTCATCTGCTGTCTCATACAAAAAAAGTCACCTTTTCCCTGCCCCCTGTTGAAAAAATCAGAACAATGCCAGGAACGTTCCACTTAAGGATGGGATTGAGCTAACATATTGAAATTGATCATGTTTTAAACATGTGCCAGCGTATCTATCGGCAGAAAGGGGGCGGACTTTAACGTGTTAATTCTCTTAAAAAGCATTGACATTTTGAAACAAGACAGAAGGTCGATTATAAAACAGACAGTATCATGTTGTTTTTTAATTGAAAAAGACAACTCTATGTTTATCTCATAATTTACAAACTGGAAACAGAAGAATAAAAAAGCAACAACCGATTCCATATTAATCTAAAGATAACAACTTAACCAATATCCATTCATTGCATAAAAAATAATTAACATTGATATTAATGCAGTACAATAAAAATAAATCACCACCATTATTAAGTAACAGGCTTTAATCAATTGAAAGTTTCAGAAAGGATGGATTGATATTTTTACGCCACAAACCTGAATTGATTATCATCTGTCACCAGAAAATCCCCCTGGGTGTAGCGTGCGTTCGGTGCTATGCGTGAACATTGATTCAACAATTTTGTTCAGGCAAAGAAAATCATCAATGAATGCCGGCATGACGATAACGAATACAAACCACTTTCAGCACTGAATTATCAGACGCCACCTGAGTTTACAACAAGCTGCTAAAACGGGAGTTACAACGCTTTGGTTCGATATCATCTTTTCAATGCCCGATTCTCAAGACTGAAATCCTTAGCTGTTCGTCCCGTTTCCCCCCCCCTTAATCACGACAATGACCTGAAACTCAATAAAACTGAGCGTTACGCAAAGCGATCTTCGTCGTTGGCAAAGTGAGTATGCCGGACGATCGCTAAATGTGAATGGGACGACTATGCGGGATGCTTACACACCACTCTCAGGTCAGGCATTCTTTAATAGTCATATTTACAAAACCATCCCACAACAGCGCCAACATTTAAACCCTGCAATTTTTGTTACATTGATATTTTATTCCAATAATAGAATCAGAAATGGAAGTATAGATACAAAATATCATGAGTTTCACCTATCGATAGAATTCAACAATTGAAAATAAGCAATTGATCGTTATTATTAATTGATAACAACGATCGATATTTACCTTCCAATAGCCAAATGCTATCATTGGTCTTTTATACAGTATGCTTATTGCAAACGAGAAAAGTGACGTCAGGAGAAATCAACATGTTCGCACTCAATAGCTATAAAAAGACGCTTTCGCAGGCATACTAATGAATTTTTCTTTACAATATCCAGGCGAACCTAAAGGTAGTCACGGCTCAAAACGTTCATTAATACTCTTTGCGCTGGGAATATTGATAATCGCTGTTATTTTCTATGTTAACTGGTGGAATTATCCACCGGTTTATTTTGGTAGCGCCCTTCAAAACCCACAAACTTATTTTGATTTAACACTTGTTCTGTTTCTGTTGATGGCGCTTTATCTTACCGGGAAATTTTCTGCGTACACAAAACACAGTGTACTGTTGAGATCGGGCCTGCTCATCTGGCTGGCAGGCGCCACGCTTGAATTTTCGGAACAACTCGTCTTTCAGCCTCACTGGCTCAGCTATCTGAAAAATTTTTTACGCTTAGCGGGGATTTTTCTCGTCTGTATTTCGGGGTATAAAAAAATACGCGACCTGGAAAAACTCTATGCCCTGGCGAATACAATTTCAAAATACGATGATTTGACGCAACTACCCAACAGACGTTTTTTTATCAACACCATTCATGACCTGTCCTATACTTCTCTGGGTCTCATCTTAATTGACATTGATCATTTTAAAAAGATTAACGACCAATACGGACATGTAAAAGGTGACGAAACACTCAGAAAGTTTGGGAAATTACTTTCCACCTGTTCATCAGAAAATTGCATACCCACAAGAATTGGCGGAGAGGAGTTTGCCGTTATGGTAAAAAATGCAAATCCCAAATTACTATCAACCTATGCCAGCATGATTATGCATGATACGTCAAAAATCGCCATTGATGAAGAAAACACATTATCAATAAGTATCGGGCTGGGCATTAAAAATAAAGACGAAAAAACCAGTGCGTTTATCAAACGCGTCGATGAAGCGTTGTATAAAGCAAAAAACACGGGGCGAGGTAAAACGGAATGGTCTCAGTAAATCATATTTGCAGAAATTTCAGAGACGATTTCACATTACTCGACAGACCCAATTCACAAATAACATTACGATAGCGTTCAATTGCCGTATGTCATGAAGGTTTGTTGTGTAGTTTCCCGTTGTTTTCAGATAAGGAGTTTCAGATAAGGAGTTAAGTGAAACATTGATTGCAGCCAGGACGGCATCGCGATCCGCTATCGTTGAATTTGAGATCAATAAAGCGTTCGCGATTGATGCTTTTCTCCCCTCCGGCGCGTACCGGAAACGCATTTTTACCTGTCAGGTCAATCGTTCACTGCTTCAAAAAAATTACCCTTTTTGTTATATTGATGCTTACTGTTTATCCACCTCCGCGGTGCCAAAAAGAACAAGATTCACCGCAACCCAGGACAATAAAATGTTAGATTACCGCTTCCCGACAGCTTTGCAGATGGTTCTCAGCGTAGCGATGGCGGAGCAATCGGGTGAACGTTCGACAAGTGCAATTCTGGCCTATGGTCTGGAAGCGAATCCGAGCTTTATTCGCAAATTAATGGTTCCGCTCACGCGTGACGGTATCATCGTCTCAACGCTTGGCCGCAACGGTTCTATTCATCTTGGTCGCCCGGCGGACAAGATCACCCTGCGCGATATCTACATTTCCGTCATAGAAGATAAAAAACTGTGGGCGTCGCGTCCCGACATACCTGCTCGCTGCGTGGTCAGCGCCAACGCGTGTTGGTACTTCAAATCTATCGCCGATGAAGCGGAGCAGGCTTCATTAGCGGTATTAGCTCGCCATACCGTGGCAAGCGCGCTGGAAGAGGTCAAAAAAGCCGATACCAGCGGCTGCGATCCGGTCCCTGAAATTGATGCCCGGTCTAAAAAAGCGCATTAGTTATTTCCCTACTGCAAAAAAACCGCCTTAACTTTGCAGGCGGTTTTTTATTATGCGCAATGCCTTAAGAAGCAGGCAAAACATCCCTTACCGGTTTACCGCGCGTAACGAATTTACGCAGCGTAACGTAAAACACCGGCGTCAGGAACAAACCAAACAACGTCACGCCCAGCATACCGGAAAACACCGTGATACCAGTGACACCACGCACTTCTGCACCTGCGCCGTGCCCGAGGATCAGTGGAATCGTCCCGGCAATAAAGGCGATGGACGTCATCACAATCGGGCGTAAGCGCAGGCGACAGGCTTCCAGCGCCGCGTCCATGATACCTTTCCCCTGGATTTCCAGCTCGCGGGCGAACTCAACGATCAGAATAGCGTTTTTACAGGCGAGCCCCATAAGTACAACCAGACCAACCTGAACGAACACGTTGTTATCGCCACCGGTCAACCAGACGCCAAACAGAGCGGACAGCATGGTCATCGGGACGATAAGGATCACCGCCAGCGGTAGCGTCCAGCTTTCATACAGTGCCGCCAGCACCAGGAAAGCCAGCAGAACCGCGACCGGGAAGACAATCAGCGCCGTATTGCCCTGAGTGGCCTGCTGGAAGCTCAGATCCGTCCATTCAATATTCATCCCATTCGGCAGTATCTGCTTCGACATCTCATCAAGCTGCGTCATCGCCTGCGCGGAAGAGAGTATGCGAGGATCGGCATCGCCAATGAGATCCGCCGCCGGATAACCATTGTAGCGAATCACCGGATCCGGCCCGTAGGTGGTACTGATATTCACCATACTGCCGATCGGCACCATTTCGCCCTGATTATTACGGGTGCGCAAATTAGCAATATCTTCCACGCTGTCGCGGAACGGTCCGTCGGCTTGCGCCATCACGCGCCAGGTACGCCCAAACTGGTTAAAATCATTCACATAAGACGATCCCAGATAGGTTTGCAGCGTACCAAACAGGTCGGTCAGCAACACGCCCTGCGCTTTCGCCTTATCACGATCGACCTGCACATCCAGTTGCGGAACGTTAGCCTGGTAGGTTGAGATCGGGAAATGCATCCCCGGCGTCTGCATAATTGCACCGGACATCGTGTTCACCGCGTTTTGCAGCGCGCCATAACCAAGACCGGCGCGATCCTGAATATACAGCGAATACCCGGAGCCCTGCCCCAACCCTAATATCGGCGGTGGCAATATGGAGAAACCAAAGCCCTGTTGAATTTGCGCGATTTTAGCGTTGATCTCCGCGTTAATTTCCGCCGCAGAGTGTTTACGCTGATCGAACGGTTTCAGGCCAAAAAAGACGGTCCCGGTATTCGGCGTGTTGGTGAACTGCAGCGCATTAAGCCCCGGGAAGGCAACCGCATAATCCACACCTTCGGTATTCATACCGATTTCGCTCATTTTGCGGATCACCGAATCGGTGCGTGCCAGCGACGCCCCTTCTGGCATTTTCACGCCGCCAATTAAATACAGCTTATCCTGCGTTGGAATAAACCCGCCGGGTACGGCTTTAAACATGACGCCAGCAGCACAGAGCAGCAGCACATAGACAGCGAATACCGCTCCCCGTCGTCCGAGCGTTTTGCCAACCAGCCCTTGATAGCCGTTCGAGCTGCGGTGGAAAAAGCGGTTAAATGGACGGAAAAGCCAACCGAACAGGCGATCAATAAGCCGGGTCGGGAAATCTTTCGGTGCGCCATGCGGCTTTAATAGCAGGGCAGCCAGCGCCGGAGAGAGCGTCAACGAGTTGATAGCAGAGATCACGGTTGAAATTGCGATAGTCACCGCAAACTGTTTGTAGAACTGACCGGTTACCCCGGAGAGAAACGCCATCGGTACGAATACCGCGCACAGCACCAGCGCAATGGCGATAATCGGCCCGGAAACTTCTCGCATCGCCTGATGCGCCGCCTCAAGTGGAGCAAGCCCCTCTTCGATATTTCGCTCGACGTTTTCCACCACGACGATGGCGTCATCCACAACGATACCGATAGCCAATACCAGCCCGAACAAACTCAGGGTATTAAGCGAAAAACCAAGCAGGTAGAGAATGCTGAACGTGCCCACGACCGATACCGGCACCGCGATCAGTGGAATAATCGATGCGCGCCAGGTTTGCAGGAACAAAATGACCACCAGTACAACCAGCACCACCGCTTCCAGCAGCGTTTGCACTACCGCGCGAATGGAATCGCGAACGAAAACGGTAGGATCGTAAGGTGCCGCCCATTTCATATCTTCCGGGAAACGCGTGGACAGCTCGTTCATTTTGGCGCGCACCGCGTCAGACAAATCAATGGCGTTCGCCCCCGGAGACTGGAAGATACCAATCCCGACCGCGTCTTTATTGTTAAGCTGTGAACGCAGCGCATAGCTTCCGGAGCCCATTTCGATACGCGCTACGTCACGCAGGCGTACCAGTGAGCCGTCCTGCGCCGTTTTCAGAATGATATTGCCAAACTCTTCTTCCGTATGCAGACGCCCCTGGGCGTTAATGGAGATCAGGAAATCGCTCTCTTTCGGCAGCGGCTCGGCGCCAAGCTGCCCGGCGGAAACCTGTACGTTTTGCTCCTGCATCGCCGTGACCACATCCGAAGCGGTTAATCCGCGTGCCGCCACCTTGTTTGGATCCAGCCAGATGCGCATAGCGTATTCGCCTGAGCCAAAAATCTGGATCTGACCAACGCCAGGCAGACGCGCCAGTTCGTCCTTTACTTTTAGCGTGGCATAGTTGCGCATATACAGTGAATCGTACTTACCGCCAGGCGAAAACAGATGCACCACCAGCGTGAGCGTCGGCGACTGTTTCTGGGTGGTGATACCCAGACGGCGCACATCTTCCGGCAGACGCGCCTCGGCCTGGGATACCCGGTTTTGTACCTGAACCTGCGCCTGATCGGGGTCTGTGCCCGGACGGAACGTGACGGTGGTCACCAGCACACCGTCAGAACCTGCGACGGATTTCATGTACATCATGTTTTCAACACCGTTGATCGCTTCTTCCAGCGGCGTTGCCACGGTCTCCGCAATCACTTTCGGGTTGGCGCCTGGATACTCCGCACGCACCTGTACGCTTGGCGGTACGACATCAGGATATTCGCTGACCGGCAACAGCGGGATGGCGATTAATCCTGTGATAAAAATCAGAATCGACAGCACCGCGGCAAAGATCGGCCTGTCGATAAAAAAGCGGGAAAAGTCCATGTGGCGGATTCTCAGGTAAGGGATCAGTTAAGGGTGGCGCTGGCGGTCATGGCGACGGTTTTCGCGTTAACCGGCATACCCGGCATAAACACTTTTTGTAAACCATCGACGATGACTCTGTCGCCAGGGTTCAGTCCCTGCTGCACGATGCGTAATCCGGCGGCCAGACGCCCCGGTGTAATATCGCGGCGCTGCGCTTTACCTTCTTTATCAACGATATAAACATATTTGCGATCCTGATCGGTCAGCACCGCTTTGTCGTCGATAAGCATGGCGTTGAACTCCGCGCTGCCCGGCAGGCGTACGCGGGCAAAGAGTCCCGGCGTGAACTGACGCTGCGCGTTATCTAATAGCGCGCGCATACGGATTGTGCCGGTACTCGGCGTTAACTGATTATCAAGAAAATCGACTTTTCCCTGATGGGGATAGCCATCCTCGCCAACAAGGCCAATTTCAACCGGTAGCGCCAGATGATTACTGGACGCGCCCTGCCCGCTGCGGGCGAGATGTTGATAATGAAGGTAGGTCGACTCATCCACGTCAAAGTAGACGTAAACCGTCTTCTGCGATACCAGCGTGGTGAGCACGCTGGCGCTGTCCCCCGCGGTGACCAGATTACCGCTGGTGATTAACGCACGGCTGGCGCGACCCTCAATAGGCGCGGTCACTTTGGTGAAATCCAGGTTAAGTTGCGCGGCATCAACGGCCGCCTGCGCTGCGCGGATGTCGGCCTGTGCCTGGGTGGCGACCGAACGGCGCTGCTCCCATTCTTCGCGGGAGACGACGTTAGTATTGACTAATTTATCGGTACGGTTCGCCTCACTTCGCGCGAGGCTTGCCTGGGTTTTGGCTCTCGCCAACGTCGCCTGCGCCTGTTCCAGCGCGGCGCGATAGGTCCTGTCATCGATAGTGAACAGCACCTCCCCTTTTTTCACCTCCTGACCGTCGGTGTAATTCACTTTATCAATGTAGCCAGAGACGCGCGGGCGTAGCTGAACACTTTCCACCGCGTCAATCCTGCCATTAAAACTATCCCACTGATTAATGGATTTCATTACCACGTCAGCGGCGCTGACGGCGGGAGCTTGTGGCGCGACGTTTTGGGCGACACCGTCATCGCAACCGACGAGCAGTACGCCGAGCAGCATCGCTCCCAGCGCATGCAGATGAAAGCTAACCCAGGTTTTTTGCAGGCTCATTATTTTTATTCCGGTAATTGTAGCCGCCGGGCAAGACGCAGCAGGAGACACCGCGCCACTTCCTTTGTCCGGGCTGGCTCAGGGACATTTGTGTCGTTCATCGCCACAAAACTGTAACAGTTGCGAATACACTATTTCGACGATTGTAGGGAGGCGTGAAATTTAGTGCAAGAATAATTGATACACTTTATGTGCTGTTGGTGTCAGTGCCAAAAGACGCGTTTCCGGCAAGGATTTAAATGTAACAATAAAACTTGCAATTAATGCGAAAGCAGGCCACCTTTAAATGCAACAGACAAAGATGCTTTTAAATAAGCGACGGGGGGAAACAAGATGAACACTGGCGCATTTATTCACGATTTACTCGACTGGATCGACAACAACCTTGATAACCGCCTGGACATCGACACCGTTTCCAGGCGAGCCGGTTATTCGAAATGGCACCTCCAGCGCCTCTTCAAAGAACATACGGGTTATCCCCTCGCCGGGTATATTCGTGCCCAAAAGCTGCGAAAATCGGTTGAACGCTTAACCCACAGCGACGAACCGATTTTGAACGTGGCGATCGCGTTGGGCTTTGACTCTCAGCAGTCATTCAACCGCAGTTTCAAGCGTCAGTATGGTCAGGCTCCCGGCGCATGGCGCCGTAGTGCCGGCTGCCCGTTGACTAAACTTCGCCAATGTTAGTCATGCCTCTCTCGGGGGTTGGAACCATTGTGAATGCCCCTACGCCTGCCTGATGATTTATGATTTGATTGCCCCTCTCTTCGCTGCTCATCGTGTCGCCTGAACCCATTCTCACCGGTGTCGCGTTGAAAGACAGACAGTGGGTTCGTCACGCCATAACAAATCTTAAACGTCATTACGCACCATAATGCGCGACAGCCGTGGCTGGCTATTTAATGGTATGATACCTTTGAGTGACACAATAGGTCAGAAGAGAATGCTATGGACACTGGACTCTTTATCAAAGATAACTTCCGTTTTACCGAAGGCACTCGTTCTTCTATGTATTCGCAACTGGCCGCGTTTATTCGCCATCAAATCAAGCTCGGCGTATTCAGGCCCCATGATAAAATCGTCACCGAAAATGAGTTGTGTGACATTCTTAATATCAGCAGGACAACCGTTCGACTGGCGTTCAATGAACTTCTTGAGGAAGGTCTTATTGTACGTCAGCGGCGTAAAGGCACCTTCATTGCCGATAAGAAAATTAATCGCCGACTCAATTCGCTCTATAATTTCACCGAAAGTATGCGGGAACAGGGAATAAAACCCCATTCGCTGGTGCTGCAATCGGAAGTGAGCGATGCTGATGAGATGGTTGCTGACAAACTGAACCTGACGCCAACGCAGCGTAAGGTTTTCATCCTGAAACGAGTCCGACTGGGGGATGACACCCCCCTGCTTCTGGAAACGACCTGTATTCCCTGGAATCTGTGCCCCGGCATTGAGTTTTACGACTTTGCCACCCTTTCCCTTTATGATGTTCTCAAAAATGAGTTTGGGCTGAATATTGCGCATGCTACTGAACATATTGAAGCGGTGATTATCAACAAATCAGCCGCACATTATCTGCAGTGCACGGAAAAAGTCATGGCCGGTTACCATATTGAACGTGTTTCATTCCTTGAGAACGGCTTTGTCTTTGAATATACGACGTCGGTGACCCGAGCGGATAAGTGCAATTTTAAAATTGACCTGTTTAATGCCGGGCAGAATTCAGCTAAAGCGAGGGTCGATTTTTCCCGCCAGTTAACATGCTGATTGCCCTTTCTCTTATCCTGAGATTCAGACAACGGTAATACTCCCCGGGCGCTTTATTCAACGGCATTAGTTGATGCGCCCGGATATTCTGACTCGTCGTAGTCACGTCACCAGTTGATTATCTCATCAAAATATCATCACCTTAGCGATAACACCTCGGGTTTGTCGAACAATCGGTATCCGTTCAGATATTGACAACGCGCTTTCACCCTCTAATATGTATCATACAAATGAAACAATGAATGGAGATCGCCTATGAAGCCGCAAAAGAAAGCCGCAGAGATGTCACCTCAGGAGCTGGGTCGGTACATCGATCAGTCGGTCCTCAAACCAGAATTTACCCTGGCGGAAGTTCAGAAATACATTCAGGAAGGTATTGATTTTAATTGTAAAACCGTGTGCATAAACCCGGCATATCTCGACATCGCCAGGACGATGTGCAAAGGGACAAACACCGGCATTTGTGTCGTGTGTGATTTCCCGTTTGGCGCATCGTCAACGGTATCCAAAGTCAGGCAGGCCGAAATTATCTGTCAAAACGGTGACGTTGAAGACCTCGATATCGTCGCCAACTATGGTTTTATCCGCAGTGGGCAATGGCAGGAATTTGAAGAGGACATCCGGGCTGTGGCAGCCGTTGCTCATCGTTACGACACCCTGTTGAAAGTGATTTTTGAAACCGATGCGTTAACGCTGGAACAGGTTGCAACCGCCACGGAATACGCATGCCGCGCCGGGGCGGATTTCGTCAAAACATCCACCGGGTTCTATACCGGCGGCGAAAGTAAAGGTGCTACACCAGAGGTGATTCAGGTGATGCTCGATGCGGCAAAGGGACGCTGCAAAGTAAAAGGTTCTGGATGTATTCGTACGCGTGAACACTTCCTGCAATTGATTGATATGGGAATCGACCGTATGGGAATTGGTTATCGATCCACCCCCGTGGTTTTAGGCCTGGATGCTTAATGCTAAAGGTATCTGTTGATATTTGCGGGCAGGTGACTGCCCGCTATTATGAAACGGTTAAAAGCGGTCCGGAATTGCATGGTGTGGGTTCTCAACCACGGGGTTCCATGAAAGCCCTACTACCGTGTCCACAACTTTAAAAGTGACTGAACTGGCCGCGAGCGCACAGGATCAATAAACAGACCATTGCGTCAGGCCACCAGGACATTATTTCCGTGAGCAGCAGGCGATGTAGTTCAACTGATGGCGATGGTGCCGGAAGAAGCGGAACATCCCCAGAAAGCGCGTCCTGTTCTCACGGGTTCGCAATCCGTTAAACAGGATCTTCGCCGTGCCCGTCAGACCCTCGTCACGAATCAGCCCTGACGGGGACATAAGAGACATCTCGCCGTGATGCGTGTTGACCGACTGGAAGCCGTTGGCGATAAACAGTGCTTTCCATGCCGTTCGGGTCATCGGGCTGACGTTGGATTTCACAACGTCTTCCAGTTGCGTCTGTCTGACCGCCTCCAGATGTTCATGGGTGAACATAATGTCGTGTGTCAGCAGGCGACCGCCGGGTTTGAGCACCCGATAGTATTCATTAATCAGCCGGGATTTCGCCTTGTCCACGTACATGGTCAGCATCGCTTCGTTAATCACGACATCGAAGGCCTCGTCAGCGAAAGGCAATTTAGTGGCGTTCGCATCCAGCACCTGAATTTTATCCTGTAGACCCGCAGCCGCGACGTTTTGCCGGGCCTTCGTCAGTGCGTTTTTATCCATATCGATGGCATATATCGTGCAGCCAAAGCGCTGGGCGAGTTCGATAGACGTGGTACCCATGTTGCAGGCGACTTCCAGCACGACACTGTCCGCCGTGAGATTCGACTGACTGAACAGCCACTCGGTAGCCTCAACGCCGCCGGGTCGCAAACGGGTTTTCCCCAGGCTGGCTAAAAATGTATGTCCGGCTTTCTCATTTGCGCTCATGACGATGCCCTCACTATAAGTTGCATATTAAAAGCAAGTTAACATGATGGCGTGGAAATGAGAATGATTTACATCAAGAAAAAAATACGCTCCCACTCGCCACTTATCGTCACAATTCACGGTCCGTTTGCTGGCGGTCAGCGTTGGGACTGTCACTACGGCAGGAATAAGGCTTTTCCCTTCTGCGTCTGTGTTGTTGACTTATTCTGTAAAAAGATTACTTTTCAGGACATGAAGAAGATACTAATCATTGTCCCCGATGGCGGTATGCTGTTTGAATCCGCTGGTATTGCCGACATTCTGATGCAGGCCAACCGCCTGCATCCAGAAGGCGCTACGGACGTCTGTTACCAGGTTCAGCTAGCAACAACCCAGCCGCATCAGGTGATCCATGGTCAGTCCGGTTTAAATTTACTGGCAGACCATCGCCTGCATGAAATTGATCCTCGTGAGCCTCTTGATACCATCATTATCACTGGCAAAGGTCAAAATCCGCAGGAAGGGATTGCGGTAGTTGACTGGCTGCGCCTGGCCGCTCCTCATGCCCGCCGTATTGCATCCATTTGCGGCGGTGCGATGCTGTTGGCGCAAAGCGGACTGCTGGATGGCAGACGCGCCACCACCCACTGGAAGCTACTGGAAACCATGCAGGCCGAATTTCCTCAGGTGCGCGTCGAGGGCGGTCCACTCTATATTCAGGACGAACACATCTGGACATCAGGCGGAGTCAGTTCCGGCTTTGATCTGACGCTTGCGCTGGTTGAAGAGGACTACGGATTCAGCCTGGCGCGCGACATCGCCCAGGACTTCGTCATGTACCTGCGCCGCCCCGGAGGCCAGTTGCAGTTTAGCCGCTATAACCTTCAGCAGACCAGCGCCCTGGGCCCCATTAACGATCTGCAGGCATGGTTGCTCGAGAACCTCACCGCCGACCTCAGTGTGGATAAGCTGGCGGAAAAAGTCGCCATGAGTCCGCGTAATTTCACCCGCGTGTTTACCCGGGAAACCGGCGCTTCACCGGCGCGCTATGTCGCCGAAGCCCGTCTGGCCGCTGCCCGACAGCGTCTGGAGCAGACCAACGAGACGCTGGATCGTATCGCCGAACAAACGGGATTTGGCAGCAGCATTAACCTGCGGCGGCTGTTTGAAAAACAGCTTCAACTTACGCCCGGTGAATATCGCCAGCGCTTTCACTGTCGTAAAATGGCGTAAAGTGATCCTTTTTTGTCATTTACGCCAACGGGCCACCGACCTACATTACCTTCAGAGACAACAGATAAGGAGTTGATCATGGTAAAGGTCGGTATTAACGGTTTTGGCCGTATCGGACGCAACGTACTGCGTGCTGCACTGGGCAACCCGGATATTCAGATTGTGGCAATCAACGATCTGACAGACAGTAAAACGCTGGCACATTTGCTGAAATACGACTCGCTGCTCGGTAAACTCGACGCCGATGTCACCGCCGGTGAGGGGCAGCTTGTGGTTGACGGTAAACCCATTACCGTGTTCAGTGAACGCGACCCCGCCAATATCCCCTGGCGTCAGAGTGAAGTTGATATCGTCATTGAAGCAACCGGCTTTTTCACTGACCGAGATAAAGCAGCGGTGCACATCCACAGCGGTGGCGCAAAGCGTGTGATTATCTCCGCCCCCGGTAAAAACGATGATTTAACCATCGTGATGGGCGTTAACGATAGCCTTTACTCCCCGGATAAACACTTCGTGGTCAGCAACGGTAGCTGCACCACCAACGGTCTGGCACCTGCCGCGCAGGTTTTGCACCAGCATTTTGGTATTAAGCATGGTCTGATGAACACCACCCACGCCTATACCAACAGCCAGGCGCTGCATGACCAGCCGGAAAAAGATCTTCGTGGTGCCCGCGCCGCCGCACTGTCGATTGTGCCTTACTCCAGCGGTGCCGCGAAGGCGCTTGGCAAAGTCATTCCTGAACTGGACGGTCGCTTAACCGGTTACTCGCTGCGCGTACCGGTTCCGGTGGTGTCCATTGTCGACCTGACCGTAACGCTTGAGCGGGATGTGACGACTGAAGAGGTCAACAATGCATTTCGTGAAGCCGCCGCCAGCGGGCCACTGAAAGGGATCCTCGGCTATAGCGATGAACCGCTCGTCTCAAGCGACTACCAGGGTGACCCGCGTTCTTCCATTATCGACGGTCTCTCAACGCTGGTGATTGGCGGCAATATGGTCAAAATTCTGGCGTGGTACGACAATGAATGGGGATTCTCCAATCGCCTCGTCGACCTCGCGCTGTTGATGGCAAGGCGTGAACGCTAACCTCGCCGCTCTCACCCGCCCTCTAAAATCCACGCCTGGCGTGGATTTTTAATTTCTGCCGCGTGCCGTCGTTACCTGCGATGCTGCCGGGACTGCACCTGCTGCGGTGCGGTCATCCGCGCCATTTGTCTCGCAGCATGCTTTGTGGTTGCGTTATTGCATGATGTCTTGCGTGATATTTTGCGGTTTCAGGCAGCGCGAACAGGGTAAGGATCGAATGAAAAAAATACGGGAAGATAATAAAAAAATGCGCGCATTGCCTTCCGGGATCTTCTAGCAAGGTTCGACGCCGAGAAAATGGCAGCGTTGTCATCGTCTGGTTTTAATCCATAACGGACAGAAATCGCTTTAAAATAGGATGCAAAAACGCCCGTTTTTCAGGAGCTCAACTTAAAATGCGCCGCGTTAATATTGTATTGCCTCATTTTTCGCCATAGCGTGGTACGGCCAATTTTCAGCAGGCTGGCCATCTCCTGAATACGCCCTCCTGTCACCCTTGCCGCGTGAATAATGGCATCCTTCTCGATGTCGCTAAATGAGACGCTGGCAGAGAAGCTACCGGTCGTAGATTCTGAGGTCCGGTGCTCGTTAAAGAGATACTCCGGCAGATGGTTCAGGTGAATACGCCCGTTTTCACTTCTCAGCGCCGTATTTTCAATAACACTGTTGAGTTCGAAATCATTGCCAGGCCAGTCGCAGGCAATCAGCGGGGTCAGTACATCGTCATCCATAGACAGGCGAGTCGAAAAACGTTTTTCCAGGCGACGCAAGCGGTGATTCACCAGCGAAGGGATGCTGTTACGTCGCTGTCGCAGCGGTGGAATCATAATTTCAAAAGCGTGCAACGCGTAATAAAGCTGACGGCTAAAGCGGTTTTGTTCCACCAGCCGCGCCAAATCCACCGTCGTGGCGGCAATCACCTTCACGTCGACTGGCACCACGCGGCGCGCGTCAAGACGGGTGATGACGCCCTGTTTGATCACCTGTAATAACGCCGACTGCAGTTCAGGTGCCAGATACTCAATTTTCTCCAGATACAGCGTGCCGCCGTGCGCCAGTTCCAGGCGGCTTAACCGCCCTTCTCTGTCGTCGTCCGTCGTGCTGGCGATAAAATCCCGAACCTGATCGGCATACAGCTGGCAGTTCACCGCAATATACGGGCCTTCCGCCCGTTCGCTGGCATTATGAATCGCCTGACTGAGTAACTCCTTGCCGACCCCCTCTTCACCACATAGCAACACCGGGAAGCTGCCCCGCGCCGCCTGACGACCAAAATGGACGATACGCTGGGTTTGCGGATCGTCCTGCGCCATCTGCGCAAAGGTATGGCTCACTTTACCCAACTGGCTGGTCATCAACTGGCGCATCTTTTCCACCGGATGCAGCAGCAAAATAAAACTGGTGCCCTGCGTTTCGACAATCGGCTTGAGGGTTATCACCGTATCGACAAACTGGTGCTGGCTTTCAAACGTCGTCTCAACATGATGGAGCGGGCGCTGATGGCGGATAGCACGCAGCAGAACGCTGGGCAGCGTCAGGAGTTCACTGAGGTTTTTGCCGTGGGCAGCCGTCACGTCAAGATGCAGCAGCCGTGCCGCCTGAGCGTTGATAAATTGCAGACTTCCCTGCGCATTCCAGGTCATCACGCCGTCATCCATGCTCTCCAGCAAACCATACAGCTGATTGAGGTGGCGGTTCGATTCTGCAAGCAGGCTATCGGTAAGCAACGAGTTCCCCACCTCGCGCGCGATCGCCAGCGTTAATGACAGATCGGCAGGTGAGGCGTCGTCTGCCGGACAGCCCAGCGCGATAGATCCAGAGAGGCGTCCGTGGTTGTCGAAAATGGGTGTCGAGCAAAAACTCCACGCACCGAGCGCCTGCTTAAAATGGTGATCGGGTAACGTTTTTACCGGCTGCCCCAGCATAGCGGCCAACGACAGCGCACAGCTGCCAATGATGCTTTCCGCGCAATAGGTGCCGTCGGCAAAGCCGAGAGCCTCCAGGCGCTGGAGCGTATCCGGATCGCCACAGCGGCTGAGCACGCAAGCGCTTTCATCCAGAATTAACAGGGCACACTTTCGTGGCGACATGTATTCCCACGCATCCTCCAGCGCCGCCTGCCCGAGCGTGAGCATCGCCGTTTTGCGCCGACAAATAGAGTCAAACGTCAGCCCCTGTGCCCGGTGCGGCAGGGCCCAGAACTCGCGCTGCATAATTTTGCCGCAGCGCAGCCATGAGGCGCGAATATATTCCGGGACGTCCGCTGCTGTGGTTGCCATCTCGCTGCTCTTCACTGTCGGTTTCTCCGCGATTCCGGGTGCGGTTGCTCGCAATTTTGCCGTATTTCGCGTTTTAGCGTTCCGTTATGGAACATTTATCGAGATTAGTGTTCCTTTATGAAACATAACATTGATGAATTTTCTTTTTCGCGCGCTGGGGCACAATTACGTTATCGGCAGCGAGCGGTCGCCGTGGCGTTGAACACAACCGATCCCCTGGAGCCTAAGACCCGGAGCAAAAGAATGAAAAAGCTGATTAACCGTGTGGAAGACGTACTGAGTGAACAACTGGCTGGCCTCGCAAAAGCGCATCCGTCACTGACCCTGCATCAGGATCCGGTGTATGTGACCCGTTCAGATGCCCCTGTACAGGGCAAAGTCGCGCTGCTTTCCGGCGGCGGCAGCGGGCATGAACCGATGCACTGCGGCTACATCGGCCAGGGCATGCTGTCCGGTGCCTGTCCTGGAGAAATTTTCACCTCCCCAACCCCTGATAAAATGTTCGAATGCGCCATGCAGATTGACGGCGGCGAAGGCGTGCTGCTGATCGTGAAAAACTATACTGGCGATATTCTCAACTTCGAAACCGCGACCGAACTGCTGCACGAAAGCGGCGTGAAGGTCACCACCGTGGTCGTGGATGACGACGTGGCGGTCAAAGACAGCCTCTATACCGCCGGACGACGTGGTGTTGCTAATACCGTGCTGATTGAAAAACTGGTCGGGGCGGCGGCAGAACGCGGCGATTCCCTGGAAGCCTGCGCCGAACTCGGACGCAAACTCAATAATCATGGCCATTCGATCGGTATCGCCCTCGCAGCGTGTACGGTTCCGGCAGCCGGGCAGCCCTCTTTCACCCTCGCCGACAATGAAATGGAGTTCGGTGTGGGGATCCACGGAGAGCCTGGCATTGACCGTCGCGCCTTCGTCTCACTCGACAGGACCGTTGACGAAATGTTCGATACCCTGCTGGAAAACGGAACCTATAGCCGCACGCTGCGCCACTGGGATCCCACCCAGGGCGTCTGGCAGGAAGATAAGCAAGGCAAACAACCGCTGCAACGTGGCGATCGCGTCATCGCGCTGGTCAATAACCTCGGCGCCACGCCGCTTTCTGAACTGTACGGCGTCTATAACCGTCTCGACGCACGCTGCCAGCAGGCGGGTATCGTCATCGAACGCAATCTGATTGGTTCATATTGTACGTCACTGGATATGACCGGCTTTTCCATCACGCTTCTTAAAGTGGATGACGAGACGCTGGCACTCTGGGACGCACCGGTTCACACCCCAGGCCTGAACTGGGGCAACTAAGGAGAGAGTCATGTCACTTACCAGAGCGCAGATTGTGAGCTGGCTTTATCGCTGCGGGGACATTTTCAGTAAAGAGAGTGATTATCTCACCGGGCTGGATCGCGAGATTGGCGATGCTGACCACGGTTTGAATATGCATCGCGGCTTTAGCAAAGTGGTCGAAAAATTACCGGCCATTGCGGATAAAGATATCGGTTTTATTTTGAAAAACACCGGGATGACGCTGCTGTCAAACGTTGGAGGAGCCAGTGGCCCGCTGTTCGGCACCTTTTTCATCCGTGCCGCGCAGGCCACGCAGGCGCACCAGAGTTTGTCGCTCAATGAGCTCTATCAGATGATGCGTGAAGGTGCTGATGGCGTGATAAGCCGGGGTAAAGCCGAGCCGGGTGATAAAACGATGTGCGATGTCTGGGTACCGGTGGCGGAGTCATTACGCCAGTCCAGTGAGCAGAACCTCTCCGTCACCGCCGCGCTGGACGCTGCCGCCTCTGAGGCTGAAGCCGCCGCACAAAGCACGATTACGATGCAGGCCCGCAAAGGTCGCGCCAGCTACCTGGGCGAGCGTAGTATCGGGCATCAGGATCCGGGTGCGACCTCGGTGATGTTTATGATCCAGATGCTGGCAGCCGCGGCAAAAGAGTAAGGACAGTAAGATGGTAAACCTGGTCATAGTCTCTCACAGCGCCCGCCTCGGTGAAGGGGTTGGCGAACTGGCGCAACAGATGTTAATGGGCGGCAACTGTAAAATAGCCATTGCCGCTGGTATCGACGATCCGCAAAATCCCATCGGCACCGACCCCATTAAGGTGATGGAGGCGATCGAGTCTGTTGCCGATACCGATCACGTGCTGGTGATGATGGACATTGGCAGCGCCCTGCTCAGTGCAGAAACGGCGCTGGACCTCCTCGATCCGACGATCGCTGCGAAAGTACGGCTGTGCGCCGCGCCGCTGGTGGAAGGGACGCTGGCGGCAACGGTGAGCGCCGCTGCGGGCGCGGATATCGAAAAGGTCATCGCCGACGCGACGAACGCTCTCGAGGCCAAGCGTGAGCAACTGGGTTTACCCTCTTCTGCTTCTGAAACCCGCATTACCCCGACCTTTATCGCACAGGATGCGGCAGCAAAATCAGTGTCCGTGGTGATCAAGAATCCCAACGGTCTGCACATTCGCCCGGCCTCCCGGCTTGTGGCAACGCTGTCGGCCTTTAACGCCGATCTGCTGCTGGAAAAAAACGGCAAGTGCGTTACGCCGGACAGCCTGAATCAGATTTCGCTGTTGCAGGTTCGCTGTCATGACACGGTACGTCTGCTGGCAAGTGGAGAACAGGCGGATGATGCGCTGGCCGCGTTTAGTCGTCTGGCGGCGGAGAATTTCGGCGAGTCGCTGGAAGATGCGGCGGTTGTCACATCGTCGACGGCGGACATCACGGGCAACGCGTTCTGTTACGCGCCAACGCTGCCACCGATTCGACAAGCGTCCGATCGCAGTCCTGGCGCAGAGCAGGCGCGACTGCGTAACGCGCTGGATCTCACGCTGCTCGACCTGATGACGCTGATTACCCGCGCGGAAGAAAACTGGCCGGGTGACCTGGCGGCCATTTTCTCTGGTCACCATATGTTGCTGGACGATCCGGAGCTGTTTGATACCGCCTGCGGGCTCCTGCGCAGCGAGCACTGTACGGCGGAATATGCCTGGCAGCAGGTGTTGAGCAGCCTCAGTACGCAGTATCGTCAACTGGATGACGCCTATCTGCAGGCGCGCTACATCGATATCGACGATCTCCTGCACCGCACGCTGCGTCATTTGCTGCAAAGCCCGCTGGTGCTGCCTGACGTTATCGCACCCACCATACTGGTTGCCGACAACCTCTTTCCGTCAACGGTGTCGGAGCTCGACCCGAACGTGGTGAAAGGCATCTGCCTGCGGGAGGGCAGTTCGCTCGCGCATGGCGCGTTGATCGCCCGGGAGATGGGTATCGCCTGGGTATGCCAGCAGGGCGACGCGCTTAACGATGTACAAACGGGCGAACGACTCACGCTTGATGTGGCGCACAATTGCGCCGTCAGGGAAAGGAAACCGCTATAACGTCGCAAAAAAAGGGGGGTAATCACGCGCCGGGAGCGATCCTGGACTACGATTTTCTCATGGTAGATACCGTTATTCGGTACGCACTAAGGAGATTAATCAATGCATACCCCTGCTTTTCGCGCGCCTGCTTCACTGTCGTTGGTCATAACATTAGCGGTTTCCGGCACGCTGCTTACCTTCTCTTCCCTGTCGGTTAACGCCGAAGAGATGCCGTTCTCCCCTCCGCAGCCGCCGGATATTCTGCTCGGTCCCCTGTTTAACGATGTGCAGAATGCCAGACTGTTTCCCGATCAGAAAACCTTTGCCGACGCCGTGCCTAACGGTGACCCGCTGATGATCCTCGCGGATTACCGGATGCAAAAGAATCAGTCCAGTTTCGATTTGCGCCACTTCGTGAGCGTCAACTTTACGCTGCCGAAAGAAGGGGAGAAATATGTTCCTCCGAAAGGGCAATCGCTGCGTGAACATATCGACGGGCTGTGGCCGGTGTTAACCCGCTCCACCGAAAGCGTGGAAAAATGGGACTCCCTATTGCCGCTGCCTGAGCCTTACGTGGTGCCCGGCGGGCGCTTCCGGGAAGTCTATTATTGGGACAGTTACTTCACCATGCTGGGACTTGCCGAAAGCGGTCGCTGGGACAATATTGCCGATATGGTGGCAAACTTCGCCTGGGAGATTGATACCTTCGGTCATATTCCCAACGGCAACCGCACTTACTACCTAAGCCGTTCCCAACCGCCCTTCTTTTCACTGATGGTCGAACTGCTGGCTCAGCACGACGGCGACGATGCGCTGAAAAAATACCTGCCGCAGATGCAAAAAGAGTACACCTACTGGATGGAAGGCGTCGAAACGCTGCAGGCAGGTCAACAGAACAAGCGGGTGGTGAAACTGGAGGATGGCACCCTTCTCAACCGCTACTGGGATGAGCGGGATACGCCGCGACCGGAATCCTGGGTCGAAGATATTGCCACGGCGAAAAGCAATCCAAACCGCCCGGCGACCGATATTTATCGCGATCTGCGCGCAGCGGCCGCGTCCGGCTGGGATTTCAGTTCACGCTGGATGGATAATCCGCAGCAGCTTGGCACGCTGCGGACCACCAGCATCGTTCCGGTCGATCTCAACGCCCTGTTGTACAAAATGGAAAAAATCCTCGCGCGCGCCAGCAAAGCCGCGGGGGATGAGGCAAAAGCCAGCCAGTACGACACGCTGGCGAATGCCCGACAGAAAGCCATTGAACATTACCTGTGGAATGATAAAGAGGGCTGGTACGCGGATTACGACCTGAAGAGCAAGCGGGTACGGAATCAGTTGACCGCTGCAGCGCTGTTCCCGCTGTATGTCAATGCCGCCTCGAAGGATCGCGCCAGCAAAATGGCTGCGGCCACCCGCGCGCATCTGCTGCAACCGGGCGGGCTTGCCACTACGTCGGTGAAAAGCGGACAGCAATGGGATGCGCCAAACGGCTGGGCGCCGCTTCAGTGGGTCGCCACCGAGGGCTTACAGAACTATGGGCAGAATGACGTAGCGATGGAGGTGAGCTGGCGCTTTCTGACCAACGTGCAGCACACGTACGATCGCGAACAAAAGCTGGTGGAAAAATATGACGTCAGCAGCACCGGGACCGGCGGTGGCGGCGGAGAATATCCGTTGCAGGATGGTTTTGGCTGGAGCAATGGCGTCACGCTGAAGATGCTCGATCTGATCTGTGTGAAGGAAAAACCGTGCGATAGCGTGCCGGAAAAACGCCCTGTCGCCAGCCCGGCATCCGCTGAACAGCCACAAAAACAGGCAACGCCATAATACTCGGTGTCTGACCGGCCTGGGAATGCCAGGCCGGTTTTCGCTTCATGCGATCAGAAACGGTAGCTTGCCCCGACCTGGACCGTCCGGTCGCGGCCAATCCAGCAGTTGGTGCTGTCGTAGCAGCTGAACGTTTCTTTGTTGGTAATGTTCTGGGCGCTGGCTTTTAGCGTCACGCCGCTCAGTGACGGCAGCGCCTCGCCTAAGCGATACGACACGGCGAGATCGTACTGTGTCGTGCCCCCCAGTTTACCGCCCTTGTTGTCCGGCGAGATCTCCATCGGCCCGGTATAGCGCGCCCCTGCGCCCATCGTCAGCCCGCGCAGTGTGGTCGCGTCGAAGGTGTAATCCCCCCACAGATTAAACGCATTCTCCGGCACCTGCGTTGGGCGCTTGCCTTCCCAGGTTTCATCTTCGGTATTGATCGCATGGGTGTAAGCGTAATTGGCGATCAACGTGACGTTGTCACCTGGACGACTGATGACCGAAAGCTCCGCCCCTTTCGATTCGATCTCCCCGGTCTGTCGATAATCCCAGGTCGGCGTGGCGGAAAGGACATTCTTCTGGCGAATGTTAAACACCGAGGCGGTCAGCGTTGTCGCGTAATCGACCAGCAGGTATTTCACCCCGCCTTCCAGTTGTTTGCTGGTCGTCGGCTTCACGTCTTTCGCCGTCAGCGTGCCCTGCGGTGAAATCGGTTTGAAGCCTTCGGAATAGCTGATAAACGGTGAAATACCGTTTTCAAAGGCATAGAGCGCGCCCAACCGTTTGGTCACCCGGTCTTGAGAGATCCAGGTTTTCTCGTCGTTTTGCATCGCATCGGTAGTCGTAGAACGGTAATCGTCATAGCGAAGACTGGCCAGCAGATTTAAGCCACCAAACGCGACCTGATCCTGCAAATAGTAGCCATTTTGCTGATAAGAAAGGCGGTTTTTCTGCGCAGTGTACAACCCCAGATCGGCGGTATGCACCTGATGGAAATCCGGGTCGCGCATGTCGATTCCCGGCGTGGCACTGGCGTAACGATAGAAGTAATGGCTGTCGAGTTTCTGATAGTCAAAGCCGGCCAGCAAATGGTGCTGCCAGTCACCCAGCGCGACCGTTTTTGTCACCTGGTTGTCGATGTTGAAACTTTTCAGATCTTCATCAGTGGTATAGGCAAAGCGGTCAAGCATCCATACCGGGTTCGTACCATTACCGGTTGAATAGACGCTGCGCTGGTGTGTATCGACGTCAAAATAGCGTGCCTGCTGACTGAATCCCCAACCACTGTCAAATTCATGCTCGAAATGATAACCCACCATCCACTGACGCTGCTTAAAGCCACTCCACTCATCTCCGGCATAATCACGACGATCGGCGTAACCCGAGCGCAAATAAGCAATCGGTAACGGGTTCGACGGTGACAACGACGGCGTATTTTGCACCAGGGCATCCAGCGTCAGACGCGTTTTGCTGTCCGGTTGCCAGGTGACGGAAGGTGCCAGCAGATAGTCTTCATAACGCGTGGTGTGCGGTTGGTCGTCGCCCTCCGTCGCCTTACCCAGCAGACGGTAATTCCAGTCGCTATCGCTGATTTTACCGGTGGAGTCCAGATAGCCCTCTTTCAGATTACGCGTACCGGTATTAAAGCCGATCTCCGTTTTTTGCTCAGCCTGCGGTTTTTTGCCCTGAATATTCACCAGCCCTCCCGGCGAACCGTTGCCATACAGCACGGACGCGGGCCCTTTCAGGATATCCACGCTTTCCACCAGCAGCGGGTCGATACGCGCTTTGGTATTACCGGTGACGTTATACGGCAACTGCAAGCCGTTGTAGTACTCCTGATCGACGGAGAAACCACGAATCTTGTACTCGCTCATATAGGAAGTATTGCCGCGCACTTCCGTCGACACCCCCGGCGCATAGCGAAGGATCTCGTTGACAGAATTCGCATGACGTAAGGTTATCTCGTGATTATCGATGGTATTAATCACCTGCGGCGTTTTACTTTCCGGGACGGCAGATTTGGTGGCGCTGTTGGTCCAGGCCGGCAGCAGGGTCTCCTGTCCCGTTGCGGATACCACGATGGTGGATTCGTTAGAATCTGCCGCATAAGACGGCGTGGTCAGAGCCAGTGAGATACAGCCAGAGAGCGCACAAAGTCGGAAGCAGGAAGTTGTCATAGTGAGAATAATTATCAGTTTAAATTGGAATGCTAATTATTCTCATTTAATTAGGTAAATCAAGAGAGGAATTGAAGGGGACCAGAATAAAAACGCGGCTCCCGCAGGAGCCGTGTTGTTAATCGCGGCGCACGAGTCGGAATACCCCCAGCACCACAATGGCACCCACCACCGCAACCAGGAAGCTGTGAAGGTTAAAGCCACTGATTGTGCCGCCAATACCAAACATGGTCGCCAGCCATCCGCCCACTACGGCACCGATAATGCCGAGAATACAGGTCAGGATGAATCCGCCGCCGTCACGTCCCGGCATGATCAATTTGGCGATAACACCGGCAATCAAACCAAATACAATCCAGGCAATAATTCCCATGTTCAGACCCTCTTTTCAGGGAAACCACACGCAACAGATTCTTGCGCTTGTCCATTAAGTATAGGCAACCCCTTGATCCTCGCTGTTTCCGCGAGACTGAATTATTTGTCTTTGGTAAAAAAAATCACGCGTTTGTATTAAGTTCTCCTGCGTCTTGCCGATAACCGTTCGATAGACTGTCAGGCATCCAGGGGTCGTTCCGCGTGAGTCATTATAATGAGCAGTTTCTGAAGCAAAATCCGTTGGCGGTATTGGGCGTTCTTCGCGACTTAAACAGCAATCAGGTGCCTTTGCGCGTCTCCTGGCGCGGCGGGCAATTCATCAGCAAAATCCTTGACGTTTCGGCCGAAAGACTGGTGATGGACTTTGGCAGTCAGCAAAACGAAAACCTCGCCGTACAGAAGGCGCGCAATATTACCTTTACGGCGGAAACTCAGGGCGCGAAGGTTGAGTTTACCCTTGAGCAGTTGCACAGCGGTGAGTATCAGCAACTTCCGGCCTTTATCACCCCGCTTCCTCCGGCGCTGTGGTTTGTCCAACGACGGGAATACTTTCGCATCTGCGCGCCGCTCCATCCCCCCTACGGTTGTACCGCGCAGATGCCAGATAACAGCACCCTACGTTTTCGTCTGTACGATCTTTCCCTCGGCGGAATGGGCGCGCTGCTGGAAGGCCCGAAGCCGTCAGGACTCACGGAAGGGATGCGTTTTTCGCAAATTGCGCTGGATATGGGGGAATGGGGGATGTTTCACTTTGACGCGCAGTTGATCTCCGTAACTGAACGCAAAGTGATTGACGGGAAAAATGAGACGATTTCGACTCCCCGCCTGAGCTTTCGTTTTCTCAACGTTGGCCCGGCGGTGGAGCGGGAACTTCAGCGGATTATCTTTTCCCTCGAGCGCGAAGCCCGGGAGAAATCGAATAAAGTGCGCGACTAATTACATCGCATCCAGCGCGCGCTGCAATTTGTAGATGTAGCGCGGTGCCTGGGGCGCAGGATGGTTATCCGCGACGTGTTCAACGAACTCATCGGCACTGAGATCGTTGATTTTGCTAATGGCCTTTTTCCGGTCAGAAGAGAACGTGCGCAGCAGTGCGCCTGCGCCGTTGGCATAGGAGACCACCAGCGCATACTGCATCACCTGCGGATCTTCAATACCGGCGAGCGGGCCCGTCTCCAGAATACTCAGGTAGGCGGCGCCCATTGAGATATTGCGCTCCGGGTTTTTCAGTTCACTGGTTGAAGGCTCGCCGCTCCAGCCCATCCGACGGTAGACATCGCGCCCGGAGGTCGATGCTTTCAGTTGCATCAGCCCTATCGCATTCGATTTGCTGACCGCATTGGGATTCCCGCCTGACTCAATCGCGATAATCGCCGTAATCAATTGTGGGCTAACGCCCCACGCCGCCCCGGCTTTTTCACTGATCGGCATCCATTGCATGGCCCGTTTCACCGGCACTTCCGCATTCCACGGGGGATTTTTATAATCCTGTTTTGAACTACAACCTGCAAGCAACACAATCAAAAAAGCAAACCATCTCAATTTCACGTCTTCTGTCCTTATCGCCGGAACGCTTCGTTACTAAAATCACCGTTGTAAACCGGATAAGCAAAGCGTCATCCGGCAAAACGTTCTACTATAGGCGGCATGATATACATTTGGTTTCTGTTGTAGCAAGGAATTGCCATGTCCCGGTTTCACTTAATTGCCCCCTCGGGCTACTGCATTAATCAACACGCGGCTTTGCTTGGTATCCAGCGCCTTAAGGACGCGGGGCATCAGGTCGATAATACGGCAGTGGTCAGTCGTCGCCATCAACGCTTTGCGGGTACGGAATCGGAGCGTCTGGCAGACGTGAACGGGCTTGTGCATCTCACCGCGCCGGACACCATCGTTATGCCGGTGCGCGGTGGCTATGGCGCGAGCCGACTGCTGGAACACATCGACTGGCAGGCCCTTGCCGCCCGACAACAGCGGGATCCGTTGCTCATTTGCGGTCACAGTGATTTTACGGCGATCCAGTGTGGTTTGCTGGCGCTGGGTAATGTCATCACCTTTAGCGGCCCGATGCTGGCAGCGAACGTTGGCGCGCCGGAGCTGAATACCTTTACGCAAACCCATTTCTGGCAAGCATTACGTCACGCGCAGTACACGGTGGAATGGCAAGGCGAAGGCCCGGCCTGTCACACCGAAGGAACGCTGTGGGGCGGCAATCTGGCGATGCTGATTTCGCTTATCGGCACCCCGTGGATGCCAAAAATTGAAAACGGTATTCTGGTGCTGGAAGACATCAATGAGCACCCTTTTCGCGTCGAGCGCATGTTGCTGCAGCTGTTTGATGCGGGCATTTTAAACCGCCAGAGCGCCATTGTGCTGGGCAGTTTTAGCGGCAGCGCCCCGAATGAGTATGATGACGGCTACGACCTCAACACGGTGTATGCGTTTTTACGTGAACGCCTCTCTGTTCCCCTGATTACCGGGCTTGATTTTGGTCATGAGCCGCGAACCGTTACGCTGGCGTTAGGCGCGCATGCCGTGCTACTGAATAGTCAAAACGGCACACAACTTACGATCTCGGGTCATCCCTTTCTGAAATCATAAAAAAAAACGGCTGTAGGGCTAAGTAACGCCCGGTTGCAGCCGTTAATATGATAATGTCAATGCAGAAAAACATGGCTAATTGAGGAGTAACCGAACGTTGGACGCCGCGGCAATAATCAGTCTTTTCATTTTGGGGTCCGTCCTCGTTACCAGCAGTATCTTACTCAGTTCATTTTCATCACGCCTTGGCATTCCGATTCTGGTTATCTTCCTGGCGATTGGCATGCTGGCTGGTGTCGATGGCGTCGGCGGCATCCCGTTCGATAACTACCCCTTTGCCTATATGGTCAGTAACCTTGCGTTGGCGATTATCCTGCTTGATGGCGGGATGCGTACGCAGGCCAGCTCGTTTCGCGTCGCGCTGGGTCCGGCGCTCTCTCTGGCGACCGTTGGCGTCCTGATCACCTCCGGTTTAACCGGCATGATCGCCGCCTGGCTGTTTAATCTCGACCTGATCCAGGGGCTGCTGATTGGTGCCATTGTTGGCTCAACGGATGCGGCGGCGGTCTTTTCCCTGCTTGGCGGCAAAGGGCTGAACGAGCGTGTCGGGGCGACGCTGGAAATTGAATCCGGCAGTAATGACCCGATGGCGGTGTTCCTGACCATTACGCTGATCGAGATGATTCAGCAGCACGAAACCGGCTTAAGCTGGATGTTCGCAGTCCACATTATTCAGCAGTTTGGTCTGGGCATCTTGCTTGGGCTGGGCGGCGGCTATCTGCTACAGCAGATGATTAATCGAATCTCCCTGCCCGCCGGGCTCTACCCCCTGTTGGCCCTGAGCGGCGGGATTCTGGTGTTCGCGTTGACCACCGCCCTGGAAGGCAGCGGGATTCTGGCGGTCTATCTGTGCGGCTTTTTGCTGGGCAATCGCCCGATTCGCAACCGTTTTGGCATTCTGCAAAACTTCGACGGGCTGGCCTGGCTGGCGCAGATCGGCATGTTCCTTGTGCTCGGACTGCTGGTGAATCCTTCCGACCTGCTGCCGATTGCCATTCCGGCGCTGATCCTGTCCGCCGGGATGATTTTCGTCGCCCGTCCGCTTTCCGTCTTTGTCGGACTGCTGCCGTTTCGCGGTTTTAATCTGCGTGAACGCGTGTTTATTAGCTGGGTGGGTCTGCGCGGCGCGGTGCCCATCATCCTTGCCGTCTTTCCGATGATGGCGGGCCTGGAAAATGCCCGTCTGTTCTTCAATGTCGCCTTCTTCGTGGTGCTGGTGTCACTGGTTTTTCAGGGCACCTCCCTCTCCTGGGCGGCGAAAAAAGCGAAAGTGGTGGTGCCACCGGTCGGCTGGCCGGTCTCACGTGTGGGGCTGGATATTCATCCGGACAATCCGTGGGAGCAGTTTGTCTATCAGCTTAGCGCCGATAAATGGTGTGTCGGCGCGGCACTGCGCGATCTGCATATGCCTCAGGAAACGCGCATTGCGGCGCTGTTTCGTGACAACGTGCTGTTTCATCCCACCGGCAGTACCCGTTTGCGTGAAGGTGACGTGCTGTGCGTCATCGGTCGTGAACGCGACCTCCCGGCGCTGGGCAAACTGTTCAGTCAGTCACCGCCGGTGGCGCTGGATCAGCGCTTCTTCGGCGACTTTATTCTGGAAGCCAGCGCCAAGTATGCCGATGTGGCGCTGATTTATGGTCTGGATGACGGAACGGAGTACCGCGATAAGCAGCAAACGCTGGGCGAAATTGTTCAGCAACTGCTGGGTGCGGCCCCGGTTGTCGGGGACCAGGTCATCTTCGCCGGGATGATCTGGACGGTCGCAGAAAAAGAGGATAATCAGGTCCGTAAAGTCGGGGTTCGCGTCGCCGGGGATGAAGACGAAGAGTAGTTATCATGCCGGATGGCGCTGCGCTTATCCGGCCTACTGATGACTCCGCTGTAGGCCGTATAAGGCGCATCGCACCGCTGTCCGGCAACATAAAAGTTACACCGTCACGACCGGAACACGCAGCGCCAGCGAACACATCAACTCATAGCCTACGGTTCCGGCAGATTTCGCCACGTCGTCAATTTTGATCTCTTTACCCCACAGTTCTACCGGCGTCCCGATACCCGCCTGCGGGCATGGCGTTAAATCCACCGCCAGCATATCCATCGACACCGTGCCCACGGTAGTGGTCCGCACACCGTCCACCAGCACCGGCGTTCCGCTCGGCGCATGACGTGGATAACCGTCCGCGTAGCCCGCCGCCACGATGCCAATGCGCTGTTCGCCTCTGGCGGTATAGCGCCCGCCATAGCCGACGCGATCCCCCGCTTTCAGCGTTTGTACACCGATGATTTCGCTGCTGAGCGTCATCACCGGCTTCAGCCCGGTATTGGCGATATCGCGCCACAGGCCTGACGGCGACGCACCGTAAAGAATGATACCCGGTCGCACCCAGTCAAAATGCGCATCGGGATGCCACAGCGTGGCCGCTGAGTTTGACAGTGAGCGACGGCATTCCAGCCCTTCCGTTGCCAGCGCGATACGTTCCATCGCATTGCGGATCCCGTCAGGGTGCTCAGCGTCGGCGAAGTGCGACATTAACGTCATTTCGCCGACGTTCGGCATCGCGCGCAGTTGCTGCCAGACGGTTTGCAGTCGTTCCGGCAGGAAACCCAGACGGTTCATGCCGCTGTTAACCTTCACGTAGACATCCAGCGGTGCCTTCAGCTTTGCATTCTGAATCGCTTTAAGCTGCCAGTTGCTGTGAACGCAGGTGGTCAAACGCCAGGTGTCGTACAGCGCCAGATCTTCCGCATGGAAAAACCCTTCCAGCATGAGGATTGGCCCTTTCCAGCCGCGCTCACGCAGGGTTACCGCCTCCTCCAGATTCAGGAGAGCAAAACCATCGGTGTTGCCCAGCGCATTCCAGATACGTTCAATGCCGTGACCATAGGCATTCGCTTTCACCACCGACCAGACGCGGGCGTCCGGTGCGGCCTGACGCACTATGCTCAGGTTTTGTTTCATCGCCTGCAGGTCAAGGCTGGCCAATATAGGGCGGGTCATCTCTCGTCCTTCTTAGTTATGTGCGCCGTGCAGATGTTGGGGACGTGAAGGCGTAAAGCCAGCGTGGTAGCGCGCCACGCTCAGATCGTCATACGGAATGGCGGGCGTGCGACCCGACAGAATGTCGCTCAGCAACTGCCCTGAACCACAGGCCATCGTCCATCCCAGCGTACCGTGTCCGGTATTCAGCAACAGATTTTTGAAGCGGGTACGCCCCACCACCGGCGTACCGTCCGGCGTCATCGGGCGCAGTCCGGTCCAGAATGTCGCCTGTTCAACATGCCCTCCGCGCGGGTAGAGATCGCGGACCACCATCTCAAGCGTTTCCCGACGCGGCTGGAGTAGTTCGGTGTTGAAGCCGACAATTTCCGCCATACCGCCAACGCGGATACGCTGGTCAAAACGGGTAATGGCGATTTTGTAGGTTTCATCAAGAATAGTCGAAACCGGTGCGCCGTCCTCTTCCGCCACCGGAATCGTCAGCGAATAGCCTTTCAGCGGATAGACCGGGATATCGACAATCCCTTTCAGCATCGCCGTGGAGTAAGAGCCCATCGCCATGACGTAAGCATCGGCTTTAACGATCTCATCACCACATTTCACGCCGTAAATCTGCTCGCCTTCGCAAAGCAGTTTATCCACTGGCGTATTGAAACGGAATTTAACCCCCGCCTGTTCGGCCATCTGCGCCAGACGCTGGGTAAAGAGTTGGCAGTCGCCGGTTTCGTCATTCGGCAAACGCAAGCCGCCGGTCAGTTTGTGCGCCACTTCAGCCAGCGCCGGCTCGACTTCCGCCAGTCGACTGGCTTCCAGCAACTGATACGGCACGCCAGCGTCTTCCAGCACGGCAATGTCGCGCGTGGCGTTCTCATACTGCTGTGCGGTGCGGAACAGTTGCAGCGTGCCGCCCTGACGCCCTTCATACTGGATACCGGTCGATGCACGCAGCGCTTTCAGGCAGTCTCGGCTGTATTCCGCCAGACGCACCATCCGCCCTTTGTTTTCCATGTAGTGGCTGGTATCGCAATTACGCAGCATCTGCCACATCCATTTTAACTGGAACTGTGTGCCGTCCAGACGAACCGCCAGCGGCGCATGGCGCTGGAACATCCATTTAATCGCCTTTAGCGGTACACCCGGTGCTGCCCAGGGCGCTGCATAGCCCGGAGAGATCTGCCCCGCATTCGCCGCGCTGGTTTCCAGCGCCGGGCCAGGTTCGCGATCGATGACGGTGACATCATGTCCAGCCTGACTCAGATACCAGGCGCTGGTCACGCCAACGACGCCACTTCCCAGTATGACAACTCGCATAGCCACTCCGTTAACAGTAACAGTAAAAGAACAATCATCTAATTACATCTTGATAACCCAGATGAAAATATTATTCAACATATGGCTTTTTTATGGTGACACATCTCACATATAGCAGGAGGAACATTGAACTCGTTGCTTTGGGATCTCCTGCTGCGGGTTACTTTTATCCAGCATAAAATGTTGTCATGACTGAGAAATCTGGCGGGTCGACCAGCGGAAATCGCAAAGAAAATATTTCTCCACTGACACGGTTTTTAACAGGGTGTTCTATGCTTGAAATGAGGTGCTCCACACAGAGAGTGCCGCCAACAATGAGGGTGCGCGAATGGCTACGATTGATTCCATGAACAAGGACACCACACGGTTGAGCGATGGACCCGACTGGACGTTTGATCTGCTGGATGTCTATCTGGCAGAGATAGACCGGGTGGCGAAACTCTACAAACTGGATACCTACCCGCACCAGATTGAGGTCATCACCTCCGAGCAGATGATGGATGCTTACTCCAGCGTCGGGATGCCCATTAACTATCCTCACTGGTCGTTTGGCAAAAAATTCATCGAGACTGAACGGCTGTATAAACACGGTCAGCAAGGGTTGGCCTATGAGATTGTGATTAACTCCAACCCGTGTATTGCCTATCTGATGGAGGAGAACACCATTACCATGCAGGCGCTGGTGATGGCGCACGCCTGCTATGGGCATAACTCCTTCTTCAAAAATAACTATCTGTTTCGCAGTTGGACCGACGCCAGTTCCATTGTCGATTACCTGATCTTCGCGCGTAATTACATTACCCAGTGCGAAGAGCGGTACGGCGTGGACGAGGTTGAGCGATTGCTCGACTCCTGCCATGCGCTGATGAACTACGGCGTTGACCGCTATAAACGCCCGCAGAAAATCTCCCTCCAGGAGGAGAAGGCCCGCCAGCAAAGTCGCGAAGAGTATCTGCAAAGCCAGGTGAACATGCTGTGGCGTACCCTGCCGAAGAAAGAAGAAGAGAAGACGGTCGCCGAAGCGCGGCGCTATCCTTCAGAGCCGCAGGAAAACCTGCTCTACTTTATGGAAAAAAATGCCCCGCTGCTGGAGTCATGGCAGCGCGAGATCCTGCGCATTGTGCGCAAAGTCAGCCAGTATTTTTATCCGCAGAAACAGACCCAGGTGATGAACGAAGGTTGGGCTACCTTCTGGCATTACACCATTCTGAACCACCTGTATGACGAGGGGAAAGTCACCGAACGTTTTATGCTGGAATTTTTGCACAGCCACACCAACGTAGTATTCCAGCCGCCTTATAACAGTCCGTGGTACAGCGGTATTAACCCTTACGCACTGGGGTTCGCTATGTTCCAGGACATCAAGCGTATCTGTCAGTCACCGACGGAAGAAGATAAGTACTGGTTCCCGGATATCGCGGGTTCCGACTGGCTGGAAACGCTGCATTTTGCCATGCGTGATTTCAAAGATGAGAGTTTTATCAGCCAGTTCCTGTCACCGAAGGTGATGCGTGATTTCCGCCTCTTTACGGTGCTGGATGATGACCGGCATAACTACCTGGAGATCTCTGCTATTCACAATGAAGAAGGCTATCGTGAAATCCGCAACCGCCTCTCGTCGCAATATAATCTGAGCAACGTGGAGCCGAATATTCAGGTCTGGAACGTGGATTTGCGGGGCGATCGCTCTCTCACCCTACGCTATATCCCGCATAATCGCGCGCCGCTGGATAAAGGACGCAAAGAGGTACTCAAGCATGTGCACCGGCTGTGGGGGTTTGATGTGATGCTGGAACAGCAAAACGAGGACGGAAGCGTGGAACTGCTCGAGCGCTGCCCACCCAGAATGAACAGCCTGTAAAACAAAAACCCCCTCATCATGAGGGGGTTCGCGTTTAGCGGCCCTGAATGGCTAAATCGCCTGGCAGGTTTTTCTGCATCCGGTGCCAGATCTCACCGCTATCATGACCATAACGACGCACCGTTTCGTATACCTGATCGTGCGCGCCCTGTAAGCACAGTTGCGACAGCTTATGATAGAAACCGAGCGCCAGGCTGCGCGCTTCCGGATTGGCGAAGTAGTGACGGCCAATGCGGGTATACAACCCTTTCATCCCGTTAAGAATCAGGCCATAAATCGGGTTGCCGGAGGCAAACGCCAGACCGCGGAAAATGCTGTAATCGAGATCGGCAAACGCATCGGCGTGATCGGCCACTTCCTTCGCGGTCGCCAGCACTTCCTGCGCTTTGTCAGGATGCTGACGAAACGCGGTACGAATGAAGATGGTGGAGATGTTGGTCCGGACCGACAGCAGATTATCGATCAGTTGCGGAACGCTTTCGTGATCGAGACGCGCCAGCGTTTCAAGAATATTCAGCCCGGACGTTTCCCAGAAATTATTCACCTTCGTCGGTTTGCCATGCTGAATGGTCAACCAACCGTCTCGCGCCAGACGCTGCAGCACTTCACGTAACGTGGTACGAGTCACCCCGATGAGTTCCGAGAGTTCTCGTTCTGCAGGCAAGATAGTGCCAGGGGGGAAGCGGTTATTCCAGATACTTTCAATGATGTACTCTTCCGCGAAACCCGCCGGGCTCTGCGCCTTAATGACCATAGTGAGATTTCCATTACACAGCAAAACATAGTTACACTCATCATACCAGACGGGGTACACGCCCGATAGCAGACACAATGAAGAAAAAGTGGATCAAGGCTTCATTTTCTTGATAACACGGGCTGTCGGGGGTTAAAGGCTTGCCTGCTTTCGGACTGACCGTTACTCTTTGTGGCTAACCATAAGAACATCATTTCAATAAATAAGGTAAGGGAAACCATAATGGAACTCTCATGGGGCCGCGCGTTCTGGCGCAACTTTTTAGGCCAGTCGCCAGACTGGTACAAGCTCGCACTACTGACCTTCCTGATAGTTAATCCACTGATTTTCATTATCAGCCCATTTGTTGCGGGCTGGTTGCTGGTGGCGGAATTCATCTTCACACTGGCGATGGCCCTGAAGTGTTACCCGTTGCTGCCAGGCGGTTTGCTGGCCATTGAAGCCGTTATGATTGGAATGACCAGCGCCGCGCATGTTCGTGAAGAGGTGGCAAACAATCTGGAAGTCTTGCTGCTGCTGATGTTCATGGTCGCAGGCATCTATTTTATGAAGCAGCTGCTGCTGTTTATTTTTACCCGTCTGCTGCTGAGTATTCGCTCCAAAACGCTGCTGTCACTTGCGTTTTGTGTGGCGGCGGCCTTCCTTTCCGCCTTCCTTGATGCGCTGACCGTTGTGGCGGTGGTGATAAGCGTCGCCGTCGGGTTCTATGGCATTTATCACCGCGTGGCCTCTTCCCGCGCGGACGATCATGACATTCTTGATGACAGCCACATCGATCAGCACTACAAATCGGTACTCGAACAGTTCCGTGGCTTCCTTCGCAGCCTGATGATGCATGCCGGAGTGGGAACCGCGCTCGGCGGTGTGATGACGATGGTGGGTGAACCGCAGAACCTGATCATCGCCAAAGCCGCTGGCTGGCATTTTGGCGACTTCTTCCTGCGGATGTCGCCGGTCACCGTTCCGGTACTGATTTGCGGTCTGCTCACCTGCGTACTGGTTGAGAAGCTGCGCTGGTTTGGCTATGGCGAAACGCTGCCGGAAAAAGTACGTGACGTATTGCAACAGTTTGACGATCAAAGCCGTCAGCAGCGTAATCGTCAGGACCGATTAAAGCTGATCGTTCAGGCCATTATCGGCGTCTGGCTGGTTATTGCCCTGGCGCTGCATCTGGCGGAAGTGGGGCTGATCGGTCTGTCCGTCATTATCTTCGCCACCTCGCTGACCGGTGTGACCGATGAGCATGCGATTGGCAAGGCGTTTACCGAGTCCCTGCCTTTCACCGCGCTGCTGACGGTCTTTTTCTCGATTGTGGCGGTGATCATCGATCAGCAACTCTTCTCGCCGATTATCCAGTTTGTGTTGCAGGCCTCGGAGCACGCGCAGTTGACACTGTTCTATCTCTTCAACGGCCTGCTCTCGTCAATCTCAGATAATGTCTTCGTTGGTACTATCTACATTAACGAGGCCAAAGCGGCCATGGAAAGCGGCGCTATCTCGCTGCCACAGTACGAACTGTTGGCGGTGGCTATCAACACCGGGACTAACCTGCCGTCCGTGGCGACGCCAAACGGCCAGGCGGCGTTCCTGTTCCTGCTCACCTCCGCGCTGGCACCGCTGATTCGCCTCTCCTATGGCCGGATGGTCTGGATGGCGTTGCCGTATACCATCGTGCTGACCCTGGTCGGTCTGCTGTGCGTTGAGTTTACCCTGACGCCGCTGACCGAGTGGATGACGCAAACCGGCTGGTTAGCTACACTTTAATAACAACTTACCGGGCATTTCACTGCCCGGTTTGCCTTTTTGCATGATATTTATCCGATTACACAATATTTAAGTTTCTCCTGGTGGCGCTGTGATCGAATTGGTTTACACTGCCGTGTCTACGCATGTTGCAGGGAAATTATTATGTTGCGATATTTAAACCAGTGCTCACGGGGTCGGGGCGCCTGGTTATTAATGGCTTTTACTGCCCTGGCGCTTGAGCTGGTCGCGCTGTGGTTTCAGCATGTTATGCTGCTTAAGCCGTGTGTACTGTGCATCTATGAGCGCTGCGCGCTGTTCGGCATCATGGGGGCCGGGCTGGTTGGGGCTATTGCGCCTAAAACGCCGTTGCGCTACGTGGCGCTGATTATCTGGATCTACAGTGCCTGGCGCGGCGTGCAGTTGGCCTGGGAACACACGATGATCCAGTTGCACCCTTCTCCGTTCATGACCTGTGATTTTATGGCCCGCTTCCCCAGTTGGTTGCCGCTGGATAAGTGGGTGCCACAGGTGTTTGTTGCCTCCGGAGATTGCGCTGAGCGCCAGTGGGAATTTTTATCGCTGGAAATGCCACAATGGTTACTGGGCATTTTTGCGGCCTATCTGGTCATCGCGGTTCTGGTCCTGCTTGTCCAGCCGCTTAAACCGAAAAGACGCGATCTGTTTGGTCGCTAATCTCAGACGCTCCCTGCCAGGAGCGTTTTTTTTGCCTTAAAGTCATTGCTGACGACGCTTCATAAGATGTATATTAAATGCATCTTATGAAGCCTGGCAAGGAGATGTCCCGTGTCCCATTTACGTATCCCGGCAAACTGGAAAATCAAACGTTCCACCCCTTTCTTCACCAAAGATAATGTCCCCGCGGCACTGCTTTCCCACCACAACACCGCCGCTGGCGTTTTCGGTCAGCTTTGTGTGATGGAAGGTACGGTAACCTATTACGGATTCGCCAACGAAGAGGCAAAAGAGCCAGAAGTCAAAGTGGTGATTAACGCCGGGCAGTTCGCCACCAGCCCGCCACAGTACTGGCATCGTGTGGAACTCAGCGATGACGCCCAGTTTAACATCAACTTCTGGGTCGCTGACGAACATCAGGGCGATGAGATGTATCAGGCGAAAAAAGCGTAACGCCTGAAATCAGACCGGGCGGATCAATCCGCCCATGACGGTTTGTTTAAGATATGGTCCTGCCAGTCATGGACTTCTGACTCTCTTACCGCAATGTGGCGTACCGAAATTCGCTCGCCGTGCATTGCCGCTTTCGACCCCGTCAACAACGGATGCCACTCCGGCAGCCCTTTCCCTTCCGCCAGCAGACGATAGGCGCACGTCATCGGCAACCATTCAAAGGTGGGCAGGTTATCACGCGTTAACTTGATGCAGTCAGGCTCGTACTCGAACCGGCGCTCATAGTTGCGGCACTGGCAGGTTTTAATATTGAGCTGACGACAGGCGACGTTGGTGAAATAGATCTCGTCGGTATCCTCGTCCATCAGTTTATGCAGGCAGCACTGACCACAGCCATCACATAACGACTCCCATTCGGCATCGGTCATTTCATCCAGGGTTTTACGTTGCCAGAAAGGTAAATCGCTCATCAGGGTATCCGCCATTACTATAAAGCTGCACCTTATAACCAGTCTGGCACGCTGATGCAAGTTTTGCCGCCCAAAAAGGCGGCAATCAGGTGTTACAGGACGCGGGTCGTCAGCGAATGACCGTTAAAATTGACCACCAGCTCATCGCCGCTGGCAAGCGGTCCAACGCCTTCCGGGGTGCCGGTCAGCACAACGTCGCCGGCTTTAAGGGTAAAGAACTTGCTCATATAGGCGATTAAGGGAACGATTTTGTGGATCATATCCGCCGTCGTGCCCTGCTGGCGAACCTCGCCGTTGACGGTCAGGCCCAGCGGCGTCGCCTGCGGATCGCCGTTAAATTCCGTGGCCGGAATGAACCCGGACAGCGGGCACGAGTTATCGAATCCTTTTGCCTTCTCCCAGGGCTGCCCAGCCTTCTTCATTTTGCCCTGAATATCACGTAACGTCAGATCGAGCGCCACGCCATATCCAGCGATCGCCTTACGGACATGCTCTTCGGTCGCCTGACGCAGCGTCGCGCCGATTAATACCGCCAGTTCGACCTCATGGTGCACCGAGCCCATATCTGTCGGAATGACCAGCGGCTGGCGCAAATCGCACAGGGCGGTTTCCGGCTTGATAAACAGCACCGGCTCATCCGGCGTGACGCTACCCATTTCTTTAATGTGGTTGGCGTAGTTGCTGCCCACGCACACCACTTTGCTTACCGGGTAGTCAAGCAGCGCACCCTGCCAGTTATGATGTTGATACATTCATTTTCCCCTAATTTGTCATCGTTGACTTCAGGAATGGCACCGACAGGCATGACGCCGGGTACCGTTTATTTATCGGTTTCTGGATTGTTTTGTGAGGCGTTGAAACGATGTTGCTTCAATAAATCTTCGGGCGGCGGAGGCAGTTGTAAATAATATCCCTGCTCCGTTAAGGCTTGTTTTACTTTATCCAGCGAGGCGTTGACTAACTTTTTGCTCCCGTCGAGCGGCAATATCATTGCCAGCTGCGGCTGACCAAATCCTTTCATCAGTTCTTCAGGCACGCGTGAGAAATCGTCTTTTTTTTCGACATACAAATAGGTCTGGTCACGCTTAGCACTTCTGTAGATCACACAAAACATACATTTTACTCTGAATTAAACGGATGGCGACTTGCCTCAATATAATAGTGACTATAACATGCCTTCTGGACTTCGGAATATCACTCCACATCGGGGATGATAAATAGCAAATTGAGTAAGGCCAGGATGTCAAACACGCCCATCGAACTTAAAGGCAGTAGCTTCACCTTATCAGTGGTTCATTTACATGAAGCAGAACCCGAGGTTATTCGTCAGGCGTTAGAAGACAAAATCGCGCAGGCTCCCGCTTTTTTAAAACACGCTCCTGTGGTGGTGAATGTCAGTAGCCTTGACGCGCCGGTGAACTGGCCGCAGTTGCAGAAGGTCGTGGCGTCGACGGGGTTGCGTATTGTTGGCGTCAGCGGTTGCAAAGATGCCCGGCTGAAAGCCGAAATCGACAAAATGGGCCTTCCTTTACTTACTGAAGGTAAAGATAAAGTAGCGCGTTCCGCGCCGGCAGAACCCGTTGCTCCCGCCGCAGTAGTGCAAAACGTTACTCCCGTCACAAAAACGCGATTTATTGATGTACCGGTTCGTTCCGGTCAACGCATTTATGCACCACAATGTGATCTGATTGTTACAAGCCACGTCAGTGCTGGCGCAGAGCTGATCGCTGATGGCAATATCCATGTCTATGGCATGATGAGAGGTCGTGCGCTGGCTGGGGCAAGCGGCGACCGGGAAGCGCAAATTTTCTGTACCCATCTGACGGCAGAACTGGTGTCTATCGCAGGTGTTTACTGGCTGAGTGATAAAATCCCAGCAGAATTTTATGGCAAAGCGGCACGTCTGCAGTTGGCAGATAACGCTTTGACAGTTCAACCGTTGAATTGATCCCTTTTTAACAAGGAATTTCTATGGCACGCATTATTGTAGTTACTTCGGGTAAAGGGGGCGTTGGCAAAACCACCTCCAGCGCGGCCATCGCTACTGGTTTGGCCCAGAAGGGAAAGAAAACTGTCGTTATTGATTTTGATATCGGCCTGCGTAACCTCGATCTGATCATGGGGTGTGAGCGTCGGGTTGTTTATGATTTCGTCAACGTCATTCAGGGCGATGCTTCGCTCAATCAGGCGCTCATCAAGGACAAGCGCACTGAAAATCTCTTCATTCTTCCGGCCTCTCAGACTCGCGATAAAGACGCGTTAACGCGTGAAGGCGTTGCAAAAGTCCTCGACGATCTGAAAGCGATGGATTTCGATTTTATCGTCTGCGACTCCCCGGCGGGGATCGAAACCGGCGCGCTGATGGCGCTCTATTTCGCCGACGAAGCGATTATCACCACTAACCCGGAAGTCTCCTCGGTGCGCGACTCCGATCGTATTCTGGGTATTCTGGCGTCTAAATCTCGCCGCGCCGAGAACGGTGAAGATCCGATTAAAGAACATCTACTGTTGACGCGCTACAACCCGGGCCGCGTCAACCGGGGCGATATGCTCAGTATGGAAGATGTGCTGGAGATCCTGCGTATCAAACTCGTCGGGGTTATCCCGGAAGATCAGTCTGTTCTGCGCGCCTCTAACCAGGGTGAACCTGTCATTCTGGACATCAATGCAGACGCAGGTAAAGCGTATGCCGATACGGTAGACCGTCTGTTGGGAGAAGAACGTCCTTTCCGCTTCATTGACGAAGAGAAGAAAGGTTTCCTCAAACGCCTGTTCGGAGGATAAGTTATGGCATTACTGGATTTTTTTCTCTCGCGGAAAAAGAGTACAGCGAACATCGCAAAAGAGCGATTGCAGATTATTGTTGCCGAGCGTCGTCGTAGCGACGCCGAGCCGCATTATTTACCGCAGTTACGTAAAGATATTCTTGAAGTCATTTGTAAGTATGTACAAATTGATCCGGAAATGGTCACCGTTCAGCTAGAACAAAAAGACGGCGATATTTCCATTCTCGAACTTAACGTCACATTACCGGAAACTGAAGAGTCGAAATAAACGCGTCACTAAGAAGATTCCAGGAAAAAAAGGCAGAGCGATCTGCCTTTTTTATTTTCAGCGCGTTATCTGTTACGACAGTGATGATGCGTGAAATACGGAATTCACTTATCCGCGCTCAATAACGGTTCGGCTATTTTCGCTTTTGCATAGCAGACAAAACGCGAGACGGCGGGCATAACCTCTGCCCAGTCAACGCTTACCTGCCCCAGATAGTCAAGCCGCGCGGTCGCAAGTAGAGAAGCGTGTTCGTCCGGGAGATAAGGCAGCAACCAGTCCGCCGCACTGTCTTTCGCGGTAAAACCGCCCGTCGCCACGCTGTACCAGATGCGTGCCAGGGTCAAAATGATATTACGTTCGTCGCCTTGCAAATCACGACTGTTCTGCCAGAGCATCAGCGTCTGGCGGAACGTCTCTCGTATGTCGTTTTCTGGCACTGGCTCAAAAAGCAGGTCCGCACGCTCGCCGGATAAGGCAATACTGGCACTACGCGCCTGGGTTATTAAAATCGCCAGATCGCTATCCTGCTGCGCAGGTTCATACTTCCCCGCGTGAATATCTTCGCGCAACCACTCGCCAAACTGCATCTCCCGCCGGGGAGGAAAACGCCAGGGAACCACCTCGCCATGCACCACCACCGTTACCTCAAGCGCCCGCCAGAGCGCCGACGAGCCAGGCCCGGCTGATACCAACAGCAGTTCCTGCATAAGCGCTTCTCGCTGTGCCGTCGTCAGCGGCACGCGCGTGGTAACCAGCAAATCAATATCGCTGTAGGGTTTTAGCCCACCTTCAACGGCAGAACCGTACAGGTGAATGGCCAGCAGGCTGTCTTCCAGGATCCGTGCAATGATGGCCTTCGCCTTTTCCAGCTGGTTCCGGAGGGTATCCGGCATCGTTGATGTCATCGTCTCAACCGTTATCATGTCATTTCTGCCCGGTACACCTTAACGCGGCAGGAAACCCGCCGACAAGCAGCGGGCTGAACCTGAATTTAGTGGTGCAGCATTTCATCCACCACGGCCTGGGCTTTGAGTTGATAAGGGTAATAGGTCGGCCAGTTATCCATCTCTTCCAGTAGCGCCTGCTGTGAGGTATTGCCCATAAAAATGTGGAAATGGTTCGACGTGCGCGGCGCAATGATATGATCGCTGAACTGCACAAACTTCGGCGCCTTACTGTTTGCATCTTTGCATTCAAACAGATAGCGCACCCCTTTTTTACCTGACGTATAGGTCAGGATTTTGTAACCGGCGTAGTCATACTGACAGGAGGCTACCTGCTTGCCGGTATGAAACTCCATCACGCCATTTTCGATGCCAATGGTATCGACCTTCGTCGCATAGCCTTTACGGTAGTAGGATTTCACCTCTTCCGCCGTTTTACTCTTATCCTTTTCCGCCTTTTGTTTAAAAACCGGATCCAGTTCGCCGCTAACCAGATAAGGATAAACGGATTGCCACATGCCGTCCCAGTCGGTAAGCGCCCTGTCCCTGACATTGCTATCCGCAAATTCGCCTTGCGCCGCCTTCTGTTCCATTTCTGTCAGCGGCACGCCATGCGCGTGATCGCCGTGGGCGAAGGCATAACTGCTGATCCACAGCATTCCCAGAGAGATTGATATTTTTTTCCAATGCATTGCCAACGTCGTACCCTCAATCAAGTGAATAAGATGGAATGTTATATTATAACAATTAAATTTATTCAACACCGCTGAGCGTAAATGATGGAAACTTGATCTGGTCACTTTTTATGCAAAAAGCAGATTCGATATACTGCAACTGGAGACAAAAAACAGGAGGTAATGACTATGTATCGTTCTGTTCTGGTGCCCATTGATATCTCAGAAGCCGATCTCACCCGGCAACTTATTCCTCAGGTTAAAATTCACGCCAAAACGGCAAAAGTCCATTTTCTGTCAGTCATTCCCTCAGTCCCCTTTTATGCATCCCTGGGGCTCGCTTACTCTGGCGAACTCCCGGATAAAAATGGACTGCAGACGAAGGCATCACAGAAACTCGATGAGATTGTGAAACAATTCGATATCCCTGAAGGCCGTGTTCAAAAGCATGTGGTATATGGCCCCCCGAAAGATCAGATCCTGAAACTGGCGGATTCCGTCAGTGCTGACCTGGTGATCATCGCTTCACACCAGCCTGGTATCTCAACGTACCTGCTGGGTTCTACCGCCGCAGCCGTCGTGCGCCATGCACACTGTCCTGTACTGGTGGTACGCTGAGCCGTAAACGGGAGTCTGCTGGCTCCCGTTTATGTCATTTTCACGATCCAGTCGCGGAATATTTCCATTGCGGGCGTCACCGGTTTCGACTTCAGGTGGGTAAGCCAGTAACCGCCCATGTTGATTTCAATTGCGAAAGGCCGAACGAGTTGTCCGGCGGCCAGTTCTCTGGTGAACATCATTGCCGGAACCAGCGCCGCGCCACCGGTATGGATGACCGTTTCAATCATCAGGCGAGAGGAGTCAAAAACGGCGCCATTGATCCGTTCCGCCGTCACGCCTGCCGCAGCAAACCAGTTATCCCACTCATCTGCCCGGTATGACCGCAGAAGATTCTCTTGCAGAAGATCGGCGGGCTGACCAAGCCGTTGCGCGGTTTCTGGCGTGCACAGGACGGTCAGCGGAGCCTCGCACAGCATGTCGTTATGGGTAGCGGGCCACTGTCCGCTGCCAAAGCGGATGGCAAAATCCAGCCCCTCAGCCGCCAGATTCACGACGTTGTTATTTGTGCGCAAGCGCAACTCAACGAACGGATGCGCCTGCCGGAATTGCTCAATACGCGGCAGTAACCAGCCAACGGCAAATGTCCCGACCGCGGCGACCGTGAGCACTTCACGATACTCCCCGCCCTCGAACTTACGGAAAATGGTGTCGATTTGGCTAAAGGCGTCGGTCAGGACGGCAAACAGCGCCTGCGCCTCATCCGTCATCTCCAGTCCTCTGGGCAGACGTTTAAAAAGCACCCTGTTCAGGCGATCCTCCAGGATACGCACCTGCTGGCTGACGGCAGCCTGCGTGACACAGAGTTCCAGTGCCGCTCGTGTAAAACTCAAATGGCGAGCTGAAGCTTCAAAGGCGCGTAGCGCATTGAGGGGAAGATTAGAACGCATAATAAGGACTCATAAGATTTTCTTTATTCCAGGGTAAATTCTTCTCGCTTGTTAAGCAAGCGCTGATAGCGGATAGTCCAGGTACCGCAGAGATATCTTGCGCCTTTAATTCTCTTTCTTCTTTTGTCTGTCTGAGTGGAAAAAATGAAAGCGCTTATCGATCTATTTACTGATTTTCAAGGACGTTATTTATGCTAAAAAAACGATTCCATCAGACGTTACTTATCGCTGGTATGCTAACTTTCTTTGCCGGCAGTTCGCCGCTTTCGGCCCGTGAGCAAGCGGCTACCCCACAGGTTCAGCAAAAGCTGGCAGCCTTAGAAAAACAATCGGGTGGTCGACTCGGCGTTGCGCTCATTAATACCGCCGATCGTTCGCAAATTCTTTATCGCGGTGACGAGCGCTTTGCCATGTGCAGTACCAGTAAAACGATTGTCGTCGCCGCCGTATTAAAACAGAGTGAAACGCAACGCGATATCTTGCAGCAGAAAATGGCCATCAATAAAGCCGATCTCACGAACTGGAACCCGGTGACGGAAAAATACGTCGATAAAGAGATGACATTAGCGGAGCTAAGTGCTGCCGCTCTGCAATACAGCGATAATACGGCAATGAATAAATTGCTTGAGCATCTGGGTGGCACCGGCAACGTCACGGCCTTTGCCCGTTCGATTGGCGACACCACGTTTCGTCTGGACAGGACTGAACCCGAACTGAATACCGCCATCCCTGGCGATGAACGCGATACCACCTCGCCGCTGGCGATGGCAAAAAGCCTGCATAAGCTGACGCTGGGTGATGCGCTGGCCGGTATGCAGCGGGCACAACTGGTCGCCTGGTTGAAAGGGAATACAACCGGCGGCCAGAGTATTCGTGCCGGACTGCCTGAAAGTTGGGTGGTTGGCGATAAAACCGGGGGCGGCGATTACGGCACCACGAATGATATCGCGGTGATCTGGCCCGAAGATCGTGCGCCGCTGATCCTCGTGACTTACTTTACACAGCCGCAGCAGGATGCCAAAGGACGTAAAGATGTTCTGGCCGCCGCCGCAAAAATTGTGACGGAAGGGCTTTGATCCCGGCAAGCCGTGGAGAAAACAAAAAGGCCCAGACAAACGTCTGGGCCTTTAAATTTGGGCCGCCATCGAGGCCTCGAACCCCGTTCCCTACAACAAAAGTCGTTCGCTCTTCCAGATGAGCTAATGGCGGTCTGCCGGTCATTATTTCTGATTGAGAATCTACCCATCATCAGGACCGGGCGAGATAATACATAACTCAAATTACCCCTGCAATAGCTGTGGACAACTTTCTTTTATTATTCCCGCGCGTTTGCTCATTCTTCAGACAAAGCAATGTCTCAAAGATGATATATTGCACAATAAAGTGATTTCCTTTTCCAGCATACTGAGACACTCCAATGAAACATTGTTTTATCGCACTCTGTTTATTACTGATGGGATTTTTAAACATCCGTTATGCCATTGCAGATACGTTAAACACACCAGAGGAAATTGTTGTCAGTTTTCAACGAGACTACAAAGTGTGGAACGATCGCTCATTTGCACTGCATCAAACGCAGGATGACCACAACGTGATGAAATATGCTCAACAACGCTGGGATGCGTTGTTGAAAAAATATACGCTTCCCAACTATAAAGGTGAGCCTGTCGCTTTTGGTTCAGACTCGTCGCATGACCCGAATCAGGAAAAAATTCTGTCGGTAGTCGTCGAGAATAATTCAGCTATTGTAAAAACCCGGTTTCCACAGCCCTATTACTCCCCCGAGTACGAGTATCACTTAATAAAGCAAAATCAGCGCTGGTATCTGACGCAGCTTTATCTGGTCGATGATGACGGGAAATACCCTGGTCTGTAGAGGGGTCAGCTATTCAGGGACATGGGTTTTTCGCCCCCCGGCGGTAAACCGAACAGCTTACGTACCCCATTAAGAAACGCACCATAAGGGCGCCCCAGCAAGAGCATCATTAAGGCTGCGCCCAGCGTCCCCTGGACCAACCCACTCCCCGACGCCCCGCTAAACGCAATGATCGCCGCATAAACCGGCACCTGGAAACTGACGAGCGCCATACTGTCCCACAGCAGTTGAGAAATCCGACTCTCTCCGGCTCGCTTCATCAACCAGTCCCGCCATATGCCGTAAGGTCTGGCAACCGGAACCATCAGAACCGCGCCCAGAAGACGAGCATGCAGCACCTGTTCCCACGTCATGCCCGCTATCACGCGTTCATTAATAATGCCTGTTGTCGTGAAGAACAGGAGCAGCGCAGTGGTATCGGCAAAAAATGCTGTCCGACGTGTTGTCTGTGGTGGGCATTGAGACATCATACGGTTCCTGTCGTGGCGTAGTGACAAAACGTCTGTTCACCCAAAGAGAAACCAGAAACTATAGCACACCGACCCAGATTTACCCGGACTGGCGCGCATAGAGGTAGGCTGTCGCCCTTGATACCCCTAAATGCTGCGCCACCGTATCCATGGATTTACGTACATTCAACAATCCCTCTTTTCGTAACTGTTGGATCACAACCTTTCTGTCTTCCGTTTTAAGCGCGCGAGCCGTAGTGGCGCGTTTCGCGGCAAAATCATCGATTCGCTGGCGAATAACTTCAGTACTCCCGGGGTCAAGATGTTCACGTATCGGTGAACTCTCTGTTTCGGTAAAACGCGCCAGCGCGCTCTGCATCCCCCGGAAAAGCGTCATATCGACATTAAGGCATAATGCCGCGACGTATTTGCCCTCTTCATCCTTAATGCCAATAGACGTACTTTTTACCGGACGGCCATCGGCAAACTGATTGCCGTAATTCGCAATAATTTCAGGGAAATCTGGAGACGCAATCCTTGCCAGACCGAGTTCCGTAGCCGGTTGTCCGGCCTCACGTCCGGATAAATTATTATGTATCGACATAATCGCATGCTCAGGATCCTTCAGGTCATGAACAACCACTTCGCAAAAGGGAGAAAACGTTTCGCTTAATCCCTTCGCGATAGTGTCAAGTTGGCTGAGAAGCGAATTCTCGTCGTTTTTTGGCATGCCGGTCTCCCACAGTGATGCCCGTTGTCATTATTGCTATCCGTTTACCGCTTTACGAGACGGATTTCCCGGCCAGATACTCACCGTAGCGCGCAATATCCACATTGCCGCCGCTGATAATAATGCCGACTTTTTTCCCGCTGAGTTCTGCTTTTCTCGCCCTTGCCGCCGCAAAGCCAAGACAGCCGGTGGGTTCGGCGACAATTTTCATGCGCTCCGCCATAAACTTCATCGAGGCAACGAGTTCATTGTCTGAAACGGTCAGAATATCATTAACGTATTTTTGAATCAGAGGGAACGTATAGTGCCCCAGATGTTGTGTCTGTGCACCATCAGCAATCGTTTTTGGCGTATCGATGTGCACGATTTTCCCGCTGCGAAAAGACTGCTGTCCGTCGTTACCGGCTTCAGGCTCCACGCCATAAATAATGCAATCTGGAGAGAGTTGCCGGGCTGCCAGTGCTGAACCGGAAAGTAACCCGCCGCCCCCCAGACAGACAAAAAGAACATCCAGTGGGCCGACCTCCTCAATCAACTCTTTGGTCGCTGTGCCCTGGCCGGCGATCACATGGGGATGATCGTAGGGAGGGATGAGCGTCAATCCTTGTTTTTCAGCCAGTTCACGACCAATCTGTTCACGGTCTTCCGTATAGCGATCGTACATGACGACATTGCCGCCATACCCCTTGGTCGCCGCCACTTTCGCGGCCGGTGCATCATGCGGCATGATGATTGTCGCCGGAATACCCAACAATTTGGCTGACAACGCTATCGCCTGGGCATGATTTCCGGAAGAAAATGTCACCACGCCGGCTGCACGCTGTTGCGGCGTAAACTGGCGTAATGCATTCATCGCCCCACGAAACTTAAAGGCCCCCATTCGCTGGAGGTTTTCACATTTAAAGAAAACATCGGCGCCAAATTCCTCATTGACGGTCCGGGAGGTCATTACGGGCGTCTTGTTTGCATATCCTTCAATGCGCTCAGCGGCGGCTGCAACATCAGCATATTCCGGACGTGTAATCTCAGTCATTTTTTCACCTTTATACCGTTAAGCGTCAGGCTTATTGCGCCAGCGCGATCGCTTCCACTTCTAAGGCAGAACCATAATGCAGCTCTGCGACCCCTGCAACGACACGAGATGGGCGGAAATCACCAATCCATTCGGCGTAGATTTCATTAAACGTCGGCCAGAGATTGATATCTGTCACATAGACACGGACAGAAACCAGATGCTGACGGGATACACCGGCCCCCGTCAGACAGGCATCGACATTTTCCAGAACTTGTCTGGTCTGTTCCGCAAAAGACGCCCCCGCCTTTTTCTCACCTTGTCGGGTGACTGGCAGTTGTCCTGAGATAAAAACAAATCCCCCCGCTGTCACGCTCGCCGAGTAGTGGCCAGCGGGCGGAAGCCCATGAGACGCTGAGTTCAATGTGATGTCCGGGTGCATGTGCGACTCTCCTGTGTTTCATATTTAATACAATATGTATTAATTTATACTTTTTGTATAGTGCATTTTTACCACACATTGCACTACGCGACTCCCCTTGTACTGAACGTCCACCGTGTATATCCCTGGCTTATGTGACAGAGATCCCGGTTCTGATTTGCTTCAGGAAATTAAAAAGTTCGATAATGGAGCCAATCAACATATTGAATCCAAACGAGATGCGGGACGATGAAATTAACCATACTGGTAGATAACAATACTTACATTGACAGGTATTTAACGGGAGAACCTGGCGTTTCCTATTTCATTGAATGCTCAGGGTTAAAACTTCTTTTTGATGTTGGTTACTCTGATGTTTTTTTAAAAAATGCACAGATCCTGGGTATCGACCTTACACGCATTGATAAAATTGTATTATCACATGGGCATAACGATCACACCTGGGGGTTAAACCATTTGTTCCAGTATTACGACCGAATTCCATCGCCACCAGAAAAGAAAGTCGATATCATCGCCCACCCTGCCGCATTTGTGCCTAAATTTTATCATTCAAAGCCCATTGGGATGAACCACAATGCATTTTGCTTTGATTACTTCTTCAATGTCGTCAGTTCCACACGTCCCCTGGCGTTATCAGAAAACATCACTTTTTTAGGGCAAATTCCCCGTCTGAATCATTATGAAGCGCAGCATCCGGTAGGCCACACGCATAATAATGAGGGGGCGTTAACGACGGATTACGTGATTGACGATAGCGCAATGGCAATTAAAACAAAGGATGGACTGGTGATTGTCACCGGATGCTCACATGCCGGGATTTGTAATATTATCGAGTACGCAAAATCCGTCACTGGAGAATCAAGAATCGCCTGCGTTATAGGCGGTTTTCATCTACTTAATGCCGATGAATCGCTACTCTCTGAAACGGGGAAATATCTCAGCGCATTATCTGCTGATACGCTTTATCCCAGTCATTGCACCGATCTTGCCGCAAAAATTCATCTGTCCCGTTATGTGGATCTCAAAGAAGCGGGTGTGGGACTCACGCTGAACTTCCCCCTGTAGCATCGGGTTGCGTGAATGGAGACAGTATTTTCTGTCTCCCGATTATTCATGCATGATGCCTTTTATTTCGCCTGCTCCAGGGAAAAGACAGACGCTGAATGTAACGATCACCTGACGACCAGCAGATCGGAAAAACGCGTAGTGTAACGCGGAGAAAGCATCTGTCGTTTCAGTTGCCACGGTTGCTGAATACCCTGCCCGACAAAGTACAGCGTTCCTCTCCCCTCTTTGGCGTTGAGCGTATCAAGGACGTCCATCAACTTCTCGCTGCCGGGACGCGGTGCGTTATCATCGAACAGATTGAGTTGGGCCACGCCCTGACTGAAAAAATCGCCGAGCATGACCCCGGCCTTCTGATAACGGAGCCCCTCTTTCCAGATAGCGTCCAGGCATCGCGTGGCCGCGCTGATGATGTCCCGACTGTCCTGCGTCGGTGTCAGTAATTTTACGGACGCGCTATTGTTGTAACAGGGCTCATTCGGCACAAACGGCGAGGTCTTCACGAATGTCGAGACAAACCGGCAATACTGATGCTCACCCCGGAGTCTCTCTGCCGCCTGGCTCGCGTAAGCGCAAATCGCCTGGCGCATCGGTTCGTATTCCGTAATGCGCTCGCCGAATGACCGACTGAAGACGATCTCCTGCTTCACGGGCGCAAACTCCTCAAGCGCCAGACAGGGTTCTCCGCGTAACTCCCGCACGGTCCTTTCCAGTACCACATTGAAGTGCTTGCGTATCACCGCGATGTGCGTATCTGCCAGATCGAGTACCGTGTTTATGCCCATCGCAGTCAGCTTTTTGCTGATACGACGGCCAACGCCCCACACCTCATCAACCGGCAGGGCTGCCATCAATTTTCGCTGTCGGTCGAGATTCGACAGATCCACAACCCCGCCCGTCTGCTGCGGCCACTTTTTCGCCGCGTGGTTAGCCAGTTTGGCCAGGGTTTTTGTCTGCGCAATTCCCACGCCGAGCGTCAGATGTGTCTGTTGTAAGGCCGTGTTGCGGATCTCTTTGCCGAAATCCGTGAGATCACGACAGTTTCGAACCCCTGTCAGATCGCAAAAAGCCTCGTCGATACTGTAAATTTCAACGCGAGGTGCCAACTCATCAAGCGTCGTCATGACCCGATTGCTCATGTCGCCGTAGAGTTCATAATTCGAACTGAAACATACCACCCCATGACGCCTGAACGTCTCTTTCTGCCTGAAGTAGGGTGCTCCCATGATCGCCCACGGTTTCGCTTCGGGGCTACGAGAAATCACACAGCCATCGTTATTCGACAACACAACAACGGGTCGCCCGCGCAGATCGGGCCTGAACACCGTCTCACAGGACGCATAAAACGAATTCACATCGCATAGTGCAAACATAGTATGCCTTCACAAATACTGTATTTATAACCAGTATTATTTAAGATATTTTTTAACTTGCAAGCGAAATCCTGGCCATTTTTCTTAGTCGACTGTTCTGCCTGAAAAACGTCATCGGTTATCCACAGAAACGGTGCATAACCCTGTGGGTGAGTGATATGGCTTTGTTAATCCGGTTTGTCCCTATGCCGTGCCCGCACGTTAGCCGGACCTTTCCACTCCCCTCCTCAATGGTTCAAATCAAGATTTGCATGTCTGCTCACAAAACAGACAGGTCAATTATCGATCAACATCACATTAATGTTTCATTAACATATCTACCATTGGTATTACCACTCAAGACCACTGGTGAATCGCATGGAAATCAAGCGTGAAGTAACGGAAAACTGCAGCGGGCATGACCGCGTTGTTAAATTTTTACGCGAACAGCTGTTAAGCGGGGCATTAAAAGCAGGCGACAGCCTGTTACCCGAGCGCGAGCTGTCTGCAAAGTTAGGTGTAAGCCGTCCGGTATTGCGGGAAGCGCTGAGAGCGCTTGCCATGATAGGCGCGGTAGAGATTCGTCACGGGATCGGCACCGTTGTCACGAAACCGGATGTTTCGCTTTTCGGTGAATTTTTCACCTTCGTACTGGCTCATCAGCCGAACGTGGTTGATGACGTTATGCAAGCCCGAATCGCCATTGAACGTCAGGCGATCCGCCTGGCCTGCCGCCGGGGAACACAGAGTGACTACGACAGGTTAGCCGACTGCCTGCGTGAGATAAGCGAAACGATCCATGTCCCGGAATCAGGTGGACGAGCTGATTTTCGCTTCCATGAAACCATTGTTAGCGCGTCAGGCTCGCCAACGCTTATCAGCATTTATCAATCTATTAGCGTGCTGATGCAGCGTTCTCACCTCGACAGACGTGAACAAATTATTCAGGTGGAAGGTATTGAAGCGTTTCTCATTGACCATCACCGCGCCATTTTTGCCGCCATCGTCGAACGTGACGAAGACAAAGCCGATGAATTATTAAGTCGCCATTTTGAAATTGGTGCGGATTTTCGTCGTCGCGCCACCATTCGCATGGTCGGTTCCCAGTCCATTACTCCTACACCGTAAAAAGGATAAACAGATGCAGATCGTCATTGGCAGTGACCACGCCGGATTCCAGCTCAAACAAGAACTCATTCAGTGGCTGCAGCAGGCAGGCCATCAGATTAACGATATCGGGAGTTACAACCCCGATCCGGTGGATTTTCCTGACATTGCTTATGCCGTATGCAGCAAGGTGCGCGAGGAGAGCGGCCTGCGCGGGATCCTGGTTTGTGGTACTGGCGTGGGCGCGGTGATTGCCGCGAATAAAGTAAAAGGCATCCGCGCCGCCGTTTGTCATGACGTGCATTCAGCGCACCAGGCTGTTGAGCACGATGATGTGAATGTGATGTGCATCGGCGCACAGATCGTTGGCCCCTGGCTGGCGCGCGATCTCATTGACGCATTTTTGCAGGCGACATTTGTTCAGGATGCTGACTTCGTTCGCCGCGTCGAGAAACTGGCATTACTCGAGCAACATAACTGATAAATCCGAAGGAAATCATCATGAAAACGATTCATTCCGGCGTTGTTGGCTTTCTTGGTTTAGGCGTGATGGGGCGCGAGATGGCACGCAATCTTGCGCAAGCAGGATATACCGTACGCGCGTTCGATATCGTCAGTAGCGCAGGCGATGCGTTACGTCCGTTCGGTATTGAAGTTGTTAGCGACATCCCCTCCGCCGTCCGCGATGCCGATATCGTTATTTCAATGCTGCCGGACACGCCCCAGGTAGAAGAGATCGTGCGTGGCCCACAGGGACTGCTGTCTGTACCGCCACGCGGGAAACTGTATGTGGACATGAGCACCATTGCCCCTGATGCCACCCGCAAGCTGAACCAGGCGCTCCTGGCCGTCGGCGTAACCATGCTTGATGCACCCGTTTCCGGCGGACCGATTGGTGCTAAAAATGGCACGCTGACCATCATGGTGGGCGGTGATGCGAAGGGTTTTGAGCGGGCCACACCCTATCTGCGCGCCATGGGGACGACGTTAAATCATGTCGGCGCATCCGGCGCCGGGCAGACCGTGAAGCTGTGTAACCAGCTGATTTGCGGGATCAATATTCAGGCGATTTGCGAAGCACTGGCACTCGCGCGCGCCTGGGATATCAATTTGCCACAAATGCGGGAAGTGCTGCTGGGCGGTTCCGCAGCCTCATGGATGCTCGACAAACTGGGTCCGGCCATGATTGAAGGTGATACCTCTGCCGGTTTCCGCATCGATCTGATGATGAAAGATCTCCGTCTGGTTTTAGAAGCCGCGCAAAAACATCCCGTTCCCCTTCCGGCGACCGCCCTTGTGGCGAGCCAGTACCAGAATGCGCAGGCCTATGGTGAAGGCGCGAATGGCAACCAGGCCCTGTTCAAAGTCTATGACCGGTTAACCGGCCAACAGACCGCAAACACAAATTAACCGGGGCGAAAGTCATGATGCTCGATTTCACAGCAATACTTTCACAATGGCAGCTCTTGCTGGACAGTGCGGAATTGACCGCCAAACTGGCCTTAGTGACGACAGTGACGGGTTTTCTGATAGGCACGCTCTGTGCCATTGCCCGACGCTCTCAATCCAGAGTGTTTGCGAGAGTCGCGGCAATCTATGTTGAATCCATTCGCAATACGCCATTTTTGGTACAGATATTTCTTGTTTATTTTGGCCTGTCGAGCATGGGGTTTTCGTTTAGCGCCTTCACCGTCTCTGTGATTGCACTGACGATTAATGTGGGCGCCTATACCGCAGAAATTATGCGTGCCGGGTTTGAATCCGTGCATAAAGGGCAATGGGAGGCCGCTGAAACCTTGGGATTAACCAAATGGCAGCAATACTGGCATGTCGCATTACGACCCGCGATCGAGCGCGTTTATCCTTCGCTGACCAGCCAGTTTATTTTATTAATGCTGGCCTCATCGGTGACCTCACAAATATCCACTGAAGAACTCACCGCGACCGCTAACTTTATTCAATCAGAAACCTACCGCCCCTTTGAAACTTTCGTGATTGTGGCGGGGATTTATATCGCGCTCTCGTTGTTAATGCGGCTGATATTCTGGTTGTTTGGGCAGGCAATTTTCCCTCGCCGTCGCCGGCTTGGCACCATGATTTAGGGAGTCATGATGATGAATATTCCCCTCAATTTCGCCCATATTCAATTTCTGCTGGAAGGCACGCTGTGGACAATAGTCCTGTCACTCATGGCGTTCGGCGGCGGTGGAATAATGGGGTTTCTGATAGCACTGGGCCGCATCGCACCGGTTCGTGTCATACGGCTGGTCGTTTCAGCATGGGTGCAGTTAATTCAGGGAACGCCTCTGCTGATTATCATGTTTATGGTCTATTTCGGATTGCCGCAACTGGGCATGACGATTTCGCCTTTATTGGCCGCCGGCCTGTCTCTCACCATTTATGCGAGCGCCTATCTGGGCGAAATCTGGCGAGGCTGCATTCAGGCCGTTCCCCGCGCGCAATGGGAGGCGGCTGAATGTCTGGCACTTTCCAGTACGCAGCGCATGTTTAAAGTCGTACTGCCGCAGGCCATCAAGCTTGCCACACCGCCAACCGTGGGATTTTCGGTTCAAATCATCAAAAACACGTCACTGGCTTCTGTCGTGGGGTTTGTCGAACTGGCGCGAGCCGGACAACTGATCAATAACTCGATTTTTGAGCCATTTATTATCTATCTCATTGTTGCTGCATTGTATTTTTGTCTGTGCTTTCCCGTATCGGTATTAAGCCGCCGGCTTGAACAGGGCGCGCCAGAGAAAAACGTTAAGTCTGTACAAACGGTGAGTCCACGAATCAATTAAGTGCTGAAGGTTAATACTATGCCCATTATTACTCTCAGAAACGTACACAAAAGCTTTGGCAACAATCCTGTGCTGAAAAACGTCTCTTTTTCCGTGAATCAGGGGCAGGTTGTGGCACTGATTGGTGCCAGCGGTTCAGGCAAAAGTACTGCGCTGCGCTGTATTGATCGACTGGAAACCATCAATGGCGGCAGCATTGAAGTCTGTGGGCACAAGGTTGAAGATCCACATCTCAACCTGCGCAAGTTGCGCCAGGACGTCGGGATTGTGTTCCAGAGTTACAACCTGTTTCCCCATTTGACGATAGAGCAAAACATTACGTTAGGCCCTGTCTCCGTCCAAAAAATGGCTAAAGCTGAAGCCAAAAGGCTGGCGCTGTCCGTACTCAACCAGGTGGGCCTGGCCGACAAGGCAGACAGCTATCCAGAGCAACTCTCAGGCGGGCAGCAGCAGCGCGCAGCCATTGCGCGCTCCCTGGCAATGAAACCAAAAGTGATGTTGTTTGATGAAGTGACATCGGCATTAGACCCAAAACTCACCGGAGAAGTCCTGCGCGTTATTGAGCGCCTGGCGGGAAGTGGCATGACCATGATTATGGTCACCCACGAAATGAACTTCGCCCGTCGGGTCGCCGATAAAATCATCTTTATGCATCAGGGTACCGTCCATGAAAGCGGCACGGTAGACATCCTGAAAACGCCGGGCACGGCGGCATTACAGGAATTTATTTCTAACGATTTGTGAACCACTCACCCAGCGAAATATCCCTACGAAGGAAAATAATATGAGCCCTGCAAAAAAAATCTTACTGCTCGTGTCGTTACTGTCCACCGTTATCACCCTTCCTGCCTCGGCAAATGTCCTGGAAGAAATTCAAAAACGAGGCGAAATACGCGTTGCCACCGATTTATCCATTCCACCTTCAGGAATGTTGGATGCCTCAATGAAGCCGGTTGGATCCGATGTTGAAACCGCGGAGCTGTTGGCTAAGGACTGGGGCGTGAAACTGAAATTCATTGAAACAACAGGTCCGACGCGGATACCTAATTTACAGACCGGGAAGGCCGATATCATCATATCCACCCTTTCCGTTACGCCACAGCGTGCGCAGGTTATTGACTTTAGCCGAGCCTATGCGGGGTTACGATCGGTTATTGGTGCGCCGGCAGCCACGAAAATAAGCGACTGGGGCGATTTAAAAGGACATGCAATTACCGTCACCCGGGGCACCACTCAGGATTCAATGCTGACCAAAGAGGCGATGAAAAATGGCGTGACCATTCAACGCTACGATGACGATGCCACGCTGGTTACGGCGGCGGTGAGTGGTCAGGCTTACGCTGTCGCCACCTCTGCCACACTGGTTAATCAGATTAAGAAGCAAAACCCTAAGTTGGCATTTGAACCTAAAATGACCCTTACCGTATTTGATTTAGCCATTGGCCTGAAAAAGAATGAGCCAGAGCTAAAAGAAAAACTCGATCAGTGGATTGTCACTAATCTCAAAAACGGGAAGCTGAATGCCATTTACGAAAAGTATCATGGCGAACCTATTCCGGCAGAGATCATTAGCAGACCATAATTTATTTGACGCGACCGTGCTTAAATAAAATCGTACCGGGCATCCAGATATTATACCCGGACATCAGGGAGCTATCTGGATGCACGTATTATCCGTTAATGAATAATACGCTCAATAATGTAACGACGTCCGCTGTTTTGCTTTGGCGTTACAGGCAATGACGCAACCCAGGTCAACCCACCGCTTTCACAATAAATGTCACAACGCCAAAGATATCCAGGGCATCCTCACTGCCGATGATGATGGGTGAATAAGCGCAATTCATAGGATTAAGCTGAACAGTGGGCCGCAACTGCAACCGCTTAACCGTAAACTCCCTCTCCAGCGCCGCAATCACGATATCCCCGTGGCGGGCAGTGCGTGAACTGTCCACCACCAGCAGATCGCCATCGCCGATCCCTGCGTCGATCATTGAGTCGCCAGCCGCTTTCACAAAATAGGTCGAACTGGGATGCGGAATAAGTAACTTGTTGAGATCGATACGTTGCTCAACATAATCGGTCGCCGGGCTGGGAAATCCGCACGGAACCCGCTCGCTGAAAAGGGGGACGGCGATGGCTTCACGCCATTGCGCAGGTCTGTACAACGTCATAATGCACACCTTGAATACTGTTTTTATATACAGTAATTTCAACTAAGGCTGGGATCAAGCCATTGGCAAAACGCCGTGGCGCAAAGTTTCGCCGTATTGCGCGTAAGCATTTATTGATCCTGCAAATATACTGTTTGTAAATTTTTGCGCAGGATGACGATGTCCGTCCATTTTAGAGCGGGCATTGTGCGGAGCGCGTTTTCGGGACACATAAAAAAACCGGCTAATGGCAGCCGGTTTCCTCTTTGTTTGCGTGGCGTCACTTACCAACCACAGACGTCGTGTTCATTTTCCGTATCGTAAGAGCGCACGGTATTGACGAGATCTTTCACCACCTCGGCGGCGACGTCAGGCACCAGTAAGGTCATTGGCGCTTCGGTTTCGTAATCGACAGAAACGCCGTTGCTGTTATTCGTCACGGTGACGGTATAGGTTGCTTTGCCCATGATTATTTCTTCCCGGTATGAATGACTTTTCGTTGATTCGCGCTTTCCATCAGGACCTCTGGCGCGACGAAAAAGTCGATATTGAAATAAGTGTCATCGGTCATCACTTCGATGTTGTGCCACTTTTCCGGTGGAAACACACCAAACTGACCCGCTTCGATGATCATCACCGTTTCCGCTTCTGGACTGTGTTCATCCGCATACCCGAGATATTTGACCGCCCCCTGCATCACCGACAGACGGGGATACACTCCCGGTCGGGTTCCTTTATCAAGATGGCGTTCGAAAATTCCGGCAGGTGCCGTTTCTTTGTTCCAGAACGGCGTGGCACGTGTGTGGATATGATTTTGTGGAATCTGAAGCATGTCCTTCCCTCTTCCAGTCGGTAGGATGCGATTGTGAGTAAACCGCTGTTCCAGAAAGGTTACGCTTCATAACTGGCATTTTAAATACACCAAAAGTGGCAAATGACATTTACCACAAGTTTTGTCTGGCGGAGGAGAGCCTGTCCCCAGGCTCTCCTCCGGCTATTTTATTGACCAGGCGTTTTGAGCGGATTACCAAATTGCTGCAGATACGCCTCTCCCAACGTTTTCGTGGCGTAGTCATTTAAATGGCCGACGTCGCGATACAGCGGAATGCCCTCAATTTCCGTCCGGCACAGCCCGCCAGGACATTGCACGCTTTTGGGATCGACAATGATGAGCGAGGGGAATCGGGCCTGTAATGTGGCAAAGAACGCCTCCGTCCAGACATTTTTATTAATCTGCGGATTCGGGTTACAGGCCTGATGCTCATACTCTCCCCGCGTTTTAAAATGTTCATAGAAACAGGTCAGGAAATTCTTTGGCATCGGGAACATCGTTTTCACCAGTACCGGCTGCGCCCCGGCATCAAGAATATCCTGTATTGCCTGTTCAGTGGCTCGGGTGAGGATATTGATAGATTCTGCAGGCGATGGGGAATCTCCAATCTGCTGTCTGACTTTGAATGCCGCATAGTTTTCCCAGACCTGGGAAATGATCACATATTTATACTTATGGCTTCGGATCGCCTCATAGTATTTTTTGACGTTCTCGTGGCAGACCTTGTAGTAATCCCCTTTATAGGTATAGAGATCGTCGTGATACACGCGGGGAATCGCCAGACACAATGAAGTGGCTTTCATATCAACGGCAATATGCGCATTTTTTCCCATCACGTCGAAGAAATTCCAGTACTGGTTAGAGTGCGAATCCCCTATCAGGAGCGCTTTCTCCGGGGCGGTTTTATCGCCCACCACACAGGCCATATCGGTTCCCGTGACGTTTTCGTTCATACAGTCCTGACGTTGTTTTATCTTTGTCTTTTCGAGCACACTATTAATATGATTTAACGACTCGCCAAACCGCAGATAGCTAAATCCGTCAAAACGCTTGCTGACCGACATCAGGGTAATAATAACGATTAGCGGTATCACCACCAGCAGAACCAACGTTTTTTTCAACGACAGGCGGGGTTTTCGGTAAGGTTTCTCGATGAAATAATATGACCCCATCGCCAGCAGGACGGCCACACCCAGACCGGTAATCCTGGCATAGACACTGGTAATGCCAATGTAGTGCAGTGTCGCAAAAATCGGCCAATGGAAAAGATAAAGCGAATAAGAGATCGTACCGAGCCAGACCAGCGGCGGGAATGACAGTAATTTATTAGTCAGAATATTTTGCTGACTACCGGTGAAAATCAACACGGCGGTACTGACGCAAACGGCCAGAGTGTAAGCATTGGGATAACCCAGAATGACATCACTTCTGACGCTAACAAAAAATATTGCCGCCACTGCAACGAGCGAAAGGCTATTAAGTGTGACCCTGTTTATTTTCTGCGCCATCGGGAGATAAACACATGCGCAGACACCAAGCATAAATTCAAAGAGTCGGGAGGCGAAGAAATAGTACGTTTTTGTCGGATGCGCGCCTGAATAGTGCCAGGCGATATAAATGCCAGCAACCGTCAGCAGCGGTGCCAGATAATTATGCACTCGCTCGTGCGTTTTCTTACGGATGACATAATAGATAACCGGGAAAAAGACATACCACTGCCACTCGATGGATAAAGACCAGGTATGAAGCAACAGCATGGCGTTTGAATCAGGCGCTGCATAGGCGGTTGTTTCATCGCCAAAATAGCGGTTTGAGACGACAAGCAGCGTCTGCTTTATGCTTTTGAGAAAAGGCGCATAATCTTCCGGCAGCCAGAATACCGACGCAATAACAACGCTCAGCAACATCATTGTCAGCATTGCGGGCTGCAATCGCCATATTCTGCGCAAATAAAAATCGCTGAAACTGAAATTACCCGCATCCATTCGATCTTTAATTATCGATGCGATGAGAAAGCCTGAAATGACGAAGAAAATATCGACTCCGATGAAACCGGATGCAAATAGCGAAAATCCGGCGTGAAAGAGCACCACCAGCAATACGGCAATCGCCCTTATGCCGTCAATATCAGAACGATATTTCATCGATTATCCTGCTAATAAAATATAAAGTGCGGATTTTACACGAGATTATTCAAAAGTGAACCGCCAGTGACACTCTGTTTTATGGTGGTTTTCCCCAACAAAAAGCCCGCTTGTGTGGCGGGCCACCAGGCTTACGACTGCAATGTCGCCAGCCGCGCGGCGAAACCGACAAAAATCAGGCCGATCAGCGAGTTCCCGACCTTCGCCAGTTTCTTTTTGGTACGAATGTACTGCGTAACAAAGGCCCCCGAAACGATCAGGAAGCTCAGGTAGCAGAAGCTCACCACTTCAAGCGTGGTCGCTAAGATGAAGAATGACAGTCCCGCATGTGGGGCATTCACATCAATGAACTGCACAAAGAAGGAGACGTAGAACAAAATGGCTTTCGGGTTCGTCAGACTCAGCACCAACGCACGTTTAAAAATGGCGCCAAAGGGAACCGCCTCTTCAGCAGCGTCGCCGCCTTTTGCTTTAAGCGTGGCATAGAGGATTTTTGCGCCCAGATAAAGCAGGTAAAAGGCACCGAGATAGCGGACGATATTAAACAATACTGGCGTTGTTTTAATCAGCGTTGCCACCCCGGCATACGCCAGAAACATGAGCACCGCATCGCCAATAAATACGCCGCTTGCCGCAAGGTACCCGCCCTTCATTCCACGTCCGACGCTGTTTTTCAGCACAAATATCGTGTTCGGTCCAGGGACGAGGACAATAAAAATAGCCCCGACCAGATAAGTCCAATAATTCAGTACACCATACTCTGCAAACACGTTAACCTCTTCTTCCTGAAACCACTTTTTCGCTTAACCGCGAAACAATATGCTAACGGATGCCCCTGCTCAAGGGAAGCGCTTTACCGACGCCTTTATTTCAGTGAAAAGGTTGGATAGCGCTCGGCAAAATAGTGGCGTAAGAATTCCACCGTAATACGCACTTTGGCCGATGTGGCCAGTCGTGAAACATACACCGCCCAGATATTGGCCGGCTGGTAATATTCCGGCAGTACATGCACCAGATGACCGCTGGCAATGTTATCACAGACATCCCACCAGGAGCGCAGCGCAATCCCCTGCCCGTCGAGGCACCATTGATGCACAATCTCGCCATGATTTGATGACAGCGGCCCGGTCACCTTAATGACGTGCTCCCCCTCTTTATTTTGCAATTGCCAGATCCCAAAGGGATGGTCGCGCTCTTTGATCACTAAGCAGGAACAGGTGGCAAGATCGGCAAGCTGTTTTGGCGTACCGTGCTGCGCCAGGAACGCGGGAGAAGCGCAGAGGATTCGATAGTTCGTCCCCAACCGGCGAGCGATCAGGTTCGGCGCAATGTCATCGCCAATGCGGATGTCGAGATCGACGCCTTCATTGGCCAAATCCACCAGGCGGTCTTCCACATCAAAACGCAGCTCCAGTTGCGGATACTGCCTTGCCAGTGCGGACAGCGCAGGTGCCACAACCTGCCGGCCAAACCCAAAGCTACTGATGATTCGCAACATTCCTTGCGGAACCTGACGGACATCAGAGAGTTCATCCATCATCTGATCGACATCGTGCAAAATACGCTGCGCCCATTCATAGATGCGCTCGCCCTCTTCCGTAATGGTGACGCGACGCGTAGTGCGGTGCAGCAAAACCACATTCAGGTTCTGTTCAAGCAGCGCAATACGTTTACTGACATAGGCCGGTGAAACACCCAGTTCCTGGGCAACGGCGGCAAATCCCGCCCGTCGGGCGACCAGAATAAAGACGCGTAAATCAGTCAGCAAAGGAGGATTATTCATGATCTGTGTTTTATGTTTCACCAGTTGAAGAGATTAACTGTCGATCAGTCAATTATAGGATAAGGAGGAAGTCAATTTCGCTACCCTACAAGTGAGAACTGGTATGAAGAAAACCTGTCGTATTGCCGCTATTCCCGGTGATGGTATCGGTAAGGAAGTGCTGCCAGAAGGCATTCGCGTGTTGCAGACGGCCGCCAGACGTTGGGACCTGTCGCTCAGCGTGGAGACGTTCGAATGGGCCAGCTGTGATTATTACCTTGAGCACGGGAAAATGATGCCGGATGACTGGCGCGAACAGTTATCCTCCTTTGACGCCATTTACTTTGGCGCCGTCGGCTGGCCAGACACGGTTCCGGACCATATTTCCCTGTGGGGTTCGCTGCTAAAATTCCGTCGGGAATTCGATCAGTATGTGAATCTGCGCCCGGTTCGCCTCTTCCCCGGCGTGCCCTGCCCGCTGGCCGGCAAGAAGCCGGGCGACATTGATTTCTACGTCGTGCGTGAAAACACCGAAGGGGAGTATTCTTCGCTGGGCGGACATATTAATCCGGGCACCGAGCATGAGGTGGTCATCCAGGAATCCGTTTTCACCCGCCGGGGCGTGGATCGAATTCTGCGTTATGCGTTTGAATTAGCTCAAAGCCGTCCGCGTAAAACGCTGACGTCAGCGACCAAATCCAACGGTCTGGCGATCAGTATGCCGTTCTGGGATGAACGCGTGGAGCTTATGGCGCAGCACTATCCCGATATCCACTGGGACAAGCAGCACATTGATATTCTTTGCGCCCGCTTTGTGATGCAACCGGAGCGCTTCGATGTGGTGGTTGCCTCGAACCTGTTTGGCGACATTCTTTCCGATCTCGGCCCGGCGTGTACCGGCACCATCGGCATTGCCCCCTCGGCTAACCTGAACCCTGAGCGCACTTTCCCGTCGTTATTCGAACCGGTACATGGTTCCGCCCCGGATATTTATGGCAAAAACCTCGCCAATCCGATTGCGACTATCTGGGCTGGGGCGATGATGCTCGATTTCCTCGGCGCAGGAGATGCGAAGTACACCGCCGCACACGACGGGATTCTGGCGGCGATTGAGCAGGTGATCGCCAGCGGACCTAAAACACCGGATTTGCAGGGGAGTGCCTCAACACAACAGGTCGGTGAAGCGATCTGCGCGAGGATATAAGGGTTTAATGCCTGATGGCGCTGCACTTATCAGGCCTACGAAATGCTTCATCGGGTATAAGTCACCGTAGGCCGGATAAGGCCTTGTGCCGTCATCCGGCAAACTGCCTGATGGCGCTGCACTTATCAGGCCTACGGTTGAGAGTCTGTAGGCCTAATCAGGCGTAGCCGCCATCCGGCAAAAACATTAAAGCGGATACTCTGCCAGCAACGCGTTGAGCGTCGTCGCCATCAACGCCGCCCGCCAGCCAGAAATCAATTCAGGCTCTGTATTCTGCGGTTTTAACTTCCAGTGCCAGTTGAGCAACTGGTTGATCTGACGGCGCGACGCCAGCAGCTCTGCGCTGACGTTATGTTCCGCACTCACTTGCGTGACAAGCGCCTTGATCGCCTTAAACGCTTTGCGATAACCCGGCATGTCCATCAGATTCAGCAGCGGTTCCGGCAGGGCCTCTTCCGGCAGCGCCTGCGCTTGAGCCACCAGTGAAAGCAGCGTCTTACCGTGGAAGCGAATTTCACTGCCGGAAAGCCCCAGGCTATCGAGTTCGCCCATGCTGCCAGGCATATAACGCGCCACGGACCACAGATGCTCTTCGCGAACCACGAAGTTCACGGCCAGATCGCGCTCACGCGCTTTACGCAGACGCCAGTCGGCGAGCAGTTGCAGGCAGGCCAGTTGGCGCGTGCGTAGCTGCCAGGCGTTAGTGATGTCGCGCCAGGCGTCCTCGGGTGCGAGGATTTCCTGACGACGCGTTTGCATCAGGCGGCACTCATCCAGCGCCGCGGACAACCAGCCCGCAGCCTCGGTTTCCGCCATCAGTTTTCCGGCAATCGGCAACAGATACCAGACATCCGCTGCGGCGTATTCACACTGACGCTCAGTCAGCGGTCGCGCCAGCCAGTCAGTACGCGACTCGCTCTTATCCAGCGCCACGCCGGTGTACTCTTCCACCATCGATGCAAAGCCCCACGACAGTGGGCGGCCGCAAAATGCGGCCAGGATTTGCGTGTCAATCAGCGGTTGCGGCAGTTCGCCGAACGCATTCAGAAAGACTTCCAGATCTTCACTGCCCGCGTGCAGAAATTTGGTAATAGCGGTATCGCGCAGAATCGCTTTCAGCGGCGACCAGTCGCTAATGCCGTGCGGGTCGATCAGTGCAACATGTTCGCCGTCAAACAGCTGGATCAGGCCTAACTGCGGATAATAGGTACGGGTACGAACAAACTCAGTATCCAGGGCAATCGCAGGAAACGCACGGACCGCTTCGCACAGGGTCGCCAGCGCGTCGTCAGTGGTGATCATTTGGTAATTCAAATTGCATTCTCTTCGGTTTACGCCAAAAAAAACGCCGGATTCACCCGGCGTCAGATTGCTGACAAAGAAGGGAAAAAACGGGGTTTTTCCTTCTTTGTGGTTATCAGCCGAAAATCAATAAATTGATTTTCCTGGTTTTAATAAGGTGATCTCTGCTTGTCCGGTATCGGAGTAAGGTTTGCGATCACTCTCACGCCGGATTCACCCGGCGTTTGACGTGTTGCTTAACGCTCAGCCCTTATTGTCCACTTTGGCGCGGGCTTCGTCACGCAATTCTCGACGTAAAATTTTGCCGACGTTTGATTTCGGCAGTTCATCGCGGAATTCAACCAGTTTCGGGACTTTATAGCCCGTGAGCTGACGGCGGCAGAAGGTGACCAGCGCTTCCTCGGTGAGCGAAGCCTCTTTTTTCACCACAAAAATCTTCACCGCTTCGCCACTGCTGCCGGACGGAACGCCGACGGCAGCCACTTCCAGCACCCCCGGATGCTGCATCACCACATCTTCTATCTCATTCGGATAAACGTTAAAGCCGGAGACCAGAATCATATCTTTCTTACGGTCGACAATGCGCAGGAATCCTTCATCATCCATGACCGCGATGTCGCCCGTGTGCAGCCAGCCGTTCTTGATGATCTCATCCGTCGCGTCAGGACGCTGCCAGTAGCCCAGCATCACCTGCGGTCCTTTCACGCACAGTTCACCCGGCTGATCCGGAGAAACTTCGTTGTCGTCGTCATCCACCAGTTTGGCTTCGGTCGACGGCACCGGCAAGCCGATGCTGCCACTGTGATAATCAATATCGTGCGGGTTAACACTGACCAACGGCGCACATTCGGTCAGCCCGTAGCCTTCAAGCAGATACTGTCCGGTCAGCTTAACCCATCGTTCAGCCACCGCCTGTTGTACCGGCATACCGCCGCCCGCAGAAAGATGCAAAGAGGAGAAATCCAGCTGCTGGAACTCTTTATTGTTCAACAAGGCGTTAAACAAGGTATTTACGCCGGTCATGGCGGTAAACGGATACTTCGCCAGCTCTTTTACCAGACCCGGAATATCGCGCGGGTTGGTGATAAGCAGGTTCTGTCCCCCCAGTTCAATAAACAGCAGACAGTTCATGGTCAGAGCAAAAATGTGGTACAGCGGCAGCGCGGTCACCACCAGCTCTTTACCCGGGTGCAAAAGCGGCCCGTAAGTGGCTTTCACCTGCTCCAGGTTAGCCAGCATGTTGCGGTGCGTCAGCATCGCCCCTTTCGCCACCCCGGTCGTCCCGCCGGTGTACTGCAAAAACGCCAGATCCGCAGAAACCACTTCCGGCTTCACATACTGCATACGGTAACCGGCGTGCAGCGCACTGCGAAAAGAGATCGCATCCGGCAGATGATATTTCGGCACCAGTCGTTTGATGTACTTCACAACGAAGTTCACCAGCGTGCCTTTGGCCGTGGAGAGCTGGTCGCCCATACGGGTCAGAATGACGTGCTTAACGCTGGTTTTATCAACCACTTTTTCCAGGGTATGGGCGAAGTTGGAGACAATCACAATCGCCGCCGCGCCGCTGTCGTTTAGCTGATGCTCCAGTTCGCGCGGGGTATAAAGCGGGTTGACGTTCACCACGATCATCCCGGCGCGCAAAATGCCAAACAGCGCCACCGGATATTGCAGCAGGTTTGGCATCATCAGCGCGACGCGGTCGCCTTTTTTCAGCCCCAGCCCCTGCTGCAGGTAAGCAGAGAAGGCGCGACTACGCTCCTCCAGCTTGCGGAAGGTCATCACCTCCCCCATGTTCATAAACGCCGGCTGATCGGCATAGCGCGCGACAGCATGTTCAAACAGTTCCACCAGGGATTGATAACGGTCAGGATTGATCTCCGCAGGCACATCCGCGGGATAACGGTTTAACCAAACCTTCTTCACTGCATCACCTCTAAAATGAGTGTTCGTCGTCATCTCAACCCCAGATAATAAACAAGTCGTTAACATAATATTAACTCAGCGTACCAGTTTATTAATCACTCAACTGAAAGGTTGCGAAGCGCGTCACTATTTATTTTTGTTATGACGTTAATAAAACAGAAACAGCGGACCAGCCGCTGTTTCTTTTACTGATAATACAACGCGTTACTCTGTGACTATCGTTTGAACCTGTGCTGGGCCCGGGTTATACCATCCCCAACCGCCATAGCCATACGGCCAGCCTCTTCTCCCACCGTAGAACCACGGGTCGATCGGTTGCGGTGGCATCACCACCTGCTGAGCAAGCCGCCAGCGCTTGTAACCCGACACGTCCATCGTCATGAATTTGTACGGCGTATTACCCACTTTGCCTTCGACGGTACCGGTAATCGGTCCCACAACGGTCACCAGTTGCCCCCGGAAATCGACCGGATCAAGGAACCCATTCACATTGGCGTAAATACGCCCGCGCGAGGGTTCGCCCAGAATGGGGCGCGCACCGCTATCGAGCGGAACGGTCGCAATTTCCAGCCGGGTTTTCCCCTGCTGGTTTTGAATGTCCACCACTTTGCCGCCAAAGCGCGCTTCCTGACCCACGTACAGTTGCGGGGCATTCATCACTCGTACCAGATCGTCTTGTGGCGTGGGGCTGGAGCCCTTAATCGCATCCGGAACCGTGACGCACCCGCTCAACATGAGCGCAATCGCTCCCGCGAGCAGGCCTTTAACAACTTGTTTTTGAACCGCCATACTGCGACTCCTTTTCTCAGCGCATTGACCCGGTTTTTACTGGTCATACTACTGAGATTCATTCTTTTCCGGGAAGTTTCTTCCAGGCTACATTGTTACGTAAATAAACCGGTTCAGCGTGCTCGACCGCCACGGTTTTTCCGTCGGCGAACATCTGACAGGCGATCGGCAGCATATCTTCCGCCGCTGGCAGCAGGACGTCACCGTCACGCAGCGTCGGTTTGCTCTCTTTACCGAGTTCAGGCCAGGCAGGCCAACCCGTCCCGACGGTCACCCAGTCACCGGAAAGCTGTTGTAAACGTTCGGACACCTGCTCAGGTTTCAACACGGCCTCCGTCTCTTCACCGTGCCAGACGCCATGTTCATCGCGCTGATACTCGGCCCAGTAGACCTCCCCCATTCGCGCGTCAATGGCCGCCAGGACACGGGTAGCACCGGTTTTACGCCACGCGCCCTGCGCCATCGTCATCAGCGTGGAGACGCCAATCATCGGCAGGTCTGCACCTAACGCCAGCCCCTGGGCAATGCCAATCCCAATGCGCACACCGGTGAAACTACCCGGTCCACGCCCGTAGGCCAGCGCATTAAGTTCCGTCAGAGAGGTGCCGTTAGCGGCAAGGATATCCTGCACCATTGGCAGGATGCGTTGAGTATGTTCTCGTGGGCAAAGCTCAAAATGAGCAGAGTGAGTACCGTCGTTCCACAGAGCCACAGAGCAGGCTTCTGTGGCGGTATCAATAGCCAGAATTCGCATGAGTCTTCGTGCTTAGATCAATAAAATGGCCCGCATCTTACCATACTCCGTAACAGATTACTCGGAGGATGGTATCGCGAGGAATCGCACGGCACGGGCGATATCCCGGGTGCGCGGTGCCGGTGGCAGACTGGCAAGGAACGTGGCACCGTAAGGTCGCATCACCAACCGGTTATCACAAATCACCAACACGCCGCGATCGTCAGCATCACGGATCAAACGCCCAACCCCCTGCTTTAGCGTAATCACCGCGTCGGGCAGTTGCACTTCATCAAACGGGTCGCCACCGCGTAAGCGACAATCTTCCATCCTCGCCTTCAGCAGCGGATCGTCCGGCGACGTAAACGGCAGTTTATCGATGATCACCAGCGACAGCGTATCGCCGCGCACGTCCACCCCTTCCCAGAAGCTACTGGTCGCCACCAGCAGGGCGTTTCCCGCACTGACGAACTGTTGCAGCAGTTGGCCTTTGCTGGTTTCCCCCTGCAGCAGAACCGGAAGCGTCATGGTGGCGCGGAACTGTTCAGCCAGATCGCGCATCATCGCGTGCGAGGTACAGAGCATAAAGCAGCGCCCGTTGTTCGCTTCGATGATCGGTCTTAACATTGCCGCCAGCTGTCGCGCTGCGCCCGGCTGATTGGTTTGCGGCAGATAGCGCGGCACGCAGAGCAGCGCCTGGCGGGTGTAATCAAACGGGCTCGGCAGCAGCATCGATTCCGCCTCGTCGATCCCCAGACGCGCCGTAAAGTGATGGAGGTCGTCATTCACCGACAGCGTTGCGGAGGTGAAAATCCAGCTCCCTGGCTTCTGTGCCATCACCTCTTTGAACTTATCCGCCACCGTCAGCGGGGTCAGCGCGAGGGTGAAATTGCGCGAGGTACATTCATACCAGTAGCTGTAGCCGGGTTGGTTGATCTCTTTCAGCCGCTTAAGACGTGCGCGATACAACGTGGCGCGCTCAAACGCGGCATCGAGCAACGCCGAACGTCCGAGGGACAATTTCGCCACGTCATAACACAACTCCAGCGTGTCATCGAGCAGTAAAAAAGCCCGCTGCACCCGCGGGTCGGCCAGCAGTTCACGCAGGTTGCCGCGATATCCCGGTTCGCCCAGTTGCAAACGAAAATCCTGCGCGCTTTGCGCCAGACGGTCGGCGCATTTCTGTAACTGCTGGGTATCTTTCAGCTCGGTACGATAGGCAATAGTGATGTCCTTCGCCAGATCCATGAGCTGACGGCTGGAGAGCGACTGGCCAAAATACTGGCTGGCGATATCCGGTAGCTGATGGGCTTCATCGAAAATCATCACCTCCGCTTCCGGGATCAGTTCACCGAAACCGCTCTCTTTAACCACCATATCGGCCAGAAACAGATGGTGGTTCACCACCACCACGTCCGCGTCCATCGCCTTTTTACGCGCTTTCACCACAAAGCAATCTTTATACAGCGGGCAGTCGCTGCCGAGACAGTTGTCGTTGGTACTGGTGACCAGCGGCCAGGCCTGAGAATCCTCGGCTACGCTGACGCAGGTGCTGATGTCGCCATCTACGGTCTGATTCGACCACGACCGCAGCAGGATCACATCGCTTAAGGTCTGAACGGGGAGATCGCCGCCCGCCAGCGCCTGTTGTTCGAGGCGCTCCAGGCATAAATAGTTTGAACGTCCTTTCAACAGGGCCAGTCTTCCGGTGTACTTCAGCGCTTTAGCCACCGTCGGCAGATCGCGACTGTAAAGCTGATCCTGCAGCGCCTTCGAACCGGTCGAGATAATCACTTTCTTTTTTGCGCGCAGCGCCGGTGCCAGATAGGCGTAGGTTTTCCCCGTCCCCGTTCCGGCTTCGACCACCAGAGGCTGTGATTTTTGAATGGCCTGAGCGACGGCCACCGCCATCTGCCGCTGCGGTTCGCGCGGTTTAAATCCCGGTATCGCTTTAGCCAGTTGACCGTCTGGTGCAAAATCGTCCGTCACACTACCCCCTGTTGATTTGAACAGGGATTATGTCAGGCCGCAGCGGCTTACGCCAGTTGAAGAGATGACGAGGCCCTGACAATATGGCAGTCTTGCCATTTTATGCAGAACGTTAAGAGGAAGGCTTTATGACTATCATCCGTATCGATGCCGAAGATCGTTGGTCTGACGTGGTTATCCATAACAATACGCTCTACTACACTGGCGTACCGGCAAACCTCGATGCCGACGCCTTTGAGCAGACCGCTAACACGCTGGCGCAGATTGACGCCGCGCTGGAACAGCAAGGCAGCAGCAAATCACGCATTCTGGATGCCACCATTTTCCTCGCCGATAAGAACGACTTTGCGGCGATGAACAAAGCCTGGGACGCCTGGGTCGTGGCCGGTCATGCGCCGGTACGCTGCACGGTTCAGGCTGGGTTAATGAACCCAAAATACAAGGTTGAGATTAAGATAATCGCCGCGGTGTAAGCCGGGGTTACTCATCTTCTTCATCTTCAAAACGCGCCACAATCCGCTCGCCGGTATGAGTGGCGCGCAGTTCTTCTGCCACTAACATAATCGCCTCGCCGCTGCTCATTCCCTGCGACATGAGCTCCTGAATACGCTCAACCGCTTTCTGTTGCTGCTCATGACTGAGTGAAGGTAAACCTGCAAACATCGTTAACTCCTGCTAAATTGTCAGCGCTAATTATTTCATGCCACCCGGAACATAGCCAGTACAGTCAGGATCAATGAAGACGTTATCTCCCGCTATTATCACGCTCCCCTGGCGCCAGGACGCCGCCGAACATTATTTCGCGCCAATAAGCCATCTGCCGTGGGCGATGCTGCTGCATTCCGGTCACGCGGATCACCCGCATAGCCGCTTTGACATCGTGGTGGCCGATCCGGTTTGCACCGTGAAGACGCACGGCGAGACCACACAGGTTTGCGATGCGCAAGGCTGTCGTCTTACTCACGACGACCCGCTGGCCGTATTGCAAAGCGCGCTGACTGCGCTGAACCTCCAGCCGCCGGTCAACGCCGATTTACCGTTCCAGGGCGGCGCGCTGGGGTTATTCGGCTACGATCTGGGACGCCGCTTCGAAATCCTGCCCAGCCATGCCCGGCAGGATATCACGCTGGCAGACATGGCGATCGGCCTCTACGACTGGGCACTCATTGTCGACCACCAGCGCCAGACCGTGACCCTGCTCAGTCATTCGGACGTCCAGAAAAGACTCGCCTGGCTCGAAAGCCAGCAATCCCCTGTACGTGCGCCGTTCAGGTTAACCGCAGACTGGCGCTCGAATATGACGCGTGAACAGTATGGCGAGAAATTCCGCCAGGTACAGGCGTATCTGCGCAGCGGCGACTGCTATCAGGTCAATCTGGCCCAGCGTTTTCAAGTGACTTATCAGGGTGATGAGTGGCTGGCCTTTGAGCGATTGAATCAGGAGAACCGCGCCCCGTTCAGCGCATTTTTACGCCTGGATGAAGGCGCTATTCTGAGCCTGTCGCCAGAACGGTTTATTCTTCTGGCCGACGGCAACATTCAGACTCGCCCGATTAAAGGCACCCTGCCGCGGCTCCCACAGGAAGAGGCAGACCGGGAGCAGGCGCAGAAACTGGCGAACTCACCGAAGGATCGGGCGGAAAATTTAATGATTGTCGATCTGATGCGTAACGACATTGGCCGCGTGGCAGTACCCGGTTCAGTGAAAGTACCGGAGTTGTTCGTGGTCGAACCCTTCCCGGCGGTGCATCATCTGGTCAGTACCGTGACCGCGCGGTTACCGCCCACACGGCATGCCAGCGACCTGCTCCGCGCCGCGTTTCCGGGCGGTTCGATTACCGGGGCGCCAAAGGTGCGCGCAATGGAAATTATTGATGAACTGGAGCCCCATCGGCGCAACGCCTGGTGCGGCAGCATCGGTTATCTGAGCGTCTGCGGCAATATGGATACCAGCATTACCATCCGCACCCTGACCGCCGTGGCCGGTCAACTGTACTGTTCCGCCGGTGGCGGTATCGTGGCTGATAGCGAGGAACAGGCGGAATATCAGGAAACCTTTGATAAAGTTAATCGTATCCTGCAACAACTGGAGAACTAAAACGTGGATAACAAGAGCCTGACGTTGGATGATTTTTTATCGCGCTTCCAACTTTTGCGCCCGCAGATTAATCGCGAGTCGCTGAACCTGCGACAGGCCGCCGTGCTCATTCCCGTGGTTCGCCGGCCACAGCCGGGACTGCTGTTGACCCAGCGTTCAGTGCATTTACGCAAACATGCCGGTCAGGTGGCCTTCCCCGGCGGCGCGGTTGACAGCACCGATGCCTCGCTCATCGCCGCCGCGCTGCGTGAAGCAGAAGAAGAGGTGGCGATCCCGCCAGAAGCCGTTGACGTGATCGGCGTACTGCCGCCTGTCGACAGCGTGACCGGGTTCCAGGTCACGCCGGTGGTTGGCATTATCCCGCCCAATCTGCCTTACCGTGCCAGCGAAGATGAGGTTTCTGCGGTCTTTGAAATGCCGCTGGCGCAGGCGCTGCATTTAGGCCGCTATCATCCGCTGGATGTCTGGCGTCGCGGTGATTCGCATCGCGTGTGGCTTTCATGGTATGAGCATTATTTCGTCTGGGGCATGACCGCCGGAATTATTCGTGAACTGGCACTACAAATTGGCGTGAAGCCCTGACTATACTTATCTTTACGCGCTGACGACACAACCTGAAGCTCCCGTCACAACATTAGTAAAAACGCGGTTACCCATTAGTTTAATTCATGTGAATAGTTAAGCCGATCCCCGCGTTCCCTCTTACACTATGCGCAGTTATTACATCGTTTCTGGAAGTTTCCAGTCACCCTGTCAGGAGTATTATCGTGATTAGTCTATTCGACATGTTTAAGGTGGGGATTGGTCCCTCATCTTCCCATACTGTAGGGCCTATGAAGGCGGGTAAACAGTTCGTCGATGACCTGGTCGAAAAAGGATTACTGGATAGCGTTACTCGTGTCGCCGTTGACGTGTATGGTTCACTGTCGCTCACGGGTAAAGGTCACCACACCGATATCGCCATTATTATGGGTCTGGCAGGTAATGAGCCCGCCACCGTGGATATTGATAGTATCCCTGGTTTCATCCACGACGTTGAGACGCGCGGTCGCCTGCTGCTGGCACACGGTCAGCACGAAGTAGATTTCCCGCAAAACGACGGCATGCGTTTTCATAACAGCAACCTGTCGCTGCACGAAAACGGCATGCAGATCCATGCGTATAACGGCGATGCCGTCGTTTACAGCAAAACCTACTATTCCATCGGCGGCGGTTTTATCGTCGATGAAGAGCATTTCGGTCAGGATGCAGCGAATGAGGTGAGTGTCCCTTATCCGTTCAAATCCGCTACCGAGCTGCTGGAGTACTGTAACAGCACCGGCCTCTCTCTTTCCGGACTGGCGATGCAGAACGAGCTGGCATTACACGACAAGAAAGAGATTGAAGAGTACTTCGGTCACGTCTGGCAGACCATGCAGGCCTGTATCGATCGCGGCATGAATACCGAAGGCGTTTTACCGGGCCCGCTGCGCGTCCCGCGTCGTGCCTCTGCGCTGCGTCGGATGCTGGTTTCCAGCGATAAGCTCTCTAACGACCCGATGAATGTGATCGACTGGGTGAATATGTTCGCCCTCGCCGTCAACGAAGAGAACGCGGCGGGCGGTCGTGTGGTCACCGCGCCGACCAACGGTGCATGCGGTATCGTGCCAGCCGTGCTGGCCTACTACGATCACTTTATTGAATCCGTCAGCCCGGATATCTATACCCGCTACTTCCTGGCGGCGGGCGCTATTGGCGCGTTGTATAAAATGAATGCCTCGATTTCAGGTGCAGAAGTCGGCTGCCAGGGCGAAGTCGGTGTGGCCTGTTCAATGGCAGCGGCCGGTCTGGCAGAACTGCTGGGGGCAAGCCCGGAGCAGGTGTGCGTCGCCGCTGAAATTGGCATGGAACATAACCTGGGACTGACCTGCGATCCGGTTGCGGGTCAGGTACAGGTGCCGTGCATTGAACGTAATGCGATTGCCTCTGTTAAAGCGATCAACGCCGCGCGGATGGCGATGCGTCGTACCAGCGCGCCGCGCGTCTCACTGGATAAAGTCATCGAAACGATGTACGAAACCGGTAAGGACATGAATGCCAAATACCGCGAAACCTCGCGCGGTGGTCTGGCAATCAAAGTTCAGTGTGACTAAACCAGTCACCCTGCTCCACTAATACCTCACGCTCGCCCATCTGCAACGGATGGGCGAAATTTGCCCCCTTCCTCGTCTGTTCGCCATTTCCCCACTACACTTGCTCTGTTACGGTTGGCTTTTGTGGCTAACGGTTATCAGGTGACCGCATGCAGACAGCACAACGGATCATAAATAAATATCGTCGCAATCGTTTTATTCTCTGCACTCTTTGTGCGCTTGTTACGCTCATCCTGACCCTGAGCGTCCGATTTATTTCACAGCGGAATTTAAATCACCACCACACGGCGACCTTTGCCTCCCGGGCGGTCGCCACGCTCGATGAAGTACTGCGTCCGTTGCAAAATGGCCGCGATATTCTGTTGCCGCTGATTGGTCTTCCCTGTTCCGTTACGCATCTTCCACTGCGCAAACAGGCCGCCAGACTGCAAACGGTACGCGCAATCGCCCTGGTCCAGCGCGGTATACTCTACTGCTCCAGCGTCTTTGGCTATCGCAATATCCCGGTTCACCAACTCCAACCTGAACTACCCACCGCAAATGCGCAGCTGCTGCTGTCCACCGACCCGTTGCTCATTAAAGGCAGCCCGATTCTCATCCAGTGGTACCCGGCTTCTCCCGACGGTAAGGACGGTGTACTGGAAATTGTCAATATCGACCTGCTTACCACCTTGCTACTGGAACCGCGTAAACCGCTGATTACCGGAGCCAGCCTGACGGTCGGCAACCGGCATTTGATTTACGGGAACGGTGTGGTGGAGACTCTGCCCACGCTCAAAGATGAACAGCGTTATCAACTCGCCTCGCAACATTATCCTTTTACCATTAGCGTGACCGGGCCTGCCGCAGAAGCACTGGCGCTCAAAGCCCTGCCCGCGCAACTGCCTCTGGCATTGATGCTCAGTCTGCTGGTGGGGTATCTCGCGTGGCTGGCCACTGCCAACCGGATGAGCTTTTCCTGGGAGATTAATCTCGCGCTGGCACAACGCGAATTTGAGCTTTTTTGCCAGCCGCTACTGAACGCGCGGACTAAACAGTGTGTGGGGGTGGAGATCCTGCTGCGCTGGAATAATCCTCGTCAGGGGTGGATTTCGCCTGACGTGTTTATTCCTATTGCCGAAGAACATCACCAGATAGCACCGCTAACGCGCTATGTGATAGCAGAAACCATTCGACAACGTCATTATTTTCCCATGAGCAGTCAGTTTCATATTGGCATTAATGTCGCTGCCAGCCATTTCCAACAGGGTGAATTACTGAAAGATCTCGAACAGTACTGGTTCAGTCAGCACCCCATTCAGCAACTGGTGATTGAACTCACCGAGCGGGATGCGCTACGGGACGTTGATTATCGGATCGTTCGCGAGTTGCAACAGCAAAACATCAAGCTGGCGCTCGATGACTTTGGTACCGGCAACAGTTCGCTGTCATGGCTGGAAAAGTTGCGTCCTGACATTCTGAAAATTGATAAGTCCTTTACCAACGCCATTGGCACTGATGCCGTTAACTCGACGGTTACCGATATCATAATCGCCCTCGGGCAGCGTCTGCATATCGAACTGGTCGCGGAAGGGGTTGAAACACAAGAGCAGGCGCAGCATTTGCGCCGTCACGGTGTGGATTTGCTGCAGGGATTTTTATTTGCAAAGCCAATGCCGCTGCGCGACTTTCCGCAGTGGCTGGCGGGCAGTCACCCGCCGCCACCCAGGCATAACGGACGCATGACGCCCGCTGTGCCTCTGCGTTAGAGAAGATTACTCCTCTTCTTCATGCGCAGGTTGCTCTTTAACAATTCGCACCAGATCCACGCGGTAATCATTGGCGTCGATAATGGTAATGCTCAGCGGAGGAACCTCAACCACATCACCCGTACGGGGAATATGACCATTAACGGCAATCACCAGTCCCGCAACCGTCGCGATGTCTTCATCTTCATCGACCAGATTATCCACTGCCAGCGCCTGTTGCAGAGCATGCAGATCGGTACCGCCTTTGACTAACCAGCCATCGCCGTCAACGGTAATTTCTGGTGTTTCATCAGCATCCGGGAACTCACCGGCAATGGCTTCGAGGACATCCAGCGGCGTAACCAGCCCCTGTACCACGCCAAACTCGTTGGTGACGATAACAAAGCTACCGCGTGCACGACGCAGAACGCCCAGCAGGTTGATAGGATCCAGCGTTTCCGGCACCACAATGGCCGGTGAAGCAGACGCGATAGCCGCTACGTCGACACCCTCTTCCAGCGCCACCAGCAGCTCTTTCGCCCGTACGATACCGATTATCTCATCCAGTTCACCACGACACACCGGGAACAGACTGTGTGGAGAAGAGAGCAACTGTTCGCGGATCTCATCGACGCTCAGACTGGCATCCACCCAGCTAATTTCACCTCGCGGGGTCATGATGCCGCGCAGCGAGCGCTGTGCCAGCGTCAGAACGCCGTTAATCATATAGCGTTCTTCTTCCGCAAATGCCCCTTCCGGGATCGGAACGGCAGCCTGGCTTTCGGATTCATGCGAGACCGCAGCCTGACGCTTTCCGCCCATCAGACGCAGGATCGCGTCAGCCGTACGCGCACGCAGCGGCAATGTTGACTGATGACGAATAAAGTTGCGACGCGCAATCTGGTTAAACACTTCTATAATGATTGAGAAGCCAATCGCGGCGTACAGATAGCCCTTCGGAATATGGAAACCAAAACCTTCAGCGACCAGGCTCAGACCAATCATCAGCAGGAAGCTCAGGCAGAGCACTACCACCGTCGGATGTTGGTTGACGAAACGCGTCAGCGGCTTGGATGCCAACAGCATCACCGCCATCGCAATCACCACCGCTGCCATCATCACGGGCAGATGGTTCACCATGCCGACGGCGGTAATGACGGCATCCAGCGAGAACACGGCATCCAGAATAACGATCTGCGTCACAACGACCCAGAAGCTGGCATACCCTTTGCCATGCCCGGAGTCATGTTCACGGTTTTCCAGCCGTTCATGAAGTTCCGTCGTGGCTTTGAACAACAGGAAGATCCCCCCCAGCAGCATAATCAGATCGCGACCGGAGAAGGTGAAATCCATGACGGAGAATAGCGGTTGGGTCAGCGTGACCATCCACGAAATAATGGATAGCAAGGCCAGACGCATCACGAGCGCCAGGGATAAACCAATCAGGCGCGCTTTGTCACGCTGCTTTGGCGGCAGCTTATCCGCAAGAATCGCAATGAAGACCAGGTTATCGATACCCAGGACAATTTCCAGGACGACAAGCGTGAGCAAACCCGCCCAAATCGAGGGGTCCATTAAGAATTCCATGACAAGCTCCTGCTTAAGGAATGGTTAACAGGCGATAAAACACGGTGCAGACAAAACGTGTGGCAAGAAATGCCAGACTGGCAGGCGCGATGCGGCCTGAAGGTGAAATGACGTCGGTGACGATCCATACAGCGGGCTAGTGCCCTATACTCCTGGTAAGTTAAACATAACGTAAACATAACAGAGGCAACGTGTTTTTGGCAAAGATTTACCTTCCTTTGCAAAGAGTTGTAACAGAGATATTTTACTCTACGAAATTTCTCATTGGCGAAAGCTAAATTACGGATCTTCATCACATAAAATATTTTTTTCGATATCTAAAATAATTCGCGGACATCATATGTTTTTCATTGTAACCCTTATCTGAATCGATTCTGTTGCGGACGGCGATTCAAATACATCTCTCACGTTGATGTGTTAACGATAATAAAGGAGGTAGCAAGTGACCATTGCTATTGTTATAGGCACACATGGTTGGGCTGCAGAGCAGTTACTCAAGACAGCAGAAATGCTGTTAGGCGAGCAGGAAAACGTCGGCTGGATCGATTTCGTGCCCGGCGAGAATGCTGAAACGCTGATTGAAAAGTACAACGCTCAGTTGGCAAAACTCGATACCAGTAACGGCGTGCTGTTTCTCGTCGATACATGGGGAGGCAGTCCATTCAACGCTGCCAGCCGCATTGTCGTCGACAAAGAGCAGTATGAAGTCATTGCCGGGGTGAACATCCCTATGCTGGTCGAAACGCTGATGGCGCGTGACGACAACCCGAGCTTCGACGAGCTGGTGGCGTTGGCAGTTGAAACCGGTCGCGAAGGCGTGAAAGCGCTGAAAGCGAAACCGGTGGAAAAAGCCGCCCCTGCCCCTGTTGCAGCAGCCCCCAAAGCCGCGGCCCCGGCAAAACCGATGGGACCGAACGATTATATGCAAATCGGTCTTGCCCGTATTGATGACCGTTTAATCCACGGTCAGGTGGCTACCCGCTGGACCAAAGAAACCAACGTTACCCGTATTATCGTTGTCAGCGATGAAGTGGCCGCAGACACCGTGCGTAAAACGCTGTTGACGCAGGTAGCGCCTCCTGGCGTGACTGCTCACGTGGTCGATGTTGCCAAGATGATTCGCGTTTATAACAACCCGAAATATGCTGGCGAACGTGTGATGCTGCTGTTCACCAACCCGACCGATGTTGAGCGCATTGTCGAAGGTGGCGTGAAAATCACCTCCGTTAATATTGGCGGTATGGCTTTCCGTCAGGGCAAAACGCAGGTCAACAACGCCATCTCTGTCGATGAAAAAGACATCGAAGCCTTTAACAAACTCAATGCCCGCGGTATTGAGCTTGAGGCGCGTAAAGTGTCGACCGATCAGAAACTGAAAATGATGGATTTGATTGCCAAAGTGGGCAAGTAACCCCCCTGGCATTGAATGAGCTTTCACACTTAAGGCTGTTATAGCAATAGGAGAAGTACAATGGAGATTACCACTCTTCAGATTGTGCTGGTGTTCATCGTCGCATGTATCGCGGGTATGGAGTCGGTACTCGATGAATTTCAGTTCCACCGCCCACTGGTGGCCTGTACGCTGATTGGTGCCGTTCTCGGAGATATGAAAACCGGTATTATCATCGGTGGTACCCTGGAAATGATCGCCCTGGGCTGGATGAACATCGGGGCTGCCGTTGCACCTGATGCCGCACTGGCGTCCATTATCTCTACCGTTCTGGTTATCGCGGGTCACCAAAGCATCGGTGCCGGTATCGCGCTGGCTATTCCGCTGGCCGCAGCAGGCCAGGTTCTGACTATTATCGTTCGTACTATCACCGTGGCATTCCAGCACGCCGCGGATAAAGCGGCGGAAAACGGTAACCTGACGGCGCTCTCCTGGCTGCATGTCTCTTCCCTGTTCCTGCAGGCGATGCGTATCGCTATCCCGGCGGTTATCGTTGCGATTTCCGTAGGGACCAGCGAAGTTCAGGGCATGTTGAATGCGATTCCGGAAGTGGTGACAGGCGGTCTGAACATCGCCGGTGGCATGATCGTTGTGGTCGGTTACGCGATGGTTATCAACATGATGCGTGCAGGCTATCTGATGCCGTTCTTCTACCTCGGCTTCGTGACTGCCGCATTTACTAACTTCAACCTGGTTGCTCTGGGTGTGATTGGTGCGGTAATGGCCATCCTCTACATCCAACTGAGCCCGAAATATAACCGCGTGGCGGGTGCACCAGCGCAGGCTGCGGGTGACAACTCCCTCGATAACGAACTGGACTAGCAGGTGAGCGAAATGGTTGATATGACTAAAACTACCACTGAGAAAAAACTCACACAGAGTGACATTCGTGGCGTGTTCATTCGTTCTAACCTGTTTCAGGGTTCATGGAACTTCGAACGTATGCAGGCGCTGGGTTTCTGCTTCTCCATGGTACCGGCTATTCGTCGCCTGTATCCCGAGAACAACGATGCGCGTAAGCAAGCCATCAAGCGTCACCTGGAATTCTTTAACACCCACCCGTACGTTGCGGCGCCAGTTCTCGGCGTAACGCTGGCGATGGAAGAACAGCGTGCTAACGGCGCAGAGATTGATGATGGTGCCATCAACGGTATCAAAGTGGGTCTGATGGGGCCGCTGGCAGGCGTGGGCGACCCGATTTTCTGGGGTACTGTGCGTCCGGTGTTTGCTGCGCTAGGTGCGGGTATCGCGATGAGCGGCAGCCTGCTGGGTCCGCTGCTGTTCTTCATTCTGTTCAACGCAGTCCGTCTGCTGACCCGTTACTACGGCGTCGCCTACGGTTACCGCAAAGGTGTCGATATTGTTAAGGATATGGGCGGCGGCTTCCTGCAAAAACTGACTGAGGGGGCGTCAATCCTCGGCCTGTTTGTCATGGGGGCGTTGGTGAACAAATGGACGCACGTGAACATCCCGCTGGTGGTCTCAACCATCACCGGTCAGGATGGTCAGACGCGCGTTACCACCGTCCAGACCATTCTCGACCAGCTGATGCCGGGTCTGGTTCCGTTGCTGCTTACCTTCGCCTGTATGTGGCTGCTGCGTAAGAAAGTCAACCCGCTGTGGATTATCGTTGGCTTCTTCGTCATCGGTATCGCGGGATATGCGGTCGGCCTGTTGGGTCTGTAAGACTGTAGTACACTACCGGGGCCTTAACGGCCCCGTTTTTTTTATCTGGAGGAACAAGGATTAATGACTATTACGGACCTGGTGCTGGTTTTCTTTATTGCCGCGTTGCTGGCTTACGCTATTTACGATCAGTTCATCATGCCACGCCGCAATGGCCAGACTCTGCTTGCCATCCCCCTGCTACGCCGAAGCCGCGTGGACAGCGTCATCTTCATCGGCCTCATCGCGATTCTTATCTACAACAATGTCACCAGCCATGGGGCTATCATGACCACATGGTTATTATGTGCACTGGTGTTGATGGGGCTTTATATTTTCTGGATCCGGGTACCGAAGATCCTCTTCAAACAGGGTGGATTTTTCTTCGCCAACGTATGGATAGAATATAACCGCATTAAAGAGATGAATTTATCGGAAGATGGTGTTCTGGTGATGCAATTAGAACAAAGGCGTTTGCTTATTCGCGTACGAAATATCGACGACCTGGAAAAGATATATAAACTTCTCGTTTCCTCTCAGTGAGTTAGAAACATAGCCTGTGCTTTGTTGTTCGCAATTTAATTGTAATTAAAAACATAGCTAAGGCTATAACCCAGGCGTAAAGATGTTATTTATTTTAACGTTCTATCTACCAATAAATCTAAATGAAAATCGTTTTCAATTAGAAGTCAAATAATATTTCGCCGCAGTTGTTTTATATTCTCAAAATATGTTAAGGTTGCGCCGTCATTTGGGGAGTAGCCGATTTCCAGACTCCGGAAATGTACGTGTCAACATACTCGTTGCAAAACGTGGCACGTACGGACTGAAATCTCTTTCAGTCAGGCGAGACCATAGGCACATCAACTGCTATGCATACTGTATGAACGCCTGTGTTCAGGTGTGCATGTTTACTGGGGGCAGTGGTGTGTTTTATGGAAACCCCGGTCAGGACGCTGTCATGAATATCACTGCCACTATTATTCTCGCTTTCGGCATGTCGATGGATGCTTTCGCGGCATCAATTGGCAAAGGCGCCACCCTGCATAAACCCAAATTCTCTGAAGCGCTGCGCACCGGTTTGATCTTCGGCGCAGTCGAAACATTGACGCCGCTGATCGGCTGGGCGCTGGGCATGTTAGCCAGCAAATTCGTACTGGAATGGAATCACTGGATTGCCTTCATTCTGCTGGTCTTTCTGGGCGGGCGAATGATTATAGAAGGATTTCGCGGCGCGGATGATGAAGACGATGAACCGCTGCGCCGTCACGGTTTCTGGTTACTGGTCACTACCGCCATCGCCACCAGCCTCGACGCCATGGCGGTCGGCGTGGGGCTGGCGTTCCTGCAGGTCAACATTATCGCTACCGCACTGGCTATCGGCTGCGCCACGTTGATTATGTCCACGCTGGGGATGATGGTCGGTCGTTTCATTGGCCCGCTGCTTGGCAAGCGGGCTGAAATTCTGGGCGGGGTGGTGCTGATCGGTATCGGCGTCCAGATCCTCTGGACGCACTTTCACGGTTAATCCGCGCGCTGCCAGAGGTGAAGACGAAAATCCGTCTGGCAGTCAAACGTTTCTCTACTCGCCAGGTGTTCCCAAACCTCTGGCTTCGCCCGCCATGCAAAAGGTGTCATCTGCAATAGCGCCACCGCTTCCTTCCCACTCAGGCTCATCGGGTACGCCAGCGCGATATCTTCCAGCAGGTTGAACCCTTCCAGTTGCTCAGTATGCGGCGCATGGAGTCGGACCTCATCGTAAATCAGCCCTTTCAACTCCATTAAATGCCGCGGTCCCGGCGTTGCCGTGAAAACCCATCCGCGCGGCTTGACCACACGCGCCAGCTCTTCTGCTTTACACGGCGCGTAAATCCGCACAATCGCGTCCTGACTGGCATCAGCAAACGGCAGACGATGACTCGATGCAACGCAGAATCTCACCTGCGGATAGCGCCTGGCCGCCGCTTTGATGGCGACCTTCGCCACGTCCAGTCCATAAGTGGTCGCCGCAGGCAGCGCATCAGCAAAGGCGTGAGTGTAATACCCTTCACCACAACCGATATCAAGAATCGAGGCCGCCGACGCGTCGAGGCGCGTGGAAAGTTGTTCAACGATGGCGTCCCGCAGCGGCTGATAGTGTCCGGCATCAAGAAACGCACGCCGCGCCTGCATCATCTCCGCACTGTCACCCGGATCGCGCGAGCGCTTATGCTGCACCGGCAACAGGTTGACATATCCCTCTTTTGCCACATCAAACTGATGCCGCTGCGGACAGATAAAACTGTTATTGACGTGCACGAGAGGCAGGTGACAAAGGGGGCAGGAAAACGACATAACAACTCCGGCAGGTGAATTCAGGGCGCAAGTGTAACGCGATTTACGCCCTGGGAGAATCACTTAGCGCACAGGGAATGTCTGCGGATTGCCCTGCATTACCAGCAGATGACTGGAGTCGGCGGGCATTCCATCCGGTTTGACGTTTTCCAGTCGCAACACATCGCCCATGATCTGGCTAAAAACGGGTGCCGATACGGCACCGCCGTAATAGGCGCCGTTCTGCGGATCGTTAATCACCACCACCAGTGCAAACTTCGGGCTGCTGGCTGGCGCCACGCCTGCGGTGTAGGCCACATATTTATCCACGTATTTACCGTCATCACCGATTTTCTTCGCAGTCCCGGTTTTAACCGCCACGCGATAATCCCGAACCGCCGCCTTCGTCCCGCCGCCACCCGGCAGAGCAACACTTTCCATCATATGTTCTACCTGTCTGACCAACGCTTCGGACATCACGCGTTTGCCGATGACCGGCGGATCGATACGCGTGATGGAGAGCGGTCGGTAAAGGCCAAAACTGCCAATCGTGGCATAGACGTGCGCCAGTTGAAGCGGTGTCACCATCAGACCGTAGCCAAAGGCAAATGTTGCACGATCCAAATCGCTCCAGTAGTGACGCTGTGGCATCAGCCCCTGACTCTCCCCGGTGAGTCCCAGTCCCGTGGGCTGACCAAAGCCAAAACGCTGATATGTATCCACTAAATGCTGAATGGGCATCGCCAGCGAGAGATGCGATACTCCGGTGTCACTCGATTTTTGCAAAATACCGGTCAGCGTCAGTTCCGGATAAAAACCCACGTCGCGAATGCGATGCCCGTCGAGAAAAAATGGATGGGTATCGATTACGCTGTCAGGCTGCACAATCCTCTGCTCAAGCGCCGTCATGATGACCAGCGGTTTCACCGTCGATCCCGGTTCGAAGGTATCGCTAATCGCTCGATTGCGAAAATCGTCCAGCCCCGCACCGTCCCGGTTGTTCGGGTTAAAATCGGGAAAACTGGCCATCGCCAGAATCTCACCGGTGGCAATGTTCACCAGCACGGCGGCTCCGGATTCTGCTTTATTCCAGCTAACCGCATTGTCCAGCGCATCTTCGGTAACCGTCTGCAGTCGCTCATCGATGCTAAGCTGAAGTTCATGAGCCGGTACAGGATTGACTTCCGTGATGTTTTCAATCACATGGCCGAATTTATCCTTGCGGACCAGACGGGAACCCGGCTTACCCATTAACTGTGCGTTAAAGCTTTTCTCAATGCCTTCAATGCCCTGCCCGTCAATGTTGGTAAAACCAATCAGATTCGCCGCGACATGTCCTGCCGGGTAAAACCGCCGGGATTCTTCACGCAAGTTGATCCCGGGCAAATTCAGTCTCTCTATCCACTTCGCCTGTTGAGGAGAGACCTGACGCGCAAGGTAGATAAACCGAGCCGACGGATCGTGGTTAACGCGCGCCGCCAGCGTTGTGAGCGAGAGATGCAGCGTATTCGCCAGCGCCTGCCAGCGTTCGTTGACGCCAACGCCGCCTTTACTCAACAAGATTTGCGGGTCAGCCCAGACCGCATTCACCGGTACGCTCACCGCCAGTGGCCGTCCCTGCCGGTCAGTAATCATTCCGCGCGGCGATGCCGTGGTAACTTCGCGCAACGAGCGCATATCTTCTTGCCTGACCAGGGAATCGGGTTCAACAATCTGCAACCATGCGACGCGTCCCAATAGCACTCCCAGACTCAGCAATATGGCTATACAAAGTAGTGCAAAGCGTAGCGGTGTGAAACTTCGCGCCGTACCATCACTTTTCTTTTTCACCTGTTCTCCGGCAAACATGATATTCAGGTGACTGATTTAACGGGAATAACGGCGGGAAAGCGGGGAAAACTATGCTAATAACATCACGGCTTTGCAACAAAGCGCTAACGAAGAAGGTATTCAGACATACTTTGAAGGAAGATGCATGAAAAAGCCCCGCATCAGCGAGGCTTTAAATCTGAGGTTGATGCGCAGACGCGCTTCAAATCAGTGGTGTCGATCAGATAGCTGTTACGTTAACAGCAGCCGGACCTTTCTGGCCGTCCTGAATTTCGAACTCAACGTTCTGGCCTTCAGCCAGAGTTTTGAAGCCATTACCCTGGATAGCGGAGAAGTGTACGAACACGTCTTTGCTGCCATCAGCCGGAGTAATAAAGCCAAAACCTTTAGACTCGTTGAACCACTTAACTTGACCTTTAATCTTTGCCATTTGCAAAATTCCTTAGAGTGTTTTCTTAGCCCGCAGGCCTAACATAGATAAAACTGAGACATTACTGCTTGAGGCACTAATATAAGGTTCGGCAGAGAAGCGGTATTCAACGACAACGTGTTTACTCAGGACTTCTTTACTGAAAATGCCACACATAAACAGAACTGTACCTCGTTTAACCCAAAACGTGTTATCACATACAACGTTAATTATGGCAAGCCATTTTTAAACGTGTCTCGATCGGTCGCACAAATCTCACCAGTCGACACAGAGTATCTGCACAGTTATGCGTCAATTCTCAAGCCGATATATTCCCGCTTTCTTGCTGAGCCCTTGTCAGACCAGCATCGCAACGGGGACTTTTCAACCATAGCTCAATAACTTCATGACTTCCAGATCATCGCGATGATGAAACGTGGAGTCAGGCCGTTATCACAAATTCTGCTTTGTTATGCATAATTTGTCTCAACACAAAATGGCCCGTTATCATAATAACAACACATTTCGGTCCAACCTGATATCCACTGTTCTTATGCACTCATTTAATGAAAGAATGATGACAATGCACAAAAATAGGGAAAGAAACGTTTCGATTTTTATAAAGCCGATCATTCTCACAAAACGGGGATGTTCACATTATTAACGTATGGAAAAATATAATTAAGTGTGTGCAGACAATAACCGACGGAATGACTCAGGAAGGAACGGATATAGCGAAGCAGTATGTAACTGCACTAATAGCGTGCAGGATAATGACCCAGGAAGGAAAGACCGACGGGATGCCAGTCCATTCGCTTCCTGTTTTACAAAGGATTAACGCTCTGCGACCAGACGGATGATGTCATCATCCTCTTGCGGGTCATTGGCCTTCGGCGATGCCTCAGCCACTTTTTCCGGTTCGTTCGCTTCACAGAGACGACGCAATAAGGCATTTTGTCGCTTCTGCTGATCTAACAACGCTTCAAGCAGCTCAATCTGCTCATTGGTTCGCGAGCTTGCACGGTTGATAAAGAACCACAGCACCAGCCCAACAACCAGAACCCCCACCGATACAATCAACGACGCAAAATTAAGCACGCCGGAATTCACTACTTCGTTCATTTCACCACCTCAATGTAGACGCATCATTTTACCACCGCGCCACAGGAAGGTAATCAACAGATGAAAAAATGATCTCACCAGGGGATAAATTTATTGATGGCGCAAATTCCGCTGAAAAATTGTACATCCTGGTCACACATGATGTTGAACACCTGGGCCCATAGCAACAGGCACACAAGCACCACCACCACCAGAATTATCCATCGAAACTTTTTCACTCCACTCTCCGCATCAACATCTTATGCCACCAAAATATCATGTGTATCTTAAACCAGGGCTAACTACAGAGAACATTCGCGATTTTTTAAGAATCATTTACTTGTATCAATGCGCGTAGACGCTAAGCTCAGTCTAACTTATAGAAGAAAAGAGGTCATAATGCGTTTGATTATTCGCGCTATCGTGTTGTTTGCGCTTGTCTGGATTGGATTATTACTCAGTGGATATGGTGTTCTGATAGGCAGTCAGGAGAATGCGGCCGGATTGGGGCTGCAGTGTAAGTATCTCACCGCGCGAGGAACCGCCACCGCGCAATATGTTCATACCGATAGCGGTATCATTGGGTTAACGGATTGCCCGCTATTGCGTAAAAGTACCGTGGTCGTCGATAACGGTTAAGATCCGCCGCCGTGATGACCGCAATGCGTAATCCTAAGCAGGATGTCATCAGGATAAAACTGCCGGCGCGAAAGTCGGCAGTTTCTTAATATCGCCATCATGACGTCATCAGAATGGATAATGGTTGTAACCCATCTGTTCAGAAATTTTACGCGCCGCAGTATGCAGCATCGAAACGTAGTCATGCAGGTTTTCTTCGGAAAAACGCAGCGTTGGGAATGAGATGCTCAGGCCAGCAATCACGACACCGAAACGGTCAAATACCGGTACGCCAATGCAGCGTAAACCTTCTTCTTGTTCTTCGTTATCTTCGCCATAACCCTGTTCACGAACTTTATCCAGCACGGGCAGCAATGCTTCCGTGGTGGTGATGGTGCGCCCGGTACTGCGTTTGTACTCAACGCCGTCCAGAATCTGTTTCACTTCATCACGATCGCGCCAGGCCAGCAGCACTTTACCAATCGCGGTGCTATAAAGCGGGTTACGACGACCGACACGCGAATACATGCGCAGATTGTACATCGAATCAATCTTATGGATGTATACGATGCTGTCTTCATCCAGCGCACCGAGGTGCACGGTCTCTTTAGTCAGACGAGAGAGTTCACGCATCTGGATGTCCGCACTGCGGATAAGGTCAACGTTCTGTAGCGCACGCGCGCCCAGTTCAAACAGTTTCAGCGTCAGAGAATACTTCTCGGACTCCCCTTCCTGCGACACATAACCCAGCGTTTTCATGGTCTGTAAAAAGCGATAAACGGTGCTTTTTGACATCATGACGCGTTGTGATAACTCGGTAATCCCTATTTCGCGCTCTTCACCCAGCGCCTGCAGAATGCCAAAAACTTTCAGCACGGAAGATACAGAATCAGGCTGTTTATCCAGATCTGCGTTAGCCATCTATCACCTCATTACGAGTGTTTTATAAAAATCAGAACGATTTTTTATTATAATTTCATGGTCAGGCGCCCGCAATCCATCTTTGCTAACTTCGTTACAAATCTGCGACATAAAGCCTGAATATCAATGCTAGAATCACTACCCTGATCATATTCTTCGCAGAAACTATCAATCACATGAATAAACCCCAGGCTGACGGCCTGCCGCTTCCGCAGCGATATGGCGCCATTTTAACCATTGTTATTGGTATTTCGATGGCCGTACTGGATGGTGCCATTGCCAACGTGGCACTCCCCACCATTGCCGATGATTTACACGCCTCCGCCGCCAGCTCAATCTGGGTCGTCAACGCCTATCAGATTGCCATTGTCGTCTCGTTACTGTCGCTGTCGTTCCTGGGCGATATGTTTGGCTATCGACGCATCTACAAATGCGGACTGGTCGTCTTTCTGCTGGCTTCACTGTTCTGCGCGCTCGCAGACTCGCTGCAGGTGTTGACGATGGCGCGTGTCGTGCAGGGGTTTGGCGGCGCGGCGCTGATGAGCGTCAACACCGCGTTGATCCGTCTGATTTATCCTCAGCGCCATCTGGGGCGCGGGATGGGCATCAACTCCTTTATCGTTGCCGTCTCTGCAGCCGCAGGCCCCACCATTGCCGCGGCAATCCTCTCAATCGCCTCCTGGAAATGGCTGTTCCTGATCAACGTGCCATTAGGAATTATTGCGTTGATTCTGGCGATGCGATTCCTGCCGCCCAATGGTTCACGCAGCAATAAACCGCGTTTTGATATCCCCAGCGCCGTGATGAACGCACTGACCTTTGGTCTGTTGATCACCGCACTGAGCGGTTTTGCACAGGGGCAGTCCCTTACACTGGTCGGTGCTGAACTGGCGGCGCTGGTCGTGGTGGGCTACTTCTTTATCCGCCGTCAACTCTCACTACCGGTGCCGCTATTGCCGGTCGACCTGCTGCGTATTCCCCTGTTTTCACTGTCGATAGGGACATCAATCTGTTCCTTCTGCGCACAGATGCTGGCGATGGTCTCCCTTCCCTTCTACCTGCAAACGGTACTGGGTCGCAGTGAAGTTGAAACGGGTCTGCTGCTCACTCCCTGGCCACTGGCAACGATGGTCATGGCACCGCTGGCCGGGTATCTGATAGAGCGCGTCCATGCGGGATTGCTGAGGGCGCTGGGCCTGTTGGTGATGGCTGGCGGACTGTTTGCTCTGGTGCTGCTTCCTGCCGTACCGTCCGATCTCAATATCATCTGGCCGATGATCCTCTGCGGTGCCGGGTTTGGTTTGTTTCAGTCACCCAATAATCACACAATCATCACGTCAGCGCCGCGCGAACGCAGCGGTGGTGCAAGCGGCATGCTGGGAACCGCTCGTTTGCTGGGACAAAGTTCAGGCGCGGCGCTGGTCGCGCTGCTGTTGAACCAGTTCGGGGATAACGGCACGCATGTTTCTCTGCTGGCTGCGGGGATTCTGGCAACCGTGGCGGCGGTGGTGAGTGGTTTACGCATCACACAACCTCGAGCGCAGGGATAAAAAAAGCGCGTCCGCGGACGCGCGCTCTCTCTTTTGCCGACAGGCTTACTTCAGGTATTCCCCACTTCGCAGCGCTTCGATACGTTTATCCAGCGGCGGGTGAGTCATAAACAGTTCACTCAGTGATTTACCTTTACCATTAATGCAGAAGGCCATCATGCTGGATGCTTCCTGCGGTTCGTAACTGGTTTTCAGACGCTGCAGCGCGGCAATCATCTTTTCACGACCAACCAGTTTGGCGGAACCCGCGTCGGCGTGGAACTCACGATGACGAGAGAACCACATGGTAATAATGCTCGCCAGAATACCGAAGACCAGTTCCAGTACCATCGCGACAGCAAAATAGATCATCGGGTTGCCATTGCTGCCCTCGCCTTCATCACGGTTGCCACCGAGAAAACCCGCGGCGATCTGCGCCAGAATGCGCGAGATAAAGATAACAAAGGTGTTCACGACCCCCTGAATCAGCGTCATGGTGACCATGTCACCGTTCGCGATATGGCTAATTTCATGAGCAATAACCGCTTCAGCCTCATCCGGGCTCATGTTTTGCAGCAAGCCGGTACTGACCGCGACCAGAGACGCATCACGACGCGCCCCGGTGGCAAACGCGTTAATGTCCGGCGCATGGTAAATAGCAACCTGCGGCATGGCGATACCGGCCTGACGCGCCTGCGTGGCGACCGTATTCATTAACCAGCGTTCTCTTTCGTTACGCGGCTGCTCGATCACTTCCCCACCGACGGAACGTAACGCCATCCATTTGGACATCAGCAGTGAAACGAAGGAACCACCAAAACCGAACAGCAGCGCCATAATCATCAGGCCCTGAACGCTGCTCGACTGAATCCCTGTCAGGCTCAGCACCAGCCCGAAAACGACCATGACGGCAAGGTTCGTCAACAGGAAAAGCGCGATTCGCATCATAATTTTCTTTTAACCTCAACTTAACAAAACGCACTATGCGATTACCCACATCGTATGGGTCGTACCGCTATTTTCAAGTATCAATGCCCGGTAAGTCACCAGAAAGACACAACTTTACATTTTGTTGTACCAGACTGACGACTTCATGCGCTTGTTAAAAAAAACAGGCACAATTTCTTGTGCCTGTCTGAGGTTACTTCGCCGCAGCGGTTTGTTCCGCTGGCTTCGCTTTCTCAAGCGTCGCCAGATCCAGCGCAATCTTCACCGTTTCATCAAGATACGGATCCGGCTCCTGGTAATCTTTTGGCAAGTCGTCCAGTTTCTTCAGAACCGGTTTTCCTTCACGTTTAAACCGGTCATTGATTCGCGCCAGACGCATCGCATCATCTTCGTTATTCTCTTTTTCACGCTGCGCGTAATTCAGAGACGCGATGTTACGTTTGTCCTTCATCGCATTGAAACGGGCGATATCCTTCATGATGTACTGGAACTCAGGATCCTGCGCAATACGCGCGTTGTGATCTTTGAGTAACTCAGGACCGAACGGCGTCAGATCGTCTGATTTCACATACGTTGCGGCGTCGATGCTATCCCACGGCAACGCATTATCTTCAAACTTCTCGCCGGTTTCTGTCTCTTCATTCCCTGTTGGCATGATGATATCGGGCGTGACGCCTTTACGCTGGGTACTGCCGCCGTTCACGCGATAAAACTTCTGGATCGTGTACTGGACGGAACCCAGTGCAGGCCATTCCGGACGCAGCATCTGATCGTAAATACGGTTCAGCGAACGATACTGCTGCACGGTACCTTTACCGAAGGTCGGTTCACCGACGATCAGCGCGCGACCGTAATCCTGCATGGCGGCAGCAAAAATTTCCGATGCCGACGCGCTGAAGCGATCGACCAGCACCACCAGCGGACCTTTGTAGTAAACAACGCCATCGGTATCGCTGTCCTCACGGACTTTGCCATTATTGTCGCGAACCTGAACCACCGGACCAGAAGGAATAAACAGACCCGACAGCGAAACCGCTTCCGTCAACGCTCCGCCACCATTGCTGCGCAGATCGATTACGATGCTGCTGACGTTCTGTTTTTCCAGTTTCTGCAACTGAACTTTGACATCGTCAGTCAGGCCAACATAGAAGCCCGGGATATCCAGTACGCCGACTTTCTCTTTACCCACCGTCTTCACAGACATCTTAACCGCACGGTCTTCCAGACGAATGCGCTCACGCGTCAGTGTGACCGTTCGGGTTTTTGTTCCTTTGCCGGCAGGCAGAACTTCAAGACGAACCTTGCTGCCTTTTGGCCCTTTGATGAGCGCAACAACGTCATCCAGACGCCAGCCGATCACATCGACCATGCTTTTGCCCGTCTGACCCACACCGACAATGCGATCGCCAACGCTAATCGCTTTGCTCTTCGCCGCCGGACCGCCGGCTACCATGGAGTTGATGACCGTATAGTCATCGTCCATCTGCAAGACGGCACCAATCCCTTCAAGGGACAGGCTCATTTCAGTATTAAACTGTTCGGTGTTTCGTGGCGAGAGATAGTTGGTATGCGGATCAATTTCGCGAGCAAACGCCGTCATCGCCAGTGAGAAGACGTCTTCACTGTTGGTTTGCGTCAGACGACGGATCGCGGATTTATAACGACGGGTCAGCGTCTCACGAATTTCTTTGTCGTCTTTGCCGGTCAGTTTCAGACTTAACTCATCGAACTTCACCTTACCGTCCCACAGCGCATTAAGCTCAGCCTCGTCTTTCGGCCAGGGCGCTTTGCTGCGATCGAGATTAAAGGTATCAGTCCCGGTGAAATCCATCGGACGTTCGAGCACTTTCAGTGCGTACTGAAAGCGCTCGAAACGGCGCTTTTGCGCCAGATTATAGAGATCGTAAAAAACGTCGAGCTTACCCGAGCGCAGTTCGTCGCCCAACTGCCCTTTCTTCTTCGCAAACTGCTCGACATCCCCCGCCAACAGCACGTTGTGGCTGTAGTCGAGTAAATTCAGATAGCGGTCGAAAATTTTGGCGGAAAAGGCCGAATCGAGATCGAACTGACGATAGTGAGAACGCGTAAAACGCGACGTAACGCGTTCACTCACCGTCGCGTGCTGTGTCTCTTCCTTAAGAACAGGAATCTGATCGGCACGCGTAATGTCGTCCACAGCGAAGGTCTGGCCTGCTATTGCAAGCAGGCCAGCTAACGCGGTAAGCCTAAAAAATGTGTTCATGCCAGGCCTGGCCTCCGTTTCAGAACACCAGGTGTTCTGCGCGTACAATCAAAGACATACCCGAATTCAGCTGTACACGGACGCCATCTTTGGTGATTTCTAATACGGTGGCATCCATCGCATCATTGCCCGCTTTCACCTTCAGAGACTGTCCAACGCTCAGCGCTGAAATATCCGAAACCGGAGTCAATTTCTCTTCACGAGGTGCGCGCGGCGCTTTCGCGGCCGGTTTATCAGCACGCGGTTTACGCTCAGTCGCTTCTTTGCGGCGTGGTGCAGGACGCGGCTTACGTTCACGGCGAGGTGCGTCTTCGGTTTCACCTGCGGCAGCGGCAGCTTCGCGTTTTTTCGCTTGCTGTTCAGCACGCTGCGCCTGAACGCGAGCTTTCGCTTCTTCAAGCTGTTTACGCGCATGTTCAACGTGCTGCTCATCCAGCTCCCCACAAGGGTTGCCGTCGAGATCGACACGCGTTGCGCCCGGCTTAACGCCGTACAGGTAACGCCAGCTCGAAGTATAAAGACGTAAAGCGGAACGAAGTTGCGTTTTGCTGAGGTTCATTTCGCCCTCAATACGCTCTACCAGATCCTGAAAAATGCCAATTTTCAGTGGGCGCGCTTCGCCTTCCGCACTAAAGCACTGCGGAAAACGCTCGGCCAAAAACGCGATTACTTCTTTACTGCTATTCAACTTAGGTTGATTTTCCATGAAATTTCCTGATTACAACGGACGTAGCCAACAAGCCGCAGGCATGAACAGGCGTCATTATAATGACGCCATCAGTAATTGCTACGGTATCCGTTGATTATCCTGCGATGCTCGCAAAGAATTTTTTGTAATCCGTCATTGCAAGCACGGTTTCAAGCTGCGCGACGAGCCGGCGAAGACCTTGCTCATCCTCAGCGGTGAAGCGCCCAAACGCCGTACTGTCGATGTCCAGCACGCCAATAATATGGCCCTTAACGGTTATTGGCAGGACAATCTCCGCATTACTGGCCGCATCGCAGGCAATGTGGCCATCAAACGCGTGAACGTCGTCAATCCGTTGCACCTGGTTTAGGGCAACAGCCGTGCCGCACACGCCGCGACCCACCGGAATCCGTACACAGGCAATTTTGCCCTGAAACGGACCTAATACCAGCGTATCGCCCTCAAGAAGGTAAAATCCCGCCCAGTTCACTTGCGAAAGACGTTCGTACAACAGCGCGCTGGTGTTCGCCAGCGTGGCCAGAAAACTGGTCTCTCCTGCCATTAATGCCTGAAAATCGCGGTTCAGATCCGCGTATAGCTCTGTCTTGTTCATTATATAATCACTTAGTTGTCTTACTCTGATACTGCCAGCCTATTAAAATAAGCATTAAATGCGTTAATGCTCAAGATCATTCCCGTCATGAGTTAAGATTACATAATTCTAACACTTTGATTCGCGATACATGGCTCTCAAGACACCTCAGATCACGCCAACGAAAAAAATAGCGATCCGATCCATCAGCGAAGCACTGCCTCGTGCGCACTATCAGCGTTGCCCTCAGTGTGACCTGCTGTTTAGTCTGCCGAAGATGCGCTCTCACCAGAGCGCGTACTGTCCCCGCTGCCAGGCGAAAATTCGTGATGGTCGCGACTGGTCGCTGACGCGCCTGGGGGCGATGGCTGTCACCATGCTGTTGCTGATGCCCTTCGCCTGGGGCGAGCCTCTGCTGCATATCTATCTGCTGGGCATCCGCATTGATGCCAACGTGATGCAGGGGATCTGGCAGATGACGCAGCAAGGCGATCCCATTACCGCGACGATGGTGCTGTTTTGCGTTGCGGGCGCGCCGCTGATCCTCGTGAGCGCGATTGCCTACCTGTGGTTCGGCAATATTCTCGGCATGAATTTGCGCCCGGTGCTGCTGATGCTGGAAAAACTCAAAGAGTGGGTGATGCTGGACATCTATCTGGTGGGCATTGGCGTGGCATCGATCAAAGTTCAGGATTACGCCTTTTTGCAGCCTGGCGTGGGGCTTTACGCCTTCATCGCACTGGTGATCCTTAGCATCCTGACGCTGTCGCATCTGAACATTGAACAGCTGTGGGAACGCTTTTATCCGCAGCGACCGGCAAAACGCCCGGACGAGCAGTTGCGTATTTGCCTCGGTTGTCATTTTACCGGTTATCCGGACCCGCGTGGACGCTGCCCGCGCTGCCATATTCCCTTGCGTGAGCGCCGAAATCAGAGCGTACAAAAATGCTGGGCGGCGTTGTTGGCATCGATTGTTTTGTTGCTGCCTGCTAACCTGATGCCTATCTCGGTTATCTACGTGAACGGTGGACGACAGGAAGACACGATCATGTCCGGTATCCTGTCGCTGGCGAACAGCAATGTCGCCGTGGCCGCCGTGGTCTTTATCGCCAGTATTCTGGTGCCATTCACCAAAGTGATCGTCATGTTTACGCTGTTGCTCAGCATTCAGTTCAAATGCGAACAGGGTTTACGCACGCGTATGCAACTCTTGCGCCTGGTCACGTGGATCGGTCGCTGGTCGATGCTGGACCTTTTTGTTATCGCCTTAACCATGTCGCTGATTAACCGCGACCAGATTCTTGCTTTTACTATGGGACCGGCTGCGTTTTATTTCGGCTCAGCGGTCATTTTGACTATTCTTGCAGTGGAATGGCTGGACAGCCGCTTACTTTGGGATGCACATGAGTCAGGAAACGCCCGCTTCGCAGACTGAAGCGCAGATTAAAACTAAACGCCGTATCTCACCATTCTGGCTTCTCCCGCTGATTGCGTTAATGATCGCGGGATGGCTGATTTGGAACAGTTATGAAGATCGCGGTAACACCGTGACCATCGACTTCATGTCTGCGGATGGCATCGTACCGGGCCGTACGCCCGTTCGCTATCAGGGCGTGGAGGTGGGTACGGTTCAGGACATCAGCCTGAGTCAGGATCTGCGAAAAATTGAGGTGCGAGTCAGTATTAAGTCGGACATGAAAGATGCCCTGCGCGAAGACACGCAGTTCTGGCTGGTGACGCCCAAAGCGTCGCTCGCGGGGGTTTCAGGCCTTGATGCGTTGGTTGGCGGTAACTATATCGGCATGATGCCCGGTAAAGGTAAAGAGCAGGATCATTTCGTCGCCCTTGATACCCAGCCGAAATATCGCCTGGATAACGGCGACCTGATGATCCATCTTAATGCGCCCGATCTGGGGTCGCTGAACAGCGGTTCGCTGGTCTATTTCCGTAAGATCCCGGTCGGCAGGGTTTATGATTACAGCATTAACCCAAACAAACAGGGCGTCACTATCGATGTTCTGGTTGAACGCCGTTTTACCAACCTGGTGAAGAAAGGCAGTCGTTTCTGGAATGTTTCAGGGGTCAATGCCGACATCAGTCTGAGCGGTGCGAAGGTCAAGCTGGAGAGTCTGGCTGCCCTGGTCAACGGGGCCATCGCCTTTGACTCCCCGGACGACTCAAAGGTCGCGGATCAGGATGATACCTTTGGCCTGTACGCCGATCTGGCGCACAGTCAACGCGGCGTCATTGTTAAGCTCGAACTGCCCAGCGGCGAAGGGCTGAAAGCGAACGCCACCCCGCTCATGTATCAGGGGCTGGAAGTCGGTGAACTCACCAAACTGAATTTAGAGCCGGGCGGTAAAGTCACCGGCGAAATGACCGTTGATCCCAGCGTTGTGACGCTGTTACGTGACAGCACTCGCATTGAACTGCGCAGTCCCAAACTGTCGCTAAGTGACGCTAACATCAGTTCGTTGCTGACGGGCAAAACCTTTGAACTGGTGCCCGGTACCGGTGAACCGCGCAGCGAGTTCGTGGTTGTCCCTGGTGAAAAAGCCCTGCTTCATGAACCTGACGTTCTGACGTTTACCCTGACCGCGCCCGAAAGCTACGGTATCGAGGCGGGTCAACCGCTGATCCTCCACGGTGTCCAGGTAGGCCAGGTGATCGAACGTAAGCTAACCAGCAAAGGGGTCGAGTTCACCGCGGCGGTCGATCCACAGCATCGCGACCTGGTTAAGGGTGACAGTAAATTCGTGGTCAACAGTCGTGTGGATGTCAAAGTGGGTCTGGATGGCGTTGAATTTCTTGGTGCCAGCGCCAGCGAATGGATAAGCGGCGGTATCCGCATATTGCCGGGCAGCAAGGGGGAAATGAAGTCCAGTTATCCGCTGTATGCCAACCTGGAAAAAGCGGTGGAGAACAGTCTGAGCGATCTGCCTACCACCACTCTGAGTCTGCGTGCGGAAACGCTGCCGGACGTGCAGGCCGGTTCTGTGGTGCTGTATCGTAAATTTGAGGTGGGCGAAGTGATCACCGTGCGCCCCCGCGCCGACGCCTTTGATATCGATCTCCACATTAAGCCGGAGTACCGCAACCTGTTGACCAACAACAGCGTATTCTGGGCGGAAGGCGGGGCTAAAGTGCAGCTCAACGGCAGCGGCCTGACCGTGCAGGCTTCTCCCCTGTCGCGCGCGCTGAAAGGGGCAATCAGCTTTGACAATCTGAGCGGTGCCAGCGCCAGCCAGCGCAAAGGCGATAAGCGCATTTTGTATGCCTCCGAAACCGCCGCGCGTGCGGTCGGCGGGCAAATCACACTCCACGCCTTTGATGCCGGGAAACTGGCCGCCGGGATGCCCATTCGCTACCTCGGCATTGATATCGGACAGATTCAGACGCTTGAACTGCTTACCTCGCGCAACGAGGTACAGGCGAAGGCGGTCCTGTATCCGGAATACGTGCAGACCTTTGCCCGTGGCGGGACGCGCTTCTCCGTGATTACACCGCAGATCTCAGCCGCTGGCGTGGAGCACCTCGACACTATCCTGCAACCCTACATCAACGTCGAGCCGGGTCGGGGTAATCCACGTCGGGACTTCGAGCTACAGGAAGCGACCATTACTGACTCACGTTACCTTGACGGGCTGAGTATTGTGCTCGAAGTCCCCGAAGCAGGCTCGCTGGCGATCGGTACGCCGGTGCTGTTCCGTGGGATTGAAGTCGGTACGGTAACCGGCATGACGCTCGGCACATTGTCTGACCGCGTGATGATCGCCTTGCGCATCAGTCAACGCTATCAGCATCTGGTCCGCAATAACTCCGTCTTCTGGCTGGCCTCCGGATACAGTCTGGACTTTGGCCTGACGGGGGGCGTCGTGAAGACCGGCACCTTTAATCAGTTCATTCGCGGCGGCATCGCGTTCGCCACGCCGCCAGGCACCCCGCTGGCACCGAAAGCGCAGGCCGGGAAACACTTCCTGCTGCTGGAAAGTGAGCCGAAAGAGTGGCGTGAATGGGGCACCGCGCTGCCACGTTAATATCAGGCTCCGGCGTGCTCGCGCCGGGGCCTTTATGCTACACTGCGCGCTTGTTTTACTGCCGGTGGTGCTCCCCCGTGACTCAACACGCTGTTTATTTTCCTGACGCCTTTTTGACGCAAATGCGCGAGGCAATGCCTGCACACCTCTCTTTTGATGATTTTCTCGCCGCCTGCCAGCGCCCGTTACGCCGCAGCATCCGCGTTAATACCCTTAAGATTTCGGTTGCCGATTTTCTCACTTTAACCGCCCCGTATGGCTGGTCGCTGACGCCGGTTCCCTGGTGTGAAGAGGGCTTCTGGATTGAGCGCGACGATGAAGAAGCATTGCCCTTAGGCAGTACCGCCGAGCATCTGAGCGGCCTGTTTTATATTCAGGAAGCCAGTTCCATGCTGCCGGTTGCCGCCTTGTTTGCCGATGATAATTCGCCGAACCGCGTGATGGACGTTGCCGCCGCGCCGGGTTCAAAAACCACGCAAATCGCAGCGCGCATGGGCAACCGCGGGGCGATTCTTGCGAACGAGTACTCCGCCAGTCGGGTGAAAGTGCTGCATGCCAATATCAGTCGTTGCGGGATCAATAACGTGGCGCTGACCCATTTTGACGGCCGCGTATTCGGTGCAGCACTGCCGGAAATGTTCGACGCGATTTTGCTTGATGCCCCCTGCTCGGGTGAGGGCGTTGTGCGAAAAGATCCGGATGCGCTGAAAAACTGGTCCGTGGAAAGCAATCATGAGATTGCCGCAACCCAGCGCGAACTGATCGAAAGTGCGTTTCACGCCCTGCGCCCTGGCGGTACCCTGGTCTATTCGACCTGTACGTTAAATCGTGATGAAAACGAATCGGTGCTTGCCTGGCTGAAAGAGACCTGGCCTGAGGCAGTGGAATTTTTACCGTTAGACGATCTTTTTCCTGAGGCGACTCAGGCGCTAACAGCCGAAGGTTTCCTGCATGTCTTTCCGCAGATTTATGACTGCGAAGGATTCTTCGTTGCCCGTCTGCGTAAAACAGCGTCCATTTCCGCGCTGCCTGCGCCGAAGTACAAAGTGGGTAACTTCCCTTTCACCCCCGTCAAAGGTCGCGAAGCCGCGAATATAGCCCAGGCGGCTAGCGCCCTCGGCCTGCTCTGGGATGAAAACCTGCACCTCTGGCAGCGCGATAAAGAGGTCTGGCTTTTCCCGGCGGAGATTGAACCGCTGATCGGTAAAGTCCGCTTCTCTCGCCTCGGCATTAAGCTGGCAGAAACCCATAACAAAGGTTATCGCTGGCAGCACGAAGCGGTCATCGCGCTGGCTGATGTGAATCACCGCAGTGCGTTTGAACTGTCGCACCAGGAGGCGCAAGAGTGGTATCGCGGGCGCGATGTTTACCCGCAGACCGCCCCCGCCACTGACGATGTGCTGGTAACCTTCCAGCATCAGCCGATTGGCCTCGCCAAACGGATCGGTTCACGGCTGAAAAACAGTTACCCGCGAGAACTGGTTCGTGATGGCAAATTGTTTACCGGTAACGTCTGAAATCGGGAAATTTGCGCATTTTTTGACTGGCGCTTTTGCCTGCGTTGTCTACGCTGAGAAATGGACGGCCTAACTGGTCGTACCACAATCAGCAAACCAACGGAGAGCACGATGATGAAAACCAGTGTGCGCATTGGCGCCTTTGAAATTGACGATGCCGAGTTACACGGCGAGTCGCCGGGAGACCGAACGTTAACCATTCCGTGTAAATCCGATCCGGATTTATGCATGCAGCTGGATGCCTGGGACGATGAGACCAGCATTCCTGCCCTTCTCAACGGAGAACATTCGGTCCTCTTTCGCAACCATTACGATCGTAAGTCTGATGCCTGGATCATGCGTCTTGCCTGATTCAAAAAGAACCCGTCTATCGGCGGGTTATTTATTTCCCCCTTCCCGCCTGCGTTAATTCCTCCTACACTTTTGTCAGAGCTGTACAAAATGAGGATAGGATGTTCGCACTGGTTCTGTTTGTCTGTTATCTGGATGGCGGTTGCGAAGATATCGTAGTGGATGTTTACGATACCGAGCAGCAGTGTCTGTATTATATGGACGATCAACGAATTCGCCAGGGTGGCTGCTTCCCGGTAGAGGATTTTATCGATGGATTCTGGGCACCCGCGCAGCAATACAGTGACTTTTAATCACTGCAGTTGTACCAGCGTTAACTCACCGCCGAATACCGCCCCCGTGTCGATGTAGTGAAGATTGTAGCTGTCAACGCGTTGATGCAGCGGCGTATGACCAAACCAGAAATGGTCAGCGCCGACAATAGCGGCCCCATCTCCCGCAAGATGCGCACTCAGTCGCGCACGTCGCCACAGCACCTCCGTAAGGTTAACCGGTTTTTGCCACTGATAAACGTCTTCCGGGTAATCAGCGTGGGCAACCACATGCGTCCCCTCGCGGCAATGCAGCTCCAGGATCCACGGCAATTGCTGGCAGTATTCCAGTGCCAGCATGGCCTGATGCCGTTTCTGCTCTGGCAACATCGTAAACCAGCCTCCGCCATTCATCGTCCACAGCGACCATTGAGACGTGCGCAAGGCATCTATCGCCATCTGTTCATGATTCCCTCTGACCGCCACCATCCAGCGCTTATGCAGCAGTTGCAGACAGCGCAAACTGTCAGGACCACGATCGATGAGATCGCCCACCGAAACCAGCAGATCCTGCCAGGGGTCAAAGCGACAGGCCCGTAATTTCGCCATCAACAGCGCAAAACAGCCGTGGATATCCCCGACTACCCAGATGTGCCGCCAGTGCGCCCCCTCGATCATTTGGTAACTCTTTTCAGGCTGTTTCATGAGAGTTTTTGTCCTCAGTCACGCCCTAACACAAATTTAACAATAGCAGCAAAAAACGCTGGACGTTTTCTTCCAGTTTCAACCACGTCTTGGGCTGCCCTATTCCCGCGTCAACAGTGAGTCGCGTATTCCGATAGACAGCTTCCTGCTGTTCTCTGCCAAAGTCCTCCAGCACACGGCAGTTACGCACGCCCGTGAGTTCACAGAATGCCTCGTCTATTGAATAGATCTCGCAACGCAGCGACATATCCTTAAGCGTAATCATGACCCGATTGGACATGCAAGCATAGAGCTCGTAATTGCTACTGAAGCAGAAAACACCGAATATTCGGAACAGATCTCTTTGCTTGAAATATGGATCACCCGTTTTAACGCGAGTAGCTTTGCTTATATTTCATTTGGAATTGACTATCCTTAGGTTGTACTTTCTTCCTCAAAAGGAAAGTGTATACGTGCATCATTGTTCGATAACACGACAACCGGCTTACCCTTCAGGTCTGGCCTGAATACTGTCTCGCAGCTTGTATAAAATGAGTTCACATCAACCTGGGCAAACGTCAGATCACAGGGCAGACGTCAAACTCGCCACTACGGGCATCATTGATGATAGATGTCACCACTCCTAAGACTGCGCTTTCTGGCTACATCACATGATTTCGGTCAGGATAGTTGAAGTCTTCAAGACAGCGCACCGTAGAAAAACGCAAGCGCTTAGGTCTGAGCTCATCGTTAAGTTGACACACGAAAATCTAACCATCAACCAGGAATGCCGCGCTGCCCACCACCAGTATCGTGTCTTTTATGATACCTGTACGCCAGATAGTTTCGGCAGCCGGCATCAAATATGTCGATGACGGCCTTGTGATGATGTGCTTATCCAATGATCTGCGCTGCTCAACGTAGTCTGCTACAGACGATTGGAATCCCATAACGCCTTAGTAGTACTGTATTGATACACAGCACAACTAATCACATGTGTTGATCCAGTTCGATGAAAGAATTTAGATGTGTGCTATTATTTTTCGTCATTTTCTTAGGGACTTACAAATTTGAACAAAATTTGCTCTCATGACTGTTGCTCAGCGCCGTCCCTAATAAACAAATGGAACCCATGATGGCTTTCAACTCACTTCACTATATTTTTATATTCCTTCCAATAGTTGCCATTATTAATTATTTCTCATGGAAACTTCACCCGCAGATATCTCGTTTTTTTATCACTGCAGTATCCATATGGTTCTATTGTGAACTAGCTCAGGATGGTGTGTTATGGCTGGCTCTGTCCTGTCTTGCCACTTACTTCTCATATCTGATCGGTAGCAAGTTCAATTTCAGAAGAACGGCGTTTGGCGCGGGTATTGTATCCAACGTGGTCATGCTGTGTTTCTTCAAATACAAATACCTCATCACCTGGAATAGCCTGTCATTTGCTATCGACGATCTGATGGCTCCAGTTGCAATAAGCTTCTTTGTATTCCAACAGGTTTCATTCCTCGTTGATGCTTACAAGAAAAAAGAAGAACGGGTGGCGTTCCTGGATTATGCTTATTACATCACCTTCTTCCCTAAGATGGTTTCAGGTCCGATAACCAGATATGACCGGCTGATGTCTGGAAGCTCTTCAATTTTGGACAGTAGTAAGCTGATATCCGGCCTGATGCTCCTGTCTATCGGTCTGTATAAGAAAATTGTGCTGTCTTCTATCTTTGCTCAAGTGGCAAACGCTGGTTACGCTGCTGAAGCGCCATTAAAACTGGCTGAATCATGGGTGACATCCCTATCCTACACCATGCAGATTTACTATGACTTCTCCGGATATTCGGACATGGCAATAGGCTCTGCGCTGATCCTGGGAGTTTCTCTGCCAGCAAACTTCAACTCGCCTTATAAGGCAGTGAACATCCGTGATTTCTGGAGTCGCTGGCACATCTCTCTCTCCACATGGCTACGCGACTATGTCTACATCCCTCTGGGCGGTAGCCGTCACGGATATCCCAGAACTCTCGTAAACCTGCTGATTACTTTTGCAATCAGTGGCGCGTGGCATGGAGCAACAATCAACTTTATCCTCTGGGGGCTTCTTCACGGCGTAGCAACCGGAATCAACGTCACGTGGTCGAAGCTCGGATTCTCTATGCCCCGGCTGGCCGGACTAGTTGTCACATTCTTGTTTATTAACTTCTCATGGGTCCCATTCAGGGCTGAAAGCTTCGATAAAGTGGTCAGCGTTTACAGGGGAATGTTTGGTCTCAATGGGGTGGGTACGATCAGAATGTGGTCGGAAAAATTTATCCTGGAAAGCGAAAACCGATTCGAGGTTTATAAAGAGCTGACTACCTGGGGGGTATCCTCCGTGTCGACTGTTTCCGTACTTGCGTTGTCTCTGGCATTCGCTTTCATTGCGAAGAACAGCAATGAGCTTTCATGCCATGAAATCAATGGGCAGGTGGTTAAGTATCGCAACGTATTTATTTGCTCCGCTCTCTTCACTGTATCGGTTATATGCCTGTTTGGTGGTGCCGGTTCAACAAGCTTCATTTACTCGAATTTCTAACGGTGATGAAAATGTCAAAAAACAGCAAATCAATCATCGCTTTTGTGGCCGTATTCGTGTTCCTTATGTCGGCTTACCTATACCTTTATTTCTGGCAGATAGGCAGACCAGTTGTTGCTGAGTGGTGGTTGAAGAATACACTCGAAAAGAAAGAACTAATTAGTGACTCCACAAATACGCCACGAATAGTATTCATCAGTGGCTCTAACTCATTATTTGGGATTAGTGGGGATATAATAGAGAAAAAGACTGGTATGAAGGTAGTTAACCTGGCTTTGCATGCAGGATTGGATATAGACTTTCTCGTCTACGTTCTTCGTCGGAATATCAAGCCCGGTGATATTGTCATTGCCCCACTTGAATATCAATATTACAGAAAAGACAGCAATCCCACCACATGGTTCATCACGAACATGCTTGGATGGGGAGGTGATTATGTGAGATCTCGTAACCTCTATGACAAAATTAAACTGTTCACCTTCACTAATAAAGACAGGGTCATCGAAGGATTGCTCACTGGTGGAGATGCGAAATATGCGTCAATTGAAGAGGTGTCTTCGTCTGTTCCATCAGTTGATTACTCATACAAGAAGTACGTCTACACCTCATTAGACAAATACGGCTCAATACAAATGCTATATCACAGTCAGGGCATTCTCGCAAAGATGGAGAGACAGCAGAACAAATATGAAGAAATTCTTTCGTATGGAAAAAACAATTTAACTTTTACTGATTATGCGAAGTCAGGGATTGGTAAATTAAAGAACATCACTGAAGATAGCGGTGGGACTTTCTTCGTTACCTGGCCTGCATCCATCAAAACAAAATTCTTTAACAAGGATGACCAACAGGCAATAGCATTCGCCAAGAATATTAAAGAAACTCTGGAATCAATGCACGTCCATGTGCTTTGCGATCCATTTTATGCCAACCAGGATTTCAAGATGTTCTCAGATACCATCTATCATCTCAACAGGACTGGCTCAGAGATCCGTTCAGAACGACTAGCTGAATGCCTGGTTAAGAGAAAATAGCCCATCATGGGGCTATACTGGTGTCCAGTGGGCAGCCGTTGGCGTCGTTCATGATGTCGGCGGCTGAAGCTTCCACATTGTTGTGCTGTCCTGAGAAAGCAAACGCAACTGCGTATCTGTCGCTGTCGTCACTAACTCTTCCGAAACTTTCCCCGGTGAATTCTGTAAAACAATCTCGACATCCTGGGAGAGCACTATCCTTGTAGAGTTAGCTGTTATTTTCTCTGACCTCATCCCGGTAACAAAGTCATCAAACGCCAATGTATTTGTCCTAAGCTCAGGGACCCATGTGTTGTTATTAGCAAATACAAGATAGTTATCCGTGAAGAATTTTAGGTACTGTAACAGATCGGCGGTTGTGCTTATTTTGAACCGCGACTTATTCGCGAACAGAGAGCCCTTACAGTGACTAAAGACCACATTGATGTTGTCTATATCAGATAGAAGGACGCATGTATCACTCGTGTCATCAAGCTTTATTCAGCAATCGTTGAAGCTTTTAACCTGATACCCTTGAGTGTTTCCTGTGCTATCTATTTGTACTTTAACGAGCTGGACGCTGTCATTCCTTTCCCACTGACATTGATCAAAATGCATACCTAAAATACCTGCAACTCTGATAATTCTGGACATATTCATAGTTTCTTCAAAATCAAGACGTTGCATGATAAACTGAATGCCGTTTTGCACATCAATTCCATACGCAGTATTACAGGGTATCGTTGATCGGTACAGGATAAATAATCCGTCGGATTTTATGCTCTACTCATCTGTCAGGCGTGGCGGACGAAAACCCGGTCCGTTAACACCAGACGGGCTTACACAGGCGTTTTCAACGGTAAGGGATGCGACCGATTCAAAGTTCGGCCATAACCCGCCCTCTTTTCATGAGATAAGAAGTCTGGCCGGGCGGCTGTATGAAAGTGAGCGTGGAGAGGATTTCGCACAACGCTTACTGGGCCACAAAAATTTAACAATGACCAAAAAATACCTGGACGCACGCGGTGCAGAGTATGTTATGGTTTAGACAGGATATGGAAATTTCGAGTAATTTTCGTGTTTTTTCGGGTTGAAACGTAAAAACACTATATAAAACATACAGATAAAAAGAGACCGAATACGATTCCTGTATTCGGTCCAGGGAAATGGCTCTTGGGAGAGAGCCGTGCGCTAAAAGTTGGCATTAATGCAGGCTAAGTCGCCTTGCCTTTTAAGAATAGATGACGACGCCAGGTTTTCCAGTCCGCGGCTTATGCGGTCGGAAAAAAACGGTGGTAGTCACTGACTGAAATGTAAAAACCGCAAGACCCTCAGCAGAAGGCTTGCGGTTTTTTATTGGAAATCAGAAAGATACTTTTGGGAATTAACAGAGTTTTTCTGCTCGTTCGATAAACGGTGCCAGGCTCATTTTTTCACCCGGTTTTGCCGGATCGTCAATCTGAATCACCGACAGAGGTTGTGCATTCGTTTTGCCGCTTGCCACCTGCTCTTGCGCGATATCATTCAACGGATACTGAACGAGCGTGCTGGGGTTAATCACATACAGCGCGTTTCCGGGCCGACAGGTCAGCATGACCTCTTCGCGATTGAACGCCCACTTATCTTTGCCGATTTCAAAACGGCTCACGGTAATGACCTGCGGTGCCGCCAGCGCAACCCCTGAACTGGTCAGAAGCAGCAAAGAGAGAATCATTTTTTTCATGAGTTTTGCCTGTCCCTCAGAACGGTTCCAGCGTCGCAAACAAACTGACAATTGCCAGCACGACGGCGCCGATTCCCCATTCGATCTTCGTCATCCAAATAAAGTACAGATTGATGCGTCGACTATCCTGGCGCATTCGTGGTACGAGAAGATACCGATTCGCCAGTGCGATTGCCACCATTAGCAGGACAAGTGCACATTTTAGCAAAAGCAGTTGCCCCCAGACGGTCCGCCATGGAAGTGAAAAACCCTGTATAAACAACACATTGGCGATACCGGTAAGCAACACACCTGCCACGGCGAGATGCCCATAGCGTGAAAAACGCATCATGGTGTAAACCGCCTGCTGCTGCCAGCGTCCTCTTGCCATGTCCATGCAGTAAATCACCGGTAACAGACCGCCAAACCAGGCCGCAGTGCAAATGAGATGCAGTGCATGATTTGTCTGCTGGAGCGCGCCAATAACGCCAGAGTGCAGCGTGGCATGCCCAACTCCCGTCAGTAGTGCAAACTGTGCGAGGGTTAAGAGCAGTAATAGTCGCGGTAAATTACGCGGCACAATCAGCGCGGCAACCAGCGTGACCAGCGCCAGAACGATCTGCCAGAGCCACACCCCGCCAAACTGGGTTTGCAGTACGGCAACCCAGATCGAAACGGAGATAACATCCTGCCAGCCGGAGCCCATGAGCCCGCCCTGGATCGCCAGCATCAGTAACGCACTCAGAAAACTCCACCATGCAGCATGCTGTTGCAGACGTAAGAACCGTCGGCTCATCAGACGGCGGATAGAGAGCGGTGCCAGCCACGCGCCGTAAAGCGCAGAGCCAAACACCAGCATCAGGGCGGTAAAATGGATGAAGCGAAGTGCAACCCAGGTCAGCGTCAGCATGTTTATTTCACGCTAAAAGTGTACTGTCCTTTGGTTTTGTGTCCATCGACGGACACCACGTGCCAGTTCACCGTGTATTGACCCGGCTTCAGCGTTTCATCGAGCGGGACGATCAGCTGTTTCTTATCCTGTTCATTACGCTTTGCCGGACGGGTTTTGATTCCCTCTTGTTTCGGACCGGTAATCGTCGCCCCGCTGAATCCAGGCTCGATACCTTCAGAGAAATTAAGCGTCAGCGCCTGTGGCACGGCGGCAACTTCGGCCTCCGCGGCCGGATACTGGTGGGTCAGATGCGCATGGGCCCATACGGTCGGAGCCGCCAGGGCTGAAGCCAGAAAAAGGAGCGTATAGCGAAAAGTACGTGCAGGAGAGACCATATCAACTATTCCCTTTTGTAATGCCTTATCCTGTGAGGATAACCTTCTATAATGTTCGCGTCGACAATCTTCAATTGCGGCTTGCCATTATGGCAGACTCTTAGTAACTTTTGCGCGCAATACCGAAGGAGAAGCCCATGCACAAAAATTTGGCTCAGCTTGAACAGGCTGAAATGGACAAGGTAAACGTTGACCTGGCCGCTGCTGGCGTCGCGTTTAAAGAGCGCTACAACATGACCGTTGTCGCCGAAGTCGTAGAACGCGAGCAACCCGCTCATCTGCGCGAATGGTTTCGCGAACGTCTGATCGCCCACCGTCTGGCGTCCGTTTCGTTGTCACGCTTACCGTATGAGCCCAAACCTAAGTAATATCTTTGATGTAAAGTTACGTATCCTTACATATTGGCTGCTACAGTATAAGTACATTCTTATTCTATGATTTAAGGATGATTGTAGACACTATGAAAAGGAAGTCATTATGTCACGCTGGAAAATTGCCGCAGCACAGTATGAACCGCTAAAAACGTCTATTCGCGAACATATCGCTCATCATCTGAATTTCATCGAGGCGGCAGCCAGACAACAGTGTGAACTGTTAGTGTTTCCCTCACTTTCATTACTCGGTTGCATGGACGAATCGCAGTCGCTGCCCGCACCGCCGGATATCAGTCTGCTACAGCCGCTCTCTCAGGCCGCCCACGCGCACCGCATGACGATCATTGCCGGTCTTCCGGTCGAGCATAACAACCGCTTCGTCACCGGGATTGCCGTTTTCGCCCCGTGGGTAACCTCACCGCGCATGTTTCATCAAAGCCACGGCGCGTGTCTGTGTGAAGACCTGAAAACCATCAGCGTGGTGGATGAACAACCGGAAGGTGTCGATATGGATCCGGCGTGTTCTCTGTTTACAACCAGTCAAAGCGTCAGCGAATCCGAGTTGCTCACCTCAACGTCACGATTACAACGCTTCTCGCATAAATTCTCGATTGCCGTACTGATGGCCAATGCGCGGGGAAGTAGCGCATTGTGGGATGAAAGCGGGCAATTAATTGTCCGTGCCGACCGCGGTTCGCTGTTATTAACAGGACAGCGCACAGCGCAGGGTTGGCAAGGTGATATCATTCCATTACGCTAATCGTTTTCGGTCAGGAGTTTTACATGCTGCGCATCATCGATACTGAAACCTGTGGCCTGCAGGGCGGGATTGTAGAGATCGCCTCTGTCGACGTGGTTGACGGTAAGATAGTGAATCCTATGAGCCACCTGGTGCGCCCTGACCGACCGATCTCGCCGCAGGCCATGGCGATTCACCGCATTACTGAAGCGATGGTGGCCGATAAACCGTGGATTGAAGAGGTCATTCCCCACTATTACGGCAGTGAATGGTATGTGGCACATAACGCCAGCTTTGACCGCCGCGTGCTGCCAGACATGCCGGGCGAGTGGATTTGCACCATGAAACTTTCCCGCCGCCTCTGGCCGGGTATTAAGTACAGCAATATGGCGCTCTACAAGTCACGCAAACTGAATGTGCAAACCCCTGTGGGACTTCACCATCACCGCGCACTCTATGACTGCTATATCACCGCCGCGCTGCTCATCGATATTATGAATACCTCCGGCTGGACGACAGAGCAGATGGTCGACATCACCGGGCGACCGGGGTTGCTGACCACCTTTACCTTTGGTAAGTATCGTGGCAAAGCTGTCTCGGATGTCGCTGAGCGCGATCCGGGCTACCTGCGCTGGCTGTTTAACAACCTTGACAGCATGAGCCCGGAGCTGCGTTTAACTCTCAAGCACTATCTGGATAACGCTTAAGCCGCACGGTTGCCAGGCAACGTCCCCTGCGCCAGGCCAATCAGGAAAGCAAATTCCAGCGCAACCCCCTCCCAGGATTTATAACGGCCTGATTTTCCGCCGTGCCCGGAATCCATGTCGGTACACAGCAGCAGCAGATGGTCATCCGTTTTCAGTTCGCGCAGTTTCGCCACCCATTTCGCCGGTTCCCAGTACTGAACCTGCGAGTCATGCAGCCCGGTGGTGACCAGCAGATGCGGGTAAGCCTGCGCCCTGACGTTATCGTACGGGCTGTAGCTTTTCATGTAGGTGTAATACTGAGGATCTTTCGGATTCCCCCACTCCTCAAACTCGCCGGTGGTCAGGGGGATCGACTCATCAAGCATCGTGGTCACCACATCCACAAACGGTACCTGGGCAACCACACCATGAAAACGTTCGGGACGTTCATTGATTGCCACGCCCATTAGCATTCCTCCTGCACTACCGCCCATGCCGTAGCACAGGGAGGGAGAGCCGTAGCCCAGGTCAATCAGCGCATCGCAGGCATCGAGATAGTCGTTAAAGGTATTGCGCTTTTTCAGGAATTTACCGTCTTCATACCACTGCTGCCCCAGTTCGCCACCTCCCCGCACGTGGACGATGGCATAAACAAAGCCGCGATCCAGCAAACTTAAGCGGCTGCTGCTGAAATCGGCATCTATGCTGGCACCGTAGGAACCGTAGCCGTACACCAGGAGAGGATTTTGTCCCTTGCGAAAATGCTTCTGATGATACACCAGCGAGACAGGCACCTCGACGCCATCACGCGCGGTGATCCACAGGTGTTCGCTGCGATAGTTCGCGGCGTCAAATCCCGCCACCACCGTCTGTTTAATCACCCATCGTTCGCCGGTATCCATATCCAGTTCAAACAGCGTGTCCGGCGTGGTCATCGAGGAGTAGCCATAGCGCAGGCGCGACGTCTCCGGTTCCGGGTTATAAGCAAGCCAGGTGACATAGGCCGGATCGTCAAAGGCGATCCCCACGACCTCGCCGGTTTTACGATTGATCTGCCGCAGGCTGGTTAAGCCGCGCCGGCGCTCTTCCACCACCAGCCAGTCGGTAAAGAGGGTAAACCCTTCCAGCATGATAGCGTCGCGCGCCGGGATCAGCGTTTCCCACCGTTTCTCATCGCGCACACGGGTGCGATAGAGGCCAAAATTTTTACCCTCGCGATTCGAGCGCAGGTAAAACTTATGCTGATAGTGATCGAGGCTGTATTCGTGGTCCTTGCGGCGTGGCAGGAAGATGAACGGTTCGGCATCGGCCAGTTCGGCATCCAGCAGCAAAACCTCACTGGTCGTTGCGCTAGCCAAATGAATGACGATGTAATGTTGGGATGTCGTTTTGTGCAGACTAACGTAGAAGGTGTCGTCTTTTTCTTCGTAAATCAGTTCGTCCTGCGTCGACGGTGTACCGATGGTGTGTCGCCAGACCTGCCAGGGTAACAGCGTCGTCTCATGCTTACGCACATAGTAGAAGGTCAGCGAGTCATTCGCCCAGACAAGCTCGGGTTCCACGTTATCCAGCATCTCCGGATACCAGTTACCGTTTTCCAGATTGCGAAAACGGATCCCGTACTGACGGCGTGAAAGGTAATCTTCCGCCAGCGCCATGATGGTGTTATCCGGCGTGATCGCCAGTCCCCCCAGGGTGTAAAACTCGCTGTGCGCCGCCCGCTTGTTGCCGTCGAGCAGCGTTTCCCAGTCATCCCACTCCTCGCTTAGCGCCGACTGACGTTGATAAATGGCGTACTCACATCCGGGTTCATAGAGATGGCGGTAGCGATAACCGTTTTTCACATACGGTGCAGAAGTATCACGGGGAGGAATGCGATCGATAATTTCTTTCAACACACGTTCCTGCAACGCCTGCTGCGTAGACATGACCTGATGTCCGTAGCAGTTTTCCTGTTTCAGGTAATCCAGCACATCCGGCTGCGAACGGGTGTCGTCCCGCAGCCAGTAGTAATTATCAATGCGTGTGTCGCCATGGAGAGTCATGGCGTGGGGAATGCGATTGGCTTTCGGCAGCATGTCATTGTTCTTTCGTCTTTATACACCCTCTAAGGGTGGCAAAACTGACGAATGATGCAAGCGAAACATGCCGCCGACGGTATTCGGTTACCCGGGTAGCGCCTGTTTTTGCTGTTTCAGATCCTGCTCGATGCCGTCACGGACATCCTGTGGGATCTTCAACGCATCGCCCAGCGCGTTCAGGTAGCTACGTTCCATAAAGTGGTCGATGTCAATGGCGGCACAACTGAGGAAATAGATCTCCAGCGCTTCTTCCTCGTTGCGGATCCCCTGCGCCAGACGCTGTGGATCCAGCGGTTGTTCAATCGCCTGTTCGATGAATACGCGCCCCTGTTCTTCAACGCCCGCTTCACGTAGCTGCTGTTCGATTGCCGCCCGTTCTTTGGCGTCGATGTGACCGTCGCTTTTCGCCGCGAAAACCAGCGCCAGAATCAGGCGTTCGGTACGGACATCCAGCGGTGTGCTTTGCGCGCCAAACTGCGGTTCATCCTGATGAGCCGCGCGAACTTTATCCTTGTACTTGTTCCACAACACGCTACCCGCCACCGCGCCGCCACCGACCAACAGCGCACTGGTGCCGTATTTGCTGAGCAGTTTGCGGGAAGATTTGTTGGCGAGCAGTAACCCTGCCAGGCCACCCAGCGCACCGGGTACCAGCAGCTTACTTAATCCCTGTTCCCCCGAAGAGGACGAAGACGATCCGTTTTGCCCGAGAAGAGAGTGTAATTGATTAAGCCAGTTAGCCATTTTATCCCTCAAGTACTGACAATGAATTCTCAAAGCGTACCCGAGGGGATGTCAGGAAATGTCTGCCAGCGCTAAAGATGCGCAAATGTTCGCGCTATTGCTGGCGGTATTGCGCCGTGCCGGCCTTGCAGTCGACCTTCACCTGATAATGAATATCCGCGCTTTTTCCACGCACGGTCAGTGGCACCGTCCATTTCCCGTCCTGCCCTGTAATCTCTTTCGGATTAGCCCAGACAACCGGATCGGCCTGCCCCACCCGTTTTTGATCGTCTGCCCAGCGCACCACACGATTTTGCTGATAATCACGTTTCACACTTGCGGCAATGCCTGCCGCATCGAGACCCTCACACGGGGGGAATTTCACGGTTTTACTGTCAGTGTCCGCAGCAGACACCGACAGACTGGCGCCTAACAACAGCAGGCTGATTAACGCACCTTTTCTTTTCATACTTTTCCTTTACCCAATAGCACATTGATTCAGGAAAAAGCATGGTACAAAACGTCAGGAGCGCAAGTCAGATTCAGGCCGCCTGATTATCATCGTCGGCAGAGGCGTCGTTCTCAACCGCCTGCGGAGAAGGCAACTTACCGGTTTTGAGGATGGTACTCAGCACCTCTTTTTGTTCTGCCAGCCACAACGACAGCGCTTCACGCTGTTCGTCTTCCAGTGCTAACGGCGACTGTTCAAGCCAGGTGTCGAGCAGATCCGCCGTATCCAGCATCTTGTCATACGCATCGGCTTCCTTTTTGCTGGTAAATGACATTTTTTCCTCACCTTCCCGAATGACTACGTATTTAACTTCAACCGCCATGTTGCAGCCTCTCAATATTACTGTATTTATGTACAGTATATTCTATTTTACCGCTGAAATCAACCTGGCAATAAAGACAGACGCAAACGTTTTCGTATATACTGCGGCCAAATTTGTTGGGGGATATATTCATGACGTTATTAGGCACAGCGCTGCGTCCGGCAGCAACTCGGGTGATGTTATTGGGTTCAGGCGAACTGGGTAAAGAAGTGGCCATCGAGTGCCAACGCCTCGGCGTGGAAGTCATCGCGGTGGACCGGTATGCCGACGCGCCGGCAATGCACGTCGCGCATCGTTCACACGTCATCAATATGCTGGATGGCGACGCGCTTCGCCGCATCGTTGAGCTGGAAAAACCGCACTATATCGTACCGGAGATTGAAGCCATCGCCACGGACATGCTGGTGACGCTGGAACAGGAAGGGTTGAACGTCGTGCCCTGTGCACGTGCGACAAAGCTGACGATGAATCGTGAAGGTATCCGCCGTCTGGCGGCGGAAGAACTGGCGCTGCCCACCTCGACCTTCCGTTTCGCCGACAGCGAAGCCACCTTCCGCACCGCCGTGGCTGAAATCGGTTATCCCTGCATTGTCAAACCGGTGATGAGTTCTTCCGGCAAGGGGCAAAGCTTCATTCGTACTGAAGCGCAACTGACGCAGGCGTGGGACTACGCGCAACAGGGCGGTCGCGCGGGTGCAGGTCGGGTGATCGTTGAAGGCGTCGTGAAGTTTGATTTTGAAATTACCCTGCTCACCGTAAGCGCCGTCGACGGCGTCCACTTTTGCGCCCCGGTAGGTCATCGTCAGGAAGACGGAGATTATCGTGAATCCTGGCAGCCGCAGCAGATGAGCGCGCTGGCGCTGGAACGCGCTCAGGAAATTGCCCGTAAAGTGGTGTTATCTCTGGGAGGTCATGGTCTGTTTGGCGTGGAGCTGTTTGTCTGCGGTGATGAAGTTATTTTCAGCGAAGTCTCCCCTCGCCCGCACGATACCGGCATGGTGACGCTGATTTCTCAGGATCTGTCGGAGTTTGCCCTGCATGTGCGCGCCTTCCTTGGCCTGCCCGTGGGTGCCATTCGTCAGTATGGTCCGGCGGCCTCTGCGGTAATTTTACCGCGACTGACCAGTCAGGACGTGACGTTTGGCAATGTTCAGAACGCCGTCGGTGCCGGTTTGCAGGTTCGTTTCTTTGGTAAGCCGGAAATTGATGGAACGCGTCGCCTGGGTGTGGCGCTGGCAACGGCTGACAACGTTGATGAGGCGATTGAACGTGCGAAGAACGCGGCGGCACAGGTGAAAGTGGCAGGTTAAGGAACAGATCTGTAGGCCGGATAAGGCATTAGCGCCGCCATCCGGCAAAGCCCGATACTGGCGCTAACGCGTCTTATCGGGCTCACGGTTTACACGTTGATAGCTTACAGCTTCGCGCCTTCAACCGCTTCACGCGCCAGTTTGGTGATGCGATCGTAATCACCGGCTTCCAGCGCGTCGTTCGGCACCAGCCAGGAACCGCCGATGCACAGCACGCTTTTCAGCGCCAGGTAATCACGGTAGTTGGCCGGGGAGATGCCGCCAGTCGGGCAGAAACGCACCTGAGAGAATGGACCCGCAATAGCCTGCAGCGCTTTCGTACCGCCGTTAGCTTCTGCCGGGAAGAATTTGAACTCTTTCAAACCGTAGTCCATGCCCAGCATCAGTTCAGAAACGGTGCTGATGCCCGGGATCAGTGGGATTGTGCCTTCGGTTGCCGCTTTCAGCAGTGGCTCGGTCAGACCCGGGCTGATTGCGAACTGTGCACCGGCAGCGGTGACGTCTGCCAGTTGCTGCGGATTCAGCACCGTACCGGCTCCCACAATGGCTTCCGGAACTTCTTTGGCGATAGCACGGATAGCATCCATCGCGCAGGCGGTACGTAAGGTCACTTCCAGTACGCGCACCCCGCCCGCAACCAGCGCTTTTGCCATCGGCACCGCGTGTTCCAGTTTATTCACAACGATCACCGGGACTACCGGGCCGGTGGTCAGGATTGTTTCTGCACTTGTTTTCCAGTTTTTCATCAGAGTTCTTCTCTCGACTGATTACAAAATATGCCTTAAAAATGAATACAGGTTGCGCCCTGTTCCGCGCCGGACAACTTCTCACGCAGCGCGCTGAACATTTCACGCCCCGTTCCAATGCGCGATGCGCTCAGATCCGGGATGTGAGCCTGACGAGCGGCAAGCTCCGCCTCATCAACCAGCAGCGTCAATTCACCTGTCTGTCCGTTCACCCGAATAATGTCGCCATCGCGTACTTTTGCCAGCAAACCGCCATCATAAGCCTCCGGGGTGACATGGATGGCTGAAGGCACTTTACCGGAAGCACCGGAAAGTCGACCGTCGGTAACCAACGCAATTTTGAAACGACGGTCCAATAATACACCAAGTGGCGGCATGAGTTTATGTAATTCTGGCATTCCGTTCGCTTTTGGTCCCTGATGACGCACAACAACCACGCAGTCACGGTCCAGCAGACCCGCTTCAAAAGCCGGTAAAACATCATGCTGACTTTCAAAAACAATGGCCGGCGCTTCAATCACCTGATTCTCAACCGGTACAGCGGACGTTTTCATGACCGCACGACCGAGGTTACCGCTCAGCACTTTGGTGCCACCATGATGGGAGAACGGCTGGTCGAAAGAGGCAATCACATTGCTGTCCAGCGATTTGGCCGCGCCTTCACGCCAGTCAAGTTCGCCATTGTTCAGCCACGGCTCCAGGGTGTAGCGCTTCAGACCAAAGCCGGCCACCGTGTTGACGTCTTCATGCAGCAGACCCGCGTTCAGCAGTTCGCGCATCAGGACCGGAACGCCGCCCGCAGCCTGGAAGTGGTTAATATCCGCCGGACCGTTAGGATAGAGACGCGCCATCAGCGGCACGACGTCGGAGAGATCGGAGAAGTCATCCCAGTTAATCTGGATACCTGCAGCACGAGCCATCGCCACCAGGTGCATGGTGTGGTTTGTTGAACCGCCGGTCGCCAGCAGCGCGACAATCCCGTTCACCACCACTTTCTCATCAATCATTTTGCCGATTGGCATCCATTCGTTGCCGTTACCAGTCAGACGCGTCACCTGGCGCGCCGCTGCCGCCGTCAGCGCTTCACGCAGCGGGGCATCCGGGTGGACAAAAGAAGATCCCGGCAGTTGCATCCCCATGAACTCCACCACCATCTGGTTGGTGTTCGCGGTACCGTAGAACGTGCAGGTACCCGGCGCATGGTAGGAGGCCGCTTCAGATTCCAGCAGCGCCATACGGTCAACTTTACCTTCGGCATAGAGTTGACGAATACGGACTTTCTCTTTATTGGCCAGGCCGCTCGCCATCGGACCTGATGGCACGAAGATGGACGGCAGATGACCGAATGACAGCGCCGCCATCGCCAGACCCGGGACAATTTTGTCACAAACACCGAGGAACAGCGCGCCGTCGAACATGTTGTGGGACAGCCCGACCGCGGCGGACATCGCGATCACTTCGCGGCTTAGCAGCGAAAGCTCCATACCATCCTGACCCTGCGTCACGCCGTCGCACATTGCCGGAACGCCGCCCGCTACCTGCCCGACCGCGTTCGCGTCATGCAGCGCTTTGCGAATGATGTCCGGGTAATGTTCGTAGGGTTGATGTGCGGAGAGCATGTCATTGTAGGAGGTGATGATCGCAATATTGTTACGCAACATGCTTTTGAGAGAGGCTTTATCGTCTGGCTGGCAGGCCGCGAATCCGTGCGCCAGATTCCCGCATGCCAGTTGCGAACGGTGAACGGTTGAGGATTTAGCCTGTTCTATACGAGAGAGGTAGGCAGAACGGGTCTCACGGGAACGTTCGACAATACGTTGTGTTACGCGTAACAAATTAGGATTCATAGAAGCTCCTGAAATTTATCTGTCAGAGCGGTAGGTTTGGCAAGTTCATTTACTGTGGTTTAAAACACAGGAAACGCTTGTTAGCCGGAGCTCTGGGGCAAAATCGTTTCAGGCAGTGTAATAAAAAAAACCTCGTGGGTGAATCCACACGAGGCTTAAAAGTGCAAAAATTGTTCAACAATCTGTGTTAGATCATGTTACCGGTAAAATAACACGAAAGCGTTAGACGTTTTTTTACTCAAATTCGTTCCAGGAACGACCATCACGGGTAATCATCGCCACGGAAGCGACCGGTCCCCAGGTCCCTGCCTGATACGGTTTCGGCGCATCGTTATCCATCGCCCACGCTTCGGTGATGGAGTCGACCCACTTCCACGCCTCTTCCACTTCATCACGGCGTACAAACAGCGCCTGAATACCGCGCATGGTTTCCAGCAGCAGGCGCTCGTAAGCATCCGCCAGGTGCGTCTGATTGAAGGTTTCGGAGTAGCTCAGATCCAGCTTGGTAATTTGCAGGTTATGCTTGTGGTCAAGACCCGGGACTTTGTTCAGCACCTGAATATCCACGCCTTCATCCGGCTGCAGACGAATGGTCAGTTTGTTCTGCGGCAGATCCTGCCAGGACTCTTTGAACAGGTTTAGCTCAGGGGTTTTGAAATAAACCACAACCTCAGAGCATTTCGTCGGCAGACGCTTACCGGTACGCAGGTAGAACGGCACACCCGCCCAGCGCCAGTTATCAATGTCCACGCGGATAGCCACAAACGTTTCGGTGTTACTGCTCTTGTTCGCGCCCTCTTCTTCCAGGTAACCCGGCACTTTTTTGCCCTGCGCAAAGCCGGTGGTGTACTGACCGCGTACGGTCTTTTCGCGTACATTGGAACGATCAATGCGACGTAGCGACTTCAGTACCTTCACTTTTTCATCACGGATGGCGTCAGCGGTCAGATCCGACGGCGGCGACATCGCAATCATGCACAGAATTTGCAGCAGGTGGTTCTGGATCATGTCGCGCATCTGGCCGGCCTGGTCGAAATAGCCCCAGCGTCCTTCAATGCCCACCTCTTCTGCCACGGTGATTTCCACATGATCGATCGTGCGGTTATCCCAGTTATTCACAAACAGGGAGTTGGCAAAACGCAGCGCCAGCAGGTTCAGAACTGTCTCTTTCCCCAGATAGTGGTCAATACGGTAAACCTGGCACTCTTCAAAATACTCACCGACCTGATCGTTGATCTCGCGAGAGGTCGCCAGTGAAGTTCCGAGCGGTTTTTCCATCACTACGCGCGCCGGTTTGGCATTCAGTTTCGCTTCGCCGAGCCCCTTACAGATTGCGCCAAAAGTGCTTGGTGGCATAGCGAAGTAATTGATCGTAGTGCGATTTTTCTGATCAAGCATCTCTCCCAGACGGGTAAATGCCGCAGTGTCGTTCACGTCCAGATTGCAGAAATCCAGGCGAGCGCTCAGGGTGTCCCACAATCCTTCATCGATCTTCTCTTTCATGAAGGTTTCGAGCGCTTCGCGCACGACCTTCGTGTAGGCATCTTTGTCCCAGTCGGCACGGCCTACCCCAATAATGCGGGTATCCGGGTTGAGCTGACCGGCTTTTTCCAGTTGATACAGGGAAGGCAGCAATTTACGACGCGCAAGGTCGCCTTTCGCGCCGAAAATGACCAGGTCACATGCCTGGGCTGTTTGCGTTACCGCCATGTCATTCTCCTTAGTTAGCTATCCTGGTACTTTGCCAGGCATTACTTGTAATTTTATTACAGTGCACTGTACTGCTTTTACGTGATTCCGGAAACCGTAAACGCTTAACCCACCGTGCGGTTGGCGTTTAACGGCGCAAAATGGTCAAAAACGTCGTCGATTTGCGACGCATAACGTTGAGTCAAAACACGATGCTGATCATGTAATGAAAAAAAACAACAACTATTCTGACCATTTTGCCCCCTTCTCAGGTTAGCAGGGGTACTATCTACCAAAATTGCCTCTCGATTTCTTGTATTGCTGAAATCGTCATATCTTTGAGTCTACATCATGAATATGCTGGAAAAGATCCAGTCTCAGCTGGAACATTTGAGCAAATCTGAACGCAAAGTCGCCGATGTCATCATTGCCTCGCCTGAACGGGCCATCCATTGCAGTATTGCCACGCTTGCACAAGAAGCCGACGTCAGCGAACCGACGGTGAATCGCTTTTGTCGCAGCATGGAAACCCGTGGCTTCCCTGATTTTAAACTGCATCTGGCACAAAGTCTGGCAAATGGTACCCCTTATGTTAATCGTAATGTGGATGAAGATGACAGCGTCGAGTCCTATACGGGCAAAATTTTCGAATCGGCGATGGCCAGTCTTGACCACGTTCGCCAGTCGCTGGACAAATCGGCGATCAACCGCGCGGTGGATCTGCTGACGCAGGCAAAGAAAATCGCCTTCTTTGGGCTGGGGTCTTCTGCCGCCGTCGCGCATGATGCCATGAACAAGTTTTTCCGTTTCAACGTCCCGGTTATCTACTCCGACGACGTCGTTTTGCAACGAATGAGCTGTATGAATTGTAGCGACGATGACGTGGTGGTGCTGATTTCACACACTGGTCGCACCAAGAGTCTGGTCGAACTGGCACAACTTGCGCGTGAAAACGATGCCATGGTGATTGCGTTAACCTCCGCCGATACGCCGCTGGCACGTGAAGCAACGCTGGCAATTACCCTCGATGTGCCGGAAGATACTGACATTTATATGCCCATGGTCTCTCGACTTGCGCAGTTGACCGTGATAGATGTGCTGGCTACGGGATTTACTTTGCGTCGTGGGGCAAAATTCAGAGATAACTTGAAGCGTGTCAAAGAAGCGCTCAAGGAATCGCGTTTTGATAAAGAACTGCTCATCAAGAGTAATGACCGCTAACAGCAATAATAAGTCCGACTTAAATTCATCATCCGGTTTTGTTCGCTATGCTTTGTAGACCCTAAATAATTCGCGTTGCAGGAAGGCGGCAACGCAGCGAATCCCCAGAAGCTGACTTAAGGTAGTGACTGGAGTGAGCGAGGAAGCCAACGCACAGGCAACGTGAAGTATGGCGGGTGTAGAAGGTTTTCAGAACGACCGGTTTATTGTTCACGCAACACCTAGTTGTTTCAGTCAACGGAGTATTACATGTCCAGAAGGCTTCGCAGAACCAAAATCGTTACGACATTAGGCCCGGCTACTGACCGCGATAACAATCTTGAGAAGATTATCGCCGCTGGCGCTAACGTCGTACGAATGAATTTCTCTCACGGTTCGCCAGAAGATCATAAAATGCGCGCGGATAAAGTTCGTGAGATAGCTGCCAAACTGGGACGCCACGTGGCCATTCTGGGTGACCTCCAGGGGCCAAAAATTCGCGTCTCTACCTTTAAAGAAGGCAAAGTATTCCTCAACATCGGTGACAAATTTCTCCTGGATGCCAACCTGGGTAAAGGTGAAGGCGACAAAGAAAAAGTCGGTATTGACTACAAAGGTCTGCCGGCAGACGTGGTACCTGGCGATATTCTGCTGCTCGACGATGGACGCGTGCAGTTAAAAGTGCTGGAAGTTCAGGGCATGAAAGTGTTCACGGAAGTGACCGTGGGCGGCCCGCTTTCCAATAACAAAGGCATTAACAAACTGGGTGGCGGTCTTTCCGCAGAAGCCCTGACCGAAAAAGACAAAGCCGACATCGTTACCGCCGCCCTGATTGGCGTTGACTACCTGGCGGTCTCTTTCCCGCGCTGCGGTGAAGATCTGAACTACGCTCGCCGCCTGGCGCGCGATGCAGGCTGCGATGCCAAAATTGTGGCAAAAGTTGAGCGTGCTGAAGCGGTCTGCGATCAGAATGCGATGGATGATATCATTCTGGCCTCTGACGTGGTGATGGTCGCACGTGGCGATCTCGGCGTTGAAATTGGCGATCCGGAACTGGTCGGCATCCAGAAGGCTCTGATTCGTCGTGCACGTCAGTTGAACCGTGCCGTGATTACCGCGACCCAGATGATGGAGTCGATGATTACCAACCCAATGCCGACCCGTGCGGAAGTGATGGACGTCGCAAACGCCGTGCTGGATGGTACCGATGCGGTCATGCTGTCAGCCGAGACGGCCGCAGGCCAGTACCCGGCGGAGACCGTCGCGGCGATGGCTCGCGTCTGCCTGGGTGCAGAAAAAATCCCCAGCATCAACGTCTCTAAACACCGTCTGGATATTCAATTCGACAATGTTGAAGAAGCGATTGCAATGTCCGCCATGTATGCAGCGAACCACCTGAAAGGGGTTACCGCGATCATTACCATGACCGAATCCGGTCGTACTGCGCTGATGACCTCTCGCATCAGTTCTGGCCTGCCGATTTTCGCCATGTCCCGACATGAGCGTACGCTGAACCTGACCTCGCTTTACCGTGGCGTTACGCCGGTCTATTTCGACAGCGCGGCGGATGGCGTTGTCGCGGCAAGCGAAGCGGTGAATCTGCTGCGTGACAAAGGCTACCTGGTATCAGGCGATCTGGTTATCGTGACTCAGGGTGACGTGATGAGCACCATCGGTTCGACCAATACTACGCGTATTCTGACCGTCGAGTAATTGTCTACTGATGCAAAAGGCCTCTCTTCCGAGAGGCCTTTTTTATTTGAGAGGGTAGAGATCTTTGCGCTTATAAGGCTGGATTTCACCCGGTTTTCGGGTCTTCAGCAGTTTCAGGATCCAGGTATATTGCTCGGGATGCGGGCCAACAAAAATTTCCACCTCTTCGTTCATTCGCCGGGCAATGGTGTTGTCGTCTGCGGTTAACAGATCGTCCATCGGCGGGCGCACCTGAATCGTCAACCGATGAGTATCACCGTTGTACAGCGGGAACAGCGGGATCACGCGCGCACGGCACACTTTCATCAGTCGACCAATGGCAGGTAGCGTCGCTTTATAGGTGGCAAAGAAATCAACAAATTCGCTGTGCTCAGGACCATGATCCTGATCCGGCAGATAATATCCCCAGTAACCCTGTCGTACGGACTGGATAAACGGTTTAATGCCGTCATTACGTGCATGCAAACGACCGCCAAAGCGTCGACGAACCGTGTTCCAGACGTAATCAAACACCGGATTTCCCTGATTATGGAACATTGCTGCCATCTTCTGTCCCTGTGATGCCATCAGCATCGCCGGAATATCCACGCCCCAACCGTGCGGCACCAGGAAGATCACCTTCTCATTGTTGCGACGCATCTCCTCGATGATTTCAAGGCCTTCCCAGTCAACGCGCGACTGTATTTTCTCCGGGCCGCGAATCGCCAGTTCCGCCATCATCACCATGGCCTGCGGCGCAGTAGAAAACATGGCATCGACGATAGCCTCGCGTTCGGCTTCGCTACGCTCAGGAAAACATAAGGACAGGTTGATCAGCGCCCGACGACGCGAGCTTTTACCCAGACGTCCGGCAAAACGGCCCAGTTTCGCCAGCAGCGGGTCGCGAAAAGACGCAGGCGTTAAGGCAATACCCGCCATCGCCGCGACGCCCAGCCAGGCGCCCCAGTAGCGTGGATGGCGAAAAGACTTCTCAAACTCAGGGATGTACTCAATGTTATTCTTTTTTGTTTCCATGCTTATCCAGTGCCTGATGACGCGAAAAGTAAATCTGATGATAGTGTAGCGGCGCACCCTGCCGCGCACAAAATAAAAAAGCCGGCACACGCGCTGCGTACCGGCTTTAACGTCAGGAGTGATTAATCGAAGCGTAACTGCGGCAGAACCTCTTTCACCTGCGCCAGGTAATCGGTACGATCTTTACCGGTCAGACCTTCGGTACGCGGCAGCTTCGCCGTCAGCGGGTTAACCGCCTGCTGGTTGATCCACACTTCATAGTGCAGATGCGGACCGGTAGAACGCCCGGTGTTACCGGAGAGCGCGATACGATCACCACGTTTGACCTTCTGTCCTGGTTTCACCAGCAGCTTACGCAGGTGCATGTAGCGCGTGGTATAGGTACGACCATGACGAACCGCCACATAATACCCAGCCGCCCCACTGCGCTTCGCCACGACGACTTCACCGTCACCCACGGACAGCACCGGCGTCCCCTGCGGCATCGCAAAATCCACACCTCTGTGCGGCGCGACACGTCCGGTAACCGGGTTAGCTCGACGCGGGTTGAAGTTAGACGAAATGCGGAACTGTTTCGCCGTCGGGAAACGCAGGAAACCTTTCGCCAGCCCGGTACCGTTGCGGTCATAGAACTTACCGTCTTCGGCACGGATAGCGTAGTAATCTTTACCTTCTGAACGCAGCCGCACGCCCAGCAACTGGCTCTGCTCGCGCTTGCCGTCCAGCATTTCGCGGGACATCAGCACGGAGAACTCATCGCCTTTTTTCAGTTTGCGGAAGTCCATCTGCCACTGCATCGCTTTGATCACCGCACTGATTTCCGCGCTGGTCAGCCCGGCATCTTTCGCACTGGCCACGAAGCTGTTGCCGACGGTTCCTTTCATCAGGCTGTTTACCCAGTCACCCTGCTGCGTTTCAGCGCTCATCTTAAAGCCGTTCGCCGCAGTACGGTCATAGGTACGGGTTTCACGACGCGACATTTCCCAGGTCAGACGCTGTAAATCGCCGTCGGCGGTCAGCGTCCAGGAGAGCTGTTGACCAATCTTCAGATTACGCAGTTCTTTATCGGAGGCGGCAAGCTGGGTGATATCCCCCATATCAATGCCGTACTGATTCAGAATGCTGCTGAGGGTATCACCCGTCGAAACAACATATTCATGAACGCCCGCTTCCCCTGAGGTTTTGTCGTCCAGCTCATCCTGAGGAATGGCTTCATCTTCCTGTGCAGCCTGATCGATAGGCTCGCTGGCCTCCGGGAGCAGTGAACGAATTTCGCTCTTCTCCAGTTCGATCGTTTTAACAATGGGGGTGGATTCCGGGTGATAAACATAAGGCCGCCAGACGGCAACGGCCAGTGTCAGAACAGTAAGCGACCCCAACATGACGCGATGGGGTCTTGGCAGATTATTAAATGCCAGGGCGACAGAGCGGGCTATCTGTTGCACGTATTCACTTCCTCATTAATCTCCTTTCAGGCAGCTCGCATACTGGTTCGCTAGTTGGTTCAAGAACGCTGAATAGCTCGTTTTACCCAGTTTGATATTTGTCCCGAGGGGATCCAACGTTCCCATTCGAACGGATGTCCCTCTCGCAACGGCTTCAACGACCGCTGGCCTGAACTGTGGCTCAGCAAAAACGCAGGTTGCTTTTTGCTCAACCAACTGTGTTCTTATTTCATGTAAACGCTGCGCACCAGGCTGTATCTCAGGGTTGACGGTAAAATGACCCAGCGGAGTGAGTCCGTAGTGTTTTTCGTAATAGCCATAGGCGTCGTGAAAAACGAAATAGCCTTTACCCTTGAGCGGTGCGAGCTCGTTACCGACCTGCTTATCGGTTGCGGCTAATTGTGCCTCAAAATCCTTCAGGTTGGCGTCAAGTTTGGCTCGACTTTGCGGCATAAGTTCCACTAATTTTTCATGGATTGCAACCGCTGAGGCCCGCGCTATCTCTGGGGAAAGCCAAAGATGCATGTTGTAATCACCATGATGGTGATGCGCATCACCTTTTTCGGCGTGCCCATGATCGTGGTCATGGTCGTCATCATCATCATCAGCCCCTTTCATGAGCAACGGTTTCACATCTTTAAGCTGCGCAATCGTTACCTGTTTAGCTTCGGGAATATTACTGACGGACTTTTCCATGAACGCTTCCATCTCAGGTCCAATCCAGACAACTAAGTCCGCGCCCTGTAAGCGTTTTACGTCAGATGGACGCAGTGAATAGTCATGTTCGGATGCCCCATCCGGAAGTAAGACTTGTGTATCCGTGACGCCATCAGCAATGGCAGAAGCAATGAACCCTATTGGCTTAAGAGAGGCGACAACAGCGGCATTTGCCGCCTGTGTTGCACTGCCCCAAAGAGCGGCGGATAATGCAGCGAAAAGAAGCGTATTTTTATGTAACATAATGCGACCAATCATCGTAATGAATGTGAGAAATGTGATATTATAACATTCTATAACTTCTGCAAGACTAAAATTGACATGACGACTTTGGTTTCACTGGAAAATGTCTCGGTCTCTTTCGGTCAGCGCCGCGTCCTTTCTGACGTGTCGCTCGAACTGAGACCCGGAAAAATTTTAACGCTGCTCGGCCCAAATGGTGCCGGGAAGTCAACGCTGGTTCGGGTCGTCCTCGGGCTGGTAGCCCCGAATGAAGGGGTGATCAAGCGTAACGGCAAGCTGCGAATTGGCTACGTTCCGCAGAAATTGTATCTTGATACCACCCTGCCGCTCACCGTCAGTCGTTTCCTGCGCCTGCGCCCCGGAACGAAGAAAGATGACATCCTGCCAGCTCTGAAGCGCGTGCAGGCCGGGCATCTGATTGACGCGCCGATGCAAAAGCTCTCCGGAGGAGAAACGCAGCGCGTACTTTTAGCGCGCGCGCTCCTCAACCAGCCGCAACTTCTGGTGCTTGATGAACCCACTCAGGGCGTGGATGTCAACGGCCAGGTCGCGCTGTATGACCTTATCGATCAGCTACGTCGCGAACTGGATTGCGCCGTGCTGATGGTGTCTCATGACCTGCATCTGGTGATGGCAAAAACGGACGAAGTGTTGTGTCTGAACCATCATATTTGCTGTTCAGGCACCCCTGAAATCGTTTCCATGCACCCGGAATTTATCTCGATGTTCGGCCCTCGCGGCGCGGAACAGCTGGGGATTTATCGTCATCATCATAATCATCGCCACGATCTACAGGGTCGTATTGTGTTGCGCCGGGGAAATGGTCACTCATGATTGAATTATTACTGCCTGGCTGGTTAGCCGGGATCATGCTGGCCTGTGCGGCAGGTCCGCTGGGTTCGTTCGTCGTCTGGCGTCGGATGTCCTATTTTGGCGATACGCTGGCGCATGCGTCGCTGCTTGGCGTCGCCTTCGGTTTGTTGCTGGATGTGAATCCTTTCTATGCGGTCATTGCCGTCACGCTGATGCTGGCGGCGGGTCTGGTGTGGCTGGAGAAACGCCCTCACCTCGCCATTGATACACTGCTTGGCATTATGGCGCACAGTGCGCTGTCGCTGGGTCTGGTGGTGGTCAGCCTGATGTCAAATATTCGCGTGGATCTGATGGCCTACCTGTTTGGCGATCTGCTGGCCGTGACGCCGGACGATTTGATCTCTATCGCCATTGGCGTGGTTGTCGTGCTGGCAATCCTCTTCTGGCAATGGCGCAATCTGCTGTCGATGACCATCAGCCCCGATCTGGCGTTTGTTGACGGCGTGAAGTTGCAGCGCGTGAAGCTGCTGTTGATGCTGGTCACCGCCTTAACCATTGGCGTGGCGATGAAGTTCGTCGGGGCGCTGATCATTACCTCGTTGCTGATTATCCCTGCGGCCACGGCGCGTCGTTTTGCCCGTACGCCGGAGCAGATGGCGAGCGTTGCGGTAGGGATTGGGATGATAGCGGTTACAGGCGGGCTGACCTTCTCGGCCTTCTACGATACCCCTGCGGGTCCGTCAGTCGTGCTGTGCGCCGCAGTGCTGTTTATTTTCAGTATGATGAAGAAGCAGGCTCAGTGAACCGGTGAGACGCCGGATGGCGGCTGCGCCTTATCCGGCCTACAACATCGAGTAGGCCTGATAAGCGAAGCGCCATCAGGCCTAATAATTACGGCATTTCCGGCGGCGTAATACCAAAGTGATTCCAGGCGCGCACTGTCGCCATTCTTCCGCGCGGCGTGCGTTGCAAAAAGCCTTGCTGAATCAGATACGGCTCCAGCACATCCTCAATCGTTTCACGCTCTTCGCCGATGGCCGCCGCCAGGTTATCCAGCCCGACCGGCCCGCCAAAGAATTTGTCGATCACCGCCAGCAGCAGCTTGCGGTCCATGTAATCAAACCCTTCGGCATCAACGTTCAGCATATCCAGCGCCTGCGCGGCAATATCAGCGGAAATGGTGCCGTCATGTTTCACTTCGGCAAAATCCCGCACGCGTCTGAGCAGGCGGTTAGCGATACGCGGCGTTCCTCGTGCACGACGCGCCACCTCCAGCGCCCCCTCATCGCTCATCTCCAGGCCCATAAAGCGCGCGCTGCGGCCAACGATATACTGAAGATCTGGCACCTGATAAAACTCCAGACGCTGCACAATACCGAAACGATCGCGCAGCGGTGAGGTCAGTGAACCCGCGCGAGTCGTCGCGCCAATCAGGGTAAACGGCGGCAGGTCGATTTTAATCGAGCGCGCCGCCGGTCCTTCACCAATCATAATATCCAACTGATAATCTTCCATCGCCGGATAGAGCACCTCTTCCACCACCGGTGACAGCCGGTGGATCTCATCGATAAACAATACGTCGTGGGGCTCAAGGTTGGTCAGCATCGCGGCCAGATCGCCCGCTTTTTCCAGCACCGGGCCGGACGTGGTGCGCAGATTGACGCCCATTTCATTGGCAACGATGTTGGCAAGCGTGGTTTTCCCCAGACCGGGAGGACCAAAAATCAGCAGGTGGTCTAGTGCATCGCCACGCAGTTTTGCCGCCTGGATGAAAATCTCCATCTGCGAGCGCACCTGCGGTTGACCGATGTACTCTTCGAGTAGTTTCGGGCGAATGGCACGATCGGCAACCTCTTCGGGGAGGGTGGCAACTGCCGAAATCAGGCGATCTGCTTCTATCATCCTTTACCTCATAACGCGGCGCGCAGGGCTTCGCGTATCAGTGTTTCACTGCTGGCATCCGGGCGAGCGATTTTACTCACCATGCGGCTGGCTTCCTGTGGTTTATAGCCCAGCGCCACCAGCGCCGCAACCGCTTCCTGTTCAGCATCGTCCGACGTCGGACTCGCTGGCGAGGTCAGCACCAGATCGGCGGCTGGCGTAAAGAGATCGCCATGCAGGCCTTTAAATCGGTCTTTCATTTCAACAATCAGTCGTTCAGCGGTCTTTTTGCCGATGCCTGGCAACTTGACAAGTGCGCCCAGCTCTTCACGTTCGACAGCGTTAACAAACTGCTGTGCGGACATCCCGGACAGGATGGCCAGCGCCAGTTTTGGCCCGACGCCGTTGGTTTTGATGAGCTCTTTGAACAGCGTGCGCTCTTGTTTATTGTTAAACCCGTACAGCAGTTGTGCGTCTTCACGCACCACGAAGTGGGTAAAGACAACGGCTTCTTTTCCGGATTCCGGGAGCTCATAAAAACAGGTCATTGGCATATGCACTTCATAGCCAACGCCGCCCACTTCGAGTAACACCAGCGGGGGTTGTTTTTCCAGAATGATGCCTCTGAGTCTGCCTATCACGTTACGCTCCTGCGTTGGGCCGAAAGTAAAGCCGTATCATAAAAAAAGGCTGGATAAATATCCAGCCTCATTTGTTATTATCGCAAGCGACCTCGCGCCAGATTAAGCCTGGATTCACTCACTTGCATCGCATTCTGACTGACGTGGCAGTGGGTAATGGCGATGGCCAGCGCATCTGCCGCATCCGCCTGTGGATTCGCTGGCAGTTTCAGCAAGGTTCGCACCATGTGCTGCACCTGGCTTTTCTCTGCACTACCAATACCGACTACCGTCTGCTTCACCTGACGTGCCGCGTACTCAAATACCGGCAGTTCCTGGTTGACCGCCGCCACAATCGCCACCCCGCGAGCCTGCCCCAGCTTAAGCGCAGAATCGGCGTTCTTCGCCATAAACACCTGCTCGATGGCAAAGTAGTCGGGCTGAAACTGGGTGATGATTTCCGTCACGCCGGCATAAATCAGCTTAAGGCGCAACGGAAGATCGTCGACTTTGGTACGAATGCAGCCACTGCCGAGATACGTCAGTTGTCTGCCTGTCTGACGAATCACGCCGTAACCGGTAATGCGGGAGCCCGGATCAATACCGAGAATGATGGACATCACGCGCCTCCGGTGGTAACGGGGTTAAGCCACATCATTCTAATGTAGCGGCAACCTCATCAGAGATCTCACCGTTATGGTAAACTTCCTGCACGTCATCACAGTCTTCCAGCATATCGATCAGACGCATCAGTTTCGGTGCGGTTTCCGCATCCATGTCTGCTTTAGTTGATGGGATCATAGAGACTTCAGCGCTGTCGGCTTTCAGCCCAGCCGCTTCTAAAGCGTCACGCACTTTACCCATTTCTTCCCATGCCGTGTAGACGTCAATTGCCCCATCATCAAAGGTCACAACGTCTTCCGCACCCGCTTCCAGTGCCGCTTCCATGATCGCGTCTTCATCCCCTTTTTCGAAGGAGATCACGCCCTTTTTGCTGAACAGGTAGGAAACAGAACCATCCGTCCCCAGGTTACCGCCAGTTTTGCTGAAGGCGTGGCGCACTTCGGCAACGGTACGGTTACGGTTGTCAGACAGGCATTCAATCATGACCGCCGTGCCGCCAGGGCCGTAGCCTTCATAGATGATGGTTTCCATGTTCGCATCATCATCACCGCCCACGCCGCGTGCGATTGCACGGTTCAGAGTGTCACGGGTCATGTTGTTAGCCAGCGCTTTGTCGACTGCCGCACGCAGACGCGGGTTCGCATCCGGATCGCCGCCGCCCAGTTTTGCTGCCGTCACCAGCTCACGAATGATCTTGGTGAAGATTTTGCCGCGCTTAGCATCCTGCGCCGCTTTACGATGTCTGGTGTTGGCCCATTTACTATGACCTGCCATAAATATTTCCTCAAAAAGCATGCCTTCTCAGGCGATGTTAATTACAAATTCTTCAATCGCCTGCCGGTTGCTCCATGACTTGGTGAGTGCCGCGGCAGCGGGCGCATCAAGCCACTGGTAGGCCAGATGTTCGCTAAAAACGATCTGACGCTCGTGCGGCAGCGCAAGGCAGAACCAGGATTCTGTGTTGCGCACCACACCCGGAGCATAGCGATGACGTAAATGTGAAAAAATTTCAAACTCCACCGTGCGCTGACAGTCAATTAAGGTCAGTTGCTCAGACGCAACGTCAATGGCGACCTCTTCCTTTACTTCGCGCATGGCGGCCTGCGACGCGGTCTCTCCCTCTTCCACACTGCCAGTCACCGACTGCCAGAATTCAGGATCGTCGCGTCGCTGCAACATCAGCACCCGTTTCGTATCCTGGGCAAAAATCACGACCAGGACAGAAACAGGACGCTTATACACTTTATCCTTCACGCCGCCTCTTTGTTGGCTGCCTTCGTTCATCCCATTCACAGAGTTATCTATGCTCATGGGAATTCACTCAGTTGCCGCCGCGATGCAGCGCGAATGATTCCGTGTATATCTGCCATATCAGTTTTTCTCTTCCTTTTTCACCACGGCGATACCCAGCTCAGCCAGGGCCGCCTGGTTCGCAACGCTCGGCGCTTCAGTCATCAGACAGGCCGCAGCGGTGGTTTTCGGGAAGGCGATAACGTCACGAATATTATCGGTGCCGGTCAGCAGCATGGTCAAACGGTCAAGACCGAATGCCAGACCTGCGTGCGGCGGCGTACCGTATTTCAGCGCGTCTAACAGGAAGCCAAACTTCTCACGCTGTTCCTGTTCATTGATGCCCAGAATGCCAAAAACGGTCTGCTGCATTTCACCGCTGTGAATACGCACGGAACCGCCGCCCACTTCGTAGCCGTTGATGACCATATCGTAGGCGTTCGCCACCGCGTCCTCCGGTGCCGCTTTCAGTTCGCTCGCGGTCATGTCTTTCGGTGAGGTGAACGGATGGTGCATCGCGGTCAGACCGCCTTCGCCGTCGTCTTCAAACATCGGGAAGTCGATGACCCACAGCGGTGCCCATTTGGTTTCGTCAGTCAGGCCCAGGTCTTTGCCCAGTTTGAGACGCAGCGCGCCCATAGAGTCGGCAACCACTTTCTTGTTGTCCGCGCCGAAGAAAATCATATCGCCGTCTTGCGCAGCGGTACGATCCAGAATGGCTTCCACGATTTCAGCGTTCAGGAACTTGGCAACAGGGCTGGTGATCCCTTCCAGACCTTTCGCGCGCTCGGTGACTTTAATGTAAGCCAGACCTTTCGCACCGTAGATCTTAATGAAGTTACCGTAGTCGTCGATCTGCTTACGACTCAGAGCGGCACCACCCGGTACGCGCAGCGCAGCGACGCGTCCTTTCGGATCGTTTGCCGGGCCGGAGAAGACCGCGAATTCGACGGCTTTCAGCAGGTCAGCAACATCCACCAGTTCCATCGGGTTACGCAGATCCGGTTTGTCGGAACCATAACGGCGTTCGGCCTCGGCAAAGGTCATGACGGGGAAGTCGCCCAGTTCCACGCCTTTCACATCATTCCACACGCTGCGCACCAGCGCTTCCATCACTTCACGCACCTGCTCGGCAGTCATGAAGGACGTTTCCACATCGATCTGGGTAAATTCTGGCTGACGGTCAGCACGCAGGTCTTCGTCGCGGAAGCATTTGACTATCTGATAGTAGCGGTCAAAACCGGACATCATCAGCAGCTGTTTGAACAACTGTGGAGACTGCGGCAGCGCGTAGAATTTACCTTTGTGCACACGCGAAGGCACCAGATAGTCACGCGCACCTTCCGGCGTGGCTTTGGTCAGCATCGGGGTTTCGATGTCGAGGAAACCGTGATCGTCCATAAAGCGGCGCACCAGGCTTGTGATCTTCGCACGGGTTTTCAGGCGTTGAGCCATTTCCGGGCGACGCAGATCCAGATAGCGGTACTTCAGACGCGCTTCTTCAGTGTTCACGTGGTTGGAGTCAAGCGGTAGTGATTCAGCACGGTTGATGATCGTCAGCGAAGAAGCCAACACTTCGATTTCGCCCGTTGCCATCTCGCCATTGACGTTTTTCTCGTCACGTGCACGCACGGTGCCCGTCACCTGGATGCAGAACTCATTACGCAGTTCAGAGGCCAGCTTTAACGCGTCCGCACGATCCGGATCGAAAAACACCTGCACGATACCTTCGCGATCGCGCATGTCGATGAAGATCAGGCTACCAAGATCACGACGACGGTTGACCCAACCACACAGAGTCACCTGCTGCCCCACGTGGGACAAACGGAGCTGTCCGCAATATTCTGTACGCATGAGATATCCCTTAATTAGCCGCAGGCGGATTGTCGCCTGTCTTGCAGGCCACGATGTCGCAGCTTTAACTGTATGTCACAACTGAATGAAAAAGGCGGCTATTATACTGGAAATTCTGCCGCACGATAAGTCCGGTACTGACTGTACGCCTGTTTCCTGGACGGGCCTTGCGAATTCTCACAAAAAATAACAAAAATTGTCGCTCCTTACACACGCAATCGCGATTAAGGTGTAACGGAATCTTGATTTTGACGGGAGTTACCATGTTACAACTGAACGCTAAAACGACAGCCCTGGTCATTATTGACCTGCAGGAAGGGATCCTGCCCTTCGCCGGCGGCCCTCATTCAGCCAATGACGTGGTGGCGCGCGCCGCGCGACTGGCGCAGACATTTCGTGCTAAAGGCTCTCCGGTGGTGATGGTCCGCGTGGGCTGGTCTGACGATTACGCCGAAGCGCTCAAACAGCCCGTTGACGCACAGGCACCGGCTAAAGCGCTACCGGAAAACTGGTGGACGTATCCAAAGGCGCTGGGCAAAGCCGACAGCGATCTGGAAGTCACCAAACGCCAGTGGGGCGCATTCTATGGCACAGACCTGGAGCTTCAGTTACGCCGTCGCGGTATCGACACCATCGTGCTGTGCGGGATTTCGACCAACATCGGCGTCGAGTCCACCGCGCGTAACGCCTGGGAGCTGGGCTTTAGCCTGGTGATTGCCGAAGACGCCTGCAGTGCCGCCAGCGCCGAACAGCATCAGAACAGCCTGACCCACATCTTCCCTCGCATTGCGCGCGTGCGCCGTGCAGAAGAGATCGTCAACGCCTTATGATCTACATTGGCCTGCCGCAATGGTCGCACCCGAAGTGGGTGCGTCTTGGCATTACGGGTCTTGAAGAGTATGCCCGTCACTTTAACTGTGTGGAGGGCAACACCACGCTGTACGCGCTGCCAAAAGCGGAGATTGTTGCACGCTGGCACGCGCAAACGACCGATGCGTTCCGTTTCTGCTTTAAATTTCCGGCGACCATTTCTCATCAGGCAGCCCTGCGCAACTGCGATGATTTGCTCCACGAATTTCTGACCCGGATGTCACCGCTGGAAACCCGCATTGGTCAGTACTGGCTGCAATTGCCCGCCCGCTTTGGTCCACGCGATCTCCCTGCCCTCTGGCATTTTCTCGATGCCTTGCCGCAGACGTTTACCTACGGCGTCGAGGTGCGCCACCCAGAGTTTTTCGCCAAAAGCGACGCGGAACAGCAGCTCAATAGCGGGCTGCATCAGCGCGGAGTCAATCGGGTGATCCTCGACAGTCGTCCGGTACACGCGGCCCTTGCGCATAATGAAGCCATCCGTGATGCCCAACGCAAGAAACCGAAGCTGCCGGTGCATGCCGTCGTCACCGCGAACCATCCGCTGGTGCGCTTTATCGGCAGCGATGACATGCGGCAAAACCGGGAATTTTTTGCCGCATGGCTAAAAAAATTACCGCTCTGGGAGCAAACCTCCACGCCGTATCTTTTTTTACATACTCCGGATATCGCGCAGGCTCCGGAACTGGTCGACACCTTGTGGCAGGACTTACGTACCGCCTTACCGGACATCGGAACTGCTCCGTCCATTCCACAGCAATCTTCTCTTTTCTGAAATTGCCACCTATCATAGACAGTGCCATCAGCCATTTTAAAGGGAGTTTGTATGGTAAGCGCGCTGTATGCCGTTTTGGGTGCGTTGTTGTTGATGAAGTTTTCTTTTGACGTTGTCCGCCTGCGGATGCAATACCGCGTTGCCTATGGCGACGGCGGCTTCAGTGAACTCCAGACCGCCATCCGCATTCATGGTAATGCGGTGGAATACATTCCCGTCGCGTTAGTGCTGTTGCTGTTTATGGAAATGAACGGCGCAGAAACCTGGATGGTGCACATTTGCGGCATTATTCTGCTCGTGGGTCGGCTGATGCATTATTACGGTTTCCACCACCGTCTGTTCCGCTGGCGTCGCTCAGGCATGAGCGCCACCTGGTGCGCGTTGCTGCTGATGGTGTTGGCGAACCTTTGGTATATGCCGTGGGAGTTGGTTTTCTCCCTGCATTAGCGCACAATACGCCACTTTATTTTTCCCGGATTTTTACGTTATGTCTCACCGCGACACGCTTTTTTCTGCGCCAATCGCCAGCCTGGGCGACTGGACTTTCGATGAACGGGTAGCCGAAGTCTTCCCGGATATGATCCAACGTTCTGTCCCCGGCTATTCCAATATTATCTCGATGATTGGCATGCTTGCCGAACGCTTTGTGCAGCCGGATACGCAGGTTTACGACCTGGGCTGTTCGCTGGGTGCAGCGACGCTCTCTGTGCGTCGCAATATTCATCATGAAAACTGCAAAATTATCGCCGTTGATAACTCCCCGGCGATGATCGAACGCTGCCGCCGTCATATCGATGCTTACAAGGCGCCGACACCCGTCGAGGTCGTGGAAGGCGACATCCGCACGATTACCCTCGAGAACGCCTCAATGGTGGTACTGAATTTTACCCTGCAATTCCTTGAGCCACCGGAGCGCCAGGCGTTGTTGGATAAGATTTATCAGGGGCTGAATCCGGGCGGTGCGTTGGTACTGTCGGAAAAATTCAGCTTTGAAGATGCACAAGTCGGTGAACTGCTGTTCAACATGCATCACGACTTCAAGCGGGCAAACGGCTACAGCGAACTGGAGATCAGCCAGAAGCGCAGCATGCTGGAAAATGTGATGCTGACCGATTCGGTCGAAACCCACAAGGCGCGCCTGCGCCAGGCCGGTTTTGAGCACAGCGAACTGTGGTTCCAGTGCTTTAACTTTGGCTCCCTGGTGGCGCTAAAAGCCGGGGCGAACGCATGATCGACTTTGGTAACTTCTATCAGCTGATTGCCAAAAATCATCTTGCCCACTGGCTGGAAACACTGCCCGCGCAGATAGCCACCTGGCAGCGCGATCAGCACGGTCTCTTCAGGCAGTGGTCAAACGCGGTGGAATTTCTGCCGGAACTGACGCCGTATCGTCTGGACTTATTGCACAGCGTGACGGCGGAAAGTGAAGAGCCGCTAAGCCCAGGGCAACTCAAGCGTATCGATACCCTGATGCGAAATCTGATGCCGTGGCGTAAAGGGCCGTACTCGCTGTATGGCGTGAACATTGATACCGAATGGCGCTCCGACTGGAAATGGGATCGCGTGCTGCCACATTTATCAGACCTGACCGGGCGTACAATTCTGGATGTCGGCTGCGGTAGCGGCTACCACATGTGGCGCATGATTGGCGCGGGGGCACATCTGGCCGTCGGCATTGACCCAACACAACTGTTCCTGTGCCAGTTTGAAGCGGTGCGTAAACTGTTGGGTGACGATCAGCGTGCGCATCTGCTGCCGCTGGGCATAGAACAACTGCCAGCGCTGAATGCGTTTGATACCGTCTTTTCGATGGGGGTGCTTTACCATCGCCGCTCCCCGCTGGAGCATCTCTGGCAGTTGAAAGATCAACTGGTGAAAGACGGTGAACTGGTGCTTGAAACCCTGGTGGTGGAAGGCGACGAAAACACCGTACTGGTGCCGGGCGACCGCTACGCGCAGATGCGTAACGTCTATTTCATCCCTTCCGCACTGGCGCTTAAAAACTGGCTGGAGAAATGCGGCTTTGTCGATGTTCGCATCGCAGATGTTTGCATCACCTCAACCGAAGAGCAGCGTCGTACCGAGTGGATGGTTACCGAATCGCTGGCCGACTTCCTCGACCCGAACGATCACAGCAAAACCGTTGAAGGTTACCCTGCCCCGTTACGCGCGGTATTGATTGCACGTAAACCGTGATGTTGTGGGTCGTAGGCCGGATAAGGCGTTAGCCGCATCCGGCGTTTTGCCGGAGGCGCTTCGCTTATCCGACCTACGGTTTCTGATGGAATAAGGTCCTTTCTCCAAAATAGTTCGGTTTGCAACAAGGCGGCGACACAGCGAATCCCTGGGAGCTTACCTAAGTAAGTGACCGGGGTGAGCGCGGAAAGCCAACACAGTTGCAGGCCGAAATATGCAGGAGAAAGATAAAAAAAGGCCCCTGTTGAATGGGCAGGGGCCTGGTACGAGCAAGCATCATATTGGGCGACATGATGCAACGGTAAAATCATTTGGCCTGATGGCGAACCATGATTCCTTTCATTTCAGCAACCGACTTGCCGTCTACCGCATAGCGGGAATATTCATCCGCTTGCTTATCTGTCGACATTGACAGACCCTGATTGCGATAACGCATCGGCGAAGCCATCAGGGTTCCGGCGGAGCTATGTACTTCCCGTACCCCGACATCCAGGAAACGCGACAGATTTTCTGCGCGAACCCCCGCTCCGGCCATAATGATTGGAGCACCGGGTTGAGCAATAAGTTCCAAAATATTTGCTAAACCTTGCACTGCATCAGATTTTTGCCCCGACGTCAGCACTCTGGCGATCCCCAATTCTGCGAGATTCTTCAGTGCATTTAACGGATTAGCACACATGTCAAAGGCGCGATGGAAGGTCACGGCCAGTGGACCCGCTGCAGCCATAATCTGCTGCATACGCGGCATATCGACATGACCATCAGGGTCAAGAATCCCCGTCACCAGTCCAGGAAAACCCAGTTCACGCACGGTCCGGACATCATCCAGCATCGCAGCGAACTCGCCGTCGGTATAACAAAAATCCCCACCGCGTGGACGGATGATCGGATGTACAGGAATCGTCACCGCCTGACGGACCGAGCGTAACACGCCCAGTGACGGCGTTAAGCCCCCCTCCTTTGGCGCGGCGCACAGTTCAATGCGGTCCGCACCGTTTTGCTGCGCCGTGAGCGCGCACTCCATGCTGTAACAACAGATTTCCAACAATGCCATATTCACTCCTGTTGCTGTTCGCTAGCGACAATCGCCTCAATCGACCACGGGTGGAACTTGACGGTCACCTTCCCGTCAGTGACCGCCAGCGTCGGGTTCGACAGTCGTTCATGTTCCCCTTTCGGTGAACTGGTTTTCACAAAAATGCCCGGCTGGCTCAGCCCGTCATCCGAAAGCAGCGCCAGCGCGCGCGCGTTCAGGGTTTCAGGGGAGCCCGGCAGGACGATTTCAATATGTTCCCACCCTTCATGAGGATACCGCTTTTCTCCGGGCCACGGCAGTTCCACCACACAAAAACGCCAGTGCGCGACGCACACCGGCTCATGCAGTTTAAACAGGCAAATCGGTCTGCCGTTGATGGTATTTTCCGACAGCAGCTCACCACACTGTTCAAATCCGCGGCGCCAGCGTTCGGCAGTGGCATCCTGATGACAGCGCAAAGAAATGTGATCGGCCTCAAGCGGTGAAACATCCAGACCGAGGCGAGTGGAAAGTTCTGTGAACGACTGAGTGAATCGCGGTAAATCTGCGGAAATATCATGCAGTTCGTCAATGGTCTGCCAGTTCGCCATAATAGGAGCTCTTATCGGTGTACAAAGCCGCTAATTTACTCTGTTGGCCTCTCGCAACCAACCGTAGATTACAGGTTTTGCGGTATGCATGCTTATGCACTCCTTTAACGCTTATTTTCTGCGCACGCTTGCGGTTGTGCAGTGCTGACGCAGGGGGGCATTTGCAGTATACTCCCGCCCTTAATTCTTAAACTGGTGCGGTAAATAACATCCCGCTTCATCAACGTAAGGTATTCCGGTGAATATTCAGGCTCTTCTCTCAGAAAAAGTCAGTCAGGCCATGATTGCTGCAGGCGCGCCTGCAGATTGCGAACCGCAGGTTCGTCAGTCAGCAAAAGTACAGTTCGGCGACTATCAGGCCAACGGCATGATGGCAGTTGCTAAAAAACTGGGTATGGCTCCGCGACAACTGGCTGAGCAGGTGCTGACTCATCTGGATCTGAACGGTATCGCCAGCAAAGTTGAAATCGCGGGCCCTGGCTTTATCAACATTTTCCTCGATCCGGCGTTCCTGGCAAAACACGTGGAACAGGCGCTGACCTCCGATCGTCTTGGCGTGGCGAAACCAGCAAAGCAGACGGTAGTGATAGATTACTCCGCGCCGAACGTGGCGAAAGAGATGCACGTCGGCCATCTGCGTTCCACCATTATCGGTGATGCCGCCGTGCGTACCCTTGAGTTCCTCGGCCACCACGTTATTCGCGCCAACCACGTCGGCGACTGGGGCACCCAGTTCGGTATGCTGATCGCTTATCTGGAAAAACAGCAGCAAGAAAACGCCGGTGAAATGGCGCTGGCCGATCTCGAAGGTTTCTACCGTGAAGCCAAAAAACACTACGACGAAGACGAAGCCTTCGCCGAGCGCGCACGTAGCTACGTGGTAAAACTGCAGGGTGGCGACGAGTACTTCCTGCAAATGTGGCGCAAGCTGGTCGACATCACCATGTCACAGAACCAGATCACCTATGACCGTCTGAACGTGACCCTGACCCGCGACGACGTTATGGGCGAAAGTCTGTACAACCCGATGCTGCCGGGGATCGTGGCCGATCTGAAGGCTAAAGGTCTGGCTGTCGAGAGCGAAGGCGCAACCGTGGTATTCCTTGATGAGTATAAAAACAAGGAAGGCGAACCGATGGGCGTCATCATTCAGAAGAAAGATGGCGGTTATCTGTACACCACTACCGATATTGCCTGCGCCAAGTACCGTTATGAGACGCTGCATGCCGATCGTGTGCTCTATTACATTGACTCCCGTCAGCACCAGCACCTGATGCAGGCGTGGACCATCGTGCGTAAAGCCGGTTATGTCCCGGATTCCGTGCCGCTGGAACACCACATGTTTGGCATGATGCTGGGTAAAGACGGCAAACCGTTCAAAACCCGTGCGGGCGGCACAGTGAAACTGGCGGACCTGCTGGACGAAGCGCTGGAACGTGCGCGCCGTCTGGTGAGTGAAAAGAACCCGGATATGCCGGCAGACGAGCTGGAAAAACTGGCCAACGCCGTCGGTATTGGCGCGGTAAAATATGCCGATCTGTCAAAAAACCGCACCACCGACTACATTTTCGACTGGGACAACATGCTGGCGTTTGAGGGTAACACCGCGCCATACATGCAGTACGCCTACACCCGCGTGCTGTCGGTATTCCGTAAGTCTGGTCTGGATGAAAATGACCTGGCGAACGCGAAGGTGCAGCTCAGTGAAGATCGCGAAGCGCAGCTGGCGGCCCGTCTGTTGCAGTTTGAAGAGACGCTGACCGTTGTCGCGCGTGAAGGGACACCGCACGTAATGTGTGCGTATCTGTATGACGTCGCCGGTCTGTTCTCAGGCTTCTACGAGCACTGCCCAATCCTGAGCGCAGAAAACGACGAGATCCGTAACAGCCGCCTGAAACTGGCGCTGCTGACGGCGAAAACATTGAAGCTCGGTCTGGATACATTAGGCATCGAAACCGTAGAGCGGATGTAAATGACAGCAAAAACCCGGCAACCGCCGGGTTTTTTGATGCCCACCTACCCTACTGCCGCTAACGGGCAAACACATCAAACTCCAGCCGTTCACCATCGGGACCGCGAATCAGCAAGAAACGCACGTTATCTTCTTCAATCGGCCCTTCATCCAACGGATAGCCAAGCATTGCCAGTTTCCGCTGAACGGCATCAAGGTCGCTGACTTCCAGCGCAAGATGATCGATACCGCAGCGAGGAACGTCAAAAGGTGTCCCTTCGGGAAGCTGATACAGTTCAAGAACCGCCCCACCCATTTCAATGAATGCCACGTCAATATTTCCCTGCGGCGACGTTTTACTAAACCGCTGCTGGCGCTTAAAACCCAGAGGTTCGTAGAAGGCCAGCGACCGCGTTAAATTACTGACCTGATAACCAACATGAGCAATCGTCTTGATCAACTCGCGCATGTCATACCCCCTTACGCACACACCAGAAACCGTAGAAAGCGACGTAAACAAAGCACAATAACGGGGCGATAAAGGCGATTTGCATATTGCCGCCGTTCATATCAGAGATAATGCCCATCACCAGCGGAATCACTGCGCCGCCGATAATTGACATCACCACTATCGAGCCTGCGGTTTGGGTATCTTTCCCCATGCCTTTGATGACCAGGCCAAAGTTCGTCGGCCAGCATGGCGCCATGCAGAAACTCACAAGGATAAGCGCGTACACGGCAAGCATTGAACTGTTAAACACCGCGATCAACAAAAGCCCGGTTGCCGCTAAGGCGAAACTGCCGAGCAATAACGCCGGATTCAGGCGATTCATCAGCCAGGTGGCAACCGTTTTGCCAATGGCGTAAATCACCAGTGAGGCAAGCAACCAGTAGGTCGCTGAGTGTTCGCTCGTTCCCTGCTGTACAAGCTGAACGAAACGAATCGTGAAACTCCATACGCCAACCTGCGCTCCGACATAAAGGAACTGCGACAATACGCCGAGACGAAAACGCGGCATTGCAAACAAGCGCTTCACGGTGGGCCCCATCTTTTCCGCAGAAACCTGTTGCTGAGATTGTGCGCCTTTACACGACGGGAATTTAATAAACACAAAAACCAGAGCCAGCACAACCAGCACCGAACCAATAATCAGATAGGGCCCGACCACCTGACTCACCATCTGATGGCGAGCCGCATCCGCAACCGCGGTCGGCATTGCCTGCAACGCTTCATGGCTGGGGTCGTTTTCACCAAAGACCATCACCTGGCCGATAAGCACGCCGGAAATGACGCCCAGCGAATTAAAGATCTGCGAGAAATTAATGCGCTGTGTGGAAGATTGAATGGGCCCCAGCAAACTTGAGTAGGTATTCGCCGAGGTTTCCAGGAAGGAGAGTCCACAGGCAATTACCCCCAGGCAGGCGAGGAACGCGCCATAGGTCATTATCTGAGCGGCGGGAACAAAAAGGAAGCACCCCAGGGCATACAGGCATAATCCAATGATAATCGCCACTTTATACGAATAGCGCTTAATCAGCGCCGCCGCAGGTAGCGCGACAAAAAAGTAGCCCAGGAAAAAAATCGACTGTACCAGCGCGGTCTGGGTATCCGTCAGATCGAACCCCTTTTTAAACTGGGCAATCAAAATATCATTCAGGTTGCCCGCCATCCCCCATAGCGCAAACAAGCAGCAAACCAGTAAAAACTGTAGCCATGGGGTATGCGATAAATAAGCGCTGGTATCCAGTTTTTCGTTCTGGACCACCGCTTTATCGACCTTATCCGTAATTAGCGTACTCATTGAGCTATCCTCGTAATGGTTTTCATATTGTAGGGTTCATGTCATTTCATCATCAGAAGCGGCACGGAAAAGATGTTCATGTTCGCCATACAGGTCTACGCGATCGTCCATTGCGTCGGCATGTCGTCTGTCGGCCCGGGAATCCCAAAAGCCCACCCGTCCCGTCAGTCCCATGTTCTCTATCCGCATCTGCGATAGGTGAAATGTCGTGACGCATAAGGCCTCTTCATTACGGCAACCAGGTGATTTCCGGGCAAAAGCAGCCCCCGCCGCACACAGCAGCGTTTCAACAATGCATGTATTAGTCGTCACAACATGACGACGTACTCAGACGATTTGACTGCCGACGTTATGCCGGTTTTTTTTAAGCAGAGGTGCGCCAGACGATCTATCCGACCCATCCCCCTTCATGCCTCTTTTCTCATCCCCGCCCTGCTAATTAAAAACAAATGAAAATAAAAAAATGCTAAATTGATCACGTTATTTTCATTTGATGCGTTTTTAAATGGATTTAAGCGTTAAAACAGCGTCAAATGAAATCAATTAAAAACAAAGAGCAGGATATAACCATGAATGAAACAACCCGTCGTTTTGCACGTTTAATCGATCTGAGCGCAGTACAGGCGACCAGTACCGAAGCTGATGTCCGTGCCTGCGCCGAACTGGCAACCCGGTACAACATCATTTCCGTGCATGTACTGCCTTGCTGGACACGCTTTCTCAGCACGTTGCTACCTCAGCAAGGGACTGGAGAGGTGATGATTGGCGGGCCAGTCGGCTTTCCCGGTGGCGGGCATGCCACTGATACCAAGGTTCAGGAAGTGAGGCAGCTTATTGCCGATGGTGCTCGTGAAGTGGATATGGTCGTGAACATTGGCAAAGTGTTATCCGGGGATTATGACTATGTGCGCGACGATTTACGCCGCGTGGTGGAAGCCGCAGCGCCAGTACCGGCAAAAGTGATTCTCGAAACGCACTATTTGAACGAAGAACAGATTCGCCGCGTTTGTGATATTGCCGTAGAAGTGGGGATGAAATGGGTTAAAACCTCTACCGGTTGGGCCCCGACTGGCGCAACGGTGGAAAAAGTCAGCATTATCGCCGATCAGCTTAACGGCCGTATCGACATCAAAGGCGCCGGGGGCATTCGTGACCTGGAAACGGTCCGCGCGCTCTACCAACTGGGCGTTCGCCGTTTCGGCATGAGCCATGGCGCGGTCACAAAAGTGCTGGCTGAACTGGAGCAATATCCTGAACGTTTTCCTGAGTTGAACGCCGATTAAACCGAAGGCCTGCGGGCCTGATGGCCCGCCTGAAACGTCACCGGAGTCAGTGATGAAAGATAAAATACTCACGATCGATGTTGGCACTGGCAGTACTCGTGCAGCGATTCTGCATGTCGATGGCACAATGGTCGGCTTTGCTCAAAGAGAGTATGAGCAGACGTCGCCACAGGCGGGCTGGTCAGAACAGTCCCCTTCTTTATGGTGGCAGGCCGCCTGCGAATGCATACGCGAGGTTCTCTACCGTTATCCTGAAACGGCTTCGCAGATAGCGGTCATCGGCGTTTGCGGGCAGATGCATGGAACCGTGCTGCTGGATAATCATGGCGAGCTGGTAGAAGACAGGGCGCTATTGTGGAATGACAAGCGTAGCCAACCGCAGGTTGACGCCTTTGCTGTGCGTGAAGGGCGGGAAAAATGGCTGTCGCATTTAAATAACCCGCCCGCGGCGGCCTGGCCCGCGTTCAAATTAGCCTGGTGGCGTGAGCATAAGCCGGAAAGCTGGTCGAAAATCGCCACCATTCTTATGCCGAAGGATTACATCAATTTCATGTTAACCGGCGCGCTGGCGACCGATTATAGTGAAGCATCCTGTTATTTTCTGATGGACAGCGAGACCCGTCGATGGTCTTCCCAGGCCTGCGCTCTGTTTGGCTTACGCGTTGAGCAATTGCCGACGCTGAAGTTATCCAGCGATATCATTGGATACGTGACGCCCGAAGCATCCCGTCTGACCGACCTCCCATGCGGGATCCCGGTGGTTGCAGGAACATCTGATATGGCAGCGTCCCTGCTGGGTTCTGGGGTCTATGAACCTGGAATAGCGTCTGACTCGACGGGAACATCGACGCTGCTGACGGTTGTCGCAAAGCACCCGTTACAGCATCCCCTCGTTAATAATCTTCATCTGGCTAACGCTGCCTGGGGCGGATTCACTATTCTGGATGCTGGCGGTGATGCGGTTCGCTGGGCGCGGCTGGCGCTTGCCGATAATCAGATAACCCACCCGCAGCTTTTACAGGAGGCGGCGGCGGTACAGGCGGGCGCTGAAGGGCTGCTATTTCTTCCCTATCTGACGGGAGAGCGACTGGCTGAAAAAAATAACTCGCGCGCGCAGTTCTTCGGTTTGCAACGAAAGCATCGCCGCGGTCATTTATTCCGTGCGGTACTGGAAGGCGTGGCTTTTGCTTCCTGGCGCAATCTTCGCCAGTTACAAGCGTGCGGACAATACCCTGAACAAATGATCGCTTCCGGCGGTGGCGCACGCAGCCCGCTATGGCTTGAAATCAAAGCGGCGGCATACAATCTCCCGATATTATCTACGCGTAATCAGGAGAATGGCGTCACCGGATGCGGTATTATCGCAGGGGTTGGCGTGGGGCTGTACGCTGATTTTGCCAGCGGTGTGCGACAGACGGTTCAGTTCGACAAACTGATTTCGCCAGATCCCCGTCTGCGGGATTATTACCAGGCCTGCACTGAGCTTTTTGATACGCTCTACCAGCAGTCCACCGCCTTATATGACAGGCTGGATGTTCTGAGCGCAGGACCAGACTGAAGATAAGCCAGCGCGCTATCGTGCGGAACGCGCCGTAAATAAGAGAGGAAGAATGTTTGCAGAAGAAAGACAGGAGAAGTTGCTCAGTATTCTCAGGGAAAAACGCAAAGTCACTGTTTCTGAAATGTGCGATCTCTTTAATGTATCCGGCGCAACCATTCGAGCCGATCTCCGTCAGTTGGAAGATGAAGGGTTGCTTACCCGAACGCATGGCGGCGCCGTTCTCCGTACGCGGGCGAGTTTTGAACAGGCCTCTGACACCCGCGAAATTGTCAATCTGAGCGCTAAGGAACGGATTGGCCAGCGCGCGGCGGCGCTGGTTGAAGACGGCGATATTATTGTGCTGGATACAGGCACAACGACCCTACACATCGCACGCAATATCCGCGATCGGCAGAACGTGACCGTGGTGACCAATGATTATCAGATCGCTCGTGAACTGGAATCCAGTCCCTCAATTCAGACCATCCTGCTGGGCGGGATCGTGAAGAAAGGATACCACTGTGTGGTGGCGATCAACGGACGATCCATTCTCGATACGCTGAACGTCGATAAAGCGTTTATGGGGACCAATTCGCTCTCGCTCAAACAGGGCGCCTGTGTGGCCGACATTATGCTGGCAGAAACAAAACGGGGCATGGTTGAGCATGCAAGCCAGGTCATTATCGTTTGCGACTACAGCAAACTGAAGAACACGTCACTGGCTCAATTTACCTCAGCAGATCGTATCAATACCATCGTGATTGATCGCTTGCCCGATGAGGCAACAGAGTATCGCAATGCGGGTATACAGATTATTTCCCTGGATGAAGAGGCACGCCTGTAGACTTTAGCGTGGTGAAGTGCCCGGATGCGGCGACTGCCTTATCCGGGCTCCCCGTCACACCGTCCCGGAGGACGACGCGTTCCGGAGGAAAGGTCAGAAGTACTTGCGTAAATACTCCGTCAGACACAGCATCGCCATTGCCTGGCCGTAGGGCATGGACGTCAGCGGTATCGCCCGATAGAAGTCGAGATCGTGCCCCATTCCCGTACCGAAAGAGGTTTGTAGCAGTTCCCCTTGCGGTGAAATGTTCCGCACAATTCCGCGAATCGCTTTTTCCGCCACGTCGGCATATTCCGCACTGACATACCGTTTACGCACGGCTTTTAAAATCCCGTAAGCGAACCCTGCGGTGGCGGAAGCTTCCAGGTAGGAATGCGGGTCGTCAAGCAGCGTATGCCACAGTCCGCTCTCATCCTGACAGTTCGCCAGCGCGGCAATCTGCGCATTCAGCACCTGCACCAGATAGCGGCGTACGGCGTTGTTTTCCGGCAGGTTCACCAGTTCGAGGAAGTCCGGGATCACAATGGTTAGCCAGCTATTGCCGCGTGCCCAGCGGGCGTTGGCAAAGTTATGATGTCCATCGTAATTCCAGCCGTGGAACCACAGGCCGGTCTCCCGGTCCATCAAATTCTGTACGTGCAGCAGAAACTGATAGGTCGCCTCTTCCACGTATTCAGGCCGGTTAAGCAATTGTCCAATTTTTGCCAGCGGCAGCACCGTCATCATCAGCGTGTCATCCCACATCTGCTGATGGTTCTCTTCCGCCAGCGTGATGTGCTGCATGCCGCCATGATCGGTGCGCGGCATCTCATACATCGCCCATTCCGCCCATGCGTCGAGCCACGGCAGATAAGCCGGGTTACGCGTCTCCTCATAGCGATACGCCAGAGTCAGGAACGGCGCCATCGTGTTGACGTTTTTGGTGGTGGTCCCTTCGGCAAAACGGTCGGCGAACCAGTTGTCGATAATATCGCGCATGGTCTCGTCACCGGTCTGCTGGTAGTACTGATACATCCCGTACAGCCCAACGCCGTGCGTCCATTCCCACCCTGCCCAGCCTTTGGTGTCTATCACGCGTCCGTCGTCCAGGCGCAGCAGAAATTGACCAGTCTCGTCCTTGATGTTCACCAGATTGGTTGTCACCGTCTGAATTAACGTTTTCAGTTCTTCCCGGGAGATAAAACGTTCCGGCTGACGCAGTAATGCGCTATGTTTGACAGGCCAAACCTTCATATCCTTAACCTCTGTTGTAAGTCGAATTCAATATCGCAGCCTGCTTCAGTGAGGGAGCCGCTGGTTTGTTACGATTCAGATAACCAATGTTGTTGTTACCCCAAAGTGATTCATACGGCAGTCCGGCGAGCATCTCGACGGTGGCGCGCGCCTGTGGCGTAATGCTTTCCGGCATTGCGCAGCCTGACTCGCGCATTTTCGCCGTCTCTTCGCGCAGCGTGCTGTGGGTTTGCAAATTCAGTGTAAAGCGCAGGGAGACCAGGAAACCGCAGGCCAGCACCAGTAGCGTACCGCAGCTGAGGATCAGCAGGATAGTATGGCTGACCGCTTCAGGCTGCGTGCTCTGCCCCGAGACAAAGCCTGACATTTGCATGACAATGCCGACCAGCATCACCGCTCCAGCCTGAGACGCTTTACGCGTCAGGGTCATGATCCCAGCGAAGATCCCTTCGCGGCGCTGACCGGTAATGACTTCATCCACATCCGCAATGTAGGTGTAGGTGTTCCACGGTACATAGTTGATACCCCCACGCCCCAGACCTGCCACCGCGGAAACCAGCAGTAACAGAGAGTAGACATCGCTCAATCCGGCGTAGTAAAGCACCGCATAAGAGAGTGAACTCAGACCGAAAAGTACCACCACCATTCGGTAGGATGGCGCAGGTCCAAAACGGATACATAGCGGAATCATGGCGATGACTGCAATAAACTGGAAGATAGCCATCGTTCCAAGCAGATTCGACGCCATTGAGGCTTCCTGCATCAGGACAAACACGACGTAATAGGTAAAGACGGCGTTGAACACGTCCTGGGCAATATAGCCGCCGAGGTACATCCCCAGATGCTGGCGGAATATTTTAATACGCAGTGTCGAGCTTAACTCTACGAACAGACGGTTCATGCTCTGACTGAACGTCAGGCTCTTTTTCTCTTCTTCGGCACGCAGCGCGGCTTCTGTCCACTCTTCACGCGGACGTTCCCAGGTAAAGAACCAGACGAAGGTCAGCATCAACGCGCACAGTACCGAGAACACGAGGCTGGCATAAAAGAAGGAGATCGGGTTGTGCTTACCGAAAGCGGTTAACAAAATGCCGGGCAGGAAAGAGGCCAAAATAGCGGACATTTGCGCCATACCGATACGCGCGCCGGAAAACTTGGTTTTCTGTTTGAAATCATCGGTCATTTCCGGTACCAGCGTCTCGTAAGGCACCAGGATCATGGTATAAACGATATCAAACAGCAAATAGGTCAGCAGGTAATACCAGAAGCTCATATCCCCTACCCACATCAGCGAATAGCTGAATACGCACGGGATCCCCAGCAAGATAAAGAATTTACGCCGACCAAAGCGCTTGCCGAGCCAGCTGGAGCCGAAGTTATCGGTCAAAAAGCCCATCAGCGGACTGACAACGGCATCCAGTACCCTTGCGGCCGCAAAAATGAAGGTCGCTTCGATGGGAGAAAGTCCGCAGAAGGTTGTATAGAAATAGAGCAGCCAGGCTGCCGTAAGCGCCGTGGTGCCTGCGCCCAGGAAATCGCCTGAGCCATAGGCGAAATAATTCACCAATCCAATTTTACGTGTTTTCATCACCGTTAACCCTGCAAATGGTTGGGGGACTCCCGGCCGGTTGGCTGCGCCAGGGGAGTACTTACACGGCTACAGTAAAAGCTTACAAAGTGGGATACCTTTTCGTTTTTGCCACCTGTTGGAGTGAAATGGCAAAAACGCAAAGAGACCGGCAACACGTGTCACCGATTTATAAAACAGCGTTTCTTTTAGATCAAAAGGCGAGGCCAGAAATGCGAGTCAGGCAGCAATTCAGTCCGCTGCCTGATGAGGAGAATAACCGTTATTGATAGTTCACAATCACCTGATTGCTCTGAACTTTTAATGCGGGAATTAAACGACCGCCGCCGGGAACTTCCCAGATGAAACGCAGCGGTTCAACGGCGGGCACATTGCTAAATGCCATCGTTGTGCCGCTCTGTCCCTCTATCTCCACGCAGCGGGATTGCGAGCATAAGCGCACCCGTAAGCCAGCAGGCGTCGGGCCATTCAGCTCATAACGCCAGGCGACCAGCGTCATCAGACCCGAGACGGGCTGGCTGGATGAAAGCGGCGCCGACGACGCTGACACACCACGATGATTCAGAGTAATACCGATGCTGCTGGCCTGCCACGCCCCTTCCCCGGCAGCCTGTAACGTCAGCGGGAAGAGTAACAGCCAAAAGAGTTTGCGCATTATTTACCTCCAATAGTCGCCGTCATGCGGATGTTACGGTTATCGGACAACTCCATGTTCGACAGCACCACCAATTGCGGCAGGCTGCGGCGCAGGAAGCGTGACAGCAATGGACGCAACGCATGGTTAACCAACAGCACCGGTGGCGCGCCCAACATCTCCTGACGAGACAGCGCCTCCTGGGTTTGCGCCAACAGACGGTCGGCAAGACCCGGCTCCAGTCCACCGCCGCCCTGTAGCGCCTGCAACAGTAGACGTTCCAGCGCGGTGTCGAGGCCAATCACACTGACTTCATGGTTACCCGGGAACCACTGCTGAGTAATGGCGCGGCCCAGCGCCACGCGAACCACCGCAGTGAGTTCATGCGGATCGCTCTGCAACGGTGCATGTTCTGCCAGCGTTTCCAGAATGGTACGCATATCGCGAATCGGCACTTTTTCGTCCAGCAGATTCTGCAGCACTTTATGCAGCGTGGTCAGGGTTACCACGCCAGGCACCAAATCTTCGGTCAGTTTCGGCATCTCCTGTGACACGCGATCCAGCAGTTGCTGCGCTTCCTGGCGACCGAACAGTTCAGACGCATACTGACCGATCAGGTGGTTCAGATGGGTGGCGACCACGGTACTGGCCTCCACCACGGTAAAGCCCTGAATCTGCGCCTGTTCTTTTAGCGCGCTTTCGATCCAGATAGCGTCCAGGCCAAATGCCGGATCAACCGTCTGCTCGCCCGGTAATGTGCCGGCCGCGGTACCAGGGTTTATCGCCAGCCAGCGTCCCGGATAGGCGTCGCCGCTGCCAATCTCAACGCCTTTCATCAGAATGCGGTAATGCGCTGGCTGGAGATCCATATTGTCGCGGATGTGCACCACTGGCGGCAAAAAGCCCATGTCCTGGGCGAACTTTTTACGAATACTGCGGATACGCCCCAACAGTTCGCCATCCTGCTGAAAATCGACCATCGGGATCAGGCGATAGCCCACTTCCATGCCAAGCGAGTCTTCCAGTTGCACATCATTCCAGGTGGCTTCCACCACCGAATTATTTTCCGGAACTTTAGTTGGCTGCGGCTCGGCAGGCGCCTTCTGTTCACGACCCCGGATCCACCAGGCCAGTCCCAGCAGCGCAGCGGTAAACATCAGGAAGACGAGGTTTGGCATCCCCGGAACCAGCCCCAGCAAACCCAGTACCGCGGCACTGAGCAGCATCACCCTGGGATTACTGAACAGTTGCCCGACCATCTGCTCGCCAACGTCCTGATCGGTACTGACGCGGGTGACGATGACGCCCGCCGCCGTTGAGATCACCAGCGCCGGGATCTGCGCCACCAGACCATCACCGATAGTCAGCAGGGTATAGCTTTCCGCAGCATGCCCCATGGACATACCGTGTTGCAGCACGCCCACCAGCAGACCACCCACGACGTTGATCACCATAATCAGAATACCGGCGATAGCATCACCGCGAACAAACTTACTCGCACCGTCCATCGACCCGTAGAAGTCGGCTTCCTGGGTCACTTCAGAACGACGCTTTTTCGCTTCATCTTCGCCGATAAGACCGGCGTTAAGGTCAGCGTCAATCGCCATCTGTTTACCCGGCATTCCATCAAGGACAAAGCGCGCGCCCACTTCGGCGATACGCCCGGCACCTTTGGTGATGACCATGAAGTTGATGATGACGAGGATAACGAACACCACGATACCGATGGCGAAGTTGCCACCGACCAGAAAGTGGCCGAACGCTTCAACTACCTTCCCCGCTGCCGCCGCACCGGTGTGCCCTTCCATCAAAATGATACGGGTAGAGGCCACGTTCAGCGCCAGACGCAGCAGCGTGGTAAACAGCAGAATGGTCGGAAACGCGGCGAACTCCAGCGTACGCTGGGTGAACATCGCCACCAGCAGCACCATGATCGACAGCGCGATGTTAAAGGTAAACAGCAGGTCAAGGATGAACGCCGGCAGCGGCAGGACCATCATCGACAGGATCAGCAGGATGAGGATCGGCCCGGCAAGGATCTGCCACTGCGTGGTTTTTATGTTGTTGGGCAGGCGCAGCATCGCGACCAGATTAGCCATCGGTAGTCTTCTCGTTCATAAAATCCAGAGCTTCAGGCACCGGAAGGTTTGCAGGTTGTGGTGGACGTTCCCCACCGGCGAGTCGCCAGCGTTTAAGCTGCCAGACCCAGGCCAGTACTTCCGCGACGGCGGCGTACAGTTGCCCTGGGATCTGCTGACCAATCTCAGCATGACGATAAAGCGCACGTGCCAGCGGCGGCGCTTCAAGCGTGGGAATTTTGTTCTCGGCACCGATCTCACGAATACGTAACGCCACAAGTCCAGCCCCTTTCGCCACCACTTTCGGCGCGCTCATCTTGTTCTCGTCGTACTGAAGCGCCACCGAATAGTGCGTCGGGTTGGTAACGATGACATCGGCATTGGGGACGTCGCTCATCATGCGTCGACTCGCCGCCTGGCGCTGCATCTGCCGGATACGCCCCTTCACGTGAGGGTCGCCTTCGTTCTGTTTAAATTCGTCGCGGATATCCTGGCGTGACATGCGCAATTTTTTCAGATGGCTCATGATCTGGAAAATCACGTCGAATCCGACCATCGGGATCACGCCCAACACGACCAGCAGCGCACACAGCCCGACGAGATCCATCGCGTTGCCCATCGCCGTACGCGGTGACTCCGCCATCAAACGCATCATCTCCGGCCAGTTGTGCCACAGATACAGCGCCGTCACGCTGCCCACCAGCGTGGATTTCAGAATCGCCTTCAGCAGCTCCGCCCCCGTCTGCGCCGAGAACATACGTTTGATGCCAGGCAGTGGGTTGAGCTTGGAAAATTTGGGTTGCAGCGATTTACCGCTAAAGACCAGACCACCGAGCAGAACCGGCGAGATCAGCGCCACCAGCACCACGCCGGCGATCAGCGGCAATAGCGCGATCATCGCTTCTTTAATCAGCAGTATGATTTGCCCGAGAATCAGATTGGGGTCATTGACCATGCTGTGGTCAAAGCGCAGTCCCGCTGACAACATGCCCGACAACCGTCTGGCCAGCGACTCGCCGCCAATCCAGATAATGCAGACGCCCACCAGCAAAATCAGCAGTGACGTCAGTTCTCTGGAACGGGGTATCTGCCCTTCTTCCCGCGCTTTTTCAAGTCGGTGGGGGGTGGGGGCTTCTGTTTTGTCGTCGTTATCGCTTTCGTCTGCCACGGCACGTGCTCAAGCCAAGTTGTCTCTGCGTTATGATGACAGAACGCTTCCCTGCCAATGGCGCGAAAAGGCCCCGTAAACAGGGCTTTTTAGACCATTGATTTACGTTTAATATGCGGTTTTCAGCACGGAGATAGGACGTTACTACAGAGTATCGCCATTGATTGCTAACGCTTACTTATTAAAAATAAATATATTTACTATCGCTTTATAAAAATAAAAAACATACCCCACCCCTATTAAATATTAAAAATCGTAACAGAATCACAATAAATAATAACCGCACCGTCTACCACACCATTCATAATTGCTCTGAAACATCTTTATTTTACCATCTCAAAAAATAAATTAACGACCACATATACGAATTAAGAATAAATGGAGAAAAAATAAACATATAAAGCTACGAGCTCACTCCAGAAAAAAAATAACAGTGGCTTCCGAATAAAAAAATTCTGTGTATACTGATACTATTGTTTAAACATAGCACCACAAAATCATATTTTTATTTAATATACACATCAGTTTCATCGCCCTGGAGAATAATATAGTGAAAAGGAATATTTTTGTTTACTTACTTATGGCCATGTCAACTTCAACCGCCGTCGCTGCTCCAGAAAATAATGCTGGGACTATCCACTTTACTGGGGAAATCATTGAACCAAGCTGCGTAATTGTAGGCGATGAAGGCACAACGTATAACGTGCCATTGGGGACTTACCCTACGTCGTATTTCAAAACAGTCGGAACAGAAACAGATACCGTGCCGGTGACCATTTCACTTAAAGACTGCCCGGTAAAAAGCGATGGGCTTGCTGCGATTCAACTCACCTTTACTGGTACAACGATCGAGGGTTCAACAGACAAACTGGCTGTCTCTGAAGCTGGTGGCGTGGGCATCGTCCTCAGCGAAACAGGACATGATGAGACGCTGATCAAATTTGATACGTCGAGCGATCAAGTTTTTATCCCATTAGCAACAACGGCAGTAGACGTCATTAGCACCAGTCTGGACGCTCGCTATAAATCCGTCGCAGCTACGGTAACCGCTGGTGCCGCCAATGCTGACTTAACAATTAATATTCTTTATCGGTAAATGCAGAACCCATACCTTCGTGTTATTAACGATATTGTTAATAACACGAAGATTTTATTTTCATAACATCCCAGTTTATTTATTAAAGGTTTTTATATGCGCCTTTCTCTATTCATCATCTGTATCACGACTTGTGCTTGTACCGCACTCAGCCATGCGGTTGGGATCCAGGTAGGGCGCACACGTGTTATTTATGATGCAAGCAAAAAAGAAACGGCACTGGCCTTAACCAATACAGAAAAAGAACTCCCATGGCTTATTCAGTCATGGACGGATACCGGCGATGGAAAAACTCGAGGACCATTTATTGTAACCCCTCCTCTCTTTCGACTCGACCCGCAAAAAGAACAAAATCTGCGTATTACCTGGTCCGGACAGACGCTGCCAACCAATCGTGAATCCCTATTTTACTTGAACGTGCGAACTATCCCAGCCATTGAAAAAGACAATAATCAAAAAAACGTTTTACGTCTTATTTACAAAACCCGGTTAAAACTGTTTTGGCGTCCGGAAGGGCTAAAAGACACCCCGCTGGATGCCTGTAAAAACCTTCGCTTCAGCCAACATGGGGGACAGGTATCCATTACCAATGACGGCGATTATTACAGCGTTTTTGATACCCTGCGGGTGAACGGTAAGTCAATAACCAATATCGACATGGTGGCCCCTGGAACTAGTAACACATTTCCCATTGCTAACACCGCGACGGGTTCTAAGGTGGTCTGGCGCTGCATTACAGATTATGGCAATGCAACAGCTGAGTTTACTGCCAGTTTAACTCGGAAATAGTGGTGCTCAATGACTGCTAATGGATTGCGCCTCCCCCCGTTCCGCCCTTTGAGACAACTCAATCCTATTCTGAAAGGCTTGAGTAGTTTGCTCCTCATCGCGGTGAGCAGCGTCAGTGCACGGGAATATTACTTTGCCCCTTCATCACTCGAGGGGGATGGACTATCGCAACAGGATATCGATCTCACTCTGTTTTCCAAAGAAAACGGGCAGTTACCTGGCACCTACCAAACCAAAGTGGCCATGAATAAACGGTATATCGACGATAAATCAATTACCTTTATCAATGATCAAACGCAGGCGTTACAGCCACAGTTAACCCCTGAACAGTTGCGGCAATGGGGGATTCGTGTCGATGCTTACGCAGAACTGGCACGGCTGCCTGCCAATGAACCACTGGAGAAACCGCTTGGCGATTACATTCCCTTTGCAACCGTGACATTTGAATTTAATACCATGACGTTGCATATCAGTATGCCGCAAGCGGCTATTGATGCGCATTATGGCGATGAAATTGCAACTTCATCCTGGAACGATGGCGTGTCGGTACTCTTTGCTAACTATGCGTTCTCTGGTTCAACGCGTAGCGGCGGGGCTCAAACCCACAGTTCCAGTCAGTACCTTAACCTGCGCAGCGGCGCCAATCTCGGCGGCTGGCGATTACGCAACTATTCAACCTGGAACCAGTCCGATGACACGCAATCCTGGCAAACCATCAACACCTGGCTGCAACACGATATCCGTTTTTTAAAAGCCCAGTTTGTTGCAGGCGAAAACAGCACCCGCGGCGAAGTCTTTGACAGCCTGCAATACCGCGGCATCAACGTGGCTTCTGACGAGCAAATGTTACCCTATAACCAAAGAGGATTTGCTCCGATTATCCGCGGCATCGCCAGTTCTAATGCCGAAGTCTCGGTACGACAGAACGGATATGTTATCTACCAGGCCAACGTCGCGCCGGGCGCTTTTGAAATTTCCGATCTCTATTCCACCAGCAATAGCGGCGATCTTGAAGTCACCATAAAGGAAGCCGACGGAACCGAGCATCGTTTCACCCAACCCTATTCAAGCGTTGCTATCATGCAGCGCCCAGGCAATATTCGCTACGAAGTGACCGTCGCCCGCTTTCGCGCAGACGATACGCAGGCAAACCATGAGCCCCTTTTCGCCCAGGGTAGCACCATTTATGGTCTGAATAACTTTCTGACGTTTTTCGGTGGCATCACCACTTCGCCTGACTACCAGGCGTTTGACATCGGTACAGGCGTGGTGTTAGGTGAGCTCGGCGCCATCTCAACCGATGTGACCCTGGCTCGCGCGCAGTTGGATAACAACGAGCAGCATAACGGACAGTCCTGGCGTTTGATGTATTCGAAACAAATAGAAGCAACAGACACTAACTTCACCCTGGCGAGCTACCGCTATTCAACCGGCGGTTATTACACATTTGCTGATGCTAACGAAAAGCATGATACTGATGATAGCGACTGGTCTTACAACTATAACAAACGCAGCAGAATCCAGCTTAACCTTACCCAGAGCCTGCTGGACAGCAGCGTGTACGTTTCTGGTTATCAACAGGACTACTGGCAAACCAGCCGCAAAGAACGAAGCATTACGTCAGGCATCAATCGGATGATTGGCGGTGTCAGTGTCAATCTGGCTTATACCTATAGCAAAACCAGCGATGAACCCGGCGATCAGATGCTATCGCTGGGTTTTAACCTGCCGCTCTCCCAGTGGTTGCCAAAAAGTTGGGCCAGTTACAATCTCAGTACTAGCAAACAGGGGAGTACCACGCATAACGTCGGGCTAAATGGCACGTTACGGGATGATGACAGTCTCAGTTATTCCCTCCAGCAGAGCCGAACTAACCATGGCGGCGGAGAGAGCAGTAGCCTCTATAGCAACTACCATTCGCAATATGCCAATCTCAACGCCGGATACGCTTATTCATCCGATAACTCGCAGCAGTTGAGCTATGGGATCAGCGGTGGAGTTGTGGCTCATCCAGCTGGCGTGACACTCTCTCAACCCTTAGGCGAACAGTTCGCTATTGTTAGCGCCAAAGGTGCGTCTGGTGTGCGTTTTGCCAACCAGCGCGGTATTCAAACCGATTTATTGGGTAACGCTATTATCCCTTCACTGACGCCCTATCAGAAAAACATTATCCGCATCGATACCACCAGTTTACCGTCGGATGTGGACACGGATGCCACCGCGGTGACCGTAGTGCCAAGCCGCAACGCCGCCGTCAGCACGGAGTTTTCGGCACATGTTGGCTATCGGGTCTTGGTTTCTCTCAGCCGTCCTGATGGTCGGGTGATTCCCTTTGGTGCCGTCGCCAGCGTCGATAACCTGTCTCTTAGCGGCATTGTCGACGATCGTGGTGTGCTGTATCTCACAGGCGTCGGCGAAACCATACCTCTGACCGTAAAGTGGGGAAATTCAACAGAACAGCGCTGCCATGTTGACATCGTGCTCTCACCTTCTTCTGACACGGCCCACGGTGGTATCCACCAGGCCAGCGCGCTCTGCAAGCCGGAGACAAATAATGCAAAATAAGCAATTCATCCGCTTACTCAATAAGGTCGGGCTACAATCTGCCCTCATATTGGTGCTTTTAGCCTTACCGCTCGTCGCTCAGGCCGCCACCGTTATATTAACAAATTGTTTTCCGCCACCGGTGGAGTACACCACCACCATCAACACGGAACTCTCCTCCGACAATAATAAAAGCGGGCAAACGATCAGCAAGTCGGATTACCATTTTATCGCCACTGGGCCATCAGTAGTCGCTAACTGTGCCTGCCCGAAGGGGATGAGCACGACCTCAACCGCTTACGTCTATGAAACCACCGCAGCCGGAAGCCCGTTAAGTCCTGGCATAAACAACTATGGCTACCTGACCGATCATTTTGATATCGATGTCACAGCCTACAGCGATGCCATAAATTCACCTGATGGTGATGGCATAACGCCAATCTACATTGATAGCTACCCCACACCATTTGCAAGCATGAAGAAAACCAATGAAACGATAAAACTGAGTGAGGGAACTAACGATGTCTGCAGTGATGCAACACGCCCCGCCGGTGGGAGCACTGTTAAGCGGGAGTTTAAATGGAATGTCGTCGTTATCACCCTTTATGTTAAACAAGCCATTTTGGGCGAAGAAGTCATCCCACCAACGGTCATCGCGCAAAGCTATTCTTGCCTCTCAACCGGGAACTATTGTGCCGTCACCGACACACAGCAGGTCTCCAATTTCCGCTTGACTGGCAAGCTAAGTGCTCCGCTCAGTTGTACGATTAACGCTGGCAGCACCATTGAGATTGAACTCGGGAATATTGTTACTTCACAGTTCGTTGCGCAAGGTGAACCCCCGGCAAGCTATACGCTCAGAGATGTTAATATCTCTTACCATTGCGACGATCCGGCGGCGGCTAACAGCGGGAAAATTAAACTGACACTCAGTGCCGATCAGGGGGTCGCCCTGGGCAGTAACAATCTGATTGCCAAAATGTTGGGCCGGGATGACGTTGGCGTGCGGATGTTTGATCAACAAAACGGTAACATTACGCTAGACGGTTCGCTGGACTTACCGGTGACAATGGATGAGCAGGGAAACGGCAGTATCGCCCTAAAAGCCGCTCCAGTCAGCACCACCTCGAAAAAACCTGAACCGGGAAAATTTGAAGGCAATGTTACCGTGAAAATGGATCTCCGCTAGGAGAGAGGCCGCCCGGTCTTATCTGGGCGGCAATAATCATTAGAACCCTAAGCTATCTAACAAATCATCCACCTGGTCCTGGCTGGCGACCACACCGGCTTTACTGGTATCAACCTGCGGCCCATTCAGCAGGCTCTCGCTTTCGCGTTTAGGCCGAGCGCCCTGCTCCGGAATGTTTTCCAGCAGCACCATCAGCAGCTGACGTTCAATTTCCTGAATCACATCCATCATGCGCTTGATCACCTGACCGGTCAGATCCTGGAAATCCTGCGCCATCATGATGTCGAGCAATTGCGCGTTGGTGAAACTGGTATGTCCAGGCACATCACCGAGGTATTTGCGCGTATCCGTCACCAGTTCGCGGGCGTCAGAGAGCTCAATCGGGTTTTCGAACCACTCGTCCCAGCGCTTGCTCAGCGCCTTCGCCCCTTTCTCCATTTCGTCCTGATGCGGCTGGGAGGCCTCAACACTGTTCAGGGCGCGTTCAGCCGCCTGCGCGGTCATCTGTACCACATAGTCCAGACGATCGCGGGCATCGGGAATGGCTTCTGCCGCTTCGGCAATGGCCTGGTCCAGTCCCAGTTCGCGCAGACTGTCACGCAGCATACGGGTCAGGCTACCAATGCGGGCAATGATATCCCCGGCAGAATGTTCATCTACGGGTTTAATCGATGGTTGCATCATGGTCAGCCCCTTACATGCCCAGTTTCTCAAAGATTTTATTGAGCTTTTCTTCCAGCGTCGCCGCGGTGAACGGTTTCACCACGTAGCCGCTGGCACCGGCCTGCGCTGCGGCGATAATGTTCTCTTTCTTCGCTTCTGCCGTCACCATCAGCACCGGCAGTGAGGACATCCCACCGTCCGCGCGGATAGTTTTCAGCAACTCGAGACCGTCGATATTCGGCATGTTCCAGTCGGAAATCACAAAGCCAAACCCACCTGCCTGCAGTTTATTCAACGCATCGGCGCCATCTTCGGCCTCTTCCACGTTGTTAAATCCCAGCTCCTTAAGCAGGTTACGCACGATGCGGCGCATGGTGGAAAAGTCATCCACAACCAAAAATTTAAGCTCTTTATCCGCCATAAAAAATTACTCCTGATTCAAATACGTATTGCCTGTCCGGCACTGATTTTCGCCAGCATCTGCTGGCTTACCTGACTAAGATCGACCACTTCGCTGACGCCACCCATATTGATGGCTTCGCGCGGCATGCCGAACACCACACAACTTGCTTCATTTTGCGCAATCGTCCAGGCACCCGCCTGGTGCATCGCTAACATTCCGGCAGCGCCGTCGTTGCCCATTCCCGTCAGGATCACTCCGACGGCATTGCGCCCCGCATGAATCGCTACCGAATGAAACAGCACATCCACCGACGGTCGGTGCCGGTTAACCGGCGGACCGTCATGAATTTTGATTTGATAGTTTGCCCCGCTGCGCGACAGCTCCATATGCTTGTCGCCCGGCGCAATGTAGGCATGCCCCGGCAGAACGCGCTCGCCGTCCTCCGCCTCTTTCACGGCTATCTGACACAGTTTGTTCAGACGCTCGGCGAACGAGCGGGTAAAGCCTGGCGGCATATGCTGCGTAATAATGACCGCCGGGCTGGAGAGCGGCAGCGGTTGCAGCACATGGCGAATGGCCTCGGTGCCGCCCGTTGAGGCGCCAATCGCAATCAGCTTTTCCGAGCTGAGCAGCGGACCCGCTTTTAAGGTCACCGGAGCCTCGAGCGGTTTATGGGCCGTCAGACGCGCCCGCGACGCCGTACGCACTTTCTCCGCAATCATCTCGCTGTAGGCCAGCATCCCTTCACGGATCCCCAACTGCGGCTTAGTGACAAAATCAATCGCCCCCAGTTCCAGCGCCCGCAGCGTCACTTCCGACCCTTTCCCCGTCAGCGACGACACCATCACCACCGGCATCGGACGCAGTCGCATCAGCTTTTCAAGAAAATCAAGGCCGTCCATCCGCGGCATTTCGACGTCCAGCGTCAACACGTCAGGGTTATATTTCTTGATTAAGTCTCGGGCGACGAGTGGATCCGGCGCGGTTGCCACCATCTCCATATCGCTATGGCTATTAATAATTTCAGTCATGATTTGGCGCATCAATGCAGAATCATCGACCGACAACACCCTGATTTTACTCATGCTTTACCCTTACTTAGCGCATAAACCGTTTGCCCGCGCAGGCTAAAGTCGCGCACGAGGTTACTAAAGTTCTCTGAATGCCCGGCAAACAGCAGACCATCAGGCTTAAGGAGAGGGACAAAACGGCGCAGGATGTCCTGCTGCGTCGTTTTATCGAAATAGATCATTACATTGCGACAAAAAATAGCGTCAAACGGCCCCGGCACGTTGTACTGCTTATCAAGCAGGTTAATCACGGAAAACTCGACGTGGCTTGCCAGTTCCTGACGCACGCGTACCAGCCCATCATGCGGGCCCGTTCCGCGCATGAAATAGCGCTGTAGCTGCTGCGGCGACAGGGTCTTCAGTTCGTCCAGCCGATAGATCCCGCTGCGGGCCTTTTCCAGCACTTCGGTGTCGATATCGCTGGCAAACACCTTCCAGCGTCCCGGTGCCGTACCCAGCGTATCGGCCAGCGTAATGGCGATACTGTACGGCTCTTCACCGGTCGATGCCGCGGCGCTCCAGACCCGATATTCGCCGCTGTGGCGACGGGCACTTTCCGCTAATACTGGAAAGTGGTGCCCTTCGCGGAAGAAGGCTGTCAGGTTGGTGGTCAACGAGTTGATAAAAGCCTGCCACTCTGCGCTGCTTTGATTGGCTTCCAGCACGCTGAGATAGTCGCCAAAATCATCCAGCCCCAGCGTACGCAGTCGACGAACCAGGCGGTTATAAACCATATCCCGCTTGTGGTCCGCCAGCACGATCCCCGCGCGCTGGTAGATTAATTGACATATCCGACGAAAGTGCGCGTCAGACAGCGCAAGGCGCTGGGTCATCTGTAACAATAATGACGTTTGCCCGTTGGGCAGAGATGATGTCATAGCGCCTTCTCAATCACATTCAGGATACAACGGGCACAGCCTGCAGCGGTGCCGATTCTTGGTGTGTTACTACGTGTTCTTCCAGTTTGAAAACCGCCACGCGGGCTGACAGCGAGTCGGCCTGATGCGCGAGTTGGTCGGTAGCCGCGGCGGTTTCTTCCACCAGCGCGGCGTTCTGCTGCGTCACCTGGTCCATCTGCGTGACCGCCTGCGCCACCTGTTCAATCCCTCTGCGCTGTTCGTCTGACGCCGAGGCAATCTCGCCCATGATGTCGTTGACCCGCGTTACCGAGCTCACGATTTCCGTCATGGTGTGTGCAGCGGTATTGACGAGTTGCGATCCCTGGTGGACGCGATTCACCGACTCTTCAATCAACCCTTTAATCTCTTTCGCTGCCTGAGCGCTGCGGCTCGCCAGGTTGCGCACCTCTCCGGCAACCACGGCAAATCCACGCCCTTGCTCACCGGCCCGCGCCGCTTCAACCGCCGCGTTCAGCGCCAGAATATTGGTCTGGAAGGCAATGCCGTCGATCACCCCGATGATGTCGCCAATCTTTTGCGAACTGGCGGCAATCGCCTGCATCGTACTGGCGACGTTCGTGGCCTGATCGCCACCGGTTTTCGCGGTGTCGGCCGCGCTTTTTGCAAGCACTGAAGCCTGACGCGCGTTGTCGGCGTTCTGACCGACGGTGGCGGTCAACTGCTCCATGCTGGCCGCCGTCTGTGCCAGCGACGCCGCCTGCTGCTCGGTGCGTGAGGAGAGATCGTTATTGCCCATCGCAATTTCGGAAATCCCGGTATGCATCGCCAGACTGCCCTGACGCACGTCGCTGACGGTTTCCCGCAGCGCCTGTTGCATCGCCTTCAGGCTGGCGAAGATCGCCGAAATCTCATTACGCCCGTAGACCGCGATCGGACGCGCCAGGTTACCGTCGGCAATGCTGTCAAAATGACTGCCGATAATCGCCAGCGGCTGGACGATCATTTTACGTGACCAGAACAGTGCCCCGGTGGTTAACAGTGCAGCAATAATCACCATGCTGATAAAGATCGCCGCCGACATGTGATAGTTGTTCTTGCTCTGTTGCCCCGCCACCACCAGCACATGATTAATGTTCTGCTGCCAGGCGTTAAAGTTAACGTCAAAGGCGTCCTGCGAAGCCTGCACCGGCGCGGTCAGGAAGTCTGACAGCTGGTTGTTCTCAAGCCAGGTGGCCTGATGCTCCAGATCGCTGTGCCACTGGGTGAAGCTTTTCTCCGTTGCGTCCTGCAAGGCTTTCCCCTCCTGGGTATTCACCTCTATCGCCCTGAAGCTGTTAAACAGCGTGCCGGATTGCGCCAGACTTTCGCGCGCGATAACCATCAGACTTTTGATGTCATCGGGCGGATAGCTCAGCGCCGTTAACGTCCCGGCCTTGTTCAGAGCGGTACTCGCCTGTAATAAAACGGCGCGCGTTTGTGCCAGCGCCGCGCGTTGCTGATTACTCTGCTCGACCTGATTCAGGCTCTGAAAACCGTCCCGAAATGCCCAGAAAGACAAGCCATTACTGCCGATCTGCAATACACCACAGAGGATCAAAATCAAAAACAGCGTGGTCGAGATTCGAATACGATTAAACATCAACGCTCCCATCAGGCGGCAACGGCCGCAGTGTTAAAGTTCGGTCAAAATGTTTCCCAGTTAGTATCATGCTCCATGCTTAACGAGGGCTTCTGCGCCGTGCGTGACACGTCCGCAGAAGTCCGTTCTTCTTTGGTTTTTACCGCGAAGGGACGCGCGGCAAGACGAAATGCAGACACCGCCATCGTCAGACGGCTGGCCTGTTCTTCCAGCGCGGCGGCAGCGGCAGCAGATTCCTGCACCAGCGAGGCGTTTTGCTGCGTCACGCGGTCCATTTCAGAAACCGCCAGCGCCACCTGATCGATGCCACGACTTTGTTCATCTGAGGCCGAGGCGATTTCGCCCATAATGTCGGTCACGCGGGTCACCGCATTGACGATATCGTTCATGGTCTCGCCCGCGCTCTCGACCAGCACGGAGCCGGTATCCACGCGCGAAACAGAATCTTCAATCAGCGCTTTGATCTCTTTTGCCGCCTGCGCACTGCGACTGGCCAGGTTACGTACTTCGCCCGCCACCACCGCAAACCCACGCCCCTGCTCTCCTGCCCGCGCGGCTTCCACCGCCGCGTTCAGCGCCAGGATATTGGTCTGGAAAGCAATACCGTCGATGACGCTGATGATGTCGGCAATCTTCTTCGAGCTGCCGGCAATTTCGTGCATCGTTTTGACGACGTTATCCACGACTTTGCCGCCGTGCTGCGCGGTTTCCGACGCGCTCTGCGCCAGTTGTGACGCCTGACGGGCATTATCGGCGTTCTGTTTCACCGTCGCGGTCAACTCTTCCATGCTGGCAGCCGTTTCTTCCAGCGCCGACGCCTGTTGCTCGGTTCGCGATGAGAGATCGGTGTTGCCGGTGGCAATTTCCGTCGTGCCGGAGTAAATAGCATCCGATCCTTCGCGCACCTGCGTCACGGTCTCCACCAGCGAGCGCTGCATGTGATCGACGCTGCTGGCCAGTTCACCAATCTCATTACGTCCGGCGAAGGTCAGGGTATTAGTCAGGTTTCCGCCTGCGATTTCACGAATATGAGCGATGACCCGGGCAAGCGGGTTGAGCAGCGTTTGACGAATGCCGTACCACACCACCACCAGGATCAGCACCAGCACCACCGCCAGGATGGCGAGTTGCCACTTCGCAAACTGGTAATCGCGCGCGCTTTCATCAAACGCCTGGAGATAGAGTTTTTCGCTGACGCTGGCGTACTTGCTCTTCGCGTCGCCGAGGCCGTTTTGCATGCCCTGCGTGGGCTGTGCGAAAAATGCATCCATGTTGCCGTTTTCAAGGAACTGCACCAGTTCAGTTAAACCGGCGAAATACTTCTGGTATTTTTCGTCCACATCGCTGCTGACCTCCGCCATTTCCGGTAGAGGGGCAAACGATTTAAACCTGCCGTAATGCTCCGCCGCCTGGGCGAGCGACGCTTTCGCGCCCTTCAACAGGTCAGTTTTTGCGCTGCTCTGCTGGTTGTTCGCATCCATCATCATGCGTGCTGATGAACGGCTGAGGTTGATACGCGTTTGCAGCATCAGATCCCATGTCGAAGTCAGTTCACTTTGCTGTTGGCGTAGATCGTTAGAAATAACAAAACTTTTTTGATTCTGCTGCAAAGACGAAAACAGCAAACCACCAGATACAAGCTGTAGCAGTGCGAAAACCCCCAGCACCATCATCAGCATTGTGACAACGCGGATACGGTTAAACATAAGGCACCTTCCTGAAAACGAGTTATCAACGTTATCGGCACCCAGGATAAGAACTTTACGTTTGCGAAAGGGAAATCCAGCTCAGAAGGCGATATCCACCACCACCGTGTCGGTGTAAGTCCCGGCGGGAGGCGTGGATTGGCTGGGTAACACGACGGCGGTGTAGTTGTAGGTTCGCAGCAGACCATCGCTGCTGGTGGAGGATGAGGCGCTGCTGGTCCAGCGCTCCGTGCCGATCGCCATCCCCGGCCAGAATGTGCTGCACGTAGCCCGTTGACGAGAGCGAACCCACATCGTTAAAAAAGCGCAACTCGTGCCAGATGGAGGCCTGGCTGTCGCCGTTTTGCGAGTGGCTACAAAACCGCTTGCTGATTGATAGCGCGGGCATCGGGCGGCGGCGGGAAGCGCATCATCCCCCGACTCCGCACGACAAATTCCGCTGGTGATAAGAAAGGTCGTCATCAGTAAGCCGCTTAGTGGGCGGGACCAGACAACCATTTGCCACCCTGTGCGTTGATTGCCGCGCTAACGTTGTTTGGATGGGTGGCTCCGGCGGGAAGCGGCCAGCGACGAGTGCTGCCCGGCAGAACGTACCCCAGCAAGCCTTGCGCCATCGTGTGCTGCGCACCGCCCTGACGCAACATCACTTTGCTTAACCGGACGTGCACATTGTTGTCATTACGCACTACCAGTTGGGGCAGTCCGTCGGCGCGCACCACTCGCCAGTGCAGTTTCGCGGTATCCACCCGCGCATGGTGCTCCCCCTGCAGCCAGGTCTGAATTCCCTGGCCGTAGACAAACAGCGGCAGTGAATAGCGCATTTGCACCTTCAGCCCCATTTGTGGTTTATCTCCGCCGTGATGAGAAAACGACCACTGCCGTCAGGCTTCGCCCTACGAACGGGCGATTGATGTAGAAAGCGATTACATATCAATTAATTAACATCGTTAGCATTCTGTTTTCCTCGTTATTTGAGAGGATATATTCCTTCTTATGCGATCCAGTTCACAAAATCGCCCTCGTTAGAACACAACAAAATGAGTAAATAATAAAAAATAGTTGTAACCCTCGGCGGATTACTCCAGGTTAGGTAAGAAATGATTCAGCGGCATTAAATACACAAAACGTATATATCGCTGATAACAAATGGTTAAATTCAGCCCGAGGGATTTTTAGTGGCAAATGCAAATAAGCTCACGATATTTATCGTGATTTTCATGCTGGCAGGCATTCTGTCAGGTGCGGTTATTCACTCGTATACATCCGAAAGCGTTATTGTCGCCTGGTCGGATAACATCACGCTTCTCACCGACATCTTCTTACGTCTGATTAAAATGGTCATCGCCCCTCTGGTGTTCAGCACCCTGACCGTGGGCATTATGCGTCTTGGCGAAACGTCCACCATTGGGCGTGTAGGCGGCAAAGCGATGATCTGGTTCATTAGCTCCTCCATCCTCTCCATTCTGGTGGGCCTGTTTATTGTTACCCTGGAACAACCCGGCAGCGGACTCAATCTGGCTATCCCGAAAGAAGCGGTCGATACCGGCCTCGCCGTAGGCGGAATGAGCCTGAAAGGCTTCCTGTCGCATACTATTCCCACCAGCATTGTCGGCGCGATGGCCAATAACGAAATTTTGCAGATTGTGGTGTTCTCAATGTTTTTCGGGATTGGCGGCGCGTCGCTGGGCGAAAAATTCAATGCCCCGCTGGTAGCCGCGCTGGACGTGGTGTCCCACATCATGCTGAAAGTGACCGGCTACGTGATGTACGTCGCGCCGCTGGCGATTTTTGCCGCCATCTCCTCGGTGATCGCCACCGAAGGGTTGGGTATTTTGCTCAACTACGCCTCGTTCATTGGCGGCTATTACGTTGCCATTCTGATGACCTGTCTGGTATTGCTGGCGGTGGGGTATCTGGTACTGAAGAAAGAGGTGTTTCGCCTGGTCAGTATGCTCAAGGATCCGGTGCTGGTAGCCTTTACCACCAGCAGTTCAGAAGCGGCCTATCCGAAAACGCTGGAGCAACTCACAACGTTTGGCTGCTCGCGCAACATCGTCTCTTTCGTGCTCCCCATTGGCTACTCCTTCAACCTGGTCGGCTCAATGGTCTACTGCTCTTTTGCCTCGATGTTTATCGCTCAGGCCTACAATATCCACCTGTCGTTTGCCGAGATCAGCGTCCTGATGCTCACGCTGATGCTGGCGTCAAAGGGCATTGCCGGCGTCCCGCGCTCCGCGTTGGTCGTGCTGGCGGCAACGATTCCGAGCTTCAATATTCCGGTCGCCGGGATTTTGCTGCTGATGGGTATCGACCATTTTCTCGACATGGGCCGTTCCGCTATTAACGTGTTAGGTAACGGTATTGCCACGGCGATGCTGGCGCAAAATGAAGGTTTGCTGGAAGAGCGTGATGAGGAAGAAGTGTCGCAGAAGGTCGAAGCATAACGGAGGCGGTAATTGCCGGATGGCGGTGTAAACACCTTATCCGGCCTACAACACATTCAAACTGTAGGCCGGATAAGCATAGCGCCATCCGGCGGTCAGTTTATGCAACGTGAGAAGCGGCCATATCCAACAGCGCCATTTCGTCACTGTTCAACAGTTTCTCAATGTTCACCAGGATCAGCATCCGGTCGCCCAGCGCGCCAAGTCCGGTCAGATATTCCGTCGACAGGGTCACGGCAAATTCCGGTGCCGGGCGGATTTGCTCCGCGGTCAGTGACAGCACATCAGACACGCCATCCACCACAATCCCCACCACGCGCTGTCCCAGATTAAGCACAATCACCACGGTGTTATCGTTATAGTCGACATCACCCTGGCAGAACTTCACGCGCAAATCGACAATCGGCACAATCACGCCGCGCAGGTTCGTTACCCCTTTGATAAAGGAAGGCGTGTTGGCAATGCGCGTGACCTGATCGTAACCACGGATCTCCTGCACTTTCAGGATGTCGATGCCGTATTCTTCATCTCCCAGCGTAAACACCAGGAATTCCTGACCTGACGGCTCGCCGGCCAGTTTGCTTACATTTGTCATACCGGTCATATTTTACCCTTTCTCACTCAATCAGGCGGCGGTGATCGCCATACGTTGTTCGCGATTTAAACCCTGCAGGGCGGAGACATCCACAATCAGCGCGACGCTGCCATCGCCCAGAATCGTGGCGGCTGAGATACCCGGCACTTTGCGATAATTGCTCTCCAGGTTTTTTACCACCACCTGGTGCTGACCAATCAACTGATCCACCAGCAGTGCGTAACGGCGACCGCCGCTTTGCAGGATCACCACGATGCCCTGGGTGGCCTCGGTTTTTGCCCCTTCCACTTCGAAGACTTTCCACAACTCAACCAGCGGCAAATATTCGCCGCGCACTTCCAGCACGCGCTCGCCCCCGGCTAACGGGTGCAGATCATCGTCACGCGGCTGCAGGGATTCCATCACCGCATTCAGCGGCAGAATAAAGACTTCGTCGGCCACGCGGACGGACATACCGTCGAGGATAGCCAGCGTCAGCGGCAGCAAAATGCGGATGGTGGTGCCGGTTCCCTGTTTCGACTGGATTTCAACATGGCCGCCCATCTCCTGGATGTTACGTTTCACCACGTCCATGCCCACGCCGCGTCCGGAAACGTCGGTAACCTGCTCAGCGGTCGAGAAGCCAGGAGCAAAAATCAGCATTCCCACTTCGTCATCGGTCATGTTTTCATTGACCGCCATCCCCTGGGAAATGGCCTTCGCCAGAATGCGTTCACGGTTCAGTCCGGCCCCGTCATCGGTCACTTCGATGCAGATATTACCGCCCTGATGCTCCGCCGACAGGATCAGATTACCCACCACATTCTTACCGGATTCCATGCGTTTTTCCGGCAGTTCGATACCGTGGTCGAGGCTGTTACGCACCAGGTGTGTTAACGGATCGATGATGCGTTCAATCAGGCTCTTGTCGAGTTCTGTCGAGCTGCCGACCAGCGTCAGTTCAACCTGCTTGCCGAGTTTGCCCGCCAGATCGCGTACCAGACGCGGGAAACGACTGAACACGTACTCCATCGGCATCATGCGAATCGACATCACCGATTCCTGCAGATCGCGGGCGTTACGTTGTAACTGACCCATGCTGGTGATGAGATCGCCGTGATTCACCGGGTCGAGTTCATTCGAACGCTGAGCCAGCATTGACTGGGTGATCACCAGTTCACCGACCAGGTTGATAAGCTGATCGACCTTCTCCACCGCTACACGAATGCTGGTGGATTCACTCGCGCGCGCCGGTTTTTCCCGCTCTGCGCGTCCGGTTTGCGCTTCACCCGCAACCGCGCTCACCGCAGGAACCGCGACGACAGATTGTTCGACGGCAACCGGGTCAGCCACTTCCGCCTGCACCACAGGTGCCGTCGCGGTTACCACTTTCTCAAAGGCAATCTGATCGGCTTCAATCACAAAGCACAGCACGGCGATAACGTCGTCTTCTGCAATGTCGCCGTCAAGCGTTGCCGCAAGGCTGTCTGCGCCTTTGACCACATCAGATAAGGTGGTCAGATTGCCCAGTTCTTCTTCCAGCAGCGCCACTTCATTGGCCTTCAGGCGCGAGAGAACAATGCGCAACTTCTCTTCCTGGGCTGCAACAACCTCTTCAGGCGTCGTGTTGTCGACCACGCTCAGTCGGGCATTTGCCACCACCGCCGGCGCGGTTTCACCTTTCGCTTCCAGCGCTAACTGGCGTAATGCCGTGCAGATGTATTCGAAGCTGGCGGCGTCCGGTTCTTCCGAACTTTTATAGGCATCGAGCTGTTCCTGCATAATATCTTTCGTTTCCAAAAACAGGTTGATAATGGCGGTATTGAGCTGCATCTCACCGCGACGCGCTTCATCCAGCAGGTTCTCCATCAGATGGGTGGTTTCCTGCAAAATGGTAAAGCCGAAAGTGCCGGCTCCCCCTTTGATGGAGTGCGCTGCACGAAATATGGCATTCAGTTGCTCGGAATCCGGCGCCTCGGGCACCAGATCGAGCAGATGTTGCTCCATGTCAGCCAACAACTCGTCAGCTTCATCAAAAAAAGTCTGATAAAAATCGCTTATATCCATGCTCACGCTATCACCTCGGATTGGCTGGTGGCGATGTGGGAACGCTTACCTGCGGACTGGCCTCAGGCTGTTGTAATACACTTACCGGCTCGTTCTGGCTTTCAGCGTTTTCATGCAAAATGGCCTGCTCGGACTGTTTGTTCAGCACCAACAGACTGATTCGGCGATTGATGGCATCATCCGGACCGCGATCGCTCATGCGCATCGTGGCGGCCATGCCGACCACCCGTAATACTTTTCCGTCATCCAGACCGCCCTGCACCAGTTCGCGCCGCGACGCATTGGCGCGATCGGCAGAAAGTTCCCAGTTGCTGTAGCCCTTTTCACCGCTCGCGTAAGGGAAATCGTCGGTATGCCCGGACAAGCTGATACGGTTTGGAATACCATTCAGCACTGGCGCGATCGCCCGCAGGATGTCACGCATGTACGGCTCAACCTCGGCGCTGCCGGTCTTAAACATCGGGCGATTCTGGCTGTCGATAATCTGAATACGCAGCCCTTCCTGCACCAGGTCAATCTTCAGGTGAGGACGCAACGCCCGCAGTTTAGGATCCGATTCGATGAGCTGATCGAGGTCGCCGCGCAGCTTGCTCAGGCGATTTTGTTCCATACGTTTTTTCAGTTCATCAATGTTCGGCTGCTTGTTCACTTCACCCTGTTGCTGAGTGAAGTCGTCGCCACCGCCGGGAATCGGACTCTGGCTGTTGGAAATTCGATTCCCTCCCGTCACCGCCGTTGCCAGCGGGGTACGGAAATATTCGGCAATCTGAATCAGTTCTTTAGGGCTGGAGATAGAAATGAGCCACATCACCAGAAAAAAGGCCATCATGGCGGTCATAAAGTCAGCGTAAGCAATCTTCCACGATCCGTGTGCGCCGCCGCCATGTCCCTTATGTTTGCGCCGTTTAACGACGACGATAGGATGAGACCGATTCTTCATGCGCCCTCAGTCGTCGTCTGTTGCGGATTCGGATTTTTCACTGCGCGAACATGCTCTTCCAGTTCAATGAACGACGGACGTTCGCTGGAATACAGTGTTTTACGTCCAAACTCAACGGCGATCGGCGGGGCGTAACCGTTCAGATTCGACAGTAATGTGATCTTCACGCACTGCATCATTTTGCTGGTTTCCGCACTCTTCTGGCGCAGGACGCTGGCGAGCGGCGAAATAAAACCGTAGGCCAGCAGAATGCCGAGGAATGTCCCTACCATCGCGTGGGCAATCAGTGAACCGAGCTCTGCGGCGGGTCGGTCCGCTGACGCAAGCGCATGTACCACACCCATTACCGCGGCAACGATACCAAACGCCGGCAGTGAATCCCCCATCAGGGCCAGGCTGTTGGCCGGCACTTCCGATTCGCTTTCATGCGTTTCAATCTCTTCGTCCATCAGCGCTTCAATTTCGAAGGTATTCATGTTGCCGCTGATGATCAGGCGCAGGTAATCGACGATGAACTCCAGCATCACCGAATCGGCCAGGATACGCGGGTAGCTGGCAAAAATCTCACTCTCTTTTGGGTTCTCGATATCGCGCTCAAGCGAGAACATTCCCTGCTGACGAGACTTGGCCATCAGGCGATAGAGCAGCGCCAGCAGATCCATATACATCGCTTTGGTGTATTTCGAACGGCGAAACAGTAACGGCAACGCTTTCAGCGTCCCCTTGATGGCTTTACCGTTGTTGCCCACGATAAATGCCCCTATTCCCGCGCCACCGATGATGACAAATTCAGCCGGTTGATAGAGTGCCCCCAGGTTTCCGCCGGTCATCATGTAACCACCGAAAACTGTACCAATAACCACCAGGTAACCTAATAAGATAAGCACGACATCATCCTTCCGCTGTTGACTATGACAGGACGTACAGTCGGGGCGTTAACACGTCGGCGAGGCAAAAAAAAGCAGCGGTAATTGCTTACCGCTGCTGGAGTGTTCCGACCACACCGTATCGGTTAAACAGCCTGTTCGATCTGTTCATCCAGCAGTTGTGGAATAATATCGGCAGCATCCTGGGAAAGTTTACGTCTTTTTACCGCACGGGAAGGCGGCTGGCATAAACTGCAGGCAAAACTACCCGCAGGTTGGTGAGCATGGGTAATGAAATTACCGCCACAGCAGTTGCAGCTCGATAACTGAAGCAGTCCACTTTCGACAAAACGCACCAGCGTCCACGCACGAGTCAACGCCAGCAGTGGTCCCTGTTCACCCTGCGGACACTGCTCGAGGTACAGCCGATACGCCTTAATCACGGCATCAACGCCACTGCACAGACCCGTTTTTAGCAAGAACTGCCAGGCATTACAGAACATGGAAGCATGAATATTTTGCTCCCAGGTCATAAACCAGTCAGTGGAAAACGGCAGCATACCTTTCGGCGGCGGACTGCCACGAAGTTCTTTGTAGAGCTTGATGAGGCGACCGCGACTTAACTGCGTTTCGCTTTCCAGCATTTGCAAACGGGCACCCAGTGTGATCAATTCCATCGCTAACTGGATATCACGAGCTTCCTGAACAATGCTTTTTTCACTCATCATCAGGCCCTTTTCTTACGCGCGGTTTCATCAGCCTGATTGACATCACTTAACAGACGAGTGGACAGCATGATACCGGTATGAATTTGCTGGAGATCGTCCACTCTGGAATCCTGAGTCAGACGAGTAATGGTTTGATGACTGTCGAAACGGAAATGACACACAAGCTGATTCGTTTCTGCCAGTTTTACCATTTGTGGAAGGGTCAGCGCCCCCAGTGAGACCGCCATTTCCTCATTGATCCCGAGACGAAACATAGCGGACGCTTTGTCCTGAACGATTAGACGCTGTGCAAGGAGTAAATATGACAAGTTGATGTCATAAATGTGTTTCAGCAACTCGGATGTATGCATTATTCCCATCCAGAATAACCAACTTTTATTTTTATGCGGTAAAACCGCACCCCGTGATGTCGCCGGGAATTCCCGGTAAAAAAAGCAAATAGGTCAAACACATACCTTTTACTCAGGCGCTAAAACATGAACACACGCGTCACGCTGGTCCCTTGCCAGGTTGTAACGCGAGCACATGATTTCTTACAAATGCCTAAGATTTTTCCTAATTCGACGCAACTGTACTCGTGACACCCGAGACATACAACAAAGCCACGCTGCGAATTTGGAAAATATGTGATACACATCACATAAATTAACTTAATCGTTAACATAAATCCATCAGTTGAGCTTTTATTTTGCTGGTAAATTAACCAGTGAAACTCCTTTTTATTCTCACGAGTATTAAATCGGGCGTCTGACGCGGTAGAAGATATTACATCACGGCAGTGAAAGTCACTTAACGGAAATAATTCAGGTGAATTTATCTCAACCCGAACGAAAAATATTTTTTATCCTTTACAAACAACACGTTAACTGTTACTATTTTTTAATCAACATACTGTACTTATGATTGCATTGCGATTAATCACTAATATGAATTGGTTAAACCGAATATTGATTGAGTCCGTGATTTAATTTAAGTCAATCGATTTGGTTAACACTTTTGGTTATTCCTTAGATCCACTTATAAGGAATATTAATGAATAATTATGATAGTCTTCACATTATTGTCATATTGAAGCATTGCAGTTGTAAGCGAATCGGAGTAATGCTGAAGAACCACCTCATATTCTTGCAATAAGGAGCGAGTTATGAGCTACACCCACATTCTTGTTGCCGTGGCTGTGACCCCGGAAAGCCAACAACTCCTGGCAAAAGCCGTCTCCATTGCCCGTCCCGTCAACGCCCGGATAAGCCTTATCACCCTCGCCTCTGACCCTGAGTTATACAACCAATTTGCCGCCCCTATGCTGGAAGATTTACGTGCGGTGATGCATGAAGAAACAAATGATTTTCTTGAAAAATTGGGGAAAGATGCTGGTTACCCGATAGAACAGACCTTCATTACCTACGGCGAGTTAAGCGAACATATTCTGGACGTGTGCCGCAAGCACGATGTGGATCTGGTCATCTGCGGCAACCATAACCATAGCTTCTTTTCGCGAGCGTCCTGCTCGGCGAAAAGTGTGGTGAGCTCAAGCCTGGTGGACGTCCTGCTGGTCCCGCTTGAAGGTGATTAATCTTAAAACGTCATTCAGGCCAGCTTCGGAAAGGTCGCGACTTTGCGTGACTGAAGAGTTTCAGCACTGCGAGGGATGATAGTCTTTAGATCGCGGATAAAATGCTCCTGCCAGTGATTGATGTCGTTTTTCATAATCACTTCCAGCATCTCAGCATGACGTGAAATACGCTCGGCCAGCGGCATAGTGAGTGCGCGATCCAGCGCTGCCGCCACTTCATCGCGATCGTAAGGATTGACGAGCAGCGCGGAGGTCAGCTCATTCGCCGCGCCAGCGAACTGCGACAGCACCAGAACGCCTGGATTGGCGGGATCCTGGGCGGCAACGAACTCCTTCGCCACCAGATTCATACCGTCGCGCAGTGGCGTGACCAGTCCCACATCCGACGCACGGAACACTTTCATCAACAGTTTACGTTCAAAATGCTGGTTAAGATAAAACAGCGGCGTCCAGCCTAATTGCCCATATTTGCCGTTAATGCGTCCAGCTTCCGTCTCAAGCTGATGACGGATGTCCTGGTATGCCTGCACATCGCCACGTGAAGTGGGCGCAATCTGCGTATAACGGATTTTTCCATGATGCTGAGGGAATTTCTCCAGCAGCGCCTCATAGGCCTGAAAACGCTCCGGAAGCCCTTTTGAGTAATCGAGTCGCTCAACGGAAAAAATATTCTTCAGGTTCTTTAACTCGGCCTTTAACTGAGCCAGTTTGGGTGGTAATGGTCCCGACGCCTGGCGGGCAATCTCCTTCGGTTCAATACCGATAGGATAGACCGCCGTGTGAAAGTGTTTCCCCCATGCCGTGTGGTTCTGCGTATCGCAGGAACTGACTCTTGTCAGACTGGAGAGACTGTCGAGGAAAGCCTGGCGGTCGTTTTCAGTTTGAAAACCCAGCAGATCAAAATCGCACATCTGCTCAAGGAGGATTTCTGACGACGGCAGCGCATTAAAAATCTCCGGCGTGGGAAAGGGAATATGCAGGAAGAAACCGACCCGGTTGTTCACGCCACGCTTGCGCAGTTCGCTGGCAAACGGTAGCAGGTGATAATCATGGATCCAGAGGATATCATCGTCTTTCAGCAGCGGCAGGAGTTTGTCTGCCAGTTGCGCATTCACACGCTGGTAGCCTTCCCAGGCAGTACGCTGAAAGTTTACCAGGTCTAGCCGGTAGTGAAAGGCCGGCCATAACACCGCATTAGAGAACTGGTTGTAATACTCTTCGTGATCCTTTTCGCTCAGGTTAAACGACGCCCAGGTGATGTTGCCCCGGGCGATCTTTTTTAATGGCTCATCCTCGTTACCCAGTTCGCCACTCCAACCGAACCAAAGCCCCCCTGCCGCTTTCAACGCCCCCAGTATCCCAACGGCGAGACCGCCTGCACTGGTTTTGTTATCCGGAGGCGCTATTCGATTAGATACTACGACTAAACGACTCATTGCCATTTCTCCTGTCATTCGTGTTTTTTTCTTGTTGTGCAGCGTAAACAGACTCCAGCCAGCGCCAGACATCTGGCACCCCGGCTAATCGCCATTGTGCCTGCGTCTCCCCCTCTCCTACCTTCACTGAAATACCACCCGCCTTGTTCACCACACGAAACCCCGTCTCATCGGTCAGATCGTCCCCCAGGAAAACAGGGACCCGCCCGGCAAACGGTGCTTCCTGCATAAACGCGGCTATGGCTTCACCTTTGTTGGTGCCTTTCGGTTTAATTTCGACAACACACTTCCCTTGCTGAAGCGCAAGCTGCGGCCAGGTTTGCGTGATACGCAGCGCCAGCGCCTGTAGCGCGGCCTCATGCTCGGGTGCCTGTCGGTAATGCAGCGCAAACGCCATTCCTTTGGTCTCAATCTCCGTTCCTGGCAGATGCCTCAGCGCCGTATGTAACTGCACGCTGATATCGCGTTCGATTGCCGAAGGGAGATGTACGATATGCATTTTCCCATTGATGTCACGGCGTTCAGCCCCATGCACGCCTGCCAGTGGAAAGCGCCATGGGTTAGCCAACGCATCAAGTTCAACCATTGAGCGCCCTGAAATCAATGCCAGAGCCCCTGCGTTGCATTCTGCAAGATGATGGAGCATCTGAAGGATCGTGGGAGGAATCACCACCTGGTCTGGATGCGGCTTGAGCTCTGCAAGGGTTCCATCGAGATCAAAAAAATAAGCATAGTGCGCGGACTGTTCAGGGGTTACGGTTAACGGTTCTGCCACCCGGTACTCCTCCTTATTGTCATGTCTGAGACGCGCGGATCGCGCCTCATAAGCAACGATAAGTATAGACAGTGTGACAATGCTCGCCATTTGGAAAGACAATTGCCAGCCGGGGTAGCGGCTGGCAAAGGAGAGGAACTAGACTAAAAAGTTGGACGTTTTTTTATCAGATTGTACGTTTCGCTTTTTGTTTGTAACGGTCGAAGATCACCGCTGCCAGCAGGATCAGACCGCGCACGACGTACTGGGCGAAAGGCGAAATGTTCAACAGGTTCATCGCATTCTCAACGGTACCCAGGATCAGGACGCCCGCCACCACATATGAGATTTTTCCGATGCCGCCCTTCAGGGAAACGCCGCCTAACACACAGGCAGAGATGACAATCAGCTCATAGCCAATGGAGGTCATCGGCTGTCCGCTTGTCATACGCGAAGCGAGGATAATCCCGGCTGCCGCAGAGACCAGACCGGAGAGCACGAAAATAATGATCTTCGTGCGCACCACCGGAACCCCTGCCAGACGCGCCGCTTCTTCGTTGCCCCCAATTGCCAGCGTGTTGCGCCCGAAGGTGGTTTTGTTTAACAGCAAGCCAAAGATGATCAGGCAGCCCACCGTGAGCCAGATCGGGGCCGGTAAGCCGAACCAGTTGGCGTAACCGAGAGTAAAGAAGCGCTCGTCTTCAATCCCCACCGCTTTACCGTCAGAAATGATATACGCCAGGCCGCGGACGATTTGCATCGTTGCCAGCGTGGTGATCAGGGCGTTGATCTTCAGTTGTGCAATCACGAAGCCGTTGACCAGTCCGCACAGCACCCCCAGCAACAGGCCCGCCCCCACGCCGATCCACAGGCTTTCGGTCATATTGATGACCACCGCTGTGGTCACCCCGGCGCAGGCAATCACCGACGCCACGGACAGGTCGAAATCCCCTGACGCCAGGCAAAACAACATGCCGCAGGCCACCATGCCCGACATGGAGATCGCCAGCCCCAGCCCTTTCATATTGATGAATGTCGCGAAGTTTGGCACAAAAATGGCGCAGGCCAGGAACAGGACGGCAAATACCACCAGCATGCCGTACTGGTCCCAGATACGTCCGAGGCTAAAAGGTGACGGCGACTTTGGCGCGCCCGATCCGGAAGTAGTTACGGAAGACATCATTCTCTCCTTTCTCAGGCGACAGCCTGGCTGACTTTAGGCATAGCGAGGCTCAGCGCCTGGCGCTCATCCGCCTGTTCGTGAAGTAATTCCCCGGCGATCTCGCCTTCCCGCATCACCACAATGCGGTCAGCCACGCCGAGGACTTCCGGCAGGTCACTGGAGGCGAACAGCACGGCAACGCCGCGCGCGGCCAGGGCATAAATAACGTTATAAATTTCGTGCTTCGCGCCAACGTCAATCCCACGCGTCGGTTCGTCGAGCAAAATCACCTTCATCTCTTCCGACAGCCAGCGACCAAGAATAGCCTTCTGCTGGTTGCCGCCGGAGAGGTTCATGATTAGCTGTTCGGCACCGGGGGTTTTGATATTCAGCGATCGAATGTGATGGTCGGCATTGGTCTCCTCCCATCCGTTGTTGATCACGCATCCGCCCAGCACATGCTTACGCCGGGCGCTGATGTTGATGTTGTCGCGAACCGAATGCACCGGGATGATCCCCTCCGCTTTTCGGTCTTCCGGACACAGCATCATTCCTGCCGCGATGGCATTTGCCGGCTTGCGGATATCAATCGGTTTTTCGTCGATATACACCTGCCCTTCGCTGATGCGGGTACCGCCAAATAAGCCTTTCATCAACTCACTGCGACCCGCCCCCACCAGCCCAAACAGCCCGACAATTTCGCCGCTGCGTACCGTGAGGCTAATGGGCGTACGTACGCCCGGCGCTTTTACCTCATGCAGACGCAGGCGTTCTGCGCCATAGGGACGTGACTGCCAGCCGTAAATATCGCCCAGATCGCGCCCTACCATTGCCTGCACCAACGCATCGTGGTTGACCTGCTGCATATCGGTAAAGGTCTTCACGTAGCGGCCATCTTTAAACACGGTAATCGCATCACTGAGGGCGAAGATTTCCTCCATGCGGTGCGAAACATACAAAATGACCCGCCCTTCTTTACGCAGCTCGCGGATCACCCGGAACAGGTTCTCTATCTCCCTTGCGGAAAGCGAGCTGGTTGGTTCATCGAAGGCGATGATCTTGGCGTTACGCGCCAGCGCTTTGGCGATTTCCACCATTTGCCACTGACCGATTGAGAGATACTTCAGAGGGGTTGCGGGGTCGATATCCATCCCCAGATGTTTAAGTTGCAGACCCGCTTCATAGTTGAGCAGAGTGCGGTTCACAATGCCGCCTTTGTGCGGAAGCTGACCGAGATAGATATTCTCGGCAACGGTCATCTCCGGCACGAGATGCAATTCCTGATAAATAATGGCAACGCCGGCATTCAGCGCGGCAGTGGTGTCCGCGAAGCTCATTTCCTGCTCGCGAATCGCCAAAGAGCCCGTGGTTGGCGCATAGTTACCGCTGAGAATTTTTAAGAGTGTTGATTTCCCGGCGCCATTTTCACCCATCAGCGCATGCACCTGACCGGCGTAACAGTCAAAACTGATATCCGTAAGCGCTTTGACGCCAGGGAAGGTTTTACCAATGCCGCGAAATGAGAGATACGGGGTAGACTGTTGCATAACGTCTCCGTGAGTCAGTATCGTTCTAACCGGTTGCCGGATGGCAGCATGAACGATGCCACCCGGCCTTTCACTTGCTGTCGTATTACTTGCCGCCTAACCCTTTTTTCGCCAACTCTTCTTTAAAGTTGTCGCGGGTGATCAGCACCACGTCAGTCACTTCGGTGAATGCAGGTGGCTCAGCGCCCTTGGTTACCCAGTTGTAGAGCATTTCACTGGATTTATAACCGTGAACGTCCGGGCTTGGCAGCAGTGAGCCGAAGAAACCGGTCGCCTGCGCTTTTGACAGTTCGCTCACCGCATCCACGCCGTTGATACCCACGCCGATCACGTCCGCCGCTTTAAAGCCCTGGCCTTCGGTGGCGCGCACGCCGCCCAGCACGGTGTTATCGTTCATACCGACAATCAGCCAGTGCTTCACTTCAGGGTGCTGAACCAGCATGGAGTTGGCGGCATCAAATGCGCCTGGGATATCGTTAGATTTGGTTGGAACCTGGTAGATCTGTTTTTCCGGGAAGCCCGCGGCTTTCAGCGCTTCCATCGAGCCGGAAGTACGACGACGAGCGGTATCCAGTTCGTTGGCCGTAATCGCCATCACCGCGCTCTCTTTAACGTCCCAGCCACGTTTCTGCATCTCTTTATACAGTTCCTGGCCCTGACGTTCGCCGATTTTGGTCGCTGCCATCATCACCAGCGGGACCGTATCCATCGGTTTGCCTTTGGCGTTAACGAACTGATCGTCCACGGCGATCACTTTCATGTCATAGCCGCGCGCTTTAGCAACAATGGCGGAGCCCAGTTTTGGGTCCGGGGTACAAATAACAAACCCCTTCGCCCCACTTGCCGCCAGGCTATCAATCGCATTCAGGGTCTTCTCGCCGTCCGGCACTGCAATTTTAATGACTTCAAAACCCAGATCTTTCCCGGCTTTATCGGCAAATTTCCACTCTGTCTGGAACCAGGGTTCTTCCGGTTGTTTCACCAGAAAACCCAGCTTCATCGATTCTGCCATAGCGGATTGTGACATAACGGCGGCCAGACCGATGGCTGCCAGGGCTTTAGTGAATTTGTGCATGGTTAACTCCAGCTTTAGCGTCATTTTATGTAGGGTAATATTCAACGACTTTGTGTAATTCAGACGAAAAACAAGGCATTACCAAATAGACTCGTGATAAGTGCCAGTTCTGGAATAGTTGTAGCGGGAAATTGATTCTCCATAGGAGAGCGGCATCACACCGCAGAATTACAGTAATTGCGTACATAAATTCAGCGGGAAATGACATAAGAAAGGGGGGAATTGTCAGACAAATGAAAAGTGGGGTAGCACATTAATCCATAAGGTCAGCTCACAAATCCTTGTTCCCGAATACGTCTGCATTCGGGAACAAACGGATTACCACGGATAATAGATATGCTCGGCGTGATCGCGGACCGGTTTGTCATCGCCTAATAAACGGGCTGAAAGCGTCAGGGCAAAATCAAAAATATGGCCTAATCCTTTACCGCTCAGGAGATGACCATCTTCCACAACAGGGGCATCGACATAGATCCCGTCGACCACCGTTTCATAGAGATCGCCTGAACAGACGTAACGACGCCCCTTCAGTAAGCCGTTGCCGCCTAATACGCGTGCGGCCGCTGAGCAAATGGGACAAATTAATTTCCCGGCGGCATCATGGCGCGAGATAAACTCGACAACCAGTGGATTCGCCGCAAGGTTCACGCTCCCCTGTGGTCCACCCGGCAGCACCACCGCGTCATACAAACTCTCCCGCTTCCCCGCCAGGGTGTAATCGGTCACCATTGGAACATCGTGGTAGCTCACCACGGCGCGAGATTCCGCACAGGCCAGTGTGTCAACGTCGATATTCAGACGACGCAAGATATCAATGGTGACGATCGCTTCCGCTTCTTCGAAACCCGATGCCAGCAAGACTGCCACTTTTTTCATTCACCGTTCCTCATTTATTACATACTGATAACACCGAAAATGACGAGTTAATCATTCGGTTATAATTAAACATGATGTCGCTGCCCTGATTTTCCGCACGAGATAAACCGGAGTTATTTCAGCCAAAACGGTTTCTCAGGATTATTATCGCGGCAGGGACGGTCGAAATTATCAATATTCTTATATTACCATGTGAAATCATTCTGCTTTGTGACTTGAAACACTATTTCAAAACCAATAACTCATTATCGACCCTTTAAAATCAAAGGGATATATAATTTCACATTATGTTTACCAACTGCTACTTGATGTATTACCTTCAGTAATATGTAAAAAAACATAAACAATACTACTTAAGGATTTTCTTATTCCATTTATGAGGGTATGCTTATTTTCGATTCGCAACGAAATTGACTCTTCGATCACATAATGGACCGGCAGAATGGATTTATTCTGCTAACAGTAAGTTGTGCATATTGGCTTTGCACATCCCTTCTATCAGGAAATAAGGATATTGATATGGCTGCAGTTGGAATGGTTCACAAACTCAACAATCAAATGAATCTTGAGTTTTATGCTTCCAATCTCTACCTCCATCTGAGTGAGTGGTGTTCTGAACACCGTCTGATGGGTACTGCGACTTTCTTACGTACTCAGGCTCAGAGTAACGTCACCCAAATGATGCGCGTGTTTAACTTCATGAAAAATGCCGGGGCAAATCCGGTCGTTAAGGCCATCGACGTACCGGGTGAGGATTTACATTCGCTGGAAGAACTGTTTCAGAAAACGATGGATGATTATGAACAGCGCGCCAGCACGCTTTCGCAGCTAACTGACGAAGCTGAAGCCCTGAATGATGCTCCAACCCTCGATTTTCTCCACGATCTGGAAAAAGAACAGCAGCAAGATGGGCTGTTGTTGCAAACAATTCTTGATGAAGTGCGTAGCGCCAAACGCGCAGGCCTCTGCCCGGCACAAACCGATCAGCACGTACTCAACGTGGTCAATTACCAACAGCATTAATTGACCCCGTCATTGGCCTGCATTTCACACCCCAGCAGGCCAGTTCGCAAAGTCCTTTCAGTCCGATGCCTCCCTCTTTGGGGAGGTATCGCAAAAAGTATTTCTAAAATCTAAAACAACGGTTTATTTTAGTGAGCTTCGCCCTGCGGCGTGAATTTCAGTTCAATCAGCGCGATCGCTTTCTGGATAGCGCGTAACGTGACGGGATCGGCAGCAGCGGGATGCGTTGAAAAATCAATATTTTTCAGCTGGCTGGTCATTTTTTCACGAACTTCGACGGGCGCAATCACGTCGAGAACATCGAGTATTTGTTTGATGACGAGCTGACAGGCGACAACGTCAGAGACCAGTTCCTGATCGGCATTCAGCGGTTGGGACATAGTAGGCGTTCCTGATAGTGTTGAAAGGCCGTCATAGTACCGATTCAGACGCTAAAACGATAGCCAGACCTGCCCGCGCAAATGACAGGCATAAAAAAACCTGCCGAAGCAGGTTTTTTCATCAGAACATAGCGCCTGGCGGTACGTCTTTGAAAGTTTTGCAATAATTTTCAAACATGCTTTTCAGGATTTTGCGCAGTTTCATGGCATGACTCCAGATATGTTGTTATGCAGGTGTTATCGTCTATACACACATAATATGACCGCCATCACAAAAATCAACTGTTTTGTGATGAGTATCACTATTTTAAATTTACATATCCTTTGCATTTATGTCTGTTTAGCTGGTAAATCAAGCATCTACGTAACTATCAGTTCCGGTAAAATTTTATAATTTTTTTTGAATGGCAAGTACAACATGCAAGAAGATCGGATCATAGAAAGCAAGCGAGGTATCTCCCCTGCCGCCCTGCTCATCGCAGGGGCATTTTTTATGGAGTTTATTGACGGTACGGTGATCGCGACCGCCCTGCCCGATATGGCCAAAAGTTTCGGTGTTCCGGCGGTTGATTTAAACATTGGTATCAGCGCCTATCTGATTACCCTGGCGGTTCTCATCCCGGCCAGCGGCTGGATAGCCGATCGTTTTGGCGCACGCAAAATCTTTACGCTCGCCCTCGCCATTTTCACCCTCGCATCAGTACTGTGCGGTCTTTCCACGACGCTGGAGGGCTTCCTGGCAATGCGTATCCTGCAGGGCGTGGGTGGCGCACTGATGGTTCCGGTTGGTCGCTTAGCGGTATTGCGCACCACGCCAAAGCATCAGTTGATTACGGCTATCGCCACCTTAACCTGGCCTGCACTGGTTGCCCCCATCATTGGCCCACCGCTCGGCGGGTTTATCACCAGCTATGCCAACTGGCGCTGGATCTTCTTTATTAACGTGCCCCTGGGCCTGCTGGCGATCGCACTGGCGCTGCGATTTATTCCCAATATCCGCGATGACGATCGGCGTCCCTTCGATCTTCCTGGTTTCATCGCCACCGCTATTGCGATGGTCAGCCTGGTCTATGCGATGGAGTTGCTGGGCGCACAACATCCCGAAGGCGGATTGACGATAGTCTTGCTGGCGCTTGGCGTGGGGACATTTGCCTTTTCTCTGCGCCATTTCAAGCGGGCCAGCTATCCAATGATTCGCCTCGACGCCATGCAGGTCCCAACGTTTCGCGTCACCATGTACGGAGGCTCGCTGTTCCGGGCTTCTATCAGCGCCGTGCCTTTTCTTCTGCCGCTCATGTTTCAGGTGGGATTTGGCATGAATGCCTTTCAGGCCGGTTCGCTGGTACTGGCGGTATTTGTCGGCAATCTGACTATTAAGCCCGCCACCACGCCGCTCATCCGCTGGCTCGGCTTTAAAAAGCTACTGCTGATTAACGGGGCGCTCAATGTGCTGGCCCTGCTCGCCTGCGCGCTGATCACTCCGACCACTCCCGTCTGGCTTATTTTGCTGGTGCTGTATCTTGGCGGCGTGTTCCGTTCGATTCAGTTTACCGGCATCAGCACGCTGGCTTTTTCAGACGTTCCTTCCGCCCAGATGAGCTATGCCAATACCTTGTTCAGCACCGCCACACAACTGGCCGTTGGACTGGGGATTTCGCTGGGTGCAATCGGTATTCGTATTGGCGCGAATGTGAGTGAATGGCTGGGGATGAGCGCAATTCCTGGCATCAGCTTCCGTCTGGCATTTGTGGCCATCGCGCTTATTTGCCTGATTGGCATGGTGGATACCTTACGGTTGACGAAGAATGCGGGGAGCGCGGTGTCTGCAAGGCAGTGATGTGTGAAGCCGGAAGCGCATTGCGCCATCCGGCTTTTCAGCAATAATCAGCCGAGGATTTCGCGAACAAACGCTTCAATCTCTTTACTCTGACCATTTTCAAAGAAGCACTGCTGGAAACGTTGACCGGAAACCGCTGTCTTCACCAGCTCCGGATCGATCGCGCGCAGCGTATCAAGATAGTTGTCTTTAACGACCGCCGCTTTGACCTGATTGAGGATCCCGGCGTTACGTACCTGTGGTTCTTTACGCTCTGGCGGATAACCTTCACCGTTACGGCCCGTAAAGGCTTTTTCAAAGATAAAGCGCACGTTCAGTTCCGCTCCCCAGCCAAAGCCTTTCGCAAACGGCAGAGACAATGCGTTACCGTTGTTAATTTGCGCAAACAGGAACGCATCCGCCGGATCGATGCAATAGCCGCACACCACGCCCGGATGAATATTCAGCGACATCAGCGCCCCCTGACCCGTACCGCAACCGGTCACGACGAAATCAACCGCTTTCGAATTCAGCAGAATGCTGGCCATGATGCCAAGATGGATGTAGGTCAGATGGTGGTCATTCTCGTCGCTCATCCCGACGTTGAATACCGGAAAGCCCTTTTCATCCGCAACCGCTTTAAGTTCACGGTGAATGATGGCGTTTTTGCCCGCCTGGCTGTTTTCCATCATCAGTGCAATTTTCATTCTGTCTTCTCCTGAATGCGATGCGGGAAGTCCCGCCTTGAGTCAATCACGATACCGCACAGTACTACTTAGCAAACATACTTTCAAATTTTGTGAAAAATGGTTTTAAAAATAATGAGCAGTTTCACATTTTCATCCACTGACCGCAAACCGTCTCTCCCGTCGTGTGGATTAGTCGTTGCTGATTTATAAGTTATTCAGGCCATTGAAACGCCGATGCGTGAATTAGGATAGCGTATCACCGAACATTCAGAGCGATACCATGAAGACTCTTTTTATTGCCCTCTCACTGATACTCCTGACGGGATGTACGATCAACAGACAGGCGCAGGTGAGTGATGTCAGCACGACGACCGGCGTAGTGCGGTTGAGTTACGATCAGGCGATGTTACAAAACGCCCATACCGATGACTATATCGCCCAGGGTACCGCCACGCGTGCATGTCAACAATTAGGCTACGCCAGCGCCCGGTCTTTCGGTCAACCCGTAAGCACCTGTAGCGTTTATGCCGGATCGTTGTGCATGAATACCAAAATCACACTCTCCTGGCAGTGTCAGGGCGTCGCCATTTCGCCAACAACGCCTCATTATTATTAATTTATGGGCCAGTATTAACTGGCCTGATTTATCGCACGCTGATTATTTTATAGCGCAAATGCGTTTTATTCCCATTCGTATTTTTAATAATTAAATTTATTATTTTACCTTTTGCAAATATTTAAATAACAAATTATAGTGACGCCACATCAACATATTTATGAATTTCGTGGAGCGAAGTCATGCTGAAAACAGAAATGATCGACAAACTGAATGAGCAAATGAACCTGGAATTATATTCCTCCCTGCTCTATCAGCAGATGAGTGCCTGGTGCAGCTACCACAGCTTTGAAGGGGCCGCCGCGTTCCTGCGTCGCCACGCCCAGGAAGAGATGACCCACATGCAGCGCCTGTTCGACTATCTGACCGATACCGGCAGCCTGCCACGCATTAATACCGTTTCATCACCTTTTGCCGAATATGGATCGCTGGACGAATTATTCCGCGTGACCTACGAACACGAACAGTTGATCACCCAGAAAATTAACGAGCTGGCGCATGCGGCCATGACCAGCCAGGACTATCCGACCTTTAATTTCCTGCAATGGTATGTTGCCGAACAGCATGAAGAAGAAAAATTGTTTAAATCGGTGATTGATAAATTAACGCTGGCAGGGAAAAGCGGCGAAGGTTTGTATTTTATTGATAAAGAGCTGTCGACGCTCGATACCGCAAATTAATCGTAAACGGTGAGGAAATTCCTCACCGTTTTCTTAATGACGGCAGATCTTGCTTTCATGCGTAGAGAAACCGTCATCCTGAGCAATAAACTTCCCTTTCGCCGCCAGAAATGCCACCAGTTCTCTCGCCGTCATGTCCGATGCTGAGCAGGTATGAAAACGCGCCGTTTCACCAAACCGGGTCTTAATCGCTGCTTCCAGGCTTGCCGTAGAATATTGCTCGCCTGACTCAATCATCATATTCAACACTTCGTGACCGTGTACAGAATCCATCATTCCTCCTCAATAAAGTGCGTAGCCTACGGCGATACGGAATCCGCTGCTTTGCGCTAACGCAGGTTGCGGCCACTCAAGAGTGTAAATATTTTTGTACGGTCGATGTAACGGTCATTTGACGAAAATAACGTTTTGCCTTACCCTGCGCCGCAGATCTAACCGTCATTTATCTCTGGGATAGTGTAAAGCGTGAAGAATAGAACTCTGGGAAGTGTTTTCATCGTGGCGGGCACCACGATTGGCGCAGGGATGCTGGCGATGCCTTTGGCAGCCGCCGGGGTCGGTTTTGGCGTCACTTTTGCGTTATTAATTGGGCTGTGGGCGTTGATGTGCTACACCGCGCTGTTGCTGCTTGAAGTGTATCAGCACGTCCCGGCGGATACCGGACTGGGCACGCTGGCAAAACGCTATCTCGGACGCTACGGTCAGTGGGTAACCGGCTTCAGTATGATGTTCCTGATGTACGCGCTGACGGCAGCCTATATCAGCGGCGCGGGGGAATTGCTCGCCTCCAGTATCAGCGACTGGAGCGGGACGCAGATGTCGCCCACCACAGGCGTCCTGCTGTTCACCTTTGTTGCCGGCGGCGTCGTCTGTGTGGGTACCTCGCTGGTCGATCTGTTTAACCGTTTTCTGTTCAGCGCCAAGATCATCTTCCTGGTGGTGATGCTGGCGCTGCTGATGCCGCACATTCATAAAGTCAATCTCCTGACTCTGCCGCTTGAGCAGGGGCTGGCGCTTTCAGCTATCCCGGTCATCTTTACCTCTTTTGGCTTTCACGGCAGCGTTCCCAGCATCGTGAGCTACATGGAAGGTAATATTCGCAAACTACGTTGGGTGTTTATCACCGGCAGCGCGATTCCGTTAGTGGCCTATATTTTCTGGCAGTTGGCGACGCTGGGCAGTATCGATTCCACAACATTTATGGGACTGCTGGCAAATCATGCCGGTCTGAACGGGTTGCTCCAGGCGCTGCGGGAAGTTGTTGCCTCGCCGCACGTTGAACTGGCGGTGCATCTCTTTGCTGACTTAGCGCTGGCGACCTCCTTCCTCGGCGTCGCGCTGGGGCTGTTCGATTATCTGGCCGATCTGTTTCAGCGCCGTAATTCGACGTCTGGCCGGATACAAACGGGTGCGATCACCTTTCTGCCGCCGCTGGCCTTCGCCCTCTTCTATCCGCGAGGTTTTGTGATGGCGCTGGGCTATGCCGGCGTCGCACTGGCGGTACTGGCACTGATCGTTCCTTCACTGTTGGCATGGCAAAGTCGCAAACAGAATCCGCAGGCGGGCTACCGCGTGCGGGGCGGACGTCCCGCCTTAGCACTGGTGTTTATGTGTGGCATTGGGGTGATTGGCGTGCAGTTTTTGATAGCCGCGGGACTACTGCCCGAAGTGGGATAATATTATCGAGTGGATAGAAAAGGGGCTAATGCCCCTTTTCTCTTCGTGCTAGTGCAGACAGCACTGCTTGTATTTTTTGCCGCTTCCACACGGACACGGATCGTTACGGCCCACCTTCCCTTCCGCTTTCACCGGTACCTGCACCGGCGTCTCCTGCGGGTGCGCCATCCAGTACGCGTGGAGATCCAGCGCCGCGAGGCGAATCGCGTCAACGCTCTCTTCAAACGCTTCCGGAGTCAGTTTCTCAACCACCTCGAAATTCTCTTCTGTGCCGTGCAGCGCAATAGCATCCAGGGCCGGTTTCAGGGTGTCAGGTAACGCAGACCAGTCGGAAAGCGCGACGCCGCGCATGTAGCCAAAGCACCACTCTTCCACAATGGTAATCTCACGCCCTTCAATTTCGCGCAGACCAAACAGCGGTTCAAACTGTTCCGGGAAATCATTCAGCCGGTCAGCGGTGTCCGCCATATGCTGGAAAGCGAGATTCATAAAGCGCGTCATCTCTTTTTCAGAGGACCAGCGCGGCACATATTGCGCCCCACCCCATACGGCAACCAGCCACTGCTCTGGCTCAATTTCACGTGGCGAACTGAGTACAGCCGTCAGCAGCCCATCCAGTTCTGCCACGTCCAGAATGGCATGTTCGGTGTTGTACTTGGTCAGTACATCATCCAGCCACTCCAGTTCACTTTCATTCAACGGTCCCGTTTTCATCATGCTTGTCCTCGGTAAACACTCTCGCCAGCGGCTATCTTACATGGCGAACGAGGAAACCGATACTGATTGCCGCGGGATCCGTTAACACTGACTTCTGGTAGCAAGGGCTATACTTAACTCGTCATGCTTTACCAGGTTTTCATCATGAAACGATCGTCGAGTGCCTGTCCCGTCATTTTCACGTTATTTTTCCTTTCTTCTGCTCCGGTCGCCGCTAACGCGCTTCAGAGACAGGCCGAGATGGAACGCGATCTCAGCGCCACGACGCCAGGATGGGGGATAAACATGGATGGTGGCGGTGATGTCGGCATCGCTCTGTTTAGCAAACACAGCAGGAAACCCAGATTTTTTATCGGCGATCCGCTGATATCCGACAATTTCGCCACCCCCGGTGGTAACCCTGCCCGGGATGGGTTTGCCAATAATCCCGCCCGCGGTCTGTTTATGCGAAATGCCCCAATCCGCAGATAATTGTTGTCGCAGGGAATTCACAATCACAGTCAGGCGATCGTCTTCGGACTACAGCACGCGCGGGTACACCTGTTCGTCGAAAGTGTCATCAACCGTTCCTTAAGCGTGTATCACTTCTTTCTACAAAACAGATACGGCACATTGGCGTTTGAAAAGACATACGCTGATTGATATTCCTCTACGGCCAGGGTCAATTCGCCTCCTGTCCTCAGATAAAATTGGGATAATATCTTTTCGAGCGTTTCATCATTAACGGTATCGGAAAAGGTTTTGACAATGCGTACCGTATGTAAAATCCGCGTCCTGAACTGCTGGGTATAGTTAAAGTAGACCAGCCGATTCACATTAACACTTGTCTCCCCATCAACTTTCCCCGTAATGACAGCCAGCCCCTCCTTCTTATGCATCTGAAAGGAAACGGTACCTACAAAACGTGCATCATCAACATTCCAGTCGGCATCGCCAATACACTCCAGGTATGAAGATTTGAAGAGTATGTAAAACAGAAAAGCCCCGGAAATAACTGTCGTACCGAAGAACACGATCAGGAGCAAAACGGCGGTATTTTTATTCATTGGCTTAGGTTCCAGAAAAAATGAGATGAACAAAATGCCTCTGTGTCAGACCGCACATCTTTATTACAGACAAATGCCGCAGTACGTCCAGTTTTAGCGTAGCCCGTAAGAAAAATATAATTATTGTTCTGGCAAAAATGCGGATGCTTTTTTATTAACGTAGCGTAATTATCAGTGACTGGCTGCGTCACTTCATAATAGACATGGCAATCGTTGCCTGTCTTTTTATCCACAGGCATCGCCACAAAATTCTGAAATGGCATTTTCAATCGATTCTGATAAATAAACATGCCGTTGATTAACGTCACAACAAAGAAAAATGCGACTCCGATACTTAACCTGCGAGATTTTCGTATTGGCGTTTTTTCGCATACTACGTTTTCGCTGACCACCGTCTTTATTGATGGACTATCAGAAGCGGTAATATTCTGGAGAGGAAGCGGTTCAATCACAATGGTTGATGACAAGGTTAATCCCTGACGAGAAATGGTTTTTACCATGTTTCTGGGTAAACCTATCTCTTCCAGTGCCTTACGCAATGTTAAAATAGTCTGATAAAACGTATTAGGCATGGCTACAACGTCACGCTCTTTCCAGCCTTCGGTTACCAGTTCCTTTTGCTTGATAACCACACCCTGATTCAGGATCAGATAAAGGAAACATATCGTGGCGGGCTGCTGTAAATAAACAACATCTCCAGTCAATTGATTTTTCAGGCTTCGGGTCTGCGGATTGAACTCTACCGTTCCATTTATTAAATACAATTTCATCACCATGTCCTTTGGATGCGTCCTGTTATCCCCAAAAAAGGATTTTTGTCACGTGTATGGTTCACGCGATCCTGGCTTCAGAGAGACTCAACGAATTTCTTGCTTCAGATAAATCACTATCTGCCGACTTCGCGGGATCACAAATCCAGTGACAGATCTGACAACGCGCATAATCAGACATTATCCTGCCACAAGAGGGCAACGATACGTTCTGAATACCATAATAGCCATGCACTTTACTGTCTATAATTGCCTGGTATTCTTACTTGTTGCTTTTATCGCCTTCATCCTCAGGTACTCCTGATTGGCGGCATGACATCACTCTTTTGTCACGTCTTTTCTCTGGGCAAACAACGCTGTCATCGCAATGTCGCTCTCTGAGCATTCTGCCCTGGTGATGTCGGGTTATGGTTCCAGGATAATCGTTAATGCGTAAAATCTATGACAGAAAAGTGATATTGCATTCACAGGTGTATTTCGCTCTGAATGCACACCAGTTACGCATTACTTGCAAAAACAATGGAATATTTTTCATGTTCATTTTCCTCAGTGCTCTTAACTGGCTATTGCTGACAGCTCCCTCGCTAAGCAGCATGGTTCGTGCAATTGCCCTTTTTCCAAGTCCCGCCAGATAATATTCAATGATTACCCGTTCCCTGTTCGACAATGACCGGGTATGCAACGGGATTCGTTTATTCTGCTTGACCTGATCCAGCACGTAAAAGTACTCAGTCAGAGGCGCGTTTTTGGTCAATGAATAGCACCGTATTTGTGTAAAATGAGTTAACGTATCTGATGAACCCGCACGAAGACATTCTACACTGTTTGTAATATACACAGCCCCTCCTCCCGGATCAAAAACAACAATATCAGGTGATTTATCAAGACCGGTAAAGAACAACACTTGCTGCAAGCCGGTAATAAAATACTGGTCATATGAAAATATATGCATCGTGCATCACCCCATTCGTAATAACGATATTTTAATGCTTAAAAGCGCATGCGAAATATATCAATTGTACGTTACCCAGATATTGTCTTCCAGGAAGCCGGTCCGCTATCATTATGATCATCTGAACTGATGGGACTGGACTGGATATAATTCGCCGTAAACATGACCTGGCTGATGGATGTATAAAGTGGTATCGACCCTGCCCATGACATACCTGACCATGACTTCCTGTACTGCTCCGGTTGTTTCGTCAATATAGATCCGGTTGCCGCTGTACTTCAGTTAAATATCACGCCCGTCAACCACATTTTTACCACCATCATACGAAACGACGTTCTTTTGTACCTGCTGCGACAATGAGCATTGGGACACTAACGTTAATCTATATCACGGTAGCCGGGCTATTCGTGCAGCCGCCCGCAGGGTCTGTCTCCACAGATACTGGCTGTCATATTCCCGGTAACATTAATGGTGCCACTCTCACCTGCGGTATGTTGACTGAACAGTGCAGTAATTGCAGATGCCGTCAACAACGTTTTATTTATTACCGTTTTCACAGGCATAGACGATTCCTTTCGCATAGACTGACACGTATGAAATTTTATTTTGAGAATAGATAAGCCAAGCAACAGAGACACTTCCTGTTCTTGTTACATTGATTATTGCTGTAGATATCTTAAATTGTCATTTTAAATAGCCTTAAACGACCTTAAATGAGAAACATCAGCAATCTCACGAAAAAATGAAGTTCTTTAAGCTCATGATTTAAAAGAATATACACCTGTAACATTAAGTAATTAATACACAAAACTACGATAAACAAGGTACAGAAAAGCTTTCATGATTACTAATTTAAGCCAGTCAGAGAGGACATTTAACACAAAAAGCATTGAAATACTCTATCTGACACAAAACAATAACACAGGAAATGCATAAATATTTACCCTGTTTTAATAATCTGATACCAGTATCATTCGACGTTCCGATTTCTCTCACTTCAAATCCCATAACCCCCTCCGCTTACATAATCGTTATTATTACATGCTATAAAAGAACCCGTGGGTTACATTGCAGGATCCGAGTATTGAAACCTGAGATATCATGCCTTCTGCCATTGCATCAGAATAAGATTCAAGGCATTGCCCGAGGCAATAAGAAGCTTAAATTTGTTACTTTTACTTAACACTTGACTGGCTTGCTAAAATAAAATAATTCCAATTCACTGGAAAGTCCGAGAAATGTAAGGTCAGGATTAGCGAAATGACAGCAGTCTGGTAGCGCTGTCAATGAGAGCGTGGGTGTATGCATAAAGCATAACAACGACGGGCGCGAGTCGCCTTACTTTTTTATTTCTCCGGTCTGAAATACGCCTTTATTACTACAATGCGTGGAGATAGTATGATGGCAGAGAATAACCGCGTAAAACTAAAGGGTAATAGGGGTGAATGATGGCGACAATAACCAGACATGAAATAAATGAAGACTGGGCACTTGCCGGAATGGTTGAAGCTGGTGGGTTTGTTTTTGTGAGCTACTGTGTCGGAAATATCGGGCAGCCCATTGAGGCACAAATCAATGGCGCTTTTGATAATCTGAGTGAAAGACTCAGCACTATCGGCCTGACACTGGAGTCAGTCGTGAAAATTGACGCCCTGTTCCGCGACGTGTGGGATATTCCGGTCATGGAGAAAGTCATGAAGCAACGATTCAACGGTCAATTTCCTGCCAGAAAATCCATTCAGACTGAGTTTGCCCATCGCGGCGGGGCGTCAGGAATGCTGTTTCAACTTGACGCCATTGCTTGCCGATAATATTCCCCATCGTATTACAGACCATTCTTACGGCGTGATAAACGATCGCGCCGTAAGAACAGGCCCTCATGAATAAGCTTCACGCAGAAATAGCATGCCATTGACATTACTATCCCAGGCCTCGCTGTGTTAAAAATAAATTCACTGCCAGACTTACAAAGCCACACGAAAACAGGATCCGTAATCCTGACAAAATCGTGGGATGGTTTAGTACTTTGCGACGCATAAAGGATGAAAAAACACCATAAAGCATAAACACGAGCAGCGTCATTAACATGAATATCAGGCTCAATATCAGCATGTCCGTTGCAGGTGCAGTTGACGTAGTTTGAATAAACTGGGGTAAGAAGGCCAGAAAGAAGAGAGACAGCTTAGGATTTAACAGATTAATGAATATCGCATGCAGGATCACTTTCACGCCTGACTGAGTCACTTCGCAATCATCGGGTTGTAACGTCGATTTCTCCTTTATGATATTCCACGCCATGTACAGCAACCACAAGACTCCGGCATATTTGATGACAGTGAATGCCATTTCACTGGAGTAGAATATGGCGGCTAATCCCGTGATAGCGGCCAACATGTGCGGAATGATCCCCAGAGTACATCCCACGGCGGCCAACAGACTCAATGCCACACCACGCGATAAGCCCATCGCAATAGTGTAAATGGCCCCCGTTCCCGGTGAAATAATCACAATAAATGAGGTTAATAAGAATTCGATACCGATCTGCATAGCATTATCTCTGATAGACACATAACAGGAGCAGTCAGTGTTTATCAGGACAGACTTACAGATCTTGTAATAAATTGCAGTACCGTTAATTAACCACGGCGTAGCGATATTGCCCCGGCGTTATACCAGTCTGTTTCTGAAACGCGCGGGTGAGGTGGCTCTGATCGGAAAAACCCGCCATCATCGCAACATCAACCGTTCTCTTGCCTTGTGATAAGAGTTGTTTTGCCAGACGGACCCGGGACTGTAAAAGATAAGCATGCGGCGTTATGCCCACTTCACGGGAAAAGCGGCGAATGAGCTGGAATCGGGTGATGTCACACAGGCTGGCGAGCCCAGTCAACGTAATGTTTTCTTCCGGGGCATCATCGATGAACGCTTTGGCAAGCCGTACCGTCGGAGAATACGGAATACGCTGTGCAGCAGATAAGGTGTGATACTGTCCGGCCTGCATCAGACAGCGCATGATCGCCTCTTCAATCGCCATGGTGTCAGGCGCGCCGGCAGCCAATTGGCTAAAAAACTGTCGAATCATCAGGCCAAGAGCAGGATCGTTAACCACGGGTTTCAGGATTAAATCGTCTGCCGGTAAGTCAGCATTCCATTCCTTTATGAAGGCGTCGGGATTGATATAGAGCATATGCCAGCCCCGGGGACCTGACGCTGGGATCCCGTCGTGAATTTCGCCGGGGTTGACCATAATGATATCCCCTGCCACCGCGTGCACATTGCCGATATTACTCCATGAGCGTTGGCTACCCTGGATGAAAACCCCAATGCCGAATTGATCATGTGAATGGCGCGGGAAAGCACGCTCTGAATATAACGACAGGATTTCAACATCAGGTACCACGCAGCGGTGCTGCTTAACCTGGTGAACTTCTCTTTTCATGGTCGTTCTCTCATGGCAACGGATGCAGGGAATTCCTGGCTCACGCTAAAGATACCCTTTGAAACTGAGATAGACGACCGATCTTTTGCTATTTGCTGGAACTGAGCCCAGTCAATCCCGAACGAATAAGGAGCAGGTTTCCCCTGCCCCTCTCCCTTCCACTTACCAGTGGTATTTCACGCCTACCATTCCCTGCGCATTGCGATAGCTGTCGCTGCCCATTTGCCCGGAGACATTTCCCCAGACGGTCAATCGAGAAGTCAGTTGCCCTTCCACACCCACTTTCAGTTCAGCCAGGTCTTTCACTCCCTGGACGTCATTTTGCACCTCACCCATTGTCACTCGCGGGCTGTGTGAGTTGTGGATCCAGTTCGCTTCAACAAATGGCTGAATGCCTGCCATTCTGTCTTCTTCACCGGTGGGTTTACGATTGAAGTATGCTCTGGCACCCAGACTGGTCATCAGATTACCAGTGCTATCTACCTTCACCTGCGTACCGTAACGTTCCCGATGATCGTCCGCCTGCACATCCATCCAGACGACCTGCACTTTGGGCTGGATCCAGTAGGTCAATTGCTGACTTTCTCCGACCTTCAGGCTGTAACCCGCCTCAACCGCAGCCGTGATACCTTTGGATTTATACGCCTCACTTGCCTGATACTGACCATCGACGGTGTTATCAAACCAGTTATAGAGCATCCAGGTGTCTACATAACCCCCTGATTTATCAAGCTCGTTTTCATACCACGTGCCATACAGACCCACGCTGTAGCCGTCGACCTTACCACGGGAATTATGGTTATTTAACGTCGACGTGGTGCGGCTACGGCTGTTGGCATAGCCCGCCATGAGCCCAAGATGCCAGCGGTCCAGACCATCCGAACTCCACTGCGCCAGATCGCCCCCCATCTGCAGCACATAGTTATTACTCTGGGTTTTTAACTGTTCGCTGCTGTCGTGAAACCGTGTATGGATCCCCACGTTACGTATCCACATGCTGGTGGTTTTTTTCTCACCGGTTAGCACATCGGTATACTGCGTTTCGCCAGGACGATCGTGCAGTCGCGAGATGAACAAGGTATTTGCAGCCAGGTTGTTTGCCAGATAGCTGCCGAATTCCGGGCGAATCTGTGATGGGCCTCCCGGGTGTACCGGTAGTTGCGGGGTTTCTGGCGAAGCAGGCGCACCCGGGTCAGTAGGATCGTTCGGGTCAACCGGGTCAACGGGATCCACTGTGCTGCTTAAATACCAGTTGCTGCCGCGCCTGACCACATCATAATCGTACGCCCCGGCGACAATACGGCTCTCTTTTTCGAAAGTTCCGTCGGAGGTTCCTGCAACATTGACAATTTCAATCCCCTCAACCGTCTGTGCGCCCATACCGCCGATATTGTTGATTGCCACCAGGGTATGGCCGGAAGTATTTCCCTCGACGATGAGTTTGTCCGTCGCTGAGTTATCACTTCCGAGCGCCGTGTTCATTGTCAGGGTTCCACCGCCGCTATAATTGCCTTCGACGGTCAATGTCTTAAACGCGCCAGAACTGCCCGGCGCAAGCATACTAACGCGCCCTCCCTGCAACAACAGATTCGTGACGTACGAATTACCGGTCACCTCCCACACCGCACCGTTGGAGATATTCATGTTCAGGATGCCAACCCTGGCCGTATCACGTGCGGTATAACTGGCAGCCTTTAACCACGAGTTTGCATTGTTGAGTGTCATCTCCAGCGTGCCGCTGTCAGCCGCGCCAATATTACCTTCAACCTGTACGGTCCCGGTTCCCGATGAGTTTGCATCGATCCGGCTGTCGGCGCCCGTTGAAAAAAGAGACCAGTCAATTGACGGGTTATCATTAATAAACAACCCTTTCTGGATATCTGCTGTGCCCGCAGAGAGCACTTCAATCCCGGTAATTTTAGCCGCATGAGAACCCGCAGTTGAAATTGTCAGGTCATCCTGAAATTCAGCGTGAGTGGTCATTCCGGGTTGACCATCAATGTGGATCCCGGTAGCCGATTCGATACCATTTGACAGGGAGATGTGTGTTTGCCCTTTGAACTGGGCCTGACTTTCCAGTATCCGTAAACCCGTGTTCTGATGACCACCGTTGCTCTGGAGACTGAAATCATCATTAGCGACGAGTTTTGATCTATTAACAAGCGTAACGCCTTTGAGTTCATGCCCAGGGCTTGTGCCAGGTGACGTCAGATCTTCCCCCGTCAATGTCACGTCGCCATTGAATTCAAAGTCTGTCGCGTTGCCCGCAATAATGTGCCCGCCCACATAATCACCGGGAAAAGCCCATGGGCCTGTATTGGCGATGGCCTCTATAACCGTCCTGCCGCTGAACGTGAAACGGGTGTGGCTTCCGAGGTTGTCGTTCAACATGGAAATAATTCCCTGAGAACCTTTCAGATAAATGGAATCTGCCTCGAAGTTCACTTCATTTAAAACACCATAGGGAGCGGCCGGACGACTCGAGCCAGTGCTCCCCGTTACCCCAATAGCCATTTGATTCGTTTCAATATGAATGCTGTCAGCCTTAACATTCATCTTACTCCCTGCAGCGATGGTTATTCCGTTGCGTCCGTCGATAGAATGACTTCCAGGCGCACCATCTACGTAAACCTCAAACCGACCACCATCAAAATCCAGTTCACCATTATGAAGAGCAATGCCCGTGCGATGGGTTCCGGCCCCCTCTTGCGCAGACATATCCACTTTGAGATTGATTTTGTTATCTCCATCACTGAGGAAATTCAATTTCCCGCCCGGACCGGCGTAGATGGCATAGATGTCAGAGGAAGATCCAGGAACCGTATTGCTGACAACAACATTGCCCCCAGTAAAAATGATAGAGCTACCGGGATATGTGTCTCTTTGCCAGGCATATAACGCCGAACTGTTTTCGGCAGTAGAATTATTATTGTGTCCTATCACCGTTAAGGTTTTATCCTGAGAGATAGCAATCCTTACCGTACCATTCAGGGTGCTGATAATCGCACGCTGGTATGCAACTGATGTGGTTAATCCACTGGCATCTAACGTAACGTTGTCATCGTCTCCACTTACGGTGTGGTTCCCGGAATTAATGGGGGATACTCCGGTGATGAACTCACGGTCCACTAATTCCGCAGCGTCAACAGGGAAAGCGCATATTGCGGCACAACCTGATGCAGCTATTAATAATTGTTTCAATTTCCTTTGAGTCACTTGTCAGTCCTCCAGATCAAGCATGTTCCTTCCTGGTGTCTCTGCAATATTCTTTTCGAGACCCATGAAATAAACGTTTCCCTGCTAATGGTTCCAGGCAGAACCATTACATCATCTTTTTATTAAGTAATATTTCACGAATACTAAACCATTAAAAATGGAGTACCGCTTTGCCAATTAAGATAATTGGCATCCAATCGCCATTATTCCTATTAATTAAATAATCACTTCACCTGGCAGTAACTCCCTTTGTTTTCAAAAGAAATATTTTCGTCCTGCGCCATGTAAAAATCGGCAGAATATAAAATAAAGCGCACTGAAAACCACTGAAACTGTAAAATTCAGAATAATGGCCATATGTTAAAGGTAAAAATGCGTTCGAAACAGTAAATGATTCCATTCACTAAGAAAGAGAAGTAGAAATCTCTCTCGCTCAATATAGTCGGAAAAATAAAGAATGTATATCTCTTTTTATTTGTAAAAGTACCATGTTGTTTTTATATTTTACTTGTTAAATAAGGCGGGGATAATTCTTATATCTTTACTGAGCTTAAATTAATACTTGCTAAGCACAATATTGATTCTGTTTACATTAAGCCGCACCTACAGCACTTCGAGCGGCTGCGAATGAATAAATGATGCAATTCGACTTATCGCGCGGTTTGCTTCCGGTATTTTTCCTGCGGATGACTGGAATACGTGCCACAAGCCATTCCATACTTCAATGTGGACGTTAACACCTGCTTCTGTTGCCTGTTGCGCCAGGCGGATCGAGTCATCAAGAAGTAATTCGTCACTTCCTGTCTGTATCAGGATAGGGGGTAGTCCTGTCAGATCGCCATAAAGGGGGGAGACCAGTGGATTCGATGTTTCAGTTGCAGAGCAGTAGTATGCGACGGTTTGCCGTAAATCCTCAATAACGATCATCGGGTCCTTATCTGCACAAGAAGAAATAGTGGCACCCGATAAGGTGTAATCAAGCATAGGAGAGAGTAAGAAACTGGAGTGCGGCAACGGATAATGTTCGCTTTTCAGTAACAGGAGCAGAGATAAAACCAGCCCACCGCCGCTTGAGTCGCCGCCAAGAATGATGTCATCAGGCCGATAAGCCTGATTTAATAGCCACAGCCAGGCATATTTTGCATCCATCAGACCGGCAGGAAATGGATTTTCAGGGGCTAACGAATAATTGAGCGTGAGTGCATTCACTTTTGAACAATGGACAATATGTCCAACCAGTTTCCTGTGCGTAATACTGGATCCGAGAGCGTTGCCCCCACCATGAAGATACAGGATGACTTTACGCTTTTCTGCCTGCGAATGTCTTACCCACTCCGCTGAAATGCCCTCTTCCGCAATTGTTTCAATGCTGACATTTTCGGGTAACGGAGCATTCATTGCCCCTTCTTCCCATATTCTTCTTTGTTCATGAAGAGGCGTGTTAAGCACAAAATCTACATTACTCGCGTAGTCCCTGAAAAGTGCTTCCCTTTTGCGCTTCGCTTCGTTGCTTAACATTTTTTCGCCTCACTGCGAATTGACAGACAGGAGAGCAGTATACCGAAAAATCGTTCTGTTCCAGCACGACGCATCCCTTGTGATAACATCCTATCAGACTTTCTTTTGAGATCCGATTAAGGAAGTGACGGACTCGGCAATCGAGATAAACCAGAACGTCCTGAATGACGACAAGGATGAAACGATTATGTTTACTCTGATTGAACAGCCACTATCAAGCTGACGGTATCTATCCCGCGACAGGGTCATTGTCAGGAAAAATGTCAGGAACAAGAATCGCAGGCACAAAAAAACCACCCGTAGGTGGTTTCACGACACTGCTTATTGCTTTGATTATTCTGTTTTTTCCCATGGTACCCGGAGCGGGACTTGAACCCGCACAGCGCGAACGCCGAGGGATTTTAAATCCCTTGTGTCTACCGATTCCACCATCCGGGCTCGGGAAGAAAGTGGAGGCGCGTTCCGGAGTCGAACCGGACTAGACGGATTTGCAATCCGCTACATAACCGCTTTGCTAACGCGCCTTAAATCTTTGTCCTGCGACTGACACCCGCAATGGCCGATGTCGTAAACTGGAGCGGGAAACGAGACTCGAACTCGCGACCCCGACCTTGGCAAGGTCGTGCTCTACCAACTGAGCTATTCCCGCATCATCAAGCAAATCGTTAATCACTTGATTTTATTATCGTCTGGCAATCTGTGCTGCCGTTCGATGCGTTGCATTCTACTTACCTGACGCAATGAGTCAACGATATTTTTCGCCACGTAAGCTCGTTTGCTGAAATTTACGGCGAAACGATCACTGATCAAGCAAATCCCCGCGCGCGGCGTTCAGATACTGGAACATTGACCACAGTGTCAGGACTGCCGCAACGAAGAACAGCGCAATACCCGCGTACTCTACCCAAATATTCGGACGCCACAGCAGCCAGGCCAGCGCCGCCATTTGCGAGGTGGTTTTGACTTTGCCGATCCAGGAGACCGCCACGCTGCTGCGCTTACCCAGTTCCGCCATCCATTCACGCAGTGCAGAGATGATAATTTCACGTGCGATCATTGTGGCTGCTGGCAGTGTCACCCACCAACTGTGATAGTGCTCGGTCACCAGCACCATCGCAATCGCCACCAGTACTTTATCCGCGACCGGGTCGAGAAACGCACCAAAACGCGTACTCTGATTCCAGCGACGCGCCAGAAAACCATCAAACCAGTCGGTCACGGCAGCGATACAGAAAATCAGCGCAGCAACGAACGGCGCCCAGGTGAATGGCAGATAAAACACCACGACAAAGAATGGGATAAGGATGACGCGAAACAGCGTAAGCAACGTTGGAATATTAAATTGCATAGTGACGGGTAACTATCTGTTGTCAGAGAATTTACCCCTATGTTGCTACAGCGGCCTCAATGTTTCAACGACCAGAAGATCTTTTCTGCCAGACCTTGAGAAATACCCGGCACTTTTGCAATTTCCTCAACGCTGGCGTTACGTAATCCTTGCAAACCACCCATATATTTCAACAACATTTGGCGACGCTTCGGCCCGACACCTTCGATGGTCTCCAGCGTACTGGTGTTTTTCACCTTTGCCCTTTTTTTACGGTGGCCGCCGATGGCATGATCGTGTGACTCATCGCGGATATGCTGGATCACATGCAGCGCCGGTGAATCCGGCGGCAGGCTGAATCCCTCGCCTTCCGGTTCAAAGAACAAGGTTTCCAGGCCGGCTTTACGGTCAGCGCCTTTCGCAACCCCTAACAGCAGGGGGCGATTTTTATCCCAGGGGACATCCAGTTCAGCGAAAACGGCCTTCGCCTGCCCCAGTTGCCCTTTTCCGCCGTCGATCAGGATAACATCCGGGATCTTACTTTCTTCGATAGCTTTACCATAACGGCGACGCAGTACCTGATTCATTGCCGCATAATCATCGCCCGGCGTGATGCCGGTGATATTGTAGCGACGATATTCTGCACGCAACGGCCCGTTCGCATCAAAGACCACGCAGGATGCCACCGTCTGCTCGCCCATCGTATGGCTGATGTCGAAACATTCCATTCGTTTTACTGCCGGCAACTTCAACACGGTCGCCAGTGCCGTCAGACGCTGGGTAATGGTCGACTGCTGCGAGAGTTTTGTGGTCAGTGCCGTGGCGGCATTGGTGCGCGCCAGTTTCAGATAACGCGCGCGATCGCCTCGGGGTTTGGTCTGCACATTAATGCGACGCCCGGCCAGTTCAGAGAGAGAATCCGCCAGTAGCGTTTTGTCGTCCAGATTGAAATCCAGCAGGATCTCGCCAGGCAATGTGCGCATCTGGCTGCCCTGGAGGTAAAATTGCCCGACGAAGGTCTCAACCACTTCGCCCAGTTCAGTCCCTCCCGGCACTTTCGGGAAATAACTGCGGCTTCCCAGCACTTTCCCCTGGCGGATAAAGAGTACGTGTACACAGGCCATTCCGGCATCAAACGCGACGCCGATCACATCCAGATCGTCGCCCGCATTAGAGACGAACTGTTTCTCCGTTACCCGCCGCACGGCCTGGATCTGATCGCGTATACGCGCGGCCTCTTCGAACGCCAGGTTTTGACTGGCCTTCTCCATCCGCGCGATCAGTTGGGTTAAAACCTGGTCATCTTTGCCGGACAAAAACAGCCGGACGTAGTCAACCTGCTGCGCATACTCTTCTTCACTCACCAGACCTTCGACGCAGGGGCCGAGGCAGCGGCCGATCTGATATTGCAGACACGGACGTGAGCGATTGCGATAAACGCTGTTTTCACACTGGCGGATCGGGAAAATTTTCTGCAATAGCGCCAGCGTTTCACGGACGGCATAGCCGTTGGGGAACGGGCCAAAGTATTCACCCCGGGTATGTTTCGCCCCACGGTGCATTGCCAGTCGGGGATGGGTATCCGCGCTGAGAAAGATAAAGGGATAGGATTTGTCATCGCGCAGCAGCACGTTGTAACGCGGCTGATACAGCTTGATGTAGTTGTGCTCAAGCAGCAACGCTTCCGTTTCGGTGTGCGTCACCGTCACATCAATTTGCTGAATAAGCGCAACCAGCGCTTCGGTTTTACGCGAAGCCAGGTTGCTGCGGAAATAGCTGGAAAGCCGTTTTTTCAGGTCTTTCGCTTTACCCACATAGATAACCGTACCACCGGCATCATACATGCGATAAACGCCGGGTTGACTGGTTACGGTTTTTAGAAACGCTTTCGCGTCAAACTGATCGCTCACTGGCTTGTTAACGTCTCCGCATTACACAGGCCATGGCGAATTGCCAGGTGAGTCAGCTCAACATCACCATGAATGTTTAGTTTACTGAACATACGATAGCGATAACTGTTCACCGTTTTAGGACTGAGATTCAACTGCTCCGAAATCTCATTAACCTTCTGACCTTTGGTGATCATCAGCATAATCTGCAATTCACGCTCAGACAAACTGGCAAACGGCGTTTCCGTTTTTTCGGGTTCAATCTGGCTTAATGCCATTTGCTGTGCGATGTCAGAAGCAATGTATCGCTGCCCGGAATAAACCGAGCGGATGGCATTCACTACTTCCTGAGGTGCCGCCCCTTTACTCAGGTAACCTGCGGCCCCGGCCTGCATCACTTTTGCCGGCAACGGGTTTTCCGTGTGGACGGTCAACATGATCACTTTAATATCGGCAGTCGAACGCGCAATTTTGCGCGTGGCTTCAAGGCCACCAATACCGGGCATGTTCATGTCCATCAACACAACATCGACGGTGTTGGCGCGACACCATTTCACGGCATCCTCACCGCAACCGGCTTCACCGACAACTTTTATGCCCTTTATATCTTCAAGAATGCGTCGTATCCCTGCGCGCACCAGTTCGTGGTCATCAACAAGAAGAACGTTGATCAAAGGAATATCTCCAGAATAGGGATAACGCTACTGATAGTGGATCCCCACTATATTAGCGGGTTTTATCTCAACTTTGAAACGTAAAAAACGTCCGGTTCCCGATTTTGCTCTCGTTTTTGGAAATTAGCCTATACATTTTGTGGAAACTTTCACTAAGAACAGCCAGTTACTCACGTTATTTCGGGAGCAAGGTTTCACAATAGTGACAAAAGCTCGCTATCCCCTGCCTAAATGCTAAATAGCCGGGCAAGTTTGTAACAATAATTAACGAGTAAAATACTCGGAATAAACAATAGATGAAGAAAATATTGGCTTCTCATGTTGTTGTTTAATTTAACTCCTCTGGTGTGATTTCCGATCAAAAAACAACCACTGCTATTTTTTCCTCAGCTTATGGTATACTCCGCGGCCTTAACATTTACCATCGCACATTTTTACTGAGACATTACGAGGAAAATAAATGAGTACGCCTGATTTTTCCACTGCCGAGAATAATCAAGAACTGGCTAACGAAGTCACCTGCCTGAAGGCGCTGTTAACGCTGATGCTGCAAGCCATGGGCCAGGCCGACGCAGGCCGCGTGATTCTTAAAATGGAAAAACAGATCGCGCTGGTCGAAGACGACGCGCAGGCAGCAGTATTTTCCAGCACTGTTAAGCAAATTAAACAAGCTTACCGTCAGTAAAGAAAAACCGGCTGAGAGCAACGCTTTCAGCCGGTTTGTCGTCTGCCACGCAGAACGCTCATTATTTCAGATAAGACCGGTCGCCGCGGCATAGCACGCAATCTGCGTCTTATTAGGGGCGTTGAACTTCTTCTGCATATTCTTCTGGTGAAAGTTAACCGTGTTTTCTGATATCGACAGAATCATCGCGATTTCAGCAGAGGTCTTCCCTTCCGCCGTCCATTTCAGAATCTCTTTCTCCCGTTTGCTAAAACGCATTTCCGGCGCCATCACCATCTCATCCTCGAGGCGGGAAAGCACCGTCAGGCTTTCGCGAACCAGCAACTGCAGCTTCAATTCCACCTCATCTCCCGCAAACGGCGTATTACGCAGACTCGACCGCGAGACCGAGAGAAAGCCCAGCGCACGGTTTGGTAACATCAGACACTGCGTGATCCCTTTGCGCAATCCGTGCGTACGAGCGGCATCCCACATCGTCTGCGCGTCACTGAATAATGCGTCACTCCAGGGAAGATGTCCCTGAATGAAGTTTTCCGGCTTCAGGACCGGATCAATCGCGAAATAATTTTCCGCCTGGTATTGTGAAACCCACGCATCGGGATAGGTGGTATGAAGGGAAATTTTAGGGCGGGTAAACGGAACCGGATGTCTGACACACAGCGCGTAATAATCAAATTCCAGCAATTGCGTCTGCTGCTGTAATTCGCTATAGACCTCCTCTGCGCTTGTCATTTCGTGAAAGCGTAACAGCATCGTCCGTCGCCAGGTAAAGAAATCTAAATCCTGCATACTCAGTATTCGCGCCCTTGAGAGTGATAATCATTTTTAATGTGAGAATTAACCTATCACATAAAATAAAGTAGATGAATAAAATATCGGTCATAACGCCAATTACTTGAGTGTTGTTTCAATACGCGTATTTCGCCCAGGGAAATGAACTCATAGTCATGCGTATGATATTAATATTTATGCATGCCCACTCGCCCGAAATGGGATAATCCCGGGCGAGTGGAAGCAAACCGATTATTGCAGCAGAAACTTCTCAAGAAACTGACGCGTTCTCGGCTGCTGTGGATTGGCAAACAGCGCTTTGGCAGGGCCCTGTTCCACTATTCGCCCCTGATCCATAAATATCGCCCTGTCCGCGACATCACGGGCAAAGCTCATTTCATGGGTCACAATCACCATAGTGCGTTTTTCCTGCGCCAGTTGGCGGATAGTGCTCAGCACCTCGCCCACCAGCTCAGGATCGAGCGCAGAGGTCGGTTCATCGAACAGGATCACTTCCGGGCGCATCGCCAGCGCCCGGGCAATCGCCACACGCTGTTGCTGCCCACCGGACAAGCGCCGCGGATAGCTGGTCTCCTTTCCGGCCAGCCCCACTTTCGCCAGCAGTTCCCGCGCCCGCGCCACCGCCTCCTCTTTACCTTCACCCTTCACGATAACCGGACCTTCAATGATGTTCTCCAGTACCGTCCGGTGGGGGAAGAGATTAAAGCTCTGGAACACGAAGCCGACATGCTGACGCAACTGACGAATAAGCGTTCTTTGCTGACTCAGCGAACGCGCTGTATCAATGGTGATATCACCCACGGTGATCGTACCCGCTTCCGGTTGTTCCAGCAGATTTATACTGCGCAACAGCGTTGTTTTTCCTGAGCCGCTGGGACCGATGATCGCGACGACCTCTCCCGCCTGCACTTGCAGGTCGATGCCGTGCAGCACCGTCTGACCATGGAATTTCTTGACCAGGTTTTTTACGTCGATCGCACTCATTTCGGCTCTCTCTCCTGGCGGTTCAGTTGATTTTCAAAGTAGTTCTGCAACGAAGACAGTACGGTTGCCATGATCCAGTAGATCAGCGATGCCGCCAGATACATGGTGAATACTTCCAGCGTACGCGACGTGATCAACTGCGCCTGACGGAACAATTCTGGCACCTGAATAGTTGCCGCAAGCGACGTGTCTTTCACCAGGCTGATAAAACTGTTACTCAGCGGCGGCAGCGCCACCCGGGCAGCCTGCGGTAAAATGGCGCGGCGCATCGTCTGCCATGGCGTCATCCCGATACTGGCAGCCGCTTCCCACTGCCCTTTGTCAATCGAGGAAATCGCCGCACGCAGGGTTTCAGCAGCATAGGCCGCCGTATTGAGCGACAGGCCAATCATCGCAGACGGAACGGGATCCAGCTCAATACCAAACTGCGGCAGACCGTAATAGATCATAAACAGTTGAGCAATCAACGGCGTACCACGAAAAATGGAGATATAAAAACGCGCCAGCCAGCGCAGAGGCAGCAGCGGCGACAGGCGCATCAGCGCGAGGATAAAACCCAGCAGCAGGCCGAAGAACATCCCGCCAATACTTAGCTGCAGCGTAAACACGGCCCCTTTGAGCAGATACGGCAGGGAATCAATAACCAGTTGGATACTTTCTTGCATGAGCTTATCCGAAAATTACACGTGTGGATGGTAGGCAAACAGCGCGGGCGCCCCACCAGTATGAATAAAGAGGATTGGGCCTTCGTCTTTAAAGCGTTTCTGGCTGATTCCGTCAATCAGTCCGGCCATCGCTTTTCCGGTATAGACCGGGTCGAGAAGGATCCCTTCCAGACGCGCCAGCAGCTTCACGGCCTCCATCCCCTCTTCATTTGGCGTGCCGTAGCCGGGCGCATAGTAGTCATCCCACAGCAAAATCTCCGCCGCCGCCGTCAGTTCCAGCTCGCGGGCGATAGCCTGTTGCAACACCACCACTTTCGGCTTTTGTTCGGCTACGCTGCGCGAGACCGTTACGCCAATCAGATCCACATCCGGCATCAGTTGCTCCAGACCAATTGCCAGCCCGGCGTGCGTTCCCGCGCTACCGGAGGCCACTACCACCGAAGAGAGTTGTACGGCGCCTTCACACTGCTGAGCTATCTCCAGCGCACTTTCAACATAACCTAATGCCCCCAGCGCGTTTGAACCACCAACCGGTATGATATAGGGACGAAAACCCTGCGCTTCGACTCGGGTGGCCAGCTCCAGCAACTGCGCGTCCGGCTGGTTTAGCGCATCACACATTTCGACCTGCACGTTGAACAAGTCCAGCAGCAGCCGGTTACCGTTGGTGAGATAGTTTTCCGCCGTGGTGCCAATGGGGTTTTCCAGCAGCGCCACGCAGTGCAGTCCCAGCTTCGCCGCGACCGCCGCCGTCTGGCGCACGTGGTTAGACTGAATCGCGCCTGCCGTGATCAGCGTATCTGCGCCTTCGCGCAACGCATCTGCTGCCAGGAACTCCAGCTTGCGCAGCTTATTACCGCCCATCGCCATCGGTGTCACATCATCGCGTTTGATGAAAATATCCCGTCCCAGATAGTCAGAAAAACGCGGCAGGTATTCAAGCGGTGTCGGCGCGCCGATAAATTCCAGACGCGGAAAGCGTGTCAGGTTGTGCAGTGGCATAAAGCCTCCAGGTATTCGTTGTTGTGATGTTCTTTTTATTATGCACGTTCAAACGCATGAAATAAAAAAGGCGCTGATTAAAGCGCCTTTTTTTTCTTACTGTTCGGACTATTTCGTTACATCCGCGCCAAACCACTTCTCAGAAAGCGCCTTCAGCGAACCGTCCTTCTGCATTTCGGCGATGGCTGCGTCCACCGCTTTCAGCAGATCGTCGTTGCCTTTACGCAGCGCAACGCCGGACTCCTGACGGGAGAATGCTTCACCGGTAACCGCCAGCGTATCTTTGGTCTTTTTAACCAGATCCAGCGCCGCCAGACGATCCACCAGAATCGCATCGATACGGCCTACGCGCAGATCCTGATATTTCGTCGGATCATCATCATAAGTCCGAATGTCAACGCCCTGGACGTTCTGACGCAGCCACTCTTCATAGTTGGTACCCAGACCCACGCCAACTTTTTTATCTTTCAGATCGGCGGCCGTTTTAATCGCGCCTTCATTGCCTTTTTTCACCAGCGCCTGGATACCGGAAACGGTATAAGGGGTAGAGAAATCATATTTCTTCTTACGCTCATCGGAGATGGTGACCTGATTGATAACCACATCGATGCGTTTAGAGTCCAGAGAGGCCAGCATCCCGTCCCATTTGGTCGGTTTTAGCGTCGCTTTCACGCCCAGATGCTTTGCCAGCTCTTCGGCAAATTCCACTTCAAAGCCGGTCAATTTACCGTCATCGCCCTGGAAACTGAACGGAGGATAGGTGCCTTCCAGCCCCACCAGCAGCGTCCCGCGATCTTTGACCTTCTTCAGCAGACCTTCATCTGCAAACGTTTTTGCGCTCATTCCCGCGACAAGAGCCACTGCCATCACGCCCATCAGCGCCTGGCGTCCCAGAAGTGCTAATTTCATATTTACCCCGAATGTTGTTATGAATGCCCGTAGTGTAGAGCGTTTATCGGTAACGACATAAATCACTCTGCTACATCTTATTCATTTTTAATATATATCAGAAGTCATCCGGAGGGAGGATTTCTGTTGCTGTTCGGGATGGGCATGCGCTTTATATTGCGCGTACTTACGTAGCGCGATGCGATAGTTGTTGGTACTGGTCTCCGGCAGCCACGGCGCCAGATTTTCATCAAGGTAGCCGTCCTGGAGCAGATCGTGAGAAATCTTCTGTTCGCTAAGATGATTACCGAGGCGGCGCAGACGGACGACATACTCGCGCACGGTCCCGTGGCTCATTTCAGTTTGCTCAAATAAAAATTGTTTAAAACCAATGATGTCGAAGAAATCACTCTGCGTTTTGCAGTGTAAATCACCGCAGAAACGGCAGAGTGCCACCCACTCTTTCTGCTCCTGTTGCCAGGCGGCTTCATCCATGAGCGTGTCGAGGCGGGAAATGGCGATTTTGTTGACTATCTGCCCTTTGCGCACCAGCGTGATGCGATCCAGTAACTTATGGCAATGGGCGCAATGCGTCTGGCTGTGTTTAAAGTCTTTGAGGTAGCGGCTTAGAGGCCGTCTTTTTGATTGCTGCACCGTCATGAGAACTCCTGGTAGTTAATACGTTGTGCGGCATTTTTCAGCGCCGACAACGTCGTTCGCTATAACTTACCCAGCTTCGTGCGTAACCGTTTTATGGCCTGACTGTGCAACTGGCTGACCCGTGACTCCCCGACATCCAGAACCGCGCCAATCTCTTTGAGATTGAGTTCTTCCTGGTAATAGAGCGTGAGCACCAGTTGTTCGCGTTCCGGAAGTGCTTCTATGGCATCCATCACGCGCTGGCGCAAATTGCTCTCAAGGAGCTGTTGTAACGGGTTTTCCTGCTGGTGCTCTTCTGTCACCAGCTCGATACTATCGCCATGCTCTTCCCGCCACTCGTCATAGGAGAAGAGTTGGCTGTTGTTGGTATCAAGCAACATCTGACGATATTCTTCTACAGGAATCGCCAGTCGCTCCGCGACCTCGGTTTCCGTCGCATTGCGTCCTAATTCCTGTTCCAGTTGCCCCATCGCCTGTGCCACTTCGCGGGCATTACGCCGGACACTACGCGGCACCCAGTCACGGCTGCGTAGTTCATCCAGCATCGCCCCACGAATACGCTGCACTGCGTAAGTGGTAAATGCCGTTCCTTGCAGAGCGTCATATCGGTCAACTGCATTCAATAACCCGATACCGCCCGCCTGTAGCAGATCGTCCAGTTCTACGCTCGCGGGCAAACGCACCTGCAGGCGCAACGCTTCGTGACGCACCAGCGGTACATAACGCTGCCACAGCGAGTGTTTATCCATTACACCTTCAGCGGTATACAGTGAATTCACGATAAACAGCCCTGCGTTAAATGAGTTATCGGCATGATTATCCGTTTCTGCAGAGCGTTCTATCGGCAGAATAATGTAGGAAAACAGCTGTTATTTAAGGGTTTTATTTTAACTCTTTGAATAACATAGGGTTTTATAACTAAACACAAATTTCGATTAACGTTGCGTTTTCGCTAAAAAAACCTAAAGCCGTTATCAAGATTTTGAAAATGGCCTGACCGCTAAATTTTTTCCAAATAGTCACGCTATCTTTTCCACATCACTTTCCACGTTACTGAAGGCGTAGCTGCGTATAATTTCCACAATATTGCGTTGATCAACGTCTGAAAGTTCAGGGAACATGGGTAGGCACAATATCTGTTCCGACATCTTCGTTGCTGCAGGAAGGTTCTGTGCAGCCGCCGAAGGCAAGTGTCGGTACATGGAAAACGAACTGATCAATGGATAAAAATAACGTCTACCGTGATAACCAGCCGCTTTTAAAGTGTCATATAAGGCATCACGACTTATTGGGTATTGCGTATTTACAGTGATCGGAAAATAAGCATGATTCCAGTCAACATTCTCAGTAGCTGAAAACACGTTAATCCCTGGAACATTTTGCAATAACGCACAATAGCGATGGTATTTTTCACGTCTTTTTTGCAACGCATCATCGATATGCCCTAACTGTACTAGGCCAAACGCAGCCTGAACCTCGTTCATTTTGGCGTTGATACCGGGTGCCACCACCGTCGTTTCACCAGCAAAGCCAAAGTTTTTTAGGTAATCAATGCGTTGTTTCATTCCAGCATCAGGGCAAATAATCGCGCCGCCCTCAAAAGTATTAAACACTTTCGTCGCATGAAAACTTAAAATGGAAAGATCGCCATACCGCAAAATGCTTTGGTCATCTTTCTTAACACCAAAAGCGTGAGCAGCATCATAAATAACTTTAAGCCCCCAGGCGTTCGCTATCTCCTGAATTCTTTCAACCTCACACGGTAGACCGTAGCAGTGAACAGGTAATATTGCAGTCGTTGCAGGGGTAATCAACTTTTCAATTTGTGCAGGATCGATATTACAGGTTACGGGATCGATATCGGCAAATACCGGCGTCAATCCATTCCAGAGTAACGTATGCGATGTCGCTACGAATGAATAAGGAGTTGTAATCACTTCACCTGTGATCTTTAACGCCTGAAGTGCGGTGAGTAATGCCAGAGTGCCGTTTGAAAAAAGACACAAATGTTCAACGCCGAGATATTCAGCGAGCGCCAGTTCCAGCTGTTGATGGAATGGGCCACCGTTGGTCAACTGCTTGTTGGCCCATATTTCCTCGAGATAAGGAATGAACTCTTCAAGCGGAGGAAGTAATGGGCTGGTAACAAATACCGGTTCTTTCATAGTCACTCCCAGAGAGACAACGCTCTGCTGTTAATAATCCCTTCAGCATAACGTTGCCTCTTCTGATTCAATGACCAGAATACCCTTGCAATTAGGCGCTATTTATTGAAAAACTCCGGGTGTTATTCGGTTCAACCTCTTCTGATACGCTGAATGACGAAGGCGTTTCACCCCGACAGTAACGTCCCCAGGCCTCCCTGACGGCGCGTTGTAAATACACCGCCGGAGAGCCGCCACGTAAACTTTTGCGTCGGATACGATCACGCATACCCAGTCGAAGCATATTGAGACCATCAATATTGTGGGCAATCTCCAACGCACGGGTAATGTACTCGTGGGTCGAGGTTACAACAAATTGATCGAGATCGAATTGACGCAAGTTAGAAGCCCCCTGCCGGGAGACAAAGGTTTCTCCCACCATCGTCAGGCTCGGCACGCCCATTTGTAGCGCAAAGTTGGTGGTCGTTCCGCCTGGATACGGGAATGCATCCAACAACATATCAACCTCAGCATGCATATGCAGGTATTCAGACACTCCTGTTCTTTTCCTGAAAATCAGTTTATCGCTCTCCACGCCCAGATCAGCGAAACGCTGTTTATAGCGAGCAATCATGGCCTCATCGACCATATTACCGATGAGCATCTGCGCGCTTCCGTGTTGCAGTAAAACTTCAGCCCAACAGGCCAGTACGTCATCATTGATCTTATTCGGTCGGTTAAAACTGCCAAATGTAAACCGTCCATTTATCAGTGCAGGCGTTGGCGTGACATCCGGGGCATTCTGGAACAACGTAAATTGTTCATTAAAGGGGAGATGAATAAGCGCTTCGGTGAACTGGTTATCCAGTTCACCCGGTTGTGACATCTTATTGTGTGCAAGATAGTAATCCATCTGCGAGAGCCCCGTTGTTCCGGGATAGCCCAGGAATGACATCGATACCGGTGCAGGGCGCAATCCGAATGCCTGTAAACGGTTGAAATTCGTGTGTCCAGAAAGATCGATAAGCACATCAATTTGGTCGTCATTAATCTGCCTTGCAAGCTCGACCTGGCTTAAATGAGCAACCGAACGCCAGACAATCGTTTTTTCTTTGAGACGTTCAGAAATACCGTCTTCTTTGCTATAGGTATGATATGCAATTAATTCATAGGTCCCGGTATCAAACGTCAGCCAGATTGGCAAAATAAAATTACTTACCGGATGATTACGCAAATCCCCGGAAACAAAACCAATGCGTAATTTGCGCTCAGGATCGCGAGTTTGCGGATACTGAAAAGTGACATTTTGTTGCTTCACCCATTGCGTCACCCGCTGACCGTACCGGCAATGTTCTTTAAATACATAATCGGCACTGCTGGTATGATGATGCAGTAACGCGAACAGGTAGTTAGTCATGTAATTTAAATCGGACGGTGCAAGTTCACTGGTTTTACGTAACCACACCAGTGCCTCATCCTGGTTTGACTGATCGGCGCATACATTCCCCATCAAGGAGGATGCCATCACGTAACCCGGCTCAATAGTCATCGCCTTTTCAAGGTAGCCGCGCGCCTGTTCAAGTTGGCCCTTTTCCATCGTAATTCGGGCAATAAATGTCCAGAGTTTGTAGTTATTGTCATCGAGTCGTAAGCAACGCCACGCCAGTTTTTCAGCGTGCCAGTTGTTCTCAAGCTTAATTAGCAGCATGACAAACTGCTGATAGTACGGTAACGCGCGTGCCTCGAGAGTAAATACATGCATAAACGCATCCAGCGCTTTAGCATGATCCTGCATGCCCAGATAGGTCTGCGAGAGTTGATACCAGATACCCGGATTTTCGGGATCCGTCTGTTGCAGTTCCTGCATATAGCGCAACGCCTGCTGATATTCATGACGGCCAAAGAAAGCGTTCACTTTCTTCATTTGCTTGCTGTCGAGGTATTCACGCCCCGCTTGCGGGGAAAACGCATTACGACGGGAACCCATCGGATCAAAAAGCGAACCACTGAAGAGAAGAAGTGGGCCAATAACGCCAATACTTTCCTCAATATCCTGAACCAGTAACGTTTGTTGATAGTATTTTTGCCACGCCTGTGGCGATCCCATTAACAACCCTTTCTGACGCAGATTCTCTACATGTCGATAGTTTTCTGCATCAACCTTAAGCACAGGCTGTCTGAGCAATGCCGTCTCCTCCGGCGTAATTTGCACTGTCTCATACCAGAAATTGAATAACGTATCAGCCAACTGTTCAGAGCCCGCCAGCGCCAGAATGCTCTTATGAACGCTCACAGTGCTAGCACGGTTGCGTTGCCAGGCGTCAGCACCTTGACAACCGTGCAGCGCTGGAATGCCCTTTATGAACAATGTACGCATCACGCGCATAATCGCCCGGCGATGCGGGGCAATCTCCTCTCCAGGTATGGCGGTCTGCGCCACAATATCGTCAAATGAGAGGCTGTAGGGCCACGCTTCGCCTAAGAGATCCAACACCATTAATGTCAGCGGATGACTAATTTGCAGAAGCTTACCGTCATTGGTAATGTGACCGGTAGTGCCCTCTTCATGCGAAAAGAAGCGACGGAAATTTCCCGCCCAGTTCAAATACTCAAGCGCATCAAGGTCTGGCGCTGATTTCACATGCGTCTTGTGCGCTGCGGCAACCAGCAGGCTAAAACGTTCGCTGCGATTGGTGGCAAAATCAAGATACTGCTGACGCAACACCTTGTTTTCCTGCGGGCAGATAGTGTTGAGCATAACCGGCACATTATCGCCGTAATATTCAGCCATCTCAGTCCAGGGCTGGGCATCGCCGAGATAGCAAAGTGCGTTCTGCTCGACCATCTGATTAAAATCAACCAAGTAACTGGCCTCGTTCATACCGCTTAAATAGCGCAACGCCAGACGAGTATCACTGAGCGTCTCTACCGCATTCAGCGCGGATTTCAGTGGGCTATTATCGGGGCCTGTCGAACCAAGAGACAGAAATGTGGCCATCGCCCGGGCGCTGCTCACCTGTTCTTCAATTGTCGTTGCAAGGCTACTGTGCAGCAACATCGCGTCTCTTAGCGTTTCATCATGGCGCGCGCCAGGATGGCACGGCCAGCGAATCGCAATCACGCCTTGTGCTGAAAGGTTTTGGCGACACCAGGCCACAATGACCTGACGACTATCCTGATCCAGATAGGTCAAATCTCCCTGCACAAAAATATAATCCTGGGGCCCGACATCCCGTTCAATGAGCTGATTTAATGACAACGCGACGAGCTGAGCATTGTCCGCACCGGCTATCTGACACAGCATTTCCCCCTGCTCAATACTCTCATCATTGATATCAATGCCAATGACCTGGGCGGCAGGATTGGCAAGGGCAAACGGCAGCAGCTCATCACCACGCCCGCAGCCTAAAACCAACACGCGCGCCTTGTAGGCTGGCACGCATTCAAATCCATATAACGAGGCCATTGCACCAATATGTTCAGGATTTGTCAGGGGATCTGGATGCAAACTCAGAGGAGTAACCAAAGAGCGTGAGGTCTCAATGACTTCGAGGGTCGTCATACGCCGTTCCTGTTATGTCGAACAATTTGCTTAACTATATAAAGGTAACGCCCTAATCAATACGATAAGCACAAGGCTCTGAAGGGGCTATTTCCATCATTGCATAAAACAAAAAAGCCAACCCGAAGGTTGGCTTTGAACTGCAAAGCGGTATTAACGCAGCAGAGACAGTACGTTCTGCGGAACCTGGTTAGCCTGAGCCAGTACAGAAGTACCAGCCTGCTGCAGGATCTGCGCACGAGACATGTTAGAAACTTCGGTCGCGTAATCAGCGTCTTCAATACGGCTACGAGCAGAAGACAGGTTGTTTACGGTGTTACCCAGGTTGGTGATGGCTGATTCGAAACGGTTCTGAATCGCGCCCAGAGAGCTACGGAATTCGTCAACTTTAGCCAGAGCCTGGTCAATTTTGTCCAGCGCACCAGACGTTGCACCCGTGGTCATACTCTTGAAGCTCAGTGCATCGGTATCGATGGTGAACGAAGCATTAGTCGGAGTAGTGGTATCAGCAGCCTGCGGATCCAGAGCCACGTAGAAGCTGGCGCTAGAACCGTCAGCGATTTCGAAACCATTCGCTTTCAAGTTGTTGGACTCAGCAGCACTGCCTGCAGACACGGTCACTTTCGCGAACAGGTTGCCTTTTTCATCTTTGTAAACAGCAGCATCATCAAATGCAACGCTTGTGGTCGCAACACCCAGGCGAGTAGCCAGAGCATTAGTCGTTTTCTCTGCAACAGAGGCGTTAGCAACCTGCGTCGTGTCACCGTAGAAGCTTTTGAAATCTGCAGCAGTTGCCGCTTCAATGTCACCTTTAGGACCGTTAACGTTGAAGCTATCCAGCCCCAGCGTTTTAGAGGTGATTTCCTGCAGGTTGATATCGATGGTTTCGCCATCGTTAGCACCCACCTGGATGGTCAGAGTCTGATCTTTGCTCAGGATTTTGGTGCCGTTAAATTGAGTCTGGCCGGATACGCGGTCGATTTCGCTCAGACGCTGTTTGATTTCGTCCTGGATAGAAGAAAGGTCGGAACCAGAGTTAGAACCGTTAGCAGCCTGAACTGACAGTTCACGGATACGCTGCAGGTTGTTGTTGATTTCGTTCAGAGAACCTTCCGTTGTCTGAGCAACAGAGATACCGTCGTTAGCGTTACGAGAAGCCTGAGTCAGACCTTTGATGTTAGACGTAAAGCGGTTAGCAATCGCCTGGCCAGCAGCATCATCTTTCGCGCTGTTGATACGCAGACCGGAAGACAGACGTTCGATAGCAGAGCTCAGGGTGCCCTGAGATTTGTTCAGATTGTTTTGGGTCAACAGCGACAGGCTGTTTGTATTGATGACTTGTGCCATGATCTTTTCCTTATCAATTTACATCTTGATGTTATTGGGCTGTTGCCCACGGTTTCTCACCGTAACCCATGTATCGGCACCTCAAATTCAATCTTTAGAAAATTTTTAGTTTTCGGGATCTTTTTTTTAGTCCACGAAATACCCTCTTTATACGTCATTATTCCACTTATTATTTTCCTCTAAATATCATTAAACTTTGCCTCCAGATTGCCGATAACGCGGTTAACTACTGTTTGCAATCACAAGGAATAAGGCATGGCTTCATTTACATCATTAGGCGTAGGTTCAAACTTACCGCTGGATACATTGCTGACGAACCTGACCACTGCTGAAAAAAAACGTTTAACACCAATTACACAGCAGCAAAGTGCAAATACAGCGCGCCTGACGGCATATGGAACGCTAAAAAGTGCATTAGAAAAATTTCAAACAGCCAATACTGCACTGAATAACGCAGACTTATTTAAAAGCACAAAAATCACCAGTAGCTCAACGGATCTGGGGGTTGCCACGACCGCAGGGGCATCGCCGGGTCTGTACACCGTTAGCGTCACGAAGCTGGCGCAGGCGCAGTCATTGACAACCGATCTGGATGTTAGCTCGCAAAAAGATAAATTAGGCGATCTGACCGCCGGTACCCGTACGCTGACAATTGAGCAAAAGGGTCGCGAAAAGCCATTAGAGATTACGCTGACGAACGATCAGACGTCCCTGGAAGGGATTCGTGATGCCATTAATGATGCAGACAGTGGCATTTCGGCAAGTATTGTAAAAGTCAAAGAGGGTGACTACCAGTTAGTGTTAACGGCGGAAACCGGTACGGACAGCCAAATGACGATTTCCGTCGACGGCGACAGCAAGTTGAGCGATCTGTTGGCATATGACAGCACCACTGGCACGGGCAATATGAAGCAACTGGTTGCCGCTCAAAATGCCAATTTAACGGTCAACGGCATTGATATTGAACGTCAGAGCAACACCATCACTGACGCGCCGCAAGGGGTCACATTAACCCTGACTAAAGAAGTGACCGATGCCAAAGTCACGGTAACCAAGACCAATGATAAATCTACTGAAGCTATTAAAGCGTGGGTTGATGCTTACAACGCCCTCATTGATACCTTCGGCACACTGACCAAATACACGGCGGTCGATCAGGGCGCGGAAGAACAGGATTCATCAAATGGCGCACTGCTAGGCGACAGCGTAGTACGTACGATTCAGACAGGCATCCGCGCACAGTTTGCGAACGGTAACAGTTCATCGACATTCAAAACGCTGAATGAGATCGGCATTACCCAAGATGGCGCAACCGGTAAATTGAAAATTGATGATACTAAGCTGAAAAAAGCACTGGATGAAAACACGGCTGCCACTCGTGAGCTGTTGGTTGGCGATGGTAAAGAAACCGGAATCACCACCAAAATTGCTGAGCAGGTAAAAAGCTATCTTGCTGATGACGGCATTATAGATAGTGCACAAGACAATATTAATGCCACGCTGAAAAAGCTGACCAAACAGTATTTGGCTGTCAGTAGCAGTATTGACGATACAATCGCACGGTATCAGGCTCAGTTCACCCAACTGGATACCATGATGAGCAAGTTGAATAACACCAGTAGCTATTTAAGCCAGCAATTTACTGCGATGACCAGTTCCTGATAACCAGAGGTAAACATGTATACCGCGAGCGGTACCAAAGCTTATGCGCAAGTCAGCGTGGAAAGCGGCGTGATGAGTGCGAGTCCACACCAGTTGATCGAAATGTTGTTTGATGGCGCAAACAGTGCCCTGGTGCGCGCTCGCCTGTTTTTAGCGCAAGGTGATATTGTCGCCAAAGGGGAAGCACTCAGTAAGGCTATCAACATCATTGATAACGGTCTGAAAGCGGGACTGGATCAGGAGAATGGCGGCGAAATCGCTGACCATCTCTCTTCGCTGTATGACTATATGATCCGTCGTTTGTTACTCGCTAATTTACGCAATGACAGTCAAGCCATTGAAGAAGTGGAAGGGTTACTCGGCAACATTGCGGAAGCCTGGAAACAGATCTCACCGAAAGCATCTTCCCAGGAGTCTCGTTAATGACCTCAGCCGTGGAGTTTATCAACCGTTGGCAGCGCATTGCGCTGCTCAGTCAGTCGCTGCTCGAATTTGCGCAGCGGGGTGAATGGGACCTTTTACTGGAGCAGGAAGTCTCCTATCTGCAAAGTATTGAAGCGGTCGTTGAAACACAAACTCCACCGGGCATGACACGCAGTATCCAGGATATCGTTGCCAGCCATATCAAACAGACGCTGGATAACGAAGAGCACCTGAAAGTTTTACTGCGCCAACGGCTCGATGAGCTCAGTGGTCTGATCGGTCAGTCAACGCGTCAGCAGTCGCTCAATAATGCTTATGGTCGGCTTTCTGGCATGCTGCTGGTGCCCGATGCCCCCACTGCCCCGCAATAATTCCCGCTACGTTGGCAAAAATCTTCCATACTCCAGAGGTCGTCTAAAAGACTTCTGGAGCACGGAAGATGAAAAACCCCACCTTATTGCAGTTCTTCCACTGGTATTACCCTGACGGAGGCAAACTCTGGCAGGAAGTCGCAGAGCGCGCAGATAGCCTCAATGATATCGGTATCAATATGGTCTGGCTGCCCCCCGCCTATAAAGGCGCGTCAGGCGGTTACTCCGTCGGTTATGACTCTTACGATCTGTTTGATCTCGGCGAATTCGATCAAAAAGGCACCCTCGCGACCAAATATGGTGATAAGGCGCAGCTGCTTGCGGCTATCGACGCGCTGAAGAAAAACGACATCGCGGTGCTGCTCGACGTCGTGGTGAATCACAAAATGGGGGCGGACGAGAAAGAGGCCATCCGCGTACAGCGGGTCAACGAAGAGGATCGCACGCAGATAGCTGATGAGATCATCGAATGCGAAGGCTGGACGCGTTACACCTTCCCGGCGCGGGGCGGTCAGTACTCTCAGTTCATCTGGGATTTCAAATGCTTTAGCGGTATCGACCACATCGAAAACCCTCACGAAGACGGCATCTTTAAGATAGTCAACGACTACACCGGCGAGGGCTGGAACGACCAGGTCGATGACGAACTGGGCAATTTCGATTACCTGATGGGCGAAAATATCGATTTTCGTAATCACGCCGTCACTGAGGAGATTAAATACTGGGCGCGCTGGGTGATGGAACAAACCCAGTGTGACGGTTTTCGCCTCGATGCGGTCAAACACATTCCGGCCTGGTTCTATAAAGAGTGGATTGAGCATGTTCAGGAGGTGGCGCCGAAGCCGCTGTTTATCGTCGCCGAATACTGGTCGCACGAAGTGGATAAGCTGCAAACCTATATCGAACAGGTGGAAGGCAAAACGATGCTGTTCGACGCCCCGTTACAGCTTAATTTTCATGAAGCGTCGCGCCAGGGCCGTGATTACGACATGAGCCAGATCTTCAGCGGTACGCTGGTGGAAGTCGATCCGTTTCACGCCGTCACGCTGGTCGCCAATCACGACACCCAACCGTTACAGGCGCTGGAGGCGCCGGTTGAAGCGTGGTTTAAACCCCTGGCCTATGCGCTCATCCTGCTGCGGGAAAATGGCGTACCGTCGGTTTTCTATCCCGATCTCTATGGCGCACATTATGAAGATACCGGGGGCGACGGGGAAACCTATACCATCGACATGCCAGTCATTGAGCAACTCGACGAACTCATTCTTGCCCGCCAGCGTTTCGCCCACGGCATTCAGACGCTCTGGTTTGATCATCCCAACTGCATTGCGTTTAGCCGCAGCGGGACGGATGACGATCCCGGTTGCGTGGTGGTGTTATCCAATGGCGACGACGGCGAAAAGACGCTCGCGCTGGGCGCAAACTACGGCAATAAAACGTGGCGAGATTTTCTCGGCAACCGGAGCGAAAGCGTGGTCACGGATGAGAACGGTGACGCCACGTTTTACTGCAACGCTGGCAGCGTCAGCGTATGGGTAATTGAAGAGGTGATCTCGTGAAGCGCCCCGACAGGGATGTCTGTCGGGGACAACACATTACGGTAGCGGCGTCGGCAGCGGCGCTTTCTCCAGTGCGGCGGCACATTCCAACGTTGGGCGATCCACGCGTCGCAAGGTCATCCCGTCATATTCCAGGGTATTCCCTTCCCGCTCGATCTCGTAAAGTTCACGTTTGACCGTTACATTGGTGACGTCGTCGGACAGCATCGTCAGCTTACCCGGCAGCGCAATCACCCTCTTCCACTGGCGACAGTCGAGCGTATCCCCCTCTTTGGTTACCACCAGGCTGGCAATGGCTTCCGGGCTCACCAGTTTGCGTTGCGGTCCGTCAGTTTGCCAGTACCCTTCCAGCCCTGCGGGCGCTGGCGTTTTGACAACATTATTGTAATTTTCCACCTCGGCGCATCCTGCTAGCATCAGTAATGCCCCAACGACTGCACATTTTTTCATCATTCATCCTGCATGCGAAGAAAAGAGGATTGTGGCATTAAAGCCCTGCTGTCGCCAGCCTTTCGCGGTGCCCGCCGAACTTTGATCCATTCGGAATTACCGCTTAATAGTACCAGGCAAAATCACCACAGTGGTGTACTATCCGCATTCTTGTATCACACCTTCTGAGTTCAGAGGCAAAACCCATGTCATGGCAACAATTCAAACACGCCTGGTTAATTAAATTCTGGGCACCTGTCCCTGCGGTCATCGCGGCAGGTATTCTCTCTACTTACTATTTCGGCATCACCGGTACCTTCTGGGCCGTCACGGGTGAATTTACCCGCTGGGGCGGACAAATCCTGCAACTGTTTGGCGTCCATGCGGAAGAATGGGGCTACTACAAGCTGATCCATCTGGAAGGCACTCCGCTCACCCGCATCGACGGGATGATGATCCTCGGTATGTTCGGCGGTTGCTTCGCGGCAGCGTTGTGGGCCAACAATGTCAAACTCCGAATTCCACGCAGCCGCATCCGCATCATGCAGGCGGTGTTGGGCGGGATCATCGCCGGGTTCGGCGCGCGTCTGGCGATGGGTTGCAACCTGGCAGCGTTCTTTACCGGTATTCCTCAGTTCTCCCTGCACGCCTGGTTCTTTGCCGTGGCAACGGCCATCGGTTCCTGGTTCGGCGCACGATTCACCCTGCTGCCGATGTTCCGCATCCCGGTTAAAATACAGAAAGTCTCCGCCGCGTCGCCGCTGACGCAAAAGCCGGAGCAGGCGCGCCGTCGTTTCCGTCTCGGCATGCTGGTGTTTATCGGTATGGTAGGCTGGGCGCTGCTGACCGCCATGAACCAGCCGAAACTGGGTCTGGCGATGCTGTTCGGCGTTGGCTTTGGTCTGTTAATCGAACGTGCGCAGATTTGCTTCACCTCCGCCTTCCGTGACCTGTGGATAACCGGACGAACCCATATGGCAAAGGCGATCATCTTCGGGATGGGCGTCAGTGCGATCGGTATTTTCAGCTACGTACAACTGGGCGTAGAAGCCAAAATCATGTGGGCGGGCCCGAATGCGGTGATCGGCGGACTGCTGTTTGGTTTTGGTATCGTGCTCGCTGGCGGGTGTGAAACCGGCTGGATGTATCGCGCGGTGGAAGGCCAGGTACACTACTGGTGGGTGGGTCTTGGTAACGTCATCGGCTCAACGATTCTGGCTTACTACTGGGATGACTTCGCCCCTGCGCTTGCCACCAACTGGGATAAAATCAATCTGCTCAACACCTTCGGTCCGCTCGGCGGCCTGCTGGTAACCTATCTGCTGCTGTTTGCAGCCTTGATGTTCATCATCGGCTGGGAAAAACGCTTCTTCCGTCGCGCCGGGCTGACCCCTGCTAAGGAATCCGCATGAAAAAAATTGTTCCTGATTATCGCCTTGATATGGTCGGTGAACCCTGCCCTTACCCTGCTGTGGCAACACTGGAAGCGATGCCACAACTGCAAAAAGGGGAAATACTGGAAGTGGTCAGCGACTGCCCGCAGTCCATCAACAACATTCCGCTGGATGCCCGTAACCACGGCTACACCGTGCTGGATATTCAACAGGACGGACCGACGATTCGTTATTTAATTCAGAAGTAATAAAACGGGGAACAAAGCGGTTCCCCGTCGTTTATTCCCCCGTTTGTCTGGCTCGCCACCTTATATGCTATTCATGCGAACTTTCGCGTAATCACCCTCTCATCGCTCAAATAAGGGGTTACCATGCGCCAGAATCCGTTTGATCCCGGTTATTACAATGAGAATGAACTCCAACAGTTCGGCTTTAAATCGGTTGGCACGAACGTCCTGATTGCCAAAAACTGCACTATTATCGGGCTGGAAAATATCACTATCGGTGACCATGTCCGTATTGATGGTTTCAGTACGCTGATTGCTGCTGGCCAAGGTTTCTTGCATATCGGAAGCTATGTGCATATTGGTGGTTATTGCGCTTTGTTCGCTGGCGCTGGGGTTGCGTTAAGTGATTTTAGTGGTTTGTCGCAAGGCGTAAAAATTTACAGTACCAGCGACAACTACGATGGTTCGGTCATGACCAATCCGACTGTGCCAGCTATTTATACCGGAGTTAAAAAGGCGCCTGTCACTGTCGGTAGACATGCCATCATAGGTTCCCTATCCGTCGTCATGCCCGGCGTAACCATTGCCGATGGTTGCGCTATCGGGGCCAATTCATTAATTACAAAAAATACTGAAGAGTGGAGTATTTATTTTGGATCACCGGCAAAACGGTTGAAAACACGCCGAAAAACACTGCTTGAAAGTGAAACACTTTTGCTCAACGACGCTGAATCAAGGCGTCAACAAAAATGATTAGGTGAACGGGTGAATATTGAAACAGAAAAAGACTGTCTGGGGGCCGACCCAAACCATGCAATGGCAAAACATTTTGACGTACTGACCTATCAGGACGGGCTATTTAGCACCCTACCTAAAGGTTTCTTTCAGGACTGGCTCGGAATGCCTTCGGATATCGGAACTCTGTATATTGGTAAATGTTCAGGTTTTGGTGTCGGTTCTATCGTTAAATATGATGCAGGAAGGCAAAGTTTACGGGTTGGCCGTTTTGTGTCCGGAGGCTTACGCTTAAAGTTTCTCCTCAATGGTCAACATGAAATGAAAACCATGTCGACCTCCATGTTTTCATATTTTCATCCCGAACTGAGTAATCCACCACCGCCGCAATACGGTGATACGGTCATTAAAAATGACGTCTGGATTGGCGATGAAATGCTGATGCTGGGCGGTGGCGAAATTAATAATGGCTGCATTATTGGCGCGCGAGCAGTCCTTCCACCAAATTTTCGCTCGGAGCCCTACGGTATTTATGCGGGCAATCCTGCGCGTTTAATTCGTTTTCGCTTTTCCGACAAGATTATTGAGTCTCTGCTTGAGTTAGCGTGGTGGGATCAACCCGACCTGGCAAATTGGCTTAAAAGCATTAACCCATATTTCCTGCAAGACTTTACAAAAGATGAGGCAAGAACACTCGCTCTTCTCGACGAGATTAAAGCTCGCAAAGTGAAATGGCAGGCTTAATACGTTAGATCTGCCCGGTAGTCAATTGGATACCGGGCCAGTTCAGCACCTACACCTGCATACTCATGACTTCCTGGTAGGCCGATACCAGTTTATTTCGCACCTGGATCCCCATCTGCATAGAGACTGAGGCTTTTTGCATATCGGTCATCACATCGTTAAGCGCAATTCCCGGCTCACCCAGCGTGAATTTTTCCGCCTGTGTGCGGGCGGCGGTTTGCGTATCGCTGATGCGGTCCAGCGCCGCGTGCAGTTGACCGGCAAAACTCACGGTCGGCTGCGGCAGTGTCTCCTGCGCCCGGGCACTCATCGCCGTGGCCTGGAGCTGGCTGATGACCCCTTCAATCCCCTGTATTGCTGACATGATAATCCCCTGGATGGTTTTCTACGCAGCAGAGATTACCAGTTTGTCAATAAGATAAAGGCGCTAAATAACGCTATAAAACCCCGGTTTTTACCGCATAGAAAAAAACGAAACCGCAAATAATGAGACCGTCAATTTTTCGATTTTGCTGACCCGGGAGTGAGTCTTGTTCCACTTTGCAAATAAAGCCGTCCACGAACAGTCACGAGGTGCGAGATGAACGCGACTGCATCGGCTGCAACCCAACCTAAACCTCTCGAGTGGCTTAATCGCCTGCGTGCGAATCCCAAAATTCCTCTGATTGTTGCGGGCTCTGCTGCCGTCGCCATTATTGTGGCGATGGTGCTGTGGGCCAAAGCGCCTGACTACCGCACGTTGTTCAGCAATTTATCCGATCAGGATGGCGGGGCTATCGTCACCCAACTGACCCAGATGAATATCCCGTACCGCTTCTCGGAAGGCAGCGGTGCGATTGAAGTTCCGGCAGAAAAAGTCCATGAACTGCGCCTGCGCCTGGCGCAACAAGGACTGCCAAAAGGCGGTGCGGTGGGCTTTGAACTGTTGGATCAGGAAAAGTTCGGCATCAGCCAGTTTAGCGAGCAGGTGAACTACCAGCGGGCGCTGGAAGGCGAACTGGCGCGTACTATCGAAACGCTTGGCCCGGTTAAACGCGCGCGCGTGCATCTGGCAATGCCTAAGCCGTCCCTGTTCGTACGTGAACAGAAATCCCCTTCAGCCTCGGTTACCGTCAATCTGGAGCCGGGACGCGCCCTGGATGAAGGGCAAATCAGCGCGGTCGTGCATCTGGTTTCCAGCGCGGTGGCGGGTCTGCCACCGGGTAACGTGACGCTGGTCGATCAGGCAGGTCATCTGCTCACCCAGTCAAACACCAGCAGTCGCGATCTGAACGATGCTCAGTTGAAATACGCCAGCGACGTGGAAGGCCGCGTCCAGCGCCGTATCGAATCGATCCTGTCACCGATTGTCGGTAACGGGAATGTCCATGCGCAGGTGACCGCGCAGTTGGATTTCGCCAATAAAGAGCAGACGGAAGAGCAGTATCGCCCCAACGGCGATGCCTCTCAGGCCGTGCTGCGTTCGCGTCAACTGAACGAAAGCGAGCAAATTGGCTCAGGTCTGCCGGGTGGCGTGCCGGGGGCGCTGTCCAACCAGCCTGCGCCGGCGAATACGGCACCGATCACCACGCCGCCAGCGAATCAGCAAAATGCACAAAATGCGCAGAATGCACAAAACGGACAGAACGCACAGCAGCAGACGGCCACCAGCGCCAGTACGGGTCCGCGTAATACTCAGCGCAACGAAACCAGCAACTATGAAGTTGATCGCACTATCCGCCATACAAAAATGAACGTCGGCGACGTACAGCGTTTGTCCGTCGCGGTGGTTGTGAACTACAAAACGTTGCCGGATGGCAAACCGCTGCCGCTTACCGCCGATCAAATGAAACAGATTGAAGATTTGACTCGCGAGGCAATGGGCTTCTCAGACAAGCGCGGCGACACCCTGAACGTGGTCAACTCACCGTTCAGCGCCACGGATGACGACGCGGGCGAACTGCCGTTCTGGAAACAGCAGCTGTTTATCGAACAATTGATCTCTGCCGGTCGCTGGCTGCTGGTGCTGTTGGTGGCGTGGATCCTGTGGCGTAAAGCGATTCGTCCGCAGCTGACACGTCGTGCTGAAGAGGCGAAGGCCCTGCAGGAACGCGAGCAGATCCGTCAGGAGACCGAAGAAGCCGTTGAAGTTCGCCTCAGTAAAGATGAGCAGACTCAGCAGCGCCGGGCAAATCAGCGTCTGGGCGCAGAAGTGATGAGCCAGCGCATTCGCGAAATGTCAGATAACGATCCGCGCGTCGTGGCGCTGGTCATTCGCCAGTGGATGAATAACGATCATGAGTAATGCTCTTTCCGGTACCGATAAAAGCGTCATCCTGCTGATGACCATTGGCGAAGATCGCGCGGCGGAGGTGTTCAAACACCTCTCCCAGCGCGAAGTACAAACGCTGAGTGCGGCAATGGCAAACGTCCGCCAGATCTCCAACAAACAACTGACCGACGTGCTGGCGGAGTTTGAGCAGGAAGCCGAGCAGTTTGCCGCCCTGAACATCAACGCCAACGAATATCTGCGTTCGGTGCTGGTGAAAGCGCTGGGCGAAGAGCGAGCGTCCAGCCTGCTGGAAGATATTCTCGAAACCCGCGATACCGCCAGCGGCATTGAAACGCTCAACTTTATGGAACCGCAAAGCGCCGCCGACCTTATCCGCGACGAACACCCGCAGATTATCGCCACCATTCTCGTGCACCTCAAACGCGGTCAGGCGGCGGATATTCTGGCACTGTTCGACGAACGTCTGCGTCACGATGTCATGCTGCGTATCGCCACCTTTGGCGGCGTACAGCCCGCCGCGCTGGCGGAACTGACCGAAGTGCTCAACGGCCTGCTCGACGGCCAGAACCTCAAACGCAGCAAAATGGGCGGCGTAAGAACGGCGGCAGAAATTATCAACCTGATGAAAACGCAGCAGGAAGAAGCGGTTATCACCGCGGTGCGCGAATTCGACGGCGAGCTGGCGCAAAAAATTATCGACGAGATGTTCCTGTTCGAAAACCTGGTGGATGTGGACGACCGCAGCATCCAGCGTTTGCTGCAGGAAGTGGATTCCGAGTCGCTGCTGATCGCCCTGAAAGGCGCGGAACAGCCGCTGCGCGAGAAGTTCCTGCGCAACATGTCGCAACGTGCGGCAGACATCCTGCGAGACGACCTCGCCAACCGTGGTCCGGTGCGTTTGTCGCAGGTGGAAAACGAGCAGAAGGCCATTCTGTTGATTGTGCGTCGTCTGGCGGAGACCGGCGAGATGATGATTGGCAGCGGCGAGGATACCTATGTCTAACGAGCTGCCGTGGAAAATCTGGACCCCGGACGATCTCGCGCCGCCGCTGGCTGAATTTGTGCCCATGGAGCACAACGATGACCCCGTGCCAGCAGAGGATGAGCCAGAGATCAGTGCGGAACAGCAGCTCGAGCAGCAGTTAGCGCAGCTGAAAATTCAGGCCCACGAGCAAGGTTACAACGCGGGCCTTGTGGAAGGTCGGAAGTCCGGTCATGAACAAGGCTATCAGGAAGGGCTGGCGCAAGGACTGGAACAGGGCCAGGCGCAGGCGCGCTCCCAACAGGCACCGCTTCATGCGCGGATGCAGCAACTGGTCAGCGAATTTCAGCACACGCTGGACGCACTGGACAGCGTGATCGCCTCGCGTCTGATGCAGATGGCGCTGGAAGCCGCGCGTCAGGTGATTGGTCAGACGCCCGCGGTGGATAATTCCGCTTTAATCAAGCAGATCCAGCAGCTCTTACAGCAGGAGCCCTTGTTCAGCGGCAAACCGCAACTTCGCGTCCACCCGGATGATTTGCAGCGCGTAGAAGACATGCTCGGCGCCACCCTCAGCCTGCACGGCTGGCGTTTGCGTGGCGATCCGACCCTGCACCACGGCGGCTGTAAAGTCTCTGCAGATGAAGGCGATCTTGACGCCAGCGTCGCGACCCGCTGGCAAGAACTGTGTCGTCTGGCCGCGCCGGGAGTGATCTGATGACTTCACGCCTGACCCGCTGGTTGACGACGCTGGACAACTTCGAAGCCAAAATGGTGCAGCTTCCGGCCGTTCGTCGCTATGGGCGACTGACCCGCGCCACCGGTCTGGTTCTGGAGGCCACAGGGTTACAGCTGCCGCTTGGTGCGACCTGCGTGATTGAACGCCAGGAGGGAACCGAAACCCGCGAAGTGGAAAGTGAAGTGGTGGGCTTTAACGGTCAGCGGCTGTTTCTGATGCCGCTCGAAGAGGTCGAAGGCATTCTGCCCGGCGCGCGCGTCTACGCCAAAAATATCGCCAGCGAAGGGCTGCAAAGCAGCAAACAACTGCCGCTGGGTCCGGCGCTGTTAGGTCGTGTGCTCGACGGCAGCGGCAAACCGCTCGACGGTCTGCCCTCCCCTGATACCACGGAAACCGGGGCGCTGATTACCCAGCCGTTTAACCCGTTGCAACGTACGCCGATTGAGCATGTGCTGGATACCGGCGTGCGCCCGATCAACGCCCTGTTAACCGTTGGTCGCGGCCAGCGTATGGGGCTGTTCGCCGGTTCCGGCGTCGGGAAAAGCGTACTGCTCGGCATGATGGCGCGCTATACCCGCGCTGACGTCATCGTCGTCGGACTGATTGGCGAACGTGGTCGCGAAGTGAAAGATTTTATCGAGAACATTCTCGGTGCCGACGGTCGCGCGCGTTCGGTGGTGATCGCTGCCCCGGCGGACGTTTCGCCATTACTGCGCATGCAGGGTGCCGCTTATGCCACCCGTATTGCGGAAGATTTTCGCGATCGCGGTCAGCACGTACTGCTGATCATGGATTCCCTGACCCGTTATGCCATGGCCCAGCGTGAAATCGCCCTGGCGATCGGTGAACCGCCAGCCACCAAAGGCTATCCGCCTTCGGTGTTCGCCAAACTCCCGGCGCTGGTTGAACGCGCGGGGAATGGGATCCACGGCGGCGGCTCAATCACCGCATTTTATACGGTGCTGACCGAAGGTGACGATCAGCAGGACCCGATTGCCGACTCGGCGCGCGCTATCCTTGACGGTCACATTGTGCTGTCGCGTCGTCTGGCGGAAGCCGGGCACTACCCCGCAATCGACATCGAAGCGTCGATCAGTCGCGCGATGACGGCGCTGATTACGGAACAACACTACGCCAAAGTGCGTCACTTCAAGCAGCTGTTGTCGAGCTTCCAGCGCAACCGCGATCTCGTCAGCGTCGGCGCTTATGCCAAAGGCAGCGATCCAATGCTCGATAAAGCCATCGCGTTGTGGCCACAGCTGGAGGCGTTTTTACAGCAAGGTATTTTCGAACGCGCTGACTGGGAGGATTCCCTGTCGGCGCTCGATCTGATTTTCCCGACGGTGTGATAAAGCAGGAGGGTAAGGGTCATGGCTGAACATGGTGCACTGGCAACGCTCAAAGATCTCGCCGAAAAAGAGGTAGACGATGCTGCGTTGCTGTTAGGTGAAATGCGCCGCGGTTTTCAGCAAGCGGAAGAGCAGCTCACGATGCTGCTCGACTACCAGAATGAATACCGTAGCAACCTCAACAACGATATGAGTCAGGGGATTGCCAGTAATCGCTGGATTAACTACCAGCAGTTTATTCAAACCCTGGAAAAAGCGGTGGAACAGCATCGCCAGCAGTTAACGCAGTGGACGCAAAAAGTGGATGTGGCGCTGAACAGCTGGCGTGAAAAAAAACAGCGACTTCAGGCCTGGCAGACCTTACAAGACAGACAGAACGCGGCAGCCTTACTGGCTGAAAACCGCCTGGATCAGAAAAAAATGGATGAATTTGCGCAGCGTGCAGCAATGAGGAAACCAGAATGATCACTTTGCCCCAAATGGCCACAACTGACACAGACCTTATCACCGGCCTGTCGTCCGGGAAAACGGCGGACTCCGCCCAGGATTTTCTGGCCCTGTTGGCCGGCGCGTTAGGCGCAGGTGACGCACAGGGTAAAGACGCGCCGCTGACGTTAGCCGATTTGCAGGCCGCCGGCGGCAAGCTGCAAAAGGGCCTGTTGACGCAGGACGGCGACTCCTCGCAGGCCGTTAAGCTGGCCGACCTGTTAGCCGCCAAAGAGGGACAGTCTGAAGAGGTGCAAAAAGGGTTGAGCGACGCACAGGCCCTGCTGTCCGCGCTGACCCCCACGCAGAAGCACAGTGCGCTGGCAGCTCTGCGCCAGACCGCACAAAACAATGAAGACACCTCAGCACTGAGCGATGACGATCTCGCCAACCTTAGCGCCCTTTTCGCCATGTTGCCGGGCCAACCGGGAATGACGACACCGCCGGTAACCGTCGGTGAGAAAGTGAGTGCACTGAGCGCTTCGCTTAGCGCCGATCCCCGCTCGCTCGCGCAGGGCGCAGGCAGTTCATTGACCCGTGACGACGCGAAAAAGGGCAAAGTGGATAGCACACCGCAGGTTATCGCTGCGGAAAACGCTAAAGGCCAGGTGGTCACCTCGCCTGTGGTGGCTGCTGCCACCGCAAACGCCGAGATCGACAGCACGCCTTCCCCCGTGACGCCGGGCATTGCCATGACCACCACCACACATTCCGCATCGCAGCCGCCGCCCACCAGCGCGGCACCGGTTCTGAGCGCACCGCTGGGCAGCCATGAATGGCAACAATCCCTGAGTCAGCACATCACGCTATTTACCCGCCAGGGTCAGCAGAGTGCGGAACTGCGTCTGCATCCGGAAGATCTCGGTCAGGTACAGATCTCGCTTAAGCTTGATGATAACCAGGCACAGCTACAGATGGTTTCAGCCCATAGCCACGTTCGCGCGGCGCTGGAAGCCGCCCTGCCGACGCTGCGCACACAGCTGGCAGAAAGCGGCATTCAGTTGGGGCAAAGCAGCATCAACAGCGAGAGTTTCGCCGGCCAGCAACACTCCTCTTCCCAACAGCAGCAAACGGCTCGCACACAGGGACAGGCTCTGCACATGGCCGATGACGAGAGTGAGCTGGCCGTTCCCGCTTCGCTCCAGTCCGCCGCACGCGGTAACGGCGCCGTCGATATCTTCGCCTAACGCCAGAGGTAGCATGATTATCCGCGTCTTTTCCACGCTTTGCCGTGGTCAGGACACGGGATAATCAGCCGATAAGCTGTACCGAAACAGGAAGCCCGTATCAGATGACTGATTCCGCGATTAGCAAAAAGAGCAAACGCTCAATTTGGATCCCGCTGCTGGTAATCATTACCCTTGCCGCCTGCGCAACCGCAGGCTATAGCTACTGGCGTATGCAGCAGCATCCCACCCCGGCGGCGAATGAACCACCGCCACCGCCTGCACCGGTGTTCTTCGCCCTGGATACGTTTACCGTAAATCTGGGCGATGCGGATCGCGTACTGTATATCGGCGTGACGTTGCGGCTGAAGGATGAAGCCACGCGCACGCGCCTGAACGAATATTTGCCGGAAGTCCGTAGCCGTCTGCTGCTGCTGTTTTCTCGTCAGGACGCCAACGCGCTGTCTACCGAAGAAGGTAAGCAAAAATTGATCGCGGCGATTAAAGAGACGCTTTCCCCTCCGCTCGTTGCCGGACAACCCAAACAGGACGTTACCGACGTGCTGTACACAGCTTTCATTCTGCGGTAAAGACATGGGCGACAGTATTCTCTCTCAGGCTGAAATCGATGCGCTGTTGAACGGTGACAGCGACACGAAAGACGAGCCGACTCCGGGTATCGCGGGCGAAAGTGAAATTCGCCCGTACGATCCCAATACCCAACGTCGTGTGGTGCGCGAGCGTCTGCAAGCGCTGGAGATCATCAACGAACGTTTTGCCCGTCAGTTCCGGATGGGGCTGTTTAACCTGCTGCGTCGTAGCCCGGATATTACCGTGGGCGCGATCCGCATTCAGCCGTATCACGAGTTTGCCCGCAACCTGCCGGTGCCGACCAACCTGAACCTGATCCACCTGAAGCCGCTGCGCGGTACGGGTCTGGTGGTGTTCTCGCCAAGCCTGGTGTTTATCGCCGTCGATAACCTGTTTGGCGGTGACGGACGCTTTCCGACGAAAGTGGAAGGCCGCGAGTTTACCCACACCGAGCAGCGCGTTATCAACCGCATGCTGAAACTGGCGCTGGAAAGCTATAGCGACGCGTGGAAGGCCATCAATCCGCTGGAAGTGGAGTACGTGCGTTCTGAGATGCAGGTGAAATTTACCAACATCACTACGTCGCCGAACGATATCGTGGTTAACACCCCTTTCCATGTCGAGATTGGCAACCTGACCGGTGAGTTCAACATCTGTCTGCCATTCAGCATGATTGAGCCGCTGCGCGAACTGCTGGTGAACCCGCCGCTGGAAAACTCCCGTAATGAAGATCAGAACTGGCGCGACAATCTGGTGCGTCAGGTTCAGCACTCCGAGCTGGAGCTGGTGGCGAACTTTGCCGATATTCCGCTGCGCCTTTCTCAGATATTAAAACTGCAACCCGGCGATGTGCTGCCGATTGAAAAACCAGACCGCATTATTGCTCATGTGGACGGTGTGCCTGTACTGACCAGCCAATACGGCACGGTTAACGGTCAGTACGCGTTACGCGTGGAACATTTGATTAACCCGATTTTGAATTCGCTGAATGAGGAACAGCCCAAATGAGTGACATGAATAATCCGTCTGATGAGAACACTGGTGCATTGGACGATCTGTGGGCTGACGCGTTGAACGAGCAAAAAACGACCACCAGCAAAAGTGCTGCCGATGCCGTTTTCCAGCAGCTTGGCGGTGGCGATGTCAGCGGCACGCTGCAGGATATCGACCTGATCATGGATATTCCGGTCAAGCTGACCGTCGAATTGGGCCGCACGCGCATGACCATTAAAGAGCTGCTGCGCCTGACGCAGGGCTCCGTGGTGGCGCTGGACGGTCTGGCGGGTGAACCGCTGGATATCCTGATCAACGGCTATCTGATCGCCCAGGGTGAAGTTGTGGTCGTTGCCGATAAATACGGCGTACGCATTACCGACATCATCACCCCGTCCGAGCGTATGCGTCGTCTGAGCCGTTAGTCATGAAAACCCAGGCCACTGTTCAACCGCCTTCCGCCGTCCCGGGGTCCCCCCTGATGCAGGTTAGCGGCGCGCTGTTGGGCATCATCCTGTTGATCCTGGCGGCCGCCTGGATCATCAGACGTCTGGGCTTTGCGCCGAAAGGCAGCCATGCGCGCGGACTGAAAGTTTCCGCCAGTACCTCGCTGGGTCCGCGCGAACGTGTGGTGATTGTCGAGGTTGAGGACGCGCGACTGGTGCTTGGCGTCACGGCATCAAACATCAGTGTGCTGCATACCCTCCCCCCGGCCCCTGTTGTGCCAGAAGAGACGCCGTCTGCTCCTGCCGATTTTCAGGCCATGATGAAGAGTTTGCTTAAGCGTTCCGGGAGATCCTGATGCGCCGTTTGTTATCCCTTACGCTGACCGGTTTATGGCTTATCAGCCCCGCCGCACTGGCGCAACTTCCCGGTCTGGTGAGCCAGCCCCTGCCTGGCGGCGGTCAGAGCTGGTCGCTTCCCGTACAGACGCTGGTTTTCATCACCTCGCTGACCTTTATTCCGGCCATTTTGCTGATGATGACCAGCTTTACCCGCATCATCATCGTCTTCGGCCTGCTGCGCAATGCGCTTGGTACGCCGTCTGCACCGCCAAACCAGGTGCTGCTGGGGCTGGCGCTGTTTCTGACCTTTTTTATCATGTCGCCGGTCATCGACAAGATTTACGTCGAGGCGTATCAGCCATTCAGCGAAGAGAAAATCTCGATGCAGGAAGCGCTGGATAAAGGGGCACAGCCGTTGCGTGAATTTATGCTACGCCAGACCCGCGAAGCCGATCTGGCCCTGTTCGCCCGTCTGGCAAACAGCGGCCCGCTTCAGGGGCCAGAAGCCGTACCGATGCGCATTTTGCTACCCGCCTATGTGACCAGCGAGCTGAAAACCGCTTTTCAGATCGGCTTTACGATATTCATCCCTTTCCTGATTATCGACCTGGTGATAGCCAGCGTACTGATGGCGCTGGGGATGATGATGGTTCCTCCGGCAACCATTGCCCTACCGTTCAAACTGATGCTGTTCGTGCTGGTTGATGGCTGGCAACTGCTGGTGGGTTCGCTTGCACAAAGTTTCTACAGTTAGAGGCAAAAAATGACACCCGAATCGGTCATGATGATTGGCACCGAGGCCATGAGAGTTGCCCTCGCCCTTGCCGCCCCCCTGCTGTTGGTCGCGCTGGTGACGGGGCTTATCATCAGTATCTTGCAGGCCGCCACGCAGATTAACGAAATGACGCTGTCGTTTATCCCGAAAATCGTGGCGGTGTTTACGGCTATCATCGTCGCCGGGCCGTGGATGCTGAATTTGCTGCTGGATTACGTGCGCACGCTGTTCACCAATCTGCCGTACATCATCGGATAAGACGACGGATGTTGCAGGTAACCAGCGATCAATGGCTGCAGTGGCTAAGCCTCTATTTCTGGCCGCTGCTGCGCGTACTGGCGCTGATCACCACCGCACCTATCCTCAGTGAACGCGCGGTCCCTAAACGGGTGAAACTGGGACTGGGGATCATCATCACCATCGTCATTGCCCCTTCTTTGCCGCCTAACGATGTGCCGATTTTTTCGTTTAACGCGTTATGGCTGGCAATGCAGCAAATCCTGATCGGCATCGCGCTGGGCTTTACCATGCAGTTTGCCTTTGCGGCGGTGCGTACGGCGGGTGAGATTATCGGTTTGCAGATGGGGCTTTCCTTTGCCACTTTTGTCGATCCGGCCAGCCACCTGAATATGCCGGTGCTTGCCAGAATCATTGATATGCTGGCGATGCTGTTGTTTCTGACCTTTGACGGTCATCTGTGGCTGATTTCACTGCTGGTTGACACGTTCCACACCCTGCCTATTGGCGGCAATCCGGTGAACAGCAACGCGTTCCTGGCGCTGGCCAGAGCGGGGAGTCTGATCTTCCTCAACGGCATGATGCTGGCGCTGCCGGTGATCACTATGCTGCTAACGCTGAACCTGGCGCTGGGATTACTCAACCGTATGGCACCGCAATTATCCGTATTTGTGATTGGCTTTCCGCTCACCCTGACCGTGGGTATCACCTTAATCGCGGCATTAATGCCGTTGATTGCGCCGTTTTGCGAACATCTATTTAGCGAAATTTTCAATTTATTAGCTGATATTGTTAGTGAATTACCCGTTAATAATAGTCCATAATGTTTATCGTGTTTTTCTAAGGATTATCCGAAAGTCATTCAGTAAAAACATCTACCAGGATAACTCTCACGCGCTTTATTTGTTTTTATCTCTCTCACATAACGCAACATTTACTTTACTTTAAGACAATTCCAGGCAAATTATACGTAACTTTACGGGATAGTAAGTCCGCCTGAAAACCGCATAAGCGTCTCATTAGGTGAAGCATTCGATTCCGTTAAGTTGTGATGAGATATTCAGGTAAGGGGAATTATCGTTACGCATTGAGTGAGGGTAAGCCATGTCAACGATTATTATGGATCTATGCAGTTACACCCGGCTAGGTTTGACCGGGTATCTGGTAAGCAGAGGGGTGAAAAAAAGGGAAATCAACGACATCGAAACCGTTGACGAACTCGACATCGCTTGTGACACACACCAACCTTCTGTGGTGTTTATTAATGAAGACTGTTTTATCCATGATCCAGCCAACAGTCAGCATATAAAGCAAATCATTAATCAGCATCCCAATACGCTATTTATTGTTTTTATGGCAATTGCCAATGTCCATTTTGATGAATATCTATTAGTCAGAAAAAACTTATTGATCAGTTCAAAATCAATAAAGCCAGAATCACTGGACGATCTCCTTGGCGATATTCTGAAAAAAGAGACGGACGCCGCCGGGGTAATAAATTTACCGACGTTATCATTAAGTCGTACTGAGTCCAGCATGCTGCGCATGTGGATGGAAGGCCAGGGAACAATTCAAATTTCAGATCAAATGAACATCAAGGCGAAAACGGTGTCATCCCATAAGGGGAATATAAAACGAAAGATAAAGACGCATAACAAACAGGTTATCTATCATGTCGTCAGACTGACCGATAACGTGACCAACGGTATATTTGTTAACATGCGATGAGACGTCCCGACTGGTGGATGTCCCACCAGCCGGGTTTACATCGATCGTCGTAATCCTACTCAACCTTCTCCACAAAGATACCATCCTGATGCCCTGATTCGTTAAAGAACCAGATGCCGAGCGGGTAGTCTTCCAGCGAAACCAGGTACATTGTGCCTTCACTAAACTCTTCCACTGCCAGTACCACGCCAGGGCGACGAGAACCGCCGTCCGTTTTGACTGTAACCCGATCATTCACCTTCATCATTATCCTCCTGTGGCTTTGTGCCAGTGTAGAACAAAAACCGCCGCCTGACAGCGTCTGACCGGTTCAATTGCGGGTTTTCTCAACGGTCTATACTTAGTCTGTGGCACGGTTAATGACGAGGTTGAAATGAAGACCGCGAAAGAGTACAGCGATACCGCAAAACGTGAAGTCAGCGTCGATGTTGACGCGTTGCTGGCGGCGATTAATGAAATCAGCGAGAGCGAGATTCATCGTAGCGGAAACGACCCGGACAGGGTCAGCGTGGATGGTCGCGAGTATCATACATGGCATGAATTAGCCGAGGCGTTTGAGCTGGATATCCATGACTTTAGCGTCACGGAAATTAATCGCTAACCGGCAGCGAAAAAAATCCCGACCCTGGCGGGTCGGGATGAAACTTGCTTATGCAAGAAGCACTTGAAAATTCGTTACACCAGGAAATCTGATGTACGCTAAACCTTATCCGCAATTTTTTTGCATGACAAGTAAATATTTTTCAGACAAATGATTAATCCTTCTAATGGTTAGGGCGGACAGGCTGTCAGCGCTCATGATGACGGGATCGATCCCAATTCCCTGTCAGGCAAAATACCCTGTTTTTAGGATTTATCCAGAATACCGCGACTAACGTGACGGGAATAAAAATGCTTTCACTCGACGCTCCACTGCTGATTTTTACCGATCTCGATGGCACGCTGCTGGACAGTCATACCTATGACTGGCAACCCGCTGCCGACTGGCTCGCTCGCCTGCGTGAGAAAAATATTCCCGTGATCCTGTGCAGCAGTAAAACCGCCGCAGAGATGCTGCACATCCAGAAGTTACTCGGCTTACAAGGACTACCGCTGATTGCTGAGAATGGTGCCGTGGTTGAACTGGACAGCCGCTGGCAGACGCATCCTGACTTTCCGCGTCAGATCGTCGGCGCCTCACATGCTGAAATTAGCGCCGTACTGAGTAAACTTCGTGCCCGCTCCGCGTTTAAATTCACAACGTTTGATGATGTCGATGAGTCCACGATCGCCGAATGGACCGGCTTGTCGCCTGCCCAGGCCAGCTTAACGCGCCTGCATGAGGCCTCTGTCACCCTGATCTGGCGCGACAGCGATGAACGCATGGCCGAGTTTGCCCGACAACTAAACGATCTGGGATTGAAGTTTGTCCACGGCGCCCGCTTCTGGCATGTTCTGGACATCACATCAGGAAAAAACTCTGCGGCGAACGGGCTGATTGATCTCTATCAGCACCAGTGGAAGAGACGCCCGGTCACCGTTGGCTTCGGCGATGGCCCGAACGACGCGCCTCTGCTTGACGCGATGGATTACGCGGTGATCGTCAAAGGACTGAATCGCGAAGGGGTGGTTTTACGCTCCGACAGCGCGGTGCAGGTTTACCACACACAGCATGAAGGGCCCGAGGGCTGGCAGGAGGGTATGACCTGGCTGTTCACCGCGCCTTAGCCCCGATCCGCCGCGCAAACCCGGTTACGCCCCGCCTGTTTTGCCTGGTAGAGTCTGCGGTCCGCCAGCGACTGGAGTTGCTCAAAATCGTAGTCCCCGGTTTCCTGGGTGCCACTCACCCCGAGTGAGGCACTTATCCGCAGCGTTGCGCTTTTCGCCACCAGAATCTCTTTCTCATTCAGCCGCTGGCGGATACGTTCAGCTATCTGCTCCGCCTGCGCCAGAGACGTTTCTGGCAGAACCACACAGAACTCCTCCCCGCCCACGCGGCCGGCAACATCATAAGTACGCAATGTGCCGCTGATTAAACCTGCGGCATGCGTTAACACCCGATCCCCGGCCTGGTGGCCAAAACGGTCGTTGATGCTTTTGAAGTGATCCAGGTCGATCTGAATAACCGACAGCGGTTGTTTTTGCGTTCGACAACGCTGGGTCAGCTGTTTGGCTTTTTCAAACAGCGCCCCGCGGTTATACAAGCGGGTCAGCGTATCGTGCCATGCCTGCCACTGAAGTGAACTTTGCAGCACAAACATATTGCTGACCATATGGCGAATAACCACCCAGGAGATGATCAGCATCGCGGTGAACAGCGCCCACAGTAACGCCAGCGCAATACTGATGCTGCCGAAATCGCCGTGTACTCCTTCGCTTAAGGTATGTACCCGCACCAGCACACCATCAAAATGGTCCAGCCGTTCCCAGCTAATATAGCGGCTCCCCATGCGCAAACCACCTACAGTATCCTGCTCAATATCATGCGCCAGCATCGCCAGTTCGCGCTCGTCAAACGTCTTTGCATTTCTCAGTTCCGGCGTTGAGGCTGCCAGCAGTTTCAGTTTACTGTCGTAGAGTTGGTACTCCCCTTCCACATCCTTGTCGATAGCCTCATCCATAAACCGTTCTACCGCTGAAACGGGGATCGTCATCGCCAACACCCCGAGCCAGTAATGGTTGTTATCCAACGGTACACTGACGGTTACACGCTGTTGCTCATAGCTGAGTTCGGGTGACGGCGAGGTAAACCAGCGCACGCCGCGCGTCCGGTTTTTTCGCTGCGACTGCTCGGTAAACCAGGGTTGAATCACGTAGTCGTAGTAGCGGGTGGTAATTTCGCTCGAGAGCGATGTCGGCAGCGTGGAGACGTAAAATCCCGCGCGTGAGACATACATCGCCTGTAGGGACAGGGACGCGCGGGTGATCGCCAGGCGCAGCAGATAGCCGACTTCCAGCGCGGCAGTCAGTTCGTTATCCAGCGATTCGTTGTCACGCGAGAGCAACTGTGTTTGATTCACAAACGAATCAGAAACGCCATTCAGCGGCAGCGTTCGTCGCTTATCCAGTTCTAGCTGCCAGACGCGCGAATGACGTAACTGTTCAAAATGGGTAACCGCATCTTTTAAGACGGAAAATCCCAGTGGGGTGATCAGCGCCTCGTGCATCCCGTCACGCAGAAACAGCAGTTTATCCACATTGAATTGCAGTTGCTTGTCGAGGGCGTTGGCGACATTTTCCAGATGATTGCGCTGGCTTGAGATATAAGCGTCTTCCAGGACAACCACTTCCCGCCAGGTCAGCAGGGTTGAAAAGAGCATGACGATCAGAAAACAGAGATTCACGACATGGCCAGGGCCGAGTCGCCGCGCCAGCGTTTTCAGCCAGCCCCAGTTTTCCATCGTTGTTTCGTGCGGCACTCTGACCACTCCCTACTCGCGATTGCTTTCCTAATCCTGGCATAACTCAGTACGTTACGTATTATGGCCGTCACGTATTTTTTGAATTTAAGAAAACGCCCGACAGTCGCCGGGCGTTTAGGCATCAGGCTCATTCACACCGTTGTCTGGCATCACCGGAAACGAGCTCATTCTCATGGAATGCTTCTCGCTTGACGCCAAACCCATCATACCACCGACACTCCACCATACCGCTGGAATAGCCGGTGACAATCATGCGTGGACCGCCCTCTTTCACAGTCACTTCCTCACTGACCGAAAAAACCATGTTACCTCCTGTATACAGTGAACGTTTTCACCTTAGACGAGGATGTCTGGTTTTGCCTCATTGTGGGGAAGACTTTTAGTGCGCCACCCCGCGCACTCTGGCCACGGCTTTTACCAGCAGCACGACGATCGCGCCGATGATAAAGCCCAGCACCAGATTAAGAAGCGTCGGCAAAATCAATGCCACCACGGCGCTTTGCTGTTGGGCGAACTGTTCAATGACATGATGTAACGGCGCAACGCCGTGCACCACAATCCCGCCGCCCACCAGGAACATCGCCAGCGTGCCAACCACCGACAATGATTTCATCAGCCACGGCGCGACAACCAGCAAACCTTTACCTAACGCCTGCGCCAGCACGCTGGTTTTTTCCGCCAGCCAGTAGCCCATGTCATCCAGCTTAACAATCAGTCCGACCAGGCCATAAACGCCAATTGTCACCACCAGCGCGATCCCCGACAGGACCAGCACCTGATTGAGCAACGGCGCCTCGGCCACAATCCCCAGCGTGATCGCCACAATCTCCGCAGAGAGAATAAAGTCGGTTCGCACCGCGCCTTTGATTTTATCTTTTTCAAACGCCAGCGGATCCTGCGCCGCCAGCGCTTCCAGCCGCCGTTGTCGTTCAGCCGGATCTTCTTTGTGTTTTCGCGATTCGAGGGTATGCAGAACTTTCTCCACCCCTTCAAAACAGAGGAAGGCGCCGCCAATCATTAACAACGGGGTAATAGCCCAGGGAATAAAGGCACTGATGAGCAACGCCAGCGGCACAAGGATCACTTTATTGACGAGCGAGCCTTTCGCCACGCTCCAGACCACCGGCAGCTCACGATTCGCTCTAACCCCCGTCACCTGCTGCGCGTTAAGCGACAGGTCATCCCCCAGAACGCCAGCGGTTTTCTTCGCGGCCAGTTTGCCCATCATCGAGATGTCATCCAACAGCGTGGCGATATCATCGAGTAAGGTCAGTAAGCTACTTCCTGCCAAAATTATTCCCTCATTTTTTTCTTCTTGAAGCGTTAAGTATGGAGTAAAACGCATAAGCCTGAAACTGGCATCATTCGTCAACATTTTTCTAACAAGATGCGTGAATTATATCGCTCGCCAGTCCGATAGTTTTCGCGTTTACTATGTCGCTTGTTAGCGTTTCTCACGTGAGGGATTATGCGTTTCAGGCAGTTGTTACCGCTTTTCAGCGCACTGTTCGCGCTGTATATCATCTGGGGTTCCACCTATTTCGTCATCCGTATCGGTGTGGAGAGTTGGCCGCCGCTGATGATGGCTGGCGTCCGTTTTCTCGCCGCCGGGGGAGTGTTAACCGCCTTTTTACTGTTGCGCGGTCATAAACTTCCGCCGCTTCGCCCGCTGCTTAACGCAGCGCTGATTGGCATTTTACTGCTGGCCGTCGGCAACGGCCTGGTCACGGTGGCAGAGCATCAGGACGTCCCCTCCGGCATCGCGGCGGTCGTGGTGGCAACAGTCCCACTGTTCACCCTGTGCTTCAGCCATTTCTTTGGCATCAAAACCCGCAAGCTGGAGTGGATGGGGATTGCCATTGGCCTGGCGGGGATCGTGATGCTCAATAGCGGTGGCAACCTGAGCGGCAATCCGTGGGGGGCGATATTGATTCTGATTGGTTCAATCAGTTGGGCGTTTGGTTCCGTCTACGGTTCCCGCATTACACTGCCGACAGGAATGATGGCGGGCGCCATTGAGATGCTCGCCGCCGGGATCGTGCTGATGTGTGCTTCGCTTATCAGCGGTGAAAAACTGACCGCGCTACCGTCACTGTCAGGCTTTCTGGCGGTCGGCTATCTGGCGGTGTTTGGATCCATCATCGCCATCAACGCCTATATGTATTTGATCCGTAACGTCAGCCCCGCACTGGCAACCAGCTACGCCTACGTGAACCCGGTCGTTGCGGTGTTACTGGGGACGGGACTGGGAGGTGAACGTCTGGCACTGATTGAATGGCTGGCGTTGGGGGTTATCGTTTTTGCGGTGGTTCTGGTGACGCTGGGGAAATATCTTTTCCCTGCCAAACCGACGCTTGACGCGGTGGAAAACGAAAAAACGTCACAGTAAATGCATCCCCTGAGTGTCGATCTGCGCGGGCGCGCCTCCGCCGCAGATCCATTCTTCAAGACGTTCAGACAGCGCAACGTCAGCGAGCTTCTCCCGCCCTCGTAATGCACATTCCCAGACGATCAGCACCCGCCAGCCCAGTACCTGCAAACGCTGGATATCACGGCGATCGCGCTCCACGTTTTTACCGATCTTATCCAGCCAGAAGTCTGTGCGCGTAGCCGGCACTTTAAACAGGTAGCAATGATGGTGATGCCAGAAACAGCCGTGGGTAAAAATCACGCAGCGGTATTCATCCAGTACAAAATCAGGACGCCCAGGCAGCGATGCATCCTGAACGCGATAGTCGAGTCCCTGCTCCGCCAGCAGTCCCGCCAGCCGTTTTTCGATGGCAGTATCGCGGGTCGCGATGGCCCGCATATTTTTACTGCGCGTTGCCTTATCGTGAACGTCCGCCATGCACGTTCTCTTGCTGGCGTAACGCGACAGCCGCTTTAATTTTCTCTTCCAGCAACGTCGCCACGGCGGCGAATGCGGGCACCACGACGGAGTTACCAAACTGGCGATAGGCCTGGGTGTCAGAAACGGGGATACGGAACTGGTATCCCTGCGGCGATTCAAAACCCATCAGCCGCGCGCACTCTCTCGGGGTTAAGCGACGTGGACGATGCTGCTGGTTTTGCGGATCGTCGAAGTTTACTTCCCCGGCAGCAAAATCCCAGCCACGGTCGATCAGGATTTCTGCACCATCTTTGTAATAGCGCGCGGAAAGCGTGCGCGTCACACTATTCGGATTCGCGGGATAGACCATGCCGTAGCCAAAACCGTTGCCTTTCGCCTGATGCTTTTTCGCGTAGCGGTAGAGATATTTCCACAGCACGGGCGTCAGTACATATTTGGCTTCGACTACCGGTTCTAACAGCTCCGCCAGAGTAGTGCGCCGCTGAGGATAACGCGTCCTGATATCACGCAGGGTAAAATCGCGCTTCAGATTCAGATCGCGACGAAATCCAACCAGCACAATACGTTCCCGGTGCTGTGGCAAGAAATGTTTGCCATCGATAATTTTCGGATCGTCCGGGCCGTTATCCTCTGCATCAGCGACGTCGTAGCCCAGCTCATCCAGCGTTTGCATAATGATGCGGAACGTTTTGCCCCGATCGTGACTCTTCAGGTTCTTCACATTTTCCAGAACGAAAATCGGCGGACGGCAGGCGTCAATGATGCGCACGACGTCAAAGAATAGTGTTCCCTGGGTATCGCAGGCAAAGCCATGGGCTCGTCCCAGCGCATTTTTCTTCGACACGCCGGCAAGCGAAAATGGCTGACACGGGAAGCCTGCCAACAGGACATCGTGCTGAGGCACATGCTGGCGAATATGTTCTGCCGCCTGACTGTCGCTAACGCCTTCGTGATGGCTGAGCGTGATATCGCGAATGTCTTCATTAAAATGGTGGCTCGCCGGGTCGCAGTAATAGTTGGCTTTATAGGTGCGCACCGCATGTTTGTTCCACTCGCTGGTAAACACGCACTGCCCGCCTATCGCTTCAAATCCGCGACGAATACCGCCAATGCCAGCAAAGAGATCAATAAACCGAAAGGCATAGTGAGGATGGTGCGCAGGCGGCGTGGGCAACAGAGAGCGTAAAAACGCCGACTCTCGTTCGCTTAATCGATGCCATGCCGAGGCATTCGCCACCACGCGTTTTAAAATAGCCGGACTCCAGTGGTTCTCGCCGATTCCATTCAGGTGAGCCACCAGCGTTTTAACATCATAAATTTCCAACAATTTCGCCAACAGCGCCTGCACAGTTTCTGCATTGCTGTCTGTCGCGGGAACCAGCGAACCTGTTACTGAAAGATTTTGCTGCATATCGTCAACCGGCCAAAAAAGAGTGTCGTCAGGTTAACATAAAATTGGCTTTACGAGTGGCCGGGGCGAAATGCGTGGATCACCACAGGATCGACAGACTCATACTCCCCTTTTAGCTCAGCACTCAGTTTTGCCATGTAGTTTACCAGGAACGCCGCATTATGCCGGGCCAGTTCACGTCCACGCTCGGTTTGCATGGTACCGGGCAACGCCAGTAGTTTGGTCTGGAAGTGATCGAGGGCAAACTGTTTATCGTTAAGCGCACGCCGCTCTGCAAAGGGATCTTCACCATCAAAAAGCGCCACGCCTAACGCGCCTGAAACCGCAAAGACCCGTGCCAGCCCTATCGCGCCCAGCGCCTCAAGCCTGTCAGCATCCTGAACGATTTTTGCTTCCAGAGTAAGCGGGACAATGTTCGCGCTAAAACTGTGGGCCTCGATCGCATGGCAAACCGACGCCAGTCGCGGTTCGGGGAAGGTCGGAAAATCCTGGATGAGGATACGGCGAGTTTCAGCAGCCGCCAGAACCGACGAGCGATGGCGATTAGGATGATTTTTGGCAAGACTGACAATGTCATGGAAATAACAGGCTGTCAGCACGACCAGCCCATCTACGTCCTGTCCTTCCATCAGTTTCCGGGATGTTGCCCAGACGCGGCGAAAATGAAAGATATCATGCGCGGTATCCTGCCGGGTGTGATGGTTACCTAGCCACGCTTCAAATTGTGATTGCCAGTGCTGAAGATCCACATTGCCTCCTGTACGTTAAGAAACGCTACAGTAGCAAGTTTCTCCCGTGTCTTCACGTTGGCTGACGGCGCGGACGCGTATACCAGGCGATGCCGCCGAGGATCAATCCCACCAGCCCGAGGACCAGAAAACCCAGCAGAGCGCCCATCCATCTCCCACTGGTTGAGCCAAGTGAGCTTTCGAATCCAGCAACCTGAATCGACTCGATGTGGCTGATCACCCACACGTAGCGAAGCATGGCCCAGACAAAGTAAACGCAGAAAGCGTAAAACACCCACAATGCCAGTTTTCCGCCCAGACTCCGTGTTGCTCTTTCTTCCATACTGCTCAAAGGAAACTCCATTTTTGTAATGTGACTCAAAAAAGATCATTGCTCATTTTTGTGATTATAATCACATTTTTATGTTATGTGTGCCACAACACCACCGCCAGTCATTGATTTTGCATATGTATTGATCCAGGGCAATTTTAGTTATGTCACCAAAATCCTCTGCTACTCCCCCTGATATTAATAATCCCCCAGCTTTCCGTTTATTTTCTCATACGGCAAACAAGCAAAACATTCACCCCATCATCCTGTTTTCTTTTTTATATTATCCATATCATTATGAACGAGTCATTAGCCTTTTTATCGTTAAATTAACTTGTTTTTATAACCAGCTCCTATGCCAGTTTCTTTATTATTACCCCAGACTGATTGATATACGCTTATTCAGTAATTATTCAAATGATTGATGCTATCAAATAGAATCATAAGCATTTGATATAACACCATAATAAATGTGAATGATTTTTAAATAAACCATATAAAATTAATTATAATAAACTAAAATGAAATATTTGGAAATATTTAAAATACAATTGTTACATGTTATTTTTAAAATAAAATGAACTCTATAGAATAGTATCCAACGTGTTCTTCTGGAAAGGGGAATATATTCACGCGAATTATCATCATAAGGGAAAACATAATGAAAAGAAAAGTATTGGCAATGCTTGTTCCTGCATTACTTATTGCTGGCGCGGCACATGCAGCTGAAGTCTATAATAAAGATGGCAATAAAGTAGATCTCTACGGAAAAGTGGATGGTCTGCATTACTTCTCTGAAGATGCTGGCAGCGATGGCGACATGTCCTACGCCCGTCTTGGCTTCAAAGGCGAAACCCAGATCATGGACCAGCTGACCGGCTACGGTCAGTGGGAATACAACATCCAGGCCAATGGTACCGAAGGCGACAAAGGCGATTCCGCAACTCGTCTGGCCTTTGCCGGTTTAGGTTTCGGCCAGAATGGTACCTTTGACTATGGTCGTAACTACGGCGTGGTTTACGACGTAGAAGCCTGGACCGATATGCTGCCAGAATTTGGTGGCGACAGCTACACTCAGACCGATGTGTATATGCTGGGTCGTACTAACGGTGTTGCCACCTACCGTAACAAAGATTTCTTCGGTCAGGTTGATGGCCTGAACTTTGCGCTGCAATATCAGGGTAACAATGAAGGTTCAGGCGGATTCGCTGGGCAAGAAGGTTCTGGTAACAGCACCAACCGTAAGCTGGCTCAAGAAAACGGCGACGGTTTCGGTATATCCACCTCCTACGACTTTGACTTTGGTCTGAGCCTGGGCGCGGCTTACGCCAATTCCGATCGTACCGATAATCAGGTTACGCGTGGTTACGGCGATCGTTCCCATGCCAACAACTATGCTGGCGGTGAAACAGCAGAAGCCTGGACCCTGGGTGCGAAATACGACGCGAACAATATCTATCTGGCCACGATGTATGCTGAAACCCGCAACATGACTTACTACGGCGGTGGCAAAGGTGAAGCAACTGGCGGTATCGCTAACCAGACTAAAAACTTTGAAGCGGTCGCGCAATATCAGTTCGATTTCGGTCTGCGCCCATCCATCGCCTACCTTGTATCTAAAGGTAAGGAACTGGGTGGTCAGGATCACGATGGTGATGGTAACGCGCGTTACACCGACAAAGATCTGGTGAAATATGTTGATGTAGGTATGACCTACTACTTCAACAAAAACATGTCTACCTACGTTGATTACAAAATTAACCTGCTGGACAATGATGACCACTTCTATGCAGACAACGGCATCGCGACTGATGACATCGTTGCGCTGGGCTTAGTGTATCAGTTCTAATTTCCAGAATGATGTCAGGCCCGCTTCCGGCGGGCTTTTTTGTACCTCTTATACTCATTCCACGGCAGAATTCCCGCTTTGACCGTACGCGAAACCGCATCTGAGCATGGTTTGGTAAAACTCCCGCGTAGAAATTCACTCACCAAAAGAGACTGCTGATATTTTTGCATTTTCTTATTATTAAGAATGTAAAAACAGCCAACACTTTATTGCTCCGGTTTAAAATAAAACAATAAATTAGAAAATTCGACAAACAAATAAGACTTTTACCAAAATATTTATCCAATGATATTGCCGAACTTTTTGACAACATTTTTTGACCTATTTATAGTCACTGCATGGAATAAAGTACGACGGCAGGCATGAGAACAGTTTATTCTTAACGCACTCTCGCAAGAGGGAAGCTAAAAACCCCTTAATTTTCAGCCTTTCTGATGACACCCGGCAATAGAGAACTATTCTCCGGCCTCTCGTCTTAACCGCATCATATAAATAACCCGGTGATGATGGGAGAAAACATTATTGCCCCACGTATGCAAAATGACAGGGTTCATAGTACCCGCAGTCTGCGGTACTATACAGGAGTAGTATGAGCATCAAACAACACAATGAAAATACTGGGGCCGATCGCCTCACTGAATTTAAAATACGTTCTGCCTCAATTCAACTGGCGACGATCGGCGCTATTGGTTTGAATGCCATTGTCTTTTCGCCATTAGTGGTTGCTGCTGATTTAGGCAGTCAAAATGGTACCAATATTACAGTTAATGATGGTGACAGAATTACAGGAGATAACGTCGATCCTAACGGGAGCATCTATGGCGTAATGACCCCTACAGGCAATACTCCTGGCAACATCAACCTGGGTAATAATGTTACCGTCAATGTCAACGACCCCTCCGGATATGCAAAGGGGATCATTCTTCAGGGTGACAACAGCACCCTGACAGCTAACCAACTGACAGTAAACGTTGTCGGTCAGACCGCTGCCGTCGGCATTACCTTAAATGGTAACTATACGCATGCTGACTTAGGTACGGGCAGCACCATTAAAAGTAACGGTAACGGCGTCATTGTTGGCCATAGCTCTACGCTATTAGCCAGCCAACTCTCCATTGAAAACGCGAACGGAACAGGCTTAAGCATCAACGACTATGGCAGCAGTGCCGATCTTGGTAGCGGAAGCCAAATCAAAACCGAGGGTGGCTCAGGGGTTTATATCGGTGGTCTCAACGGTAATTCAGCCAACGGTGTTGCACGTTTTACCGCGACAGATCTGACGATCGATGTTCAGGGTAACAGCGCCTTAGGCATAAACGTACAGAGAAACTCTGTTGTCGACCTGGGAACAAACAGCATCATTAAAACCAATGGCAGCTATGCGCACGGCATCTGGAGCTTTGGGCAGGTTAATGCGAGTGGACTCACAGTGGATGTGAATGGTACTGACGCCAATGGAATTGAAGTGCGTGGTGGAACGACCACTATTGGTGAAGGCAGCCACATTTCTTCCGCCCTGGGGGGTGGGCTCGTGACCAGCGGCACAGGCGCAACGATCAATTTTTCCGGTTCGACAGCGCAACGGAACAGCATACTCTCTGGCGGTTCTTACGGTGCCTCTGCCCAGAGCGCAACGGCCGTTATCAACTTGCAAAACACCGACATTACGGTGGATCGCAATGGCAGCCTGGCGCTGGGTTTGTGGACACTTGGCGGCGGTAAAATAACCGGTGATAATCTGAGCATCACTGGCGCGGCGGGAACCCGGGGGGTTTACGCCATGACTAACAGCCAGATCGATCTGACAAACGATTTGGTCATTGATATGAGCACGCCCGACCAGATGGCCATCGCGACTCAACATAACGATGGCTATGCTGCCAGTCGAATCAACGCCTCGGGACATATGCTGATCAATGGCAGCGTACTTTCCAGAGGTGGGGTGATCAATCTGGACATGCATTCCGGATCTGTCTGGACGGGTTCCTCCTTCAGCGACAATGTCAATGGCGGGACACTGGACGTCGCAATGGATAATAGCGTCTGGAACGTGACGAGTCATTCCAACCTCGATACGCTGGCGCTGACTCATTCAACCGTCGATTTTGCCAGCCACGCCTCAACCGCCAGCGCATTTACCACGTTAAACGTCGCGAACCTGAGCGGTAGCAGCACTTTTGTTATGCGTGCCGATGTCGTTGGCGAGGGGGATGGCGTTAATAACGCAGGAGATTTACTGAATGTCAGCGGAAGCAGTGCCGGTAATCACGTATTGACCATCCGCAACCAGGGCAGCGAGGCGACAACGGGAAATGAAGTCCTGACCGTTGTCCAAACCCCCGACGGTGCGGCCTCATTCACCGCCTCTTCTCAGGTTGAGCTGGGGGGATATCTGTATGATGTGCGTAAAAATGGGACCAACTGGGAACTTTACGCTTCCGGGACAGCTCCGGAGCCGGTTCCTGATCCAACACCAGATCCGGCTCAGCCTCCCATCGAAAAACCCTCTCCCGCGCCTAAGCCAACCACGACCGCAGATGCTGGCGGCAATTATCTCAACGTCGGTTATCTGATGAACTATGTCGAAAACCGCACGCTGATGCAACGGATGGGCGACCTGAGAAATCAGAGCAAGGAAGGTAATATCTGGCTTCGCGGTTACGGGGGAAGCCTGGACTCTTTCGCCAGTGGCAAACTGAGCGGCTTTGACATGGGTTACAGCGGTATACAGTTTGGCGGAGATAAACGTCTCTCTGATGCAACGCCGTTGTATGTGGGTCTGTTTATTGGTTCGACGCGCGCGTCGCCAGACTATCGCGAAGGCGATGGTACTGCACGTTCAGACTACATGGGGATGTACGCCAGCTACATGGCACAAAGCGGATTTTACAGCGATCTGGTTGTAAAAGCGTCACGCCAGAAAAATAGCTTTCATGTACTGGACAGCCAGAACAACGGCGTTAGCGCCAGCGGTAGCACCAACGGATTCAGCGTCTCTCTGGAAGCCGGGCAGAAATTCAGCCTGAACCAACCATGTCATGGGTTCTATATTGAACCACAGGCCCAGTTCACTTACAGCGACCAGAATGACATGGATATGAAGGCGAGTAATGGCCTCAATATCCATCTGAGCCACTACGATTCGATGCTGGGGCGTGCCAGCATGGTACTGGGGTATGACGTCACCGCAGGTAACAACCGGTTGAATATGTATGTGAAGACCGGTGGTATCCGCGAGTTTTCAGGGGATACAGAGTATCGGCTGAACCGCTCCCGGGAGAAACACAGCTTCAAAGGTAATGGCTGGAACAACGGCGTGGGTGTGAGTGCACAGTTCAACAAGCAGCACACGCTCTACCTCGAAGCCGATTACACGCAGGGAAATGCTTTTGATCAGAAGCAAGTCAACGGCGGATATCGCTTCAGCTTTTAAGCGCGATGCGGGTAGTGAAGCCGGGATGGGTGGATAAAACATTGTCCTTAACACGAGCTAAAAAGCGCCAGAAAGTGTCATCATTATTTGAAATATATCAATTTCAAAACAATCAACAGAATGCGAAGGTGCGCCAACACCTCTGCATCTTCCACCGCAATGCAGTTGATGCAACACCGTTTCACAGGCACGCTTAAAAGCGCCCTGGCGGGCACAACTGCGACCAGGTCTCGCCAGTTTGCACATTATGGGTGAAAGCGGACGCAGACCACAAAATGAAACATCAGGTTCATGTTCAGGATCGCAAAGTCAGAATATTCACAGCCCTGTATCTTCCTGTTTTGGGTAAATCGGAAGATGATGATGGCGCGAAAAACACCGGATGGGTATACCAACACAATACCAAGTGTGACGGGCGTCGTTGAAAGGAACGTAGCTAACTGCTTGAATAGTGGCGGAGAGAGGGTCTAAATTTTTAGTGTTCGATAACGCCCACCTAAGTGCTATTTTTCCTTTAAAAACAAAATATTGTCATTATTTTTTTGTTCGGTAGTGTATTGCTACTGTGCAAATAATCAGCTATTTTATGCAGTACCGTATGTATGGCGGGTTGTATGACAGGATTTTGCTATGCCAAAGAAGGCCAAGGAACTCTCAGGACTCGTCGTATCACGATTAAAATCCGAAGGTATGTATGCCGTAGGTGGTGTGGATGGTTTATACCTTCGCATCCGGAATCAGTCCCGTGCATGGGTTCTTTGCGTGGCTATGGGGACCCGAATCAATAATCTCGGTAGAACAGTTCCAAGACGTTTGAATATGGGGCTTGGCCCCTACCCGGAAGTATCCTTAGCAGAAGCGCGTGACAAAGCGCGTGAGCTACGTAAACAAATCCGTAATGGTATTAATCCCCTTCAGGAAAAACACGAGCAAAAAGCCCGGCAGGAAATACTGGCCCGGAAGAAAAAGACCTTTGCCGAATGTTGTGAAGAAGTGCTGGAAGTCAAAAACAGTGAGATGAAGAACAAAAAGCATCTCGCTCAATGGCGTTCCACACTGGAGACCTATGCCTACCCTTTCATTGGCAAAAAGGCCGTTAGTGAAATCACCAAAGTTGATCTTCTGGCAATACTGGAACCTATCTGGTTAACCAAGAATGAAACTGCTAGCCGTCTACGTGGACGTATTGAAACAGTAATTGATTATGCCAAGGCCAAAGAATACTTTGAAGGTGATAATCCTGCAGCATGGAAAGGTATGCTGAAACCTCTCCTGCCTCAGCCAAGTAAAGTTCAGGTCACCAAACACCATGCCGCTCTTCCCTATAACCAGATCGGCACCTTTATGAAAGAGTTGCGTGAACGAAGCGGCGTTTCTCCTCGTGCGCTTGAGTTTGCCATACTGACCGCAGCACGCTCAGATGAAATTCGTGGTGCCGAGTGGCCAGAGATCGATCTTGAAGGTAAAACGTGGACCATACCCGCCAGTCGAATGAAAGCAGCGAAGGAGCATCGAGTTCCTCTGTCTGATGCTGCTGTTGCTCTTTTAAAAGCTTTACCACGCTTTAAGGGTATAAATTTTGTATTCCCTGCCACTCGGAAGGGACAACTCTCGGATACGGCTTTACTGGCAGTCCTAAAACGAATGGGATACACCGATTTAACGCAGCATGGTTTTAGATCGACATTCCGTGATTGGGCTGGTGAAACGACCAACTACCCGCGTGAAGTAATTGAACATGCGTTAGCTCACCAGTTGGCAGATAAGGCAGAGGCTGCGTATCAACGTGGGACGTTATGGCCTAAGCGGGTGGCGCTGATGGATGATTGGGCGGGGTATTGTATTTCTTAGACATACTTGCGGATGACAAAAGCTCAACTTCCTTTACTATACGGACAGGTATTCATATACAATAAATTTCTAATCATATTTGATTAAAGATTTATAATTTAAGGACATACAATATGAATTATATAGATGAACATGATATAAACTACTCACGATATGGTTTTGAATCGCTTGCATTAGCTCATCCCGAAATAGATATAAAGGGATTATGGCATTGTGATTCAAAATATTATGTGTTGATTGAAAAGGATGGAATACTCACTGAGGATGACTTAAAGGAATTTGAAAAGATACAAGAAGAGCATCGTATTATTGGTAGCCCTAAATTATTACTAACACAAACACTCCCTAATAATGCAATAAAAATCGTAGGAAGAGAAAACTACGAAGTTGCTCTTTCTTTTGGCGCACCATACACAGATTCAGAGTTAGAAAATATACTTTATCAATATATAAATAAAAAATTTCATCCATTTAAATACACACTTAAATTACCATCTCTTCATCTGGTTTTGTCATTCCCAAGAAAATTGAGTGATGATGAAAAGTCAGAAATAGGAACAACATTATACAGCGTCGGTATTAAATATGTAATTGATTATTTAATAGATGATTCATTATTAAACTTTGATCTATCTGAAAAAAGACACTCTGATGCATTAGCGTTAATACCCAATAAAGCATTACCTAAAAGTGTCCCAACAAGAGTAAGAAACCAGCATGAAGAAGATGAGGATTTCTGGCTTGATAACAGAAGTTTAATTCTCACTTCATATGACTTCGAAAAAAGTAGTGCCCTTCCAACAAGTTTTAACAAAAAAAATAGTTGTTGTTTCGTTGATGCACAAATTTTTAAACCAGATAATATAAGAAACTATTTATCAGTTTATGAACGAGTAGTGATATCATATCCACTCATCGGACAAGACAATGACTTCTTAGACCATTTGAAAATACCGAAACAACATTTACTAGAGTTAATATCGAGAGGTAGAATTCAATTTGCATTACCACAAAACATAATAAGATATAACTTATCATTTCTTGAAGAATGCCTAAACACTAATCCTGAATGCATTATTCTGTCCAGACGATTGGCATCATCCTCAATTATTGACATCAGAAATAAAACAGGTTTTCTTGCTACAACATTTTCTTTCGAAGAAAAATTAAATATTCTCAAAACATTGAGGGCACTGGATGGCAAAATATTCAACTTATTTATCACGACTCTATCTCAAAATTGGCACTCAATGGAGATGAATATCCATGAGCGTGGAGCCATGGGTGTTTCAAACATTGGCATAGCCCCCGTCATGTCAGAGTTATTCAATAGGCAAGGACGAGACCTTCTTCTTGAACTATTATTTTCTGCTATGCCATTGGAGTGGGCGATGGCATTAAATGCTGATTTTTATCCATACCACAGCAATGAGCATTCACAATATAATGCTTCTGCATGTTGTTTATATGGATATAATGGTTTTAGAATAAATGAAGAGGCTATTGTAACATCTAAAATCGGTGAAATAGCAACAAGAATACTATCAATCGATAATGACATGTCAGCCTTAGAATTAGACGATGCAATACTTAAAGGTGATATTCCGAGGATAAGGGATTTTTCAAGATCGTTGTCTAACTTATCAAGTGAAGAGCTTGATATAAAAATTTACGAACTAAACAAAGAAATAAAAAAAATAGAAAATAAAGAAAGTAAACTTTCTTCATTAGACTTATGCGGACTTATAGCATCAACAATAGGTGTTTACGATGACAATCCATATATCCCATTTGGCTTTGCCTTTTTTAAAATAATCTCTAGCGTGTTAAATTCAAATGATATTAGCTCGAAAAACATCGATAAAATAAAGTCAACACTTTTAGGTACGCAAACTGAAACATTGTTAATAAAAAGAACTAAATCCAGAATGTAATTAGCATGCTTCTTTTGTAAATTAACATACATGTCATATTTCTACCATTATTTTTGGCATGTATGTTAAATAACAAGATATATTTAACTCTATCTGACAGACGGATGGATTATCCGGGAGATTTAAAAACAACATTTGTTATCACTACTACTGTCATTATTACTTCTCCATGGGATATTTATCATATCTGATAAAAAAGTAATAATGACGTAAATATTTTTATTTTTGTCTTCCACCCATTTGAGCGAGAAACTTCCTGCCTGCTTTTATATACGTTATTCTCTCAATGTCATTCAGGTCAGGTGCTGAAAGCAAAATCCCCATAACGAGTTCTTTATCCACCTGTTCGATATCGCAATGCATAGCTTTAGCCACTTCCGCACCAAGTATAATCTTTAGCCTTGTTTCAACTTTCTTTCGTTCTAATTTTTCCAGAGACTTAAGGCGGTTTAGTTCAAGCTGAGCAAATGCCACCTTTTGTTTTAATGTCTTTTCTGTTCTTGAACTTTTACTTTCATTATCCATACTACCTCCTTCGATTGTTATATCTTATTTTAATTATCACAAAGATAAATGACGTCAAATTTATAAGATGTTATAGTATTATGTGAATTGTTCATTTTAATATTATCTACAACCAATAGTATCTCTGGAAGATTGAGTTAAACTTCGCAGATATAAAAGTATTGCATCAAAAACACTCGTGGCTAAAATGACGACTTTTATTAATCAGGAAGATTTAAAATAAAATTGTGCAACACATTTGATAGTAATTACTAACTTAAAATACCCCGCACTCTCCGCGTTACTTATTTTTGCGCATTCGTGCTTTTATTTTCACCTGCCAATTTTTAACTCTATTTTCCAACCTCAACCTGTGAATTGTGCAACACATAACACTGTCTGTTTTATTCGTTTTTTCCATCAAATTTAGCTATCCCGCCTTACGGCGGGAATAATTAATACTTCTTTTGCCCTTACGGGCCTTTTCTTTACTCTTTTGTCCTGTGGACGTGAAACCTACACCTTTAATCCAGTTTGCGCCGCTTATTCCGGCATATTGTTTTACAACCATACATATATTTCGTATTAATTAAAAAGAGGGGCATTTTACATTGGCTTATTTTATTAAAGACAATGCCCACCTATACACTGCTACGCAGTGTGTGGGGTCTACCGACGGTTGCTGCCGCAGGCTAAAAGCAAAACCAAGGTCAACGTCAACCCCGAAGTTTTTCTTACGTAAAACTAACAGCAACTTATATATTTGAGGTAATGTTTTTAATGGCGATTTTTCATCTGGATTTTAAAATTGTGAAACGAAGCGAGGGCATGACTTCCGTTGCGAAAGCTGCCTACCATGCCCGTACACGTATAACAGATGATCGCATTGGCGAAACATTTGATTTCAGCCACAGAACAGATCTTCATGGTCATATTATATTAGCCCCTGTTTCCGCACCCTCTCACATTGTTGAAAGCTCCTCAGCACTCTGGAATGAAGTTGAAAGAGTCGAGCGTCAACAAAATGGTCAAACAGCCCGTTATTTTGATGTCGCTATCCCCGTAGAACTCAGCAATGATGACAAGAAAAAATTGGTTGCCGAATACTGCCAGAAGAACTTTGTTGATAAAGGAATGATTGCTGATATCGCATTCCATGACTTGGACAGTAAGAATCCCCATGCTCACGTCATGTTAACCCTGAAAACCATTGGTCCAGAGGGCTTCGGTAAAAAAGACAGAAGCTGGAATGATAAGAAGATAATGATCCAATGGCGTGAGTCGTGGGCCACCATGTCAAACAGCTACCTTGAAGCCGCAGGCAGTGAAGAACGTATAGATCACCGTTCTCTCAGGACGCAATGTGCCGATGCCCTTGCTCAGGCAGAAGAAGCATTCAGCGCTGAAGAGAAAGCATTCTGGCTTGCCAAAGCAACAGAAACTAACCGTCCAGCAATGCAACGTGTTCATCGTGCTAAATGGAATAACACCGAGTCTCAGGAACAACGAGCTGCTGAACAAGCTCAACGCGATCATCAAATTGAGGAAGCAAAGAAGGTCTACACCACATTCAGTGAGCTACCACTGGAGATCGTGGTTGATGTTCGCTCTTACTCTGTTTACCAGCTTCCTGAACCGGAAGAGATCGTTCTCCCTGACTACCCGGCAACAACAAAGCAGCAACCGACTCATGCAGAGTCAGAACCATACAGAAGACCAGCAGCAAAATCTTACCGTAATCCCAATAAGGTCAGTAAAGTAAATGTTTCAGGGAAGAAATCCCCTGTTCTGGTTGTTCCTGAACCAACTGCATCCACTAAATTGAAAACCCCATCTCTTCAAAACACCAGAGCGATGAACCGTGCTCCTGTGAGGAGTAGGAAACAGACCAAGCCCCGCCAGAATGGTTTGTTCAAGCGTTTCACACTACTGATAGTAGGATATATAAGAGAGAAATTTATCTGGGCCAAAAGGAAAGCAGATACCACTGATGCTGACCATGATAAGCGTATCGCAGAGAACTATGTCTATGATGAAGTGCTGGGTGTCAATGTTCCACGCTCGGAGTTTGAAAGACGCGCTAAGTTTAACAATGACCAGACATCACCAAAAGCAGAGTTCTGTGGAAACGAATCGGATAACGACAAGACCGTTCGTTTCCCAAGTCGTCCTCGTAAGGGAGAGAATTCTACCGATAGCAATATAGAAGTGACACCATTAATGCCGTTTGAACATAGTTGTGAACAATCACTAAAATCAAAACAGCCAAATTCAAGATTTAAATAACTATGGGAACACAAGGATACCATAATGCCCTGTGGGAAAGTGATGTATTATCATTAACAAAGTCATAAGTTCCTTTAGCAACTGTTTTGATATATAATAATTCATATTACTAATTGACGAGGCTCATGAAATTGACTAAAAGTCTATATCCAAAAACATTTTTACATTTTACGGATAAAAAATCCAAGTTGGAATCAATTTTAACTAATGGATATTTTAGACCCTCATATGCCAGAGAGACTATATATAATAAAGATGGTATGGCCCGACGCTTTGGAATACCGATGGTTTCCTTTTGTAATATCAGGCTATCTCTGTTATCCGAACATACAAAGAAGTATGGACATTATGGAATTGGTCTTAATGACGACTGGGCCTCAAAAAACAATTTAAACCCTGTATTATACATGAGTAGATATTCGGATGTGTTCACATTACTTGATCAGCAGATTAGAAAATTCAAGAATGATAAAGATATTGCGAATGAATATTCCAAAAATAATGATTATCAGTCTTTGATAAATATACTCCGTTATATGAAGAATCATACAGGACCACTAACGAGAGAAGGTAAAAAAGAAATTGACTATTGTTTTGCAGATGAAATGGAGTGGCGATTTGTTCCTACCCACCAAGAGGGGATAATACCAATAGCATTGCTCAGTAAAATAAACAGTACTGAAGAAAAGAATAAATATAATGATAAAATAAGAAATATTCATCTTGACTTTGGGATAAACGATATCAAATATATAATACTAAAAGACAAAAGCCAATTAAGTTCATTTATTAAAAATCTTGATAAGAACGGTCTCAAGGTCAACAACGAATTGATAAGTAAAATTTTCTACTCTTCACAGATCAATGATGATCTATAACATTAATCAATATAGCCTTGGCGTAGTATAAAACTGTAGCTAAGCAGCCTGTCAAATATGCCCCTGATCTACCTTCCGCAGAGCAACAGGGGCATCTAACGATCCGTCATTCCTTTAGTTGGCTTTCCAACCATTACTGGTCTTAACTAAATTCATTGCACCATCAGCAGGTTCATTCATTCCTTTAACGCTGGCGAAGGCTTTTTTGTCAATCCATCCCGGGACATTAACCAGTTTCCACGTATAAGACACGCGAACTACTTTCTGATTACCATTTCCCGGCTCAGTCCATTCCTTAATCTCGTCAACAGCACGACGACCAACACAGGCACCGTCTGCTGTGCTCCAGACTTTGGCTTTTTTGCCTTCCTCTGTTATCCCTAATACGTTCGAGTCATAACCCTGTTCAAAAACCATCAGGCCCTGCTCAACAAAGCCATCGAGGATCACTGAATTCGTCCCTGTGCCAGTCGAATCAAGTAGTGGCTTGGCAAGACGGATGGGGAAGCTGGTGTTATTGTTATCCAGCGAGAAGCCGTATCTGGTCTGCCCAATCTTGGCATTGATCGCTTTCTCAAAATCACCTTTCTCACCACATCCCGCCAGCGCCAGAGCCGCGCCAGCAACGAGTAAAATCTTCTTCATCTGCTTATCCATCCTGATAATCAAAGTGCCTAAATTTTTGACCTAATCCGGTCAGGGCTAGAGTTGTTGCGGGATCCGGCTGATATCACATGGCAAAACCACCGCTTAACCAATTGATAGGATTCAATTCTTTTAGCGTCTCGTCATATCGTTTAAAACGATCAAAAACAACCATATGATAGATTTCAACTATCATAAATAGATTTTCGATCGTCAATAACAATTAATAACCGATCGATATCGCACTTTAAATCGCTATAATCTATCAATAACTCATTATCGATCTTTTATATCGATCATAATTTCAAGTTCTGATAGCCTTGCAACGCCGAGACCGACGCCATGAGTTTGGTGCTGTAGGACGTATAAAACGAAGCAAAGCTCTGTGAGCGGGTTCAGTCTCTTTAACTCATTTACATGGAGGAAGTAAGAGTGGAAGCAGTAGGTATCATGTTTTTAGTGGTGCTCTTCGTCATTATCATGACCGCAGCAGATATACAGAAGAAAAAGCACTACAACAGCTTTACGGAAGTTCTGGACGGCGACATTCTTTCGTATGAATGCCAGCAGACAGGTATTGTAATTGATACTCAAAAACATACTGTCCGTATTTACAATAAAGATAAAGACAGCACATATACTTTTGATCAAATTCGAGAAATAAATTATACGCTTTCAGAGGGGGGTAAGTTTTACGGCAATGGAACATTACGAGGTATGAATAATGCGGCTATTGCTAACTGGAGAGAACAACTTTCAGCGAATAAACGGTCTGGCATAAATATTTTAACCGATGATATTAAAAATCCCATGTGGAAAGTTAATGTTCCCTTGAAGAATAAAACCACTTCAAACCAAGAACTTTGCGAACGCTGGCTTCTTGTTTTTAAACGATATGTTTTTTAATCCGTTTTCTTTATTTATTATCTACCTATGGGACTAAAATGAAAAAAATGCTTATTGCTGTATTGATTATTCTTCCACTTACCGGCTGCACAGTACATGGCAATAAATCCCTCACAGATGAAAATCATCAGACGGTAAAGCTAAAGATCGTCAAGGGGAAAACAACTGAACAAGAGATCCTTACCGCGTTTGGAGAACCACATACACGCGCCACAAATGATGGACAAGAGATGTGGAGCTACTCCAGTATGACGGGAGAAAGCCAGTTATCTAACTATATTCCCGGACTTGCTCTACTGACCAGTAGCAGTACTGCACACATTAAATCGCTTGATATCTGGTTTAAGGGGGGAGTTGTAAAGCGTTATAATTTTAGTCAGACAGCCAGTAAGACTTCACACGGCCTACTTGATTAATTAATATGTATATAGGCCACAAATATCTGTGGCCCTTTTCATTATTATCTATTTTTGTTTAGATAAATTGTAGGAACTTAATTTTTTAGATTTGTCATAAGCATTTTCAATGTATGAAGATAGATCTGCCAAAAACCGGTCTTCTTCTATCAATGAAATATATGAGCCTGTCAATTGATCATATGATTTACACTCAGGGCAACAATATTTATCTTCTGAAGTCAGATTAAATCTATTATTATTAATAATGTCATATAATTTAGTTGTATCAATAGTTCTTGATGAACATCCATCAGGATTGATTGAAGAAGATACTAACCAATCATAACTATTATTAACCTTCATTATCACACCAACAATGCCATTAGTTCGGGAGGTAGTTCCACCTCTCTTGTATTCTTTCAATGAATATTCAATTTCCCAGTCAATCCATTTACTTTTAATCATATTCGGAGAAATAATTACAATCAAAACAGATGTCCCGAAAATCATATTTTTAAGATTGTTCTTTATATTATCTACTGTTGTATTACTAATATCAGGAGACTCCGATGTCTCCCCTTTATAGTAAACAGCGTCATCACCTAATGCCTTGACAATTTTGTCTCTTAAATCCTGTGCTTCACTATATTTATATGATATGAATGTTTCATGAGCCATAGCTTCACCTAATATATTATTTGTTCAGTTTGTTTATGATTTTTATTACAGCTTCTATTGTTTTTTTTACCGAAAAATCTTTTTCAGTAAGCTCAGACAAATCATTATATATCCATTCATTACTTCCATAATATTTCTTAGGATCTTGTGATATTTGTTCAAATATATATTCAGACATATACCCGGTATTGGGTAAAGGAATTGGTACAAGACCATGTTGAACAGCAATCTCAAACTCTCTAAATACTCCCCTAGCATTTACTATATCATTATTATTCTCTTGTTTATTTCCAAAAATAAACAATGCAATACCACCAAGAGGAATCATTCTCTGTCTATACTCCTCCCAAAGTTCTTGAATATCTTTCCCCTTACTAACAGTTTGAGGAAATGGTCTAACTATAAGCTGTTCTTCTGATAATTTATCTGGCCTACTATAAATGGCATCCAACGCACCATTAATCACAGAACTTCCGACGCCCCATCCAAATCCATTCACTATCCTATAATTATTCTTTATAATCTCATATGATAATGTATGAATAAAGTCTAATGCTTTCGACCTTTCAAGATCCCCATATTTTTCTGCACTACCTGAAATAAATATCGTTTTCTTTTTAAATGATTGTTCTATTTTAGCTAGAATTATAGGGATGTCAGAATATTCATCTATTAATAATACTTGTATGCCAAATCTCTTGAGATCATCAATTCGCAGCTTTTGTTTTCTGATCTTGTACGTTACTGTTTCTTCATCATCTAGCGAATTATTAGCCTCATTCTTCATAAAACAATAATGTGTTCTCTTATCCCCAGAATGAGTATACAAACGACTCAAAATATAATCCAGATTTGGATCGGTAAAACTAAACCCTATAAATAGAAAAGTTTTTGATATTAAATCCCCGCTAAGTGCGGTAATAAATGAGGCGTGTGTTCTGTAGTATTTTTCATACTGCTCTTTATATAAAATAGCCTTGGAAGGAGACGAAATATCACCATGCATTTTATATACTATCGCATCTCGCTTAGGTCGGGTTGTATTTAAATCATCTATATTTCTTTTTATATCTGCAATCTTGTAAACTTTCCGTAGACTATCTTCAATTAAAGTGTCATAGTTTGTTGTCCAAAATGTCTTAATTGGTAAACGAGCAATTATATTATGAACTTCTGATGGTTCGGCTTGCTCAGAAAACTCTTCAATTATCTTCCTCGTGAGTTTTGTAGCCCCTTTCTTTTCATTAACATGAAATTGAGCAAGCGATATTAGATCGTCTTCTTTATTAATGTCTAAACTAAGCTCTTCTGCTATATCGCTAAGTAATTCTTTCCAATCGACATAACCTTGACTTTTAGACATCCCTGCGCCAGAAAAAATGGCAGCACAATCATTTTCAAGATCTTTAACAAAATCTTTTATGAAAACTTCAATTTCATTACTAAACGTCATTACACTTATCTCCATTTTATCTATTATTCCCAAAAGCAGAGAATAAACCTTTCAACCGGAGTTCATGAAACAGCATCTAAAAACATTTTGCTGAATACGTATAAAATTATACTGGATATAAAAACAGCTGTCGACAACTAAAACAATTCCAAATGGCATAGATAAAATTACATATAGAAATTATTCACCTCATCACATTCATAGGGGTGATATTTCGTCCAGCAATTTTACATTACAAAAAAATACAGATACATATTTACAACATTTGTTTTCTTAAAAAACTACAACACTGGAGGCGTAGCAGTTTTAATGTTACCAATACGTATGGGTAGCTTGCCTTCTCGCTGGCACAGCTTCTTAATGGATTGCCACTCCTTAGCTTCTGACTCCATGTGATCAGCGAGCGAATCAAAAGCACCTTCAGCTACGACTATGCTAGGTTCTTTATCTGTTTCATTGTCAGTCGAGTCCGCATTTGGTTTTTCAGCCAGTTCTTCTTCCAACCCAGCCAAACTGTCTTTCAGTTCATCAAGACTACTGGCGGCATCTCTTGGCGCATTGAAGAACAGCCCACTGATGAAGATAGCTTCCATTACCTCACTGAAAGAAAACGAGGTATCGCCATAAACAAAGCAGCCATGCTTGGAACTCTTCACCCCTGATACGTTCTTCTTCAACAATCCGTCCTTCGACGAAGTCATCAATGTCTGTTTGCTATAGAGGATTACAGGCAGATTCTTTATCTCATGAACATCACCACTGATACTCCAGCGTTCTTTATCTCCTTTGATAAAGCCGGAAGCATCACAGCTACTTTCTATGTCAAACTCATCAGTCGGGAACCGCTCGCGATTAAAATAGGTCGAAAAATCCTCCCCTTCTTCCATATCCTGACGCTTGTAAGCGCGATAAACCGAGCTTCGATGGTCAATTCCGATCCATTCAATATCCCATGTCGTTGGCCCGGACGGTTTTCTTACCTCATCTATGTAGGCCCCAACATCTCTGTTCAGATAAGCCGCTAACAGTGCTTTCCACGGTTCTATTGCCAAGAAGATACTTGCCAGTGTTGTTCCTTCTTCAATCAGAGTCGTATGATGGAAGAAGCGAAGAAGAAAAAAGGGATCGGTATTGGCTATCGTGTTCTGGATGGATAGCAATGGAACCGCCGAGGTTTCATCGTAATCGGACTGAAACCGCAGTATTGCATCGGAACAAAAAATTAATTTACCTTCCATCGCTCACCGCCTCCTGACTTTATCAGACAAAGCATTTTACCAGAACACTGCCACTTACCGCATTCGACTTTAACCTGATGCATGTTCATTGATAACTCTGGATATAGATTCAGGGGAGATATTGCCCCATCAATAACATACCAATATCTAACATCATTGACTATTTAATACCATACAGCAGGTTTGAGAAACATATATAATGCCTGTAAGATATTGGAACTAATAACTCATGTTATAACATCTGTGATTTTATAGTTTCTTCACTCATCTGTGTGAGTTCTGAAATCAAGCGAATATAAACATTCTTCAACCTGTCTTTATCACAGAGACTTACAGACTCTGATAATAGATAATAGCTATAATTATTGACACAAATATCATTACCGTTTTCAAGAGTGAGTTTTATTCTATGTCCAGTATCTTCTACTTTGTTTACAATACAGATCATAAATGGTGTTTTCTCATGGGGATGAAAGAGTGTTATCATTTTAATATTGTTCATTTGTTTTTTCCTTTTTTATTTATTATTACTTAATACTACATCACGATCGTGAAAATCAAATATATTTATGTTTTAACCATGATTTTTCTTCTTATTTTTAAACTACTTTTTGAAAAAATCTTTATCTCTGTGCTGACGCACGGCTACGCCCTGATACTGGCATTTATTCATTAACTTCGAGATTGTAGTATTTTAAAATAATCTATCTGATCATTATTGAATCTACTTTCACTATTAGGTTAGAATTAAGATCCTATGTTTAAACATAGTTTTTCCCTTTAGACATATAGCATTTACTCTTAAACGTATAGGAAAACTATATCCTTGGTAGCAGCACTTCGTGATTGTTCGCAACAATCACACTGCTGAACAGGGCTTGCCCCTGTTAATATTGGATTTATCCAAAAAAGATCGCGTCGAAGACGCACACAAAGTAAAAGGCAAATTAATTAATCTCTCACAATAAAAGCAGTGATTCGTGATTGTAGAAAACAATCACTCCGCTGTAATAACATAATAAGAAAAATAAACAGATTACACCACTGGTGCTATTTTCATAAGGCATAAATAAACTCCATCGCAAAATGTTTCTGAACATAACAATTAAGAAAAGTTTTAATGCCACTCATTTTCATTACTGAAAACTTCCAACGCCATTCATAAAACAGCAGGTGCCATTCAACAGGCACACATTCCCTTTTACTATATTAAACTTATTACTATATTACAGCCGTTATTTTTTATATAAAACAATAAATTACAGAAAAAAGGTTATAGATTCCTATAACTGTGGTTATCGATATCTATAACTCGGGTTATGGTTTTCTATAACCATGGTTAGCAAAATCTATAACTATAGTTCCGTACTGAAACTATTATTTAATAACTGGCGGACATTCCACGCTCAGTAAACTTATTCCAACCAGAAAGTAATAAAATTTTTATCCATCATACTCAATGGATAGCCCTCCACTATTTTAAAACTTTTTCCACTTATTTTTGACTTTGTTATTGACGATAGTGTTTAATCTGTTATGTATTAATAAAAACAACAATAAAAGGAAAAAAATACAATGACACAGATAGATTTCAAATCTCTTAACAACTTATCACCTTTTGAGCTAAAGCAGTATATTGATGATCACCATTTCACCTCTGAACAGCAAGTAAAGATATTCGAACATTATTACAGCACACATAAAGATATTACCAACATCTATTCAAGAAAAGAAAACATTAAATCTATCAAAAAGGATGTTGATTATGTCCATATGTTTACAAAAAACTTTCAGCAACTCGCAGAACTTGATATTTCAAAGAATGAACTGAAAGTTATCGCAAGGATCTTAAATATCATGGAGTTTGGAAACTGCTTTCATATCTCACAAGCAAAGTTATGCCGCGATTTAGACATTAAGAAATCAAATATGTCTCTTGTTTTTAAAAAGCTCAAAAAGAAAGGGATCATTATTGATAAAGATGGTGATCTCTTTATGAACTCCAACATATTTCTTAAGGGACAAGCGCACTCTATCAATGCCAAACAACGCCCTAATGTCAAAAAGGCGCAGGGATTTGTTGTTGATGAAAAGAGCGATTTGAAAACGTTTATACTTTTCGAACAGAGACTGATGAAAGTAATAAGATGGACAATAATAGTAAACCGTCCACCGACAATGATGATTTGAAACTACAGTTCCCGGAGAAGATACCTGAATGTCTATTTGAAAAGACAGAATAATCGCTATTTTATCAAAAATATTATATTGAATATTTCGCTATAATTTGACACTTACACTACACCTCGTAATATAAATACATCCACTATTTTATTGACGAGGTTTTATATGAGAAAAGTAAAAACAGACAACAGTGATTTAATCGAATATTTAGATACAATCAAAGAACTAAAAAAATATATTCCGATTGAAGAATACCGAAAAGAATATCGAATACTACGTTCTGATGATGTTCCATTGGTTAAGGCTCAAAAATTCAAATCTGCCCATACCGAACTTCGCAGGCTGGATAAACAGAGAGAATCTCTTATTGAATGCTTTATTGATAAATTAAATCCCATCAGCAGTTCAAAAGCTAACACATCAGCGAAATCATCGGGTAATCTTGATTTATTTAACGAACGTGTATTATACCGTAAGGCCTTTTCAGAAAAGAGTGATGAAGAAATAATTGCCTTAGTCATAAAACAGCGTACAGAAGCCGCTATTGAGTTCCAGCGTTCCATAGAACAAAGTCTTGAGCAACTTTCTCACATCTCATCAGAGTTCGAACCATCAAGCCAAAAGCGCAGAAAAATGTCTCTTTAAAGAACTATCTTATGTTATCCATGTCAAATAGGATGTTTTAAGATTGCTTAACCGACAATATTTACTATATTATTTACTGACAGGTATGCTTTTGACTGTTCAACAGCATTATATACATTAACCTTATTTAATCGCCCTTTTTAAAACACCGGACAACATACTATGAGTGAAGCTCTCAAGGCACTGAACAATATTCGTACACTTCGCGCACATGCTCGTGAAACAGATCTGGCAACTCTGGAAGAGATGCTGGAAAAACTCTCTGCAATCGTTGAAGATCGTCGTGAGGAAGAAAGTGCCGTCCGTATAGAACAAGAAGAACGTCAGGCTAAGCTTGAAGCTTTCCGCCAGAAACTGTTAGAAGATGGTATTGATCCATCAGAACTCCTTGCTGTTGTTAGCTCATCTCAGCCTAAAGCCAAATCGACACGCGCTCCTCGCCCTGCTAAATACAAATATACAGATGAAAACGGCAACGAGCAGACTTGGACAGGTCAAGGCCGCACTCCTAAAGCGATCGCTGCTGCTATCGAAGCTGGTAAAACGCTGGAAGACTTCGCGCTCTGATCACAATAAAACCGTCAACCTAATTTGGCGGTTTTGCTCTTTCTCAAAGAAAATACTACGGGCTACTTCAAGACAAGAAGCATCCACACTGCATACACCATGGCAGATGGTTTACAGAGTGGACTTTCGGGTTGATTTTAGCTCTTTCATAGCAGAGTGTGGTAGACATCGACCACCAATAATAGAAGAGTAGCTGCGACCAGTATCATCAGTTATCTGGCAACAGCATTGGAAAGGTTCACCGGATGTTGAACATTCATGCAGCCAAGTATTTTCCACATTAGCGCCGAAATCGAGCATGATGCTGGCTTCATTAACCCAGAAGTCAGGAATTTGCTGTTTTCTTAGCAGATCTTCGAGCATACCAGTGTAATGATACACAATATAACGTTGCAAACTAGAGATGGTGTCGGTCTTAGGTATGAGAGAAAACCTCATCGAAGTAACGCCGGTATCGATAGCCAATGCTTTTAACTGCCCAATAGCCCAGTATCCTCTGAAGTCGTTGTTTCGACTAACAAAGCTCCCATTGATAGCGTTAACTATTCCATGAAGTTCAATTCGACGTGCCATTGCTATTCCCTGATTACTTGCCAGAAACAATAGCGAGCATAAGCTTTATTGATACCCCTTGCCAATCATTAATATGATTTTTCGTGGTATTGAACCACTATCAGTAATTAACAAGCAGCAATCGAGGGCGAAAGCGGATATCCCCCTTAATTTCGTAATGTAGTTGCAAGAAAATTTTACGCATAAGTAGTAAGTTGCTAGTTATAAATTGCCGTAGGATTTCATTTTTCAACTAAATCAGAGACCTCAACGTTTCCATAAATATTATGTTTAGCCACACGTAATTTTAAATGAGAAAGCTCATCATTTTCGTTAACTAATCTAATAATGGTTGCCATATCTGATTCACTCATACTGTAACCAAAAACGATAGATTCAAAAGCATCAAATGGTATTTTTTTTAGGTTAATCTCAGAGTATTCCTTGAAAATGCTAGATTGTTCAAATGGAAAATCATCTCCAAAGTCTGGTTGAACTAATGGTCCTATTTTCTTTTCACAGAATGTCAAAGGGCATACGATTCTACTTTCATCTTCGGAAGACCATTTTTCGGCTTTCGAATATAGTAATCGGTCTGATAAATCAAATACATCAATATCACTTCCATAGAGTGATTGCATAATATTTAGCGGATTATCAGAATCAATATTATCAAATTTTTTTAAAGGGGTGCCATTTATTCTCATCATACCTTTATAGTATGTGAGAGAAGCCCTTTTGTCTGCAGTGTAACTGACATCTTTAGGTGGTAACTGATTAAAAAAAGGATGGTTTTCATTGAATGTTATAGCCAACCCCTGACCTTCACTAGCATAATGTGTCCACATAAGTTCGTTTGTGTCAGATTTTGAAAGAGATAGAATCCCTAAGTGACAGCTTAATGCTTCAACCAAAAATGCATTAACTTTCTCTGCGACTTTAGTTAATTGAGTCAGGTCATATTCATCCATTGATTTAAAACCTTCTCGATGTACCATATGCGGAAAACTGTCACCATATCTAGAACCGCAGGGTTTTAAAAAGAAGTTTTCTAACTCTTCATTTGAGGGAGTATATGACGGATTTAGTTGTATTTTATCATGTTCTCTCTTTGCCCAAGAATAATCTGCGGGAGAGAAGCGATTGAAATATGGCCATAGTCTGGCTTCACTACCTTTATCGTTGAGATATTTAGGCTGAGTCATTCTAAATAAGCCGTTGGATATAAACTCGGTTCTTGGTGAAAAACCATTGGTTTCTTTATTAAAAACTAAACCATAGTATTTTACTAACATCCTCCCCCCTTAATAGATATAACCATATAGTGTATTACGTATTATACGTTTTTATAGATATGCACATTTATCATAAAGCCATGTAAGAAGATCGGCTTCTTGCATACACCCAACCGCAAGAACCATTTTACATAGCTACGCATTAGCTTGTGACTATAACTATTTAAAAGCAACACTATTTCTTTACTTTTGAAATTAATTTTTCCCATAAAGATTGTTTTTATTCGTCAGTGATGATTTCGCCCATGATGGATTCATAAGATCACTTGGTAATAAATATTTATGATCATCATCATCAACGACAACAGCATTTAGCTTCTCAGCTACTTGCAACATTTTACAGTAAAGGGCTTCGTCAGGATGCTTTGTTGAAATCCTTCCATCATCCCAGCCAAGCCAAGGCTCATCATGTTCACTCTGAGCGCTCCATATAGCATAAGAATCACCGTTAACGTTATCTACTGTTAGTTCTTCGTCGTCATTAACAAGCTGGAGCCATTCTTCACGGCTTATTGGATCACTTGCGCTGTCAAACCAACATTCTGTTCTTACTATGTGAAGCTCCCAGCCCATAACCACCTCCATGTTTTTGATGTAGATACATTATTATACAGAACTCTTATCAGTCAATGAGATCTTCTGGTGAAACCCGATCACATGCCATTTTATCAAGCAATCTTCGTACTCTTTTCATTTTGATCTTATGTGCCTTTTTCTCACCAATTTCCTGATAGTATTCTTCACGACGTTCGTTGACCACTCTCCTGAACTTCTTCAAAAGCTGTTCCAATGTTTTGATGTCGGTAGTTGCGGCTTCAGCTTGGATTTTTTTATACATATACATCACATGAAATTCATCAATCATTTTTGACTCCTTGGATAGAGTTTTTTTACTATCATTTTTAGTTCTCGAATCAGGTTTGTTATCAGCCCCAAGAAGGGGCCGATAGACCTCAGAACATATCAACATATTGATTCTGCCAGAACAGTGTAATGCATTTTGGCTAATGCCTGCTTAACCCCTTTAAAATCCACCTCAGACAGTTTTTCAGCAGCGTTCTTTTTCCATGCTTTTTTCAGAAGATGCTTCTCAGCATTTCTCATCGCCAAATCGATTAGCCTACAGACAAACTCATGATCCATTACATGCGTTATAATCATATTGCTGGTCGTTTTATCCTTTGAGTTAAAAAGCTCCGCATAGATATGCAAGGACACAACATAAAAGATTTCAGTAGTTTTATTTTTAAATGTATTCATTGATTTTTCCTTTTGGTTAATATTAAAAATGAAATGCTGTAGTATTAGCGGTATACACATTTATAGACAATCCAAAGCTGACGAAGGTGTTGCTTTACCTTACTGTGGCTTACCTCTCCATAGATCCGATTCCTTTTGCCTTCTTCGGTGTCATCATAAAAATGATATCTCGTTTTTTTAATGATACTTTCCATAATGTCATTCATATTATATTTATTGTTGATAAAATAATAAAAATCATCTGGTGCATTCCTATGCAATCCGTCCATATAGCTCCTGAAATAATATTCGGCTTGTTCAATAAACTGTTTTGTCGTAATAAGTTCTATCTTCATAATATTCTCCATTATTGTTTAGGATAATAAGATTCCCTGTGTGAACAGTTATCTGTTCGACACGAGATCTTGTTTCTTTTTTATGCAGTGTTCTGGCGTGAGTTTCGAATAGTCGCGTCAATCCATTCATCAATCTCACTTTCAACAAAAGCGACACACCTCGGACCTATTTTTACTCTGTCTGGAAAGTTTCCTTCCTTAATACGTTCATATAAAGTCGTGCGACTAAATCCCACCCGATTTAAAACATCAGGAACGCGGATAAATCGTTTAACGCTGGTTTCAATATTTTCTTTCATTGTCTGTCCTCTATTATTGTAAGTAATCTCTATGAGATTTCGCTTTTCTCTATGTTGTTTCGACGTGAACAATGATAGCGATTTTGCTTATGACAATTTAGGGACGTTCAAAGAAGTTTTTTTTGAAAAATTCGAAGGGGCACGGATGGAAAGATAACGGTTAATGCTGAATGCGATCACGTTCGCACTAAGCGAACGTAACCCTTTTTACTTGGCTTATTTTTTCTTATTCCTGTCGTCCTCCACATGCTTTTCAACAGGGGAGTCTTTCAAGTGGTTGTTTTCCATCATGTAATCTTCAAGCGATTTCAGATAGCTCGTATCCGTCAGAAAAGCCATTGCTAACGGGTAATCTGTAGCCTTGAGCATTCCTTCATCACGATCGTTGTCGCTGTCCTCATGAAGCAACGAGGAAATCAGTGAAAGCGGGATTTTAATGCCGTTATCTTCTCCCCAGAAGATCAGGTCCATCATCGGGATAAGACGATATTCAATAATTTTTCTGAACGTGCTTTTGCCGAAACGATACTCTCTTGGAACTGGAGACGTCATCTTAAGCTGTCTCTTCCATTGGGGGATCAACACTTTCAGATGTTCAATGATCTCTTCGGTTGATGCTTCTTCCAGATGAATATCGACAGTAATACGTGAAAGATTATTAAGGGATGTCTCTTTTAGATACTCGGACAGAAATTCAGACTGGCTTAACCCAGAGAGTTCAGATGTGGCTTCGGTTAATGCCAGCGTTTTCGCATAAAATTGCGCATGGCTTCGTGTCGTAGGGTTTACCGCATAGGTTCTGGCAAGCTCATGTCCAATGATGGCAGTATCACCACTGAAAAAGATTTCACCGCTGAGGATCTTGTTGCGGTAATCATCCAGCATTAATCGGTTAAAGGTAGGTATGGTGTTCCGGCTCAACAACATTCTGTAAGCCAAGATGCGCCGCTCAACCTCAACATAAAACTGCTGTAAGGTGAGTTTCTCTATCGCCTCATAGCGTTCAACATCAAACCATGCTTCCAGTGCTTTCCTGATTTCACTTCTTTTCATCCATCCTCCAACAATCCATTTCCTTTGATATATCTTCACAGGATCCGTTTGGAACAATTGAAGTTCAACTGTTTTGTCATCAGAGACGGGGGAATGGCTAAGTTGTTGTTAAGAGTGTGAACTCGAGAGCATAAAAGTGGATGCCCGACGCGCGGCAAAATGGTAAAAAACAGCATCAGTAGTAAGAAAAATTGAGCGAGAGAAAGGAATTTTAATGCAGGGATTTATGCATGACAAAATCAAAAACGCTTTGTAAGTGATTGATTTTGTTGAATGATTGGCGGAGAGAGGGGGATTTGAACCCCCGGTAGAGTTGCCCCTACTCCGGTTTTCGAGACCGGTCCGTTCAGCCGCTCCGGCATCTCTCCGTTTTGATGGTTGCCATCATGCCAGGTAATTTGGCATTTTAACAGACCCTGTCCCTTCAATTTTGTTCAAGTGACGAGTTTGCGAGCAAAACGATGATTAAGTGGCCCTGGAAAGCACAAGACTCCGCGCAAAATGAATCTGCCCAGTGGGAGGAAGCCCTTGCGATCCCCCTGCTTGTGACCTTGACTGCGCAAGAACAAGCCAGACTCATTGCGCTGGCAGAGCGATTCCTGCAACAAAAAAGGCTGGTCGCCCTTCAGGGTTTCGAACTCGACTCGCTGAAAAGCGCGCGCATCGCTCTGCTTTTCTGTCTACCGGTTCTGGAACTGGGTATCGAATGGCTGGATGGTTTTCATGAAGTGCTGATCTACCCTGCTCCCTTTGTTGTCGATGACGAATGGGAAGATGATATTGGCCTGGTCCATAACCAGCGCGTCGTTCAGTCCGGACAAAGCTGGCAGCAAGGGCCGATCATCCTGAACTGGCTGGATATTCAGGACTCTTTTGACGCCTCAGGATTTAACCTGATTATTCATGAAGTTGCCCATAAACTGGACATGCGCAATGGCGATCGCGCCAGCGGCATCCCGCTGATTCCTCTGCGGGAAGTGGCCAGTTGGGAACATGACCTACACGCTGCTATGAACAATATTCAGGATGAAATTGATCTGGTCGGTGAAACCGCGTCGAGTATTGACGCCTATGCGGCAAGCGATCCGGCGGAATGTTTTGCCGTCCTGTCGGAGTATTTCTTCAGCGCCCCGGAGCTCTTTGCGCCACGGTTCCCCGCGCTGTGGCAACGCTTCTGCCAGTTTTATCAGCAGGATCCCCTGCAACGCCTTCGTGATAGCGAAGACGATGACTCGTATAACCCCGCGCAGGTTCACTGATCCCTCGCATTGAGGATTAATTAACCACTTGAAAAGGCGTGCTAATTTTACTGTTGACACGCCGTAGTGAGGTCAGTATCATGCGCCTCGTTCACACGATTCCTCTGTAGTTCAGTCGGTAGAACGGCGGACTGTTAATCCGTATGTCACTGGTTCGAGTCCAGTCAGAGGAGCCAAATTTAAAGAAGCCCGCTTTTTAGCGGGCTTTTTGCTTATATCTGATAATCAATCGCGACGTCATCAGGCTCCATCACCTGTCGCTTTATATCCTCCACGGACAGTCCCGCATTGCAGAGTTCGATAAACCGCCAGACATAGTTGCGCTGGAGTTGCCCACGTTTCAGTCCCAGCCAGACGGTGTTAGCGTCAAACAGATGCCGGGTATCCAGACGCATCAGCGTCCCCTCTTCCTGTTCACCGCTGGATTGCTCCGCCACCAGACCAATCCCCAGTCCTAACGCGACATAGGTTTTAATCACATCAGAATCCTGCGCGCTGAGAACAATATCAGGCAGCAGCCCCTTGCGGGCAAAGGCTTCATCAATGCGGGAACGTCCTGTGATCCCTTGTCGATAGGTGATCAACGGCCAGTGGGCTATCGACTCCAGCGTCACCGGCGAAACCTGGCTCAACGGATGATTGTGCGGCACTAACAGGCTATGATGCCAGCGGAACCAGGGGAATGCGACCAACAGAGGATCGTTGCTCAGGCGTTCACTGGCGATACCAATATCCGCCCCGCCATTTTGCAATAGCGTCTCTATTTCCTGCGGCGTCCCCTGGATTAATTCCAGACGGACTTCCGGGAACAATTCGCGGAAGGCTTTAATCACACCCGGCAGGCTGTAGCGTGCCTGCGTGTGCGTCGTGGCGATGGTTAACACGCCAGAGGTGTCATTGGTGAACAAATCCGCCAGTCGCCGTACGTTGCTGGCTTCATTGAGAATGCGCTCGGCAATGACCAGCAACGCCTTACCTGGTTCAGTCATTCCAAGCAGACGCTTACCCCGACGGATAAATATCTCGATCCCAAGCTCATCTTCTAACTCACGAATATGCCGACTTACCCCTGACTGCGAGGTAAAGAGCATATTGGCGACTTCCGTCAGGTTGTAATCCTGACGTGCTGCCTCACGGATAATTTTAAGCTGCTGGAAATTCACTCGTTGCTCCGGATACATCAGACATGCTGCTATTGTTAGAGTCTGATGTCCGGCATAACAAATAATAAAAACCCGTATCTTATTCCATCATGGAATAACGCTTAGCTGACCAACTGCAACTCGCGGTTATCCAACGCTGGGCTGCTGACCAGCGACATCAGGATCTCTTTCACCGCCTGTGCCTGTGGCGACAAACTCCCCCTAGCCGACATATTCAGCGACAGCGACAGACTCATCGACGGCGAGGTAATGCGCGCCATCCAGCCATTCGCCGCGCCACACAGGGAACGCGCGGCGGATTCCGGCAACACCGTCACGCCCATGCCGCTGGCAATCGCCGCGGTCAGCGTGGCTATCGACTCAATTTCGCCAATGACTTTCGCCGTTAAACGACGCAGCGAGAAGGCTTCATCGACCCGCAAACGGACTGCGCTGTAGTCGCGAGGGAGAAAAAGATTCATCTGTGCGACAGCGGTAAGATCCACGCTCTGTCCAGGGCAGTCACGGGTACCGACAAGGAAGAGGTCTTCTTTTAACAGAGGTTGACTGGTAATACCTGCCAGCGGGGAACGCTCATAGAGCACCGCCATATCCAGTTGACCATTCAGCAGTTTATCGTTCAGTACGGCACCGCTGTTTTCATGCAGATACACCAGCACTTCGGGCAATTCTGCTCGCACCGCCTGCAAGAGCGGCATGGTAACCGACGACGCAGCCGTCCCCGGCGCAAGACCAATCGACACCTGCCCCGTTAAGGTCTGTCCAACGTTATAGACGGCTAACTGTGCCTGTTCGCACTGACGAAGGATCGTCCGCGCATGCGTGTAGAGAATTTTTCCTGCTTCAGTGGGCGTCACACCTCGTTTGGTGCGAATTAACAGTTGCTGATTGAGCTCACCTTCCAGTGTGGCAACCTGCTGACTCAGCGCGGGTTGTGCGATGTGCAATACTTCAGCGGCCTGCGTCAGGCTACCAATATCGACAATTTTCACGAAATATTTCAATCGTCTGAAGTTCATTTTGCCTCCTGTCCGGAATGCCAGAACCTGTGCTGGCAGTGATGTCAGGAGAGAATTGCAAGATGCTTGCCAGTTTCGGATAAGATCAAAAATTCGCGTTAACCACCCGTAAAATAAGCATTTATGATTGTTATCGGTAATATCGATTTCAGTCAACGTTTTCCGATCTGCCCCATCCGGGGTAGGCTCGCACCAGAATGGGGCAAAACCGGCTGGAGATCGAAAGTTCGCCGCTTTGCTGGTTTTGTCAGCAAACAGACGCACAATCGCATTTCCCCCTTTGACAACCCCAATTGTCGTCGTTAATATGCGCCTCGTTCACACGATTCCTCTGTAGTTCAGTCGGTAGAACGGCGGACTGTTAATCCGTATGTCACTGGTTCGAGTCCAGTCAGAGGAGCCAAATTTAAGAAGCCCGCTTTTTAGCGGGCTTTTTGCTTTTCCGTCTTCAGATCAGCTTAACGGAACGGCGGCTCGTTGAAGGTACGCAGTTTACGGGAGTGTAGACGGTCGCCTTCAGCACGCAGCAGGTCAATAGCGCGAATACCAATCTGCAGGTGTTCGGAAATTGCCCCCTCGTAGAAACGGTTTGCCTGACCGGGCAGTTTGATCTCGCCATGCAGTGGCTTATCAGAGACGCACAGCAAGGTGCCATATGGCACACGGAAACGGTAACCCTGCGCGGCAATAGTGGCGCTTTCCATGTCAATCGCCACGGCACGGCTCAGGTTAAAGCGTAGCGCCGAGGCGGAGTAGCGCAGTTCCCAGTTGCGATCGGAAGTGGTCACCACGGTTCCGGTACGCAGACGCTGTTTAACCTCTTCACCGGGCATGCCGCTGACCATCTTCGTTGCGTCATACAGGGCGCGCTGTACCTCAGCGATACTTGGAATCGGGATATCTGGCGGCAGTACCGCATCGAGCACCTGATCGTCACGCAGGTAGGCATGAGCAAGCACGTAGTCGCCAATTGCCTGGCTTTCACGTAGACCGCCGCAGTGACCAATCATCAACCAGACATCCGGGCGCAGTACCGCCAGGTGGTCGCAGATCGTTTTGGCGTTGGACGGGCCTACACCAATATTCACCAGCGTGATCCCCTGACCGTCGGAAGTGATCAGATGCCATGCTGGCATCTGATGTTTCTTCCATGCCAGATCGGAAATCGCTTCTTCGGGTGCTTCCGTTTCAGCCGTGATCCAGATCCCTCCGGCGCAGGAGAGGGCAATATACGGGCTGTCCGGATCCAGAATCTGGCTGCATCCCCAGCGTACAAACTCATCCACATAGCGGGTGTAGTTGGTGAACAACACGAACGGCTGAAAATGTTCCACTGGCGTCCCGGTATAGTGGCGCAAACGTGCAAGAGAGAAATCGACCCGGCGCGCGTCAAAGTGCGACAGGGGAGAATACTCGACCGGATGATAGATGCCATCTGCGGTTTCATCGCCAATTTGCGCCAGCTCGGTGGTTGGGAAATGGCGGGTTAACCCGGCACTCATGGAGCGATCAAGTGTGAGTTCGGAACCATCAATCACGTAGGGATAGGGGATTTCATGCTGCGAAGGCTCCACGGTTATCTGGGCGTCGTAATCCTGATACAGCAGCGTGAGTTGCTCTTCCAGATAGGGACGAAACAGTCCTGGCCGGGTGATGGTGGTGGTATAGCAACCCGCATGGGTAAAGCGTCCATACGCGCGGGTTTTGGGGGGATTGGTGGCATTGCCATCCCAGGTAACAGAAAGCGATGGGTAAACAAAAAGACCTTTACTCCGGGCGATGATATCGGGAAGTTCCCCCGTTTCAATGTACTTGCCAATGGCACTGCGTAGCGCCTGAACTGACTGCTCGTAGAGTGCGTCAAGTTTTTCCAGCGCTTGTGCAGGTGTCAGGCTGGAGCCCTTACTCTTCATCTGTGTCTCCTTGTTCTACAGGTGTACTGCTCACCTGATAGTATGTCACCAGAATGTGAAACAAAAGGCAGAGTTTTAGAGAAGAAGCGAGAGCCGAATGGCCCTCGCAGAGTACTCAGGCGTGTTGCTTATCTTTCATCAACAATGCGGTAGCGGCCGAGATCAGGCAGCCGGCCAGTAGATAGATAGCCACACTGTGCCAGTCGCCGCCAGAGAAGGTGACCAACGCCGCAGCGATGAAGGGGGTAAATCCGCCGCCCACCACGCTGGCGACCTGATAACCCACGCCAGCCCCGCTGTAGCGATATCCCGCGCCAAACATGCCGGTGAACATGGGTTGCTGTACGCAGACCACCATGTCATGGGCTATATTGGCGAGCATTATCGAGAAGAAGACAATCCAGAAGATCGACTGTGATTCGAGCGCCATAAAGAACGGAAATGCGCTCAGCGTGCCAATCAACGCGCCGGTAATATAAACGCGGCGGCGGCCAAAACGATCTGCTAACCAGGCAAAGCAGGGGATAGTCAGACAGCTCAGCCCACCAACCAGCAGGCCGATATTCAAAAAGAGCTCACGCGGCAGACCGAGATTTTGCGTCGAGTAGTTCAGGGCGAAAGCGGTAACGATATACATGGTCAGCAGTTCGCACAGGCGAAGCGCAATAATCTTTAAAAATGCTCCCGGATGGCGGGCGAGCGCTTCCATCACCGGCAGGCGTTTTTTCTCTTCAGAGGGTTGCTGCTTTTGCTGTTCAAATTCAGCGGACTCTTCCATCCCGTTTCTCACCCACAGCGCGCCGAGCACCAGGACGATGCTGAACAGGAACGGAATGCGCCAGCCCCAGCTCAGAAACTGTTCGTCGGTGGTCAAATAACTGATCACTGACACAAGGCCTGTGGAAAGAAGCAAACCGACGCCGTAACCCACCTGTACTCCGCTGCTATAGAACGCTTTTTTGTTTTCTGGCGCACTTTCTACGGAGAGTAACGCGGCACCGCCCCACTCACCGCCGACGGCAAATCCCTGAATGGCGCGCAGCAGTACCAACAACACCGGTGCCCACCAGCCGATAGCGGCGAATGAAGGAAGAATGCCGATCAATGCTGTGGCAATCCCCATCATCCAGACGGTGAGCATCAGCATCCGCTTACGGCCTAAGCGATCGCCGAAGTGGCCGAAGATCACGCCGCCCAGCGGACGGAACAAGAAACCCACACCAAAGGTTGCAAATGCGGCAAGCGTGCCCATTGCCGGACTAACCTGTGGGAAAAACTCGCGGTTGAATACCAGGGCTGCGGTAATGCCATAAAGCAGAAAATCGTACCAGTCGACGACGGCTCCGGCAAAGCTGCCCAGCGCGGCGCGTCGAGCGCGATTAAGCGATGGGGTTTCCTCTGAGGAGGGCGTGGAGATGAGGGTGGAATCCATAGTAATCCTGTCTGTACTGATTTTATTATTAGTATGGGAATGAGAGTCACACACATTGCGGCCAACCTATAAGCGGCTGCTATGAGACTACCGCGACAGACAGGAAGAGAAAACGATTTTTAATCCGACGAGAGCAGAACAGGGAAATTAAGCGAGTATGGTGTTCGGAAAAGCAAAAAGCCCGCTAAAAAGCGGGCTTTTCAAAATTTGACGCCTCTGACAGGGATCGCCTTAGCCAGTAACTGGCTAATAAGAAAGCTGACTAACTCTCAATTCTCATCCTGCAAGACCACCAGGATGACGACCAATCGACGCTGATGAGCGAATCAGGGGGCTGGGATGTCGTTACTTATTGTTGGAATTGGGGACATGCTGCTGCATCAATTCAACGATCCAATCAATAAAAACGCGTAGTTTAGCGTTGACATGGCGGTTCGGCGGAAACGCCAGGTGCAGGGGCATTGGACTGATACGCCACTGCGCAAATAACGGAATCAAAGAGCCAACAGCCTGATGTGGTGCCGCCATATAGACTGGCAGCACAATCACTCCTAACCCGGCTAACCCAGCTTCCAGGTAAGCATTGCCATCATCCACGGCAAGTACATAGCTGCCCGTGATTTCAATATGTTCATTCTCATTGCGCAGTATCAGAGGATCAATCTTACCCGTGCGTGAGGACAAGAATCCCACGATGCGATGGTCAGTATTTTCCAGCTCTCGCGGGTGCGCAGGGGCGCCAAGGCGTTCCACATAACCGGGGGCGACGTAGACGCCGATTTGCAAATCTCCGACATGGCGTGCGATTAGGGACTGGTCGTTGATTTCACCACCGCGCAGGACGCAATCCACGTTGTCGCCGATCAGATCCACTATCCTGTCGCTCACGCCCATGTCGAACTGGATATCTGGGTAGCGTGCGTGAAAAGCCGGTAGTGCCGGTATCAGAATGAAGCGGGCCAGTGGACTGGGCACATCCACCCGTAGCCGACCCCTGGGCGTAATCGCCGCACTGGACAGGCTGTTTTCAGCATCCTCCATGTCTGCCAGCAGGCGGATGACGCGTTCGTAGTAGATCGCGCCATCGGGAGTCACGCCGAGCTTGCGGGTGGTGCGATGGAGCAACTTGACGCGCAGGCGCGCTTCCAGTTGCTGAATGAGTTGCGTCACCGTGGTTTTGCTCATATGAAGCGTTTGGGCAGCCTTTGTGAAGCTACCTGCCTCCACCACGCGAGCAAAGGCGCGCATCGCATCGAAACGATCCATTCCTTATCCTCTCTTTTCACCGATTGTTTGGATTTTACAAACAATGATGGACAAAGTCGCTTGTTTATCCACCCGATCCAGCACCTGTAAAGTGTCTTTATGTTCACCGGGCTGATTTCGCCCCATTGCAAAGGTATAAACATGACAGCACGTGAAGCAGTTTTTCCCTTCGGTCGGCAGGCGCTCTATGAGCGTAATCGCTATTCACCAGCCATCAAATCCAACGGTTTCTTGTTCGTTTCGGGGCAGGTTGGTAGCCGCGAGGATGGTTCGCCTGAGCACGATCTAAAAGCGCAGGTCAGGCTGGCATTCAATAATCTTAATGCTGTTCTCGCAGCTGCGGGCTGCACGTTCGGTGATGTGGTTGACGTTACCCTCTTTGTCGTTGATCCCGAGTCAAACCTCGACGCTATCTGGAGTATCCTGCCAGAATATTGGGGGGAAGCGCCTTACCCTACGTTGACTGGGATCGGCGTGACGTGGCTTTACGGCTTCAAGTTTGAGATTAAGGTGATTGCCAGGCTGCCCTAACCGTTACAGGTCTTTCCGCCAATCGAAAATTCAAGAAGGCAGCCCGCGCTGCCTGGCGAGGTATATGCCGGATCGGGATAGTTTGCCAGATTGGTCTGGATTTACTGATGAGACAGAGGAAAATTTATGAAAGCAGCGGTTTATGACGTGGAAGGCGCTCCAGGCGTCCTGAAATATGTCGATATTCCGGAACCAGTCACAGGGCCTGATGACATCCTGATTTCTGTCGAGGCTATCTCGATTGAAGGTGGAGATCTGATCAATCGCCGTTCAACTCCGCCGCCTCTTCCTTCATGGATTGTCGGCTACGCGGCCGCGGGCACCGTTGTTGCCGTCGGCTCGAAAGTCCGTAGCCGTGCGGTTGGGGACAGAGTCGCTGCTTTTCACATGCAGGGATCGCATGCGGAACGTTGGGCTGTACCCGCGGAACGAACCTGGCTTATACCAGATGGGGTGGATATGACAGAAGCGGCGGTGTTGCCGATTTCTTTTGGAACCGCGCATCATTGCCTTTTCACACGAGGCATGCTCCGGCACGGAGAAACCGTCCTTATTCAGGCCGCTGCTGGTGGCCTAGGGGTCGCGGCCGTTCAGCTTGCCTCACAAGCAGGCGCAACAGTCATCGCTGTGACAAGCGGAACGCAGCGAAGAAACCGGCTGCTTGAACTTGGTGCTGCTCATGTCGTGGATCGCGCAGAGAATAACGTCGTGGACAGTGTCCGACAGTACACCCATGGCACCGGTGTTGACCTCGTCATCGATCCGGTGGGGACGACGTTGCCTGCTTCGCTTTCTGCACTCGCTCCGCAAGGACGTCTCGTCTTCGTCGGTAATGCGGGCGGTGGCAGTCTGACTGTCGATTTGTGGCCGCCAATGCAGTCTAACCAGACGCTCATGGGGGTTTTCATGGGCCCCCTTTTTGAAAGGCCCGGCGTTCGGACAAGTGTGGACAACATGTTGCAGGCTGTAGCAGCAGGGCGCATCAGGGTTGTCATTGACCGCATCTTCCCCCTGGCTAACGCTGCCGCGGCCCACGAATTCGCTGAGACAGCGAAACCGCTTGGCCGCATCGTTATGAAGCCATGAGGCGCATTTTCGCACCACGCTCTGAATAGCGGACATCGGGTATGGCTTCTCGGGTAGCAGGAATCGCCCAGAGTTTGTTTCTGGAATCGATCTCAGACCAACGGGCGAAACGTAGTTCGCTGGAACGGATAAACAGGTGCAGGGTGAGTGAGACTGCCAGGCGGGTTAAGTCTCGTCCTTGCTGGTCGTCCTGAATACGGGTCAACAATTCGGGTAGTCGTTCGAGTGAAAGCGCAGGGTAGTGGCGTTTAACGAGAGGGGAGATTATGCCGTCCAGATTTTTCACGCTAACTTATTGAATCTGAATCACATAGTGATTAGCAAAGTGGCATGAAAACAAGAATTTGGCTCCTCTGACTGGACTCGAACCAGTGACATACGGATTAACAGTCCGCCGTTCTACCGACTGAACTACAGAGGAATCGTTGTGGAGGCTTATCTTAGCGGCGAAAAATCTTTTGTCAAACCCCATTTCCGACATTGGCGATTAATTGGCGCTTCTCTCAACAATTTGTTGCAATTGCAGTGATTTTATCGGGAAAAAACTTTGCAGCTTTTCCGTTTCTCCCTCATCATTTGAAATGAGGTTTCAACTTTCTTCTCTAAGGTCCATTTTGAACGTCTCCGCAGCCCTACGCCAGGCCGTCGCCCGCACGCCCTGGTATGCCAAACGCAAGAGTTATAAGGTCCTTTTCTGGCGCGAAATTACCCCGCTTGCCGTGCCTATATTTCTGGAAAATACCTGTGTTTTGCTGATGGGCGTACTCAGTACGTTTCTGGTCAGTTGGTTGGGGAAGGAGGCGATGGCGGGCGTCGGTCTGGCCGACAGTTTCAATATGGTGATTATGGCCTTTTTTGCTGCTATCGATCTGGGAACGACGGTCGTGGTGGCCTTTAGCCTCGGTAAGCGCGATCGCAGACGCGCCCGTGCGGCGGCCCGACAATCTTTGGTGATTATGACGCTGTTTGCCGTGATTCTGGCGGCGGTGATTCACTACTTTGGTGCGCAGATTATCAATGTTGTTGCGGGAGAAGCAACGGCGGAAGTGAAGGCACTGGCGCTGACCTATCTGGAATTAACGGTCATTAGCTACCCTGCTGCGGCGATCGCCCTGATTGGCAGCGGTGCGTTGCGCGGTGCGGGCAATACGAAAATCCCACTGCTGATTAATGGTGGGATGAATATCCTCAACATTATTATCAGTAGCATCCTGATTTACGGGATTTTTTCCTGGCAAGGGGTCGGTTTTGTCGGCGCTGGACTGGGCCTGACCATTTCGCGCTATATCGGCGCGATCGCCATTATCTGGGTACTGATGATTGGGTTTAATCCGGCGCTGCGCATATCGCTGAAAAGTTATTTTAAACCGTTGAACTTCGCCATCATCTGGGAAGTGATGGGGATTGGTATCCCAGCCAGTATTGAATCCGTACTGTTCAACGGCGGTAAGTTGTTAACGCAGATGTTCGTCGCCGGGATGGGGACCAGCGTCATTGCCGGTAATTTCATTGCTTTCTCCATTGCCGCGCTGATTAACCTGCCGGGGAACGCGCTGGGGTCTGCATCCACCATCATTACCGGAAGGCGTCTGGGAAACGGACAAATTGCCCAGGCAGAGATTCAACTGCGTCATGTGTTCTGGCTTTCCACCATTGGCCTGACCGCTATCGCCTGGTTGAGTGCACCGTTTGCCGGGCTGATGGCATCGTTTTACACCCGCGATCAGGAGGTAAAAGACGTTGTTGTCATCCTGATTTGGCTCAACGCGGCATTTATGCCGATCTGGGCCGCTTCCTGGGTTTTACCTTCAGGGTTTAAAGGCGCGCGCGATGCTCGCTTCGCCATGTGGGTATCGATGCTGGGGATGTGGGGTTGCCGTGTGGTTGCTGGCTATACGCTGGGGATCGTACTAGGCTGGGGTGTCGTGGGGGTCTGGATGGGGATGTTCTTCGACTGGGCAGTACGTGCAGTGCTGTTTTACTGGCGTATGGTTAGCGGTCGTTGGCTCTGGAAGTATCCGCGTCCGAAACATGAAAAGGTGATAAAATCCCCCGTTGTGTCTGAATAAACGACGAAGTGGAGAATATTTCGGCAAACAGTCGCGATAGCGCATTCAGGCTTTGACATTGGCAGTGGGCGTCGCTAATATGCGCCCCGTTCACACAATTCCTCTGTAGTTCAGTCGGTAGAACGGCGGACTGTTAATCCGTATGTCACTGGTTCGAGTCCAGTCAGAGGAGCCAAATTTTAGTCTTGAGATATCTCTATGAGTCTCAAGATGTTTAAAAAACAAGAACTTATCTTTACCCGGCTGTCTCGCAAGAGGCTACCGGGTTTCTTGATATCCATGGTTTTTGGGGGCCTAATCAGGGGCCTCACGGTTCGGTGAGCAAACGGAGCCCCCACGCTATGGCATTAACAGACACCGCTATTCGCAAGATCAAACCCTCCGATAAACCCTTCAAAATGACAGACAGTTCCGGACTGTACCTGTTGATCAAACCCAACGGCTCAAAACTCTGGTATATGAAATACCGCATCGACGGCAAAGAGAAAAAGCTGGCCTTTGGCCCCTACCCGGAGATCTCGCTGTTGCAGGCCCGTCGTTTGCGGGAAGCTGCACGCAATAATATTCATGCAGGTGTCGATCCGGCTGCGGCAAAGCAGACGGAGAAGCAGAAGAAGAAAAACGGGCATACGTTTTCTCAGATCGCTACTAACTGGCACGGTGAGCATAAACGCTGGTCTGAGCATTACGCGAAAACGGTTATGCGTCGGCTGGAAATGTATGTTTTCCCGGATATCGGGGATCGCCTTATCGAGGAAATCGAAACGGAGGATTTGCTGGTCACGCTGCGCAAGGTGGAGAGCAAAGGCTTTCTGGAGATCACCGCGCGGCTGAAAAACTACGTCACCGATATCATGCACTACGCGATGAAAAAGCAGTTACTCAAAGCCAACCCGGCGCTGTATCTGGATGGTGAATTTGCTGCGCCAGAAACGAACCACTACCCGGCCCTGTCGCTGGATAAACTGCCAGAACTTTTATCCCGCACGGAGAGCTACAGCGGCAGGTTGCTGACGAAATACGCGCTTAAACTATCGATGATGTTTTTTGTGCGCTCCAGCGAGCTACGCTTTGCCCGCTGGAGTGAAATCGACTGGCAACAAAAATTGTGGGTGATCCCGGAAGAACGCGAGCAGATCGAAAACGTGCGCTTCTCTTACCGGGGCTCGAAAATGAAAATCCAGCACATCGTGCCGCTGTCGGGTCAGGCGATTGCGGTACTGAAACAGATCGAAGCCCTCTCCGGGCATCTGGCCTTTATCTTTCCCGGCGAGTACGACCAGGATAAGTGCATGAGCGATAACACCGTGAATAAGGCGCTGCGCGTGATGGGCTACGACACTAAAAAAGATATCTGTGGTCACGGTTTCCGGGCGATGGCGTGCAGTGCGCTGAGTGAGTCGGGATTGTGGAGCAAGGAAGCCATTGAAAAGCAGATGAGCCACCAGGAGAGAAGCAGCGTTCGCGCGGCGTATATTCATAAGGCTGAATATCTGGAAGAGCGGATCGAGATGATGCAGTGGTGGGCTGATTATCTTGATGCAAATAACAACGGGTATGTTTCGGCTTACCAGTATGCCCGACGGCTGAAACAGGCATCGTAAGTTAACAAAACATCAGAGGGGGAGAAGGTATATTCCCCCTTCAATACACCCCAAATGTCGAGGCTGGCTGTCGCTTTTAAACTAAACTCACTGGATACAAAGTAGCTTTTAAGCTACTATCTTCTATGAAAACGATAAAGACCTACATAACTGCTGACGGGCGGGATCTGTATGCAGCGTTTTTTAAAGGACTACGCGACCCCATTGCGAAAGCAAAGATCGCTTCCCGAATCAACCGGATGGCCTCAGACAATTTTGGCGACCACAAGCCCTGCCGGGAAGGCGTCTGGGAACTCAGGATAGATCAGGGGGCTGGATATCGGGTTTATTACAGCCTGGTGGATGGAGAAGTCGTCCTGTTGCTTCTAGCTGGCGACAAGCGCACCCAGGATGCAGATATAGATGAGGCTGTTCGCTGCCTCAAAGATTATTTGAAGAGGTGATGTATGGCGAAAGAACGTTTATATGATGATGTCATGGTGGAGGCGCTCAGAGAAGATCCGGCCTTTGCTCAGGCCTATCTGCATCAGGCGTTTCTTGAGATGGATGAAGATGGCGGTCAGGAGGCTTTTTTACTCGCGTTACGCCATGTTGTTGAAGCGCGCGGAGGAATGGCAACGGTTGCCCAGAAAGCCGGAGTATCGCGTGAATCGCTGTACCGCACGCTCTCCCCGACCGGCAACCCGACACTGAAAACACTCCGCAGTGTTGTCCACGCAGCTGGTTTTCAGTTCTCTGCACTTGCAAGTGCCTGAACAGCTTTACCTTCATACGCGATAATAAAGAACCCTGCCCACTGGCGGGGTTTTGTTTTTTCTGCGATCTGCCTTCCGGTAAATCCCCTTGCTGTTAATGAATTGCCGCTGTATCGTTAGCCCGCACCTGCAAAATCAGGTGCCGGGATTGGAACCCTGATAAGTGTTACAGGCGACATATGACGCATTCGCGTCTTTTTTATGTCGTGCGTTTAGCTACACCTCAATGGTGGGCTGGGCGGGGGCATCGCAAGATGCGCCGGTTTCCTGTAACACCGGTAGTTCCAACCCCGTTCAGTTCACCACCAATGAGATTGGAACCTCTGGTGGTGGAATTACTACCCGTTACAGGAGGTTGCCCTATGGCTACGACCCTCACCCCAATACACCCGTTACTCGCCATCCCCTTCAACGCTGCCACGGATTTCACCGTTCTGGCCAACTACTGCGAAAACTTCGCGGAAACCCTGATTGAAAATGATGATCCCGCGCTGAAAATGGCGCTCTGCGGCAGACTTAACGCCTGCCTGACGCTACTCCAGCCCACATTATTAGAGCCCATACCACCGCACCTTATTGAAAGCCTGACTGTAGACACACTTCCGGCAACCGCGCCCCGTTTCGAACCCGAATGCACAGAGCTTTGTCACTACTGTCTCGCCCTGATTCAGACGCTGGCAGGACAGGGATTTTCCTCTGAAACCGGGAAATACCTTAGCTGGCTGTTATACGATCTGATCAACTATTTCGCTGCGGAAATGAAAGCCCCGCGCTGGCTGCGTACCACCGACGGTGTGAAGTTTATCGATGTATGATGCAGTAACATCGCCTCTCCCGGTGTGTGGTCAGCCAGTGGCTGATCGCGCACCGGGAGAAGACAAGCGAAGCGCGGCAGTTTTTCGTTCATAAAATAAGCTATATTTCAAGGGGAAACTCTATTTCCAGAAAAATGAGTTTCCCCTTTCTGCGTCATAAATAACGGTGTAGTCTCCCTCCTGCAATAAGCTGTCTGTTGACAGTCCCTTTGGCTTCATGGTCTGCAAGAAGCCCCTGATTTATCAGGATGACCAGCCCTTTACTGGCGTTGATCTCTGAAAACGCCGGAGACGCAAATCCCACGCGTCTGAGACTGAAGTTTATACACCGGACGGTTCCATCGTCATCGCTTAACGGCAACGGCCTTTACTGGCTGAACAGCTTACTCACACCCTGCTGATTTCCAGCTCCTTTTACATGACGGGCTGCGTCCTGCATTGCCGAAGGCTTTGCTGTCGCGTGACCGTTAACCTGCATCCCGGACGATTCTGTCGTCATCGCTTAACGACAACGGCCTTCACTCGCTGAACGATTTACTCATATCTGCTGATTACCAGCACCTTTTATATGACGGGCTGCGGCCTGCATTGCCGCCAGGCATTGCTGCCGCGTGACCGTCATCCTGCACCAGAAACGCAATGTTTACCCCCTGCACCAGACGAGGCGTCACTTTGATCGCGTCAGCGAAAAAGCAAAGTGACGCCGCACCACACACCGCCGCAAGCCCCGGATTATCCGGCCTGCGCCACATTCCCGCCAACTGACATGCCCTCTGGGGCCAGAGTAAAGGAGAAAAAGATCGATACCGAGGGGGGCACGATGCCCCGGAGAATTTCCTGCTTCGGCAGGCAGTCTGTACCGCGTACAGCCTGAAACTCCCTATACCTCAACAAGCTGCCACTCCGGCGTGAAGGTATCGTTCTGGCGCAGCCAAAAAGCATACGCCGGAGACCGTTTGTATTCCCAAAATCGGGGGAGAAGTGTATGGGCAAGTTAGGCGGTGAAATGAAGGCGCTGGCAAAACATTGCGGCGGTAGCCATAAAACGGTGAACGATCGCATCCATATTGTGCAGCGTTTTGACCAGCATTTACGGGCGCTGAACATCCAGATCCAGCGTGTGGCACAGATTAAGGTTCGCCACATTGAAAACTACATTCATGAAAGACTGGCGCAGGGGATCAGCAAACGCACACTACAGAATGAAATGGCCTCACTACGTGTTGTACTGCAACAGGCCGGGCGCAAACTGATTGCTGAGCATGAGAGACTGACAAATAAATCCCTGGGGTTGTCTGGCGCATCCCGCAGCGGTACACGGCAGGCCATCACACCGGATCATTATCGGCATGTACTGGAAATGGCCCACGCAAAAGATCCAGGACTGGCGGCAGCACTGGAACTGTCGCGGCTGATGGGATTACGTTCTCAGGAGGCAGTACAAAGCGCACAATCACTGAAAACGTGGAAACAGGCCGTTGAACATGGCTATACGCGTCTGACAGTAGTTTTCGGCACCAAAGGCGGTCGGCCTCGCGAAACGGTGATTCTGGATGCTGGCGCAGTTAAAAAAGCACTGGATAATGCGTTAGCTGTCGCAGAAAACCGTAATAACCGGTTGATTGACAAGCCCGATCTGAAAAGCGCGATGGACTACTGGCACAACCAGGCAGTGCGCATTGGCCTCACTGGCGTATATTCCCCGCATTCTCTGCGTTATGCGTGGGCGCAGGATGCCATCCGTCACTATCTGGCGCAGGGGTTCAGCAGGAAAGAGGCACTGGCAATGGTGGCGATGGATCTGGGGCATGGTGACGGGCGTGGGCGATATGTGGCACAAGTCTATGGGCAAATCTGACAGTCTGTTAAGAGCGAACAGCAGATGTTGCAGCTCTTATAATCTGATTTTGATACATGTGGGCTATTACTTAGCAGGGATTGCGCAAGCAGTCACAACATCTGCATAATAACTATCTTCAGCGACTAAAGGTTTATTGTGAAAAGTGGATATTTCTACAGAAAACAGACGTTTCTGATTACATTGTGACAGCAGGAAAAATGATATTTATAACATTGTTTACAGTGCTTTTCGCTATTCACCTCCATGCTGAAGACCATGATAGACTGGCCCCATAGATCGCCGTATGCCTAAATAAACATACTATCCCATATATCAACACGATGATTCCTGCTGAAGATATTGTCAATAATGGTTATAAGGCGCGCGACGATATCGTTAAGGAATGGAATAATGAGCGTGAATCCTTCTTGCCCAGGAAATGGTAATCAAGAAGAATAAGGAATTTAGAGATATGTATATCAGAATGATTGAGAGCCGCCGGAAGGTAGATGCGAATAAAAGATGAAATTTTTTTGCCCTTCACTATACGGTCAAGCGTTATCGGACTGCTATGCGCTGTGGGTTCAATCGATGGACGCACCGCGCCCGGACACAAGGGAGTCAAGGTCGGGCGGAAATTAGAAATTGCAGCGACGCAGATGGCTTCCAGTTTGCGTGTATAGAGTCTGTAACAATAATCTCGGACATTTTCAATTGAAATAATTTTAAGCATCTATTACAATTAATCTTTAAGATGGTTAATATTATATCTAATGCAATTAATGCGAATGAAATGGAAATAATGAAAAATGAACGAAGCATGGCCTGAATGGGTTGTTAACTTAGGAATGATTGCTACATTTGTTGGGACACTCATAACATTTTTTGTTTTATATCAGACATCAAAATTATCAAAGTTATATAACACAAAGATTGGAAATGAGTTCATTACTGTAAATATAAAACAGGCATATGATAAATTTAATGAAAAAATGAAGAGTATTAAAAGAGAGTCTCTAACAAATGATGATAACGGCATTAAACATGAGTTTTGGAGTTTAATAAATGAATGCAACGGATATGCATTGATATGTAAAAGAGAAGAAACTGATGAAACTATGTTTTCATATATTGAAAAATTTCGGTCAGCCACTATTAACTTACAAGGCAATCTTAATATAAAAGATCAACTGACATATGAAACCGTGTGGTCTTACTACAATAACCTTGCGGTTCTTAACGAAGCGCTTAGGAATTTACAATCCATGAGAGCTAAGAAAGTATAAGGAACGAAAATGAATTTTGATGAGATATCGTTTATAAATGAGGTTTTCAAAAGATCCGTTGAAGGTAGTATAGCTTGGTGTTTTTCAGAGCAAGTGCCACCTGTAATTTATTATAATAGTGAGATAACCATAACCTCTTGTTATCAATCATCTATTTTAAATAATGGAGCTATTCTTTATCTATTTCGATATAGAATTCCAGAGTATGATGGTGAGTATGACAAATTTTTCAATGTTGAAAAAATTCGATTGCTTTCGATTCAATTCGATAGAATATCATGGCAAAGTTACGCGGAGTCGGCTCCAATATATAATTTATTTGACTACGTAAGCTCTAGATACTCAGGGCTTAGTGATTTCTTTTCATAAGAGTAGGTTTTTAGATAGCCCCTTAAATTGGGGGCTAGTATCGGTTGTGTAATACATCCCGAGTCACACTGGGCACTCTGCTCATTCTATCTGGGCATGCAGACGGCTGTCTAAACATATCCAGGAATTCAAAGTAACTGACTGGCAGCGTTGAGTATTCTCATGTTAATGGGGTCCGCTTGGAAAACGGGAAATATCCTACGTTAAGCCTGTTTTTTGTACAGACTGCTATCTACTGAGCGTAACGAACGGTATTTTCTTAATCAACGAGAGAAAATGTGAAATTTCGTCATGAAATCTTGTACTTAAAAAGGTAAATCGTAGTAGGAGCTATATTCAACGGTAGTCCAGTGGGCTATCCTATCAGGTAGATAGCTCATCACATTTCAAATTAGATAGACAAGTCTACAAGTTAAAACCATGCTTTCTCTAACGCGCAGATAACATTTGCATAGCTACTTTGAAGCTTTGCATCGCCTCGTCGAAGTCACGATTATTTTGCGCTTTACTTAGGCTGAAGAAAATAGTTCCCGTTGTTGATGTTATGGGAAGTTTCTCTCCCATTTCAGATATTCTTTTTTGCATATCTAATCTAATAATTTTATGCACTAATTCAGGATACTTTAACGTAAGAATCTCTGTTATTTCGATAATTTTAGCGAATACTTTAGAGCAAAAATCGTGTGCTTTATCAGGCTCAGGTATTGCTCCCTTATGAATCACACTGTTTCTGAACTTTGTAAGTGCATTATCTATTTTATACGGCATTCCAGTCTCAAGTAAGTGGAGTGCCATAAATGCACCAACCTGCCTTTCAGACATCCTAGACATCTCATTGAACATGCTAGAGTAGTGTTGATCGTCCACGCCCCTAGCTTTCATCAATACACATATTGCAAACTCATAGGTTCTTTCAAGTGCAGCATAGAAAGTTGCACAAGCTTCTAAAGTAAACCCATTTAGTAAGGCTTCAGCCCCTGACTCCATTAAAACCTCAAACTTTTGGCTCTGAAGGACTAGTGCGCTTTTGTGCCCATGCGAACATTGAACTACCGCAATTCGATTCTCATAGTAAGGTAAGCTAAACATTTCAAAGCTGGGACGACCAAGTTCTTTAAAGCATTCCATACATGTAGCGCTTATTCTCATGCTTATTCCAATCCAGAATGAATTTTGTTAAATAGGATTCTACACTCTGTATTAATCCCTCTGATAGCCTTAATAGCTGTACACTGCGGACCTTGCAACTTGTGACCTCACCAAAAACAAAGCCCCAGCATTTAACCGAGGGTTTTAATTTGGTCGTCAACTAAAGCTATGGCAACAATATCAGATTTATGCGAAACATATGTCAATTAGTTCATTCCTGCAATACCTTGCTGATAATTTTCCGTCTTTTGTTGTGAATGTGATCACGAAACATGATGTAGCGCCTGGGAGTCTAGGTGTTGCATGGCTTAACGCACTTCAGCAGGGCTCTCACACCGGATGGCACTCATACCCGTCAACGCCCCAATCCTATCAAATGAGGCATCCCACCATAAAGCTGAATAGCTACCTCATAGATGACAAATATCACATTTTAAAGCAGCAATAACATTTGGGGCCTTATTGAGGGCCTCACTTTCTATCTAAAAAATAAATATTATTAAATTCAATTGGATAAACAACATTTCGCATCCAGTCAGAGGAGCCAAATTTAAGAAGCCCGCTTTTTAGCGGGCTTTTTGCTTTTCTGACAGCAGCCTCAGCGCCATCAAATTCCGGTTTGCCCATGGCTAATGTTGACGGGCATCCCCGAGCGGCGTTCGAGCGCTTCGCTGACGCGGTGAACATCCACACCCTCACCGCTCATAAAGCTACGCATCACAGGCGTGATTGGCAGTGGGACTTTTTTGTCAGATTCATATTCTGAGCGGTTACGGGACAGTGGTTCGTGCACTTCCACCCAGCGACTACCATCCAGTTCTGTGGTGGTTTTCACCGGCTGATCGATGATCTGCACGCGAGTTCCCACAGGTACATTCTGGAACAGATGCTCGATATCATCGTTGCGTAAACGAATGCAGCCCTGGCTCACGCGCAGACCAATGCCGAAATTAGCATTGGTGCCATGAATAGCATACAGCTTGCCGATATAGATAGCGTACAGCCCCATGGGGTTATCCGGCCCGGCAGGAACGAAGGCGGGCAGGCTTTCTCCCCTTCTCGCGTATTCACGACGGGTATTCGCCGTTGGCGTCCAACTCGGTGCCTCCTGCTTACGCTCAACTTTCGTCACCCAGTTACGCGGCGTTTCTCGCCCTGCCTGACCAATACCGATAGGGAAAACCTCAACGGTATTACTGCCGTTCGGATAGTAGTAGAGACGCATCTCCGCCACGTTCACGACAATGCCCTGACGAACGGTAGCCGGCAGAATGATTTGCTGCGGCACAACCAGCGTTGAACCCGACTTCGGCAGGAACACATCCACATCCGGATTGGCTTCCAGCATATTGCTCAGCCCTTGTCCGTACTGCGCGGCAAAAGCTTCAAGCGGTTGAGTATTCTTGTCAGGGACAGTAATCGTCAGCGGATTTCCGACCAGACGACTTCCTTCAGGTGGTAGTGGGTAGCTGACAGCCAGCGCGCTCTGGCTTGCAAACAGCATAAATAATGAACAGAACAATTTTACACGAGGCAACATTTCCCTTTCCTCAGTCGCGGCAGATGTAGGGAAATTATAGCTTTTTTAGCGTGCGTAAACCTATACCCTCTGCCGTCTTCTGAAACTGGCCGGCGAACAGCACAGTGCGCAGGCCAGAAAACAGACGTATCAGACGGTTTCTTTACCATCCGGCAGTACGATATTGCTGGCAGCCAGTTGCCCCATGTTGCTGTACATCGCGCAAGCGGCCTCCACGATTGGCATAGCCAGTGCGGCACCACTGCCTTCGCCCAGACGCATTCCCATATTGAGATAGGGATCGAGCTCCAGATGCTCGAGCGCAATCCGCGCCCCTTTTTCGGCGGAGAAGTGCGAAGGAATCAGATACGGCTTGATCTCAGGCGCAATCTGGCAGGCCGCCAACGCAGCGGAATAGGACAAGAAGCCATCCAGCAACACCGGTAAGCCGCAGGAAGCGGCCCCCAGAATGACCCCCGCCATGCCCACCAGATCAAAACCACCGACTTTCGCCAGCACGTCCAGTCCATCATGCGGATTGGGTTGGTTGACGGCAATCGCGCGACGAACCACCTCTACTTTATTTCCCACGCGGGAAAGCGGCAGATTGGCGCCAATCCCTACCACTGCTTCAGCCTCGCTGCCTGTCAGCACGCTGACAATCGCCGCGGCGGGCGTGGTATTCGCCATCCCCAACTCACCCACGCCAAACAGCGTCACGCCGCGCTGTGCCTGTTCGCGCGTGTAGCGAATAACTTCCAGCAGCAGTTCTTCCGCCTGTGAACGACTCATTGCCGGGCCGGTGGCGATATTCCCGCACCCACGCGCCACGCGCATGTTCACCACGCCGGGGATGAGTTCCGCATCAATCCCCACGTCTATCACATGTACCTTTGCACCGGCATGGGCCGCAAGCACGCAGACGCCCGTCGTGCCGCGCGTCATATTGGCGGCCTGTATAGCGGTCACCACTTTAGGTGAAACGGCAACCCCTTCATCCCAGACACCGTGATCGGCACACATCACCAGTATCGCTTTCTCACCGACACGCGGTATACCGTTCAAACCTGGCATCCCCGCCAGTTGTACCGCCAGCGCCTCCAGTCGCCCAAGGCTACCCGGCGGCTTAAGCAGGCCGTCAATATGCTGCTGGGCGCGAGTCATGGCGTCACGGTTTATCGGCGGAATTTCGCACAGTAAAGAGGTTAACATTTGCATAAGGGTTCTCATTATGTTGGCTGACTCACAGCAGAGCCAGCAGGAATATCAGCTCACCAAGTTCGATTGCCGCACCCAGCGTATCGCCGGTTTGTCCACCCAACGTACGTTTTAACAGTTGTCCCAGCAGGAAGATCGCCACCATCGTCACGACCAGCGCCGCGATGCCCTGCATTCCGGGCAGGAGGACCGCCGCCAGAATCGCCGCAAGGCCAAGAGTAAAGCAGGTTTGCGTTCCGGTGACATGGCCGATAAACACATTGCCTAGCCCCTCTTCACGGGCGTAGCGATGGCGGTACATCAACAGTACGGCCGTCCCGCGCCCTACCGCACAGGCGGCCGCCAGCGCCGCCAGCACAGGAGTACCGCGTAGCGCCAGTTCGCTGACCACCAGTACTTTCGCCAGCAGAACAAAGATGAGCGCCAGACCGCCGTGCGTTCCCAGGCGGCTGTCGCGCATAATCTCCAGCATACGTTCCCGACTGCGGGCAGAGAAAACGCCGTCACAGGTATCGGCCAGCCCATCGAGATGAAAGCCTCCCGTCATCAGCGCCAGCGCTAACACGGTGAAAAGCGCGGCCAGCGGTGCGCCGCACCAGGGCTGAAAGAGCATAAACACCAGCCCACTCAAGGTGCCAAGCAGCAGGCCAATGAGTGGGAAAGTCACAGTACCGCGCGAATACTGATCGAACTCCAGTCCTTGCGACCAGCGACCTGGAACAGGTAAACGCGTAATAAAAGAGAGCATTGCCCAGAACAACTTACTCATTTAATTTTGACTCCAATACCCGATACCACCAGCCAGACCTCATCCGCCGCAGCCGCCAGACGCTGATTCACGCGCCCGGCAATATCCCGAAAGTGCCGTGCCAGACGGTTTTCTGGCACGATGCCCATCCCGACTTCGTTGGTCACCAGCACCACCTTCGCCGGGCATCGCTGGCAGGCCGCAATCAGCGTCTGGATCTCCACCTCAATCGTCGTTTCCAGCGCCGCGTAGTCCCAGCCGTCCGGATCGCTGTCACCGCCAAGGGCAAACAGCAGGTTAGTGACCATCGTCGTGATACATTCCAGCAGAATGGCTTCATCCGGCGCGTTATCCGCCGTTATTAGCGTATCAAGATGTTGCCAGCGCTCGGCGGTACGCCAGTGCGCAGGACGTCCATCACGATGATGCTGAATACGCGCGGCCATCTCGTCATCAAAAATCTGCGATGTCGCGATGTACAGCACCTGCGGGAAATCCGCGATTAGCGCTTCGGCATGACGACTCTTACCGCTGCGCGCGCCGCCAGTCACCAGAATCATCATACGGACTCCCGGTGCTGCTGCATGATGGTATAAATTTTCTCAATATCGATGTGTTGCCGCATCGCATCCGCCAGCAGATCGAACTGCTGCGATTTATATTGCGCGTATTGGAAGGCGGGATCCAGGGGAGCCAGGCCTTTACGCACGCGCAGGCCGTTAATCAACGCCCGCGTAAAGCCATCACTGTCGAACAGACCGTGCAGATAGGTGCCAAACACCCGTCCGTCTGCCGTGACGGCGCCATCCGCGACGTTTTCGCCGTGCTTCTGGAGTTGCATCACCGACCGACAGCCACCGTTCAGCGTCGTTTCACCCATATGAATTTCATAGCCACGTACCGGCAATCCGGACGCCGCAGACAGCCAGTCAGGCAGTGCCAATGACATCGTCGCCGTCACCTGAGTGGTGGTTTTCCGCTGGGCAAAGTGGGTGACAGTATCAAGCAACCCCAGCCCCGGCAGCGTTCCCAGTCCCGATTCAACCTCATCAATGATGGTCTCGCCGAGCATCTGATAGCCACCGCAGATCCCAACGATGGGGATATTTTGCTGGTGCGCCTGCAACACCGCATGAGCCATGCCGCTTTCACGTAGCCATACCAGATCGCCGAGCGTGTTTTTGCTGCCCGGCAGGATAACCAAATCAACGTCCGCCAACTCTTGCGGATGGCGTACATAGCGCACGCGCACATCAGGTTGCGCTGCCAGCGCGTTAAAATCGGTGAAATTGGAGATATGCGGGATTTGCACCACCGCAATGTTGATATCGCGTTTTTCCGTACGCAGGTATTTCCCTTTTTGCAGCGCCACGCCGTCTTCATCTTCGAGATCGACATCCAGCCACGGCATCACTCCCAGCACGGGAACGCCGGTCAGACTTTCAATCTGTTCGATACCGGGATTAAGCAGCGCCACGTCGCCGCGAAACTTATTGATGATCACCCCTTTCACCCGCGCACGTTCGTGTTCATGCAGCAGCGCCAGCGTACCGTAGATAGAGGCGAACACCCCGCCGCGATCGATATCGGCGACCAGAATCACCGGGCACTGCGCCATCTCGGCCATCCCCATATTCACGATGTCCCGATCGCGCAGATTGATCTCCGCCGGACTGCCCGCGCCTTCCAGCACCAGCACATCAAACTCCTGCGCCAGACTGGTGTAAACGGAGAGGATTTGCTCGCGCAGACGCGGTTTGTATTCGTGATAGCTGACCGCGTCCATATCGGTCGCCACCTGGCCCATTAGCACCACCTGCGCCTTGCGATCGCTGGTCGGTTTCAACAGCACCGGATTCATGCGGACATCCGGCACAATGCCCGCCGCTTCGGCCTGGAAAATTTGCGCGCGACCCATCTCTTTCCCCTCCGGCGTGATGCCGGAGTTGAGCGCCATATTCTGCGACTTGAACGGTGCGGTCCGCCGACCGTCCTGATAAAAAATGCGGCACAGTCCCGCCACCAGAACGCTCTTGCCGACGTCAGACGCCGTTCCCTGCAACATAATGGCCTGCGTCATGACGCCTCCTTGATTGCGCGTTGTCGCATACAACTGAAAAATTCATCTTCGGTTTTGCACAGCGGCATGCCTAACTGCGCGTGCAGTTTCACCAGCCAGGGTTGCGTTAACCCGGCCTCTTCAATCAGCGCCGTGCGGGCAAAGACCTCGCCCGGTTCACCGTGCGCCAGCACTTCGCCATGACGCAAGACGTAAACGGCGTTACTGACCTCATAAATCAGATCAATATCATGGCTGGAGATAACCACATGGTTTCCCTGCGCCACAATCCGCTTGATGATGTCAATCATCTGACTGCGCCCCGAAGGGTCAAGACCCGCCGTGGGTTCATCCAGTAACAGGTATTTCGCCCGTAATACCAGCGCACCGGCGATAGCCACCCGTTTCTTCTGCCCGTGGCTTAAGCACTGAATCGGCTGCTGGCGAAAATGCTGGGCATCGACCAGCGTTAACGCCTCGTCGACTCGTCGGGCAATTTCCGCTTCTTCCACGCCAAGATTGCGCAGGCTGAAAGCGATATCGCTGTCGATATCGGTGTAGAAAATTTGCTGATCGGGATCCTGAAATACCGTCGCCACCTGCTGACGCAGCGCCAGTAAACCACGCTTACTGTAGTCCAGCGGTTTTCCCTGCCACAGTACCGCGCCCTGCTGCGGTCGCAGTAAGCCGCTCAGATTCATAAATAGGGTGGATTTCCCACAGCCGTTGGCCCCCACCAGTCCGGTGACGGCGTGCTGCGAAAAATCCAGCGTCAGCCCTTTAAGTACCTGCGCATCCTGATAACGAAACCAGAGTTCGGTGGTGGCAAGCATGTTTTTCCTTACAGGTGAAAATCACCCTGATACAATTTGATATCTAACGTCGCCGCCATTTGCTGATAGCGAATCAGCACCCGGGTGAACAGAACGCCCACCAGCATCGCCAGCGAGCGATAGCCAATCGGCAGACTACGATAGCCAAAACGCAGCGTTTGCGCGCGATGAATGGCCATCGCTTCATCTAACAGAATAAAAATAAAGCGCCAGGTCAGCAGGATCTGTTCCGTCAGCAGGCGCGGCACCCGCGCCCGTTTGAGCAGGACGATCAACTGCGGAAACGGCAGATTAAGCACCAGCCAGAACGTGGCGGCCAGCGCAGCCAGACTGCGCCAGAACGTCTCGTTAGCGGTATGAAGTCCTGACGCCGTCACGCCCAGCCAGTAACTGCCCACGGGGAAACTTACCAGCAGCGTTTGCGGGTCGCGGCTGACGCTGAACAGGATCGTCACCACGCCGACCAGCAAAAAACCAAACGGCAACGCCATCCAGCGACACCAGCGACGCAGGGAGATCCGCAGCAGCCAACAGGTCAGCCCGGCTATCAGCGCCAGTTCGATCCCCTGCCCCCACGCAGGCAAGGTAAAAGCCAGAATCATCAACAGCAGCCAGAACAGAAACTTACGTTCAGGTGCGATGTGAAACCAGCGGCTCTGATAGCTCAGTCGATCAAGCCCGGTCATCACGGCGTTGTCTGCCTTTGGTGTAACCCAGAATATAGAAAATCACCGCCGCGCCAATCGACCCCTGTAACGTAAACAGCAGGCTTTCAATTTCCCCACTCGCCGGTTCGTACAGCGGTTGGAACCACGGCTCATAATGCGGGGCGACCACCTGAATCTGGCTTTCCGCCTCGCCGTCTGAACCACCAAACTCTCCGCCATGGTCAATAAAAAACGGCAAAATGACCAGGGCAATCACCATGGCTAACAATATCAGCGTCTTTTTCATCTTAATGTCCTTGCGCGGTAATCAGTTGCCGTTTCGTCAACTGGTCGTAGATCATCACGGTCAGCAATCCTTCGGCGATAGCAATCGGGATCTGCGTCAGGCAGAAAATCCCCATAAACTTGACGACAGACCCTGTCGCACCCGCTTCGGGATCCGGGAAGGCCACGCCCAACTGCACCGACGTGACAAAGTAGGTCACCAGATCCGCCAGCATCGCGCAGAGAAAGACGCCGACATCCCGGCGGATCCCGGCGCGGCAGGCCATCTTCCACACCATGTAGCCCACCACCGGCCCAATCACCGCCATCGACATACCGTTCGCACCCAGGGTAGTTAAACCACCGTGCGCCAGCAACAGCGCCTGGAACAGCAGGACGATAGCGCCGAGAACCGCCACCACGCCCGGCCCAAACAGGATAACCGCCAACCCAACGCCCGTCGGATGTGAGCAGCTACCGGTGACCGACGGGATCTTCAGTGCGGACAGCACAAAGATAAATGCCCCACACAGCGCCAGCAGCACTTTCTGATGACTGTCGTCCATCACGATATGACGCAAACGCACCAGTCCATACCACAGGCACGGTAAAAACAGCAGCCACCAGGCCAGCGCCCACATCGGCGGTAAAAACCCTTCCATAATGTGCATGGCGAACGCCTGCTCCGGCACAATCATCAGCAATAGCGCCGCAGCCAGCCCACTGAATGACAGCTGTTTCAGCTGTTGTTCGAGTTTCATTCTGCATACTCCCACTGTTTGTTGACCAGGATGGTCGAGAAATAAGGCAACGGCCGATCGTCGCTGACCTCGTTGAGATGCCGCCAGCACTGCTCTCCCGGGAGCGTGGCCTCGGACATCATCAGTGCACAGTCCAGTAATCCAGCCTGTTCCAGCAGCGTTTTAATCCGCGCGAATCGACCATACACTTTCATTAAAACCAGACTGTCGTGTTGACGGAGCGCCTGGGCGATTTCCGCTTCCGGCGCGGTACAAGAGATCACCGCCAGCGACTGTTGTTCCATCGCCAGCGGCGTTTTGGATCGTGCAGCAATGGCGGCAAACGACGTCACGCCTGGGACAATTTCCAGCCAGTCAGGACAACCGATGCGCTGTAGCAAAAAGACCCAGGTACTGAACAACATGGCGTCGCCCAGGGTGATAAATCCCACCTGTTTACCCGCCTTCACGTCTTTAACCAGCGCGGCGGCCACTTCATCCCAGACCGCCTCTTTTTCCGCGCTGTCTGCGCTCATGGGAAAATGACAACAGCGCACTTCGGTGTTTTTGCCGATGTATTCCCGCACGATGGAAAGCGCGAGGCTGTCGCCGCCCTTACGTCCCGCTGGTGCATAGAGAATGTCCAGCGCCCCCAGAATGCGTGAAGCGCGAACGGTGATCAGATCGGCCGCTCCCGGACCGGTGCTCAGGGCGTACAGTTTGCCGCTCATGCCGCTTCCTCCATCGCCACGCTCAGCGCCTGTTGCAGATGCGCAACGAACATCGCTCGTACCGCCGGATTTTCGCCAAGACCGCTCAGCCACGGCGTTGCCGTGATCCCTGCCGCAGTAAACAACGTTTTCCACGAGTCATCTTCGTCAGAGGCCATATCGTTGATGGCGTGATCCCCCGCCACCAGCATCAGCGGCATCAGATGGACGGCTTTGACGCCCTCTTTGCTCAGGCTCTCGATCAGAATGTCGACTTCCGGATAGCTCTCCACCGCGCCGACGCGCGCCGGGAAACCCTGCGCCATCATCATGTGATCGAGGCAGGCATAGGCGGCAAACGCGTGGTGACTGGCACCGTGGCCCATGAACACCACTTTTTCATTGTCGGCAGGCACAGGCATCTGCTGTCGCAGGGCCAGCATTAACTGCGCGTAATCATCATGGCTACTCAGCAGCGGCACGCCCAGCGTCAGGCGGACAAACAGCGGACGCAGACTCTGCACTTCACGGACAATTTTTTCGTATTCGTCGCCGTTAATAATGTGCAGTGACTGAATCGCCACATCCTGATATCCCTGCTCAGCAAGCTTTTGCAGCGCCTGCAGCGGGGTGTCTATCTCGATTCCATCACGCTGTTTAAGCTTGCGAATAATCATTCCTGAGGTAAAGGCACGGAACAAATCGCGGTCGGGACAGCTGGCGGCCAGATCGCGCTCGCAGGCCACAATGTTCTTCTCGCAGGTGTCGTGATAGCTGGTGCCAAAGCTTATCACCAGAAGCGCTTTTTTCATTTTCTGACTCCTTAAGCAGCGGCCAGCCAGCGCGCCAAACGCTGCGCAAATGCGGCCTGACTTTCCAGTAACTCATCTCCCGTCACCAGCGGCGCCGGGCGGGTAATCACGATGCAGGGAATGCCTGCATCCAGACAGGGTTGAACCTTTTCCTGATAACCACCTTCTGCACCAGAAGCCTTGGTTATCACGACGTCAGCCTGACACTGACGATAAAATGCGGCGTTGAACTCGGCGCTAAACGGTCCACACAGCGCGAACGTCTCGCCAACGCCAAAGCCAAGATCGGCGCATTGTTGAATCACTTCGGGTACGGGCAACACGCGAGCGAGCAGCGTTTTTTCTGGTAAACCCGCACGCCACGTTGCCAGATCTTTACTCCCGGTGGTCAGCAGTACTCGCTCGCCGAAACGTCGCGCAACGTCACACGCCTCATCAATGCTCTGTACGGCAAAGAGCAGCGGATGCGTCAGATTGCTGAGCTGCTCCGGGCGCTGATAGCGACTGAGCAGCACTCCTGCCCGTTCACAGGCGCGCAGAATGTTGCGGCTCACCACTTCGGCATACGGGTGTGAAGCGTCGATCACCCAACGCGTGCCGTTTTTCTTCAGCCAGTTCACCATCTGATCCTGCTCCAGCCGACCGCAACGCACCTGGCCCTTGATGTCGCCGGCCAGTTGTTTCCCGGTCGGCGTCGCCACCGACAGGGTGTACGCCACGTTGGCGGCGTCCAGTTGCTGGCACAGCGCGCGGGCATCGCTGGTGCCGCCCATGACCAGAACCTCGCCAAAACTCACAACACATAACCTCGTGGCGTGATCATCAGACCCTCCTGCACATAGGTCGCTTTGTTGCCGACGATCACCAGACTGGTCATGTCCACCGGTTCAAAATCCATTTCACCCAGCGTGGTCAGCCATTTCTCTTGCTTTTTACGCCCGGCAGATTTCACCACCCCTACCGGCGTTTGCCCGCTCTTGCTGGCGGAAAGCAGTTCAAATGCGCGTGCCAGATGTCCTTCACGGCCCCGGCTGCGCGGGTTGTAGAAGCAAATCACGAAGTCTGCTTCCCCTGCGGCAATAATGCGTTTTTCGATAACCGGCCACGGCGTCAGTAGATCGCTCAGGCTGATGTGGCAAAAATCGTGCATTAGCGGCGCACCGAGCAGCGACGCAGCAGCGATGCTGGCAGTCATCCCTGGGATCAGACGCACTTCAACATCCAGTTTCTGTTTGCTGACCAACTCCAGCACCAGCCCCGCCATGCCGTAAATACCGGCGTCACCGCTGCTGATCAGCGCCACGTTGTGCCCAGCCTGCGCCAGTTCAATCGCCGCATGGCAGCGCTCGATCTCTTTACACATACCGGTTTTGATCACCTGCTTGTCACCGGTAAACGCTTTGACGAGGTGGGTGTAGGTTTTGTAACCCACAATGATTTCTGCCGCCTGCAGTGCTTCAACGGCTTCCATAGTCATCATGGCCTGTGAGCCGGGGCCGATTCCGATTACGGTTAACATCAGTGTGAAACTCCCAAAGTGATAGTGACGCCCTGCTCGCGCAGGGTTTCGCCGGTCAATTGCCCATGACTCAGCAGCCACGCTGCCGGACCCGAGACGCTCCCGACGCCAACCGTCTGGCGAACAAACGGCGAGGCCGGAAAGTGATGTTCATGCTCACGCAGCGCGTCAGCGGTAAAGGTTTCAAAAGGCACGCGCCAGCAGAAGGCAAGCTGAATCAGCCCCTCTTCATCTTTCTTGAGCGACACGCTGCCGATGGCTTTCAACGCCAGCGGGTCAAAGCGCTGCGCTTCAAGCTGACGAGCCAGCAGTGCCGCCAGTAGCGGGAACGGGGTATCGCGGCGACAACCAATTCCGGCGACGACTCGCTGCGGCACCAGTTTCCAGTGCTGAACCGGGATAGCCGGCAGTTCGTTACGTAACGTGACGCACACCAGCGCATCCAGTTCCGGTAGTTGCTGGAGATCGGTGACGGTAATGAACCCACGGCGATCGCAGTGGCGGACGTCTTCATCCAGTTCTTCATCCCACCACAGCCCCACTCGCTGGTTGCTCACCAGCATCTGATTCACCACTTTCACCGCCGTACGGAAGTCAGTCATGCGGGCATTGAGCTGAAACGCGAGGGTATCCAGCGCCGCCATTTCATTGACGTCAGTGGCGGTCGTAATCACCGGATCGGCCCCCAGCATGCCGGCGAGATAACGGGTCAGCGCGTTCGCGCCGCCCGCGTGACCTGAAAGCAGGCTGATCACATGCTGCCCGCGCTCGTCGATCACCACCACCGCCGGATCGCTGAACTTGTCATTCACCAGCGGGGCCAGCACGCGCACCGCAATGCCGGTCGCCCCGATGAAAATCAGCGCGGAATAGTTCGAGAACGCGTCGCGCGCGGCGTGGGCGAATCCGCCGTCGAACGGCAGAAAACCGTCCTCCAGCAGTTTTTCACTGGTAAAACAGGTCAGCGGCAGCATCGCTGCCAGCCGTTTTGCCAGCTGAACGCCACCGGGCGTCAGGCAAAACAGCGCGATAGATTCAGGCTTTACGGTATTCATGGCTAAAGTCCGCGGCATAGAGTCTGGAGTAGTGATACTCATCTCCGAGGAAATTCCCGACCAGGATGAGCGCCGTTTTGCGGATCCCGGCATCGCGCACTTTATCCGCGATGTCCGCCAGCGTGCCGCGCACGGTCTGGCTTTCCGGCCAGGTCGCTTTATAGATAACCGCCACGGGCGTGGTCGCCGGATAACCGCCCTCGATCAACCGTTCCGCCACCCGATTGATGCGCTGGACGGAGAGATAGATAGCCATTGAGGTCTGGTGGCTGGCGAAGGATTCCAGTTGTTCGCGTTCCGGTACTGGCGTGCGGCCTTCAAGCCGCGTGATAATCAGGCTCTGCGAGACTTCCGGCACGGTGTATTCAACGCCCAACTCCGCCGCTGCGCCGAGGAAAGCGCTGACGCCCGGCACCACCTGCCAGTTGATGCCGCGTTTGGTCAGTTCTTCACCCTGTTCACGCACCGAGCCATACAGCGACACGTCGCCGGTTTGCAGGCGCACCACTGTTTTTCCGGCCTTCACGCCCTCTTCCATCAGGGAGAGGATTTGCTCCAGGTGCAGTTCCGCACTGTCGTGACACTCCGCGCCCTCCGGGCAATACTCCAGCAGTTCAGTGTTGATAAGCGATCCGGCATAAATCACCACCTGCGCCTGTTGCAGCAGCCGGTAACCCTTAAGGGTAATCAGTTCCCGGTCACCTGGACCTGCGCCGACAAACCACACACAACGGGGATCAAATGACTCAGACATGGTGTTCTTCCTTCTGACAGGCGATAACAAAAACGGGATTATTCGGTTTGAAATAGTGACCCGCGCCCAGCGTGGTCAGTGACGAAATTTGCATTTGCAGGCAGTCCACCTCCTGCATGCCAAGTTGTTGCAGATGCGCCAGCGCGGTGTTGAGGTTTTCCTGCAGGATAAAGGTCATCACCAGACGCCCGCCAACGTGCAACTGGCGCATGGACCAGTCGATCAGTTCCGTGAGATGCCCCCCGCTGCCGCCCATAAAGACGGCATCGGCTTTCTCGGTCATCATCATCGGCGCTTCGCCCGGCAGAATATCGATATTCGCGCAGGCGAAATGCTGACGGTTTTCGTCGAGCAAACGCAGCGCTGCCGGATTGCGCTCGATAGCCGTGATGTGCAGCGACGGAAACTGCAGCGCGGCTTCGATGGATACGCTGCCGGTCCCCGCCCCGATATCAATCAGGTGACTGGCCCGGTGCAGCTCAAGTTTTGCGAGAGCAAGTGCACGTACCGCTTCTTTGGTCATCGGCACCTTCTCACCGCGCAGGAAAAGCTCATCTTTCATCAAGGATCACCACTGCATTCATCTCGTATTCGGCATGGACCTCGCTGACGCGCAGCCAGTGGATCCGTTCGTTTTCCATCGCCAGGTTTTCGCCAATCACCATCCAGCGATCGCCCTTTCCTCGTGCAACCAGTTGCGCGGCAATTTCACGCGGTCCGCACTGACCGTCGGTGACCATTGCCACTTTGTTATGTTCGGCCAGCGTATCGAAACAGACGCTGCGCCCATGGCTACTGGTGAGCCACATGTCATTCATGTCGATTCCCGACTGCGCGCACAGATACTGCACCGCGCTAATACCAGGAATGATACGTACCTGCTCAATGCCAAAATGCGCCACCATCCGCGTACCGATGCCGTAAAACAGCGGATCGCCGGAGGCCAGAACCACCACCTGCTTATCCTGATGCGCGTCAATCCACGTCAGCAGCTCGGGAATGTTGGCGCCCAGCGCAAACTGCTCGCCGCGAAAGTCCGGAAACTGCTGCAAATGGCGCTGACCGCCAACCAGCACATCAGCCTCGTCAACCGCCGCGCGCGCTGCTGGTGTCATCAGTAGCAGACCGGCGGGCCCCATCCCAACCACCGTCAGCATTGCATCTCCCGGGCGATAGCCTCGACGGGCCGGTTGCTGCCGAGTACCTGGTTATCAAACGAAAACATGACAGCGTCGCAGGTCGGCGGGGTTTTGGTAAAGCGCAGCATCTGCATTACGCGCAGGCAGATACGTTCAGCAAGGTGGTTGTAAATGTGCTGAAAACCGTACGCGTCAATGTGCTCCATTGCCGCTTCGGTTGTGTCGCAGTCGCTCACCAGCGTTAGCAACTCCAGCGGTGCCCCGAGCAGCGCCAGATGGGCCACCAACGTTTCCATCCGCGCATCGGCAATGTGGCTGTGGGTATGGAAAATCCCGGCGGCAATTTTGATAAGCTTTCCAGGATGGCCAACGAGCACAACCTGGCGAAATCCCAGTCGTACCGCCTCTTCAATCATGTAGCCGACATAGTTGCTCATGGTGACCACCACGTTGGTGTCGATGCCCATCTGTTCGCGGACAAAACGCTCACCGTGGTTACCCGGCACCAGAACCACTCGCTCCAGCCCGGCGGCGCGTTTAATTTCCAGTTCCAACGATAGCGACCGCTTCCAGCTCTCTTCGGACATTGGGGTCACGATGCCGGTGGTGCCAATGATGGAAATGCCGCCAAGAATACCGAGTCGCGAGTTGTAGGTTTTTTGCGCCCGTTCTTCGCCTTCCGGAGCAAAAATTTCGATTTCCGCCCCGCGTGCCGGGCCTATCGCCTCACGCACGGCGGATTCAATGGTGTGACGCGGGGTGCGATTAATTGCCGCACTGCCAACGGGTAAACCAATCCCCTTGCGGGTGACGGTGCCAACCCCTTCGCCGCCGAGCAGGACAATTTCGCCGCTATCGTTCAGCGTGACGCGGGCGAAAATCAACATGCCGTGGGTGGCGTCCACATCGTCGCCACCGTCTTTGCGGATGGCGGCAATGGCCTGCTGTCCTTCGATGTGCGGCGATTCCACGTTCAGACACAGCGTGACGCCGGACGGCGTAACAATCGACACCTGGTGGATCAAATGCTGGCGCAGGACCATCAGCGCGGCGACTTTTGCCGCCGCTGTGGCGCACGATCCGGTGGTGTAACCTTTGCGCAGCGCTTTGCCGTTATGCCAGACGGGCGCGTCGAAAGTTTGATCGCTCATCGCGCCCCCTGCATGTGATACAGCATGGCGTTGACGATCGCCGCCGCAACGTTGCTGCCGCCTTTACGTCCAAGGGCAGCAATGGCGGGCAGTTGACTGTGCGTCAACGCCTCTTTAGACTCCGCCGCGCCGACAAACCCCACCGGTACGCCCACCACGCCACTTACCGCCACATCATGCTCCAGCAGGCGAAACAGTGCGGTGGGTGCGTTGCCAAAGACAAACACTTTTTCACTCTCTTCCGTCACGGCCACATCTACCGCCGCCATTGAACGGGTGATCCCCTGCGCTTTCGCTTGTGCTACCACGCGCGGATCGCTGATGTAGCAGCGGCACTCGCCCCCCGTCTTCGCCAGCAGGGTTTTGTTAATCCCCGAAAGTGCCATGGTGGTGTCGGTATAAATAACCGTCGGACGACTCAGCGCCGCGCAAAGTTTTTCCAGCGCATCGCCCGAAAACCAGAGAATATCCAGCCAGTCAAAGTCAGCGGTGGTATGAATCACTCGCTTGATGATCGCTTCATGCAGCGGACTGGCAAACTGGTACTCCGGGCGCGTTTCATTAATGATCTCGCCAATGATGTCAAAACTTTTGGCTTCAATCGCCTGGGGTTGCTGGATGTATTGCATTGTCATTTATCCTCAGGCCACCCCAACCACCAGCCAGCGCGTTACGAGGAACAGCGCCAGAGCCAGCGTTGAGGCGACCCACATCAGTCGAATCGTTTGGGAAATGTCATCTACGGAAATGATGCGCTGCGCGTCGCCGATCCACGGTTTTTCAACACGCTCACCAAAGTAATCATTAGGGCCGCCCAGGCGAATGCCCAGCGCACCGGCAACGGATGCCTCCGCCCACGCGCAGTTTGGACTGCTGTGGTTATAGCGGTCTCGCCACCCCACGCAGAGCGCCCGGGAGCCATTACGCCGACACAAAACCGCCGCCGCGCTCAGTAACAGCCAACTCAGCCGCGCAGGAATATAGTTCGCGACGTCGTCAAGCCGCGCGCTTACCATGCCAATCGCCCGGTATTTTTCGTGCTTATAGCCCACCATGGAATCCAGGGTGTTCACCGCTTTGTAGGCCATCGCCAGCGGCGCGCCGCCGAGTAACAGGAAGAACAGCGGCGCGATGATGCCGTCAACCGTATTCTCTGCAACGGTTTCCACCACCGCCCGGTTGATCTGTTCCGGCTGAAGTTGCGAGGTGTCACGCCCCACAATACACGAGAGTTTTTCACGGCTTTGCGCAAGGTTGCCTTCACGTAACGGGCGCTCAACCTCCTGCGCCGCCGTCGCCAGACAGCGCCCCGCCAGCACGGTGAAGATCATCCAGACTTCAACGACCCAACCGAGCCACGGATGAATCAGCGCCGCAAGCCATAAGACACTCCAGGCAACCGCCCACGTCAGCCCCACAACCACCAGCCACATTACCCCGCCGCCGATACGTAACGCCCGATCGCTGTGGCAGAAGCGGCGAATAATCCGTTGCACGACATTGATCAGATTGCCTATCCAGCGCACCGGATGCGGCCAGTCTGGCGGGTCGCCAATCACGACATCCAGAAGCCAGGCCACGCACCATGCCAGTAGCGTCATAACGCCTCCCGTGCGGCGTTCAGCCAGTGATTAAGCATTAATGGACGCTGAGCAAAGTGAACGTGCAGATAGCTGGCAAAGGTATTGCCGATTCGCCAGCCGCCAGACCACGCTTGCACCGTCTGACCGTCACGGACTTTGTGACATGCCAGCACGGCGGGCGTTTCAGGGGAAAAGTCGGAGTAATGAAATTCATGACCGCGCAGCACGTCACCTTCCGCAGCCAGCAACGTGGGCTGCAGAGCCTGCGCTTCACAATAGCCGAAGCGGGTCAGTCGTTTACCCATTTTGCTGCGACCGGGAATGATATCGGCCATGCGATACTCTACCCCGTCAGCATCTTCCAGCAGGCTGCCGAGGTACATTAATCCGCCGCACTCGGCGTAGATCGCGACGCCGCGCTGGTGCGCCTCGCGCAGGCTTGCCAGCATGGTGCTGTTGGCCGCCAGCGTGGCCGCATGCAGTTCCGGATAGCCACCACCCAGCCAGACCATCTGGCAATCGGGCAACGCGCGATCGTGGAGCGGACTGAAGCGCACAATGTTGACACCGGTACGCGCCAGCAACTTTACGTTGTCGGGGTAATAAAAGTTAAAGGCTTCATCATCGGCCATCGCCAGCGTCAGACCGTCCCCGGCGTTCGCCGCAGGAAGCTCAGGCCACTCACCCTGTGGTAACGCCTCAAGATGGCTTAACGCCAGTAACTGGTCGATATTCAGCGTGTTTTCCAGTCGGGCAGCGAAATCCTGCCACAACGGTTGATTCACGACGGACTCGCGCGCGGTCACCAGCCCCAGATGCCGTTCGGGTAACACAACGCCCTCAACGCGCGGAACGTAACCCAGCACCGGCACGGCGCAGTAGTGTTCGATGGCGGTTTTCAGCAACTGGAAATGGGACTCGCTATTGACGCGATTAACAATAACGCCGGCAATGTTCAGCGTCGGGTCAAAATGCTGGAAGCCCATCACCGTGGCGGCAATGGAGGTAGAAACGGCTTTCCCATCAACCAGCAGAATCACCGGGCAGCCCAACTGTTTTGCCATCGCAGCGGTGCTACAGTAGTTGGGGTCAGTGCCGTAGCCGTCGTACAGCCCCATCACTCCTTCGATCACCGCAATATCCATGTCCTGCATCTGTTCGCGGAACAGCGCATTAAGAATCGATTCGGGAAGCATGAAGCTGTCGAGATTACGGGAAGCGGTGCCGCTGATGGCCGTATGCCAGGCGGTATCCAGGTAGTCAGGGCCGACTTTGCAGGGTTGGACGCGTAAACCACGTTGTTTCAATGCGTTCAGCAAGCCCAGCGTCACCGTGGTTTTACCACAGCCGCTACCGGTACCTGCCAGAACAAACGCGTACTGCTTTGCCGCCATGACCCTGATCCTGTTCAGGGTGGTAGGGATGTACTGACACCCAGTCTTCCGACTGTACGCATCTGAGCAACCCACTTCCCACCGAAGTTGTTGGTAGTATCCGACAGGCTGGTCTTCTGGCTTAGCGTCGTCCTCGCCCGTCCTTCCCAATCTTGCGATCAGTGGTCTTCACGGGGTTGTCAGCATCACAGCAGCGGGGGCTGCGGGGGATTTTCACCCCCTTCCCAGACACAATTGTGTCAAACCTGTCGGCTTAAATGACGAGCAGAATGAATTCTCCTCATCACAACAATACTTTTTCGTTACTTATTCGTTGCGCATTTTTTATCAACATAAAATGCCGCAATAAAACGATTCTGAATGAAATGTCATGCAAGAGAATAATGAAACCTCTTAACAATGACACTGTATCTCATCACAGAAATAAAAACTGGTGAAGTTTATTCCGTAAAGAGCGATATTTTATTGCGCTATGACAATTTATTGCTGTACTAAAAACACTTAACCATTATAAATGACCGGATTACACGGGAATATCAAAAATCGGCAATAGCAAAATATTGCTATTTATGCCGACTCAGCAGGCAAGTTTTCATTTATTTTTTGTCGATAGGCCTGCGGCGTAACCTGATAAGTCTGACGGAACACTTTGCAAAAATAGCTGGTTTGCGAAAAACCTAAATTGCGGGCAATACTGGCAATGCTCCAGTCACTGTGGCAAAGCAGCTCTCTGGCACTGGCCATGCGCTGTTGATTGACCCACGCATTAAAACCAATGCCCTGATATTTTTTGAACAGTTTGCTGAAATAGTACGGGCTCAGATAGACGTGCGATGCCACATCTTCAAGACGAAGATCGTCAGACAGATGCGCATCAATATAGCGCAACGCTTTTTTCATCTTACTGTCATGAGGGCTGGCGGCGCGGGCCGGACGTGCAGGTTCCGTAGGCTGCGCACTGTCTTTGATCACCACGAAATTGAGCTGCTTTTTGAGGCAGTTTTCAACAATGAGTTTGAGCAGATCCGCCGAGGCCATCACGCGTGAATAGTCCATTTCCGGGACATTACTGAACTCATTGAGCAGTTCTGGATCGGCCTGCCAGCGATCGTCAACCTTCATGATGTTAAGCAGATCGATACCGTCATCGTTACGTAAACGCACCTGGCCGCACAAGACGAACCCGACAAGATGGCCTGAGATCACGAGAGGAATAGAAAAATCGGTTAGCCCGGCATGACAGCGATAGATACAGGGTTGATCCGATTTTGACGCTTCCAGTCCTCCACAGCGATCGCTCATACGACACCGGGTACTGTGTTGTGGATGCTGACGCATCAGTTGACAAAAAGGCGTGAAATTAAACAGCTCAGAAATCTCATCACCGTGAATATTGACAACCACAACAGCCAGGCTGGTCGCTTGCGCAAAATCCTGTGCGATTTTATTAATGAGTTCTGAGTTCAGGGTACTCGCAGAAATCATGATAAAATCCCTCAGTTAATCCATTGTTATAATGAAAACATAAATTTTACATTCACTTTTTATCATCCCCTATCCGTGTATGTAAATGACAGAAAGTATAAGGGACAATAACAAAAGTCTCCCCGGGTGGGGAGACTTTTTAGTCAGTTCGTGAAAGCAGATCACGAAATAGAAATTAAAGACGTGATAATAGCCGTATGTGTCCGAATTACGCGTCTGTCTCTTCAATTTTACAGGTATTACAGGGCAAATTTTTACCAATGAGGTACTTGTAGATAGCCGCTCCCGCGCACGCACCAATCAGTGGCGCGATAATCGGCACTATAAAGTACGGAATATCACGTCCGCCAGTCATCGCAATATCCCCCCAGCCCGCCATCCAGGCGAACAGTTTAGGACCAAAATCACGCGCCGGGTTCATGGCAAACCCTGTCAACGGGCCTGTGGATGCGCCAATCACCGCCACCAGAATGCCGATCAGCAGCGGCGCCAGTGGTCCCTTAGGCACGCCGTTGCCGTCATCCGTCAGCGCCATAATCAGCCCCATCAGAATAGAGGTGATGACGATTTCGACCCCTGCCGCCTGCCACACGCTAAGTGCGGCGGCTGGATATGTACTGAAAATGCTGGCCAGATAGAGGCTATCGGCGCTGCCGCGAACCATATTGTGGGCAGTTTCGTACTCGGTGAATAAATTGCCGTAAAGCAGATAGGCCAGCACCGCGCCGCCAAACGCACCCGCAACCTGCGCAATGGTGTAAGGCAGAACTTTGCGTCCCGGGAAGCAGGCAAACAGCCAGAGTGCGACGGTGATCGCCGGGTTCAGATGCGCCCCGGAAATGCCCGCTGTCAGATAAACCGCAAGCGAAATTCCCAGACCCCAAATAATACAAATTTCCCAGAGACCCAGACTGGCACCTGCAACTTTCAGTGCGCTAAGGCAGCCGATACCAAAAAACAAAAACAATCCGGTACCCAAAAACTCGGCAATGCATTGCGCTTTCAGTGAATCATTCATTGTGACACCTTCTTAGAAGCGTTCGTGTCCTTACCAGCGGACCCTTGCTGGTCGTAGAGTACAACAACACCTACTATAGAAAGAGGTCGCTGAAAATTGTTGGCAAACTGAGCACTCTGAGACCTGGAAAAATCGTGTTGTTATAGCAATTTCTTGTCATTCATTTATTCAGAGGCAGCGTGTAGAGTGCCTGAATGTAATTAACCAGAACGATTCATAATAATAAAAATTGGTTATTTGCAGATTCGTCTTTTCCAATCGACGTCACAAATCGGCTTTCCCGCATAGCAAATTAAATTAATACTGTCACCCCTAAAAATGTAAATATGGAATAGCAAAAACCAAAATATCACATCCATAAAAATTAACAAAACCTGAAAAAACAACAAGATAAAATACAATAAAGCAAGTTTATCACATTCATACCCCACTAATTTTTCTCCCTTACTTTCAAGTCAGCCATTCTTTTTCCTCGCTTCTTTTTATAGTCATGATTATCGGGACAAACCCAGGCGAGGTCTTTATGCAACAAGAAGCATTAGGAATGGTAGAAACCAAAGGCTTAACTGCAGCCATAGAGGCCGCAGATGCAATGGTGAAGTCAGCCAATGTCATGTTGGTTGGCTACGAAAAAATTGGCTCAGGGCTGGTAACCGTCATCGTTCGCGGTGATGTCGGTGCCGTAAAAGCGGCGACCGATGCGGGTGCTGCCGCTGCGCGCAACGTGGGAGAAGTGAAAGCCGTACACGTCATTCCACGCCCTCATACCGATGTTGAAAAAATCTTACCGAAGGGAATTAACCCATGAGCAGCAATGAACTGGTTGAACAGATCATGGCGCAGGTCATTGCCCGTGTGGCAACGCCTGAGCAAGCGGGCATCCCTGATAAAACCCATCCAAAACGAGAGACGGCTATGGCAGAGAAGAGCTGCAGTTTAACGGAATTTGTTGGCACTGCGATTGGCGACACCGTAGGTCTGGTGATTGCAAACGTAGACAGTGCCCTGTTGGAAGCAATGAAGCTTGAGAAGCGCTATCGCTCCATTGGCATCCTGGGCGCGCGTACCGGCGCGGGTCCACACATCATGGCGGCTGACGAAGCGGTCAAAGCCACCAATACCGAAGTGGTGAGCATTGAACTCCCACGCGATACCAAAGGCGGTGCAGGCCACGGTTCGTTAATCATTATCGGCGGCAACGACGTTTCCGACGTTAAGCGCGGGATTGAAGTGGCGCTGAAAGAACTCGACCGGACCTTCGGTGATGTTTATGGCAATGAGGCCGGACACATCGAACTGCAGTACACCGCGCGTGCCAGTTACGCACTGGAAAAAGCCTTCGGCGCGCCGGTTGGCCGTGCCTGCGGCGTGATTGTCGGTGCCCCGGCTTCCGTCGGCGTGCTGATGGCGGATACCGCGCTGAAAGCAGCGAATGTTGAAGTCGTGGCTTACAGCTCTCCGGCGCATGGCACCAGCTTCAGTAACGAAGCGATCCTGGTTATCTCCGGCGATTCCGGCGCAGTGCGTCAGGCGGTTATCTCGGCGCGAGAAATCGGTAAAACCGTCCTTGCGACCCTCGGTTCAGAACCGAAAAACGATCGCCCGTCCTACATCTGATATCCGTGAGGCTCATTCATGAGATCGAAAAGATTTGAAGCACTGGCGAAACGCCCTGTAAATCAGGACGGATTCGTTAAGGAGTGGATCGAAGAAGGCTTCATTGCGATGGAAAGCCCGAACGATCCTAAGCCGTCGATTAAAATCGTTAACGGCGCAGTCACCGAACTCGATGGCAAATCGGTCAGCCAGTTCGACCTGATTGACCACTTCATTGCCCGCTACGGCATCAACCTGACGCGCGCAGAAGAAGTCATGGCAATGGACTCCGTTAAGCTCGCCAATATGCTGTGCGATCCTAACGTGAAACGTCGCGACATTGTGCCGCTGACTACGGCGATGACCCCGGCGAAAATTGTCGAAGTGGTTTCGCACATGAACGTGGTTGAGATGATGATGGCGATGCAAAAAATGCGCGCACGTCGTACTCCATCCCAGCAGGCACACGTCACCAACGTCAAAGATAATCCGGTGCAGATTGCTGCCGACGCAGCAGAAGGTGCATGGCGCGGTTTTGATGAGCAAGAGACGACCGTGGCCGTGGCGCGTTATGCCCCGTTCAACGCCATTGCTCTGCTCGTCGGTTCTCAGGTCGGTCGTCCGGGCGTGTTGACGCAATGTTCGCTGGAAGAAGCCACTGAACTGAAACTCGGCATGCTGGGCCATACCTGCTACGCCGAAACCATTTCCGTCTACGGTACCGAACCGGTATTTACCGATGGCGATGATACGCCGTGGTCAAAAGGCTTCCTCGCCTCTTCTTACGCCTCCCGTGGTTTGAAAATGCGTTTCACCTCCGGTTCAGGTTCCGAAGTGCAGATGGGCTATGCCGAAGGTAAATCCATGCTGTATCTGGAAGCGCGCTGCATATACATCACCAAAGCGGCGGGTGTTCAAGGTCTGCAAAACGGCTCCGTGAGCTGCATCGGCGTTCCGTCCGCCGTTCCATCAGGGATCCGCGCAGTTCTGGCAGAAAACCTGATCTGTTCATCACTGGATCTGGAATGCGCCTCCAGTAACGACCAGACCTTTACCCACTCCGATATGCGTCGTACCGCGCGTCTGCTGATGCAGTTCCTGCCGGGTACCGACTTTATCTCTTCCGGTTATTCCGCCGTACCGAACTACGACAACATGTTCGCGGGCTCCAACGAAGATGCGGAAGACTTCGATGACTACAACGTTATCCAGCGTGACCTGAAAGTGGACGGTGGTCTGCGTCCGGTGCGTGAAGAGGACGTTATCGCCATTCGTAACAAAGCAGCACGTGCTCTGCAGGCGGTTTTCGCCGGCATGGGTCTGCCGCCGATTACGGATGAAGAAGTCGAAGCCGCCACCTACGCACACGGTTCAAAAGATATGCCTGAACGTAACATCGTTGAGGACATCAAGTTTGCGCAGGAAATCATCAACAAAAACCGCAACGGTCTGGAAGTGGTGAAAGCGCTGGCTCAGGGTGGCTTTACCGATGTCGCGCAGGACATGCTCAACATCCAGAAAGCCAAGTTAACCGGGGACTATCTGCATACCTCCGCCATTATCGTCGGCGACGGACAAGTGCTCTCTGCAGTCAATGACGTCAACGATTATGCCGGTCCGGCAACAGGTTATCGCCTGCAAGGCGAACGCTGGGAAGAAATTAAGAACATCCCTGGCGCACTTGATCCCAACGAGCTTGGCTAAGGGGTGAACAATGGAAATTAATGAAAAATTGCTGCGCCAGATTATTGAAGACGTTCTGTCCGAAATGCAGACCAGCGATAAGCCCGTCTCGTTTCGCGCGCCGGGAACGTCAACCGCACCTGCTGCACCGGCCGGTGACAGTTTTCTGACGGAAATTGGCGAGGCAAAACAGGGCACGCAACAGGATGAAGTCATCATCGCTGTCGGCCCGGCGTTTGGCCTTTCTCAGACCGTTAATATCGTCGGTCTGCCGCACAAGAACATTCTGCGTGAAGTGATTGCCGGTATTGAAGAAGAAGGCATCAAAGCGCGTGTGATTCGCTGCTTTAAATCGTCCGACGTGGCCTTTGTTGCCGTGGAGGGTAACCGTCTGAGCGGCTCTGGCATCTCTATCGGCATCCAGTCAAAAGGCACGACGGTCATCCACCAACAGGGACTGCCGCCGCTGTCCAACCTGGAGCTGTTCCCGCAGGCACCGCTGCTGACGCTGGAAACCTATCGCCAGATTGGTAAAAACGCCGCGCGTTATGCCAAGCGTGAATCACCGCAGCCGGTTCCGACGCTGAACGATCAGATGGCACGCCCGAAATATCAGGCTAAATCCGCCATTTTGCACATTAAAGAGACGAAGTACGTCGTGACGGGCAAAAACCCGCAGGAACTGCGCGTGGCGCTTTAATAAGGATCCCTTTATGAATACCGATGCAATTGAATCGATGGTACGGGATGTGTTGAGCCGCATGAACAGCCTGCAGGGCGACACATCTGCCCCGGCAGCCGGTTCGAGCAGTACGACCCAGACCGCAAAAGTGACCGACTATCCACTCGCCAGTAAGCATCCTGAGTGGGTCAAAACGGCCACCAACAAAACGCTGGATGAGTTCACTCTCGAAAACGTTCTGAGCAACAAAGTGACCGCGCAGGATATGCGTATCACACCGGAAACGCTGCGCATTCAGGCGGCTATCGCCAAAGATGCTGGACGTGACCGCCTGGCGATGAACTTTGAGCGTGCCGCAGAACTGACGGCAGTACCGGACGATCGCATTCTTGAGATCTATAACGCTCTGCGTCCTTACCGTTCAACGAAAGAAGAACTGCTCGCGATCGCGGACGATCTTGAAAATCGCTATCAGGCCAAAATCTGCGCCGCGTTTGTTCGTGAAGCTGCGGTGTTGTACGTCGAGCGTAAGAAACTGAAAGGCGACGACTAAGGAAAGGTCATGAGATATATAGCTGGCATTGATATCGGCAACTCATCCACAGAAGTCGCACTGGCGACAGTGGATGGCACTGGCGCGCTCACCATTACCGGTAGCGCGCTGGCGGAAACCACCGGGATAAAAGGCACATTGCGTAATGTGTTTGGGATTCAGGAGGCGCTTACGCTTGCGGCTAACAATGCAGGCATCAATGTCAGCGATATCTCGCTTATCCGTATCAACGAAGCCACCCCGGTGATTGGTGATGTCGCGATGGAAACCATCACGGAAACTATCATCACCGAATCCACCATGATCGGTCATAACCCGAAAACACCGGGCGGTGTCGGTCTGGGTGTGGGGATCACTATCACGCCGGAAGAGTTACTCACCCGCCCGGCGGATACCCCGTTAATTCTGGTGGTGTCATCCGCTTTCGATTTCGCTGATGTCGCCACCATGATTAACGCCTCTGTCCGTGCTGGTTATCAGTTAACGGGCGTCATTTTGCAACAGGACGATGGCGTTCTGGTCAGTAACAGACTGGAAAAACCGCTGCCTATCGTTGATGAAGTGCTGTACATCGACCGTATACCGCTCGGAATGTTGGCCGCCATTGAGGTCGCCGTACCCGGTAAGGTTATCGAAACGCTGTCAAACCCTTATGGCATCGCGACGGTGTTTAATCTCAACGCGAACGAGACCAAAAACATTGTTCCGATGGCGCGAGCGCTGATTGGCAACCGCTCCGCTGTGGTGGTGAAAACCCCTTCAGGTGATGTTAAAGCGCGCGCCATTCCTGCTGGAAACATTGAACTGCAGTCACAGGGACGTACGCTGCGCGTTGATGTCGCCGCGGGTGCCGACGCCATTATGAAAGCGGTCGGCGAATGCCCGAAACTGGACAACGTTACCGGTGAAGCGGGCACCAATATTGGCGGCATGCTGGAACACGTTCGCCAGACGATGGCGGAACTGACCAACAAGCCAAGCAACGAAATTTTTATCCAGGATTTGCTGGCCGTCGACACCTCCGTCCCCGTCAGCGTCACCGGCGGACTGGCCGGTGAGTTTTCTCTGGAACAGGCCGTCGGTATCGCATCGATGGTGAAATCAGACCGTCTGCAGATGGCGATGATCGCCAGCGAAATCAAAGAAAAGCTGAACGTGGACGTTCAGGTTGGCGGCGCAGAAGCTGAAGCGGCGATTCTGGGCGCACTCACCACGCCCGGCACCACGCGTCCGCTGGCGATTCTGGATTTAGGCGCTGGCTCGACCGACGCCTCCATCATAAATCCTAAAGGCGAAATTATCGCCACGCACCTGGCCGGGGCTGGCGACATGGTGACCATGATCATCGCCCGGGAACTGGGGCTTGATGACCGCTACCTGGCAGAAGAGATCAAAAAGTATCCGTTAGCCAAGGTCGAAAGCCTGTTCCATCTGCGTCACGAAGACGGCAGCGTTCAGTTTTTCCCGACTCCGCTTCCCCCTGCGGTATTTGCCCGCGTCTGCGTGGTCAAACCGGATGAACTGGTGCCTCTGCCCGGCGATCTCGCACTGGAAAAAGTTCGCGCCATTCGTCGCAGCGCCAAAGAGCGCGTATTTGTCACCAATGCCCTGCGCGCGCTACGACAGGTTAGCCCGACGGGCAATATCCGCGACATTCCGTTCGTCGTTCTGGTGGGCGGCTCCTCGTTGGACTTTGAAGTGCCGCAACTGGTGACGGACGCCCTGGCGCATTATCGACTGGTTGCCGGACGCGGAAATATTCGCGGCACCGAAGGACCGCGAAACGCAGTGGCTACCGGCCTCATCCTTTCCTGGCATAAGGAGTTTGCCCATGGACAGTAGCGTCACTACGCCTGCCATTGTGATTTCGACTATCGGCGACTGTCTTTCCGTCTGGAAAGAGGTGCTGCTCGGCATTGAAGAAGAAGGCATCCCGTTTGTGATTCAACACCAGGCGGCGGGAGAAGTCGTTCAGAGCGCATGGCAGGCAGCCCGCATGTCGCCGCTGCTGGTTGGCATCGCCTGCAACGAAGAAACCCTGGTCGTGCACTACAAAAATTTACCCACTTCAGCGCCGCTTTTTACGCTGACGTATCGCCAAAACAGCCTTGACCGGCGAAGTACTGGAAACAACGCGGCAAGGTTAGTCAAAGGGATCCCCTTCCGGGATCTCAATGCTTAATCCACAGGAGAATCGCAGTATGAATAACGCACTGGGACTGGTTGAAACAAAAGGGTTGGTCGGCGCGATTGAAGCCGCAGATGCCATGGTGAAATCTGCCAACGTGCAACTGGTCGGTTACGAAAAAATCGGCTCCGGTCTGGTGACCGTCATGGTTCGCGGTGACGTCGGCGCCGTTAAAGCCGCCGTTGATGCAGGCTGCGCGGCAGCAAGCGTCGTGGGCGAGGTGAAATCCAGCCACGTTATCCCGCGTCCGCACAGCGACGTTGAGGCTATTTTACCGAAATCTGCCTGAGTACTATCGAAAAGGAGCACAGCGTGAAGCAATCACTGGGATTACTCGAAGTTAGTGGTCTGGCATTAGCCATCTGTTGCGCAGATGCCATGGCGAAAGCGGCTTCCATCACGCTGGTTGGCCTTGAAAAAACCAACGGTTCAGGCTGGACGGTGATCAAGATAACCGGTGATGTGGCGTCAGTACAATCTGCCATCATCACCGGTGCTCATCTCGCCGAACAGCAAGATGGCCTGGTCGCGCATAAAGTGATCGCCAGACCCGGCGAGGGCATTCTCTCCCGCGCGATGGCTGCCACCCCGGCGCCTGTATCAGCACCCGCAGCGGTGTCTGTACCTGAGCCCGTGCCAGCCCCCATTGAAGAACCTGAAACTGAAGTCGTTGTAGAAGAGTCAGCACCGGAAGCGGCGCCTGAAGACGGGATTATCAGCTGCAATTTGTGTCTGGACCCGGCCTGTAAGCGCCAGAAAGGCGAACCCCGGTCGCTCTGCCTGCATTCAGGTAAACGAGGTTAAGCGTAATGGATAAGCAACTTCTGGAAACGACGGTCAGCAAAGTGCTGAATGAATTGCGGGATCGCCCTATTCCACTGGGCGTTTCCAACCGTCATATCCACCTTAACGCTGAGGATTATGCCCGTCTTTTTCCGGGACATCCGATTAGTGAGAAAAAAGGACTCCTGCAACCGGGACAGTACGCGGCTGAGCAGACCGTCACGTTAGTGGGTCCAAAAGGTCAACTGAAAAATGTCCGCCTGCTGGGGCCACTACGTAGCACCAGCCAGGTGGAGATTTCGCGCACGGATGCCAGAACGTTGGGCATCGCCGCACCGTTACGGATGTCCGGTAATCTTAATGGTACGCCGGGTATTCGCCTCGTGAGCCCCTTTGGCGAAGTCGAACTCCCCTCTGGCGTGATCGTCGCCCAGCGCCACATTCACATGTCGCCGCTGGATGCGCTGATCCTGCGCGTTGCTCATGGCGATAGCGTCAGTGTCGCCATTGAGGGAACCGATCGTCGGCTGATCTTCGACAACGTTGCGGTACGTGTTTCCCCCGATATGCGCCTGGAGATGCATATTGATACCGACGAGGCCAATGCCGCTGGGGCAGATGACGCCAATGCCTTCGTCACGCTGGTGACACCGCGATGAACGGCGAACTGTTGCAGCGAATCGTCGAGGAGGTGGTCTCCCGCCTGCAGCGTCGAACACAAAGCTCCGTCACGCTGAGCGTCGCGCAACTGCGGGAAACACCTTCCCACATCCTGTTTTGTCAGTACGCCTCCCTGCATATTTTGCAGGTCGATCTGCCCCTGCTGGAGCAGATCGCCGACAACGATTCATCGCATGCCGCCGCCGTCATGATTCATGAGGCGCTGGCATTGGGTCTTCGGGTGCAACTCTCAGTGCAACGTCGGTTGTTGCCCGCATTGCCGGTGAAGAAACTGGCCCGACTGCCGCTGGTTCTCTGCGATGAACAGGGTCAGCCGATCATGTTGCACCCTACCCGACTGTTAAGTTATGCCGATGTTGCCCGGTTACCCTCAGGATTACTGGTGCTGCATCGCACATGTGTTGTTACCGCGCTGGCTCGCGAGACCGCGAGTTCACGCCACATCCATTTAATTAAGCAGGAGTGAACCATGCATCTGGCACGTGTTACAGGCGCGGTGGTATCCACGCAAAAATCGCCCTCGTTGGTCGGTAAAAAACTTCTGCTGGTACGCCGGGTCAGTGCCGACGGCGAACTGCCGGCGAATCCGACGGCAGGCGATGAAGTCGCCGTTGACTCCGTCGGCGCAGGCGTTGGCGAACTGGTGCTCCTGAGCAGCGGTTCCAGCGCCAGGCATGTTTTTTCCGGGCCGAATGAGGCCATCGATCTGGCCGTTGTCGGCATTGTCGACACGCTTTCTCGTTAAGGGGGTGTTATGGCGATTTATACCCGCACAGGCGACGCAGGCACAACGGCGCTTTTTACCGGACAGCGCGTCAGTAAAACGCACCCCCGAGTGGAAGCGTACGGCACGCTTGATGAGCTTAACGCCGCGCTGAGCCTGTGCGTCTGCGCCACCCGCAACGCGCAGCATCGCGCGCTGCTGGAAGCCATTCAACTGCAAATTTTCTGGTTCAGCGCTGAACTTGCCAGCGAAAGCGAACAGCCCTCAGCGGACCAGCGCTACATCAGCTCTGAGGACATTGCCGCGCTGGAAGCGGCTATTGATACCGCAATGGGACGCGTCGCGCCCTTGCACAGTTTTATTCTGCCAGGCCGCTGTGAAGCAGCAAGCCGCCTGCATTTTGCCCGCACGCTGGCGCGCCGGGCTGAACGCCGGCTGGTTGAACTCGCTGCCGATGTCAGCGTCAGGCATGTGCTAATGCGCTATATCAATCGCCTGTCAGACTGCTTGTATGCGCTGGCGCGCGCGGAAGATCACGACGCCCATCAGGACACGATTATCCGGGAAGTGACGAAACGCTATCTGGCAACCGGTCACGCCCCTGTCAAAAAGGAATCTGCGATGTCGCTCTCTTTTGGCGATCTCCATCAGTTAACCCGCGCCGCCGTTGAGCGGGCGCAAGCCTTAAACGTCCCGGTGGTCGTCAGTATTGTTGACGCCCACGGTACAGAAGCCGTTACCTGGCGGATGCCGGACGCTCTGCTGGTCAGCAGCGAACTGGCACCGAAAAAAGCCTGGACCGCCGTGGCGATGAAAACCGCGACTCATGAACTCGCGTCGGTGGTTCAGCCCGGCGCACCGCTGTACGGGCTGGAAAGTCATATGCAGGGAAAAGTCGTCACGTTTGGCGGCGGCTATGCGCTATGGCGTGATGGATTGCTTATTGGGGGTCTTGGTATCAGCGGGGGAAGCGTTGAACAGGACATGGACATTGCACAGGCTGCCATTGCGGCAATAAACGTGAGAACACATCAATGAATACTACTGAACTGGAAACCCTCATCCGCACCATTTTGAGCGAGCAACTGGCTCCCGCAAAAACTGAAATCAAAGGGAACGGAATCTTTCAGTCTGTTGGTGAAGCAGTCGATGCCGCCCACCAGGCGTTCTTGCGTTATCAGCAGTCACCGCTGAAAACGCGCAGCGCCATTATCAGCGCTATCCGGGAAGAGCTGGCACCACAGTTGGCAGCCCTGGCAGCAGAAAGCGCAGCGGAAACCGGAATGGGTAACAAAGAGGACAAATTCCTCAAAAACAAAGCGGCGCTGGACAACACCCCTGGCATCGAAGACCTGACCACTACCGCGCTCACCGGCGACGGCGGCATGGTACTGTTTGAATATTCACCGTTTGGCGTGATTGGTTCAGTCGCTCCCAGCACCAACCCGACAGAAACCATTATCAACAACAGCATCAGCATGCTGGCGGCAGGCAACAGCGTCTATTTCAGCCCGCATCCGGGTGCCAAAACGGTGTCGCTGAAGCTTATCGCCATGATTGAGGATATCGCGTTTCGCAGCTGTGGCATTCGCAATCTGGTGGTGACCGTTGCCGAACCGACATTTGAAGCCACCCAACAAATGATGGCGCATCCGAAAATTGCCGTACTGGCCATTACCGGCGGTCCAGGCATTGTGGCAATGGGCATGAAGAGTGGGAAGAAAGTGATTGGCGCAGGCGCGGGCAATCCCCCCTGCATCGTCGATGAGACAGCGGACCTGGTGAAGGCCGCAGAAGATATCATCAACGGCGCGGCATTTGACTACAACCTGCCCTGTATCTCAGAGAAAAGCCTGATAGTGGTGGAGTCAGTTGCGGAACAGCTAATCCAGCAAATGCAAAGTTTCGGCGCACTGTTGCTCAGTCCGGCCGATATCGAGAAACTGCGCGCAACCTGCCTGCCTGAAGGCATTGCCAATAAAAAACTGGTCGGTAAAAGCCCTTCCGCCATGCTCGACGCCGCCGGTATTCCGGTCCCGGCAAAAGCGCCGCGCCTGTTGATTGGCGTCGTCAGCGCGGATGACAGCTGGGTAACCAGTGAGCAGTTGATGCCGATGCTGCCGGTGGTGAAGGTTAACGATTTTGACGCCGCGCTGTCGCTGGCGCTGAAAGTGGAAGATGGGCTGCATCATACCGCCATTATGCACTCGCAGAATGTGTCCCGCCTGAACCTCGCCGCGCGGACCCTGCAAACCTCCATTTTCGTTAAAAATGGCCCCTCCTATGCGGGAATTGGCGTCGGCGGCGAAGGTTTTACCACCTTCACCATCGCCACGCCGACCGGTGAAGGGACAACGTCGGCGCGCACGTTTGCCCGTTCCCGTCGCTGTGTGCTGACTAACGGTTTCTCAATCCGCTAATGAGGTTGTGATGAATACCTTTTCACTGCAAACCCGTTTGTACAGCGGCCCTGGAAGTCTGAAGGTGCTTGGCCGCTTTACGAACAAGCACATCTGGATTATCTGCGATAGTTTTCTCGCTCGTTCGCCGCTGATTAATACGCTGCGCGAGGCGATACCGGCGGATAACCGGATCAGCGTATTCAGTGAGATCACGCCAGACCCGACCATCGGAACCGTCGTTCAGGGGATTGCGCAAATGCAATCCCTGCGCCCTGATGTGGTGATCGGTTTCGGCGGCGGCTCCGCGCTGGATGCGGCGAAGGCCATTGTCTGGTTCAGCCGTCAGTTTGATATTGATATTGAAACCTGCGTGGCGATCCCGACCACCAGCGGAACCGGGTCGGAAGTCACCAGCGCCTGCGTGATTAGCGATCCGGAGAAAGGCATTAAGTATCCGCTCTTTAACAACGCGCTCTATCCGGACATGGCGATCCTTGATCCGATGCTGGTCGTCAGCGTCCCGCCCGCCATCACCGCCAATACCGGGATGGATGTTCTGACGCACGCGCTGGAAGCCTATGTGTCCACGCACGCCAGTGACTTTACCGATGCACTCGCTGAAAAAGCAGCTCAGATCGTCTTTCAGTATCTGCCTGTCGCCGTTCGTAAAGGCGACTGTCTAGCCACTCGAGGCAAAATGCACAACGCCTCTACGCTGGCAGGAATGGCATTCAGCCAGGCTGGACTGGGACTGAACCATGCCATCGCCCACCAGTTAGGCGGCCAGTTCCATCTGCCCCACGGCCTGGCAAATGCCCTGCTGCTGGCGTCAGTGATCCGCTTCAACGCGCACGATCCACGGGCGGCTAAACGCTATGCCCGATTCGCCAAAGCCTGTCATTTATCTCCTGACAGCGCCAATGAAACGGCGAGTGTGAATGCGTTGGTGCAGCACATTGAACAACTGAAAAAAGCGTGCGCTATCCCTACCCTCGCCGCCACGCTTAAAGAACAAAAGCAGGACTGGTCACAGCGTATTCCGGCAATGGTTCAGGCCGCGCTGGCGGACGTAACGCTGAAGACCAACCCCAGAGCTGCGGATGCCGGAGCCATTCAGGAACTGCTTGAGGAGTTGCTATGAATACCGCCCTGAATGATGAACTGGCCACACTGAATGCGCAGACCCTCGTCGAGCGCGTTCGCGCGGCAGGCATTGTGGGGGCCGGCGGTGCCGGCTTTCCGACGCATGTCAAACTCCAGGCTCAGGTGGAGATTTTCCTGGTCAATGCTGCCGAATGCGAGCCGATGCTGAAAGTCGATCAGCAACTCATGGCGCAGCAGGCGGCGCGTCTGATTCGCGGCGTACAGTATGCGATGAAGGCCACCGGAGCCCGCGAAGGGATTATCGCCCTGAAAGAAAAGTACCAGCCAGCGATTGCCGCCCTGACGCCGCTGTTGCCCCCGGCGATCAGGCTTCACATTCTGCCCGACGTCTATCCGGCGGGAGATGAAGTTCTGACGATCTGGATGGCAACAGGTCGTCGCGTTCCCCCCGCCGCCCTGCCGGTCAGCGTGGGGGTGGTGGTCAACAACGTACAAACCGTACTGAATATCGCCCGCGCGGTCGAGCAGCAGTATCCCGTGACGCGCCGTACGCTCACGATTAACGGTGCCGTTGCCCGCCCACAGACCGTAACCGTCCCCATCGGCATGTCCTTACGCGACGTGCTGGAGATGGTTGGCGGCGCAACCATCGACGATCCGGGATTTATCAACGGCGGACCAATGATGGGAAGCCTGGTGACGTCGCTGGACGCGCCGGTCACGAAAACTACCGGCGGACTGCTGGTGCTGCCGAAATCACATCCGCTGATTCAGCAGCGTATGCAGGATGAGCGTACCGTGCTGTCGGTAGCGAGAACCGTTTGTGAACAATGTCGCCTGTGTACCGATCTCTGCCCGAGGCATCTCATCGGTCACGAACTCTCTCCGCATCTGCTGGTGCGCGCAGTCAATTTCCATCAGGCCGCCACACCACAACTGCTGCTCAGCGCCCTCACCTGTTCCGAATGTAACGTCTGTGAAAGTGTGGCCTGTCCGGTAGGTATTTCACCCATGCGGATTAACCGCATGCTGAAGCGCGAACTGCGCGCCCAAAATCAGCGCTACGAGGGCCCGCTCAATCCGGCTGATGAGATGGCGAAATACCGTCTGGTGCCGGTTAAACGACTCATCGCCAAACTGGGGCTAACGCCGTGGTATCGGGAAGCGCCGTTAGTCAACAGCGAGCCCGTTGTTGAGAAAACGACGCTGTTGCTGCGCCAGCACATCGGCGCCAGCGCGGTGCCCTGCGTTCAGAAAGGCGAGCGCGTCGCGCGTGGTCAGTGCGTTGCTGACATTCCGCAAGGCGCACTCGGTGCGCCTGTTCACGCCAGTATTGACGGCATTGTCTGTGAGGTAACAGATCAGGCCATTATCGTTGTAAGAGGTTAACCATGTCTCAGGCCATAGGTATTTTAGAACTCACCAGCATTGCCAAAGGGATGGAAGCGGGCGATGCCATGCTGAAAAGCGCCAATGTGGATCTGCTGGTCAGCAAAACCATTTGTCCGGGTAAATTTTTACTCATGCTGGGCGGCGACGTTGGCGCGGTACAACAGGCGATCGAAACCGGAAACACGCTCGCTGGCGAAATGCTGGTCGACAGTCTGGTGTTGCCCAACATTCATGCCAGCGTGCTTCCCGCAATCAGCGGCCTGAACAGCGTGGATAAACGTCAGGCGGTGGGGATTGTCGAAACCTGGAGCGTAGCGGCCTGTATCAGCGCGGCTGACCGGGCGGTGAAGGCGTCCAACGTGACGCTCGTGCGCGTTCATATGGCGTTCGGCATCGGCGGCAAATGCTACATGGTGGTCGCAGGCGACGTCTCCGATGTCAACAACGCGGTCACGGTTGCCAGTGAGAGCGCGGGTGAAAAAGGTCTGCTGGTTTATCGTTCGGTGATCCCACGCCCGCACGACGCGATGTGGCGTCAGATAGTGGAGGGATGATGGAAAGACAACCGACCACGGATCGCATGATCCAGGAGTACGTACCGGGCAAACAGGTCACGCTGGCACATCTGATTGCGAACCCCGGCAAAGATCTGTTCAAGAAACTGGGATTGCAGGACAGCGTCTCGGCGATTGGCATTCTCACCATCACGCCAAGTGAAGCTTCCATTATTGCCTGTGACATCGCAACGAAATCCGGCGCAGTAGAGATAGGTTTTCTCGACCGTTTCACCGGTGCGGTGGTGTTAACCGGCGACGTGTCGGCGGTGGAGTACGCCCTGAAGCAGGTAACGCGCACGCTTGGTGAAATGATGCGTTTTACAACCTGTTCCATCACGCGGACGTAGCGTTATGCAGCGCATGATGTTGATTGGCCCCAGCCAGTGCGGTAAGACCTCGCTGACGCAGTGTCTGCGCGGCGAGGCTCTCGAGTATCAGAAAACGCAGGCGATTGTCTGGTCTGCCGAAACCATCGACACCCCTGGCGAATATCTGGAAAACCGTTGTCTGTACAGCGCACTGCTGGCAAGCGCCTGCGAGGCGGATGTCATTGCGCTGGTGCTTAATAGCGATGCGCAGTGGTCACCTTTCTCCCCCGGCTTTACCGCGCCGATGAACAGACCGGCATTCGGCGTGGTGACCAAATCAGATTTAGCGAACCCGCAGAAAATTGCGCAGGTCACCGGGTGGCTGGAGCAGGCCGGCGCGCGGCGCGTCTTCGTGACCAGCGCCGTCAACCATTCCGGTCTTGATGAACTGTTTGCCTTTCTGAACCAAAAGGAATCTTCATGTCTCACAAAATAATGGCGATCAACGCGGGCAGCTCGTCCCTTAAATTTCAGTTGCTGGACATGCCGCAGGGCGATTTGCTGTGCCAGGGGCTCATTGAGCGTATCGGCCTGCCGGATGCCCGGATCACCCTGAAAGCGCAGGATCAAAAATGGCAGCAAACTACGCCGGTTGCCGATCATCGCGAGGCGGTGACCCTGCTTCTCGAAATGCTGATTAGCCACGGTATTATCACCAGCCTGCAGGATATCGAGGGTGTCGGCCATCGCGTGGCGCATGGCGGGGAATCGTTTAAGGATTCCGTGCGCGTGACCGATGAATCGCTGGCGGAAATTGAACGCCTTGCCGAACTGGCACCCTTGCATAACCCGGTTAACCTGCTTGGCATCAACGTGTTTCGCCAGTTGCTGCCCGACGTACCTTCAGTTGCCGTTTTTGATACCGCGTTTCATCAAACGCTGGAAGAACCTGCCTATATCTATCCGCTTCCGTGGCGGTATTACGCGGAGTTTGGTATCCGCCGCTACGGTTTCCACGGGACCAGCCATAAGTATGTCAGTGCGACACTCGCCGAAAGGCTTGGCGTACCGCTTAGCGCACTGCGCGTCGTGTGTTGTCATCTGGGCAACGGCAGCAGTATTTGCGCGATTAAGGGCGGAAAGTCGGTTAATACATCGATGGGCTTCACCCCGCAGTCTGGCGTGATGATGGGAACCCGCAGCGGGGATATCGACCCGTCCATCTTACCCTGGGTTGCCCAGCGTGAAGGCAAGACGCCACAGCAGCTCAATCACCTGCTGAACAATGAATCCGGGCTGCTTGGCGTTTCGGGCGTCTCGCATGACTATCGTGACGTTGAGCAGGCTGCTGACGCCGGGGATCCCCGCGCGGCGCTCGCACTGTCGCTGTTTGCGGAGCGTATTCGCGCCACGATTGGCAGCTATATCATGCAAATGGGTGGACTGGATGCGCTGGTGTTTACCGGTGGTATCGGGGAAAACTCGGCGCGCGCCAGAGCGGCAATCTGTCAGAACCTGCACTTCCTGGGTCTTGCCATAGACGAAGAGAAGAACCAACGGAATGCAACCTTTATTCAGGCGGAAAACGCGATCGTCAAAGTGGCGGTCATCAACACCAATGAAGAGCTGATGATAGCCCAGGACGTGATGCGGATTGCTCTCGCAGAATCAGAAACTTTCGCCGTGTCGGCCTGAGTTCGCGCCGCACAAATTGCGGCAAATCATGGTAATAGCGAAATCGCCATGACACTATGCGCCGAGGATTGTCGAGCAGAAAGGTGATAACGTGGCTGTTGCGCAGTGCCCCGCGTCATGCGGAGAGCTTATTCAGGGCTGGATTATGGGCAGCGAGAAACTGGTCTCCTGCCCGGTTGACTGGTACAGCACCGTCGAGGTCTGTACCGGTTCTCCTTTAGCGGACGAGCGCCCTCTTTCCCGGGCGATGGTCAACCGACTCCTTGAACACTGGAACTACCCCGCGCACCTGAGCCAGGATATTCGTGTTTCGATCCATTCAACTATCCCGATTGCAAAAGGTATGGCCAGCAGTACGGCGGATATCGCCGCAACCGCTGTCGCCACTGCGCAGCATCTCGGTCATCAACTGGATGAATCCACGCTCGCGCAACTCTGCGTCTCGCTGGAACCGACTGACAGCACCGTTTTTCAACAGCTGACGCTGTTTGACCACAACGACGCTTCGACGCAAATCCCCTGCGATTCTCAACCCACACTGGATCTCCTCGTGCTGGAAAGCCCGCAAACTTTACGCACCGCCGACTATCACCGCATTCCGCGGCAGGCCGGTTTGCATGCTGGTGCGCCTGCACTCAAGCGGGCATGGGAAAAAGTCCAGGAAGCTTGTGCGGAACAAAATCCGTATCGCATGGGAGAAGCGGCGACGCTGAGCGCCATCGCCAGCCAGATGCTGTTGCCGAAACCCGATTTCGATGCGCTATTGTCGCTGGTTGAAGAGTGCGATTTATACGGCGTGAACGTGGCGCACAGCGGCAGCGTCGTCGGACTGATGCTCGACAGACAGCGACACGATGTGGACTATGTTAAGTGGCTACTGGCAAAAAACAGACTGACCGAACACTGGCCAGAACAGCACCTGTTACGGATGGTCAGCGGCGGCGTAAAACGTCAGTGAGGATCGCATTGCGGATCCTCACTGCACACAAACGTTACTCCGCTTTCGCGTCGCCGTTTTTCATTTCGCCCATTGCTTTCAGCTTTTTGGAGATGTCGCGGCGTTCTTTGGAGATCTCTGCATTTTTGATGATGTAGTCATCAACGCGATCTTCATAGTCGCTTTTCATGCTGGCGATGATGCCTTGAATAGCTTCAACGCTCATACCCGGCTTGATGTAATCGCTCAGGTTGTCCAGCAGCAGAACACGTTTCTGGTTGTCACGGATCTTTTTCTCAACGTCCTGGATTTCACGCTGCAGTTTGTTTTTACGACGGAACAGACGGACAAATTCCAGCACGTCCTGGAAAGATGGCTTGGTAGTTTCCATTTTTACACCCCTGATAATGTGAGAGTCGGATTCGTTTAAACGATAGGGCTAACATTACTTTTCGCAGCCACAAATGACAATGGCTTCATTCTGGTTTCCATCATACCCTTATTCCTTGCTGAATCGAAGCAGCAGCGGCAGCATTCCCCTTACCTGCTTTTTATTTGCGCAGTGCGCGGCAGATAAGATGCGACAGCAGCTCCAGTTGACGGGCGGTTTCCAGACTGAGCCAGACATAGCCATGAATCGGCGTTTCGGCCACATTATGTTCATCATGCTGGCGTATCAGCGTGCGCAGTTCGTTAACGGTCTCATTCAGTTTTTCACTGTTCGCGAGAATCGGTTGCGGATTGCCTTCAAACAACGCATGCGCAATCGTCAGTAGCGCCTGCTGGGTCATTTTCTGCGTTTCCCGCAGCGTATGGGCGTTGAGCATGACAAAATGGCTCTCACGAGTCGCCCACAGGGCATTGATCTGCAATTCGAGCATGCAGACCAGGTTACGGTTGACGGTCTGAATGGCTTCAAAAATAGATTTCTGGATGTGCGTTTCTTTGCTCGCGGGAGTGATAAGCCCGCGCATTTTTACCACGTCAGCCAGGAGCTGTTGCAGGTGTTTATCCAACCGAGGACGTTCTAACAGATTGGGCGACAGTGCAGCCTGATACACCCGGTTATAGGCCGTTACGCAATGTGCCAGTTGGATTCGCCAGTGGATAAAGGCGCGCTGCGGCCAGATTCCGGTGAACAGCATGGCGAGAAGCGACCCGAGAATGACATCGCCGCCGCGCCAGAGCGCGGTCTCCATATCGCCAGCAGGAGCGCCCACCACCACGGCCAGCGTGATGCCAATTAAAAGCGCCTGATACGGTTTTTTACCTAACGCGAGCCATCCACACAGAAACATGGCCGCCGCACACCAGAGCAGCATCAGCGGCAATGAGAAAAGCTCGAGGCGCAGCGCCACCAGACCCAGCGCCGACCCGAGGATCGTGCCACCGATCCGTTCATACGCGCGGGGAACCACGTTTCCCCAGAACGAGATTGGCCCCATGATCACCACCAGCGTAATCAGAGGCCACGTCCCTTCAGGAATGTTAAACAGGCGAACAAGTAAAAAGGTCAGGATGAAGGCCAACGCGATGCGAATACCATGCACAATGCGGTAATGGCGATACAGGCGGATTTCAAATGGACTCAGTGACTTATCGGCACGCACTCACGCACTCCGTCAGGCAAAGACAAAAACAGATTGTACCTGTTTTTACGCGCAGAGGATCACCGCAGCGGACAGGACATCTCGCTAAGCGTAGTCGCTCAGCGCCGGTCCGCCTGGTTTTATGCTTACTTCGTGACAGGTTGTACCGATATATACATCTCGATATCCCAGTAACCGTCTTCGCAACCGTTGTTCAGATAGACTTCAAAGCAGGGTTTGCACGTCATTTCATACGTTTGATCCTGCATCAGGCTATTAAATAACTGATGCCATGGCGTCGCAAAGTCACCATTGTCAACGCGTGCAACCGCCGTCGCATATTGACCGCCATCGATTTCACTGAGCGTCACGCCTTCGCTGTTTTCCGGTATGACAAAATCAGCGGGCACCGAAACGACTGTACTACAGCGCAGTTTCTCGGCAGGCACTTCATCTGGATTGTCGAAGTAAACGGCGATCCATTCTTGCGTCACAACCTGCTTGTCATCCACCCACATCATCAACTGGTCAAAGCCTTGTTTCACCGTTTGTTCCCACGGTCCCACCAGGTGGAAACCTGCAACGGTGCGCTTGTCAGCGTGTCTGATCTCGTAGTTCATGTTGCCTCCATTGTTACACTGTATTTATATACAGTGTAACTAAGCCTGAATAACAGCCACAAGAGATTTGTGATTATTATGTGAGCAGAGCCGAACTCCTGCCAGTCTCCTGCCAGAGATCGTCAGGCCTTATGATGAAAATAATCACTCAGACGCGAAAGGACGCCCCCCTTGCCTACCGCTTCCAGCGTCACCAGAGGCCAGTGGGCGACCAGTTTGTTACGGTCGTAGAGCTCAATTTCTCCGACCCGCTGATGCGCGGCGAGCGGTGCTTCCAGTTCCTTCTTATCCAGGATGTACTTCGCTTTGATGTTCGGGATTTCCGCCTTCGGCAGCGCCATCCAGAAATCTTGTTCGGTGCCTAACGCGATGTTCTCTTTATCGCCGTACCAGATGCGCTCCGTCCCAACCTGCTTACCGCTGCGCAGGATCTGCACCGTGTCGAAATGTTGTTGCCCCCAGAGGAGCAGTTTACGGGCCTGCTCCTCACGCCCTTTCGGGCTATTCGCCCCCATCACTACGGCAATCAGTCTGCGCTGGCCATCCACCGCAGAGGCAATCAGATTGAAGCCCGCGCCCGAGGTGTGGCCGGTTTTTAGCCCATCAACGTTCAGGGTTTTGTCCCACAGCAGCCCATTACGGTTCTGTTGCGTAATGCCGTTCCAGGTGAGACTTTTCTCGCTGTACATATGATAGAACTCAGGCTCGCCATGAATGATGGCCCGGGACAATACCGCCAGATCGTAAGCCGAGCTGTGCTGACCAGGGGCATCCAGCCCGTGAACCGTCTCAAAATGGGTATCCTGTAAATTGAGCTTCTTGACGTAATTATTCATCATGGCGACAAACTGCGGCTGTCCACCGGCAATATAGTCAGCCAGCGCAACGCAGGCGTCGTTACCGGAATCGACAATCAATCCACGGCTTAAGTCGCGCACGGATACCCGATCACCTTCTTTGAGGAACATGAGCGAGGAGCCGACGAAAACCGGATTGTCTTTCGCCCACGCGTCGCGTCCCACCGTGACCATGTCATCCGGCGTAATGCGCTGGCTGTCAATGGCGCGGTCGACCACATAACCGGTCATCAGCTTGGTCAGGCTGGCAGGATTGCGCTGCTGATGTTCATTACCCGCAGTGAGAACTTGCCCCGTGGTGTAATCCATAAGCACCCACGAACCGGCCTCAATGCTGGGCGGAGGGGGCGCAAAACTGGCCGAACTCGCGGCAAAAGCAGAAGAGAGATGAATCGCGAGTAAAGAAGCGGCAATAAACAGACGGGGTTTCAACAGCATGTCCTCAGGTGTTCCAAAAGAGCCGTCCTTTTTACGGAAAACTGGCAAAACAAACAGGGATTAATTGCAAGGAAATGTGACTTATCGCATAGTTTTCTCTCTTTCGTTGTTATGAGCGCGTTTCCGGTCGCGAGTTTCTTTATTGCTTCACGGCGAGTCAGGCTGATTACCGCGTCGAACTTTGGTACTCTGTGCAGTCCAGGCAGCGCGCAACCAGAAGTCACGGAACCCACTTATTTATGAATGACGGCAAGCAGCAACCCACCTTTCTCTTCCACGATTACGAAACCTTTGGCATTCACCCGGCGCTCGACAGACCAGCGCAATTTGCCGCCCTGCGTACCGATAGCGAATTCAACGTTATCGGCGAACCAGAGGTGTTTTACTGCAAACCGGCGGATGACTATTTGCCTCAACCGGGTGCTGTGATGATCACCGGAATCACCCCTCAGGAAGCGCGGGAGAAAGGTGACAATGAAGCTGCGTTTGCCGCGCGGATCCACGCACTGTTTACGGTGCCGAAAACCTGCATTATTGGCTACAACAACGTGCGTTTCGACGACGAAGTCACGCGTAACGTGCTGTACCGCAACTTCTACGATCCTTACGCGTGGAGCTGGCAGCATGATAATTCACGCTGGGATCTGCTGGACGTCATGCGCGCCTGCTATGCCCTGCGCCCGGAAGGCATCAACTGGCCGGAAAATGACGACGGGCTCCCCAGTTTTCGCCTGGAGCATCTGACGAAAGCGAATGGTATCGAACACAGCAATGCGCACGATGCGATGGCGGACGTCTATGCCACCATTGCCATGGCACAACTGGTGAAGTCACGTCAGCCGCGTCTGTTTGAGTATCTCTATACGCACCGCAACAAGCACAAGCTGGCCGCGCTGATAGATGTGCCGCAAATGAAGCCGCTGGTGCATGTTTCCGGTATGTTTGGCGCATGGCGCGGCAATACCAGTTGGGTTGCGCCTCTGGCCTGGCATCCGGATAACCGCAATGCGGTGATTATGGTTGACCTGGCCGGTGATATTTCGCCGCTGCTGGAACTGGACAGCGACACCCTGCGCGAGCGTCTGTATACCGCCAAAGCCAGTCTGGGCGATAACGCCGCCGTTCCCCTGAAACTGGTACACATCAACAAATGTCCGGTGCTGGCGCAGGCGAACACGTTGCGCCCGGAAGATGCTGACCGTCTGGGCATTAATCGCCAGCACTGCCTCGATAATTTGAAAGTACTGCGTGAAAATCCGCAGGTGCGTGACAAAGTGGTCGCCGTCTTTGCTGAAGCGGAACCATTCACGCCGTCTGACAACGTCGATGCCCAGCTCTATAACGGCTTCTTCAGCGATGCTGACCGGGCGGCCATGAAGATTGTGCTGGAAACCGACCCGCAGAATCTGCCGGCACTGGATATCACCTTTGTCGATCCGCGTATTGAAAAACTGTTGTTCAACTATCGGGCGCGTAACTTCCCCGGAACGCTGGATGAAGCGGAACAGCAGCGCTGGCTGGAACACCGTCGCCAGGTCTTTACGCCGGAATATTTACAGCACTACGCCGATGAGTTGCAGGTGTTATATCAGGAATATGCGGATGATAAAGAGAAGCAGGCGCTACTGAAGGCGCTGTGGCAGTACGCGGAAGAGATTGTCTGAGATTCGCCCTCCGCGCCACGGCGGAGGGCCTGTTATCATGCTTTCTGTACGGTGATGCTCCAGGCGGCATCGCCAACCTGCTGATAATCTGTAATCGCATGCCCTTCCTCTGCAGCCCATTGAGGGATCGCTTCGGTCGCCTGGGTGCAGTCAAACTCAATCACCAGTTCGTCACCGCTCGCCATCTCGGCCAGCGCGGCTTTTGCTTCAATCAGTGGAAACGGACAAACCTGCGTGACCACGTCCAGTTTTTTAATTGCCATCATTAATCCTTACGCTTAATTTGCCGCAGCGGTTGCCAGACGGGCTTTACGCTGCGGTCGTACAAACACAATCCACGACGCGGTCCAGACGCCAAGGATCATAAATACCAGGCCAATCCAGCCCTGCCAGGTCATCATCGCCGTCATCACCAGACCATTGCCGATAGAACAGCCGCCGGCAATGCTGGCGCCAAAGCCCATCAGGATCCCGCCGAAACCGCTGCGCAGCGTCGTTGGCGCATCGGCTGCCCGTACGCGAAATTCACGACTGGCTTTTGCCGCAATGAACGAACCGAGGAAAATCCCCAGCACCAGGAAAACGCCCCAGTTGAGGAATTTGCTGTCTCCCGCCACCAGAAACTGCAGGATGTTAGCCGTCGGCGAGGTGATCCCAAGCCCAAACATACGCCCGGTGGCTTCGCTCAGCGGCCATGCCAGCAGCGCGATAAGACCGATCAGCACCGCCGTCACGAACGGGTGCCAGCGTTTTTCAAACAGAATATGGGCAAGCCCGGTACGGCGCGGCGGTAAAGAGGCCACCTTCAGCTTTGGCTTTTTCAGCTCTTTGCTGACCACCCAGAGCGTCACGACCAGCAGAACCGCAATCAGCGGCCAGACGGAGAGGTTCAGCGTGTCGGCAATAGCGTTGTGCTCCGTGCTGTACGCCTTCAGCGTCTGGTTTAAACCGCTGGCATGAGGCGAACGCATTACCGCGCTCATCACCATGTAGGTCGCCAGCGCAATCCAGCTACCGATTAGCCCCTCACCCGCACGATACCAGGTTCCGGTGGCACATCCCCCCGCATAGACAATCCCAATCCCGAAGATGTAGCCACCGACAACGGTGCCGAGCCACGGGAACGCGCCAGCATCATAGCGGATTATCCCCGCCTGAATCAGCGCAAAGGCACCGACGCTCTGTACGGAAATCGCGATCAGCAGCGCATAGAACATGCGGTTGTTTTTGGCGATAACCATATCGCGGAAACCACCGGTCAGACAGAATCGACCGCGTTGCATCACAAAACCCAGCAGCGCGCCGCAGATAACCCCGCTCAAAATCATTGAAAACATAAATTAGTTAGCCTGAAGAATATCAATCAGGAAATTATTCCTGACCACGCGGCGGGGAACCAATAACCAAATTCTCTAATTTAGAACGAATGGTTATGAATAATGACTGGAAATAAACCAACGACATAAAAAAAGCCGGAGTGGTTAACTCCGGCTTCCTGCCCGGTGGCGCTTCGCTTACCGGGCCTACAGACGTTATGAATTACTGTGCGATATCTTCGTACTGCGGAACCGGGTTGCGGAAGCTTTTGGTCACGCAAGCCAGATACACCAGACCGATACCAGCCCAGATCAGCCCCAGAACCATGGAACTCTCTTCCAGGTTGATCCACAAAGCGCCAACGGTCAGCGCGCCGCATACCGGCAGCACCAGATAGTTGAAATGGTCTTTCAGCGTCTTATTGCGTTTTTCGCGGATCCAGAACTGTGAAATCACAGACAGGTTCACGAAGGTAAATGCCACCAGCGCACCGAAGTTGATCAGCGCCGTCGCCGTTACCAGGTCAAACTTAATCGCCATCAGGGCAATCGCCCCCACCAACAGCACGTTCCACGCCGGGGTACGCCACTTCGGATGAATGTAGCCGAAGAAACGCGTCGGGAATACACCGTCACGGCCCATTACGTACATCAGACGAGAGACGCCTGCATGTGCTGCCATACCGGAAGCCAGAACGGTCACGCTGGAGAAAATCAGCACGCCCCACTGGAAAGTTTTACCCGCCACGTACAGCATGATTTCAGGCTGAGACGCATCCGGATCCTTAAAGCGAGAGATATCCGGGAAGTACAGTTGCAGGAAGTACGAAGCGCCGATGAACACCAGACCACCAATCAGCGCCGTCAGGAAGATAGCTTTCGGGATCACGCGTTCTGCATCTTTGGTCTCTTCAGACAGCGAAGAGATACCGTCGAAGCCCAGGAATGAGAAGCACAGAATCGTTGCCCCGGTAATCATCGGCACAACATGCGCGCCTTCCGACCAGAACGGACGGGTGCTGGTCAGCGTACCGGCACCTTCGCCGTTCGAAACACCGTAGATGATCAGGCCAACAATCACCGCCACAATGCCCATCTGCAGGATCACAATCAGGGTATTGAAGTTCGCCACGGTCTTGATGCTGCGCAGGTTAGAGATGGTCATAAAGGCCACCAGCGCGACAACAAAGATCCACGACGGCACGGACGGCACCAGCGCTTCAAAGTAAATTTTAGCCAGCAGGATGTTGATCATCGGCATGAACAGGTAGTCCAGCAGGGATGACCAACCCACCATGAAGCCAACGGTCGGGCTAATGGATTTCTGGGCATAGGTATACGCCGAGCCAGCAGACGGGAAACGGCGAACCAGTTTACCGTAGCTCAACGCAGTAAAAAGAATAGCGATCAGCGCAAAGGCGTACGCCGTTGCAACGTGACCGTCAGTGAGGCCCGAAACGATACCAAACGTATCGAACAGCGTCATCGGCTGCATATAGGCAAGACCCATCATGACAACCGGAATCAGCGTAAGCGTTTTACGCAATTCCACGCGAGAGGTTTTTGGAGTAGCGTTATGCGACATGGTCATTCCCCTTTACGGCGAATGCCGTCGCGTAAGCAAAAAATTGCCCCATTTTCTGGATTCCTCAGCGACAACAACTGTCGGTTTTTAGTAAATATCTATCCGGTACGAAGCCCGGCCTCTTTGTATGAATGATTGGTTTGATGCAAAAAAATAACCGACGCGTATGAAAACGTCGGTTAATGTCATTTTTTGCAAGCGGCGCATTGTGCACTAAAATGAGGCGAAAAGACAAGAGAATGAGAGGCTTGTCGTGAACTATTTTTTCTTAAATGTTTGATTTGTTTGTCTCGTCTTTTGTGTAGACGCCGGCAATAGCACTATTTGCTAAAATTGCATCCCGCCACCAGGCGCTGGCAAGCCCCGCCGTCTGCTCATTCCATCCCATCCACACCGGTTCAAAGAGCATTTGTGCTACCACTTTTTTCTCGATCAGCGCCCCACTTTCCAGGAAGCGCTGTGCCAGATAGCGTGGAAGATAACCGCAACCCAGACCGCTGATTTGCAGTTCCAGTTTGGTTTTAAAATCGAAGACGGTGATCGCCTCCTGGTCATCAAGCAGTTGCGTCGCGGATGCAGAAGAGAGAGACGAACTGTCACCGACCACAATTGCGCGATAGCGTTTGATGGTACTGCGGCTCAACGGCTCTGCCTCCTGAGCCAAAGGATGGTGCGGCGCGACAGCGAAGACCTGTTCCAGTTCGCCCAGACGCGCAACGCTAAAGTCGCTGGATGAGGGCGGTTCATGCATCGCACCGACAATAATGTCCGCCCTGCCCTGGGTCAGCGCATCCCACGATCCTCCCAGCACGCCGTTAATGAACTTCAGACGCGTGACGCTGTGATGTTGATAAAAAGATTCAATCAGTGGGGCAAGCAGAGAAAAGGGGAACGTATCGTCTACGCCAATCACCAGCTCATTTTCCCAACCTTCGTGGAGTTTAATTGCCTGCTTTTCCAGTTCCCGCACGGTATGCAGGACTTCGCGCCCTTTTTCCAGCAGCATTTGCCCGGTACGCGTGAACCGGGCGCGATGGCCGCTGCGATCGAGGATCTGAATGCTGAGGTCGCTTTCCAGGCGGTGGACGGTATAGCTGAGTGCAGACGGCGTCTTATACAGTTTGGCCGACGCGGCCGCAAAGCTGCCCTCTTTTTCAAGGGCATCGAGAATGATGAGCACATCCAGCAGTGGTTTCATACACGCCCCCTTGCGGTGTATGGCGACTAACTGCTGGAGGTAAGCATTACTCCAACGGCATCACCAGCGGATCGGGATACTGGTATTCAAACCCAAGCTCATTACAGATCCGGCTGCCATCTATAATTTTACCTTTACCGTTATCCATGGAATCACGGAACTGCGGCGGTTCCATTCCCAGCAGACGCGCCATCTGCGGATAGAATACATTGCGGGCAGGATGCGAAGGCGCACATATATTATAGATGTGTCCCCCTTTTGGTGCCTGTAACAACAGGGTAATGGCGGCAATGACATCTTCCAGATGAACCAGATTGACGCCGTGCTCGCCGTCAGGGGCTGTTTTACCGGCGAAAAAGCGACCCGGATGACGTCCAGGCCCTACCAGTCCGGCCAGACGCAGAATATCGACCGACGTACCCGGTAAATTATGCAACCAGTCTTCCAGTTCTTTTAACACGCGACCGCTGGCGGTGACTGGATTACGCACCGTTCCCTCTTTCACTGTCCCCTGCACGTCACCATAGACGGAGGTCGAACTGGTAAAGATAATGCGCGGAATACGGTAAGCCAGCGCGCTGTCCACCAGCTCCTGCATGGCCTGCAGATAGAACTCTTCGCCAGGACCACTGCGACGGGCTGGTAAAGTAATCACCAGCGCATCAACATCCATCAGCGCATCCAGGTCATCTGTTTCGCACACCAGTTCAGGTTCGAGCCGTAGCGGATACCCTTCGATCCCGCTCATTCTGGCCGCTTCCACGCCATCCTGGGTGGTTTTGCTCCCCGTCACCCGCCAGCCTCTGGCAGTGAGCGACATCGCCAGCGGCATGCCTAACCATCCTAAACCGACAACTGCGACCTTTTTCATCCGTTTTCTCCTGACTCCAGCACTATGTCTATAAGGCTACGCCAGCGTTTTAAGACTGACAATTCATACTATAAATAGGAATTAAAAAAAGCGCTTGCTTTAAAGCGTTAAAGTGGTTTAGGTTAAAAGGCATCAAATGAATAAGCATTCATCGAGAATTTTATGACACGCGTTCAATTTAAACACCACCATCATCACCATCATCCTGACTAGTCTTTCAGGCGATGTGTGCTGGGAGACATTCAGATCTTCCAGTGGTGCATGAACGTATGAGAAAGCCCCCGGAAGATTTCTTCCGGGGGCTTTTTTTTGGTGCGCAATTCAGACAGGTTCAGACAGGATAAAGAGGAAAAGAGAATGTTAGATAACACCCGTTTACGCATAGCTATTCAGAAATCAGGTCGTTTGAGCGATGACTCACGCGAATTACTCGCTCGCTGCGGGATTAAAATTAACTTACACACCCAGCGCCTGATTGCGATGGCAGAGAATATGCCGATTGATATTCTGCGTGTGCGTGACGACGATATCCCCGGTCTGGTGATGGACGGCGTCGTTGACCTGGGCATCATCGGTGAGAACGTTCTGGAAGAGGAATTGCTGAACCGCCGCGCCCAGGGCGAAGATCCGCGTTACTTTACCCTGCGTCGTCTCGACTTCGGCGGTTGTCGTCTTTCTCTGGCCACGCCCGTTGATGAAGCCTGGGATGGTCCCGCCGCACTTGATGGCAAACGCATCGCCACCTCTTATCCCCACCTGCTCAAACGTTATCTCGACCAGAAAGGTGTCTCCTTTAAATCCTGTCTCCTGAACGGTTCTGTGGAAGTGGCCCCACGCGCTGGACTGGCCGATGCCATCTGCGATCTGGTCTCGACCGGCGCAACGCTGGAAGCCAACGGTCTTCGCGAAGTGGAAGTGATTTATCGCTCTAAAGCCTGCCTGATCCAGCGTGACGGCGAGATGACCGACGCCAAGCAGCAACTGGTCGATAAGCTGCTGACCCGAATTCAGGGCGTTATCCAGGCGCGCGAATCGAAGTACATCATGATGCACGCGCCAAGCGAGCGTCTGGAAGAGGTGATCGCCCTGCTGCCGGGCGCGGAACGCCCAACCATTCTGCCGCTGGCCGGCGATCAGCAGCGTGTGGCAATGCACATGGTCAGCAGCGAAACCCTGTTCTGGGAGACCATGGAGAAACTGAAAGCGCTCGGCGCCAGCTCGATTCTGGTGCTGCCGATTGAGAAGATGATGGAATAATTGCACGCGACGGCGCCCGGTGGCGCATTCGCTTACCGGGCCTACGGGTTCAGTAGGCCGGATAAGCAAGGCGTCATCCGGCATAAAAAGGAAAGTGACATGAGCTTTAGCACAATCATTAACTGGAACACCTCTTCCCCAGAGCAGCAGCGTGAATTACTGATGCGCCCGGCGATTTCCGCGTCTGACAGCATCACTCGTACCGTGAGCGAGATTCTGGATAACGTCAAAACCCGTTGCGATGACGCCCTGCGCGAATACAGCGCAAAGTTTGATAAAACTGAGGTTGCGGCGCTGAAGGTGACCGCAGAAGAGATAACCGCCGCCAGCGCACGATTGAGCGACGATCTCAAGCACGCCATGGCCGTCGCGGTGCAAAACATTGAGACCTTCCACAACGCGCAAAAATTACCGCCCGTCGATGTGGAAACCCTGCCAGGAGTACGCTGCCAGCAGGTGACGCGCCCGGTGGCGTCCGTCGGTTTATATATTCCAGGAGGCTCCGCCCCGCTCTTTTCTACCGTACTGATGCTTGCCACACCGGCACGCATTGCGGGCTGTAAAAAGGTGGTGTTGTGTTCCCCTCCGCCGATTGCCGATGAAATTCTCTACGCGGCACAACTGTGCGGCGTGCAGGACGTCTTTAACGTCGGCGGCGCGCAGGCCATTGCCGCTCTGGCATTTGGCAGCGAATCCGTGCCGAAGGTGGACAAAATTTTTGGCCCAGGAAACGCGTTTGTGACCGAAGCGAAGCGCCAGGTCAGCCAGCGTCTCGACGGTGCAGCGATTGATATGCCAGCCGGTCCTTCCGAAGTGCTGGTGATTGCTGACAGTGGTGCAACGCCAGATTTCGTCGCCTCCGATCTGCTTTCACAGGCAGAGCACGGCCCGGACTCACAGGTGATTCTGCTGACCCCGGATGCCGATATCGCCCGTCGCGTTGCCGAAGCCGTTGAACGTCAACTGGCTGAACTCCCGCGTGCAGAAACGGCGCGTCAGGCGCTCAGCGCCAGTCGACTGATAGTGACGAAAGATTTGGCGCAATGTATTGCCATCTCTAATTTGTATGGCCCTGAGCACTTAATTATCCAGACCCGCAATGCCCGCGAACTGGTTGATGAGGTTACCAGCGCCGGTTCAGTGTTCCTTGGCGACTGGTCGCCGGAATCGGCGGGCGATTATGCCTCCGGAACGAACCACGTGCTGCCGACCTACGGCTATACGTCCACCTGTTCCAGCCTCGGACTGGCGGATTTCCAGAAGCGCATGACGGTTCAGGAACTGTCTAAAGCGGGATTCTCCGCGCTGGCTTCAACCATTGAGACACTGGCGGCGGCTGAGCGCCTGACCGCTCACAAAAACGCCGTCACCCTGCGCGTCAACGCCCTGAAGGAGCAAGCATGAGCACTGAAAACACGTTCAGCGTCACCGACTTAGCCCGTGAAAACGTCCGCAATCTGACGCCGTATCAATCTGCTCGTCGTCTGGGCGGCAACGGCGACGTCTGGCTCAATGCCAACGAATTCCCGACGGCGGTTGACTATCAACTCACTCGGCAAACGCTGAACCGTTACCCGGAATGCCAGCCGAAAGCGGTGATTGAAAATTATGCGCAGTACGCCGGGGTCAAACCGGAGCAGGTGTTGGTCAGTCGTGGCGCAGATGAAGGTATTGAGCTGCTTATCCGCGCTTTCTGCGAACCGGGGAAAGACGCCATTCTCTTCTGTCCGCCCACCTATGGGATGTATAGCGTCAGCGCCGAAACTATCAGCGTCGAGTGCCGCACCGTCCCCACGCTCGCCGACTGGCAGTTGGATATGCAGGGCATTTCTGACAATCTGGATGGCGTGAAGGTTGTTTATGTGTGCAGCCCCAATAACCCCACCGGACAGCTGATTCATCCGCAGGATCTGCGCACGCTGCTGGAACTGACGCGCGGCAAAGCCATTGTGGTCGCCGACGAGGCCTATATCGAGTTCTGCCCGCAGGCAACGCTGGCGGGTTGGCTTTCCGAGTACCCTAACCTGGTCATTCTGCGCACGTTGTCCAAAGCGTTTGCCCTCGCCGGTCTTCGCTGTGGCTTTACGCTGGCCAACGAAGAGGTGATTAACCTGCTGCTGAAGGTGATCGCCCCTTACCCGCTTTCCACGCCCGTTGCTGACATCGCCGAACAGGCGCTCAGCCCACAGGGCATCAACGCCATGCGCGAACGCGTGGCGCAGATCCTGCTTGAGCGCCAGTGCCTGGTGAATGCGCTTAAAGAGATTGCCTGCGTTGAACAGGTTTTCGACTCCGAGACCAACTACATTCTGGCGCGCTTCACCGCCTCCAGCAGCGTATTTAAATCTTTGTGGGATCAGGGCATTATCTTACGAGACCAGAACAAACAACCTTCTTTAAGCGGCTGTCTGCGTATTACTGTTGGTACCCGTGAAGAAAGCCAGCGCGTCATTGACGCTTTACGTGCGGAGCAAGTATGAGCCAGAAGTATCTCTTTATCGATCGTGATGGAACCCTGATTTCCGAACCGCCGAGCGATTTCCAGGTGGATCGCTTTGACAAGCTCGCCTTCGAGCCAGACGTTGTGCCGGTGCTGCTGAAGCTGCAAAAAGCGGGCTTTAAGCTGGTGATGATCACCAATCAGGACGGTCTGGGAACGCCGAGTTTTCCACAGGCGGATTTCGACGGCCCGCACAATCTGATGATGCAAATCCTGACCTCTCAGGGCGTGCTGTTTGATGAAGTGCTGATCTGCCCGCATCTGCCCGCAGACGAGTGCAACTGCCGTAAGCCAAAAGTGAAGCTGGTCGAACGTTACCTCGCTGAGCAGGCGATGGACAGCGCCAACAGCTACGTCATTGGCGATCGCGCTACCGATATCCAACTGGCTGAAAACATGGGTATTAGCGGGCTCCGTTACCATCGCGAGACGCTGAACTGGACGGCAATTGGCGAGCAACTGACGAAACGCGACCGCTACGCCCACGTTGAGCGCGTAACCAAAGAGACGCAGATTGATGTCAAAGTGTGGCTGGACCGTGAAGGCGGCAGTAAAATTAACACCGGCGTCGGCTTCTTTGACCATATGCTCGATCAAATTGCGACACACGGCGGGTTCCGCATGGAGATTACCGTCAAAGGCGATCTCTATATCGACGATCACCACACCGTGGAAGACACCGGTCTGGCGCTGGGTGAAGCGTTAAAACTGGCGCTCGGCGATAAGCGTGGCATCAACCGTTTTGGCTTTGTGCTGCCAATGGACGAATGCCTGGCGCGCTGCGCGCTGGATATCTCCGGACGTCCGCACCTCGAATACCGTGCCGAGTTCGCCTATCAGCGCGTCGGCGATCTGAGTACCGAGATGATTGAACACTTCTTCCGCTCTCTCTCCTACACCATGGGTGTGACGCTGCATCTGAAGACCAAAGGCAAAAACGACCATCACCGTGTGGAAAGCCTGTTCAAAGCCTTCGGTCGTACTCTGCGCCAGGCCATCCGTGTTGAAGGTGATACCCTTCCCTCCTCCAAAGGAGTGCTGTGATGAACGTGGTGATCCTCGACACCGGCTGCGCCAACCTGAACTCGGTGAAATCCGCCGTCGCGCGCCATGGTTATGCTCCGGTGGTCAGCCGCGACCCGGATGTGGTTTTGCGCGCAGATAAACTGTTTCTGCCCGGCGTCGGCACGGCGCAGGCGGCAATGGATCAGTTACGCGAGCGCGAACTGATCGATCTGATTAAAGCCTGTACCCAGCCGGTGCTGGGCATCTGTCTCGGCATGCAGATCCTCGGACGGCGTAGTGAAGAGACACGGGGCGTCGATATGCTCGGCATCATCGAGCAGGATGTACCTAAGATGACCGACTTTGGTCTGCCATTGCCGCATATGGGCTGGAACCGCGTTTATCCGCAGGCCGGGAATCGTCTTTTTCAGGGCATCGAGGATGGGGCGTATTTCTACTTTGTGCACAGCTACGCCATGCCGGTCAATCCGTGGACCATCGCCCAGTGCCACTACGGCGAACCGTTCACTGCTGCCGTGCAAAAAGATAACTTCTTCGGCGTGCAGTTCCACCCGGAGCGCTCCGGTGCCGCTGGCGCGCAGTTGCTGAAAAACTTTCTGGAGATGTGATGATTATTCCGGCTTTAGATTTGATCGACGGTACCGTCGTGCGTCTCCATCAGGGCGATTATGCGCAACAGCGTGATTACGGCAGTGACCCGCTACCGCGTTTGCAGGATTACGCAGCACAGGGTGCCGAAGTGTTACATCTGGTTGATTTAACGGGTGCGAAAGATCCGGCGAAACGGCAGATCCCACTGATTAAAACCCTGATCACGGGCGTGAACGTACCGGTTCAGGTGGGCGGTGGCGTACGCACCGAAGACGACGTCGCCGCGCTGCTGGCAGCGGGTGTCGCTCGCGTGGTGGTCGGCTCCACGGCGGTAAAATCGCCGGAAATGGTGAAAGGCTGGTTCGAGCGTTTTGGTGCCGATGCGCTGGTCCTCGCACTGGATGTCCGTATTGATGAGCAGGGAAACAAGCAGGTCGCCGTAAGTGGCTGGCAGGAGAACTCCGGCGTTTCGCTCGAAGAACTGGTAGAAACCTATCTACCGGTGGGCCTGAAACATGTGCTCTGTACGGATATTTCTCGCGACGGCACGCTGGCGGGCTCAAACGTCTCTTTGTATGAAGAGGTGTGCAAAAAATATCCACATGTGGCCTTTCAGTCTTCTGGCGGGATCGGTGATATCAACGACGTCGCCGCATTGCGCGGAACTGGCGTGCGCGGCGTGATCGTCGGACGTGCGCTGCTGGAGGGTAAATTCACCGTTAAGGAGGCGATCCAATGCTGGCAAAACGTATAATCCCATGCCTCGACGTTCGCGACGGTCAGGTCGTGAAAGGCGTGCAGTTCCGCAATCACGAAATCATCGGAGACATCGTCCCGCTGGCAAAACGCTATGCCGATGAAGGTGCCGATGAGTTGGTGTTCTACGATATCACCGCGTCCAGCGACGGCCGTGTGGTCGATAAAAGCTGGGTTTCGCGCGTCGCGGAAGTGATCGACATCCCTTTCTGCGTGGCGGGTGGGATTAAGTCGGTCGACGATGCGGCCAAAATTCTCTCGTTTGGCGCAGATAAAATCTCCATCAACTCGCCAGCGCTGGCTGACCCGACGCTGATTAGCCGTCTGGCGGATCGTTTTGGCGTGCAGTGTATCGTGGTCGGTATTGATACCTGGTTTGACGCGCAAACCGGCAAGTACCATGTCAACCAGTATACCGGCGATGAAAGCCGCACCCGCGTCACCACCTGGGAAACCCTCGACTGGGTGCAGGAAGTGCAAAAGCGCGGTGCCGGCGAAATCGTCCTTAACATGATGAACCAGGACGGCGTGCGTAACGGCTACGACCTGGAGCAGTTGAAAAAAGTGCGCGCAGTATGCCGCGTGCCGCTGATCGCCTCCGGTGGCGCAGGCACCATGGAACATTTCCTTGAGGCCTTCCGCGATGCCGATGTCGACGGTGCGCTTGCCGCCTCCGTCTTCCACAAGCAAATCATTAATATTGGTGAATTAAAAACGTACCTGGCAACACAGGGCGTGGAGATCAGGATATGTTAACAGAGCAACAACGCAGCCAACTGGACTGGGAAAAAACCGACGGACTGATGCCTGTCGTCGTGCAGCACGCGGTGTCCGGTGAAGTGTTGATGCTGGGATATATGAACCCAGACGCGCTGGATAAAACCCTTGCAACCGGCAAAGTCACCTTCTTCTCACGCACCAAACAGCGCCTGTGGACCAAAGGCGAGACGTCAGGAAACTTTCTGAACGTCGTCAGCATTGCGCCAGATTGTGATAACGATACCCTGCTGGCGCTGGTGAATCCGATCGGACCCACCTGCCATAAAGGCACCAGCAGCTGCTTCGGCGAGACCAGTCATCAGTGGCTGTTCCTGTATCAGCTTGAACAACTGTTAGCCGAGCGAAAAACGGCCGACCCGGCGAGTTCCTATACCGCGAAACTCTATGCCAGCGGCACCAAGCGTATCGCCCAAAAAGTGGGTGAAGAAGGTGTCGAAACCGCACTGGCCGCCACGGTGCATGACCGATTTGAACTGACCAATGAAGCGTCGGATTTGATGTATCACCTGCTGGTTCTGCTGCAGGATCAGGATCTCGACCTGACAACGGTCATTGAGAATCTGCGCAAGCGGCATCAATGATCTTAAGGCGTAAAAAAACCGGGCGAGGCCCGGTTTTTTTATTATATAAATCAGATTACTGCGCTTTTGGCTTGTAGTTACGCAGTGCATTGCGTCCCAGTACGACACCGGCGCCAACCATTCCACCGAGCAGTACCGCCAGTACCAGAGTAATTGCCCTTTTCGGACTGTCGCGACGAATCGGTAACGTTGGTTTCATCACGTAACGATAGGCATGAATGCTGTCCGTATCGACCTTCAGCGCCTTAACCGACAACAGGTTCTGACGGGTCAGGTAATAGTCATCAGAGAACGTTAATGGCCGAGTCGCTTCATTATTTACCATCGATGAAAGCGCATCGCTACCCAACATAAACATGGTGTCAGGGGAAACTTGATCGGTCAGTTGAATCTTAGGAAGTTTAATATTTGCCTGCTTTGCAACGGACAGTGCCTGGTTGATCTGCGCAATATTGAGTGCTTTTTGTTCCCTTGCGACCTTTTCCTGCGCTTCAAGTGAATGCTCTAAATCAGAAGTACGCGTTTTAATACTCATCGCGAGGTCAGTATTGATTTCTTTAGAGACCGCTTCATCGACCTGTTGAATATACTGGGCCAACGTTTTTTGTGCGGATTCAGCAGTTGTTGCCTGGTAGGTGATCTTTAGTGGTAGAGACTGACCTTTAACAGACGCGGCAATAGTCAGGTTCTCTGGTTGTTGTTGATTATCAAGCGTTTCAGAAAGCGCGGCAAATGCCGAGTTAAAACGCCCAATAACACCGGACTGAACATCATTCACTTTCGGCGCATCCTGACCGTAAAGGATACTCATGGCATTGGTATAGGTCGCTAACTGACCCGCATCAGGCTGAGTGATTATCGCCGTCGAAGTCCATTTCTCTTTCGCTACCACCAGGTAACCCGCAGCCAGAACAATAGCTACAATAATACAGATGATTATTGTCACTTTGCCTCGCCACAATTGCACAACTAAATCAATCAAATCAATCTGTTCCGGTTCGTTGCTACGTCCGGACATGTTGTTATTTTCCACTGTCATCACTGCCCTAAATAAGAAAGCTCTAATCCCGCCACAGTTTATCGGGAAACGTAATTTATGCTATAGGAAATTTTATATGATAGTGAAAATTCTGGTAGGTTTTACCCCATTGTCAGGGAATCCGTTCCCTCTGGCTTACAGGTCAATCACTCCCAAAGAGGTCCCGGGTATAGACTTTTTCGGACACATCTTTGAGTTCCTCTGCCATACGGTTCGAGATGATTACGTCCGCCTGTTGCTTAAACTGCGTTAAATCACGCTCGATACGAGAGTTAAAAAACGCCTCTTCCTGCATCACCGGCTCATAAATCACCACTTCAACACCTTTAGCTTTAATACGTTTCATGATCCCCTGAATGGAAGATGCGCGGAAGTTATCCGAGCCACTCTTCATAATCAGACGATAAATCCCCACGACTTTTGGCTTTCTGGCAAGAACGGCATCGGCGATAAAGTCTTTGCGGGTGCGGTTGGCATCAACGATAGCGGAAATAATATTGTTCGGTACTGAGTGATAATTAGCCAGAAGCTGTTTGGTGTCTTTTGGCAGGCAATAACCGCCGTAACCAAATGAGGGATTGTTATAGTGGTTGCCAATACGTGGATCCAGACAAACGCCTTCGATGATCTGACGGGTATTTAAACCTAAACTTTCAGCATAGCTATCGAGTTCGTTAAAATAGGCAACACGCATCGCCAGATAGGTGTTGGCAAAAAGCTTGATCGCTTCCGCTTCGGTAGAATCCGTAAACAACGTTGGGATATCCCGCTTCACCGCCCCTTCCTGAAGCAATGCAGCAAAACGCTCAGCTCTTTCAGAGCGCTCGCCGATGACAATACGAGACGGATGCAGGTTGTCATAAAGTGCCTTACCTTCACGCAGAAACTCGGGGGAAAAAATAATATTCTTCGTTTTAAACTTCTCCCCCATCGCTGCGGTAAATCCAACCGGAACGGTGGATTTAATAATCATCACGGCATCTGGATTAATCTCGATTACATCCTGAATGACTGACTCTACGCTTGAAGTATTGAAATAATTGGTCTTCGGATCATAATCGGTCGGTGTTGCAATAATAACGTAATCCGCGTTTCGATAGGCATCCTGTTTATCTAATGTAGCCTTAAACCTAATTTTCTCCGACTTTAAGAACTGTTGAATTTCTTTATCGACAATCGGAGATATCCGATCATTCAACATTTCGACACGAGAAGGGATGATGTCTAGCGCAACAACATCATGATGCTGTGCGATTAACAGACCATTGGATAGGCCAACATACCCGGTACCGGAGATGGTAATTTTCATTGCATACTCTCAGAATTAACTTAATTAGACATCATGATGTATTCGCATCCTGACACGTTATTATTGTTTTAGCGTCTGAGCGAATAATGTGTCAACGAAGCCTAATACAATTAGGATTTTCTTTATCATCCTAAATGGATAATATTAAGTTAATATTAAGCAATGAGATTATGCAATAAGAATCAGGATAAAAAAAAGCCCGGTCAAAACCGGGCTTTTTGACAAACAAAGTGATTAATCCATCCATTCGGTATGGAAAACACCTTCTTTATCAGTACGCTTATAGGTATGCGCACCAAAGTAGTCACGTTGCGCCTGGATCAGGTTGGCCGGCAATACCTCTGCACGGTAGCTGTCGTAGTAGGCCACGGCGGCGGAGAAAGTGGGTACCGGAATGCCATTCTGTACGGCGTAGGCGACGACATCACGCAGCGCCTGCTGATACTCATCAGCAATATTCTTGAAGTACGGATCCAGCAGCAGATTGGCAATACCTGCATTTTTCGCGTAGGCATCCGTGATCTTCTGCAGGAACTGCGCACGAATGATGCAGCCTGCACGGAAAATCTTCGCGATTTCTCCATAGTTCAGATCCCAGTTGTACTCATCAGACGCTGCACGCAGCTGAGAGAAGCCCTGCGCATAGGAAACGATTTTACCGAGGTACAGCGCACGGCGCACTTTCTCAATAAACTCAACTTTATCCCCCGCAGGTTGCGCTTTCGGACCTGTCAGGACCTTAGAGGCCGCAACGCGCTGATCTTTCAGTGAGGAGATGTATCGCGCAAAGACCGATTCGGTAATCAAAGACAGCGGTTCACCGAGATCCAGAGAGCTCTGGCTGGTCCATTTACCGGTCCCTTTGTTAGCCGCTTCGTCCAGAATGACATCAACGAGGTATTTACCCTCTTCATCTTTTTTGGTGAAGATGTCTTTAGTGATGTCAATGAGGTAGCTGCTCAGCTCACCATTGTTCCACTCAGTAAAGGTGCTGGCCAGCTCTTCATTAGGGAGATTCAGACCACCTTTCAACAAGGAATAGGCCTCAGCAATAAGTTGCATGTCGCCATATTCGATACCGTTGTGAACCATTTTCACATAATGGCCTGCGCCATCTGCACCGATGTAAGTCACGCAAGGCTCGCCATCTTCAGCGACAGCCGCGATCTTAGTCAGAATCGGTGCTACCAGTTCGTACGCTTCTTTCTGGCCGCCAGGCATGATAGACGGCCCTTTCAGCGCGCCCTCTTCACCACCGGAAACACCCGTACCGATAAAGTTGAAACCTTCAGCAGAAAGTTCGCGGTTACGACGAATGGTGTCCTGGAAGAAAGTATTGCCACCATCAATGATGATGTCGCCTTTATCCAGATACGGTTTCAGAGAATCAATGGCAGCATCGGTACCCGCACCCGCTTTCACCATTAACAGGATACGACGAGGCGTTTCGAGGGATTCAACAAACTCTTTCACCGTGTAGTAAGGCACCAGTTTCTTGCCCGGGTTCTCGGCAATCACTTCTTCGGTCTTTTCACGGGAGCGGTTAAACACGGAGACGGTATAACCACGGCTTTCGATGTTGAGCGCCAGGTTGCGCCCCATCACTGCCATGCCGACGACGCCGATCTGTTGCTTAGACATTACATACTCCTGTCAGGTGTGGTCACCGCGCGACTCATGCGCGGCTTGAAATGTGGCTTAGATGTTAACTCAGGTTGCAGGAGACTGTGTAGTGTAAGATGCCCTTATCTTATGATAATCGCCTCTTATCAGTGTATGTCACACAGGAATGAAGCATTTACGTGGATTTATATGTTCTTATCAGAAAAAGAAATCTTAGTTCAGCGTAATAACTTTGTGCAGAATTTGTTCCACATACTCTTTAGCTTTTATCTCTGTACTCGCTTCTGCATAACAGCGCAATTCAGGGGCATTACCTGATGGACGGAGATGGAAAATATCCGAGCAATCAAGCGTTATTCTCACACCATCAGTTTGATCAATGCTGACACATTTAACAGAAGCTAATCCGAGCTTAGTTAAGAGTTGCTCTGGCGAAATCAGTGCTTCAGTAATAATTTGTTGGCTTTTTTCTGAAGGGAAATCTTTCACTCTGTCGGACCAGGTGAATCGTTGAGGCAGTTGGTCGACAAGTTGTGAAATTTTCTTGTTCCTGGAAGCAGCCAATAACATCAACGCAGGCAATACCGCATCTCGCGTAGGTAAAGACCTAAGACGTTTACCGTTGATTGTTAAGTCCGATGCCAGCAGGAAACCACCATTAGCTTCGAATCCCGCAACGTTTGAATAACGATTTACCAGAGAATTAAACGCAGCGATAACGTACGGGGAACCAATTTTTGTACGCGTCACCGTTTTGAATTTATTAGATAATTCGATCGCTGTGTTACAACTAACTGGGATGGCAAGAGCCTCAATGCCCAGCGCGTTTGCCGTCAGCAAACCCAGTATATCGCCACGCAGCCAATTACCGGTTTCATCAGAGACTAAAGGTCTGTCACCATCACCATCTGTTGAAAAAATCGCGTCAAGTTTAAACTGTTCCGCCCAACCTTTTGCAAGCAACCGATCTTCTTCACTGACTGCTTCAGTATCGATAGGAACAAACTCATCGCTTCTTCCTAAAGAAATCACTTCAGCGCCAAGTTCCTGGAATAATGGCGCGTAAAGATCCCTGCCAGCACTTGAATGTTCGTAAATGCCAATGCGCTTTCCGGCTAAAATCTTATCAGCATAGAGTGATGTGTACCGGGAAACATAAGCTTCAGCTCCCAGAGAGCTGATTTGCAATTCAGGAAGTTGTTCCACTGGGGAAAACTCGAAAGTGCTGCCGATAATAGCCAGCTCATCTTCTTTGGAAATTTCTCCATCTGGACGATAAAATTTCAGGCCATTACGGTCGAACGGAATGTGACTCCCTGTCACCATGATGCAGGGCATATCATTCTGCATGGCATAATACGCTAATGCAGGGGTCGGAATAACACCATGATATTCAATCTGAAACCCATGCTGTTTAATTGCAGCTGCGCAGGCTTGAGCTATTTCATAGCTGCTTGGTCGATTATCAATTGCCAGAGCGACTGTTTTGAACTCAAATTTGTCACTGGTAACCTGAAGAAAAGCATGCGCGAAAGCGGCACAAACATTATGCGTGAAATCAACTACCAGACCACGAGCGCCACTGGTACCGAAAGCGATTCCACTTTCATTAATTACTTTACTAGCAGTTAACATATTTGTTATTTCTTTATGAATTGAGGAATTTTGGAAAGATTTTTATAGGCCAACGCCAGCGGCCATATAATCCCATTTTTCTTCATAACCCTGACATCTTCCATCGACTTACTCATCATTGAAGATAATGAGCGATTACTAATCCCCCCGACCCTCATTTTCACGAGAACTTTAGGGAGATAAGCCATTCCAATGCCACTTTTCAATATATATCGCAAAAGAGAGTCGTAATCAGCTGAAATACGGTAGTCGAGGCTAAAACCACCATATTCAATGTAGCATGAACGTTTCATGTAAAAAGAGGGATGTGGTGGCATCCAGCCTAACCGCATTTTGGTGCGGCTGAAAGGACCGCTTTTCCACATTCTGATGCGTTTACCCGTATCCTCCTGCGAAACATACTCCAGATCGCCATATACAGCATCACTACCTGTTGTTTCGAAGGTATTGGCTATATCAGCCAATGCCTCGTTATAGGCTAGCAGGTCATCCGAATGCAAAAATCCAATAACATCACCCGTGGCAGCATTGATACCTTTATTAAGTGCATCATATATTCCCTGGTCAGACTCACAAATTATTTTAGAGACTTTCGTACAGTTATCTTTGATTAGCTGAATAGTATTATCTTTCGAAGCTCCGTCAACGATAATGTACTCAATATCGGTATAAGTCTGATTCTCCAGAGAACGAAGAGTATCGATCAGCGTTTTTTCGCTATTATACGTTGCTGTAATTATGGAAATCCGCATTAATAACCCACTCCAGAAGATGACACTCTGACCACATCATCCTCTTCAAGATATACACCCGATCTGACCTCAATAATTTCAAGAGGTATCTTGCCAGGGTTTTCAATTGCATGAGGTACACCGACAGGAATATAGGTCGATTCATTTTCAGAGACCAGATATGTTTTGTCTTCAAGATGAACTTTCGCTGTTCCAGACACGACAACCCAATGCTCTGTACGATGAAAATGAATTTGTTTTGCCGTAATCTGACCAGGAAGAACAATAACATGTTTTACCTGATAGCGTTGTCCTTCAGCAATAGTGTCATGACTTCCCCAAGGGCGGAAAATTTCACGATGCTGTAAGTATTCAGAACGATTCAGCTTCTTGAGTTGAGCGACAATACCTTTAACTTGCTGAACCTTATCTTAATGCGCGACAAGAACCGCATCTTTCGTCTCCACGACGACCAGATCTTTCACACCAACAACACCTATTAGACGATGTTGTGAATAAAGGTAGCTATCAGAAGCATCCTCTAAAAGTACGTCCCCTCGTATTGCATTCCCGTTAGTGTCTTTTTGGCTAATTTCCCACAACGCAGACCAGGAACCTACATCGCTCCATCGCGCATCCAAAGGCACCACAACAGCATCCGTTGTTTTCTCCATCACCGCGTAGTCAATTGACTCTTCAGGACAGCAATCAAAAGCTTCTTTGTCCACTCTAATAAAATCGAGATCCTGGCTGGATGACGTCAAAGACATCTCACACGCCTGAAGGATATCGGGGCGGAACTGGCGGAGTTCATTGATAAAAGCCGAGGCTTTAAACATAAACATACCGCTATTCCACAAATACCCTCCATGGTTAACGTATTGATTCGCCAGTTCAAGCTCAGGTTTCTCAACAAATGCAGCGACTCTATACCCTTCACCATCGAGCTTTTCTCCGGTTTTGATATAGCCGTATCCCGTTTCCGGCGCAGTAGGGACAATTCCAAATGTCACCAATTTACCTTCTTCTGCAAATTTCTTGGCATGCGACACAGCCTGTCTGAAACTATCTTCATCCTGGATTTCATGATCGGCGGCAAGCACCAGCAAAATAGGATCTTCACCCAATGAAACGGCCTGCAAAGCGGCTAATGCAACCGCTGGCGCGGTGTTACGTCCGGCAGGTTCAAGTAAGATCCCGCTATGCTTGAGCCCTTCTTTACGCAACTGTTCTGCCACAATAAAGCGATGAGACTCATTACAAATGACCAGCGCCGGGCTATGCTCAACGTTCTCAAGGCGACGTAAGGTCTCCTGTAGCATTGTGAAACGAGTATTAAGCGAGAGAAACTGTTTTGGATAAAGTGTGCGAGAAAGAGGCCAAAGTCTGGTCCCCGAGCCACCGGCCATTATGACAGGAAGAAGCATATCTATTACCTTGATAAGAAATAATTTTTGGTGTACTGATGCACTATATTACTACTGAGAAGAGTCTGGATATCAAACCACTGATACGCGGTGTGTTGAGTACGCGGCAACTCAGGAGCCAAAAGTTCAAGTTCTAATCTGTAGCCATGGACGACATAGTGGGTTGTAAAATCAGCCCCGGTAAAATTATCACTGTAAAAGTGCTCATATACCCCCAGGAATGTCGACTCATTCAGGCATACTTCTTTCCCAAGCTCTTCCTTCGTGATTCGTTTAAATGCCGTTTCGAAAGATTCATCCTTGAAGATTCGCCCACCAGGCACAAACCAATAATTTTGTGCTGGTCGGTTTTGGCGCTGCCCAAGCAGCGCGTTTCCTTCATTATTCACTACGATGAGATCTATCGAGATTAGCGGCGTATTCTCAACGATAGTTGAGAATAAATTTTGATCCAATCTCTTGCTCATGCACTATCCCCGGAATGAGTAGAGGTTTGCCAAATACCACTTGTAAGTTAACTCCAGGCCATCTTTTAAATTATAGTGGAATTTCCAACCCAATTTTTCCAGACGCGAAACATCCATTAGCTTACGTGGTGTACCATCAGGTTTTGAAGCGTCAAAAACAATATTGCCGTTGTAGCCAACAACCGTTGCTATTGTTTCCGCCATTTCGCGAATAGTACAATCAACACCCGTACCAACGTTGATGTGCGATAGCATCGGATCGGTATGCTCCTGGTACACTGATTCATCGAGTTCCATCACATAGATTGACGCAGCGGCCATATCATCAACGTACAGAAACTCTCTCATAGGTGTACCCGTCCCCCAAACAACCACTTCTGGGGCATTTTGCTCTTTGGCTTCATGGAAGCGACGCATCAGAGCTGGAATAACATGAGAATTTTGCGGGTGGAAGTTATCATTCATCCCATAAAGGTTCGTCGGCATTACGCTACGGTAATCACGACCATATTGTCGATTATAGGATTCACACAATTTAATGCCGGCTATTTTAGCAATAGCATAAGGTTCATTTGTTGCTTCAAGAATCCCTGTCAACAGTGCCGATTCTTGCATAGGCTGTTTTGCGAGTTTAGGATAAATACAGCTTGAACCTAAGAAGAGTAATTTTTGCACACCCGCTAAATGCGCGGAGTGAATGATATTACTTTCGATCATTAGATTCTCATAAATGAATTCAGCAGGATAGGTATTATTAGCATGAATCCCCCCGACTTTTGCTGCTGCAAGATACACTTCATCAATTTTTGTAGTAGCAAAAAATTCCTGAACGTCTGGTTGTGAAGTTAAATCTAATTCTTCGTGCGTTCTCAGCACCAGTTCGATATCACTGCGAGAGCCAAGCTCACGACAAATTGCCGAACCCACCATGCCTCGATGGCCAGCAACGTAAACACGTTTGTTAGACATCAGATTAGCGCTCCAGTGAAACTGCGACATCATAACCATGGCTTTTTAGCAATGCATGCTGCTTGGCTTTCGCTAAATCGTTAGCAACCATCTCTGCACACATTTCTTCCACGGTAATTTCAGGCACCCAACCCAGTACATTTTTAGCCTTCGTTGGGTCACCAAGCAAAGTTTCAACTTCTGCAGGGCGGAAGTAACGAGGATCAACGCGGACAATAATATCGCCAATATTCACACCAATGGCGCAATCTGAAGTTTTGCTGATAACAGTTGCAATTTCATCTACACCTTCGCCCCTAAATTCAAGTTCAAGCCCAACTTCTTTAGCAGACATGCGAACAAATTCACGAACAGAAATTTGTTTGCCTGTAGCGATGACAAAATCTTCAGGCTGATCTTGTTGGAGCATCATCCATTGCATGCGGACATAATCTTTCGCATGGCCCCAGTCGCGCAGGGAATCCATATTGCCAAGATACAGGCACTTTTCGATTCCTTGAGAAATATTGGCTATCGCACGAGTAATTTTGCGAGTGACAAATGTTTCACCGCGGCGTGGTGATTCATGGTTAAAAAGAACACCATTACAGGCATACATGCCATAAGACTCACGGTAATTGACTGTAATCCAGTAGGCGTAGAGTTTTGCAACAGCGTATGGGGAGCGAGGATAGAATGGCGTTGTTTCTTTCTGTGGTATTTCTTGTACCAGACCATACAGCTCTGAAGTTGACGCCTGGTAGAAACGAGTTTTCTTTTCTAAGCCGCAAATTCGGATAGCTTCAAGCAAACGCAGAGTACCCATAGCATCTACATCTGCAGTATATTCCGGTGATTCAAAAGATACGGCTACATGAGATTGTGCACCCAGGTTATAAACTTCATCCGGCTGAATCTCTTTAATCAAACGGATAAGATTCGATGTATCAGTCAAGTCGCCATAATGTAGGAAAAAGTTCGGTTTTTCATTATGTCGATCTTGATAGATATGGTCTACACGCTCAGTATTAAAAGATGAAGCACGACGTTTAATACCATGAACCTCATAGCCTTTCTCAAGAAGAAACTCAGCCAAATAGGAACCATCTTGACCAGTAACACCAGTAATTAAAGCCTTTTTCATTCTATACCTCATCAAAAAATCCAACTATCCTTTCACGTAGAATAGTAAAAGAGTTCTTTTTAAATAAAACACACCTGAAAACAGCATTCCCAAAAAAAAGAATACTATCGAAAACCAGCTGAAGAGAAAAATATTTGGCGAGCAAAACCCTAAACACACGCCCTTGGCCTCTGGCATAAACCTTATGTTTTTCAAAATCACTTGATCTGGGAGGGTGATAGATTTCTAATTCATTTGCTTCACAAACTTTAAAATTGCCTTTTTGGAAAAAGTAATCAAAAGAAAACAATACATCCTCACCACTTTTATAAATCGTTTTATCACCTGGTCCATGTAGTTCATTGAAACGTAAAGAATCGATGACATTTAAATTTAAAAGCATTGAACCTACATAAGTATCATAGATAGGATTGATATTTTTAATAGAAAATTCGTAATTACCAATTTCACAGTCACTTATCTCACCGAATCTTAATTTCAATTTCGGAGGTATTTCTGAAAATCTTTGTTCATAAATAAATTTTGCAGCATTAGCTGTCCAATAGATAGAGGCATCATGAAACATTATCCATTTGCAATTTATTGACTGAGCTTCATCAACACATCTATTCCTTGCAAGAGAAATACCGACTTCAGCCAAATAAATTACATTGTAATTCTGCAATCCGAGGTTTAAGTCGATAGTGTTATCGCCGAAGTCTTGAATACAAAGAATAAAAAAACATTTCCCACGGAAAGCGTCATTCAGGTTATGAAATGATTTGATAATATTTTCTTTATGCAACACCCAATCTTTATATAAGGAGCAAAATGCGATAGCAATGCTCTCTTTGTTATTTTTTTCTTTCATTGGGAGAAATAAATCCTTTCATTAGATGATATGGGTATGCTATGACCCCCCTCCTGGAAAGTAATAATTTTTCCACAACCGGAAGTTGTGATTCAATTATTGCTCTTAATCTTTCCTTCCACATTTTCGATTTATTTTCTTCTGACGAACTAATTCCATTAGAATCATAGTTTGCTATTACGAAATCGGCCTTTAAGCTTTTTAAACGCTTAAAGGCCTTCAATAGATGAGCATAATCTGCACAGTAGCGATAACTAGTATCGTAGAGATACTCATCAAAAAGTTCTTTATTGAATAAGATGCTTTGATGATTAATCATGTGCGATGTGAGATAATCTATAGTCAACTGTTGCGAATCATCAATTTTACCATCACTAATATAAGGTGCATAGATAAAGTTGTATTCAACATTATTTTTTATAAGCTCGATTACTTTAGAGAGTACATCATCGGAGGCAAAACAATCTCCAGCATTCAAAAAGTAAATCCAATCAAATTTTGCACATTTTATCCCCTTATTCATTGCATCATAAATACCAGCATCTCTCTCTGAAATTAGAACATCAACAAGATCGCTAAACTGTTCTTTCACAACAAGTTGTGATCCATCAGAAGAGCCACCATCTACAACAATAACTTCTATAACATTATTGCCATTTTGATTACCAATAGTATTTAAAGTTTTTTCCAGTTCTGACTTAGAGTTATAATTAACAGTGACTATTGAAATCATAATTTTTTATTCTCTGTGACTTGTATGTGCTCAGTAAAAGCATAAATATTATTGGGAAAAACTCGCCAATGTTGATAAACCACATGAAATAAGCAACAAAAAGATAGCGATACATATTTATGATATTGAAACCTGCTTTGTACATTATCTGGCAACTCAATATTACGACTACCAAGCTTGTGAATAGTGGTCCAAACGTATATGTTAATGTATTAATATTACTGTCCAGCCAAACAACCTTCTCATTATTTGAAACTTGGTTGCTAATAAATAACGCACTACCTTCACCACTTCCTTTGCCAAAAATCATTTCAGATAGAGAAAAATTATGCAGCATTTCATAGAGGATGGTCATACGCATGTTGCCAGCCTCGGCAATATCATGAACTTCACGTTTCGTTAATAGAGTCTCAATCTTTTCAACTCCTACATCTGATGAAATGATTAGTATCATTCCAAATATAGACAGCATGACATATAACATAAAGAGTCGACGATTAAAAAAGAAGGAATGGAACATTATTAACATGACAAAAAACAGTTGCGCAGAACGGCTACCTGAAATATAGATAACAAATGCGACTAACAACTCTACAGATATGACTTTCTTCTTTGTATAGACCCCTTGCAGTGCCAACTGATAAAAGATAATCAATGTAGCGATTGCAAACACTGCCAGATGATTGGGATTCTTAAATATTCCGACGGCTCTTTCATTCGGTAATGATACTCCGACTAAAAGATAATAAGAGACGAAAACATAATGCAAGATAATACACAGGGCGACGTATAGTACGTAAATATTAATTATTTTAATCAGAGATTCATGTTTAATTTTCAATGAACAACCAATCATAAGCAACAATGGTGAAATAATTAACAACTGAGAGACGAATGAAACCATTGCATCCTTGACCGAACTTTCACGAAAAAGGATTGAAACCATAATAACAAATAGCATGAGCAGTGGTATTATTTTACCAGGATCTTTTGCGGCAACTACAATTAAACAAAAAATAATAAGCAAATAGGAAAGATAATTAATTGCTGAAAGTGATGGAAGATTCAAAAAATTTGCTATCGACAAAGGTGTGACATGCTCCACACCTCCTGTCAGATAGATCAAAGGTGACAGTATCAATAAAAATAACAGTGTTCTATCAGACATTGGAATACACCATCTTATATTGACTGACAATATATTCCTCTGCCCGCATATCTAATGATTTATTCCTGATATATTCATGTTCGGCCTCAGCCTCTAAGACCCTATTTATCGCTTCCCCTAAACTTTCAGAATTAATCTCTTCAACTAACTCCCCCATTTTTGCATCATTCAATAAATCAGGCATTCCACCTATATTGAAGGCTATACACGGCGTACCAACTGCCAAGGACTCGACAATTGTATTGGGCAAATTATCCTGTAATGATGGAGCAACATATACATCTGTTGCTGAATATAATAACCGCAACGATAGCTCATCTCTAAACACACCAAGATTGTATATATCGAATCCATACTTATGTGCCGGTGGTTGCTTATCAGCGCCAAAAACAACGAGCGCATAATCTGAACTATAATTTTCACTAAGAAACTTTATAGCCCCATCTAATAGTGAGAAACCTTTCCGGGTATCTGTAGTGCTTGCCATAGCACCAAAGAGAATTATTTTCTTATCCGCAGGAAGTTCAAGAAGCTCTCTGGCTATCTCTTTTTTAACGGGCATATAGACAGAATGATCTATTGTATTCTGAATGATATGAATTTTTTTCCCTTTTGCTATTTCAGTTTTAGCCGCGCAGTCTCCAAGCCATTTACTTGGAGAAACAAATTGAATTTTTTTGCTTTTCCATTTTCTTAGTTTTAACCGATAAACATAGCGGTTTAAATCGAAACCCTTGACACTTTTTCTGGATGTGTAATTGTCTTGGTAGCGTAATAATTCTGGATAGCTATCATAGTGCTCGCAACCTGAGAAGGCCCACATGTCATGCATTGTCCAAACAATCGGGGCTTTTATTTTTGCCACTTCACCGATTGAAATCATACCATCACCGATCCAATGCAAGTTCACAACATCTGGATTCAGATTATTGATTATTTTTCCAACACCGGTTGGGATAATATTTAATGAATGCTTTACCGGATTGCTATCTTTAAATTTTGAAAGTAAAAACCTTGAGACTAAAGAAATTACTTTAACTCTAATCATACTCATTTTGTTAACTGATATTACTGTTTTATCTGCAGTAACTTTGTTAACAACTAGCATAGAGCTATTAATACCTTCCTTCAATTGGGCCTGATGCAACCGATTCGCTGCCTTAGCAGCTCCACCGTCAAAGTCACTGTAGCATACGTGTAAAACTTTCAATTTTTACTTCCCTATAACTGAGTTCAATGATTTAAAGAAAGTAAGATTATCAAGAATTTGCTTATTGTTTTGTTGACGGGGCTTGTTGAAAATTTCATTAATTCCAGCAACAATTTTATCTGCGGTAATATCCGATAAAGAGACTACATCAACCCCATACCGTTCTGCCAGCGACTTAACCTTTCCTTTGCCAAGAGTATAATCAAGTGCCAGTGAAGGGGTACCTAACGAAAGTCCAAAGACCAGAGAATGGAAACGCATTGCGAGCAGACCATCAGCTTTCATAAACTCATTGCAATATTCGACAGGTGCCATCTCTCTGCCACATAGAGAGAAATCTATATTCTCTGCTGGAATGGTCGTATGTCTAAATAATTTACGATAGAACCATCTGTCATCAGATCCAAAGTGGTTAGTACACATCGGTAAAGGTTTAATAATAATATTTTTATTATTAGATATTAGCATTTGAAGTGCAGCTACCACTGCTCTCTCGTAATTATCCTTGATAGTTATACATTCATCCTCTGAGAGATGTTTCGCGTATTCTTTCCATGGAAAATCGCGTAACCCTAAAAGCAATGTTTTATTTTCAGAACTGTCTTGATTGATCTGCTCATCCTGCACTGAAATATAGTTGTCATGGAAAGACTTCAACCAGGTGAATGCAGGATCTTCCGCAACCAGATCCTCATGTGCATCGACACCAAGTGATATCGCATTTAACTTGGATTTTTCATCACGATAAATTCTAAAATCAGAAAGGTCCAAAATATGCTTGATACTGTCGTTATATCTTTTGTCGCCTAGTGGACCTACGCCACAGCCAGTAACGCCAGTTCTCACACCAGCTTGTTTTGCTCTTTCAAATATTACCTGCATAGGGCCGATTGCATCTATTGCCATAAGCGGTCCGCCGCCGAATACCACGCAATCCATATCTGGTGCAACGGCAATAGATTGTTCTATTGTTAATATATGACAATTTTTGAACTCTACCATTTGGCGCCGAGTCATCTCGGTGACATACGGGAATAACGAAGCAACATAGAAAGTGACGTCATTATTATAGATTTTTCTCATCGAGTTAATCACACCCGCAATAATGCCTTTGTCTCCTAGTGTTTCGGTTCCATACCAACCACAGATTAATACTTTGTTATTGCCTTTAAGCTTAATATTAGCGACTGCTTTCGTGTTGCGGTAGTTATCTAACATTTTGGAATAATTACGCATATTCCTAAAATTATTTACAGCAGAAAAACCAGGCAATCGTTTAAGAGTCGTTTTTATTTTGAATCTTTCATTAATATTTTCCATAAATATCTTTCGATATTCTTCCGGCTTTGGCATCCCTACATAGTCATGATGACAATTGTCACATTTATTAGCAATAATATCTTTTAAATGTGGCTCATGCTGGAAATAAATTTTATTAGCATCCCCCTGAGAGATATCTTCCATCAGTGTTTTACTTTCAACAGCACAAAATGCCAACTCACCTTTTGCAGTGATAGTAGCACCACGATGTCGCCAGTCACATCCTGCAGTTCTTGGTTTGTTATAAATTATCTGTCCAATCAGCGAGCGATAGAAGTATTTTTGCATCAAACTAGTTTCGTAATGCTCAATTAATCCTTCAAGGAACTCGACAAATTCGTATTTTTCTTCAAAAGTTAATGCATAGGGTTCGATGAGATTTTCAGTATATAGACGTTTGTGCGGAACACCTTGCCTATATTTAATATATAAATCATTTTTGACACAGTATTCAAAAAGATCATGCAAATGAAATGCATTTTCCTTGATTACGGTACAACCAATTCTTATATTGCTCACATAGTCGGCTGTTTTTAAGAATTCTAATACATGTTGGGAGTTTTTGAAGTTACCTGTCCTTCCTCTCACTCTGTCATGAACCGATTCAAATCCATCAAGTGAAACCATGACATCAAAATAGATTTCTTTTGATGCTATTAAAGCTCCAATTTTTTTTATCTGCTCAATGACTTGGAGATATTTATATCCATTTGTAATCAAAGAAATTTGTTTTAATTTTGGAAGTGATTCGATACAAGTTTCTACTATTTCACTGAGATCGTCTCGCAGTGTAGGTTCGCCACCGTTAAATCCTATCGAAGCTACTTCGCTAAATAGTTCATTTTTCAATCCCTGCTTTAATTGTTCTACTGTGATATCATTGCTTTTTTTATTCTCCCAGATACGGCACATTTGGCAACGAGAATTGCAAATATCAATTACAGGGAATTGTATTACGACGGGTTTGACGAGATCTTTTGTCCCATCAATAAATAGAGGTTTAATTCGCTCGATAATATTTGTAATTTTCATGGCATCACTTCATATTTAAAAAGAATTTAATAGATTTAATTAACTGAAATGGAGAAAAAGCTTGTATTTTTATAATGAACATTTTTCGTAGTTCTTTATTTAGCAAATCAAAAAAGAGGAAAGCCAGAGCAAGACCAGAAACTGTTGCGATTGCAGCTCCGGTCACACCATAAACAGGTATAAGAATTATATTTAGAAAGAAATTTAGCACCAGGCCTGAAAGATTCCGATAGAGATTAAGTTTCAATCTCTTCTGAGCAACTAACCATGAACCTGACGTTATCCCCATGCATAAGAATATCCCGCCCCATACATGTAGCTTAAGAATATCTCCACTTTGACTGTATTCATGGCCAAATAGTAGATCAATTACACGATCACCCAAAAGTGAAATACCAATGCCTGCAAAAATTGACAGCCATACCAACAGAGACATTACATAGCCAAGATCATGTATAAGGACAATTTGATCATGTTCTCTTTCATTATATTTTTTCATGAAAACAGGAAAGGTTGCTGCGACGATTGCCGTTGGTAAGAAGTACCATGCTTCACTAATTCTTGTAGCTGCTGAGTAAATACCTACACTTGCTGGACCCAGCATATACTGAAGCATTATTTGGTCCATTTTCATAAACACTATCGCGCCGAAGCCGGCAAATATTTCAGGCCAGGACTCATTTAATAAAGTTTTAGCTTTGACCAAGCTTATCTTTCTAATACTGATCTTTGCGATATCCGAATACCTGAACCTGGCAATAAAATACAGCAGTATGCCTGCAATTGCATATTCAAGTAAGATTGTCGCATAGAAATAAGCTATGTTACTTTCAATTACTACCAGATACAATCTTAATAACGAAGCTATAAGAAAGCTGATAATCCTGCAACTGGTAGCAATTTTAAATATCGATTGCCCTTGTAAGTGATAATCTATTACATCAAAGGAAACAAAAATAATGGATGTCAACGCTACTGAATATATAAAGGCATTTTGGCCATCGGTATTAATAAAGAACCATGACATTACAACGAAAACGACCAATGAAGCCAATAATCTCAAGTAAAATGCTGTTGAAATTAATTCAATATGTTCATTTTCCTCTTTGCATCCTGTAGATTCTCTAACCAGAATACGGTTAAAACCAAGAGATGTTACAACTAACGCAATTGAAATAAGAGCATTTAAAAAATTATATTGGCCAAAGCCATTTGGTCCAAGGTATCTGGCTAAAAGAGCACTAACAAAGACCGTCAACGTCAACCTCACGATCTTCTCAAATAACTGCCACACTATATTTTTAAGGACCATAGTATCTTACTGTTTGGAATGCTACCGCCCCAGGCTTAACAGCTACCTGTGCACTGAGCGCATCAAATTGTGAATGCCTGCGTGGTTAGATTTTAAACAAACGATGTGATTTCAAAACATATGAAGCATCGTTAATTGTCGTCTTAATCGTCCTCAGAAACAAGCAGAAATCCTTCTCAGCCTGTCCAAAAGCACAACATATAACTCATTGTAATTTGGATGCTTTTTAAAAGCAAAAACGGCAACTCTCATCCCTGATGAATTTCATTTCACTCGGGATGATCTGTTGCCGCTACTGGGGATCCGCACGCTTAGCAGGACTGAATAATTACTCGCTAAGCAACTTCTCAATACCTTTGCGGAACTTCGGCCCTTCTTTCAGGTTACGCAGTCCGTATTTCACAAACGCCTGCATGTAGCCCAATTTCTTGCCGCAGTCGTAGCTGTCGCCGGTCATCAGCATGGCGTCAACAGACTGTTTTTTCGCCAGTTCTGCAATCGCATCAGTCAACTGGATACGGCCCCAGGCTCCTGGCTCGGTTCTTTCCAGTTCGGCCCAGATATCCGCAGAGAGGACATAACGCCCTACCGCCATGAGATCGGAATCCAGCGTCTGCGGCTGATCCGGTTTCTCGATAAACTCGACGATGCGGCTCACCTTGCCTTCATTATCCAGCGGCTCTTTCGTCTGGATAACAGAGTACTCTGAAAGATCGCCCGCCATACGTTTCGCCAGCACCTGGCTACGCCCTGTTTCTTCAAAGCGCGCAACCATCGCAGCAAGGTTATAACGCAGTGGGTCGGCACTGGCGCTATCAATGACGATATCAGGCAGTACGACTACAAAAGGGTTATCACCAATTGCCGGGCGCGCGCAAAGAATAGAGTGACCCAACCCCAACGGCTGCGCCTGGCGCACGTTCATAATGGTGACGCCCGGAGGACAAATGGATTGCACTTCCGCCAGCAGTTGGCGCTTCACGCGCTGCTCAAGGAGTGACTCTAGTTCATAAGAGGTGTCGAAATGGTTCTCAACGGCGTTTTTAGACGCGTGGGTCACCAGGAGGATTTCTTTGATCCCTGCAGCCACAATTTCGTCAACAATGTATTGAATCATTGGCTTGTCGACGATCGGCAGCATCTCTTTGGGAATTGCCTTGGTGGCTGGCAACATGTGCATACCCAGACCCGCTACCGGTATAACTGCTTTCAAATTACTCATTATTTCATCCACCTGTAAATGGTTGCTGAATTATAGCCTTTTGACTCGTTTTAGCCAGCATGAATTAGTTGAGGAAATCATTGCTGCTTTGTGACTGATGCTACGCCGCTCGGTGTTAAATTGCAGTAGCCATAATCTTAAGTATGGACCGGTTTTGCCAGGAATGGTCGCAAATCACCCCCTCCCCTCCGGTAGCCGGAAGTTGATCGCATCAACATTCACTACATGATGGTTTATCCGGTCGATATCCACTGAGCTTTGCCCTTTCTCATTCACCGCGTGCACGTTCGCCAGCGACAGCAACGTGTCGTCTTTTGCCATGAACTTGCCGCGTACGTCTTTACGCAGGTCAAAGTGCATTTTCAGCGCCGGACCGGTTGCTGATTCCTGCATCACCTTGATATTGCGCAGAAAGAGATGCTGGGGCTGATTGTGCAACTCCAGCGTCGCCCGCTTCATCTCGATGTTGGTCAGTGCAACGAAAGAGGTCGCATTACCCGACGAAATTTGAATGCCGCGCAATGTGTATTCAAGCTGCGTGTTATCGAGGGAGATATTATTGAGTTTGAAATTTTGTGGGATGGAGAGATATTTCCCTTTGACCACGCCATAGCCAATGAGCATCCCGGCACTGTTGACCATGTCGATATTATCAATCACAAAATTATCGCAGCCGTAAATGGCAACTGTCGCATTGTCGATGCCCGCCTTCTTGCTGAAATCCGGGGTGATGTTCTTCGCCTTAACATTGCGAATAACAAAATGTTTGCCGTTTTCGACATGCACCAGTTGCCGACAATCTGATCCGGTAATGTTGGCAACCACAAAGTTTTTGACCGTCTGCTGTTCGGGATAGGTGTTGTCATAAGTGCTCCCCGCGAGCCCAATGCCTATCCCCCAGTTAATCTTACCGTTGGTACAGTTGATCCGTTCAATCACGTGGTCGGAAATCAGGATATTGCTGTCGTTAATCGCGACGTTCCATTCGATGGCGTCCCCCTGCAAATCACTGAAGCGACAGTGAGTAATACGCGCACCGTCAACCTGATTGTGGAACCCCTGGCGCAGTATCGCGTAATTGGCCTGGGTCACAGTGAGATTATCAATGACCAGATTGCGCATCACGCGCGGCTTTTTCCCGCCGATATAAATTTGTGTCACCGGCCCGAAACCGCTCATCGTAAGACCGGTAATTGCGCAGTCGGAACCGCGGACATCCAGCGTGATATTGTGCAGGCTGCCGCCCTTCTCTCCAGTCACCTGGCAGGCATCCTGGAGCACAAAGCGACCGCGCCCGTTGCCGCTCAGACGGCCCAGCACATGCAGCGTTTTACCCGGCGGGATAAAAATACCGGTATTGATGTTCTCACACACCAGTCCCGCCGGCACCACGACGGTCCCGGCGTCGTTAAAGGCCTGTTTAAACGAGGCAATCCAGTCTTTCGCATCGTAATCCTGAATGTTGACGGTTTTACGGGACGCAATAGCGCGGGCAAAGGGAGAATGGAGGACAGGAAGTACGGCAAGCGCGGAGCTTGCCGTCAGGAAGGTACGTCGGGAGAGTGTTTTCTCTGGCATACAACCTCGGTTTACATCGTTTGCAGCAGGCAGGCCAACTGACGATTGATCACCTGCTGATTAAAATCATGTTCAACTTTTTCACGCGCGCGCTGAATAATGGGTTCCAGCGTACGGCGGTCAAATTGGCTGAACGAGGCGAGCTGTTGCGCCAGCGCCCGGGCATCGTTTTCCGGCACCAGCCAACCGGACTTTCCGGCATCCACCAGTTCCGGGATCCCGCTGTGAACGGTAGAGACCACCGGGATCCCCACCGCCATCGCTTCCATCAGCGCCACCGGGATCCCTTCCATGTCGCCATCCGCACCGGTGATCGACGGCAGAAGAAAGACATCCGCGTTATCCAGCATCGTTTTCACTTCATGGCTGGGCTTAAAGCCCGGCATATCAATCACATCGTCAAGCTGATACTGCTCAATCAGCGTACGCAACCGTCGCTCCCAGGGGCCCATGCCCAGAATGCGATAGCGAAACGCCACGCCCTGCTCCTTCAACTGGCGACAGGCCTCTATCGCCACATGCAGCCCTTTTTTCTCGGTCAGTCGTGCAACAGAGATAATCTCCAGCGGCGTGCCGGGTGCTTTCACCGGCCGGTGCGTAAAGCGCGTCATATCCACGCCCATTCGCGAAACGGCGATCTTCTCGGGAGGACAGCCCATGCTTCTCAGCCGTCCAGCCCAGAGATCGCTAATCGGCAGCATCAGGTCGCCACGGCGGAACAGTTGCTGGTATTCCGGTGTGTAATGATTAAGGACGTCCCGACTGGAAATATCGATGCCGTGGAAAATCGTTGCAATCTTGCCCTGAATGACCCCCAGCTCGCGCAGCTTCGCCGCCGTCACGCCTGCCGGACCGAAGTGAGCGATAAAGACATCCGCACGCAGCGGTTTACTCACCTGCGCACAGATCGACGAGAGGATCAGATTACGCGACTCATCACCATAGCGGGTGAAGTTAAGTGATTTCCACGTTGCCGCCCGGTGCAACCCCGGCAGCGTTTTTATTGCCCGAGAGCGCAGTTTTGCCAGGCGTCCCTGCGGTTCATCCTGCAACCAGCGTGTTCTGGCCGCCAGACCATATTTTTCCCAGGCGGCATGCGTATTTTGCGTATCGCCTTTCTGTAGGGCGACAATCTCAACGTCAAAGCCCATATCGATAAACGCGGTAATTTGATTGAGGACGAAGGTTTCCGACGACAGCGGAAATTTCAGTAAAAAGAAGCTGACCTTCATTTCCCCTCCCCGATGCGTGTTAACACCGATTCCACCATGCGGTATCCCTGCTCGCGTTCGCGACGCACCGCCTGTGCAAGACGCTCATTGATCTGCGGTAATTGTCCCAGCGTATCCGCCACCATCGCTTGCAGACTGCCATCCAGCAGGTGACGAATATCTATCGCCATCTCCGGCATCCCCAACTGCTGCATGATGCCTGCCGATTTGTGTTCGTAGTTAATGGCAATCGCAGGCGTTGCGAAGTTCATCGAGATAATCGCGGAGTGCAGGCGCGTACCGACCGTCAGGTCGCATGCGCCAAGGATCTTGCCCATCTCAAGGTCGTTCAGTTCATCCATCACCACGTGGTAGCGCGCCGGATCGCTGACGTGCTGGCGCAGATTCAACGCCACCATGCGATCGTCTTTGTTATAGCTGTCGATGCCGGTACAGGTGGACAGCGCGATAACCTGATACCCCTCGTCCAGAATGCGGTTTACCACACCGGCGAAGGCCTTCTCATAAGCCTGCTGAGTGGTGCCCAGACGTTTATCAAACGGAGCCAGTTCACGCAGGGTGATCGCCACCGTCTTCTGCTGCGCTGCCACCGTCAGCCAGTGCTGAACGGCATACCCCGGTTCAAAGTCCGCCTCGTGATGATCCACCAGCCACGCGGTATCCACGCCGTGTTCAACGTTGTCCGTGGTGATTTCACTGCGTTTCATCAGTTCCAGACTGACGGATTCGCGCAGGATCAGCGCGTCACAGTGACCGAAAACGTAGTTAGCCAACTGGTTGAACTGAGGATCCTGGAACGGCCCCACGCTGTGGCCTACCATGTACAGCGGTTTTTTCGCCATAAAGGTACACAGCGCGTGTTCAAACTGTGGGACGCCGTACAGATCGACGAAGAACGAACCGCCCACCTGAATGATGGCATCATAGCCCGAGAGCAGACGCACGAAGTCGGTAAAGCCCTGAGCAATCGCGATATTTCGCAGCTTGCCGGTATCGGTAACGCGGGAAAGCAGCACCTGGTGCTGGTAGCGACGGCGGAGGACTTTTTTCACCCGCCCCACCACGCCAGCCGCGCTGTTGTGCTGTTTCATCTGTAAAAAAAGCGGATCGCCCATCACCGGACGATTCAAAAGCCAGGACGAACTCACCGGGTAGCGGCTCATGACGTCCACTTCCGCGTCAGGTTCGAGGCGGTTAATGGCGTCCAGCAGGCCGCGCAGAATCGCGCTATCGCCACGGTTGCCGCAGGTATGGTTGCCCAGAATCAGTAATTTCATTTCACCCTCGTAAAATCGTTGCCGGATGGCGGCTATCGCCTTATCCGGCCTACAGCGTTATTTCCCGGTCCGATAACCGAAGCGCCATGCGCCCCGTAGGCCTGATAAGCGCAGCGTCATCAGGCATGGTTTGCCGGATGGCGGCTATCGCCTTATCCGGCCTACAGCGTTATTTGCCGGTCCGAGAACCGAAGCGCCATGCGTCCCGTAGGCCTGATAAGCGCAGCGTCATCAGGCATGGTTTGCCGGATGGCGGCTATCGCCTTATCCGGCCTACAACGTTATTTGCCGGTCCGATAACCGAAGCGCCATGCGCCTGTAGGCCTGATAAGCGCAGCGTCATCAGGCATGGTTTTGCCGGATGGCGGCGGTAAGGTTCAACCTGCGCGAAGCAGGGCTTTCATTTTTTCGCTGCGGCAAAACTGGCGCTTCATCTCCACCACCAGCGGGTGGCGCGAGAGCACGATCATCACCGCGAACGCCAGGACACCGGCGGTAATCTGTGTCGCCAACAGCACGCCCAGTGACAGATGCCCCTGTAGCGCAATGCCCAGCCCATAACTCACCGCCAGCGTTGGCAGTGAGAGATACAACGGCAGCCACAGGCTCAGGATGTACTGACGATAGCTGGAACCCAGCACCGGTTTGATCATCACGAAGTAGCTCAGAATGGTGTTGATGATTTGCACCAGCAGGAAGCCCAGCGTCACGCCGATGGCGCCCGCCATATGCCCGCCAACAATAATCGCCGGGATGAACAGGAACGTTTTAAAAACATTGAATTTAAAGCTGATGTCCACACGCGCTTTCGCCATCAACAGCGAACCAATCGGATTGCCGATCGAGCGCAGCAGCCCCACCACGCACAGCAGTTGCAGCACGGGAATGATGCTGTTCCACTTTTCACCAAAGACCAGCGGCACGACGTTATTGGCAACCACCATCAGGCCGAGCAGCGCCGGGAAGTTAATGATCCCCACCACGGAAAGCAGCTTGTAAAAGTTCACGCGCAGCTTCTGTGTGTCGTCCTGAATTTTGGCAAATGCAGGAAACAGCACGCGGGTGATGATCGGGTTGAGCTTCATCGGCGGCACCACCGCTACGTTGTACGCCAGGTTATAGCCCCCCGCGACACCGGCCCCGAGAATGCGCGCCAGTACCAGCGTGGAAAGGTTGGTATTGACGTAGTTGATAATGCTGTCCGCCGTCAGCCACGCGCCAAAGCGCAAATTCGACGAAACGGACGCCAGCGAAAAGTGCAGGCCCGGACGGTAGATCTTGCGACCAAAGTAGCCAAACAGCAGCGTGCGTACCGCGCTGTTGACCAGGTAGCCAAGAATGGCGGTCATCGCCAGCGGCCAGAAATGGGCGCTGATGACGGTAAACGTAAAGCCCGCCAGCACGGAGCTGGTTTCAATCATCCCAATCTTGTTGAACTCCAGTTCCTTCTGCATCAGTGCACGAAACTGCTGTCCGTGCGGGATCGCCACGAACGCCAGCGACAACGTTTTAATCAACGGCGCCAGATCCGGGTTATGCAGCACATTGCCAATCACATCACTAAGCAGGAAGACCGCCACACAGACAACAATCCCCAGCCCAACGTTCAGCCAGTACAGCGTGGTCAGTTCAAGATGGCTTATCTCCTTGCGCTGAATAATGGAGTTGGCAATACCGAAGTCAGACAGCGTATCGGCCAGCGCAATGATCACCAGCGATACGGTCAGCAGGCCGAACTGGTGGTTATCGACGATCCGCGCCAGCACCGTCATCTGGATAAGCCCCAGGCTGATGATAATCACCGTGGCGATAGCCGACCACTTCGCACCGCTGATGGTTTTTTCACGTAAGCTCATAACCGTTCCTCAGTACGCCGCTTTGTTGACAAAACCCTTGAACACCGTCAGAAAAACGATCTTGATGTCGAACCACACGCTCCACTCGCGGATGTACTCCAGATCGTACTCCACGCGTTTTTCCATTTTCTCCAGCGTGTCGGTCTCACCGCGCCAGCCGTTGATTTGCGCCCAGCCGGTGATCCCCGGCTTGACCTTATGGCGCAGCATGTAGCCTTCAATCAGCTGACGATACTGTTCGTTATGCGCCACCGCGTGCGGGCGCGGCCCGACGATGGACATCCCGCCGGTCAGCACATTGATAAACTGCGGCAGTTCATCCAGCGAGGTACGACGCAGGAAGTTCCCCACGCGGGTGACGCGCGGATCGTTCTGCGTCGCCTGCGTAACGACCTTGTCGTTTTCCATCACCTTCATCGAGCGAAACTTCCACACCTTGATTGGTTTACCGTCCATGCCATAGCGGGTCTGACGAAAGATAATCGGCCCCGGCGAACTCAGCTTCACCGCCAGCGCAATGCAGCACAGCACCGGGGAGATCAGCAACAGAATCAGCGATGCCAGCACAATATCTTCCGCACGCTTAAGCAGACGGTTAATACCCGACAGCGGCGTGTCATACAGTGGCACCACCGGCACGCCGCTCACCTCTTCGATACGGGAATGCAGAATGTTAAAGGTAAACACGTCCGGAATGAGGATCACCGAACAGGTGGTATCCGCCAGCTCGCGCACCAGTTTTTTCACCCGCGCGCCGTCGCACATCGACATGGCGATATAGACGTTATGAATCCGCGACGCTTTGGCATCTTCAACCAGCTGTTCCAGGTTCCCTGCCCAGTCGGACGTTACGCCACCCGGTTTCGGGTCGTGATAGACGCCGACCACTTCAAAGCCCAGCCACGGTTCATTGCGAAAGCTGTCGAGCAGCGACTGTCCGGCAGGCAGATCGCCCGCGACCGCCACCCGGCGCGTGTTATAGCCACGATGACGCAGCCAGCCCGCACCGTAGCGGATAAACGACCGACAGAAGACCAGCCCGACGCTGGTCAGCAGATACCACGCCAGCCAGATGGCGAGACGGTTATCGAAATCGGCGTTAAACGCGACCAGACCGGCAGTAAAGACAAGGCTAAGCGTCCAGTTTTGCAGCAGAAGGGTTAGTTCTGTGAAAATTTTGACGCCGCGCCATGAGCGGTAGAAATCGGTTATGCCGCCCAGCATCTGAAAAACAACCAACGTGATCAGCGCCACCAACAGGTGCATATACAGGAAAGGCAATCCACTGACTTTGCAGACGACCCACAGCCCGCCAAACATGATGGTGATATCTGAAAAGCGTTGCACCATAGAGATTAACGATGCATTGGTTTTGGCCCGTTCGCGCTTTTTTAGATTTGTCATCGTTGTTCCTGTTATTAGCCCCCCTTACCCGTTAACGAGTAAGGGGAGATCTGACCTTACTGATTCAGTAACGTAAGCAGAGTGCGCGTTCGCGCTTCCATCAGCGGGATATCCCCGCGAGACTCCACGTTCAGGCGCACCACCGGTTCGGTGTTGGAGGAGCGCAGGTTGAAGCGCCAGTCGACGAACGACATGCTGATGCCGTCCGTTCTGTCCACCGCCAGCGCCTCACCGGCGAAGTGCTGTTCCACCCGCGAAATCGCTGCCGCCGGTTCATCCAGCGTGCTGTTGATTTCACCACTCGCCGGGAACGCCGCCATCCGGTCTCGTACCAGTTCACCCAGCGACTGCCCCTTCAGACACACCAGTTCCGCCACCAGCAGCCACGGGATCATCCCGCTGTCGCAGTAGGCAAAATCACGGAAATAGTGGTGGGCGCTCATTTCTCCACCGTAGATGGCGTCTTCGCGGCGCATCCGTTCCTTGATGAAGGCATGGCCGGTTTTCGACATCACCGGCGTGCCGCCCGCTGCCGTTACCACATCCACCGTGTTCCAGGACAGACGCGGGTCGTGGATAATTCTGGCGCCCGGCTGTTTTTCGAGGAACGCTTCCGCCAGCAGGCCGACAATGTAGTAGCCCTCGATAAACTGCCCTTTCTCGTCGAACAGGAAGCAGCGGTCGAAATCGCCGTCAAACGCGATGCCCATATCGGCACCATGTTCAACCACCGCATTACGGGTGTCGGCGCGACACTCCGGCAGCAACGGGTTAGGAATACCGTTCGGGAAATTGCCGTCAGGAATGTTGTGCACTTTGATCAATTCCACCGGCACGCCCTGCGCCTTAAAGCGCGCTTCGATGGCATCCACCACCGGGCCTGCCGCGCCGTTACCGGAGTTAATGACCAGCTTCAGCGGCGTGAGGTTTTTGACGTTGATGTAGCCAAACAGGTGGTCGATATAGGCGTCACGCAGCGTGATTTGCTTATAGCTTCCGCGCGTCGCATCGTTCACCGGCGGAAAGTCGTTGGCTTCCGCCAGGCGCTGCACGTCGCGCAGACCGGTATCGCCGCTGATGGGACGTGCGCCTTCGCGCACCAGTTTCATCCCGTTGTAGTCCATCGGGTTATGGCTGGCGGTCACTTCAATCCCGCCATCCACGCCGAGGTGGAAGGTGGCGAAATAGATCTCTTCGGTCCCCGACAGGCCGATGTCCAGCACGTCAACGCCCGCGTCCTGTAACCCTTTCGCCAGCGCCAGCTTCAGCGCCTCGCTGGTCAGGCGCACGTCGCCGCCCAGCACAATGGTTTTCGGCTTGAGAAACTCGCCGTACGCGCGACCAATCCGCCACGCAATCTCTTCATTCAGTTCTTCGCCGAGCCTGCCGCGAATATCGTAGGCTTTGAAACAGGTTAAATTCGTCATGTTTTTACCCTTATTCAGGCAACAGTTAGCCCTGACCCGTAGTTGGCCAAAAAAGTGTTTTGTTGTTTTTGCCGGGTAGTGGCCCGGCGCGCGTCGTAGGCCGGATAAGCAACGCGCCATCCAGCGGTCATTGCCTGATGGCGACGCTTCGCGTCTTATCAGGCCTACACGCTACAGAATCGCAGCGCCACCGGGCGCAATAAAGGCGTTACACCCGGCCGTAGCGATCCTGAAACCGCACCACGTCATCCTCTTCGAGGTAAGAACCCGAGCGCACTTCAATCAGATCGAGCGGAATTTTCCCTGGGTTTTCCAGACAGTGGGTGGCTCCCAGCGGAATGTAGACAGACTCGTTTTCACCGAGCAGTTTGATATCACCGTCAATGGTGACTTTGGCAGTACCGGCCACTACCACCCAGTGTTCAGCGCGGTGATGGTGCATCTGCACCGACAGCCCCTCCCCCGGTTTCACGGTAATGCGTTTGACCTGATAGCGATCACCGGCGTCGATGGAGTCGTATTTCCCCCACGGGCGGTACACTTCGCGGTGAATATGGTGCTCATGGCGGCCATCGGCTTTGATTTGTTCAACCACTTTTTTCACGTCCTGTACCGCATTACGGTCGGCGATCAGTACCGCATCTTTGGTCTGCACCACCACCAGATCTTTAACGCCGACGGTGGTCACCAGACCCGATTCGGCATAGACGTAACTGTTCTGGGTTTTATGGCTGATAACGTCGCCGTGGTGGACGTTTCCCTCGGCGGTATGGGCGCTGATTTCCCACAGCGAAGACCACGAGCCAACATCGCTCCAGCCCGCGTCCATGGGCATCACCACCGCATCCGCCGTACGTTCCATCACCGCGTAATCGACGGATTCTTCCGGGCAGGCGAGGAATGCGGCTTCATCCACGCGGATGAAATCGAGATCCGGATCGGCTGCGCTCATCGCGTTTTCGCAGGCTTCCAGAATATCGGGACGGTATTTTTTCAGCTCTTCCAGATAGCGCCCGGCGCGGAACAGAAACATCCCACTGTTCCAGTAGTAATCGCCGCTGGCAACATAAGCCTGAGCCGTTTCCAGATTCGGTTTTTCTACAAACTGCGCAACGTCAAACGCCACGGCATCTTCCTCACCAGGCGTAACATTGCCGCGACGGATATAGCCGTAGCCGGTTTCCGGCAGATCCGGAACGATACCAAATGTGACCAGCTTTCCGGCTTCGGCGTACGGCATTGCGTTTCGCACCGCATCACGGAAAGCGTCTTCATTGGCAATCACGTGATCTGCCGCCAGCACCAGCATCAGCGGGTCGCTGTCCGGACTGTGGCGTCTTGTCGCCAGCGCCGCTAAGGCAATGGCCGGCGCGGTATTGCGGCCTGCCGGTTCGAGAATAATGTTCTCAGTCAGTTTGTTGAGCTGGCGCAACTGCTCAGCGACGATAAAACGGTGCTGCTCGTTGCAGATCACGACCGGGCTTTCGCACTCCACGCCGTTCAGACGACAAATGGTCGTTTGCAGCATGGTGAGATCGCCTTTCAGGCACAGGAACTGCTTGGGATAAAGTACGCGGGAAAGCGGCCATAAGCGGCTACCGGAGCCACCGGCCATCACGACCGGATAGAGTGTTGTCTGACCCATAATTTAATCCCGAATATCAGTAATAAATTGACGTAACACGTTCTCTTTATCGAGCGTGCGTTCGGCATATTCACGTGCCACCGTGTTGTTTTTTGGCATAGCGAGCGCCTGAGCAATCCCAGTCACCAGTGCGTCGACCGATTCCGGCTCAACGCACACCGCGATGCCTGTAACGTTGTCGCAAAGCTGGCCGAGTTCCGTCTCCGGTTCTGCGGTAATCACCGCATTGCCGCCCACCGCCAGAATATTGGTCAGTTTGGAGGGGAGAACGGCATCCGCCGCCCCGCGTTTTTGCACGACCAGATGGCAATCGCCCATCTTCAATAGCGCAGGCAGTGCCTCGTACGGCTGCAACGGGAAAAAAAGCACGTTGTGCAGACCGCGATCGCGAGCCATTTTTTCCAGCCGCGCTTTGCCGCCCCCCTGACCGACGATGGCGAAAATGAGCGGCTGCTCACGCAGTTGTTCCGCCGCCATAATCACGTTTTCCAGCCCCTGCTTCTCGCCGATGTTGCCGGAGTAAAGAATGATTTTTTTGTCATCCGGCAGGCCAAGCCGTTGGCGGAAGGCAATGACCTCGTCATCACTAACGTTTTGAAAACGAGCGACTTCTGACCAGTTAGGGAAGAAGATCACCTTCTCTGCCGCCACCCCTTTCTCCTGGGCTTTATTCATCATTGAGCGGGAGATGGTGGAGACATTGTCGACGTTATGCAGGCCGCTACGTTCGAAAGCGGTCGCCAGTTGCGCCACTTTGCCGCTTTTACCCTTGCCCGCCAGACCGAGGCCCAGCATCGCATCGACTTCGTAATCCTGAATGTGCAGCACGGTGCGGGCACCGGAGAGTTTTGCCAGCAGACGCATCCCCGGCGTACAAAACAGTGTGGGCACTACGCCAATAATGCGATCCGGCTTCCAGCGACGCTGCGCCATCAGCGGGAAAAAGCTGCTGAGGGCAAAGCTGCCCAGATGCAGTAATCGTTTCAGTGTTGACGGCTGCTTTGGCACATACAACGGGCAGCGCCAGACGGTGGCGTCGCCCTCTTCCCGGCGATAGCGCCAGGCAGAGTAACGCGCACCCACTTTCCATTGTGGGTAGTACGGCGGCGCGGTAATAACCCGTACTTCATGGCCTTCACGCGCCATCCACTCCACCATTTCACCGGTGTATTTGCCGATGCCGGTCAGTTCTGGTGAGTAGTTGATGCCATAAACGAGGATTCTCATAATCCCAGCGCCTTAGCCTGACATTCCGGCAAAAAATACGCCCGGCTGTTGTCATGGACATTGTCGCTCGCCAGCAGCGCCGCAGGCGTCAGCCAGCGGTAAGCGTTGTGCTGCGCGTCAGGCAGAGGCAAATCACGCTCCTGCAGCCGCAGACGGAAACCGAGCACGATGTAATGCGTCGAGAAGTCTTCGCCGGAAAAGTTATCGTCATAGAAATGCTGCCAGACGCCATAAAATTCCCCGGCGGACAGCGGTAAACGTTGCCCCAGTTCGGCTTCGGTCAGGCGTTCGAAGGCCGCACTCAGCGGCTCATCTTTTTGCACCCGCCCACCGGGCACAAACCAGTAGCCCTGCGCCGGTCGGTTCAGCCGTTTACCCAGCAGAAATTCCCCCTGCGCGTTTTCCACGATCAAATCGATGGAGATAAGCGGCGTGGAACGCACGACGGTGGCAAAATCTTCCTGACGTAAAAACATGTTTACCCCCGGAACCGATGCTGATTCTCAAGAAACCACTGATACGTGCTGGCAAGGCCGGCTTCCAGTGAGATCTCGTGATACCAGCCCAGTTGATGCAGACGCGTCACATCCAGCAGTTTTCGCGGCGTACCGTCCGGCTTCGTGGCGTCAAACACCACGCGGCCTTTGTAGCCCACTACCTGCGCGATGGTCTGCGCCAGTTCGCGAATGGTGCAGTCCACGCCCGTGCCGACGTTAATGTGCGACAGCATCGGCTGGGTGTTCTCCTGCCAGACTTCGCTGTCCAGCTCCATCACGTGGATGCTGGCAGCAGCCATATCATCGACGTGCAGGAACTCACGCATCGGCGTCCCGCTTCCCCACACCACCACGTCCGGCGCACTCTGCACGGTCGCTTCATGGAAACGACGCAGCAGCGCCGGGATCACATGCGAGTTGCTCGGATGGAAATTGTCATGCGGGCCGTACAGGTTGGTCGGCATCACGGAACGATAGTCGCGCCCGTACTGGCGGTTATAAGATTCGCACAGCTTGATACCGGCAATCTTGGCAATGGCATAGGGCTCATTGGTCGGTTCCAGCGTGCCCTGTAACAGTTCACTTTCCGCCATCGGCTGTTTCGCCAGTTTGGGATAGATACAGGATGAACCGAGGAACAGCAGCTTATTCACGTTGTGCAGATGCGCGGCGTGAATAATGTTGCTTTCCATCATCATGTTCTCAAAGATGAAATCGGCCGGATACGTGTTATTAGCAACAATGCCGCCTACCTTCGCCGCCGCCAGATAAACCTGATCGATCCGCTCAGTGGCAAAGAAGTCCTGCACCGCGCGGCTGTCCAGCAGGTTCAGCTCATCACGCGTGCGCAGCACCAGCTCCACATCGCCGCGTTGTTCAAGCTGGCGGGCAATCGCGGAACCCACCATTCCGCGATGACCGGCAATAAAGATACGTTGTTTGCTCATTCTCAGGACTCCAGCGCGATGGCAACCTCGTAGCCGTGAGACTTCAGAAGGGAGTGTTTCTTCGCCGCTTCCAGATCGTTGGCGACCATTTCGGAAACCATCTCCTGCAACGTAATTTCCGGTTTCCAGCCCAGCTTCTCGTGCGCTTTGGTTGGGTCGCCCAGCAGGGTTTCCACTTCCGCCGGACGGAAATAGCGCGGATCGACGGCGACCATGATGTCACCCGGTTTCACGCCCGGCGCGTCATGACCGGTGACCGAAACCACAATCCCTTTCTCTTCCACGCCTTCACCTTCAAAGCGCAGTTTGATCCCCAGTTGAGCCGCCGCCATTTCGACGAACTGACGTACGGAGTACTGCACGCCGGTGGCGATCACGAAATCTTCCGGCTGTTCCTGTTGCAGCATCATCCATTGCATTTTGACGTAGTCTTTCGCATGGCCCCAGTCACGCAGGGAATCCATGTTGCCGAGGTACAGGCAGGACTCCAGACCCTGAGCGATGTTGGCAATCGCGCGAGTGATTTTACGGGTGACGAAGGTTTCGCCACGACGCGGCGATTCGTGGTTAAACAGAATGCCGTTACAGGCGTAGATACCATAGGATTCACGGTAGTTGACGGTTATCCAGTAGGCGTAAAGTTTGGCAACCGCGTACGGCGAGCGCGGATAGAACGGCGTGGTCTCTTTCTGCGGGATTTCCTGCACCAGGCCGTACAGTTCGGAGGTCGATGCCTGATAGAAACGGGTTTTCTTCTCAAGGCCGAGGAAGCGGATGGCTTCCAGCAGGCGCAGCGTGCCCATCGCATCGACATCGGCCGTGTATTCCGGTGATTCGAAGGAGACCGCCACGTGGCTCATGGCCCCCAGGTTGTAGACCTCATCCGGCTGCACTTCTTGCAAGATGCGCGTCAGGTTAGAGGAATCCGTCAGGTCACCGTAGTGCAGATGGAATTTCGGGTTGCCCGCATGCGGATCCTGATAGATGTGATCGACGCGCTCGGTGTTAAATGAAGAAGCCCGACGCTTAATACCGTGAACCTCATAACCTTTTTCCAGCAGAAGTTCTGCCAGGTAAGAACCGTCCTGCCCGGTTACACCGGTGATGAGAGCGACTTTTGACATTTTATTACCTCTTAATTGATCCCATTAGGGTGTAACGTTGTAACGCGTTCACGCGTTGCCACTGCGGGATTGCCACGGCAAATCGTATTTGCCGGTAGCGATTTAAAAACACTGCTGCGCGCACCGACGACGGTGCCATCGCCTATCGTGACGCCTGGTGCCACGAACACATCCGTTGCCAGCCAGCATTTCTCGCCAATCACAATCGGGGTGGCATTAATATCAAAATGCGCACTTGCGTGATCGTGACTGCCGGTACACAAATAACTTTTCTGCGAAACCACCGCATGGGCGCCAATTGTAATATCGCCAAGCGTATATAAATTAACGTCATCCCCCACCCAGGCATAATCACCAATGGTTAATTTCCACGGATAGGTAATTTTCACTGACGGTCGAATGACTACGTTTTTTCCTATTTTTGCGCCAAACAGTCGGAGCAAAAAAGCGCGCCAGCGATACAACACTTGTGGCGACCAGGCAAATAATGTCGCCTGTACCGCCCACCACAACTGGACTTTGATTGCATTACCGCCCCGGAATCCTTTGGGTACGGTGAAACCACTCAGATCCTGCATATTGCATCCTTATATTTTACACTTTGTTATATAAGGCTTTCGTTTTACCCGTTGTACGTAAACGTAATAGTTTCGATAATTCAGCCCAAAAACCCGGCACGCGTAATATCTGACGCTGAACTTTTTTCGCGTCTTCGCATAATTCCAGATTATTCGTCGTTGACACGCCGCCCATTGAAAATTCGGACACCAGCCCGTCCAGTTTTTTAAAGTCATAGCCTTCTTTATACAATCTGGCGGCCAACGCATAATCGGATGACACTTTATATTGCAGGTCATAGCGCCAGACTTTCAGTCCTGCCAGCGGAAAAAAGATGGCCTGATGACTTGCCGGCAGGCTGTGATAAATATACCAACCGGGTTTCGCGCTACGTTTCGTTTTATGACCATCGCCAAAATCAAGCAGCGCGTCGCCGGTAATCATCACGTCATCTTTTTGTGTCTTGAGCTGACGGACAACGTGGGTAACATCCGGATGGAAAATATCGCCGGAGTTGAGGAACAGCGCGAACTTTCCACGCGCCATTTCAATGCCCTTGTTCATCGCATCATAGATGCCGTTATCCGGTTCGCTGACAAAGCGTAAGTGATAGTGACCACAGAGGTTTTGCAGAAATTCCTCTGTACCATCATTTGAGCCGCCATCCACCACGATCCACTCAAAGCTGATGTCACTCGCCTTCGCCAGATGCGCCAGAGACGCATGGGTTTTGGCGATGCCGTCCAGATTGCGAAACGCGACGGTGATAACACTGAGCAGCATAGGATTAACCTCATCATACTTTTGTAATATTCAGCGCTTTGCGCAAAATAAACGGACAAACAATTAAAAATGCATATTCCGGGCTAAATATTGAACCGGTAAAAAACAGCGACACCGGCGTAAAAAGATAAAGTTGCACCCGAAAATTCTGATTATCGCCAAATGCGTTTAACGTCATTTTAAAGATTTTCCACATGTACCACAGCGTCATTAACACCGCGAACCAGGAAAAATAAATAATCAGCAGATACAAACCATTGTCTATTGTTTTCCCAACATCTGCACCGTTAAAGATTCCGAATGATGCGACATATTCATAAAGTGAGCCAAATCTGACTACGCCATCAATATGGGTTAAAGAATAACCGACCATGACTAACGGGCCCACAATGCGATAATAAGAGGACGACCCTTCCGTGCCTAAATCTCCCAGACGCGTAGAGATATAAGGGAATGCAAATATCACCCCTACCAAAAATACGGTTAATGAGATTATCGCCAGCGGTAATTTTTTCTTTATCGCATCCTTATTCAGATACTGAAACGCCCATTCCAGCAGGTAAAACAGGATAAATGTCATTACCCCTGAAAACGATCCTGATAATATTATCCCTGCCAGAATCATAGCATCGGTTTTAGGCGTTTTGATACCAAACTGTTTGATACTGAGCCAAATTGAGATTAACGCCAGAGCAAAAAATGCCGGTTCGAAATAGAGCGCGGTGGTTCGCTTGCCGCCAAATTTAATAAAATTCAGTACATAGCTATTACTGTAAATTAGATACTTCGAAATGCCTTCCATCAGGCTGCTGCCGCCGGTCAGGATAATTTGCGCCATTTCCGCCGCGGCCAACATCACCACCAGCGCCACCACCAGATAGAAAAAACGCAGGATCTTACGGTAGTTATGCGGGGAAATGGTTTTGAAACGAATGCTCCAGACCATGCCGATAATGATCACGATATAGACAAACAGCATCGTCGACGTGACGTACTTGCTGGCGTCCAGCGACTGACCGAACAGATAGTTAAACGCCGTAAGCCCTGCCCCAATCCCTAACGCAATCATCAGCTTTTTAATGCTGATGCGCTCAACGAACAGCAGCAATAAAACGGGTAAAAAAGTGACAATGGTGATGGGGAAGCTTTCGCCCAGTTGGGCAATTTTGACGTTGACCAGCAGGTAGATCAGCGGCAGCAGCAGATAGCTACAGATTCTGATAGAACGAGACATATTCCTCCAGCATCTGTTGACCACTGTATGCAGCACGACTGCGCTCGCGAAATGCGCTGAGCGTGGTGCCAAAAACGGTCTGCGCGATCCCGGCCTTATCCATCTGCACCAGTTGTAGCACCTCTTCAGCCGCAAACGTTTTTCCGCCCGACTTATGCAGCACTTCTTGCGCCGCGTCGCTGTGGGTAGCGACCACCGGCACGCCTATCGACAACGCCTCGCATAAAATCAGCGGGTAATTGTCCACGCGGGAACTGAACACCAGCGCGTCCATCTGATTGAGCGCGCTCATCAGCTTGCGCTTGTCGGTTTCGAAGCCATGATTCACCACGTTCGCCCCGTCAAACGGCGAGAATTTGCCAAAGGTATGCAGCTCAACCTTATCGCCCAGTGCCATCATGTCGCGCACCAGACGCTGATTGGTTTTACCGTCGTAGCGCAGGTCATGAGCAACAATCGCAATTTTCGGTTTTCCCCGGGTCTCATTGACCGGGGACAACTCCGCCAGAATCGCTTCGGTCGCCACATCGATACCGTTATTAATAATGCGGCAACGCCCCGCGCCGTACAGACCGTTAAACGCGTCGGCAACGTGTTGGCTCGGAGAGATAAACTGACAGCCCAGCGCCAGCATCTGGCGGAACAATTGACGTTTTCCGTCGACCAGCGCATGAGCACGGTCAACCTTCACCGGCGGGTAATTATTCAGCGTCGGGCATTTCTGACAGCCGGATTTCCACCCCTCGCAGCCGTCGGTAAAGGCGCAACGCCCGGTCACACTCCAGTGGTCGTGCAGCGTCCAGACCAGCGTCACGTCCGGCTTGTGGTTTTTCACCTTTTCGCAGAACGCCACCACGTCAGCCAGATTCAGCCAGTAGCTGTGCAGAACGTGAAAGTGCAGCACCAGCGGACCCGGTGTGCGGGTCACGGTACGGTAGAGATTGTTCAGATTGCCAAACAGATCGCGATTGAACAGACGAAACAGGGCGATATTGGCTACCGACGTTAAACGTGGCGTCTGTTTGATGACATGGGAATAGTGACTATGGCTGACGCTCTTCTTCCCACCCTTGCCGTAGCCGTAGATAAATTGCGAAGCCAACCCTTTTTGCAGCGCACGCTGATGCAGATCTAATGCCACTCCAGCCGCACCGCCTTCCGCCAGTCGCACATTAAATTGCAGAATGTTCATTTAATTACCTTAACCCGGGCCTTCTCACCCACCACCAGCGCATTGTCCGGGATGCTGTCGAGCACCACGCTGCCTGCGCCAATGGTCACGTTATTACCGATGCGAATGTCACCCAGCAGGATAACGTTGGCCCCCAGCTCCACGCCGTTGCCAATCACCGGACAGGCCAGGCTGTCTGCTCCACGATTGCCGATAGTGACGCCATGACGAACCGTGAAATCATCACCGGCCACCACGTTTTTGTTGATCACCACGGCGTAACCGTGATGAATGGTGAAGCGCCGTCCGATGGTGGCCGCCGCCTGAATTTCATAACCGAACAGGCATTCGGTCATCAGCCGATACAGCACCAGCACCGGCGCTGCCCACAGATTGTTCAGCCCGTTTTTTTTGCGCCAGACGGAGCAGAAATGGGCCACCCGGTAGGCCAGCACCATGCAGCACGGACGCAGACTCCAGCTGTTCGCGCGGATATCCTCCAGCATGTTTATCGTCCTCGCAGTCCGTCCGCCAGACGCTTGCCGTTGCGCAGTGAGAACAGCGTCAGCAGCGTGCGCCAGGTCATGCGCTTGTTGCGGATCTGGTAGAGCGTAAACAGCTGATATTTCTTGCTGGCGCGGTCGAATTTGTCTTTGTGCTTGCGGTAAAAATGGAAGTAGCCGGAGAACTTCTTCGGCGACGAAGTGATCTGCATTTCGCCATGATTGATGTGCAGGATTTGCGTCGCCTCCTCCACCTTCCACGGCTCGCCGTACTCCACCACCATTCGCAGAAAAATGTCGTAATCCTGCGCGGCCTTCAGTTCGGTATCGAACAGGCACTCTTTGAAACGCCACGCCCACGTAAAGACCTGATTACCAATGATGTTGCGCTTGTAGAACAAGTGACGCGAGTAAGGGGATTTCGGATACAGCGGTAGGCTCGCCGGCTGAGAATAAACCTCGCCTTCGCAGACATAATCGTTGGCGTATAAAAATGCGTGGGTCACCAGCTGATGCTTGTGCGCAAGGAACACGCTCAGGCGGTTTGGCGTCCACTCGTCATCATCATCAATTCCGGTGATGTAATGCCCCTGCGCCTGGACGATGGCCTGATTACGCACCGCGCAGGCGCCAGAGTTGATCTCATTATGGGTGTAACGCACGCGGGGGTCGTTTAATCCCTCAACAAACTGTTGTAGCTGCTCATAGGAGGAGGAGCAATCATCAACAATGATCATCTCCCAGTGGGGATAATCCTGGCGCAGTACCGATTTAATCGCCCGAATGGCAAGCTGTTGCCGGTTCCAGGTTGGCATATAAATGGAAATCAATGGCTTGTCTGTTTTCATCTTCATTTCCCAGGAAATATTGCCGGAGGGCCGAACGTGTAGGCCGGATAAGGCGTTTACACCGCCATCCGGCAGCGATGCCCGATGACACAACGTGTAGGCCGGATAAGGCGTTTACGCCGTCATCCGGCAGCGATGCCTGACGGCGCAGCGTGTAGGCCGGATAAGGCGTTTACGCCGTCATCCGGCAGCGATGCCTGATGACGCAGCGTGTAGGCCGGATAAGGCGTTTACGCCGTCATCCGGCAGCGATGCTGATGACGCTTTGCTTATCAGGCCTACTCAATGAGCAGGCCACTCACGATTTATTATTTTGTGTCTGATTTATATTCGTACTCGTAGTACCCGTAGTCCTGGTACCCGGTGGCGCGACGGAAGATAGAGTTGAGGATCACCCCTTTCACCTGAATGCCGTTTTGCTCAAAGCGGCCCAGACTGGTTTCCACCTCTTTCAGGGTGTTGACGGCATAGCGGGCGACCATCAGCGTCGTACCGGCATGGCGTCCGACAATCGCGGCGTCGGTGACGGCCAGGATGGGCGGGGTATCTATAAGCACCAGATCGTAGTGGCTGCTCGCCCAGCGCAACAGCTCGCCTAAGCGATCGCTCATGAGCAGTTCAGACGGATTTGGCGGCACCTGACCACGCGGTACGAGGTCAAAGTTGGCAATGGACGTGGGTTTCGCACAGGAGGCAATATCCCCTTTGCCGACCAGAATCTCAGACAGGCCGTTGACGTTGTTGGTACCGAGCAGTTCGTGGGTATAGCCCTTGCGCATATCGCAGTCGATCAGCAGCACACGCTTGTTGGTCTGGCTGATCACCGCCGCCAGGTTGGCGCAGACAAAGGTTTTCCCGATGGACGGACTCACCCCGGTGAGCATCAGCACATTGTTTTGCGCCTGCATCATGGCGAAATGGAGGCTGGTACGCAGGCTGCGCACCGCTTCGATCGCCAGATCGGTCGGATTACCCACCGCCAGCAGTTGACTCTGTTTGTAACGCTTGACGCCCTTCACGGTCTTGACGTTATCCCGCGCTTTCTGCCATTCCGACAGCGGAATGCTGGCGTACACGCTGATGCCATTCTCTTCCAGCACCTGCGGGCTTTCGATACCGCGGTTGAGCAGTGAACGCAACAGCACGCCCACAATGGAAAGCATCAGGCCCAGGATGATGCTACCGAGAACGATCAGCGCTTTCTTTGGTTTCAACACGCCGGGCTGAGCAATGGCCGGGTCAACGATCCGCACGTCCCCCACGGTGCTGGCCTCGGTTATCTTCAGCTCCTGCTGTTTGTTCAGCAACTGCATGTAAACCTGCTGGCCGGACTCTACATCACGCGTCAGACGCACAATCTCCTGCTGCGTTTTCGGCATCGCCGTCACACGTCCGTTCAGTTTGGCTTTTTCATCTTCCAGCGCCTGACGTTTTTCCAGCAGCGTGCGGTACGCCGGGTGTGCTTTGGTGAAGAGCTTGGAAATTTCCGCCTCTTTAAAGGTCAGTTCGTTGAGCTGCGCGTCGATGTTAACCATCGAGTCCAGCACCGCTTTGGCCTCCAGCGGTAAGTCGACGGAGTCTTTATCCTGACGGAAGGCATTGAGTTTATTTTCCGCCACGTCCAGATGGTTTCGCACCTCCGGCAACTGTTTCGCCAGGAAGGCCAGGCTTTTCGCCGCCTCTTCCGATTTGCGCTCAACGTTCTGTTCCAGATAGTTGCGAGTAATGCTGTTGAGGATGTCACGGATCTGTTCGCGATCCTCACCGGTAAAGCTCAGGCTAAGCACCCCAGTATCCTTGCCGTTTTCCGTCACCGTCAGGTTATTTTGCAGATTATTGATCATCCCCAGAGTGGAGAATTTGGTGACGGTAAATTCGGTATCCGGGCGGGCGTGAATTTCACTGACCACCATCGTGACTCCGTCTTTACTAAGCGTCTGACCAGTCTGTCCGTGCGCGCTGAAACCACCGTCGCTGTACAGCTCATAACGTTTATCGTTCAGTACTTTCAGGGTGAAGGTCTGTTCGTTCATCCCTTTCGGCAGGGTAAAGGTGGTGACTTTCGCCGATTCATTCTGGCGCCCCATCAGCCGTTCCCAGCCCGCACCAAACAGCGGGAAAGTGTTCTTAGTAACCGAAATATCCAGATCCAGATCGTCTACCGTTTTGCCTAATACCAGACGCGACTGGATCAATTGAATTTCCGCTTCGGAGGCCGGCGGTTTATTGGATAACGCAGAGCCAATATCTTGCACCAGTGAGTTGCCGGTGTTTTGTTCAATCTGTACCAGCGCATCTGCACTGTAGATAGGCGTAGCGAAAAGCGTGTAAATCACCGCGCATAGCGCAAAGACCGCCGTAATGCCCAGCACCCACCAGCGTGCTTCAATGACGGTTCCCACCAGGCGACCGATATCAATCTCATCGTTGCCCGTTACCGGAGCGGCAGACTGTTTTACTGTTTCTGTCATTATTTTACCTGCTCTGCGTTCAATGCCTGCGCCCACTGGCGAGCAGACCGTTCAAGTAATGCGTACACCGCTTCAAACGCCTCGCGGCTTTTGCGATAGGGGTCGGGAATGTCGCGCTCGTTATCCCAGTGACCGAAAAGCATGACCTTGCCACGCATCTCGGGCGCCATTTCGTGCAGAGAGGCGATATGCCTTTTTTCCATCGCCAGGATCAGGTCATAGTCCCGGCACAGTCGTCCGGTAACCTGCCGCGCGCAGTGCCCTTCGAGAGAAAGTGCATGGCTGGCTGCGACGTTCACCGCCGAGGCATCAGCGCCTTTTCCCACCAGCGCCCCCAGACCGGCGGATTCCACTGTAATCTGCGGGTGATACTGTCTGAGCAGGCGCTCTGCCGTTGGGGAACGGCAAATGTTCCCCACGCAAACCACTAATATTTTGTTAAACATGACGATTACCAGTTATGAAGGTCGCTGGCCGTATCCGTCATGTAACGGACACCGCTGATGGTCGGCAGCAACTGATTGATCAGACGGTTCCAGCGCGCAACCGGTGCGGTCGTGACATACACCACGTCATACGGTTGTAGACGGAATTCCGTCGCCATGACCAGAGAGGTCGCATCAGACATATCGAGCTGATAAATGTTGGCAATCTTGCCGCCCGGGCCTTTGCCTTTCAGCGGACGGATCACGAAGATGCCGCTGGCGTTGGAGGTGGTCATATCGATACCTTCGGCATTACCCAGTGCTTCGGTCAGCGTCATGCCGCTGAAGTCCATCTTGAGAGTGCTCTGTTTTTTCACTTCACCCATCACGAACACTTTCAGATCGTCATTACGCGGCACATAGAGGATGTCCCCCGGATAGAGCAGACGGTTCTGGCTGAGATCGCCGTTTTGCATCAGCGCCTGCAGTGAAATGCGTTGTTCTTTACCCTCGTGCGTTAGCACCACGTTGCGCCAGTCGGCCACTTCCGTCAGGCCACCGGCGGCGTTAATCGCGTCCAGCACGGTCAGCGGCACGTTGGTGATCGCCTGCTGTCCGGATTTGTTCACTTGCCCGGAGATGTAAGCTTTTTGCGAACGGAAAGCGGCGATATTAACGTCCACCTGCGGGTCAGCAATGTACTTCGCTAAGCGCCCGGTAATATCACTGCGGATTTCTGCCAACGTTTTTCCGACCACGCTAACCTTGCCGATGTAGGGATAAAACATGGTGCCATCGGGCTGAACCCAGTTGCCAGTATCGCTGGAGCTACGGTATTGCCCAGCAGGCGTGGTGAGTTCCGGGTGATCCCAGACGGTCACACTCAGCACATCCCCCGCGCCAACGCGGTACTGATAGCTGGCGAGTTCCTGGTCCAGCGACATATTCGGTTGGGCGACGTTAGGGCGAGGACGTAATTGTTCAACCAGTCGCGGAGTGAGTGGATACACGTTCACCATCCGATCGAGATCAAAATCAGCGTCTTGCTGTTTAATCACGTCTTTACCCATCGTAGACATATTGCTGCCCGGAAGTACTGTGCAACCGCTTATCAAGGTTACCGACACCAATAATGGCATCAATTTCATTTTGGATTTCATCATTGATTATTTATCACTTTGGCAGAGTAATTATCCTGTGCAATTTAAATAGCGACTTCGCCGTACACATTTACATTGCAGTTAATTGAAAAGAAATTTAACTGGCATCAGTCCTAAAAAAATTGAATTCATCCGTAAGCTATTGACAGAATAATGCAGACTCGTCATCAGGCGTTCAGGCACGCTACCGCCCCTGGCTTTTTAGCTACCAATACACTGATTAGGTTATGTTTTTCAAGCCTCGTCATTTCGTGATTTGCCGCAACAGAGAAATACGTAAGGCATTCTGAATGTCAGCCATTAATGAAACGGGATCCAACTTAATATATTTACTCTTCCATCATTAACGCTGGAAGAATTGTTACAGCTAACGTAATTGCAGGCAAGGTAACAAGCCTGCTATTCTTTGTTTTTAAGATTAATATTAAGCGATATATTGACCTGTTTTTAGGAATTACTTGAGGTTGACAGAATCTATTTTCTCAATTAACCCTGCGATATTTCCTAAATAGTTCTTAGCTTTTTTAATTATTCCCGACAGAAACTTTAGGGTTATTTTCAGTACAGTCAGTAAGATGAATACGCGAGAAATCCCTTCTCGCCATTGCATTTTCCGTCCGCTTTATCCATGATCGAATTGTGACAATTGTCATATAACGAAAGGTTTTACGTTTACTATGGAATGGATCGCCGATCCGTCAATCTGGGCGGGACTGGTCACGCTGGTCGTGATCGAATTAGTCCTCGGCATTGATAACTTAGTCTTTATTGCCATCCTCGCAGAAAAACTGCCACCTGCGCAGCGTGACCGTGCGCGCGTCACCGGGCTTATCCTGGCAATGCTGATGCGCCTGTTGCTGCTGGCATCGATCTCGTGGCTGGTCACGCTGACAAAACCGCTGTTTAGCGTGCAGGGGTTGAGCTTCAGCGCCCGCGATTTGATTATGCTGTTTGGTGGCTTCTTTTTGCTGTTTAAAGCCACGATGGAGCTGAACGAACGACTCGAAGGGAAGGACAGCGACAACCCCACCCAGCGCAAAGGGGCGAAATTCTGGGGCGTGGTGGCGCAAATTGTGGTGCTGGACGCCATCTTCTCGCTCGACTCAGTGATCACGGCTGTCGGTATGGTGGATCACCTGGCGGTGATGATGGCGGCGGTGATTATTGCCATCAGCCTGATGCTGCTGGCAAGTAAGTCACTCACCCGCTTTGTGAACAGCCACCCGACCATTGTCATCCTCTGTCTCAGTTTCCTGCTGATGATCGGCTTCAGCCTGGTAGCGGAAGGCTTCGGCTTCCGGATCCCGAAAGGGTATCTGTACGCCGCAATTGGCTTCTCGGTGATGATCGAAGCGCTTAACCAGTTGGCTATCTTCAACCGCCGTCGTTTCCTGTCGGCCAATCACACGCTGCGCCAGCGTACGACCGAGGCGGTAATGCGCCTGCTGAGTGGGCAGAAAGAAGAAGCCGAACTGGATGCGGAAACCGCCTCGATGCTGGTTGACCATGACGACAGCCAGATTTTCAACCCGCAGGAACGTCGGATGATTGAGCGCGTACTCAACCTCAATCAGCGTACCGTCAGCAGTATTATGACCTCGCGTCACGACATCGAGCATATCGACCTCACCGCACCGGAAGAGGAGATTCGCGCCCTGCTGGAAAAAAACCAGCACACGCGTCTGGTGGTGACCGGCGGTCATGATGAAGAAGATCTGCTCGGCGTGGTGCACGTTATTGATCTGCTGCAACAGTCGCTGCGCGGTGAGCCGCTCAACCTGCGGGTATTGATTCGCCAGCCGCTGGTGTTCCCGGAGACGCTGCCGCTGCTTCCGGCGCTGGAGCAGTTCCGCAACGCGCGGACGCACTTTGCCTTTGTTGTGGATGAATTTGGTTCGGTAGAAGGGATCGTAACGCTGAGTGACGTCACGGAAACCATCGCCGGTAATCTGCCGAACGAGGCACAAGAGATCGATGCCCGCCATGATATCCAGAAAAACCCGGACGGCTCGTGGACCGCAAACGGCCATATGCCGCTGGAGGACCTGGTGCAATATGTCCCGCTGCCGCTCGATGACAAACGGGAATACCACACTATTGCGGGCCTGCTGATGGAAGAATTGCAGCGCGTGCCGAAGCCGGGGGAAGAGGTTCAGGTGGGCGATTATCTGCTCAAGACGCTACAGGTAGAAAGCCATCGCGTGCAGAAAGTGCAGTTAATTCCATTGCGCAACAATGATGAGATGGATTACGAGGTTTAACGTTAAAGGATGCCGGATGAGCGTTAGCCCTATCCGGCATTTCCCGCCGAATCAGTTTGTAGGCCGGATAAGACGCACAGCGACGCCATCCGGCACACACGCCCTGCCGAATCAGAGTTTATCCAGCAGCTTCTTCACGTCTTTGCCGTTGCGGGAATCTTTATTGCGATCCGCCCAGTCGTTCAGGCGACGCTTCGCTTCATCCTGCATATGCTTACGCAGTAGCTGATCAACCTGCAGATTGTAATTCAGCGCCTGCCAGTTACCGTAGACCCGCAGCGGAACCGGGGTTGCCTTCAGGAAATCGATCAGCTTGCCCTCGCCCTTCCAGCCGTCCAGAACCCGCACGTTAAACTGCGTATCACAGGTTTGTCCGACCAGGTCGAGCGTCCCCTGGCCCGTCAGGCTCAGCATCGTGGATTCCCCTTCCATGTTATCCAGCATCAGCTTACCGCTATCCAGCGTCAGGTCCGTGACAAAGCGCGCCAGACGAGTTGCGTTATCGAAGTTTTGCATCGACTGTACATCGCCGCCGCTGCGTTCTACGGCCTGCTGAATCAACTGCTGGAAGTTCATGCCGTCCATCCGCGTGTCGCGCATGTCAACATGGGCTTTCCCCTGCCAGCTATGGCGGAATGACTGCGCATCGATATCCGCACCAGAGAAATCACCCGCCAGCGACATCTTGCCGGTCAGGGCTATCGGGTAATTGAATGCCTTAAGGATCGTGCCGATTTCGACCTCGTCCAGACGCGGCTGGAACACCACTTGCGGGGTTTGCGCACGCGTATCCAGCGTCCCCGGCAGCGATATCGTTCCGCCGTCGAGCTTGCCTTGCAGTTCGGCAATCGTCAGCACGTCAGACTGATTTGTCATGCGGCTACTGACGTCGGTAAAATTCATCCCACGCCAGATAACGGTATCCGCTTTCAGCGCGATATCCGCACTAAAGCCTTTCAGCCCCTGATAAGCAGGTTCATCCACACGACTTGAAATCACCGGACGCGCCAGCGGCGGCTGACTGCCCCCTTGCTCCGCCGAACCGTTAGTACTGCTGGCGTTCTCAGGTGGGGCTAACAGGTTATCCAGATTCAATCGGGCAAATTGCAGATTGACGAGCCACGCCGGTTGTTCACTCAGCGTCACCTGCACGTTTCCGGTTAGCGCGCTGTCGTTCGCCGTCACATTGAGCTGGCTGAAGGTGAGCGTTTTTTTCTCTTCCTGCCACTGCGCCTGCAGTTGTCCCTGCCCCTGGATGCCCTGCTTCGGCAGATCGGCGCCCTGCAATTGCCAGCTTAACTGCTGAATACCGGCGGTTAAATTATGTGGATAATCGGAGGCGTCAACGGTTCCGTTGAGGGCAAGGGTAAGGTCGCGCTGGTCGCGATTCACACGTCCGGAAAATTCGAAAGAACCGCGATGCTGCGCGTCCTGCTCCATCTCCAGACGAATATCGCGAACGGTGACCTGCTCATCATTTTCATGCTGAAAGACCAGCACGCTGTCCGCCACGCGCAGACTGGCAACATCAAACGACCAGCCGCGATCTTCGGCGACGTCGGGCAAGGTGTTGTCTCTCGGTGCCACCGGCGCGTTTGCGCGGCGTACCGCTTCCGTTTGCGGCGTCAGCTGAATCACTGCGCCTTTGAGCATCACCTGTTTGACACTGAGCTGATGGCTCAGCAGCGGCCACAGTGCGACGTCCAGACGCATGTTATCCGCGCGAATCAGAGGCTCACTGGCCCCTTGCGCCGTTAATACCATGCGCCCAGAGAGGATGCTGAGCTGCGGCCAGACGTGCCAGCGCAGTGGGCCGTCCAGTTGCAGTTGATAACCGCTGCGCGCGGCCACCTGTTGCACCATATAGGCACGAAAATCATTCGGATTGACTAGCAATACTAACGCAGAGAAGCCGGCCACCAGCACGACCAGCAAAATCATCAGCGTCGTCAGAAATCGTCTCATGCTATCCTCAATGGATTAGACTCAGTCTTTATCAATCCGGCTGGCGACAGCACCCTGCTGATCGCGATACTTCGCATCTTCACGACGGTTGTACGGTCGAAGCGCAGGCCCAGAAAGCGGCTCGAAGCTCAACGCGCCGATCAGCATTCCCGGGCGCAGCGCCAACGGTAATTTACCGGAATTATAGAATTCCAGCACAATACAGCCGGACCAGCCCGGATCGATACGGTGCGCGGTCACATGGACCATCAAACCGAGGCGCGCCAGTGAAGAGCGGCCATCCAGCCAACCCACCAGATCCGCCGGCAAAGTCACCGACTCATAGGTCACCGCCAGCGCCAGTTCACCCGGATGCAGGTAAAATGCGTCACCTTCGGCCAGTACGATCTCGTCGCTCATCACGCGATCCAGCGCGGCGCTCACTTCCGCTTTTGGCCCGCTGAGATCGATAAAAGCAGCGGTATGTCCACTAAATGTACGAAATTTATTGCCCAGGCGCACATCCACCGTCGCACCATTAATGCGCTCAACGGGCGGACGCGGGTTGATCGACAAACGGCCTTCATCAAGCCAGGCTTCAATATCTCGGTCACACAGACGCATGGCACTTTCTCCTTTCGTGCATCGGGCACTTAACGCATTGTGCATTAAGGGCAAACCAGGTTATCACTGAACGGTACACAATTCGCCGGGCTTATTCAAAGAACTGACTGATTTTCGCTTTCAGAATATCGATAGCGATGCGATTTTTCCCACCACGCGGCACGATAATATCAGCGTACTGTTTAGACGGTTCAATAAATTGCAGGAACATCGGACGCACGGTCTTCTGATACTGCGCCATCACGGAATCCATCGAACGACCGCGTTCATTAACATCACGTTTGATACGGCGCATCAGACAGATATCCAGCGGGGTATCGACAAAAATGGAGAAGTTCATCTCTTCGCGCAGGCGCGCGTCGGTCAGTAGCAAAATCCCTTCAAGAATGATGACTTTCTTGGGTTCAACGCGAACCGTCTCTTTCATGCGGGTATGTTCAACATAGCTGTAAACCGGCAACTCGATCGCCGAACCCCGTTTAAGGGCCTGCAGGTGCTGAAACAGCAGACTGTGATCCATCGCGTTCGGATGGTCGTAGTTGGTTTTGACGCGTTCTTCCATCGACAGATGGCTTTGATCTTTGTAATAGCTGTCTTCGGGAATAACGCCGATATGTTCGTCACCGACTTGTTCACGCAACTCGCGATAAAGGGTACTGGCAATAAGACTCTTGCCGGAAGCCGATGCGCCAGCGATACCGATAATGACGCACTGATGAGACTGATCAGTCATAAATTTAGCGACCTGAATAACCTGGTTAGGAAGGACGACGCCGCACGGGCGTCAAACGCGGCAATTATAGGGATTTCAGCCGGACGATACCAGTCGAGATAGCAGGGAGTGTATTTAGCCCCCAATGATTCCCTGTCGCAAATTTATTTGTTCAGATTTGGAGCAACTCGCGGAATTAACCCGATTTCGCAGTAATTAATCGCCATATAATGTCAAATTATGAGCAACCGGGATATAAATTGTAAATTGTTTGTACTAGCATAAACAGAGATTACTACGATGCGTCCGGGCGTTCCGCGACGTTCCGGACACTCGGATACAGGGTAATGAGTAAACAATTCCAACATGTTTTAGTTACCTTGCCGCATCCTCTGCTGCGCGTCGTCAGTTTAGGGCTGACGGCTTTTATTTTTACCCTTTTCTCGCTGGAATTATCACAGTTTGGTACCCAACTCGCCCCGCTCTGGTTCCCGACGTCTATCATGATGGTGGCCTTTTACCGTCATGCCGGGCGCATGTGGCCGGGCATTGCGCTTGCCTGCTCGCTGGGGAGTATTGGCGCATCGCTGGTCCTGTTTCCCCCCAGCGCGCTGAATTTTACCTACACGGCGATCAACATCATTGAAGCCGCCGTCGGCGCAATGCTATTGCGTAAGCTGCTCCCCTGGTACAACCCATTACAGAATCTCAATGACTGGCTGCGTCTCGCCTTCGGCAGTGCGGTTATCCCGCCGTTGTTGGGCGGAATTCTGGTCTGGATGTTGTCTGCGCACGAAACGCCGCTGAAAGCGTTTCTGATTTGGGTCCTGTCGGAATCCATTGGTGCCCTGGCGCTGGTGCCGTTGGGCTTATTGTTCAAACCGCACTACCTGCTGCGCCACCGCGATCCGCGCCTGCTCCTTGAGACGCTGCTGACGCTGACGGTGACCTTAGTCCTGAGCTGGTTCGCCATGAAGTATGTTCCATGGCCCTTCACATTAGTGATCGTATTACTGATGTGGAGCGCCGTGCGCTTACCGCGGATGGAGGCCTTTCTCATTTTTCTCGCCACCGTCATGATGGTGTCAATGATGATGGCATCCGATCCGTCGCTGCTGACCACCCCCAAAGTGCATGTGATGAACAACCTGCCGTGGCTGCCGTTCTTAATGATTCTCTTACCGGCGAACATCATGACCATGGTGATGTATGCTTTTCGCGCCGAACGTAAGCACATTACGGAAAGCGAAGAGCGTTTTCGCAACGCGATGGAGTACTCGGCGATCGGCATGGCGCTGGTTGGTACGGAAGGGCAATGGCTGCAGGCCAACAAAGCGTTATGTCAGTTTCTTGGCTATAGCCAGGATGAATTACGCTCACTGACCTTTCAGCAACTCACCTGGCCGGAAGATCTGGATAACGATCTGGAACAACTCACGATGCTGGTGTGCGGCGACATTAATAGCTATTCAATGGAGAAACGCTATTACACCCGCGCAGGCGAGGTCGTCTGGGCGCTGCTGGCCGTTTCGCTGGTCCGCCATCCTGATGGCACGCCGCTTTACTTTATTGCCCAAATCGAAGATATCAACGATCTCAAACATACCGAATGGGTCAACAAACGGCTGATGGAACGCATCACGCTGGCCAATGAAGCCGGCGGCATCGGGATCTGGGAGTGGGAACTGCAACCCGACGTCATCAGTTGGGATAAGCGCATGTTCGAACTGTACGATGTCCCCGCCCACGTTAAGCCTACCTGGTCGCTCTGGTACGATTGTGTGCTCCCGGAAGATCGCGAGTATACGGAAAAGGTGATTCGCGACTCATTAGCCGCGCGCCAGCCCTTCAAGCTGGAATTCCGGATTGCGGTCAACGATGGCATCCGCCATATCCGCTCGCTGGCGAATCGGGTGTTAAATAAAGATGGCGAAGTCGAACGACTACTCGGCATCAATATGGACATGACGGAAGTGAAGCAGTTGAATGAAGCGCTGTTTCAGGAAAAAGAGCGTCTGCACATCACGCTGGACTCCATCGGGGAAGCGGTGGTGTGTATTGATGTCGACATGAAGGTCACCTTTATGAACCCGGTCGCTGAGAAGATGAGCGGCTGGCAGCAGGAGAATGCCATTGGCATCCCGCTGTTGACGGTGTTGCGGATCACCTTTGGTGATAACGGCCCGTTGATGGAGAACATCTACAGCGCCGATATGTCCCGTTCCGCCATCGAACAGGATGTGGTTCTCCATTGTCGCAACGGCGGCAGTTACGATATTCACTACAGCATTACCCCACTCAGCACGCTGGACGGCGGCAATATCGGTTCGGTGCTGGTGATTCAGGACGTCACCGAGTCGCGCAAAATGCTGCGCCAACTGAGCTACAGCGCCACCCACGACGCCCTCACCCACCTGACCAACCGGGCCAGTTTTGAAAACAAACTGAAGCAACTGCTGCAAACCGAGCGCAATTCGCATCAGCGTCACGCGCTGGTCTTTATCGATCTTGATCGCTTTAAAGCGGTGAACGACAGCGCAGGTCACGCGGCGGGCGATGCGCTGCTGCGCGAACTGGCGCAACTGATGCTTAGCATGTTGCGCTCCAGCGACGTGCTGGCGCGGTTGGGTGGCGATGAGTTCGGACTGCTGCTGCCGGAGTGTAATATTGAAAGCGCGCGCTTTATCGCCACGCGGATCATTAACGCCGTCAACGATTACCACTTTATGTGGGAGGGCCGCCTGCACCGCATTGGCGCCAGCGCCGGGATTACGCTTATCGACGAAAACAACTGTCAGGCGGTTGAGGTGATGTCACAGGCGGATATCGCCTGTTATGCCTCTAAAAATGGCGGACGTGGTCAGGTGACCGTGTATGAACCACAGCAGGAACTGGCGCATCACGAGCGCGCGATGATGTCGCTGGATGAGCAGTGGCGGATGATTAAAGATAACCATTTGCTGATGGTCGCCCGCGGCGTGGCGTCCCCGCGCATTCCCGAAGCGAGCAATTTCTGGCTGATCTCGCTGCGCCTGTGGACCAGCGAAGGGGAAGTCATGGAAGAACAGGCCTTCCGGGCCAGCTTAGCCGATCCGGCGCTCAACCATGCGTTAGATCGCCGCGTACTCCATGAGTTTTTTCATCATGCGGCTCCGGCGGTTGCCAGTAAAGGATTCAGCGTCGCCCTGCCCCTTTCCGCTGCCGGGTTGACCAGCGCAACGCTTATCGATGAGATCCTGGATCAACTGGAGCAGAGCACCCTGCCGGGACGCCTGCTGCATCTGATGGTGCCTGCAGAAGCGCTGTTGCTGCATCCGCAGGAGAGCGCCTCGGCACTCCAGAAATTACGTCAGGCAGGTTGTCACATTATTGTGAGTCAGATTGGCCGCGATCTGCAGATCTTCAATCTGATGACCAAAAGCATGGCGGATTACCTGCTGCTCGACAGTGAGCTGAGCACCAGCATTCACGGCAATATGATGGATGAAATGCTGGTGTCGATTATTCAGGGTCACGCCCAGCGTCTGGGCATTAAAACCATCGCCGGGCCGGTGCAAACGCCGATCGTCATGGATACGCTATCGGGCATTGGTGTCGATCAGATTTATGGCGACATCATCGCCGAAGCGCAGCCGCTGGATCTGCTACTCAATACCAGTTATTTCGCGATCAACTGACGGCTGCCATCCCTCGGTATACCAGATATGTAATAACGCGTAGGAGCGCCAGGGTTTCCAGCGCTCCGCATAGCGACGGATTTGCGCGGGGGTCATCCCCGGAAAACGCTGCTTGATCAGATAGTCGTCAGGCAAAAACACATCCTTCGCCTGCCAGCCGCGCAGGGCAAAATAGCTTGCTGTCCAGCGGCCTATTCCCGGAAATTCCTGTAGCGTTTTAATCCCCTGTTCGATATCTTCCGGCGGCTGGGTTATCAGTGTTCCATCCCGCGCGACCTGCGCCAGATGGATGAGCGCGTTGGCGCGCATCAGCGGCATACCCAACGTTTTCAACTCCAGCGGATCGGCTGCGGCTAACCGTTCAGGGGTCGGAAAGCAGACGTACTGCGGTGCGTCCGCTAACACGTCGCCATATAAACGTGCGACTTTCGACGTCAGCTTTGCCGCCATCGTCACACTCACCAGTTGGCCCAGAATCGCACGAACACCCTGCTCAAAGGCGTCCACCGAACCCGGCAGGCGCAGCCCCGGACGCGCCGCGCCCAGTTCACCTAAAACATGGCCTATCTGCTGCGGTTTACAGCGCAGGTCGAAGAGTCGTTCCATTTTTTCAAGACAGATATCCGCGACCGGCAGCAGCCCTTCGCTGAGCGTGACCTGAAGCGTGTGAGTTACCGTGTCGGGGACGACGGTGATGATTCCCGTGTGCTGACCTATTGCCAGACTCCGCGTGTAGCGTAACGCCTCTACCGTTTCCACACCGCTGACCGCACGAGCGGCAAGAAAACCTAAAATCCATGACCAGTCATACGGCGGCTGCCAGCTCAGGGTAAACATCATCTTCTCCTTTTTCTGCAAACCTTCAGCATAAACGCTATTCAGGCGTTGTGCTTTGCTTTCATATTCCAGTTGTCGCGACGACGACATTTCGCTAAAGTCACGCCCCTTCTTCACTGGCATGGGGATTTCTAAGGTGTTTATTGGATTTGATTACGGTACCGCTAACTGCTCTGTCGCCGTCATGCGCGACGGCAAGCCGCAACTGCTGAAAATGGAAAACGGCAGCACGCTGCTGCCCTCCATGCTTTGCGCGCCGACGCGTGAATCGGTGAGCGAATGGCTCTACCGCCATCATGATGTGCCGACACCGGACAATGAAACGCAGGCGCTGCTGCGCCGGGCCATTCGTTTTAATCGCGACGAGGACATTGACGTTCACGCCAGCAGCGTACAGTTTGGCCTGTCATCGCTTGGGCACTATATTGACGACCCGGAAGAGGTGTACTTTGTTAAATCGCCGAAATCCTTCCTCGGCGCCAGCGGGCTGAAGCCGCAGCAGGTCGCGTTGTTTGAAGATTTAGTCTGCGCAATGATGCTGCATATCCGTCAACAGGCGCAAAACCAGCTCCCTGAAACCATCACCCAGGCGGTCATTGGACGTCCTATTAACTTCCAGGGATTAGGCGGCGATGAAGCAAACCGCCAGGCGCAGGGCATTCTGGAGCGTGCGGCAAAACGAGCCGGATTCCAGGATGTCGTTTTCCAGTATGAGCCCGTCGCGGCGGGGCTGGACTACGAAGCGACATTGCAGGAGGAAAAACGCGTCCTGGTGGTAGACATCGGCGGTGGTACCACCGACTGTTCTCAGTAGTAAAGGTATGTTCACCCAAGTATAGAGATATACAGCACCATAAACATCATCTAACTTACTGATTTTTAGGAATAAAAAAAGCTAAAGAAAATTCTTCAGCTTTTGGTAGAATTTGTGATGTAGTTCACGATTTGACGTATGTTTGTAATGTTGTTTGTGCAATGTTTAGAAGTTCCTTACACATATGTTTATTGGCTTCAGATGGTAACTTACCTCTACTTTGGAAAGCTAAGTTTAGGCATCTTGTATCTAAACCATGTTGTAATATGAGTAACGTTTCTATGAGATTCACATATGATTTCTTGTTAGTTCCACATAGTACAATGCGTTCACATTCATATCCTTTATCAATCAGGTTATGAACGGTTGTTGATGAACTTTGATATGTTCGCCAGTCGCTTTCTTTACTCTTCTTAGGATTCTTTACACGGCCTTTAAACAGTGATTTCTGACCTACATAGTATGAACCATCCTGGAACATCATAAGATAAACTATATATGTATCTTCAGGTTTTATAACATCCGTGTTTAACCATTCCTTCATTGTTTGTTTCTAACAGCCTCAATAAGATTGTGATGCAGGATACGACAACGTTCATATAACTTATCCCACTCTATAAGAGTATTTAGGGAAGATTTACCTGATCCATCTTCTGGTAATGGCGTATTCTTAGTACATTCTTGAAGTAATGTTTCCTGAACAATTATCGGTTTGTCAGCACATCCACAAAGTAAAAGAATCAATATTAGTACTCTAATCATTTATGTGATTCCTTTAGTTTGCGTAGTACATCAAGACCATCTTCATCAATGCATATATTGGTATATATTGGTCTTTCAACTATCTTTGGAACTTCTTTGATAATTACTTTTGTCTTAGTTTCTGATTCATCCAGTTCTTTAATTGTTTCTCTTGCCTGTTGTGCTTCTTGTTTGATTTCTGATTTTGGATCATCAGCAAATACTTTTGCACCTGCAATTACACCCAAGACAAAACCAATGACAAGGGAAACAATCAAACTTTTAATATTAAGAATAGAGAGCATATTTAATCCTTGCCAACATACATACATCAATTAAATCATTATCATCAATATTATCTGTTAGATATGTACTAAATGAATCATCAACAAAGTATTGCATTGTTCCAACATTGAAATGAATGTACTTTAGAAGTTTACCATCTTCAATATAGACACGTTCAATACTGTTCCTTCCACGTCTCATACATAGTTTGGATTCCAAATCGTGTTGATTGACAAAAATCATATCGTACTTAAATTTATTACGATAAGCCTTGATAAGATCAATGTGATAATCAAGTAGTTCAGTATCAACCAATGTTGAGATTTGAAATATAGTTTCAGTAATTGATGTTTGATCAATTGGTATAATTTGTTCATCAATCTTGATACTAATATCATAAGTTTCAGTATTGGCAAGAACTGAGTAATGATCAGTTATTAGATCAAGTATCTTAGTATTGCTATCATATGTTAGTGCGATCATTCCCATTTCCTTAATTCCATATATTTTATAATTGCTTCTTTATCATTCATTGTTCCTTTGAGTAAATCAGATTCATATAAACGGCGTTTCCATATTCCATAACAAAGTTTGTTTGGTTTACCATTTACATATTGAGAGCAATCAAAATTATATTTGGTTCCATTGAATGACCATTTACCATATCTTCTATCTTTATCCGTTATCTTTTTCTTGGATACATATTTCCATTGTAATATTGCCTTGGAAGCACAATTATAATCTGACTTCATGAGACACTTCTTAACATTGGAATTATTTGCTGCATAGATACCAGCATTGTAACCAAAATCCAGTAATCCAATATATGATGATAGTACTAATGGTGGTAAATCCTTTACTACTACACTATATTCCATAACAGTTTTATCAAGTAATTCATCACAATCTTTCTTTGTATATGATGCCTTAATATGATCCGTTGGTTCAGGAACTACGCCATAGCATATTGTGACAATTCCAACTGGATCCAGATATGGGGGAAAGTTACCATTAGCATCTGCCAATGGTAGACCCTCATTTATTGAAACTGATATACCGAATATTAAGCATATTGTTTTCAGTAAATCCCTTTTCATTAGTATTCCTTACTTTTTAGTTTTACTTGCTTCCTTTGCAATCATTCCAATAATATATGCTTGTCTTGATTGTGAATCTCTTACTGAATCAAGGTACTTAATTAATTCTTGGGGTATTCTTAAATCCATATTCATTTATCCTTTAGTATTGATATGAGTTCTTTAATTATTACTGGAATGAAAATAAATGGCATTACCCATAACCAGACATAAAAAGCCAATGATAGTATTCCAATCTTTAATGTTCCAAAAATTATATATGTACAAATTAGACCAATTACTATTCCAGTTATGATAAACCATTTAAGCTCTTTCACGTCTTTCATCCTTAATGAATTTGATAAGCTTGTATATATTCATTCCCATTACAATAAAGGCAGATGTGAACAGTGCAATTGTTACCCATCCACCTAATGTAATATCTAAAAATACATAACTTGCTATATCCTTTGATGTGAGTGCAACAATGCCACCTGTTTTAACATCTGTTAAGGCTGCACCATAGACAATTGTTTGCTTTGCTATTTCTTTCATTTTGATCTTCTCTTTTTAATGTATTGAAGTATGTAGAGTGCGATAGTACAACCAATTCCAATATAAGTTAGATAAGGTGTTACTACCGCAATAAAACCGATAATCATTATCAACCCCTTAGTAATTGAGTTATAGGGGCTTGAATTATGAATATCTATTAATTCCAGCTATTACATTATTATTAACTAAATTGTGATAACGTGGATCCTGTGAAGCATTGACACCACGCCAGCGTGTAATAAAGTTATTCAAATTATTGCCACTATCTTTATATGTTTGCTCAAGTAATTTTTTACCTATATTCATATATAACTTTTTCTGTTTATCAGTATTGAATAGAACACCCTTACCACCATAACCAACTACAGGATGGTCTGGATTCTGTAACATTAACTTGGATTGTTTAACGTATTTTTCTGCGTAATCCTTTTCTTCTTTGGTGAATAAATCAGGATGACGCTCTAACATATCCTCCATCAATGTTCCTGTAATTTGAAGTGGACCAGCAGCAGATGAACCAGATCCAAGTACTTTAGTTCTAATCCAAGGATCCCTTTCATTACCAGTTTCAGCATCCATTATTGCATCGGCTAATATCTGAGTACGTTTACTGAAATTGGTTTCAGGAACTTCTTCAGTTTTAGCTGATACATTTATGTTTGGATTGGGAACATTGTATACATCAGGAACTTTATGTTCTTCTGTTGGTTGTGGAGTACTTGGAGTGTTTGGAATTGGTTGTGGTTCTTCACCTAATGTACCTGCTCTTATTACACGTGGTGTAACTGTTGTATTGAATGACTGAACAGCATCAATTGCTTTCTTTAGTTTACTTGGGGTAATTTCACCATTGATGATATTCAATACACGCTGTGCATTATCAGGATTCATTAGGAATTCTCTATCACGGGTAATACGATTTCCATAAACTTTGGCATTGAATAAGGCATTTTCACCCAATAGACGATCTACAGCACCAACCCCAGCGGCTAATATACCCATTGGACCAGCACCTGCAAAACCAGCAGTCCCACGTGCTAACCCTTCCAAGTTTGCTCTTGCACTTCCAACATTTGGATTATATTCACCACTTGTTTTATATTTCTTGTATATATTGGCAACATCACTTATGGCCTGATTCTTAGATAGTTCATTAGTACCTGCCAATGTATCAGCAGCTTTAACAGCTTTACTTTGCTTGTTTAATTCACCAGATAATTTAGATAAATTAAAATCCTGATTTAAAGCGGCTTTTTCAAGTGCATTAGCTCTTGATAGTTCACCTAATCCTGAACTAAGTTCTTTGGATAAATCATGTGAAGTTCTTCCTGCTGTTCCTTGAAGTGCCTGAACTGCCTTAGCTGTATTATATGCGGCATTCTGACCACTTAAGAAACTGTTACCAAATGTACCTTGTTCAGCATCTTGTTTTAGTGCTCTTGCAATTGGATTACCTTTACCTGAGTAATCACCCATCATTGCCTTATAATATTGATCTGCTTCACGCCACAAGTTACCGTTTCCGATACCTTGCATGAAATTATCGGTATCAGTTTTATAAGCATCACGAACTTTCATGAGTGCTTTTGCATTGGCATTTGGTTTACCATCAACCATGTTATCACCAATACGCTGATTGATTGTTGTTTTAAGTTGGTTGATTTCTTCAGGTGAAGTTGGATTGAATTGTTTAACTTGTTTATCAAGGAATCGTTTAGTACTTGCACTTACACCACTACTTAGACGTGTTTCTTCATCAATGATATTATCAATTACTTTATTAGTTTCAGGTGTTTTAACTTTGATGTTATTGAACTTACTAAATTGATCATTAAGTTTATTCATTACTTCATCATATTTAATGGCAGCCCCTGCTTTATCAGCAGCAAGTGCTTCATCCAATGGATTCTTAACACCAGCACGTGCAGTATTAGTATTACCAATTAAATTATCAAATAAACTACCACTTTGTTGTGTTTCATAAATGTTTTGATAATCCTGTGATCCACCTTGACCATAATTAGTTTTTTCGGCCTGAATGATATCTTTACCTTTACCAGTATTTTTATACATCTGCATTGGTGTTAGAAGGGAATTACCTTCTTCATCACGAATAAGCTTCTGTACAACATCCTGACGTGCTTTATCACCAGCACCAACAATAGTTTCAAGAGTATCTTTATTGGCAGTTTTGGCTAATGATTTTACCTTTTGAGCAGTTCTAACTTCTTCAGGTAAAACAGTATCAGCAACTTTATTTGCAACATTGGAAATACCTTCACCGACTGCTTTTTTCATATTGGAAACACCAGCCATATTAGCCAATAGATCCAATCCCTTTGGAACTGCCTGTGCTGTTCCTCTAATTGCTGGAACCAATGCTTCACCAACACCTTGACCTAATGAACCTAAAGCAAAGTTTGTTCCAGCTTCAGAAGGATTAATTGTACCAGTTCCAATTAACTGACCAATTGCATTATTACCAGCGGCAATAGCACCTTGAGCACCTAAACGACCAGCAAGACCCAAACCACCACCAACAGCACCATATGGATTCAATGGAGCGGTAAAGGCAGTTCCCATCATTTCGGCTTCTTGTCCAATCTTGCGACGTTTGGCAGTATCAAAGGCAATCTTACCTTCTGGAACATCTTTATAGGCTTCTGGATTTTCTTTACGTGCAGCAGATTCTTTAGCTACATCAGCTTCAGTTACATTAACTGCCCTGTTAGCTCTTTCGCGTTGTTGTTTAAATTCTGGAGTTTCAAGATCAGGTGTAAATGGAACACCATTAGCACGAGCGGCTTTTTCTTCAGGTGTCATTTCAGAAGGGGATAATGTTTGTTGAGTACCTCTTTTTTCATTCTGTGGTACTTCAGGCATGTAACCAGCGGCGGCGGGTAATGGTTCAGTATATGTTCCATTGGCAATGGCAGCTTTTTGTTCAGGTGTTAATACAGTCTGTTGTGGTTTTGGATTATTATATTGAACTTTGTCCATGAATGCCTGACGAACCGCATTAACATCATCACCTTTAGCTTCAACTTGGGGAACGATTACTTTATTGAAATAAGCATCAGCAACCGCTTGCTGTTCCTCAAGCGGTGCATTTTTAAACTTTTCTGATGATTGAACATCAAGCCATGATTTAGCCATTATTATTATTCCTTATTATTAAAATCCGTACTCATTACCATAATCACGATTTGAACTTGATTGTGTATTAGTACTTTGTGATGGTTGTTTAATACCCAATTTAGACTGTAATCTTTCTTTTGAGTCTTTTAATATTTTAACTGAATTTTCTAATGCTTGACGACGCATTTCATAAGATGAAGTTGGATCGGCAAATGTTGCTTCTGCTTTTGCCAACATTTCACCTTCAAAGTTAGATATTGCACCTTGACCTGCTAATTTTTCACGGGCATTAAGAGATAATTGATCTTTTAGAATATTAATCTTATTTTCCATATCTTTACTACTTTGAAGAATAGTTGGTGTTCTTGCATTATAATTACCACTGACGGATTTAAATGCATCAACATTTTCTTTATCCAAAATATCATTAGCTATACTCAAAGATGAATCAATGTTAGATATACCAGCTTTTGCCGCATTAATAGCATCGGTATTTGCTTGAACTTCTTTCTGATTCTTATATACATTACCTGCTACATCATTTTTTAGAATTGGAGTACCATTTTGATCAATATAGTATTTAGGATCAGTTGACTGATAAAGTGTATTACCATTGGCATCATAACCAGCAACAATATCAACATTACTTTTATTCTTTTCAATTTGTGGTTCACCGCTTAAAGAGGCAAGTTGTTGATCAATATTAGCTTGATTAAGTTTAGATGTTTCAGCTTGTGTTTTCTGTAGTTGTGCCTGTTGAAGTGGATTTAAATATTGTGCTTGTTGTGCTTTGATATTAGCAAGATCCAATGCATGTTGATAACCACGTTGTTCTTTGGCAAGAGCATCAGCACGTGCTAATTCTGCCTGTTGTGCTTCATAGGCCATTTTATCCTTCATTGCCGCTTCTGCCTTGCGTTTATTCATAATATCGGAATAGGCATTTGTGGCTTGATAGAATGCAGGAGCATTATTATCAATGGCACTTGCAATTTGCATTAGACTTGCCCATGTAGCAGGGGATTTATCTGGATTGGAAAACATATCCCCAAGTTTAGATAAGAAACCTGGTTCTTCTTGTGCTGGAGTAACTTCTTGTGGTTGTTGTGTTACTTGTTGGGGAATAACTGGAGTAGTATCAACTGGTGCTTCTTGTTGTTGAACTTCATTTGATGCCTGCTGATATATATCACCCATTACTTCTAATGGGATTTTATCTGGATTTTGCTTCCAATAATCAAATAGATTTGCCATTTCTTAATATTTCCTTTTCATAAGTTTATCTAAGTTTTCAAGTGCTCTTGAATACTCAGTTGATTTTGGTGGAGTGTAATTAAAGTTTGAGCGGTAATAATTTACTTCTGCTGGCTGTGCTTTACGTTCATCTTCTGTACTCAATTGTTTGAAGTTACTTGTATCAAAAGTACTTGGTGCATTTTGTATATTTAATCCGGCACTATAATCAGGTGCTAAACCGCTTCCCTGACCACCTAACAAAGTACTCTGTGTTGGGTTATATCCCATTGCTGATAGAGATGCCCCCTGTCCAATACCAGTTACCCCTGTTCCACTCAATACTGAACTTGATAATGGAGCATAAGACATTGCTGAAGCACCAGCACCACCTGAACCTGCTGTAAGGGCGGTTGGGGCGGTATATGTCATTCCAAGACCTGAACCCAATGATCCAGCCCCATAACCTGTACCAGCACCCATTGAAGTTAATCCACTACCTAATCCAGTTCCAGCACTTAAACCACCTGCACCAGCCCCTGCTGAACCTCCGGCGGCTGCACCGGATCCGGCAGCAGCCCCCGCCCCATATGCACCAGCGGCATATATACCACCAAATATTGAAGCAATAAGAGCACCAATTGATTCTTGAGGATGTTTACCAACCCAACCACCAATACCTAATTTTTGTGCTTCATCCTGAAGATTTCGTTGGTTTTCGCCAAATTGACCTTTGGCCTCATTCCATGCACCACTTAGATCACCCTTTCCAAGTCTTTTACCAACTCGAAAAGGATGTTCTACGGTTTCCCATACTCCATGACCTAATTCCTTAAAGAATCCCATAATATTATTCCTTATTAAACTTTAGGTAATTAACCTTATAATAACCAGTTACAGGATCAATATGTACGGCGTCTGGATGTGTTAACATTACTTCTTGAGCAATTACACCATATGTATTTTGGAGTTTGGCTTCTTCAGGTGCTGAATCTTTCCATTCCCATGTATAGTAATTAATACCATTTTTATTACATACAAGTTTGATATTGTGCTTCAATCGTTTATCACTGAATTGGTTCATCATTCCACCAATACCTTGACCAATACCAACCATTTGACCCATTTGACCTAAACCACTTGAACCAGGTGTTTTCTGTGTTCCAGTTGATTGCCCACCCATTCCACCAATTGCACCAATAGTTGGTAGATAAGATTGGTTAATGAGATTGGCAAGGTAATCACGTTGACCAATTAGATCGGCCTGATTAGCACCAGTTATCATCTGATTAATATTTGCACCCTGTAGATAACCACCTAATCCACCCATTGCCGCATTACCATAGTTAGCACCTTGTTGGAATAGACTGTTTGCAGTGTTACCCATTCCACCAATACCTGCCATTTGATTTGCAACATTATTTTGGAGTGTATTACCAGCAATACCCAATGCTTGATTATAGGCATTACCCATGATGTTAGTTGCATTATTTGCCATTTGGGAATTGGCAGAATTAAGGGCGTTTGCCTGTGCAATACCAGCACGTGAAGAACCCATATTACCCGATGTTAGTGCACCTCTATCAATACCAGTTAGAGTTACATTATTAAGGGTATCCAATACACCCTGATTGGCTTGCTTGATTTGTTGATTGACTAAATCACTGTTATAGATATCTTTGGCAGCATTGGCAATATCACCAGTTGAAATATTCATTCCACCATTGGCAACATTACCATATTGATTCATGACATTAGTTAAACCAGATGTACCCTGATCCAATAGATTGTTTGTTTGATTGGCGATATTTGGAGATAGCTTATTAAGCTGATTCTGATACTGTTGATAGATTGAACCTAAATCACCAGTTGGAGATATATATCCTGCTTCTTTTTGTTGATTGTAGTACTTTGTGGCATCTTCCATTATTTGCTTGAGATAATCTTGTGATGGACCCCAAGGTGAAGTTGTACTTGAAGATGTAGATTTTTGTGTTTTTGAACCACCGAAAATTCCACCCATTTCTTAATTCCTTTTAATTGTTAAGGCCATTAGATGAAGCCCTTGTTCGTTGTCTGATTCCATTTCAAAGAAACCAATCATTTTTAGTACTCTAATAACATATTCAGTATTGGGTAATACCATTGTTAGAATTCCACAAAATGTAGTTTCTTCCGTTATAAATTCTTTAATTGCCTTGAGTGCATGAATACTATACTTTCGCATTGAAGGAAGGAAATAACAGTGAATTTCGGGTAGTAATCCATTATCACATTCATATATGTCTCTTACTTCAAATACTCCAATAAATTCCCCATTGTGACCTATTTGAAACAAGTATTTTGTATAGAATAGATGATCCAACCAGAATTCTTCACCTTCATTTAAATTATCAAATGTTCCTGTTCCAGCAAATACACTATCAAGCATATTTGGATCAAATGTTGTTATTTCCATATTTCTTCCTTAAGTTAGTGTTATTTTCATCCATACCTCATTAATAAGAATATATAATCCAGCACCTTTACCTGGATTCCATTTAATACCATCGGCATAATAAACATCAAAGTTAGTTAGTTTATTTGGTTCATTGAATGTAATTTCAGATGGTACATGCCTTGAAAGTTCATCCAAGGCATTACTTATTCTTTGAAGTTCATTATTAACATCGGTAATATTGGCGGCTTGAATTGGTACATATGTTCTTTTTTTCATAAGTATATTCCTTTATTATTTATCGAATTCCATTTGGTTCAAGTTCAATTTCAAAGGAAGGCATATCCCAATCAAGACCATCAAAGGATTCAAAACGAATACTTATATAACGACCAGTTACACGGAAATCAATTTTACGATCAGTTTTGATATTGAATTGTTTGGTCTTAGTCCATGTTGGTTCAATATAAGGTGATTCAGAAACACCAATTGTAATATTAATGATTCCTTCCCCTCTTACATGAGGATAAATGGATTTAATCTGTTTATGAGAAGTTGATTCAAAACCATAATCATCAAAGTCCATATAACGCTTTTCTGCCATTGCTGGAAGTGTATTAGCAGTTACAAGACCTTCATCAACTGCATAGAAACTTAGATTTGCTGAACTAACTACCAATGATTGTTTAATGAAGTCCTGACCAATACCATTAATTGGAACTTGAGAACGTGGATCAGTATTGATTACATAATCTTGAGCATTAATTACTTTATTCTTTTCCGATGGAATTACACCATATGTAATGGATGTTACACCATTCACATCACGATATACCCATGAGAGACTATCAAGACTTAATATTACTGCCCTGTTCAATGGTTGATTGATAGTACTTGGATATAATACCCATACTTCATTTTTCGCTGGATAATATTGCATAAGTACATCTTTGGTATTTCCCTGATTAATTACATTGAAAAGTTCCAATTTAATCTTGTTTTCAATTAAAGATGTAATCTCTTGGGTATTATGAAGAATGATATCATCGTTAGTTACTACGATATGACCTTTTGGAGTGGCAACTGCACATTCAGGAGAAATCAATGAAATGTTATCAAATATCTTTCTGAAACTGAAAATGGAATCACCACCTGTATATGTCATTAGATAGGCTTCACGAGTAGTATAGATAATCAGGAAATCATTATATGGAACCATATCAATAATCTGACTTTCACCCTTCATTTCTGATAAATCGTTAAAACCTGCTGAAGTACTTTGATCTGATGCATCCCATGAATTAGGTACTTCATTTGGTAATGCAATATTTGACCATCGAACACGTTGTTTAAATTCAACACCATCTTCAACCATTCCCCACGCAATAAGGAAGTTTTTAAAGCCAATCATCTTATTAGCTTTCCAATCGTGTTGAGCACCCAATTCATAACCCCATTTTGTTAGATCTTCAAAGTTTGAAGCATTACCTTTTAACATTTGGGGTGTATTGGTATTATTCACGGCAATTAAAATATCTGATAGTTCAGTAAAAAACCATTCATTGGTTGTTGTATAAGCAGTTGTACGGCTTACATCGCGATTACTGAATCCATCATCTACATATAATTTATCCTTAGTACCAAAATATATTAAACCATTCTTGGGATACATCTTATTAACTGTATCTTGTGATGGAACCATTACTTCAATGATATTACCCGATTTTCCAATGGAACCACGGCGTAGACTACAGTTTTTAATTGTAGTCCATGCATTAATTGGAGTTTCAAAAGATGGAATATCAGAGATCATACCAAATTGATTTAAATTTTTTACTGTTACGATCATAGTTATACCTCTTATGCAGTGCGGATCCAGATCCAGGCAACTTGATATGGTTGAATATTATTATGTGCTACACCTGAACCTGCTGTACCTGTTGCATATGGTCCATATTCCCCACTCGGTCCAGGGTTTACTGAACGACCTACACCAGCAGTTGTAGTAACAATGGATCCTGATGGATGGCTATGTGGTGCAAGTTCAGCAATTGTTAGAGCATGATTATATTCACCACCAGTTGCACCACCCGCAAAAGCACGTGATTCACCTCTTGTATCTGTACCTGTACCAGCACTTACTACAACACGTCCTGGAGCATATACAGCCCATGTTCCAAATCCAAATAAAGTACGCGGATTAGTACTAACTGAACCATTACTATATAAAGTCCCTCTTGGATATAAAATACCACCAACTAAGTTAACAATGGCATTGGCACCAGCACTACCTGGAGTTAGAGCACCAAATAAATTATTAACAGCGGCACTTTTATCAGGAATATCAGAAAGGTTTTTTGATAACATCGCATAACGAGTATCATTATAAGAACGTGGTTGAACAGCAGAAGCATTATCAACTGATGATACGTTCACAATTGAACAGTTTACAGCACTCCATTGGTTTGTAGAATATGCCCATTTATCTTTAAGATTGTTTAATTCATCACTACTGATTAGTGTTTGTTTGTTTAAGTTTGGAAAAGTTTGTTTAACTTCTTTTTTTACTTCCCTGATAGAATCATCCAATGTGCTTACAAAGTCTGTTCCATCAGGGATAGTAACAACCATATCTGAAATATAGTTACCATTATCCACTGATGCCATATTTTATTTTCCTTATTTTTTTAATTCATTTATTTGTTGTTGTAGATCTTCAACTACAGCCATTAGTTCTTTAATTGCTTGATGATGTAGAGCAGCAGAAACACCAATAGTATTTACGTTTAATACGTTCTCTACTGTTGTTCCATCTGGTAAATCTTGGTTGTAGTTACTTTCAGATACTGCTTCAGGGAAGATGGTTTGAACATCTTGAGCAACAAAGCCATAACCTTTAGAACCATCAACTTTATAATCCCATGTAACACCATCAAATGCTTTCATTAGTGTTAAGGCATTTTGAATTGGTTCAATGTTATCTTTGATGCGAATATCAGATGAGTTAATCCATGTTTTACATGATGCTGTACTATCAGGGTTAAACAAGAAACTTCCCATAGTAGCACCAGTTGTACTACGAACGTTTAATTGAGCACGTGCTAGAGATTGGTTAGCACTACGAACACCACCTAATATCCACGCACCACCGTACCAGTTACCTTGTACAACGTTAACGTAACTACCAGAACTTTGTCCACTTGGCATTGCTTGAATTAGAGCAGCGTTTTGTTCTGGACCCATTGATTGAACTATACCACCATTTTGTGCTGATAGTGATTTAGAATAAAAATTAGAATCAGTGGTTAACAAACTATCATTAGTTCGTATTTTGTATCCATCGGTACTTGGTAGAGTTAATACACCATCATTACCAAATAACCATTCACTAGATTCACCTTCTTTGTTACTTGCTGCTACACGAGCATGAGCATATTGAACATTTGATGTAGAAGTAAAATTACGAGCACTAAAACTTGCTTCAGCATACTTTTCAGTACCGATATTGTATACAGACTTAAGTGAACCACCATAAGTAGAAGTTCCTACAGGTGGAACTACATCATCAGTGTTAATAACACTAAATTCAGTCTTAGCAGCAGTAAAGTTACCACTAGCACGAATAGCCCATACACCAGCAGCGTTATTAGGACGTACTTCATCAGCAGAACGACCATAAGCAGGATGAGAACGAGAAGCATCGAAATTAATATATGAGTATCGGTTAGCGGTACTTGTAGCACTCGATGTAACAAATCCATTCATTATTTCACTACTGTTAATAAACAGTGAACCTACCCCACTAGAAAATACGGCTCTACCATTAGCATCAACCGCACCAGATTTACCAGTAATGTTTGGAGCACCGTTTAGGAATGTGTATCCAGGTACGTAGTAACCACCACCATCACCACGGAAGAACAATCCAACAATAGAACTTGGTCCAGTAAATCCATCAACACCATTCTTTTGAACACCGTTCATATCTGGTACACGGAATGTAGTTGAACCATCACCAGTTGAGTACATCGCACGTTTATTGGTACTTGCTATCCATTCAGAATCAGCAATTGGAGTTGTTGCTTGAGCATAAGTCCACAAATCAGGCCATTCATCACGTTTTAGTAATTGACCATCAGCAAATACTTGATCACTAGGTAGGTAAGCACGACTTAGATATTGTTGTAGTGAACCAATAGCAAAGTTAGCAACACCAGTCATGTTAGAACCACCACCACCACCTGCTTTCCATTGACGCATAGTTACAGCATCAAAATCACCAACACCATCAGAACCCAAACGTAGAGCACCACCAGATAAACCAGTTAAGTTAGTAATAGAACTGTTAATACCACTTTCAGCAGCACCAATATTAGTTCTTGCTACATTAATATCTGCTACATCACTTAAATTATTATCAATAGACAATGCTGGTGCGTTGATAACATTTTCAATACCTAAATTAGTCTTTGCTATCGTAACATCTGGTAAATCTGCTAAGTTTTCAGACTTTAAAAGAACATCTTTTTGAACAGCAGCATCTTGAGCAACTTTAGCCCAATGGTGAGAACTGTATAATCCTGTCTCTACTGCACCATCCATCTTTTCAGCCCAATCTTTAGCCTTTAGTTCACTTGCTTTGGAATTAGTTTCTGATTGTTTAGCAAGAAATTGTGATTGAGCAGCAGCATCACTATTTGTTTTAGAATTAGTTTCTGATGTTTTGGCATTGGTAGCATTTAAAGCAGCATTGGCTTCTGATTGTCCAGCCTTTGTAGCACTAGTGGAAGCATTAGCAGCATATATAGATGCGTTACTTTCAGACTTTTGAGCATTAGAAGCACTTGTAGCGGCATTAGTTGCTGAAGTCTTGGATTGACCAGCATATGTTTTACTTGATTGATCCTGACTGGCAACCAGCGTTGGACTAATAGCCCATTGTTGAGCCAATGTTGAACTATTAGCACTATTAGTTGCGTATGTACCAGCAGCATCACGGAATGTCTTAGCATCACTTGCTGATATTGCTGCTGCCGCAGCATAACCATGTGCTTCATCTATTTGAACCTGCATATCATGATCAGCAGCTTCAGCACGATCAGCAGCAGCAGAAGCGGCAACCATATAATCATTGGCATCATTTGCGTAATTAATGGCAGTTTGAGCACTTACAGCAGCATCAGCAGCTTCTTGTGCGGCCTGACCTTCTAATAGTACTACATGTGCTTCTGATTGTTGGGCTAATGCAGCGGCATCTTGTGCTTCACTTGCCGCATAGATGGAATCATCAGCGGCTTTTTCAGAACGTTTAGCAGCAGCTTCAGCACGATCAGCACTTTCAGAAGAACTAATAATATTAGTGGCATCATCATTTACGCGATCATTGAATAATCCTGGCATTTAAATTTCCTTTTAAAAATAATGTTGTAATCTTGGAACATCACACATTGCTATTGTTGTACTTCCCTGGAATTCTTCACGCTTAATCTGTTCATTTAGATTTGCTAAAATAGTTGATGCGTTTTGTGACCATGCAGCGGATTTATCAGGTTGACCATCGAATAGGAATGATTTTGCGAGTGAAGAACATAATAGATAATCACTCATTACTTGTAGATAGAAGTTATTGTTAACTATATTTCCATCTTTATCTGTACTACCTAACTTTGGTGGAGAAGAATAGAAAACAAATTCAAAGTTGGTATCTTCTGGAACTGATTTATCAAGATAAAAATCTGGACCCAATGCCCCAAAATATTGTGGATAGTTTGTATTATTATAAGACTCATAGAGAATTTCATATGGTTTGCGGTAGAGCATTACACCCAATGCCAAGTTTCTGATGCTGTAAATCTCAGTCATTTCTAATGGTGCTGGAATACGGTTTAATCCTGCCTTTACCACGTAGTTTTCAACTACCAATGCTGCCGGATGGCGTAGTAATTTATCAAGTTCATCTTCAGCATTACTAACCCAATATGGAATATTTCTATTTAATGTCTCTTCATCGCGGTTCATATAATCCTTAATGGATGTATATAAATCATTTACAGTTGAAAAAGCCATTGTTTATACCTTATGAAAAAGGGGAAAGGGTAAACCCCCTTCCCCCATGTGGATTGATATTTTATTAATTGTTATTAACCAACTTTCACATTAGTGATAATGCCACTACCAAAGAAGTTCTTGTTAACAAGACCACATTCAACAAGAATTTCACGACGATCAGCATCACCAGTTTTTGCAATTTCAATGGTCTGCCAAGGGCGATATTGTGCAAGTTGCCACATTGAAGGATCAATAATTGCGATATCACCAACTTGAGTAGTTGGATCATATTTCATGAATAGATCCTGAACGATTTTCAAGGTGAAATAACCGTTGTGGAATACTTCAACGTAATCTTCAACTTTAGTACCGTTACCAATATCACGATATACACGTTCAGCTTGATATAGATTACTAATCACTTTCGCAAGTGCTGGATGGCATAGTACAACAGTTGGTTGTGCACCAGCTTCCAATAGTTGAAGGGATAGTTGATCAAGGTCTGCTTTAACAATAGAAGCAGATGCTTTATCCATTACAAGACTTGCATCAATTTGAGATTGTAGAGAACCTAATTTACCAGTATCACCAACACGGCTTGTTGCTTGACCGCCAAGTAGAATGGATTCCAAATCACGCTTCATGGATTCAGCTTTTAGATATACTTGATGTGCCATGCGTTCAGTATGACCAGCAAGATAATCAAACTGAGAAGTACCACTTAGACTTACATTTTTGGTTAATATTTGGGTGTACCCGTCTCTTTCGGTAAGGTAGTTGGAAATTCCATCAACAAAGTCGGCACCTTCAGCAGCGGCGTTATTGATATCAACTGGATCTAATTGTTCTTCAGTCCAGAAGAAGTGAGGGTTATTAACCTTGCGGGAACCAATCATTGTTAGGAATGGAGTTTTCTTTGGAGAGATGTTAGAAACAACGTCAGATAGGTCTTTATATTGACCAGTTTGTAGAGAATATTTATTCATTGCGAATAATCCTTAGTGAGATATATCCCCTATAAAGTACTTAGGTAGAATTACCTTGTTTGAATGAGTACTTTTAGAAATGTAGGGGATGGAGAGTTTATATTATTTATGAAAATTAAAGTAGATTACGAATTAAGGCAGCACCAGCAGCACGAGCTTCATCGGGATTTTCAGATTGCATACGTTTCAGATTAGTTTTGTAATCTTTATCTTTCTTGGATTCAGATGAAACTTTCTGATTTTTAGGAAGGGATTTAGCTTTCTTGGTAATTGTAGTTTCAGCAGTTTTAGCTTTAGTTTTAACTTTATTATAAGCCACTGCATCCATAATAATTTCCCAAGCACCGATATCAGTCATGGACATTACCATATCTTGGGTAAAACCTTTAGACTTTAGATATGAATCCATTTCTTGAATAGTACTATCACCTTTAAAATCACTGCGTGTATTACCTAATTCTTTAAAGATTCCATTAATTGCTTCAATTGAGTTTTTACGGAATGCTTCACGAGATTGTTCAATAATACTATTAGCCATATGATATTCTTGCTGAACTGCTTTATATTGAGCTTCGAATTGTTCAGCTTCTGCTGGAGATACATTTGCCTTTAGGTTATTCCAACCACCAAATTGTTCTACAACATCTTGGAATTGCTGCATCTTGTTAATGGCATTAAATTGAACTGCTTCACTACGTTCAATAGATGTACGAAGTTCAGATTCCAGTTCTTTACGTGTTTTGGATAGTTCCTGAGTCTTACGGGTATAATCTTGTTGACGCATAAAGCCACTTTTGAGATCGCCTAATTTAACTTTGGTTTTCTCACCGTCGATAATTACTGATACTTCAGATTCATCATCATCTTCAACGTCTTGAACTTCAGGTTCATCATCAGTTTCTTCATCATCTGCGGTTGATTCCTCTTCTTCAGTTTCTTCTACTTCTTCTTCAACATCGTCATGTTCAGATTCAGTATCTTCCACTTCATCAGATTCCTCTGGTGCTTCCTCGGTTTGAGCTACTTTTGCTTTTTCCTTGTTAGGAGTGCTTTTTTGTACATCATTACCACTAAGGATAGCTGTAATATCTGCTACGGCTTGATCAGCCGATTGATAATCTTTTTGTTCGTCGTTCATGGAGTCCATTTAGGTTATTCCTTTTCTTCATTAATTTTTCGTTTTTCATTTTCTGATACTAAAGCTTTTACTTTAGCTTTAATTCGTTGAAGGGCATGATAATCATGATAGGATTGTATAGCTTGTTCTTCAGATTTAAAGGATGCTTTACTAATGTCTTTCTCTATTTCATCGAATAGATCATTTAATATATTTATATTTACTTCTAACTGCTTAAACTTTCGTATTTTGTCTTGATCAATATCAAACATATCATGCCCTTTATATTATTTATTTATCATTTATTTATGGTGTATTATCATAACCAAAGGCAATTTTTACCTGATTATATGCACCATTTTTAATGAACATAGTATTATTATTTATATCAAATGTATTATATTCCCATTGATTTAGTTTAATACCATCATTGGTAGTACTTGATTCAGATCGGAAAAATACATCTGCATTTGATTTATTCTGAAGATAGATTGTCTTAATTCCTGCTGGGACAATAATTTGTTGTTCCTCTTGAGAATTCAAAACAATATCATTCTGAACTTCAATTGCTGAATCAATTGTTAACATTATTTACCCCTTCCAGATTTCTTCATTCCAGTTTTCATTGTTTTTGCTGGCATTGTCTTTTTAGGAGTTGCTTTTGCTTTGGGTTTAGTTGTCCCAGGTTGTCCAGCATGTTTGGAAATTTCAATTGCTTGCATTTGGGCTTTGGGGATTACCTTACCCTTCCAAGCACTTGATTCAACTTTATATTTACCGGTATTTTTACCAGATGTAATTTTTTTGTATGGCATAATTATTTATCCTCAATTGTAAGTAGTACTTGTGTAAATATTCCTTCACTCTTATCTGTATCTTGGGGAACTATTCTATATGTGATAGTTCCACCTAATGATTCAGGATGAATTGTTATATGCATAATCGCTTTGATCAACAATTCCATCAGGTGTATATGTCTGTGTAATATGAATGGTACTTTGATCTGTGGTATCATAATAGTTTGTTGTAGTGATATTTGGAGCAGAATAAACATGTTCAACGGTAATAGTATAATCATCTGAATTAGGAGAACTATTAGTTGCAGATTTCCAAAAATTGTTTTTGGTTGATGGTCTTGGATTATCTGGATCTAGATAGCTATAAACCGCATTTGGAAAACCACCCTGATTAATGGTGTGGAATGTAGTTTTACCTTCACCAGTTGCTACACCATTTTCAATACCAGTTCCTTTAGACATTGAATCGAATTGAACAATACTATCATCACGTGGAGTAAGTGTTAGTAGTTGTTTATTATAGATTGCTTGTTTAGGTTTATGACCTTGGGGCAATACAACTAAACCGGAAGTAACTTGTACAGGATCCCCAACATGAACGGAATAATCTAGTACAGAATCCTGAACAAAACATACTGTACCAATATAATCACCAACTTTTTTTTCAACTGTGGAACCATCCCAATTAGTGATAACAATACGGATATGTCCATCTGGCAGTTCATAATTTTGATTATTCAAACCAACATAATTACCATCTTCATCATCGCCAGTTGCACGGGAATTATAAGAATCTATACACATCCAACCACTATATCTATATTGGAGCATAACCCGACTCATTAACGGCAAAATATTCAAGCTTGGCATATTCAGCATTGGCTGGAGAAACATTAACGGTGAATGGTTTCCAGTTGAATATAGTTCCTAGATTACGATATGGTTCATATGTATCAACAGTAAATGATTGAACGTTAATATGTGCAGGTGGTACAGGTGAACCATCTTCAATGTGTGCAAATGGTTCAACTGTTATATATACCGATTTATAATCATTGTTAAAGAACTGAATGGTCATATCATCTGAAGTCTGAAATTCAGTTAACTTGAATCCTTCCATACTTCCCGTATCATTCAGATAGATATATTCACTTGCCGTCTGAACAATAGACTTTGCTGGAACGGCTATTGAAGTATTTGATTGTGGCTGAATTTCATATTTCATTTATTAGACTCCATTAAACAGGTTTTGTCCTGTTGAGATTTCGTATTCAGTCTGTGTATCTTTACGCATTTGTTCATGTGCCATATTTTGCATTTTGGCGATTGTCTCTTCTTCTTTACGAAGTTGTTCATCTGCCATTTGTGCCATTTTCGCATTTTGATATTCAACATCAGATTGTGTTTTAGCAGTCTTATTCTGAATGTCCTGAACTTGGATCTGACTGGCAATAACCTGTAGAGATTTGTTTTCCGTTGTTAATTGCTGAAGTTGGGCGGTCATCTGCTGCATTTGAGCATTCATTGCTTGCATCTGTTGCATCATTTGATCCTGTATCGCAATTTGCTGTGGATCGGGTAGATAAGCTGGGATATCAACAATGTCCATTAGTTCATAGGCAGTTGTTAGAAGTCCTGCCATTTTATCAGCCTTGGCAAGTTTGGAAACTTCACTTCCCGGTTGAGCATTGGCAAGAATATTAAACAAACTTAGATATTGATTGGCCTCTTCAATTTTAGCATTTCTACCTAGTGGTGTTTTAATCTTAATATCAAGTTCTCTAGGCCAGGTTGTCGGATTAATAAAAATTGGATCGGGTACTTTATCATCATACAAATGCCATGAATCAATTTCAAGACGTAGCATTGTATAGACTTTACGAATTAATGGAATAATTGCTGATTGTAATAGATTGGTAATTATATCTTTTTGTACCTGTTGTTCCTTACTCATTATCATTCCAGCGGAAATAGTACTTGCACCAGCACTTAAGGCATCTGCCAATACACCTTGCCCTGTGTAGCTCATGCCCGTTCCATTTTCACGCATAGTTTCAAGGAAGTTTAGCATTTCAGGTGTATTACCCGTATTTGCCGCCATTTGAATTGGCTTAATGGCCTCTGTACTTTCTGCGGCAATACCACGACCTGGACGGAATTGAAGTACGTCACGTTCATTATCAATGGCATCACGCACATAGATAAATGCTGGAGAGCTTGCCATTTGGTTATAGATGAAACTTTGACGGAATAAGCCAGTTTTGGCACGTTGAATATCTTTGGTTCGGTCAACCATTCCATCACCCCAAAAGATATAAGGTGTTGTATATGCTGATGTACCAATGTAGGGGATGTAATCAACTTCTTCAACATCCATGATAATCATACTGGAATAGAAGATACGGTATAGCTTGGAAATACCAATACTATCTGATTCAAATTCAGTTCCTTCAGATGTAGTTTCAACTGAACTTCTCATATAAAGTTCATACACTTCAACAAGACGCTGTGAATTATCAACACCAGTTGTATCAAATGTAGAGTTCATGAATTCATCAACACGTGTTAGGGATGCAATGTTAATCAGGGGATCATAACTACCATCCTGTTGATCATATACTTCCTGTACCTTTTCTGGATCCAATCCCATTTCCAGAAGTTCAGAGAAAGTTAACATTGATTTATGTCCAACAATACGGGATTCTTCAATGCTGCGAGCGTCTTTATTAATGATGAAGTTATCTGGTTTAACATTATCAATCTTAATGGTCTTGCGTAGTACTTTCTCTTCAATATAACCACTGTATAATTCAACCTGTTCAGCCATAATTTCTACATCATCAAGTTCAGGATTGAGTACAACACCACCATTGATGATTTTCTTCTTATCAGTGATTTCAATTTCAGTACGAATCTTTTTATTCAGGCGTTCAGCTTCTGCATGTAACTGTTCTTCCATTAGAGTAATTGACATTGGATCGGCATCTTTGAAATAGTGTTTATTCAGTTCCACAACTTCCTGAATACGTGGACGTAGAATACTATTACCCGATACAAAAACATCCATGAAGAAATCACGATAGATATCATGACGATTATTATCTTTATCAAATATGGAGTTCATTACCTGGTTAATACATTTCAACACCAATGGATTACTTACACCATGTGGAATAATTTCAAGTGTATCATTGGCAGTAAATGCATCCATACATGAGGCAACATATGCGTCTGTGGTTGCCTGACATGTATTATCAACAAATGATGGTTCATTATCCCTTGGAGCTGGCATATTGCGATGGTAGTATTCCCAATTTTCCGCAACACGTGGACGAACGGAAGCATCAAGAAATGATTCACATTGTGAGACTTCATACTGAACCTGATGTAGTAACGCCTGTTCAATATCATCTTTATTCTTTTTCATTTATTATCCTTAATAATTTGACTTCCTTGTATCAAAGTCATTCCAAATATTCTGGTTGTATCTTTCTTTGTCTCTTTCCGTTTCACCAAATTTATCAATTGCCATTAATGCATAACGAGCAGCATCAATATAGTGATCTGAACCTGTGAATTTATTCTTTTCATCATAGGCATATTGATCAAATTCACGAAGGAATCCTAAACAGTTAGGATGAACTTTAAAGCGTCCAGATAACATAAGTTCACGCATATATGTTATTCCCGCTTTAATTGTTCTGTTCTTCCCTTCCTTATCAAAGTACCAGTTTGCGGCATCTTCTTTTAATACCTTCATACCAGCACCTTCATATATGGAACGATAGGTAACACCCAAACCGCGATCAGCTTTACCATCTTTGGGTAGTATTGCGGGAATGAATTTCTTCTGTAATGGACGGATCTTGGATGCACAAATAATGGCTTCAGTTTCTTCAAAACCTTCTTCATGATAAAGATAGTAGATTCCAGTTTCTGGATCCTTTGCCATGAAAAGAAATGTAGTTGAATCTCTATAACCTAAGTCAACACCAATCAGGCGTTTCCAGTTCATTTTAATTTCTGGAGTAACTTCAATGATGGATTCTTTAAGTATTCCAGCAAATACCATTCCTGCACCAGCACTTGGAATTCCCTCAATACGGAATTTTGCTTGCCACGGATCAATACTGGAAACCATTCTTTTCTTTTCTTCTTCTGTGAATTGTCCCGAATCCCATAGGGTTACATGGATTAATCCAGAATGATAACGACCAGCAGTAATATTCCCATCTTCATCATATTCTGTTTCATTCCAGAATTGGGAAATAGTTGGATCCATTCCCATTTCGGGCGTTGCCACATATAAAACACGTGCCGTGTTATTTCCATTTCTATCTTTGGAAGTCCAACCACGTGTTACAATCTGCTGGAATATATTTTCGGGACATTGTTCATCAAGTAAGGCAAAATCAATGGTAGTACCCATGATGGTTTTATCATCACCTGAATATGCGGCAAATGATATCTTGGAATCTCCATCATATTTACCAGTGGAATCATAATGCCTTACTGTCATGTATTCCAAAGTATTACGCATACCAGATTTCAATACTGAAGTTACAATATCCTTCTTGGGGATCCAACCTGTACCACGTCTATCTGCTGAACCACATACAAGTTCCTGTATCGCTTCAGGACGAGCTAACTGACTCCAGTCATATCCAAGTACCATTACGTGAATGGGCTTGTCATAACGCATTCCAGCCCAATCATGGGGATATCTTCCCGTTGCATGTACAGATGCTTCATAGGATGCAAAGTAACTCTTTCCAAGACGGTTTGCCGCACATACCATTCTATATGGTTCAGTCTTGCCTAAAGTAATTGCTCTGGCTTGCCATTTATCCGGTACAAAGAATAAAATCTTGTTTTCTTCAATGTATTGATCCCTTACCTGTAGATATTTCAGAAGTGATTTCTTTTCTTCATCATCAAGTTCAGCAAGAAAGGAATCAATATCTTCAATATCATCAAGCAGGTTTAGATTCATCTGGATCATCCCCTTTCTTCTTAGCCAATGCTCGTTTTGCTAATACGGCCTTAATTTCTTCTTCAACGTTCAGATCAAGTTCAACTTTGCGATCCTTCTCTTTTACAAAGAATGGTGAAGTAGTTCGTGCCAAATCATTTAGATGTTTTACTGCCCTTTCATATTCAGGCGAATTAACACCAAATTTCTCTGCAACTTTAAGATAATCTTCATAGACGTCATTAGTTGCACGAAATAGTATTTCAACTACGGATAGAAAACCTTCACGACATAGTTCATTCTGAATAATATCAGCTTCAGGTGAGATAATTCGTTTGGATGCTTTTACACGGTCTGAACGTTGTTTTTCGCGATGTTCGGATGTTAGTATATTTTTTTTATTACTTGCCATTATGTTATTCCTTAGTTCGTACAGTCCAGCCATTGATATGACAAGGACGATCAATTATTCGATTTAAATCATGGGATGAAATACCTGCATGTTGCTGAAAGTACTTAACGATTTTCACCTTCTCCACAACTGCTACTTCCTTTCCATCTTTGAATACAATGTATGATGGAGTATCGGCAACAGGTTCATGAATTAATTGGGATTCAATTTCGACTACAGTCTTCTCAATTGTTTCTGTGAGTGATTTTGCGAGTTTTGTTTTGCGTACCATATAAGTTCCTTGTGAGTTATAAGTAGAGATTCCATCTGTAACTATCGGGAATTTCGTGAAGGGTGTTTATGTACATTCCCAATGGAGATGGATGTTTTAATTTGTATGTTCGAAATCCTGGCTTTGTATAATCTATCTGAAGTTGTACTTCATCCTGAACTATTTGATGTAGATTTGGATAGAAGAGAACACAATAAACATCATTACCCGTAATTCGTATTCTTCTGTTCCATGTCCTGGATTCCTTCATTGCATAGGGATCATTGTTGAATTCTTCTTTCAAGTAGATATTGGCAATGGCATTGGCAAGTATGATTATGTCCATCAAACAAATAACTCCCCTGTTATTGATATAATCAAGGGCGTATCTATGGGCACATTTATTTGAGTAGAAGAATTTATGTGCTTTATGTAGGTTTATTGTTCCATCCCTAATGTAGGGTTCATATTTGGGATCTAATCCATCTCTAATCAATTTTGACAAATAATATTCATTTGTTTTTGTTGATTTCATGGTGATGTTTATCCTGGTGAATGGTTGATGTGTGAAAAGATTTAAATGTTGTATGGTGGTTCTATCGTTAGATTCATCTTTCGCGAGTAAGCGAGCAAGATGGAAATGTATTGTGAGTGGTTTTCATCCTTGAGAGAGGATGGAAATGTTGTATATAAAAATAAAAATAAAAATGGGGCTATGTACTATAGATATATAGCAACCTGGCAAATCTGCGGAGTGGGGGTATGGTTAGTACTCAATCCTGAATTCCATATTGGATGTAATAAAATATTTCTATTAGTACTAAATCATTTCAATCAGCGTATCAATCATGGTGAATGCAATGGTTCGCATAACAAAGATTATGTTAAATGGTGTGGATGTGTATGATAAATGTACTCTCCCCTACCCTATCGTTGGAAAAAAGTATTTAGTACTAATGCCCCCGATTTGTATGATGAATTTATATCTCGTAACGGGGTGCAAGTACAGGACTACAAAAAATTGAAACAATATTTCATTACTAACATTTCAATCCTTCCTCAAGGATGCACACCATTCATCATATATATCTAACGATAGTTCAAAGATATAACACATAACATTTCCATCCTCTCTCAAGGATGCACACCATTTATAATACATTTATTAATCTTTATGAAACTCAATCCTTTTATCATCATCATTCATAATATTAGTTTGTAATTCTTTCCATGCTTTGTATCGTTCATGTTTAGCAAAATCAATAATGAAAAGATTTTGTATTGTTAGTGATTTAAATAACTTCAGACATTCATAATCTGATAGTGAATCTAATTCTAAATCTTTAGTACTAATTATTTTCATACATATACCTTATTACCATCTTCGTTGATATAGTATTTATATCCTTTCTCAAGTGCATTATCTCTTTTCATTTCTTCACGCTTATGTTTATCCATTGCTTCTTTGTTCTGTTTTGTATAGTGATATTCTTTTAGTTTCATTCTTCAATCTTCCTTAATAGTTCTTGTACTCTGTAGGGTAAATCCATTGCACCATCTATCAGTTCCTTATAGAGTTCATTCAGGTACTTTATATGTTTGCGTTCTGATTGGTAGTTAATTAGATTAATCTTTGTTTTCTTACCAATTTGAAGTGTTCCCATTGTTGGTGATAGTGTGATGTATTTATACCTAAGTACTACATTATGTTCATCAATGAATATATTTATATTATTATTGCCATTGGGAAGGATTATTTCTGCGGCAAGAAGTTTATCTTTTCTTGAGGATTCATAACCGGATGTTTCTTCATTGGTAATGATTGTTGTGCCTTGGGTGAAGTGAAGGAAGCATTTCATGGGATACTCCTGTGTGGTTGTATCTATAGGAGTATTTATATGGAAAAACCTATTAGAACTAAGTGCTGTAGTTGTAATGGGTTCTTGGGGATTATTTTACTTGTTCTATTTGATTCATAATTTCTACAATTTTATATACATCATATTTTGCCGTTGAATTTAGTTCATATAGTTCTTCTTCAGACATTGATTTTAGATCTGGAATTTCTTCAACTTTATTACGTTTAGCGGCTTCACCAAACAATTGTTCATAAGTTAAGCACATTATTGTATACATACTATCATATTGTCTTTCGGTCATTGGTCTTGTATAGAAATCTTTAAAGTAAACTTTCTTATTTGTATCCGTGTAATGGATGATAAATTCATCTTCATCTGTCCATCCACGATAGATAATTGCATTCTTTTTTGGGTGGTTATATTGTTTGATATTCATTTGTTTTTCTCCAATAGTTCATTGCGTATTTGTTGCACTTGTTTATATGTATGGGTAACACCATCATAATCACTCAGGGGGATTTTATTCATTGGGTCAATGGTCATTAGTACTCTATCATCCCATTCTTTAATTTCGGCTTCAATGAAGTGAACATGATGTCGGATGTAATATTTAGTTGTTTTCATATTAGTTTCCATTAACTAATTTACTGAATTCTTCATTGGTTAGTTCGGCGTTTTTATATGTATGGTAATCTACAATGGCAATTGATGTTCCATCTTCATATGTAACTTTCTTCAATGTTGTTAGTCCATCGTTGGTAATTGTGTAATAATTATTTGTTGTTTCTTTCATTTCTTTATTCTCCATATAGTTTAATTTAGTGAAGCATCATTGGGGAAATCGAACCCCACACTTATTGGTAGGAATCCATCAGGCTAACCTTTAGATGATGCGTTGTTACATATCTATTTATCACAAATTAGTACCGTCATAATCAACACATACACTTTCCGTAATTATCTTTGTCCCATTCCATTCATCCTTATAGATGGATGTATCAATGCCACAACCTGGATGAAGTGTTAAGCCCGTTTGAATATTGAACTTGTGATATTTGGCAGATGGCATGGAGTTGTCATAGTACCTGTTACCCGAATATTTGAAACCTGCTGATCCTTGGGGAACAATGTAAACGCCCATTGATGCAAATGACTTTGCATGAGTTATTATCTTATATTCAAATTCAGAGCCTGTATAATCGCCTGTACGGGCTTCTGAGGTGTTTATCTTACCAAATGGGGGATTACCATAGCTAATGTCATAGAATTGATTGGGGACGTATTGAAGGGCATCAGTTGTGATCCATTCTGCCTGAGGTAATACTCTCTTTCCGTATTTTGACATATTCAGGATTCAGTTCAATACAGGTAATGTGCTCGGGATCATTCCAGTGCCAATTATAGAAGGATAAAGTACCAATACCTGCACATAATTCTATTGATGTTTTATGCCTTCCAATGTCAATGGTAAAGTCCCTTGCTAACATTGGGGGTGTGAAGAATGCCCCCGTTGCCCCAATGCCATCACCCTTATAATTTTCTAGTATGAATAGTTGTTCATCAAAGGTTAGTGCCTTATCTGAATGAACTAAATCCATTACCTGTTGATGTAATTTTGATTGTGCCTTAGTTATTCTTGCCATTAGTTACTCCATACAAATCATCTTGAGTACCTGATAATACTCTTCATCGTTTAGGTTCATCTTGGGGATATCGGTTAGTTTGTATGAAGAATGTGCCAAATATAGGTCAACACGTTGTATCATATTTAATTCTGGACTATAACCAAAAGTTTCAACATGTTCATCTTCTTTTATAATTTTAAATTGATATAGTCTTATAATATTATTCAATTTTACTTTTGATATATGTATATATTCAATCATTCCACTTCTCCATTCCATATTTGTAATTGCACCTGTCGAATCTTATCAATATCATAATCGGCAATTAGGCTAAGTTGAAAGTATTCTTCTTCTGTCAGTGATGGTAAGTGTGGGATTGGGATATTTCTATATGAATAATTCCATATTTGAAAACCAGGTAGTTGTTTTATATCATTTTCATTTAATAATATTCTATATGTCCATTCATCCTTATTGTGATGAAGTTCTTCTCCATCTTCCCATCCCCAAAAGATGTATTCATTATGGGTTGGATGGTCTATCCATTTCCTGAATATCTTCACACCACACCCCCAATTACAAGGGTAGCAATGCTTAGTCCAATGAATACGGGAATGCTGTTAAAGGCAAAGAGTGCGATTAGAGCCGATGTGAACAGGGTGTAGATCATTTTTTTATTCTCCCTGTTCTTTATAGATTAGTGAAATTGCCATTATTAGTATTATATGTAGTGTTGTGTAGTTCATAAGCTTATTCTCCAATGTAGCTTGTTTCTGTATAGTTATTTATTAATTCTGCGGTAAAACTGTCAGTTACCAAATTCATCTCTTATATTACGTAGTACTTTATTATAGATTCCATTGTGACTTCCATAGATTTCACTCAGGATATCAATCAGTATCTGATAGGTGTTTTCGTATATCATTTCTTCATCTTCCCCTTTAACCATTCATTGTTTATTCTCCATTTTTATATACAATAGATACTTTATCTTTTACGGGTTGATAACTTACAAGTTCAATATCATCAATATCTTCAACCGGGGGATTTCTAAGTTAATAACCATCAGGTAGTGTATATAATCCATCGGGATAAATTACGAATATACTTTTTTCATTGGTGATTTTTTCCGTTGTGCAGTAATGAAACATTGCACGATATTTTACATAGAATTCCTCTTTCATTATAAAACCTCCTGTATCATACTTTCTAATTTTACTATGTATTCTAATTCTTCCTCTGTGAAATCATCACATACAAGCATTCTTTGAAATATTGCCTCTTCAATTCCATCTATATGCATTGGAGTATGTTCAAATTCCAGTTGTGCATGACCTCTTTCTTGAGATTTTATTACCAACCATTTATTATCATTCAAATAGTATTTCATTCCAAACTTATGTAATCCATCAATATATAAGATGGCATTTACTGATATATCTTCATATCTATAAAGTACATATTCTTCCATTATTTTATAATCCCAATTTCATAATATCGTTTAAGTTTCAATAGTACTCTTTCCATTGCTGCATATTCTTCAACGTGATCCCTTAGTGTGGATTGTTGGAACATGTTTTCTTCGGAGTAATCAAGGATTGGAATGTTCTATCCATGATTGATATATTTCGTTTTTGTTAAGCTGTTTTAATTTAAAATCACACGTATCATAAACCAAATGAATAGTGTAATTTTGTATATGTATACATCTAAGTTCATTATCTATTTCTATTAATTCAATATCCATTCTGTAATCTCCTGTAGTACGTTTATTTAGTTCCTAATGCCTTTGTACTCACTCAAACGGAAAACGGCTTAGAATGCGTCTGGTTGCGTTTAAACGGGTACATCGGGCGGGGGCTGCGTGGCGTGGCATAACTCACGAATTAGATCCCCAATCAGTAATGCCTTTCGGCTTTGGGGTTCTACTTCAAGAGGGGATCGCCCAAATCAGTATTGGTTTTGTAGTAATGGAAACTACTAACAAAAAGAAATCACTTCGGGCGGTTTGGAGCGGTTCACCGCGAGAAATCGCAAGATGTCAGTTTAATTTGTTTATTTCTTTTTAATGGCTGTCGCCTTGTGCGGCAGACATTTGAACGAAGTGAACAGATTTGGATGTGTTGTTAGATCCCCTTTAATTATAATATAAGTGTCGCTTTTTATTTGCGATTTACACGAAAACACATTATATAGTGTGTATCTGCTGTGATATACCACTAAATGTAGTGATCTTCGTTTTGTAAAAAACGTGCCAAAAGCGACACACATTTATTTCAATGACTTCCACATTCTCAAAAGTTCTTCTTCTGTAATGCCGAATTCCTTCATGCGTTGAAGTGCTTGTTTATGTGTCTTTTTACCTGTTACCTGCTGCACTGGTACGGCACTAATCAAACTATTAATTTCTTCTGAAGCAGCTCTGATAGCATGACCATAACGTTCATATGAGCGTATATCATGTGGTTCTAATGTATTATCGAATAGTTGAAGGTACTCTAAATTATAATCACCATCAGTAATTTTATTAGTATTGATTACCTTTCTTACTAATCTATTCTCTCTACCTTTGTACTTTTCCATTAACTTCTCACAACATTGTTCAGACTTGAAATTATCAATGATTCTTTGTACTTCTTTGTTTGTAAGTTCATCAGCTTCTTTTAGTACTATAAACATATATAAGGCGTTTAATCCTTTTGATGAAGATGATAAGCCTGTGTACTTATGTTTCATGATGATATCTTTGATTTCAGCGTTATCATGAAAGTCATTGATGTTTTTATCCTGCATATATTGTTTTACTGCTTTGTTATCTAATCGTTTTGTCATTTCTTAATCCTTTATATTTAAATATGATGTTGTTTTAATACCATTGAACTTCCATACCATTCTTGTTTGAATTTCTTCAAGTTCATAAAAATCAAAATATTGATAATCCTCTCCATATTCTGTATTGTTCCATACTAATGATAATTGAAACTTTTCATCTTCTGGCATTTCATATAGATTTGGAAGTTCTTCTTCCATTCCAAAATTAGTTAATTCAAACTTATATAAATTTTTAGAGTTATAATCTACTGTCATTGATATATTGGCAGATTCAACACGAACTAAATGTTTATCATATTTTGGATCAAGTTTTTTAGTAGTTACAATACGTTTTCTGTTCATATCAAAATAACTATAATCTTCTTGATATCCAAGTGCTTTAATTTCTTTAACTGCTTTATATATATACCAATAATCAAAACTTCCAGTGAATGCAGTTACTTCATATTCTATTTTTAATTCCATTTCCATTATCTCCAAAGTTGGGGTAGTACTTAATCATACTACCCATTATTATTACTTCTTATGCTTTCCACGCTGGGATAGTGAATCAAGTTCAATATTGTCCCATGAGTTATTATACTTCTCATTGTCGCTATGGTCTGCATCACAACCATTTGCCATTTTTCCAAACTTAAACAAGGCAATCCATTTATGAATTGGTTTAGTAACTTTCTGACCATTGAAACGAAGTGTATATTGTTGATAGCCTTTTCCATCCCCTGAACTATTTTTAGGATTGATATACTTCTTAAGTACTTTACCAGTTTTATCATTGGTAATAGTTCCATCGAACTTACTTAAGGTATAGTTCCCAATACTCACATAGTTATCATATTCAAAGTAAGTTACCGGAATTACTTTGTTTAGTTTTGGCATGTTGATTTCTGTTACTCTTTTCATTTGTAATACTCCATTTAGTAATATGCCCTTCCTGGGCTTGAATTGTAGTTTTACGATCTACCAACGTTTACTTCTTACTTCTTATCCATTGCTTCTTTAATTAGCTGTTGAATAACTTTACTATATGTACCCTTACTTTCTAAAAATTTCTTTTGTTGTTCAGTAATGCGTACAGTTATTGTTTCTGATTTAGATACTTTTTTCATTCTTTTTCCTCTATTATATTTATCAATATGTCTTACATTTATCTTCAAAGTAAAAAAAGACGCGGTAAGAAGGAGGAGCTTACCGCTAATCTTAACTACTATTGGAGATTTTATATGACTAACTACTATTATTTATTAAAGTTTTGGAAAATGACATTGAAATGAAACGCTCATGTATACTATATATCACATGATTTTTGTTTTATTCATATTTATTTATCATTTTGAAATGCAAACAGGGGGCAAAAGCCCCCATTTTGTTATATTATTTTTTGATATAAAACGGATTATATATGAATTTTTTTGCTATCGAATAATATTTGGTGGTGCTTTATATGCTTCTTGTGCTTTAGTCATTGTCTTAATCCCCTTGTTTATTATGTTTGGGACTCTATGATATGCCCATTTTTTTATTTCTTCAATGGGCTTTCACATATTTTTTATCAGTCAATACTTTTTAGATAATATCTTTGAATACTTTCTCAGATACTTTTTTCCAATAGTTCATTGCTTCCATATCTGGATTACCGGAAATAGTTCCATCCAAGTTCATGTTACTTACAGATCTTAGTTCAGTTGTAAGTTCATTAGTTCCACCTGTACCAGTTCTTACACGTTTAACATCAATAAGTACAAGATGCCGTGTTACTTCAGTCCAGTAGTGGATACTACAGTAAATTATGTATGTACTTTTAGAAGTATCTACGCGAACTGTCTCAATTTCCCTGATTAACTTCTTCATTCTGTTATTCAGTTCAATCCGATAATCCACATCAAAATCTAGTTTATCATCGTTATAGGTAAACTGTACATCCTTGGGAACATCAACGGATTTTAATCTTATTGTTAGTTCTTCCTGTTCCTTTGTGATTACTTCAAGTTCATCCAGGATAGCAAACTTTTCATGTCTGCTTGCCTTGCTCAATCTTTCCCTGAACATTCCAATGTCTTTCTCATTCTGGATCCATTGGCTGCGTAATACCTCTACATTGTTATCAACCTTGTTATATATATCTGAAAAATCCAATCTCTTTATTGCTGCAAGTAATGGCCTTTCTAACGCATTGTAAGCAATTCCAGGAGCACTACAGGCTTTATCATTACGCTTCCCAAGGCAGACTGTATAAAGTCCCCCATGACTGTTACGCTTCGTTAAAATGGCCTGTCCACATAAAGGGCAACGGGACATACCCGCAAAGATATTCAACATGTTCTTCTGATGCGTCTTTCCCTTTGTACCATTCACTGCTTTAAGAGCCTGTACACGCTCATAGAGAGCTTTATCAATGATTGGAGGATAGCGGGCATCATCGGCAGTTCTCTTGTCTGATAACGCTCTGAGAACGCTTACAAGCGTCCATTGTTTACCATTGTCCGTTTTGCCATAGTTTCTAACTATCGTTGCTGGATTGATACCATTGACATAATCGTTATACATACGCTGAATCGCCTTGGCAGTGTCATTTGGTCTGTATGAAAGAACATGATCAATTTCTACAACATCGAACCATCTTGGACGAACACGTGAAACCTTCCCATATCGATTGGCATGGCTTTTCTGCATCATTATTGATTTACGCTTGGATTCACCGTTTGCCCTGTTAATCTGCATTGTTAATACAGTAATACTTTCTGGAATGAATCTTGAATAGGTCATTCCAGTTTCAATTTCAAGTATTGTTGTCCCTCTGTTAATCATTCCAGAAATTATTTCAACGGCCTGAAATGGATCCAGGCGTGTTAGGCGGTCTATGTTTTCCACAATCAATACTGAATCAGGATAAACACCATCCATTACTTTCTTTCGGTATTGTCCCAACTTAGTTTTTATATTCCAGTTCTTTCCCCTGAATGCAGAATTACCTTCTGCAACCATTTGTGTAATGTTATCAACATCCAGTTCAAACTGTAGACGATGATCAAGAGTAAGATAACTAATGAACTGTTCAATGGTGTTAAGCTGGCGTTGAATACCAAAACCATCAACCTGTTTAATGGTACTAATACGGGCATATGAAAAAACTGGTACTTTCATAATCTACATCCAATAGAAAAGGGGATCGCATGATCCCCATTGTAAAACATTAATAGCAGTTAGTGTAAGCAGTGTTACCAACATAAGTTGTGGTGCAAGTCTGCGAACCACTGGAAGTATTGGTATTGGTATAAGTGCTGTTACCAATCTGTTGTGTTGTGCTGGATACCGTTCCACCATTGGAATCTGTACCATTACAGAAAGTACTATTGCCAACTTGAGTACACATTACACCAGCTTTTACAACTGATGCCATTGACATTGTGATGCATAATGCGATGAATAATTTTTTCATTTAATTTACTCCATAGTTATAAACATTATAGATGATTGCGATTAGTACAATGATACAGATTACGATGTTAGCTATCAGTTTCTTCATTCAATTACCTTTCCATTGATATTGAATAAAAGTTCTTCATCCTTGATGTATTGTACATATAGTCCTTTGATTACCTGCATTGCCTTACTACAGGAATACGTTGCATACTCAGTGCTTGAGAATTTTCCATTACGATAAACTGTATAGTTACATCCCATGTCAAAGTGACTACCATTTTCCGATACAAATTGATCTTCCATTTCGATCAATGTTGTTGCCTTTGCCTGGGATAAAAATACTGTTGACAATACCAATACGGCGATGATCATTTTCATTTGTTTTCCTTTAATTTGTTTAGTTCATTTACTAATTTTTTAATTCTTTCTTCATACTTCAAATTATCACGTTTAGATTGACGCTCAAGTGAATTGATCCATTGTGATTGGCGATAGATTTTTCCACCAACAAATAAAAGAAGAAGTAAAGCAATTGAAATAAGTTCAGTAACACTCAAAAACATAATTAGTTTTCCTCAATAAATTGTTCCTTATAGTTATTTAGAACTTCTTTGATGAAATCATGCTTATGTTTATCCCTTACTTCTTTCAGATTGTGATTCTTGATTCCATAGTCAGATAACCATTGTTCATAGGCAAAGTTGGCATCATTACTAAAGCGTTTCTTCCCTGATTCATGAATATTGAATACATAGGATTTATAACGTGCATTCATTTCCTTCTTGGGACGTGTTATTGTACTAATCTTTGGAGTTAGTATAATACGGGCTTCTTCATCCGTCATACCTGTACCAACCAGTAATGATACACGTTGTTCAAACAATGCCTTTTCATCAGCTTCGCGGCGTTCACCAATGAGGATACCAGAAGTTGCTACTAATGATTTGAAAACAACATGAGCACTTTCCAGATCCTGTATTGTATTCACGGCTTCATACAGTTCGCTTTCAGAATGTCCCTTTAATACATCTACAAGTTTAATCAGTTCTTTCATTTCTATTTCTCCGGTTTAAATCTATCCAGTAATTGACCATCAAACCGCATTATTAATTGGTTTGTGGTGCATAATGTGTATATTTGACTCTCACTAAGTTTTGGTAACATTTGCATGTATATCAGATGTTCAATATACAGTCGGTTTAGCAGATGAATTCTTCCAAGTCTTTATTAGTATCGGTCATTTATCTTTATCTTTGACCTCTTCACAATACATTGGATAGCACTATCCATATCTTTGTGGAAATGTTTAGAACATGAATAGGGCTTATGTTTATATTCTGGTTTACGTGATAGAGCAACTGCACCAATACGAACTCCATCACGTAATACTTCTACAACATCACCTTTAACTGATACAGATAGTCCCATATCCAACTTCATTTAATACATTCACCCCGCATTAAACTATGAAATACAAAGATACGACCAGAACGAATGATATAAATGTATTGAACACCTTCCACTTCATAACGGATCATAACTTCACCTTTTCAATGTTCATTACATTACAGTTATGACCATGTGTATTGATAAAGGTGTAATGAGCACTATCAACATTGATTGCCTGTACTAACTTTTCACGAATACGATCATTACCAACTGCATAACGTATCTTGAAGGTATCTAATGTTGGTTCAAGCCATACATGAAACAGTTCAGATGGATGTGCTTCAATGCTCTTATTCTTGGATAAGTGAATCCGTACCAGATTCTGAAACTTCTCCACGGCCTGGACAACTTCACGCTTGCCCTTGATTAAAATGTTATCACCTTCACAAAGGACAACAGCGGCGACCTGATTAAAACCGGATTTGGTGATTTTATCACAGTCGCTTTTTACTGGAGTAGATGGAGTAAACAATTTTGAAACAATCGTACCGATGAATTTATACAAACCACCTGTTGAACACTGAACGTTGCCGGAATTGGTGTAGTACTTGAATTTGGTTCCATCGGTTCGGGTATAGTTCACAGACTCAGTTAAATCTGTTCCAGTGGTTTCACCCTGGATGGAATTGTTCAGAATCACTTCCAGTTCTTCTGACTTCTCCAGAACGTTACAGATGCGTTCCAGATAGGCGATCACCTGGTTCCAACGGGTAAAGGCAACTGGGGCGGCGATGGTTACATTTGACTGCTGATAGTAGATGGCAATCTCTTCACAATAGCGTTTCATGGTCATGTTCAGAGTGCCGTTTTTGATGCGGGTGATATCAGCTTTCAGAGTGTTGATTAAGATTTCCATTTTCTTTCCTTTCAGTTGGTTAGGTTGTTTGGTGTCGTTCTTGATACTACGGTGAACATAGTATCGTGATTGTTCGCTATTGCTGATGGGGCCGCAGTGGCATCACCGCGCCGACCGCGAGTCCAGCCTGCTCGGGCACAGCGGCTGTCGTGTTGGCGGGAACGATCTGGATATCGCACTGGCGTTTAAACACCTGATGCCGCTGCTCGGTATGGGAGGTGAAACGGAAAAAGGGATCGCCCTGCCAGTACTGCCCTGGTGGAATGCGGTGGCAATCAACGATGTCCCGGCGCAAAGTGATTTCTACAGCAGTGCCACGGGCCGCCTGCTGAATGACCTGGTGCGCGATGCCCGCGAACCGGAACTGGTGGCACTGCTGCTGAAGGTCTGGCGTCAGCGTCTCGGCTATCGTCTGGTCCGCCGCGCTGAAGAAGGCAAAATTGCACTGTCCGCCCAGCCCGAGATAAACGCAACGCTCCCGTTTATCCGTGACGATCTGGCGACCGTTATTAGTCAGCAGGGACTGGAGAGCGCGCTGGAACAGCCGCTCACCCGAATTCTGGAACAGGTGCAACTGGCGCTGGATAACGCCCAGGAAAAACCGGAGGTCATCTATCTGACCGGCGGTAGCGCCCGCTCGCCGCTGATCAAAAAAGCGCTGACCGCCAAACTGCCGGGCATTCCCGTTGCCGGAGGCGATGACTTCGGTTCCGTCACCGCCGGTCTGGCCCGCTGGGCTGAGGTGGTATTCCGCTAAACGCCTCGCATGCTGAATGCGGATGGATTGACATTCCTGTTTGTGTGGCTTAACGTCAGGAGTGAGGGCAAGGGAGGGTTACCCCTCCCCCTGGTGTCTTAGTAAGCCGGTAAGCTAATGACTAAGAGTATCACCAGTATGATGACTAGCCTCATCATAACCCTTTCCTTATTTTGGCCCCTTCCTCGGGAGGGGCTTTCCCGTTCCAGCATCCTGCTGAAATCCGTGGCTTACCTCCTTTTTGCCGTGCCGCCACTGTAGCGCACAATTTTACATACGTTTTATTCGACGATGATTGCTGCGTAGCGCCTCGCAAAGCGCGCCGCCATTCGGATGAATCCGTACCGGGTTTCATAATTCCTCCATTTTTCTCCCTTGATGGCTGACTAAACTAGTATCATTCCGTGAAACGTTTCAGGATGAGAAACTCATAACGATGAAAGGCAGTAACAAATCCCGCTGGACGATCGCCATCGTGGTGGTCATCGCCGCCATCGCCGCATTCTGGTTCTGGCAGAACCGTAGTGAACCGCAGAGCACAGCGCCCGGCGCAACCGGGCAAGCGAAGCCAACGGCTGGCGCAGGTCGTCGCGGCATGCGCTCGGGCCCACTCGCGCCGGTTCAGGCCGCGACCGCCACGGAGCAGGCTGTTCCACGCTATCTCACCGGACTGGGCACGATTACCGCTGCCAACACCGTCACCGTGCGTAGCCGCGTGGATGGACAACTGCTGGCGCTTCATTTTCAGGAAGGACAACAGGTTAAAGCCGGTGACCTGCTGGCGGAGATCGATCCCAGCCAGTTTAAAGTGGCGCTGGCACAGGCGCAGGGCGTCCTGGCGAAAGACAAAGCCACCCTCGCCAACGCGCGGCGCGATCTGGCCCGTTACCAGCAACTGGTCAAAAGCAATTTAGTCTCCCGCCAGGAGCTGGATGCCCAGCAGGCGCTGGTGAGCGAATCCGAGGGCACGATTAAGGCCGATGAGGCCAGCGTCGCCAGCGCGCAACTGCAACTCGACTGGAGTCGCATCACCGCGCCGGTCGATGGTCGTGTCGGTCTGAAACAGGTCGATGTCGGCAATCAGATTTCCAGCGGTGATACCACCGGCATTGTGGTGATCACCCAGACGCATCCCATCGATCTGGTGTTCACCCTGCCAGAAAGCGATATCGCCACCGTGGTACAGGCACAAAAAAGCGGACAGCCGCTGGTGGTTGAAGCCTGGGATCGGACCAACTCGAAAAAGCTCAGCGCGGGTGTGCTGCTGAGTCTGGATAACCAAATCGATGCCACCACAGGAACGATTAAAGTGAAGGCTCGCTTTGATAATCAGGATGACGCGCTGTTCCCGAACCAGTTTGTCAATGCCCGGATGCTGGTCGACACTGAACAAAACGCCGTGGTGATCCCGACCGCCGCCCTGCAAATGGGCAACGAGGGTCACTTCGTCTGGGTGCTGAACGATGAAAATAAGGTCAGTAAGCATCTGGTTAAAACGGGCATTCAGGACAGCCAGAGGGTGGTGATCAGCGCCGGGATTTCGGCAGGCGACCGCGTCGTTACCGATGGGATTGACCGCCTGACGGAAGGGGCGAAAGTGGAAGTGGTGGAAGCACAGACCGCCACCACAACCGATGCAAAAGCCACCAGCCGCGACTACGGTAAGAAAGGAGCACGCTCCTGATGCAGGTGTTACCTCCGAGCAGCACAGGCGGCCCGTCGCGCCTGTTTATTATGCGTCCTGTCGCCACCACGCTGCTGATGGTGGCAATTCTTCTCGCCGGGATCATTGGCTATCGTTTCCTGCCCGTCTCTGCGCTGCCAGAGGTGGACTACCCCACCATTCAGGTGGTAACGCTGTATCCTGGCGCCAGCCCGGACGTGATGACCTCTGCGGTTACCGCACCGCTGGAACGGCAGTTTGGTCAGATGTCTGGTCTGAAGCAGATGTCGTCGCAAAGCTCCGGCGGCGCATCGGTGGTGACCCTCCAGTTCCAGTTGACTCTGCCGCTGGATGTGGCCGAGCAGGAAGTTCAGGCGGCCATTAACGCCGCCACCAATCTGCTGCCGAGCGACCTGCCAAACCCGCCGGTCTACAGTAAAGTCAACCCTGCCGATCCGCCGATCATGACGCTGGCGGTGACGTCCACCGCCATGCCAATGACTCAGGTGGAAGACATGGTAGAAACCCGCGTAGCGCAGAAGATCTCTCAGGTCTCCGGCGTCGGGTTAGTGACGCTCTCCGGCGGTCAACGCCCGGCGGTCCGCGTGAAGCTCAATGCGCAGGCCATTGCCGCGCTGGGCCTGACCAGCGAAACCGTCCGTACGGCGATTACCGGGGCGAACGTCAACTCCGCCAAAGGCAGCCTCGATGGCCCCACCCGGGCGGTCACGCTCTCGGCAAACGATCAGATGCAGTCCGCCGACGAATACCGCCAGCTTATCATTGCTTATCAAAACGGTGCGCCGGTTCGTCTTGGTGACGTCGCCACCGTTGAACAAGGGGCGGAAAACAGCTGGCTTGGCGCATGGGCAAACAAAGAACAGGCCATTGTGATGAACGTCCAGCGCCAGCCTGGCGCTAACATCATCTCAACGGCAGACAGCATTCATCAGATGCTGCCACAGCTCAAAGAGAGCCTGCCGAAGTCGGTGAACGTAACGGTACTGTCCGATCGCACCACCAATATCCGCGCCTCGGTGAGCGACACCCAGTTCGAGTTAATGCTGGCCATCGCGCTGGTCGTGATGATCATCTATCTGTTCCTGCGCAATATTCCCGCCACCATTATTCCTGGCGTCGCCGTCCCGCTGTCGCTGATCGGGACCTTTGCGGTGATGGTGTTTCTCGATTTCTCTATCAACAATCTGACGCTAATGGCGCTGACCATTGCCACTGGCTTTGTGGTGGATGATGCGATCGTGGTTATCGAAAACATTTCGCGTTACATCGAAAAAGGGGAAAAACCGCTGACGGCCGCGCTGAAGGGGGCTGGCGAAATCGGCTTTACCATTATTTCGTTAACCTTCTCGCTGATTGCGGTCCTGATCCCGCTATTGTTCATGGGCGATATTGTGGGGCGCCTGTTCCGCGAATTTGCCGTGACGCTGGCGGTGGCGATTTTAATCTCCGCCGTGGTGTCGTTAACCCTGACGCCGATGATGTGCGCCAGAATGCTGAGCCAGGAGTCATTGCGTAAGCAAAACCGCTTCTCCCGCGCGTCGGAAAAAATGTTTGAACGCGTGATTGCGGGCTACGGACACTGGCTGGCGAAAGTGCTGAACCATCCGTGGCTGACGCTGAGCGTGGCGCTGGGCACTCTTCTGTTAAGCATCATGCTGTGGGTGTTTATTCCGAAAGGCTTCTTCCCTGTCCAGGATAACGGCATCATTCAGGGCACGCTACAGGCACCGCAGTCCAGTTCCTTTACCAGTATGGCCCAGCGCCAGCGCCAGGTGTCGGATGTGATTCTGAAAGATCCGGCGGTTGAGAGCCTGACCTCCTTTGTCGGCGTCGATGGTACCAACCCGTCGCTGAACAGCGCGCGTCTGCAAATCAACCTGAAGCCGCTCGACGAGCGTGACGACCGCGTCCAGAAAGTGATCGCCCGTTTGCAGGACGCGGTGGCAAGAGTGCCGGGCGTCGTTCTGTATCTGCAACCGACGCAGGATCTGACGATTGATACCCAGGTGAGTCGCACGCAGTATCAGTTCACTCTACAGGCCACCTCGCTGGATGCCCTCAGCACGTGGGTGCCGCAGTTGATGGAAAAACTGCAGGCGTTACCGCAGCTTTCGGACGTCAGCAGCGACTGGCAGGACCAGGGCCTGGTGGCGTATGTGAATGTCGATCGCGACAGCGCCAGTCGGCTGGGGATCAGCATGGCGGATGTCGATAACGCGCTGTATAACGCCTTCGGTCAGCGCCTGATTTCCACTATCTACACCCAGGCGAATCAGTATCGCGTGGTGCTGGAACACGATACCGAAAACACGCCTGGGCTGGCGGCGCTGGATTCAGTCCGTCTGACCAGCAGCGACGGCGGCATGGTACCGCTCAGCGCCATCGCTAAAGTGGAGCAGCGCTTTGCGCCGCTCTCAGTCAATCATCTGGATCAGTTCCCGGTCACCACCATCTCGTTTAACGTTCCGGACGGTTATTCGCTGGGTGATGCGGTCCAGTCGATTCTGGACGCCGAAAAAACGCTGAATCTGCCGGTAGATATCACCACTCAGTTCCAGGGCAGCACCCTCGCCTTCCAGGCAGCGCTAAGCAGCACTATCTGGCTGATTGTTGCGGCGGTGGTGGCGATGTATATCGTGCTCGGCGTGCTGTATGAAAGCTTTATTCATCCGATCACCATTCTCTCAACGCTGCCCACGGCGGGAGTCGGGGCGCTGCTGGCGCTGATGATTGCCGGTAGCGAACTGGGCGTTATCGCCATCATCGGCATTATTTTGCTGATCGGCATCGTGAAGAAGAACGCCATCATGATGATCGACTTTGCCCTTGCCGCTGAGCGCGAACAGGGGATGGCGCCGCGCGAGGCGATTTTCCAGGCCTGTCTGCTGCGCTTTCGTCCGATCCTGATGACCACACTGGCGGCGCTGCTGGGCGCCCTGCCGCTGATGCTGAGTACGGGTGTGGGGGCGGAACTGCGCCGTCCGCTGGGGATCGGCATGGTAGGCGGCTTACTGGTCAGCCAGGTTCTGACGCTTTTCACCACCCCGGTTATCTATCTGCTGTTTGACCGCCTGTCGCTGTATATGAAAAACCGCTTCTCTCACCGGAAAGAGGAGGCGTAAATGAGGTTTTTCGCCCTCTTCATTTACCGTCCGGTGGCGACGATTTTAATCTCCCTCGCCATCACCCTGTGCGGCGTGCTGGGCTTTAGACTGTTGCCCGTCGCCCCGCTGCCGCAGGTCGATTTTCCGGTGATAATGGTCAGCGCGTCGCTGCCGGGTGCCTCGCCAGAGACGATGGCGTCATCCGTAGCCACGCCGCTGGAGCGCTCGCTGGGCCGCATTGCCGGGGTCAGTGAGATGACCTCAAGTAGTTCGCTGGGCAGCACGCGCATCATTCTGCAGTTTAACTTCGATCGCGATATCAACGGCGCAGCGCGGGATGTACAAGCGGCGATTAACGCTGCGCAAAGTCTGCTGCCAAGCGGGATGCCAAGCCGTCCCACCTACCGCAAGGCGAACCCGTCCGACGCGCCGATTATGATTCTGACGCTGACATCAGAAACGTATTCACAGGGTGAGCTGTACGACTTCGCCTCAACCCAACTGGCGCAGACCATCGCGCAAATCGATGGCGTCGGCGATGTCGATGTGGGGGGGAGTTCGCTGCCCGCCGTGCGCGTTGGGTTGAATCCGCAGGCGCTGTTTAACCAGGGCGTCTCGCTGGATGACGTGCGCACGGCCATCAGCAACGCCAACGTGCGTAAACCGCAAGGGGCGCTGGAAGATAGCACGCATCGCTGGCAGATCCAGACTAATGATGAACTCAAAACGGCGGCGGAATATCAGCCTCTGATTATTCACTATAACAATGGCGGTGCCGTACGGCTGGGCGATGTCGCCACGGTGACGGATTCGGTGCAGGATGTACGCAACGCCGGGATGACCAACGCCAAACCGGCGATTTTGCTGATGATCCGCAAGCTGCCGGAAGCCAACATTATCCAGACGGTCGACAGCATCCGGGCCAGACTCCCGGAATTGCAGTCCACCATCCCGGCCTCGATTGATATGCAAATCGCCCAGGACCGCTCGCCAACCATTCGCGCTTCACTGGAAGAGGTCGAACAAACGCTGATCATTTCTGTGGCGCTGGTCATTCTGGTGGTCTTTTTATTCCTGCGCTCCGGACGCGCCACGCTGATCCCTGCCGTGGCGGTTCCGGTTTCGTTAATTGGCACCTTTGCCGCGATGTATCTGTGTGGGTTCAGCCTCAATAACCTGTCGCTGATGGCGCTAACCATCGCCACCGGATTTGTGGTCGATGATGCCATCGTGGTGCTGGAAAATATCTCGCGCCATCTGGAAGCCGGAATGAAACCCTTGCAGGCCGCGCTTCAGGGGACGCGCGAAGTCGGCTTTACCGTGCTGTCCATGAGTCTGTCGCTGGTCGCCGTGTTCTTGCCGTTACTGCTGATGGGCGGGCTGCCGGGGCGATTACTGCGTGAATTTGCCGTCACGCTGTCGGTGGCAATTGGTATTTCACTGCTGGTTTCGCTCACGCTCACCCCGATGATGTGCGGCTGGATGCTGAAATCCAGCCAGCCGCGGGAGCAGAAGCGGCTGCGCGGATTTGGCCGCATGCTGGTCGCGCTGCAACAGGGCTACGGTAAATCGTTGAAATGGGTGCTCAACCATACGCGACTGGTCGGCGTGGTGCTGCTCAGCACCATTGCGCTGAATATCTGGCTCTACATTTCGATCCCGAAAACTTTCTTCCCGGAGCAAGACACCGGCGTACTGATGGGCGGGATTCAGGCCGATCAGAGCATCTCGTTCCAGGCGATGCGCGGCAAGCTCCAGGACTTTATGAAGATCATTCGCGACGACCCGGCGGTGGATAATGTCACCGGGTTTACCGGCGGCTCACGGGTCAACAGCGGGATGATGTTCATCACCCTTAAGTCCCGCGACGAACGTCGGGAGACCGCGCAACAGGTGATTGACCGCCTGCGGGTGAAACTGGCAAAAGAGCCAGGCGCCAATCTGTTCCTGATGGCGGTACAGGATATTCGCGTCGGCGGACGCCAGTCCAATGCCAGCTACCAGTACACGCTGCTGTCAGACGATCTGGCCGCGCTGCGCGAATGGGAACCGAAGATTCGTAAAGCCTTAGCCGCTCTCCCCCAACTGGCAGACGTCAATTCCGATCAACAGGACAATGGGGCGGAGATGAATCTCATCTACGATCGTGAAACCATGTCGCGACTGGGCATTGACGTGCAAGCGGCTAACAGCCTGTTGAACAACGCCTTTGGTCAGCGGCAAATCTCCACCATCTATCAGCCGATGAACCAGTATAAAGTGGTGATGGAAGTCGATCCGCGCTACACCCAGGACATCAGCGCGCTGGAGAAAATGTACGTCATTAACAGCGACGGCAAAGCGATTCCGCTCTCCTGGTTTGCCAAATGGCAACCGGCGAACGCGCCGCTGTCGGTGAATCATCAGGGCCTGTCGGCGGCGTCCACCGTCTCCTTCAACCTGCCAACGGGCTCCTCGCTGTCAGAAGCCAGTGACGCCATTCATCGGGCGATGACCCAGCTTGGCGTACCATCCACCGTGCGCGGCAGTTTTGCCGGTACCGCGCAGGTTTTCCAGGAAACGATGAATTCCCAGGTTATCCTGATCATTGCCGCGATCGCCACGGTCTATATTGTGCTCGGCATGTTGTATGAAAGTTACGTTCATCCGCTGACCATCCTCTCCACCCTTCCCTCGGCTGGGGTGGGCGCGCTGCTGGCGCTGGAGATTTTCGATGCCCCGTTCAGCCTAATCGCCCTGATAGGGATCATGCTATTAATTGGCATCGTGAAGAAAAACGCCATCATGATGGTCGATTTTGCGCTGGAAGCGCAAAGGCATGGCAACCTCACCCCGGAGCAGGCGATTTTCCAGGCCTGTCTGCTGCGCTTTCGTCCGATAATGATGACCACGCTGGCCGCGCTGTTTGGCGCGCTGCCGCTGGTGCTTTCCGGCGGCGACGGTTCTGAACTACGCCAGCCGCTGGGGATTACCATCGTCGGCGGTCTGGTGATGAGCCAGTTGTTAACGCTTTACACCACTCCAGTGGTGTACCTCTTTTTCGACCGTCTGCGGCTGCGTTTTTCGCGTAAACACCGTAAACCGATAACAGAGACATGACAGAACTTCCCAACAGCACCCGCTGGCAACTGTGGATTGTGGCATTCGGCTTTTTTATGCAGTCGCTGGATACCACCATCGTCAATACCGCGCTTCCCTCGATGGCAAAAAGCCTCGGGGAAAGCCCTTTGCATATGCATATGGTCGTGGTTTCGTATGTGCTGACCGTGGCGGTCATGCTGCCTGCCAGCGGTTGGCTGGCGGACAAAATCGGCGTGCGGAACATTTTCTTCACCGCCATTGTGCTGTTTACCCTGGGCTCGCTGTTCTGCGCGGGCTCCAGCACGCTGAATGAACTGGTCATGGCTCGGGTGTTGCAAGGCATCGGCGGAGCCATGATGGTGCCGGTCGGTAGGCTGACGGTGATGAAAATTGTCCCGCGCGAGCAGTACATGGCGGCGATGACGTTTGTCACACTGCCGGGCCAGATTGGTCCGCTGCTCGGCCCGGCACTGGGCGGGATCCTCGTGGAATACGCCTCCTGGCACTGGATTTTCCTGATCAATCTCCCGGTTGGAATCATTGGTGCTATCGCCACGCTGATGCTGATGCCCAACTACACCATGCAAACCCGGCGCTTTGACCTCTCGGGTTTTCTGCTGCTGGCGGCAGGGATGGCGGTCCTGACCATCGCGCTGGACGGCAGCAAGGGAATGGGGATTTCGCCACTCGCCCTCGGCGCGCTGGTGGCGTGCGGTGTGGCGGCCATTTTATTCTATTTGGTACATGCCAAAGGTAATCCGCGGGCGCTGTTCAGCCTCCACCTGTTTCGCACGCCGACCTTCTCGCTGGGGCTGTTCGGCAGTTTCGCCGGGCGCGTCGGCAGCGGCATGTTGCCCTTTATGACGCCGGTCTTTTTGCAAATAGGTCTTGGCTTCTCCCCGTTTCACGCCGGGTTGATGATGATCCCCATGGTGCTCGGCAGTATGGGCATGAAACGTATTGTCGTGCAGGTGGTTAACCGCTTTGGCTATCGGCGGGTGCTGGTGACCACCACGCTTGGGCTATCGGTGGTGACCTTGCTGTTTATGTCCACCGCCCTGCTTGGCTGGTATTACCTGCTGCCGCTGGTGCTGTTTGTTCAGGGCATGGTTAACTCGACGCGTTTCTCCTCCATGAACACCCTGACCCTGAAAGATCTGCCGGATGAGTTAGCCAGCAGCGGGAACAGCCTGTTGTCGATGATTATGCAGCTCTCGATGAGTATCGGCGTTACCGTCGCCGGGTTGCTGCTGGGGATGTTCGGGCAGCAGCACATGACGGTCGATAGCGGAACATCCCATACCGTCTTTATGTACACCTGGCTGTGTATGGCTTTTATCATCGCCTTGCCCGCCGTGATCTTTGCTCGCGTCCCGAATGATACCCACAAAAATGTCGTCATTGCGCGACGTAAAAGGAGAACCTGATGAAGCTCTGGCGACCCGGTATTACCGGCAAACTGTTTCTGGCGATTTTCGCCACCTGCATCGTACTGTTGATCAGTATGCATTGGGCGGTGCGCATCAGCTTCGAGCGAGGGTTCATTGATTACATTAAGAACGGCAACGAACAGCGCCTGACCATGCTCAGCGACGCGTTAGGCGAACAGTACCAGTTGCACGGCAACTGGCGCTTTCTGCGCAATAATGAACGCTTTGTGTTCCAGATCCTCCGCTCATTTGAACATGACAACGACGATGACAAACAGGGGCCCGGTATGCCGCCGCACGGGTGGCGCACGCAGTTCTGGGTGGTGGACCAGGATGCCCATGTGATGGTCGGCCCGCGCGGCCCGGTTCCCAAAGACGGCACGCGGCGTCCCATTCTGGTGAACGGCCTTGAGGTCGGCGCGGTGATCGCCTCCCCCGTCGAACGCCTGACGCGTAACACCGACATCAATTTCGATAAACAGCAGCGGCGTACCAGTTGGCTTATCGTCGCGCTCTCGACGTTGCTGGCGGCGCTGGCGACCTTTCCACTTGCGCGCGGACTGCTGGCCCCGGTCAAACGTCTGGTTGAAGGCACGCACAAACTGGCTGCGGGGGATTTCACCACCCGTGTTACCGCCACCAGTGCCGATGAACTGGGCAAACTGGCGCAGGACTTCAACCAGCTCGCCAGTACGCTGGAAAAGAATCAGCAGATGCGTCGTGACTTTATGGCCGATATCTCGCACGAGCTGCGCACACCGCTGGCGGTCCTGCGCGGTGAACTGGAGGCGATTCAGGATGGGGTGCGAAAATTCACGCCGGAATCGGTAGCCTCGTTACAGGCGGAAGTGGGTACGCTGACCAAACTGGTCGACGATTTGCACCAGCTTTCGATGTCTGACGAAGGCGCGCTGGCCTATCAAAAAACCTCCGTCGATTTAATCCCGCTACTGGAAGTGGCAGGTGGCGCATTCCGTGAACGTTTTGTCAGTCGTGGGCTGACGTTAGAATTTTCCCTGCCCGATAGCGTGACCGTGTTCGGCGATCGCGATCGCCTGATGCAGTTATTCAACAACCTGCTGGAAAACAGCCTTCGTTACACAGACAGCGGCGGCGGATTGCGCATCAGCGCAGAACAGCGAGACAAACGCGTCCTGATCACCTTTGCCGACTCCGCGCCGGGGGTCAGTGACGATCAGCTTCAGAGACTGTTTGAGCGATTCTACCGCACCGAAGGTTCACGCAACCGCGCCAGCGGAGGCTCCGGTCTGGGGCTGGCAATTTGCGTCAACATCGTCGACGCACATAATGGTCACATCCACGCAGCCCATTCGCCTTTTGGCGGGGTTAGCATTACAGTAGAGTTACCGCTGGAACGCGATTTACAGAGAGACGTATGACTGAGTTACCCATTGATGAAAACACACCACGCATCCTGATTGTGGAAGATGAACCCAAGCTGGGACAGTTACTTATCGACTATCTGCGTGCCGCAAGCTATGCCCCGACGCTGATTAGCCATGGCGATCGGGTTCTGCCCTATGTGCGCCAGACCCCGCCGGATCTGATCCTGCTGGACCTGATGCTGCCGGGTACCGACGGCCTGACCCTGTGTCGAGAGATCCGCCGCTTCTCCGAAGTGCCTATTGTGATGGTCACCGCCAAAATTGAGGAGATAGACCGCCTGTTGGGGCTCGAAATCGGCGCGGATGATTACATCTGCAAGCCTTACAGTCCGCGTGAAGTGGTCGCCCGCGTGAAGACCATTCTGCGCCGCTGCAAGCCACAGCGTGAACTACAACAACTGGACGCTGAAAGCCCGCTTGTCGTCGATGAAAGCCGCTTCCAGGCCTCCTGGCGCGGTAAAATGCTTGACCTGACGCCTGCGGAATTCCGCTTGCTCAAGACCCTGTCTCACGAGCCGGGAAAAGTGTTTTCCCGCGAACAGTTGCTGAATCATCTCTACGATGATTACCGCGTGGTGACGGATCGCACCATCGACAGCCACATCAAAAACCTGCGTCGCAAGCTGGAAGCGCTCGACGAAGAGCAGTCATTTATCCGCGCGGTGTATGGCGTCGGGTATCGCTGGGAAGCGGACGCATGCCGGATTGCCTGAGGCTGTAGCGCAAATTGCGGCCCGATAACGCAATACTTATCGGGCCAGGCGTTTTCCTTTACCTCCCTGCCCCGCAGCGCTACAATGCCCGCCCTTAAAGTGAGGACTCTCCTCTAGCCGCTTCATCAGGTGAAGCGGATCTGACCTGTCATCAGAACGAGAAAATTATGTTTAAACCGGAACTCCTTTCCCCGGCGGGAACGCTGAAAAATATGCGTTACGCTTTCGCCTATGGCGCAGATGCCGTCTATGCGGGTCAGCCGCGTTACTCTCTGCGCGTGCGCAATAATGAATTCAACCACGAGAATTTGCAGCTCGGCATTAATGAAGCCCATGAGCTGGGTAAAAAATTCTACGTGGTAGTGAATATCGCGCCGCATAACGCGAAGCTGAAAACCTTTATCCGCGATTTGAAGCCGGTGGTGGAAATGGGTCCGGATGCCCTGATCATGTCTGACCCGGGGCTTATCATGCTGGTGCGTGAAAACTTCCCGGAGATGCCAATTCACCTCTCCGTCCAGGCCAACGCCGTAAACTGGGCCACGGTAAAATTCTGGCACTCGATGGGGCTGACCCGCGTGATTCTGTCTCGCGAGCTGTCGCTGGAAGAGATTGAAGAGATCCGCAATCAGGTGCCGGAGATGGAGATTGAGATCTTCGTTCACGGCGCGCTGTGCATGGCCTACTCTGGCCGCTGCCTGCTCTCTGGCTATATCAATAAGCGCGACCCGAACCAGGGCACCTGCACCAATGCCTGCCGTTGGGAATACAATGTGCAGGAAGGCAAAGAAGATGTGGTCGGTAACATCGTTCACAAATACGAGCCGATCCCGGTACAAAATGTGGAGCCGACGCTGGGTATCGGGGCGCCAACCGATAAAGTGTTTATGATTGAAGAGGCCCAGCGTCCGGGTGAATACATGACCGCGTTCGAAGACGAGCACGGCACCTACATCATGAACTCGAAAGATCTGCGCGCCATCGCCCACGTTGAACGCCTGACACAGATGGGCGTGCATTCGCTGAAAATCGAAGGCCGTACCAAATCCTTCTACTACTGCGCGCGTACCGCACAGGTTTATCGTAAAGCGATTGACGACGCCGCTGCCGGCAAACCGTTTGATCCACAGCTGCTGGAAACGCTGGAAGGCCTGGCGCATCGTGGCTACACCGAAGGTTTCCTGCGTCGCCACACCCATGACGATTATCAAAACTACGAATATGGTTACTCGGTTTCCGAGCGTCAGCAGTTCGTGGGCGAGTTTACCGGTGAGCGGAAAGGCGACCTCGCCGCCGTGGCGGTGAAGAACAAATTCTCCGTTGGCGACAGTCTGGAACTGATGACCCCGCTGGGCAACGTTAACTTCACGTTAGCGCAGATGGAAAACGCCAAGGGCGAGCCGATGCCGGTAGCACCTGGTGACGGTTATACCGTATGGATCCCTGTTCCGCAGGATCTGATGCTGGATTATGCGCTGTTAATGCGCAATTTCTCCGGCGAATCGACGCGTAATCCGCACGCTAAATAGTTAATCAGGGTTATTTTTTCACGCCAGGATGAATCTTAGAAACCGATCACATACCGCTTCGTTCTTTAAGGGTATTATCCATTTCGCTGAAAAACATAACCCATAAATGCTAGCTGTACCAGGAACCACCTCCTTAGCCTGCGTAATCTCCCTTACGCAGGCTTATTTTTTTGCGGCTTAAATCGCGGTACTGATGCGTTGGCTGCACTCACTCACCCTGGTCACATAGTAATTCTATGCTCCCAGGGATTCGTTCATTTGCCGCCTTTCTGTACCGCGATTTAGTTTGCAAAAATAGTATATTGTGTGCGTATTTTAGTCCTGTTCTGACCTCCTCCTTTCGTTTCTGCTATACACTTTCTTCAGGTCTTTCAAAAACAAACAGGCAAAAAAGGAATGGATCATTTCCCGTCCAGCGTATTGATTCTGAATGGTAAAAGTGCAGATAACCCCGTACTGCGGGAAGCCATTGGGCTGCTCCGCGACGAAGGAGTAGAGATTCACGTTCGCGTCACCTGGGAAAAAGGCGATGCTGAACGTTATGTTGAAGAAGCCCGTCGTCTGGGCGTTGAAACGGTGATCGCGGGCGGCGGTGACGGCACGATTAACGAGGTGTCGACAGCCCTGATTCACTGTGAGGGTCCCGATATTCCGGCACTCGGCATCCTGCCGCTGGGCACCGCCAACGATTTTGCCACCAGCGTCGGGATCCCTGTTGAGCTGGATAAGGCGCTGAAGCTGGCGATTGTCGGCAACGCCATTGAGATTGATATGGCGCAGGTCAACGATAAAACCTGTTTTATCAATATGGCCACCGGCGGCTTTGGCACACGTATCACCACTGAGACACCGGAAAAACTGAAAGCCGCGCTGGGCGGTGTGTCATACATCATTCACGGCCTGATGCGCATGGATACGCTTAAGCCAGATCGCTGCGAAATCCGTGGCGAAAACTTCCACTGGCAGGGTGACGCGCTGGTGATTGGAATTGGTAATGGACGTCAGGCTGGCGGCGGACAGCAGTTGTGCCCGAATGCGTTGATCAACGACGGTCTGCTGCAACTGCGGATTTTTACCGGTGAAGAGATCCTCCCCGCGCTGTTTTCCACCCTGAAACCGCAGGAGGAGAATCCCAATATCATCGATGGTGCCTCCGCCTGGTTTGCTATCCGGGCCCCGCATGACATCACCTTTAATCTGGACGGCGAACCGTTGAGCGGACAGGAATTTCATATCGAAATCCTGCCCGCCGCCTTGCGGTGTCGGTTGCCGCCGGATTGTCCGCTATTGCGTTAGTTCACGGTGGCTCAGACGATAATTAAATGGATATGCGTATTTTTTAACGACGTTTTATCCTGCTCGCCAATCGCATCATCCGTAATGACGTAATGGATTTTCTCTATTGGCAGAACCTGATTATATCCGCGACGATTGAATTTGGTTGAATCCAGAACGGCGACAACCTTATTCGCCGCGCAGACCATGGCGGCGCTGATGGAATATCCCTCGTTGAATGTGGTTATACCATTAACAGCATCAATCCCATCCGCTCCCACAAACATGATGTCGGCATTGATGTCCTGCAAAGAGCGTTCGGCAATAACACCATGCATAGAGCGTGTTTTATGGCGTACGGTACCGCCACAAACAACCAGGGTAATATCTTTATTTTCTGACAGGGCAAATGCCGCCGGCAGACTATTGGTAATAACAGTGATGTTTTTTGCCGTCATTAACGCTTCTGCAATTAGCATCGTTGTACTACCACTATCGAGAATGATCGTCATCCCTTCGTTGATCATTTTTATCGCCGCTTGGGCAATTCTGACTTTAGGCGCGCTGGCTAACTGAAATCGTTCCTTAAACCCGATCTCCTGCATTTCTGTGTCAGGATGGCCCACCGTTAATTTCGCGGCCCCGCCGTGAAAGCGCGTCACTACCCCTTTTTTTTCGAGAAACCGCAAGTCGGCGCGGATCGTCGCTTCAGAGGCGGAGTAAATGTTCGAAAGATCCTGAACCAGCACCGTGCCCTGCTCGTTCACTCGCTGAATAATCTTGTTCCTTCGCTCAAATGAATTCATTGTGATTTACCCATATTCAATTGCGCATAGTGTAAACGAAGGGGAACAAATGGTGAATGATCTGTTTGGGCATTCATGGGCCGGAGTAATACCGGCCCAACGGTTTACGGGATAAGTAATACTTTGCCTGGCATTGGGTTTTGTGCGATCTCCTGAACCTGCTGCACGAAGCTCTCAAATCCCCCCTGGTGAGCAATAAGCGGCTCAAGGCTTAGCCGACGTTCTGCCAGAAGTTGAGTGGCGGTTTCCCACTCCACACCCGGCCAGGGTCTGGAATAGTTCATCCAGCTCCCGATGATGGTTAACTCTTTACGCAGAATTTTGCCAAACGTCGTCGAACTGAGATTCAGATCCTGGTGTAACGTGCCGACCAGCGCCAGCTGCGCATGTGGTCCCGCCAGTTCAACAGCCAGTGATACCGTTTGCGGCACGCCTGCTGTTTCAAGAATCAACTGATCGAAACGAATGTCATGCAATGCCGCCTGGATTTCACTGATCGCCCGTTCCTGGGCATTCCAGGTCTGTGTTGCGCCAAGCGACTTTGCCAGCATCAGCTTTTCGGGATTGATATCAATCGCCGTCACGCTGCGCGCGCCCAACGCGACAGCACACTGGATCGCCAGCAGGCCGATGGTTCCGGCCCCCACAATAATGACATTCTTATCTTTACACCCCTGTGCAAGATGGAATGCATGTAGCCCTACGGTAATGGGTTCAATAAAAGCGCCATCGTGAATCGCCATTTCCGCGGGAAGGACGAACAGGTTTTTTCGGTTCACTACAATATATTCAGCAAAACCGCCATCCCGCCGCGAACCAATAAAATCATATTTTATGCAGAGAGAATAAAAACCTTTCTGGCACTCCGGACATTCAAAGCAGGGTAATAACGGAACACAGGCAACGGCGTCACCCGTATGTAAATCTGTCACCCCTGATCCCCATTTTTCGACGGTACCGCTAAATTCGTGACCTAGCGTGATAGGGTAATAATGCGCCCCGTTTTTAAATAAGCGCGGCAGATCGGAGCCGCAAACTCCAGAACTGGCGATTTTGACCAAAACATCATGCTCGTGGTTAATTTCAGGCATGGGACGTTCTTCAAGACGAACGATGCCGTCAGTATCATTAACGACTGATTTCATTGACTACTCCTGAGATATCAAGGGGGAATGTATCCCCCTTATTTAGAAATTATTCTACGGCAGTGATTTTCTGTTGAGCAATAACCCCCCGGGCACGCCGCCAGGTCATCAGAACGCCAGCAAGATAAATAGCGCCAATGATGATAAAGCCAGGAATATTTTGGGGTGAACATAGCTGAATTAATAACCAGGTTATCGGGGAACCGCCCTGATCAAGAGAGGCCACCATTCCCCCGGCTTTTAACGTCCCGGCATTTGCCGCCAGTTGTGTATGCAGGCCAATAGTTTGCGTGGCAATCCACAATGTCATACTCATGATGATGATGCCCGATATCAGCGTGCGAAACAGATTGCCCCGGTGCACGCCGACCGCCATGGCGACAAAAAAACCAATGGTTGCCAGGTCGCCAAAAGGCAAAACCTGGTTACCCGGTACGCAGACAGCGATCAGAATGGTCAATGGAATAAAAATCAAACTGGCGGAAACGACGGCGGTATGGCCCAGTAACAGGGCCGGATCGAGACCGATTAAAAACTCCTGGCCGCCAAACTTCGCCTGCAGGCGGCTGCGTGCCTGTCTGGCTATCGGCGTCAATCCATCCATAATCGGTTTAATGACGCGGGGCATCAGCAGCATCACCGCTGCTGTTTTAACCGCCAGTTGCAAAATACCCTTTGCGTCATATCCTGCAAGGCCGCCAATAACCAGCCCCATCACAAAGCCCACCGTGACAGGCTCTCCGAATGGACCAAATTTGCGCTGGATGTCATCGGCGCTGAACGTGATCCGATTAACACCGGGTATTTTTTCAATAATGGCGTCCACCAGCACGGCGATGGGGCCAAGATATGCCGAACTGCCGTGCGGAATAGCAATGCCCTCAAGTTCAAAAAAATCCCGTGTATCTCGTGCAAACCAGTCGCCCAGTTTATAGACAAAGGCAGCATGAATAACGACGCCGAGAATACCTATCCAATAGGAGCCAGTCGCAAGATGCAGCAGTGCGCCAGTGAACGTCATATGCCAGATATTCCAGATATCAACATTCACGACTCGCGTCATGCGGGTCACCAGCATGAGGATATTCACCCCGATGGCCACCGATATGGCGATAAGCGCAATCTGCGATGCCCAGGTCATCGGCGAAGAACCAGGCCAGCCAATATCCACGACATGCAGATTAAGATCGAAATTTTCCGCCATTGCTTTTGCGGCCGGACCGATAGAATCCAGCATCAGGCCAATAACTAACCCGATCCCCACAAAACCAATCCCGATATGCAGTCCTGATTTAAAACAATCTCCGGCTTTCATTCCCAGACATTTAGAAAAAATAATGATCACAATCGGCAGCATCACCGTCGGACCAAGATCGAGGATATAACGCATTACGTCCGCAAACATAGGTCACCCCTGTAAGATATCCAGAATTTTATTCTGCAATGCCTCTATTCCCACACCGGAAATAAATGGCATTCCGTGTACTAATGGAATATCACCAAAAGCACGATCAACTTTTGCAGTTGTACAAATTAAGTCCGCGCCATCCATATATGTTTCAATTTCATTTACCCGACACTGAACAAGCTCAACGTGAATATTGTGGGCACGACATAGCTCTTTTATTTCCTCTGCGGCCATTGTCGACGTGGCAACCGCCCCGCCGCAGGCAACGATTATTTTTCGTTTCATTAGAATTCCTTTTTATATTGAAGGTATTGGTTCTATTTATCAGTAAGTAAAATCTGTTCTCTGAAGTACGCCTGTAATTCTCTTTCCGGTAACGCAATGAGTGATTCAATCACCTCCGCTTGTTGGAGTTTGCTAAACAGACAACGTAACAGTGTTAATTGCTCCGTTGGGTTTTCAACAATCAATGCAATGATTAAAGAGACCGCAAGTTCATTATCATCATCGGCCTGTTGAAAGTGGACCGGCGCGGCAGTCCTTATCAGGTATATGGCCGGTGACTTAGTGTGAATGGCTTCACAGTGGGGGATCGCCACCGCATGTTTATCCAGTAAAATACCGATAGGATAGACTTCTTCACGTGCCAGAAGTGCAGCTGGATAGGTTTCATGTACGACGCCCATTTCCAGCATCTCTTTACCAATGTGCGTTAATACCGCCGTACGATCGGCAAAAGATGCTCCGGTACAAATAAATAAGTGAGTCATAATTATCTCGATGAGATGAGTAATAAAGGCCAAAGACATTTTAGCGAATTTCGGTTTATCTCCTTATTTTAATCAAGTACGCAACCATAGCGATAGGCACGCAATACATCGTAGATTTTGTCGATTATTAGAGCATGAGGTGTGGCCTGCAACTCTGTGGCAATAACACGTTCAAATTGTTTGGGAAGATATTGGCTAAGCATTCCCAGAGGAATATCGACTTCATTTAGTCTGGCCAGCATAGTGTTCACACACTGTTTAATGCGACTGTGCGGCCAGTAATAACGAATACGATCTGAAAGGCTGTAATGAATATCCCGTAGCGACTCACTGAATATCGGGTGGTAATATTTTTCCCAGTACTCAGGCTCATTCAACATCACCTCATCAATCACCTCAAGGGTACCGCTGCGCTGTTCCGGAGCAATAAGCTCGTTTTCAATTTTCGCGAGTGCAAAAATCGCTTCACGCAAAGCGAAAGTTAACGCCGGTCCGACTTTCAGAATGGCAAAATGATCGCGAACGAGTGACCGGTAAGCCTCTTTGGTCTGATAATCCGTCGAGTGTGCCTCATAAACCATTTTGGTTCCCTCAACCCAGTCAGAAAGCTCAAGGGCCGCGGACGGGATATAATGGATAATCTGACTGTGATCGAACTCCACGCCGGGTTGCACAACAAGCGCAATGACGCGTGATAACGCCTCCGTCAGTCCTGCTGCAATAAATGCTTTCTGATGCGTGCGCAATGTGTTTGCCGCATCCTCTGCACGAGTGACATGAATCGTGGCAATTGAACTGGCCTCCCCACCCGGCACCGGCACCTCTGTACCAATGATATAAGTGAGTTGCTCCCGCTGGAGGTTTGTCGCAACGTCCTCAGCTGCTTTGCAGAGTATCGCGGCACGTTGGGCAACAGTTTCAGGTGCCAGTGGAACCGGGTCACCCATGCAAGACATCGACGCATCCAGATGAATTTTGCAGAACCCCGCGGCAACGTAGGCTTTCACCAGCTCGACAGATTTTTCCATCGCGAAATCCGCAGGCTCATTTTGCCAACAGTTCGGACCCAGGTGATCGCCGCCAAGGATGATTCGCGTACGCGAAAACCCCACCTTGTCGGCAATGGCGTAGACAAACTCGCGAAAATCCGCAGGCGTCATCCCGGTATAACCGCCAAACTGATTCACCTGGTTTGACGTCGCTTCAATGAGCACCTTGCGGGAGCTGGCAATATCGAATGTCAGCGCAGCTTCGATCACCAGTGGATGCGCTGAACATACAGAACAAATCCCAATGTGTTCACCTGCCTTATGACGTGCAATAAGTTCTTTCATCATTTCTCCTTGTTAAATTAAATCGATGGACTGCGCGCGTACGCCTTACCTTCACAACCACAATCAGCAATGACTTTCTCCACAACTTCTTTCATGGCGAGTTTTGCTGGCTGGAGATAGTCCCGGGGATCGGTAGACTGGGGGTTATCCTGTAGATAACGTTTCAGGGAAGACGAAAACGCATTTTTTAATTCAGTAGCGACATTGATTTTGCAGATACCAGACTTGATCGCTTTATGTATCGCCCCAGAGGGCAATCCCGACGCGCCATGTAGCACCAGCGGCACGCTGACCCGGTCGCGGATCGCATCAAGGCGGCCGAAATCGAGAGCAGGCGGTGCCGTATACATTCCATGAGCAGTACCAATCGCCACAGCCAGCGAATCAATCCCGGTGGCTAACACAAAGTCGCCAGCCTGTGAGGGCGACGTATATAAAGCATCCTCGCTGTTGACCGACAGATCGTCTTCCTGTCCTCCCAACTGACCGAGTTCAGCCTCTACGCTGACATCGTGATAGTGACAAAACGTCACCACCTTTTTCACCACCGCCACGTTTTGGTCATAGGCCAGAGATGACGCGTCGATCATGACTGAGCGCACGCCCTGACAAACCTTCTGTGCAATATCGTCATACCCGGCATGGTGATCGAGGTGAATTGCCAGAGGGTGACTGAAATGCCGCGCCATTGCGCGAGTCAGTGCAATCAAATTTTCGGTTCCAGCGTACGCAAACGTACCGGGTGTTCCCGCAATAATGACCGGTGCATGGAGTCTGGCTGCGGTTTCAACCACCACCTGCATCGTCTCTAAGTTGTGAATATTGAACGCCGGAACTGCATACCTGCCACGCTGTGCTTGCCTGAGCATTTGGTTTGTTGAAATCACATACATAATCTTTCATATCCTATCGATTTCTTTCGAATTCAAAACATATTGTAAGCATTCGTTTTAAAATGTCGTGATTTCGATCATAAAAATGAATTTATGAAAAACGGGAGTGTTTCAGCAGGGAGGTCTATTTATTGAAGACGGGGGAAATGGCAAAAGAAACGGCTTCTCCGGGAAGCCGTTGGGGACAGACTGAAATACTATCAGGCAATCGTCACTTTGCTGTCGAGATAGACATCCTGCACGGCGTTAATCAGTTTCACGCCGTCAGCCATCGATTTCTTGAAGGCTTTGCGACCGAGGATCAGACCCATTCCGCCCGCGCGTTTGTTGATAACCGCAGTACGCACCGCGTCGCTCAGGTCGGTCTCGCCGCCCGCTGCACCACCGGAGTTGATTAACCCTGCACGCCCCATATAGCAGTTTGCCAGTTGGTAGCGCACCAGATCGATAGGGTTCTCCGTGGTCAGCTTGCTGTAGACGCGATCGTCGGTATAGCCATAGTTCACGGCTTTGTATCCGCCGTTATTTTCTGCCATTTTTTGTTTGACGATATCCGCGCCAATGGTTGCCGCCAGATGGTTCGCCTGTCCGGTTAAATCAGCGGAGACGTGGTAGTCGACACCATCTTTTTTAAACGCAGAATTTCGCAAATAGGCCCACAGTACGGTGACCATCCCCAGCTCATGCGCCCGTTCAAAGGCGGCAGAAATCTCTTCAATCTGCCGGCGCGACTCTTCTGAACCAAAGTAGATGGTTGCGCCTACGGCCACCGCCCCCAGATTGAACGCCTGCTCCACGCTGGCGTACAGCGTCTGGTCGTAAGTATTCGGATAGCTGAGGGTTTCGTTATGGTTGAGTTTTACCAGAAACGGAATGCGATGCGCATAACGGCGCGATACGGAGGCCAGCACGCCATAGGTCGAGGCTACGCAGTTACATCCGGCTTCGATCGCCAGTTCAACTATATTTTTCGGGTCGAAATAGAGCGGGTTGGCGGCAAACGAGGCACCTGCCGAGTGTTCCACCCCCTGATCGACCGGTAAAATTGACAGATAACCCGTTTTCCCCAGACGCCCGGTGTTATACAACGTCTGCATGTTACGCAGCACTGCAGGCGGACGGTTGTTATCCACCATCACGCGGTCGACGTAGTCATGTCCGGGTAGATAGAGTTGGTCAGAGGGTATGGTCATGCAACGATGCTGTAAGAGGCTGTCGGCGTCTTTGCCAAGCAACTGCGCAATATCAGTCATAGCTATGCTCCCGTAAGTTCCGAATGAGTCGGAATGTGAATTGTCCTGATCCGCGTTTTGCGGGCAGCCATAAGTCTGGTACTGACCGGCCATTTTTTCCATCTTTCGGGCATTTTTCAGCGTTATCCGCTGGCACGATTCACTGACGAAAAAGTGTTAAGACGGTCAAGGTTTCGCCTCAAAGGTATTTAAAAGGTATTATTAAATGGTACTGTCATGACGTACCTTACCTGTCATGAAGGATTTAAAGATGAAAACTACAGTGAAGCTGTCGTTCATGATGTTCGTTGAATGGTTTATCTGGGGAGCCTGGTTTGTTCCGCTCTGGCTCTGGTTGAGTAAAAGTGGTTTTACCGCCGGTGAGATTGGCTGGTCTTACGCCTGTACTGCAATCGCCGCGATTCTGTCGCCGATCCTCGTGGGCTCTCTGACTGACCGATTTTTCTCGGCGCAAAAGGTGCTGGCAGTTCTGATGTTCGCCGGTGCGGTGCTGATGTATTTTGCCGCTCAGCAGACGACGTTCGGTGGATTCTTCCCGCTGCTGCTGGCCTACTCGCTGACCTATATGCCGACCATTGCGCTGACCAACAGCATCGCATTTGCCAACGTGCCGGACGTGGAGCGCGACTTCCCGCGCATCCGTGTGATGGGCACCATCGGCTGGATTGCCTCCGGTCTCGCCTGTGGATTCCTGCCGCAAATGCTGGGTTATAACGATATATCGCCAACCAACATCCCACTGCTGGTGACGGCTGCCAGCTCTGCGCTGCTGGGCGTATTTGCCTTCTTCCTGCCGGATACGCCGCCGAAAAGCACCGGCAAGATGGACTTTAAAGTCATGTTGGGTCTGGATGCGATTACCCTGCTGCGTGATAAAAACTTCCTCGTCTTTTTCTTCTGCTCGTTCCTGTTCGCGATGCCGCTGGCGTTCTATTACATCTTCGCCAATGGATATCTGACGGAAGTGGGGATGAAAAACGCCACCGGCTGGATGACCCTCGGTCAATTCTCTGAAATCTTCTTTATGCTGGCGTTGCCTTTCTTTACCAAGCGTTTTGGTATCAAAAAGGTATTACTCCTTGGTCTTATCACTGCCGCGATCCGCTATGGCTTCTTCATTTACGGCAGCGCAGACGAATACTTCACCTATGCTCTGCTGTTCCTCGGCATTTTGCTGCACGGTGTGAGCTATGACTTCTACTATGTGACGGCGTATATCTACGTCGATAAAAAAGCGCCAGTGCATATGCGTACCGCCGCACAAGGGTTGATTACACTCTGCTGTCAGGGATTCGGCAGCCTGCTGGGTTACCGTCTCGGCGGCGTAATGATGGAAAAAATGTTTGCCTATCAGGAGCCGGTCAACGGCCTCACCTTCAACTGGGCGGGCATGTGGACATTCGGGGCGGTGATGATCGCCGTGATTGCCGTGCTGTTTATGATTTTCTTTCGCGAATCGGACAAAGAAATTACCGCTATTGAGGTTCGCGATACTGCGTTGACACAAGGGGAAGTGAAATGAAAGCAGAACGTATTCTCGGTGCTCTTTACGGGCAGGCGTTAGGGGATGCGATGGGTATGCCGTCAGAACTGTGGCCGAGAACCCGCGTTAAAGCGCACTTTGGCTGGATTGACCGCTTTCTGCCGGGCCCGCAAGAAAACAATGCGGCCTGCTATTTTGGCCGCGCAGAATTTACCGACGATACCTCAATGGCGCTCTGTCTGGCAGATGCCCTGCTGGCGCGCGACGGTGAGATCGACCCGGATCTGATTGGGCGTAACATTCTCGACTGGGCGCTGCGCTTTGACGCCTTCAACAAAAACGTCCTCGGGCCGACATCGAAAATCGCCCTGAACGCCATTCGCGACGGGAAACCGGTGGCGGAACTGGAGAACAATGGCGTCACCAACGGCGCGGCCATGCGCGTGTCGCCGTTGGGATGCCTGCTGCCAGCGCGCAATCTGGATGCGTTTATCGACGACGTCGCGCTGGCCTCCAGCCCGACGCACAAATCGGATCTGGCTATCGCCGGTGCGGTAGTGGTGGCATGGGCGATTTCACGGGCGATCGAAGGCGATTCCTGGGCAACGATCGTTGATTCGCTCCCCGCCATCGCCCTGCATGCCCAGCAAAAGCGAATCACCACCTTTAGCGCGTCGCTCTGTGCACGTCTGGAGATGGCGCTAAAAATTGTGCGTCATGCCGACGGTGCCGAAGCGGCCAGCGAACAGCTGTATCAGGTGATTGGTGCGGGAACCAGCACGATCGAATCGGTGGCGTGCGCTATTGCGATGGTCGAACTGGCGCAAACCGATCCCAATCGTTGCGCTATTCTGTGCGCAAATCTTGGTGGCGACACCGATACCATTGGGGCGATGGCAACGGCCATTTGCGGTGCGTTGCAGGGCGTTGGCGCCATTAATCCGGCATGGAAACAGGAGCTGGATACGGTCAATCAGCTCGATTTCAACCGCTATGCTACGGCGCTTGCCCGTCTGCGCCAACGTCGGGAGGAGTCATGAACGCTTCACGTTTAGCCGAACTGCTGCCAGGTTTAACGACTCGCCAACCAGTCACGGTCATCGGCGCAGCGGTTATCGATGTCATTGCCGATGCGTATGCTCTGCCCTGGCGCGGTTGTGACATTGAGCTAAAGCAGCAAGGTGTTAACGTCGGCGGTTGCGCGCTGAACATCGCCGTCGCATTGAAACGGCTGGGCATTGATGCCGGTAATGCCCTGCCGCTGGGCCAGGGCGTGTGGGCAGATATCATTCGTAACCGGATGGCGAAAGAAGGGTTACACAGCCTCATTGAGACCGCAGAAGGCGACAACGGCTGGTGTCTGGCACTGGTCGAGCCGGATGGCGAGCGCACGTTCATGTCATTCAGCGGCGTTGAGAACCAGTGGAACGCTGACTGGCTGGCCCAACTCACCATCCCGCGTAATAGCCTGATTTATCTCTCGGGCTATCAGTTGGCCTCACCCTGCGGCGAACTGCTGGTGCAGTGGCTGGAAGGTCTGGATCAGATGATGCCGTTTATCGATTTTGGTCCGCGCATTGGCGATATACCTGATGCGCTAATGGCGCGCATTCTGTCCTGTCGCCCGTTGGTGTCGCTCAATCGTCAGGAAGCTGAAATCGCGGCCCAACGGTTCGATCTGAGCTCGGATGTGGAAGACCTGGGCGCACAATGGGTGAAGCGATTTGCGGCACCGTTGATCGTTCGCCATGACAAAGAGGGCGCCTGGTTTTTCAGTACGTCATCCTCTGGTCATGTCCCCGCCTTTCCAACGCTGGTCGTTGATACGATTGGCGCGGGTGACAGTCACGCGGGGGGGATGCTGGCCGGGTTGGCGTCGGGCTGGTCGCTGGCGGACGCGGTGCTGCTCGGCAACGCCGTGGCCTCGTGGGTCGTCGGACATCGCGGCGGTGACTGTGCGCCGTTTCGCGAGGAGTTACTCCTCGCACACAAAGACGTATAAATCGCTTCGGCAGTAGCTGATGCTGTATTCGATGGGGCGCTGCTGCTGGTCAAGCGCCACTTGCTTTATCACCAGCACCGGCACTTTGCTGTCCATCTGGATATGCGACTGGAACTCGGCATCCGGCATCTTTGCGCTCACCCGCGAGCGGGTGCGCTGCGGGTGGATGTGCTGGCTACGGAAATAGTCGTACAGCGATATGCCTATCTCATCGGCATCATGAATGAGGTGCGCGGGCACCCACGACTCTTCAATAGATACGGCATCTTCATCAACGTAGCGAATACGCTTAAGCAAAAACACATCGCTGCCGGCGGCAATCGCCAACTGTTGCGCCACCTCTTCCGGACACTTAACGACTCGTTTGTTGACCCATAAGGTGTCCGGCTTTTTCCCGCGCAGGACAACCTGCTGAGAAAAACCACGCGCCTCTTTCAGCGAATACTCAAAGATATTGTTGATCTGCGTACCATAGCCGCGCGCACGCGTCACCACGCCCTCTTCTTCCAGCGCCTGCATCGCTTTACGCACCGTGATGCGTGAGACGCCGGTCAACTGGCTGAGATCTCGTTCGCCGGGCAAAATATTGCCATGCTCAAGCACTCCACTGCGCACGGCATTTTTTACCGTCTCGGCAAACTTGATATAGAGCGGCGTATTATCCACCGCTGAAATACGTTCGTTCAGTTGCGCGATAAGTTGAGTATGCGCTTGTTCCATGAGTCTTTTTCCTGACAGCCAGTCTGCTGCCAGTATATACGCTACCAGTACGCGTGGAAATGATGAACAGGTCCAATGCCGTGCCCAACCTCCAGGGTATCCGCCTGCGCCAGCGCCGCCGACAGCCAGACTTTCGCCTCCTGCACCGTCCCTGCCCAGTCAGCATGCCGAGGACGCAGTGCGGCCAGCGCCGCAGAGAGCGTGCAACCGGTGCCGTGCGTGTTTTTGGTCATCACCCGCGGTGCGGTAAAGCGCTGCTCACCGTCAGCCGTAAAGAGCCAGTCGGGGCTTTGCGCATCATCCAGATGGCCGCCTTTCATTAGCACCGCGCCACAGCCCATCGCCAGCAGCGCCCGTCCCTGTTCCAGCATCTCTTTTTCTGCGCGCGCATGCGGACAATTCAGCAACGCTGCCGCTTCAGGCAGGTTGGGCGTAATCAGTGAAACCTGCGGCAGCAGTCGCTTGCGCAATGTCTCAACGGCAGAGGGCGACAGCAACGGATCGCCGCTTTTCGCCAGCATGACCGTGTCGAGCACCACATTCCGCACCTGATAGCGCTGTAAACGCTCCGCCACAGCCTCGATGATATCGGTTTCCGCCAGCATGCCGATTTTGGTGGTATCAATGCGTACATCGCTGAACACTGAATCGAGCTGCGCGGCGACAAAATCCGGCTCAATGCGATATACCGACTGCACGCCGCGCGTATTCTGCACCACCAGCGCAGTAATCACCGAACAGCCGTAAGCACCGAGCGCCGAGAAAGCTTTCAGATCGGCCTGAATACCTGCGCCACCGCTGGGATCGGTGCCGGCGATGGTCAAGGCGTTAATCCGCTTCATGCTGCGACCTCCGTCTCCAGGGTGTAAAGCGCGTCGAGAAACGCCGGAATGAAACTGCCGGGTCCGTGACAGGTTTTGCGGGCAATCCGTCCCGCCTGTTTCATCCACCCGCAGGCAGACGCGATATTTTCGATTCGGTTTCCGGGCAGCGCGCAGCTGGCGGCCACCACGGCGGAAAGCGCGCACCCGGTGCCCACCACCTTCGTCATCAACGGGTCGCCGCCGGTGACGCTCAGCGTGCGCTCGCCGTCCGTGACGTAATCCACTTCACCGGTGACCACCACAATAGCGCCAGTCTGACGTGCCAGAATCTGCGACGCTGGCAGGGCCGTTGCGACCGCGTCGGTGGCGTCCACTCCACGTCCCCCGGCGTCTTCACCGGCTAACGCCAGGATCTCCGAAGCATTACCGCGAACGGCTGCGGGTTTTAAGGCCAGGAGTTCAAAGCAGAAACGACGACGATACTCGAGCGCGCCCACGGCAACGGGGTCCAGTGTCCAGGGCGTTTTTGCGCTATTCGCCTGCTCAACCGCCGTTCGCATTGCGCGTGCGCGCGGCTGGGTCAGCGTACCCACGTTAATAAGTAAGGCGCTGGCAAGGGCAGCGAACTGGCGAGCCTCTTCCGGCTCGATCACCATCGCCGGAGAAGCGCCCAAAGCCAGTAGCGTATTGGCGGTAAAACTCTGCACGACGTCATTGGTCATACAGTGTGTTAACGGAGAAAGGGTACGAAATTGTTTTAAGGTACGAACCGCATGTTCGCGGCTGTGCAGGTCAGGCTGCATGATTACGCTCCTGCCCGCGCGAAGAAGGGACACGAGCAGTGTCTGACTTCCCTACGCTGGCATTATCCAGATCAGGTGGTACGGGTATTTCTCAGCCCTTCATGAAAAGGGGCACCCCGAGTCAAATTACTTATAAAACAATGAATTACATATAAAATGTCAATATTTAGTGTAACCGCCGGTACCTAGCAGGTGCAAGGAGTTTTTCTGTGCGTAACAACAACAGCATCTTCAGGACAAAACGCCGCCAACGCTTATAAGCAGCATAATCATTATTAATGTAAGAAATCCATTATTTGAACCAGGCATGAAAAAATATTTTCGCCTCTTCAGAAATATATTTATTATGCCGACACCTTATGCTGCATGGGTTATTAATGTTTACATTAAAATAATCCAACCATAACTCGACACGCCTCTTTACTTATTAAATTCAAATGTGATCCAAGTCAAGATTATTAGCCCTCCATTAGTGGATAGTTCGCCTCACGAATTAAGGAAAATCTTAATCAAGATGCTCTGAACGTATTATTAATGTTGACATCCATTTTTATTAACAACTGTTAAATCACACTCGCAATTAAAAAGAGTGGAAATAACTGTTTATATATAGTGTTTTGAATGTGAGACTTTGAAATGAAATCTGTAAATAAATCCATTATTGCTGTTGCCGTTTTCTCTGCTCTGTTTGCTTCCCTTGCCCCTGCGGCCCTGGCGGCTAACGTTGATGCAGTGGTCACGAATCCCACGACCAATGGGGCTTTTTTTGTCTCTGGTATTGATGGCGCTACGTATGATTTACAAAAGCATGAAGGACAAATATCCGCTCTGGAAGCGGGTAAAGCGGATGTAACTCAGGTGAATAATGTTGCCACTTATGCACAACAAATTCGTACCGATCATGATAACCTGGTAAAACGTGTCACTCTGGATGAACAATATGACGGCCAGGCAATCATTAAGAATCGTGATGATATTGCCACTAACAAAGCAAACCAGAAAATTGTCGATAACGATCAAAACGTGTTAATTAGCACTAATGGTAGTAAAGCAGACACGGCTTTACAGCATACAACGACTAACCAGGTCGCTGTGGCTAACGTGCAAACAAAACAAAAAGCACAAGATGGCGTCATTCAGACTCACACCACACAGTTAGCTAACCATGAAACGCGTATTACAACCCTGGAAAATCAAAATAATTCGCGCTTCTCTTCGATGGAAAAGCAGCAAAACGACGATCGTAAAGAATACCGTAGTGGTATTGCTGGAGCCGCGTCTATCGCCGGACTTCACTATGTAGACACTGATAATGCTATTGCTGTTGGCGCTGCTGATTTTAAAAGTGAGCAAGGTTATGCCATGGGTTATCGTCATAAATTCGCGGAGAATGTCGCCGCAACGGTTAGCTATGCCGGAACGTCTGATGGTGATTCCGTCGTCGCGGCTTCTGCTTCATTAGGCTGGTAAGAATATAGTGAAACGACGCTAAGGTATCGGTTAAAATGGTGGCGCTTCAACCTGAAGCGCCACATGAATATTGATATCGTCGGCGTTTATTGTCTTATTCCTGGCGCGACTGAAATCAGCTTTGCCTGACCCGCGGTAAGAACAGCAGATTAGAAAGCGATGGCTTTTTATTTTGCCCAGCCCAGCATCTGACGCTGGTTATTAAGTACTGCCAGGCGTCCCGTGTTGTACACGATAAAATAATGTAAACCTTGCTGATAAACGGTAGCGCTTTCCTCTTTCTCCACGAGAGACGCTGGCAAACCATTAATATTCAAACCCGTGCTCACCTTTTTGATTTCCATCCCGTCATAGTAATAGACGCTTTTTTTCTTCGTGGCCTGCGCATGCTGTTTTACCGCAGCACGGGCATTGGCATAAGCGCTTTGTTGCGCATTGTTGTCGATCATTTGCTGATTAGCGCGATCGACCTGATAACAAACATCACGGCTCACGCCTTTAGCTTCACAGCGCGCGAGGCGTTCTTCTTCCGAAACACAACCAGACAATACGCTGGCTATAACCAGAACATAAACACTCTTTTTTAGGCTTAACGCTTTCATCACTGCCATCACCATCATTAGTTAACAAAAAGAATAACGCAGCTGGCCAGCCGCGAATTTTATATCAACAGATCACGTGCAGGATATTTTTGCCGTTCTGTTCTGTCAATATAATTCATGTAGTGCTGATATCAAAACGCGCTCCCGGCATGAATAATAAGAGTACTCCTGGCTGTTTTTTCATTCTGATTTATTCAATTAGCAATTAATTAACGAAGGAGGTACAAAGATACAATGTCATCATATATTCTTTTATCCACAATCTTAAATACATTTAATATTATGATATTTATCAAGATCAAAAAACGCCTACTACGCCATAGTATCGTGCAGGGTGATTTATCTGTTGCCATTGATTAACTGTTATCTTCGAAAATATTTAAAACGTCTCTGTTTATGAAACCTATTTCAATATGAAACCCAGTGCGTTAAAGTTGATAGTCCTTTATCTTTTTCTGTATCTCCTTCTGGTCTCTATGGGCTTCATCGCTGGAGTGATGTATGCCGAACGCCTGCATTTCTGCATCTGGGGATCGTGGCATGGGTAGCCAGTGGTCCGAAAACGCTGTCTGACGCCATCATTTTTGGCCGAATTCTTCTATAGTGCAGTTGTCAGACGAAAAACAGGTTTACATTTTTTACGAAATTTCCGGGAATCTAACAAACCAGCGCTTGTCAGTCATCATGAAGGCCGGGAAAGATACACGATTGATTTTGAAGGTTCTAACAGTGGAGCGTAGAAGTATGAAGAACAAATTGGTGATGGGCGCGCTGCTGCTCGCATCCAGCGCAGTCTGGGCCGCACCCGCCACAACCGTCGCCGCGAAGGGGATTGATCAGTACGAACTCAGCGGCTTCATCGCTGACTTCACTCATTTCAAACCAGGCGATACGGTGCCAGAGATGTATCGTACCGACGAGTACAGCATCAAGCAGTGGAAGTTGCGAAATTTACCCGCACCGGATGCCGGGACGCACTGGACCTATATGGGCGGTGCGTATGTGCTGATCAATGACGCTGACGGCAAAATTATCAAAGCCTACGATGGCGAGATTTTTTATCACCGCTAAAAATCCCCCCTCGGACTGAGGGGGAATTCAAGCGCTTGCTTTATCGTTAACGTAATCAGGATAACCCCAGGCACAGTCAGTCATACTTCACATAAATTAACGCGGTAGCGCTGAGATTGCCCGGTTTCACCTTACTTTTGTCATAAACGTAATAGCTGGCAACGATGGGAATGTTCACAGTATTGCTGTTCACCGCGTCTCCTGGCTTATCCACTTTCCATAATGTGGTTGCGTCACCTTGTCCGGTCACGCTGGATATATTGACGACTTGATTATTATTCTCCAGAACAAACCCAACGCCATTGTCTGCACTGCCACGAAGAATAAAACTGCTTCCCGCGACTAAATCACTGCTGGAGAGATACGTCACCATTTTGCGTGACGTCTGTTTGCGGTCACCAAAAAGATTATCACACTGCAATCGAATATTTTCGGTAACATTTTTGCTGACAATCTTTCCGTTTGCAGCAAGTTCTGAAAGAGCAATGTCAGGCAGTACAATATTCAACTCTTCAGGTTTGCAGGTCGTCTGCTTTCTGTTGTAGGTTAAACGCAAATTCGCAGAGTAAAATCCGCCGTCCTTTGCAAGCGAGTTATGATAACTTGTGATGCAAGGTTCCCACGCTTTACCCGACAGTAAACAAACCACTAAGGTAAAGAGTGCTGAACTTTGAGAAGTAGCCGTTGCGCTGGAAAGTGAAGTCACATCTTTGATATAGACGCTGTTCCCTGACCCCGCTGAGATGTTCACAGATGCAGCACTGCTTGCAGGCGAAACATCGACCCGATAGCTCGCTGAAAAATCACCTTTTCCACTTGCCAGACTGATATCAGAACTATTTACCCACGTAAATTTCAACGCTAGCTTAACGGTATCATCATACAATCCAACAATAACATCCGATGTTTTTAATGGACTAATAGTATTCGTCCCTACGCAAGTGAGATCGTTAAACTGATGAGTATAGGATTCTGACTGTGAGGAATTTATAGAAAAATCTTCACGTATAATAAGATTATCCTCGTAGGAGATATTTCCTTTACACCCTGCGTAAGATGCGGGCAGCACCACCATCAGAACCAGTAAAAGTAAAAAATTGAGTTTCATAGCGGTATCCGACACTATCGGCAAATATAGACGTTACTTTCATCAATCGTCTTATCGAAAGTGATTGAACATGAAAGTCCCTTTTCTTTATCAACCGCCACGCTGACTTCAGGCGGAATTTCATTCGTACGGATAAAAAGCTGGCTTCCCTGCCCCACGACCCCCACGTTGTACCCGTGGACATCATTCACTTCGTAGCCAAAGGTTAATGGCGCGCCATCCGGGCGTTGGGCCTTAATAAACCACGGTTTGCGCTGGTCGGTATCAAAACGCACAAGCAAAACTGCACCACGGTATGGGGATGCGTTTTTACGGTTACCACGTAGTTCGGTTTCACTGTCGCTTTGCGATACATCAAGCAGCAGGTGATTCTCGCGATAGGGCGTCAGATTATCGTAGACGACCGTCCCGTTAGCATTGGTCGTCCGATATTTTTGTCCATTAACGTAGGCACCTTCCAGACCCGGCGCTTGCATAATAGCAAACGTATCCGAAAGTCGATTCGATAAATTCACGCCGCCAGACCACACCACTACGCCCCCGTAAAGACTTCCGCCGGCCTGATGATATTGCGACGACTGACTGTAGTTGCCGTTAATGGCCGCTATCGGGGTATTCCAGGTGACGTTTCCCCCCACGGCCGTTTCATTATCCTGTCGTTGGTGGTTCAGGTTAACACCATAAATAAATTGATCGCGATCGCCCGTCGTTCCGTTTAAGCCGATATTATTTGACGCCAGTCCATTCTCATCAAAGGTGGTTGAATTTGACATGCTCAGGTAACGATGCGGTGTGGTAATACCGTCCCCCCAGTCAAGCGGAACCGAAATAAACAGGTTAAAACGTTTATCTTCGCGATGGTCTTCATCATAGGTCTGGCTCGCTGAGAATGTATAGCTAATCCGCTGCCAGCTATTTGAATAACTGAGCTGATAGTCTTCACTATTCCCCCCTCGTCCCCAATAATCTCGCCACAGCGAACTCAATGAAACAGCGCCCCATCCCTCCGGCAACGTCTGACTGATGTTTGCCGAGAAAGTATTTTTACGGCCAAAATCGTTTTGATAATAATCAGCGACGTCGTAAACATCGTTTTCATCACGATGATAGCTGTTTTTGTTATTCGCCCAGACGTGATCGTTAAATGTCCGATAGTCGCGCGATGAATAACGATATGCCGCAAGTCCAAAACGGGTCGCGGTTTGCGCCAAATACTTGTTATAGGCGAGTTGGTAGCTCTGTCCGTCAAATACCTCGCCACTATCCTGCTCGCTGTGTGACCGGGTGGCGTCCATAGAAATCGCGCCAATGCGCGTATTCCAGCCCGTACCAAAGGTAAACGCATGGTAGTGATTAGAAAACATGGTACCGCCAAAAAGTGTCAGTAAATTGTTTAATCCGTACTGATAACTGGCCTGTGCAAAATCGGACTGGTTGCTCGCACCTTCGATATGGCTACGCCCGGCCGCAAAGTCATATTTCGACACCCCCGGTTGTAGCATATTGGGGACTGAAGCATAGGGCACCAGATAGGTTGTTACTGAACCGTCCGCTTCGCGTACCGTTATATCCAAATCTGTCCCGCCGCCTGCCAGTTGCATATCAGCAATTGAGAAGGGTCCTGGCGGAACTTCTTTTTGATAAACGATAAAGCCATTCTGCTCGATGGTAACCAAAGCATTACTCTGCGCGATCCCCTGCACCCGCGGCGTAAAATTTTGCTTTGAGTTCGGTAGCATTTGCATATCGCGAAACAGGCGAACACCGCTAAATCGTACGGACGAGAATATATCGGGTGACGTATACATATCACCGGCACGTAATGTGCCAAGAATTGGCGCAAAACCGCGCTCAAGATACAGCGTATTGCTTTTCCACTCCCCCTGACTGGCCTCTGCTTTGTCAAAACTGGTATCCGCATGAGCCTGCCACCCCAGTAAGTTCAATCCGCTGTTAAATCGCACATAAGTACTCTTGTTACGTCCTGAACGTTGATCATCGCTGTAATACTGACTCACATAATATGACGTATAGAAAGCGTTAATTCCGCGTTCCCAATTCTCTGGTAAAACATAACCCGCCTCCACTTGTGTAACATAGGCTTGCGGAACACTCATATCCAAACGAAAAATGCCTATATCGAATGTATAGCTGCCGCTTCTGATCGCGCGCTTTAATGTAATACACCGATCGGGTACCTGTGGTTTCAGATCGTCGGTTATGACACCGAGGTTATGCAAAATATCATCAGTCAGACAAACATTATCGGGTTCATCACCAACGTTAACTTCATATCTGCCACGCCATTGTTTATTGACATAAATATCCAGCTCATACTGGCCGGGAAGTGGCTTGCTGTCATCAAGACTAAAGTTTGAAACTTTCTGATCTTTTGCTCCCCCCATCATAAAATGGGTGTCAAATGTTTCTGTCGCTGTGGCGTGAACCTGATGAGATAACAAAATAGATAATATAAGTAATGCAACAGGGGTCATCCGCGGCATAATCAACTCCTGTTTATTTTACATTCACTTTGCTGCTAATATAATTTCCGCTATCGTCAATAATAGTTAATTCATATTGTCTTTCGACAGCAGACTTCGTATTTACGGTCTGCGCAGAGAACGGTTCCAGCATGATTGCTTTATCATTTATTTTCACCGTTCCTGTATTAATATCGGCAACAGTAATCCAGTTTGCGGTGCCATTCCTCAAAGTCAGAGTTCTACCTGTTGCGGACAGGCCTAACTGACGAAAGCTATCATCATTGACGACAGTAATTCCTTTTGGACGCCAGATAAGTTTAATCCTGTTTTGCATGGCAAACTTGAGCGTGTTTTTACCTGTCGATTCCACGTTATTCGGCGGGATGTCCAGAACATTCAAATAAAACAGGCTTTCTCTATCTTCTGGTAATGCATTGGCCATTTTCTTAATTTTTAGCTGTTGCCCGGAACTGGCTGGGACACGCACCACCGGTGGCGTTAACATGAAAGGAACATGGATTTTCTCCGGGGGTAATGACGTGTCGCCCTCATCAATCCATGATTGCACAAGCGAGGCGCTACCGCCCTCATTCATCAATTGGACAACCACTTCTTTTTTTTCTGCCGGGTAAATGACCCGAGTGCCATAAATAACAATGCCTGCGTGGACAGGTAGAATTATGGCAGATAATAATACTGCAACCAGTCTTTTCATATTTAATTGCGCGGCCTTACTCACCAGGAACCGGCGGTAAGTACCGCCGGTATCATATATCAGTCTGTCACAACCGTCAGCGTCAGTGTTGAACTTACACTACCGGCTTTAACTGCATCACTATTATTCAGGCGAGCATAACGGGCGAAGAAGTTGAGTTCATATTCGCCATTTGCATTTTTTTCGAGAGCGAGGTCCATTTTCCCGGCAGGATCAATCTGTTTTTTATCATTACCGTAGTAAACCGCAAAACCTACCCCTTTTGCATCGCTGTTATTAAACGTAACTTTTTTATCATCAAATTGACTGGCAGAGAATGTTACCCGCAGCGTTTTATTCCCTTCACACTTAATTCTCAACGGTTGCTGAGTTCCATTAACCACCGGAGTATAAGCCTGACCGACGGTAAGCGAACTCAGTTTATCCATACCCACTTCGTTCAGACTGATTTCCGCAGTATTTGAGTCAATAAATTGACACGTAGTCCCAACCACTTTACCGTTAATTTTTAATACGCCGGAATCATAGGTATCACCCGCTGCAGCCACTGCGCCAGCACTGATAAAAACAGATGAAAGAACAGCGATGGCAATAATTGAACGCTTCATAATATTTTCCTGAATTGAATTATGTCTATTTGTTAAGAAAGGGCTTATCTCGGGGCGTAAATTCTCATAGACGGTTCGTTGCCGCAATGTAAACGCATTGTTTTATTGATTTAACGCAAATAAAATTATGAAACATAATTTCAATAAATAAAGAAGGGAATGACTATTTTTAGCAGTCATTAATTTTAGATAATTTTTATACAGTAATATATGAGAAGGGAATTAAAATACCGAAATCATTCATGATGATGATTTCGGCTAAGAACGAAAATTTACTTAAATAGACAACCGCCTGATTAATCGTAGCGGTTAAGTACGATCTGTCGTGCCGCATCTCCGGGAAGATGGGTCATTTCGGTCGCCACGCCCCTTGCTGATGAGGTCTTTTTTGCATCCTGCGTATTAAACTGATAGAGAGTATTACCACAACGCTGCTGCAACTGACTGTTAACGACGTCGGTGCTGCAAGTGGGTATGGTTACTCTACCGTTGATGGTTAACGTGGCTGTATCGGAGGAAAAGGCAGGGGTACTCATTCCGTAAGTCAAAACTATGATTCCTGACAACAGATAATTCTTCATGTCGAGTGTAATCCCTGTAGTAAAAATAGTTACAGCGCAGTATGTCTGCCTGTAAAGTATGGTCATGACTCCATTGCCATACCAATAGAAATAATAAATTAATCGTGCGGGAATGAGCAATTTAAATGGTGGATTACGCTTCTTTTTTAAGAAAAGCGCCCACTCTGTTCAGTGGAACTACATAGATCAGACAGCATTATTTAAATTAAATATTCACCGCATCATTATTTAGCGGATGCGGTGAACGAAGATAAAGAAGCAGTTCAGCAGAACTCAGACGGCACGAAAGGCAATCTCACCAGGAATGACTTCACCCTGCCAGTAAAGCTGCGCGGCAACACGTCCCGCCAGTTCGCGATACATTACGGTGAAATCACTGTCCGGACGACTGACAACGGTCGGCGTCCCGCGATCGAGATCTTCACGCAGACTGATATGCAGCGGCATCTGCCCCAACAGTTGCGTGTGATACTGCTCAGCCAGTTTCTGCGCGCCGCCGGTACCAAAGATAGGCTCATGATGACCACAGTTGCTGCAGATATGCATGCTCATATTTTCGACAATGCCCAGCACAGGCACTTCGACTTTTTCAAACATGACAATACCTTTTTTGGCGTCGATCAGTGCGATATCCTGCGGCGTCGTGACCACCACTGCACCGGTGACGGGAATGTTTTGCGCCAGGGTCAGTTGAATGTCGCCGGTGCCTGGCGGCATATCCAGCACGAGGTAATCCAGATCCGGCCACAGCGTCTCCTGTAGCATCTGCATCAGCGCTTTGCTGGCCATCGGCCCACGCCAGACCATCGCGTTATCATCCGTGACCAGATAGCCGATGGAGTTCGTCGCCAGCCCGTGAGACACGATCGGCGCCATATGCGTGCCATCCGGCGAGGTGGGACGCTGGTTTTCCGCACCCAGCATGGTTGGGATCGACGGACCATAAATGTCGGCGTCCAGAATCCCTACTTTCGCCCCTTCTGCCGCCAGTGCCAACGCCAGGTTTACCGCAGTCGACGATTTGCCCACGCCGCCTTTGCCAGAGCTGACGGCGATAATGTTCTTCACGCCATTCACGCCCGGCTGATTTTTCACACGCTTCAGGGTGGCAATATTGTGAGAAAGCTTCCAGTCGATCGCCTTCGCACCGGTGATACGCAACAGGTCGGCGCTACATTGCTCTTTTAACACCTCAAATGCACTGTGCCAGACGAACGGCATGACCAGTTCAACGTGCAGCGTGTCATCCATCCAGGCGACGTGGTGCAACGCCTTCAGCGTCGTCAGATTATGCTTCAGGGTGGGGTGCTGAAAATTTGCCAGCGTCCCGGCGACCATCGCGCGCAGGGTCTCTGGTGATTTGGCCTGGGATTGTGCGTTCATCCCGACTCCTTTTTGTTGTTCTGAAAAGGTCAATTGTAGCGAGCTAGTGTACTCCAGCGGTAACAATTATTCATTTGTGGTTTGATGCCCTTAATTCTTGGCGTAGTTATTCCCTTTCAGGTAACATCAGAACCCCCTTTCAACAGAGAAGAAGTAATACCTACTATGACTCAAGTCGCGAAGAAAATTCTGGTAACGTGCGCACTGCCGTACGCCAACGGCTCAATCCACCTCGGCCATATGCTGGAGCACATCCAGGCTGATGTCTGGGTCCGTTACCAGCGAATGCGCGGCCACGAGGTCAACTTCATCTGCGCCGACGACGCCCACGGCACGCCAATCATGCTGAAAGCACAGCAGCTTGGCATCACCCCGGAGCAGATGATTGGGGAAATGAGTCAGGAACACCAGACGGATTTCGCCGGGTTCAACATCAGCTATGACAACTACCACTCCACGCACAGCGATGAGAATCGGGAACTGTCTGAGCTTATCTATACCCGTCTGAAAGAGAACGGTTTTATTAAGAACCGCACCATCTCTCAGCTCTACGATCCGGAAAAAGGCATGTTCCTGCCGGACCGTTTTGTGAAAGGCACCTGCCCGAAATGTAAATCTCCGGATCAATACGGCGACAACTGTGAAGTGTGCGGCGCGACCTACAGCCCGACTGAACTGATCGAGCCGAAATCCGTGGTGTCTGGCGCAACGCCGGTGATGCGTGACTCTGAACACTTCTTCTTTGACCTGCCCTCTTTCAGCGAAATGCTGCAGGCGTGGACCCGCAGCGGCGCGCTGCAGGAGCAGGTTGCGAACAAAATGCAGGAATGGTTTGAATCTGGCCTGCAACAGTGGGATATCTCCCGCGATGCGCCTTACTTTGGTTTTGAAATCCCGAATGCGCCAGGTAAATATTTCTATGTCTGGCTGGATGCCCCGATCGGCTACATGGGCTCTTTCAAAAACCTGTGCGACAAGCGCGGTGATACCGTCAGCTTTGACGAATACTGGAAGAAAGATTCTGCTGCCGAGCTGTATCACTTCATCGGTAAAGATATCGTCTACTTCCACAGCCTGTTCTGGCCGGCCATGCTGGAAGGCAGCAACTTCCGCAAGCCGACTAACCTGTTCGTGCATGGTTATGTCACCGTCAACGGCGCGAAGATGTCAAAATCTCGCGGCACCTTTATTAAGGCCAGCACCTGGCTGAACCATTTTGACGCCGACAGCCTGCGCTACTACTACACCGCGAAACTCTCTTCACGCATTGATGATATCGACCTGAATCTGGAAGATTTCGTGCAGCGCGTGAACACCGACATCGTCAACAAGGTGGTTAACCTCGCCTCTCGTAACGCCGGCTTTATCAGCAAGCGTTTTGATGGCGTGCTGGCTTCTGAACTGGCCGATCCCGCGCTTTATAAAACCTTTACCGACGCAGCGACTGTCATTGGCGAAGCCTGGGAAAGTCGTGAATTCGGCAAAGCGATTCGTGAAATCATGGCGCTGGCGGATGTCGCAAACCGTTATGTGGACGAGCAGGCACCATGGGTTGTGGCGAAACAGGAAGGTCGCGACGCCGATCTGCAGGCGATTTGCTCAATGGGCATCAACCTGTTCCGCGTGCTGATGACGTATCTGAAACCGGTTCTGCCAACCCTGAGCGAGCGCGTTGAAGCGTTCCTCAATACGGAACTGCGCTGGGATACAATTACGCAACCGCTGCTGGCCCACAAGGTGAACACCTTCAAAGCGCTGTATAACCGTATCGACATGAAGCAGGTTGAAGCGCTGGTTGAAGCGTCTAAGGAAGAGGTCAAAGCGATGACCGCTCCGGTGACCGGTCCGCTGGCGGACTTCCCGATTCAGGAAACCATTAGCTTTGATGATTTCGCCAAAGTCGATCTGCGCGTGGCGCTGATTGAAAACGCCGAATTTGTTGACGGTTCCGACAAGCTGCTGCGCCTGACGCTGGACCTGGGCGGCGAGAAGCGCAACGTCTTCTCCGGCATTCGTTCAGCCTATCCGGATCCGCAGGTACTGATTGGCCGTCATACGATCATGGTGGCAAACCTGGCACCGCGTAAAATGCGCTTCGGCATCTCTGAAGGGATGGTGATGGCGGCGGGTCCTGGCGGGAAAGATATCTTCCTGCTGAGCCCGGATGAAGGCGCGAAGCCTGGACATCAGGTTAAATAAGTTCGCCCTCAAGCGCCGCTTTCGCGGCGCTTTTTTTGTCCACCAGGGCAGCAGACCGCGTCATTTTCAGATTTTTCACACCGCATTTTCAGACATCTCCCCTAGCCTTTTCCCCCTATACTGTATCTCTTTCTGGTATACATACCAGGTACGATTTTTTGAGTACCAGACGTTTAATAAAATGGAGTTTTACATGAAAGCATTAAATACGTTTTTTTCGGTAGTTTTCGCGTCAGTTCTCGTTTTCTCTCTGGCTGGATGTGGCGACAAGGAAGAAAGCAAAACATTCAAAGCGGATGTCAATGGTACTGAGATCGTAATGACCTATACCTACAAGGGTGACAAAGTCATTAAGCAGACCTCACAAAACAAAATCAACTTTGCCTCTATCGGGGTAAAAACCAAAGAAGACGCGGCGAAGATCCTTGATCCGATCAGTGCAAAATATCAAAACATTCCCGGCGTGGAAGAGAAGCTGACCTATAAGGATGGCTACGCGGAAGAAACCGTCTCTGTTGACATGGAGAAGGTTGACTTTAAAAAGCTGCAGGGCGTGACGGGAACTCAATTCTCTGGTGACCCGAGCAACGGTATCAGCATGAAGCAGAGCCAGAAAATGCTGGAAGCCTCAGGCTTTAAAGAAGTGAAATAATCAAACGACGACGACCGGGCATCCTGCCGGGTCGTCGCTTTTCTTTTAGTCTTTATTGCCGTGCAGACGCACAGCCAGTCCACGCAGGAAATAACGCATAAACTGATCGCCGCACTCGCGGTAGTTTTTATGATCGACAGAACGCATCATGGCGGTAATTTCCGGCATTGAAACGCGAACGTTCTGCTGGGTCATGATCGCCTGAATATCATCCGTTTTTAGCGAAAAGGCGATACGCAGCTTTTTTAGCACCGTGTTGTTGTTCACCCGACGCTCAAGCGCCAGTTCAGGCGCTGAATCATCTTTGCCGCGCTTCTCGTAGATCAGACCATTCAGAAATCCGGAGAGAATAATATCCGGGCAGCGGACAAAACCCTCTTCATCTTCTTTGGTCATCCAGGTGTCGAAATTCGCAGAGGTGGATTCCATGTCGGCAAGCGCAAGAATGCGCACCATGTCGTTATTATTAACTTTCAGGGTGTAGCGCAGGCTACGAAGAATATCGTTACTAAGCATAGAGCCTTCAACTGTCGATAATGCAATGGCGCGCAGTGTACCAGTTTTACAGGCCAATCGCCTCTTTCAAACTTTTCAGATAGCGGCGGCTGACCGGAACGGTTAACCCGTTGCGTAGTATCAGCTCTGCCTGACCGTTATCTTCCAGGCGAATTTCCTGTAACTGCGCCATGTTAACCAAATACTGTCGATGGCAGCGCAACAATGGCGTGCGGCTTTCCAGTGTTCTGAGCGTCAGTTCCGTAAAGCCTTCTTTGCCTTCGCTGCTGGTCACAAACACACCGCTCATGCGGCTGCTGACAAAGGCGACATCATCCATTTGCAGCAGATAGATCCTGCTGTGCCCGCTACAGGGGATGAACTTCAGCGACTGCTGGTTTTCCGGCAGCACCGACACGTCCTGCTTGCTCCGCTCCTGGCGCAGACGACTGAGGGTTTTCTCCAGCCTCGCCTCTTCTATCGGTTTCAGAAGATAATCAAAGGCATGCTCTTCAAAGGCCTTAATCGCGTATTCGTCAAAGGCGGTCAGAAAAACAATATACGGACGGTGCTCCGGGTCAAGCATACCGACCATTTCCAGCCCGCTGATACGCGGCATTTGAATATCCAGAAACAGCACGTCCGGATGCAGTCGATGCACCGCGCCAATCGCTTCAACGGCGTTGGCGCACTCACCCACGATCTCAATATCACTTTGTTCCTGTAACAAGATCCGCAGATTTTCCCGCGCTAACGGCTCATCATCCACAATCAGCACCTTAATCATGCGTCTCCTCCAGGGGCAGTCGTAGGGTTATTCGGGTAAAGCTATCCGGTTCGCAGACCACGCTAATACCGTAGTCATCGCCAAACCGTTCGCGCAGGCGTTTATCCACCAGATTCATGCCCAGACCGCTGACATTCGTGGTGGGCTGGTACAACCCGGCGTTATCTTCAATATCCAGCATCAGGTACTGCCCTTCCTGACGGGCGGTGATAGACACCTCTCCCGTCCCCAGCAGCTGTGACGTCCCGTGCTTAATGGCGTTTTCGACAATGGGTTGCAGAGTGAAGGCCGGCAACTGCTGATGCGCCAGCGCATCCGGCACGTTTAAACTCACCTGCAGCCGCGCCTGGAATCGCGCTTTCTCAATTTGCAGATAGGCATTCACGTGCTCAATTTCGTCGGCAAGCGTGACGATCTCCGACGGACGCTTTAAGTTTTTGCGAAAGAAGGTGGAGAGATCCTGCACCAGTTGGCTCGCCTGTTCACTGTCGCGGCGCACCACCGCCTTAATGGTGTTGAGCGCATTAAACAGAAAATGCGGATTAACCTGCGCATGCAGCAGCTTGATTTCTGACTGAGTCAGCATCGCTTTCTGACGTTCATATTGCCCGGCGAGGATCTGCGCGGAGAGTAGCTGAGCAATCCCCTCACCCAGCGTTCGGTTAATAGAACTGAAGAGTCGGTTTTTTGCTTCATACAGCTTGATGGTCCCCATCACCCGTTGGTTTTCACCGCGTAACGGGATAACCAGCGTAGAACCAAGTTTGCACTGCGGATGCAGCGAACAGCGGTACGGCACTTCGTTGCCGTCAGCATATACGACCTCGCCCGTCTCGATGGCCCGTAGCGTGTAGCTGGAAGAGATAGGCCTGCCCGGCAAATGATGATCGTCGCCAATCCCGGTAAAGGCCAACAGCCGCTCGCGATCGGTAATCGCCACCGCGCCGATATCGAGTTCCTGATACAGCACCTGCGCCACCTTCATACTGTTCACTTCGTTGAATCCCTGGCGCAGGATACCTTCGGTGGAGGCCGCCACTTTCAGCGCAGTGGAGGAAAACGCAGAGGTGTATTTTTCAAACATCGCGCGCTTGTCGAGCAAAATACGCATAAACAGCGCCGCGCCAACGGTGTTGGTGACCATCATAGGGGCGGCGATATTGCTGACCAGCCGGTAAGCATCGTCAAACGGCCGGGCGATCAGCAAAATGATCAGCATCTGTACCATTTCGGCGACAAACGTGATCGCCCCAGCCGTCAGCGGATTGAAGACTTTATCGGTGCGTCCCCGCCGCGTCAGCACGCTGTGCACCAGACCGCCCAGCAGTCCTTCGACAATGGTGGAGATCATACAACTGAGCGCGGTCATGCCGCCCATCGAATAGCGGTGCAGACCCCCGGTTAGCCCCACCAGTCCACCGACGACCGGTCCGCCGAGCAGACCGCCCATCACCGCGCCAATCGCGCGCGTGTTGGCGATGGAATCATCGATGTGCAGACCAAAATAGGTGCCGAGGATACAGAAAATAGAGAAGGTGACGTAACAGAGCAACTTATGGGGTAAGCGAACGGTCACCTGCATCAACGGTATGAATAAACGCGTTTTACTCATCAACCATGCAATAACCAGGAACACGCACATCTGCTGAAGCAGCAGCAACACCAGATTAAAATCGTACATACCCGCAAACCACACTGCGTTTAAAACCGCGTAACATACATCGACTACGTTGATCTTTCTTTGAACTGTTGCAAAAAAAGATGAATTCGTGAGAACGATCACTCAAAAGTGTCCGTGTGAATACAATATCACGCCTCCTTTGATTAAAAAACAGACAAAACTACCTGGTTCGAAAAAGAGCGACTAAAGTTAGACTGGGACCTCGCGAGCAAGGATAAAATGATGGCGCTTTACACCATAGGTGAAGTGGCTTTGCTTTGTGATATTAACCCCGTTACGCTCCGCGCGTGGCAGCGGCGTTATGGATTATTGAAACCGCAGCGGACCGACGGCGGACATCGCCTGTTCAATGATTCAGATATCGACAGGATCCGCGAAATCAAACGCTGGATTGATAACGGGGTGCAGGTCGGCAAAGTCAAGATGCTGTTGAGCAATGAGAATGTAGACCTGCAAAACGGATGGCGTGAACAACAGGAAACCCTGCTGCACTATCTGCAAAATAACAATCTGCACAGTCTCCGGGTCTGGCTGAAAGAGCGTGGACAGGATTACCCCGCGCAGACGCTAACCACCCACCTTTTTCTTCCGCTACGTCGGCGGTTACAGTGCCAACAGCCCACACTACTGGCGCTATTGGGGATCCTTGACGGTGTGTTGATCAACTACATCGCCATTTGCCTCGCCTCGGCCAGAAAAAAACAGGGCAAAGATGCGCTGGTCGTGGGCTGGAATATTCACGATACCACGCGTCTGTGGCTGGAAGGTTGGGTTGCCAGCCAGCAGGGATGGCGGGTTGACGTACTGGCGCATTCGCTGAGCCAGTTTCGCCCGGACCTGTTTGAGGGGCGAACCCTACTGGTGTGGTGCGGCGAAAATCAGACGTCGGCACAGCAGCAGCTGCTGAATGCCTGGCGCGCGGAAGGACACGATATTTATCCACTTGGCATTTAATGATTCATTAACAGCTACGCTTCTCTGTATAATCTCTGAGTTAACATAAGGAGAACATCATGAGCGTAGCGAAAATCGGTGTCATCACCCTCTTTTTACTCATGGCCATCGGCGGTATTGGCGGTGTGATGCTCGCAGGCTATACCTTCATTTTGCGTGCCGGCTAAGGCGCTGCACTAACCGCTCGAACAGGCGGTCTACGACGATCGCCGCCAGCGCGACCAGCAGCGCGCCCTGAATAACATACGCCGTGTTGAATCCGCTCAGACCGATGATAATCGGCGTGCCAAGCGTGCTGGCCCCCACCGTTGACGCGATAGTCGCGGTGCCAATATTGATAATCACCGACGTCCGTACCCCTGCCAGAATCACCGGCGCCGCCAGCGGCAACTCCACCTTTCGCAACTGTTGTCCCGGACTCATCCCCATTCCGCTGGCAATGTTGCGCACGCTGTCCTCAATCGACCCCAGTCCCGCCAGCGTCGCCTGCAGGATGGGTAACACGCCGTACAGGATCAGCGCAATAATGGCCGGTTTCTGACCAAACCCCATCACCGGCACCGCGATCGCCAGCACCGCGACGGGCGGAAAGGTTTGTCCAACGGCAGCAATGGTCTCCACCAGCGGGCGGAACTCCCGTCCTTTTGGTCGTGTCACCACAATTGCGGCGCCCACGCCAATCACCACGGCAAACAGGCTCGACACCGCGACCAGCCAGAAATGGGCCAGCGCCAGCGCGAGAAAGCTTTCCTGCTGATAAACCGGGCGCGGAAGTTCAGGAAACAGACTGGCAAAAATCGCCTGGCTGTGCGGTAACCCCAACAGCATCAGCAGGAAGAGTGCGATCAACCAGAGCAGCGGGTCAGACAGTCGTTTCATGCGTTAGCGTCTCCAGTAGCAGATCGCGAAAATGCAGCGTCCCACAGACAATGCCCTGCTGATTGACCACCGGTAACACGTCGCACCCGCGCGCGACAAACGCGGAAAGCGCGTCGCGCAGCGTCATCTCTTCGGTCAACGCCTCCCCGGCAATCTGTTCATCCCGGCGCACATAGTCAGCCACGGTTCGCAGCGACAGCAACCGTACTCCCAACTCGCTGCGACCGAAAAACTGTTGCACAAAGTCATTCGCCGGTGCCGTCAGCATCGCCAGCGGCGTCCCCTGCTGAACAACTTCTCCGCCGTCCATCAGCACCAGATGCTCTGCCAGGCGCAGCGCTTCATCAATATCATGCGTGACCAGCACAATGGTCCGCCCCAACAGACGGTGGATGCGGGTCATCTCCTGCTGCAACGCCCCACGAGTGACCGGATCCAGCGCGCCGAAAGGTTCATCCATCAGCAGCACCTGCGGATCGGCAGCCAGCGCGCGCGCCACGCCCACGCGCTGCTGCTGTCCACCGGAAAGCTGATGCGGATAGCGCTCGCGCAGCACGACTTCCAGCCCGAGCAGCGCCATTAATTCCTCCACCCGCTCATCAATTTTTCTGCGCGGCCACTTCAGCAATTGCGGGACGGTGGCGATGTTCTGCGCTACCGTCCAGTGCGGAAACAGGCCAATCGACTGAATCGCGTAGCCCATCCGCCGACGCAGTTCCAGTACCGGCAGACTGCGAATTTCCTCACCAGCAAAGCGAATTCTGCCGCTGTCATGCTCCACGAGCCGGTTAATCATTTTCAGAGTGGTGGATTTCCCCGAACCTGAGGTGCCAATCAGTACCGAGAAACTGCCTTCCTTAACGTGCAGATTCAGGTCGCTAACCGCCTTGTGCTCACCAAAGGCTTTATTCACGTGGCTAAATTCAATCATGGTGGGTTACCTTCAGCAGAGCATTCCCTAAATCAAACAGCGCATCAATCAGTACCGCCAGCGCAATGACCGGGATCACGCCCAGCAGCACCAGATCCACGGCGCTGCTGAGCAGTCCCTGAAACACCAGCGCGCCAAAACCACCGGCGCCAATCAGCGCGGCGATGACGGCCATCCCGACGGTCTGCACCATCACCACCCGCAGGCTACGTAAAAAGACCGGCAGTGCCAGCGGAAGCTGAACGTGTAGAAAGCGCTGCACGGTGCTCATCCCCATCGCGCGGGCGCTTTCCAGGACATCGCGGGGAACCTGATTCAGCCCGGCCACCACGCCGCGAACCAGCGGCAAGAGCGCGTACAACACCAGCGCGATCAGCGCCGGGGTCAGACCGGTTCCCGCCACGCCCACCGTTGCAAGCCAGGGGAACGCCTTTACCAGTCCGGCAAGCGGTGCAATCAACAGGCCGAACAGTGCGACGGAAGGAACGGTTTGAATCACATTGAGGACGGTAAACACCGGCCCCTGGCGGGCGGTGGAAAAATAACACCAGATTCCTAGGGGAATGCCTATCGCCAGCGCGGGCAGCACGGTACCCAACAGCAACGTCAGATGCTGGGCCAGCGCATCATCAAAGACATCCTGACGATTAGCGTACTCTTTGAGTAAAGAGAGGTCATCGAACGTCCCCGTCAGCAAGAGTGCGACGGGAATAATCGCCATCTGCGCATGTAAAACCCAGCGCCAGAGTGGCTGTGCGGTAATACGTCTGATAGCGTCGCTGTAGGCCAGTAATCCCAGCGCGAGCCCCAGCCAGAGACCGCTTCCCACGCTGGTTCGCGCCAGCGGCGTTCCCGTCTCTGCCAGATGTGTCGCCGCTTTACCCACGCTCCACAGCATCAGGATCACCAGCAGTTGTGCCACCACCAGCGTACACAGCGCCCCTTTTCTTCCCGGCACGAAGCACAATGCCAGCAGGGCGCAACCCGCGCCGGCGAGCATCGACACCGAACCGGGCCAGAGCGTCCAGAGCTGACGCCCCTCTCCCGACACCAGACGATTCGGGGCATAGTTCACAAACGGCAGCGCAACGGCGGCGGCTGAAAGAACAACCAGCAGCAGCAGTACGCGCTGAATACTGACTTTTGACACGTCACCCAACCTTTTTCAGTCCCTTTACTTCACCCATCCCTTTTGTTTCAGGTAATCTGCCGCCACTTTTTTGGCATCTAACCCTTCAACGGCAATACTGGCATTGAGTTGTTGCAACGTTTTTTCATCCAGGCTGGCAAACACAGGTTGCAGCCATTCCGCCATCTGCGGGTACGCCTTCAACACCGCCTCACGCACCACAGGGGCTGGCGCATAAATGGGCTGAACGCCTTTGGGATCGCTTAACGTCTGCAAGCCCAGCGCGGCGACCGGACCATCCGTCCCGTAGGCCATCGCGGCGTTGACGCCGGACGTTTGCTGCGCGGCAGCTTTGATGGTCACCGCCGTGTCACCGCCCGCCAGTGAAAGCAGTTGCGTCTGATCGAGCGTAAAATCGTAGGCTTTTTCGAACGCGGGCAGCGCGTCGGCACGTTCGATAAATTCGGCGGAGGCGGCCAGTTTGAAGATACCGCCCTCTTTCAGATAGCGTCCGAGATCGGCCAGCGAGGTGAGTTTATTCTTTTCGGCGACATCGCTTCGCACCGCGATAGTCCAGGTATTATTGGCCGGTGCCGGTGTTAACCAGACCAGCTTATTCTGCTCCGCATCGAGTTTTTTGACTTTCTCAAAGCCTGCTTGTGCATTTTTCCATGCCGGATCGTTTTCATCTTTGAAGAAGAACGCGCCATTACCGGTGTATTCAGGGTAGATATCCAGTTCGCCTGAGGTGATCGCACCGCGCACGACCGGCGTGGTACCTAACTGGACTTTATTGACCGTTTTGACGCCGTGGCTTTCCAGCACCTGCAAAATGATGTTGCCAAGCAGCGCGCCTTCGGTATCAATTTTCGACCCAACCTTCACCGGCGACGCCGCCTGCAAGGGTAAGCTCACTGCCGCTAACAGCGCCAGCGAACCGGCCCAAATCTTTGAGATTGTCATGATGCTTTCCTCATCTTTTTGTCGACTTTTTCAGCGACTTGAGGGAAAAGCATAGTCGAAAAGTGTTCCGTTAACCCGACATTTCGGTTTTTTCGGGGGGAAAAACAGGGGGAATCCACGCGGGAACGCCCCCTTACGCCGATCACAGCAATTCAAACGATCCCTGCTTCACGCGGGCAGAATCGACGCCGATAAATACGTTGAACTTGCCGGGTTCGGCATCGAACGTCATCTGCTGATTCCAGAACTTCAGCGCGTTGATATCAATCGGGAAGCTGACGGTCTGCGTTTCGCCGGGTTTCAGGTTCACTTTCTTAAAGCCTTTCAGCTCTTTCACCGGACGACTCAGGGAAGCCGTGACGTCCTGCACGTACAGCTGGATCACCGTTTCACCTTCACGCTTGCCGGTGTTGGTCACCTTCACACTTGCCGTCACGCTGCCGTCACGTTTCATGGTCGGCGCAGAAAGCGTCACGTCAGAAACAGTAAACGTGGTGTAGCTCAGGCCATAACCAAACGGATAGAGCGGGCCGTTAGCTTCGTCAAAGTAGCGAGAGGTGTACTTGTTCGGCTTGTCGGCGTTATACGGACGACCGGTGTTGAGGTGGCTGTAATAGGTCGGGATCTGCCCCACCGAGCGTGGGAAGGACATCGGCAGTTTGCCTGACGGGTTGTAGTCGCCAAACAGGACGTCGGCAATCGCGTTACCCCCTTCCGTACCGGCAAACCAGGTTTCCAGAATCGCATCGGCCTGTTGATCTTCTTTCACCAGCGCCAGCGGACGACCGTTCATCAGCACCAGCACCAGCGGTTTTCCGGTCGCTTTCAGCGCCGCGATCAGGTCGCGCTGGCTCTGCGGCAGGGTGATATCGGTACGGCTGGACGCTTCATGCGCCATGCCCTGTGCCTCACCCACCACGGCAACCACCACATCAGACTGCTTCGCCGCCGCGACGGCTTCATCAATCATCTCCTGAGGAGAACGCGAGTCCACCTTCACCGCCTCTTCGTACTGATTGAGGAAGGTGACAATGTCATTATCGTTGGTGACGTTGGCCCCATGGGCGTACACCACCTTACCGTTTGTGCCGAGAGCATTTTTAATGCCGGTCAGAACGGTAATGGACTGATCGGCCACGCCTGCGGCAGACCAACTGCCCATCACGTCGCGTTTGCTGTCAGCCAACGGGCCGACAACCGCAATCGTCCCCGATTTTTTTAGCGGCAGCGTGTCGAGGCGGTTTTTCAGCAGCACCAGGCTTTCACACGCGACTTCACGTGCTTCTTTGCGGTGCAGTCGGCTTTCGGCGTTGGTATCCACCGGATCGGTCTCTTTCGCCCCCAGATGGCTGTACGGATCGTTAAACAGCCCCATGTCATATTTCACGTTGAGCACGTGACGCGCCGCGTCATCCAGTTCCGCCATCGTCACTTTGCCGGATTTGATCAGTCCCGGCAGGTATTTGCTGTAATACTCGTCGCTCATGCTCATGTTAATGCCGGACTTGAGCGCCACGCGCACCGCATCTTCCGGATCGGCGGCGGTGCCGTGTTTAATCAGCTCTTTGATGGCCCCGTGGTCAGACACGGTAATGCCTTTAAAGCCCCACTTATCGCGCAGAATGTCCTTCAGCAGCCAGGAATCAGAGGTCGCTGGCGTGCCGTTCAGCGAGTTCAGCGCCACCATCACCGCGCCGCTGCCTGCATCCAGACCGGCTTTGTACGGCGGCATATAGTCGTTAAACAGGCGCTGCGGACTCATGTCCACGGTGTTGTACTCTTTACCGCCCTCCACGGCACCGTAGGCGGCGAAGTGCTTCACGCTGGTCATCACCGAATAGCGATCCGCCGGGCTTTTGCCCTGCATCGCTTCCACCATCGTTTTGCCCATGATGGAGGTCAGATAGGTATCTTCGCCAAAACCTTCCGAGGCGCGTCCCCAACGCGGATCGCGGGAGACATCGACCATCGGTGCCCAGGTCATATTCAGGCCGTCGTCGGCAGCTTCATACGCCGAGATGCGTCCGACGGTTTTCACCGCGTCGAGGTTAAAAGAGGACGCCAGCCCAAGGCTAATCGGGAAGACGGTACGCTGGCCGTGCAGCACGTCATAGGCAAAAAAGAGAGGGATTTTCAGGCGGCTCAGTTCCATCACCTGATCCTGCATTTTACGGATGTCCTGACGGGTAACGGTGTTAAAAATCGCGCCCACCTGGCCGTCTTTGATCATCTCGCGGATCGCTTCTTTCGGGTTATCCGGGCCGACGCTTATCAAACGCAGCTGGCCAATCTTTTCATCGACGGTCATTTTCGTCAGCAACTGGGTGACAAACGCATCCCGCGCTTCCGGCGTCAGCGGATGGTTACCGAACAGCTCCTCCGCCAGCGCTGGTTGCAACGCCAGACTAACTGCGACACCTACAGAACATAGCCATTTCATGTTGATTCTCTCTTTCTCTAAAGCCCGACGTGGCAGCGAAAATATAGCAAAAACCGCATTTTGCCATAAGCCTAAACGGCAGCGCGGCAGAAAGCTAAGGTTATTCTCTTAATTTTCAACGCCGCCAATTCAAAGACAGTGTGAATGAGAAAGCGTATTGTCATACAAAGCGCTATGCTTGAACCTGATATTTTGTCCCACCACAAGGAGTGGAGAATGTCTTCCATTACAACAACTGATAATAAAACCTTCCTGAATGAGCTCGCCCGCCTGGTGGGACATTCACACCTGCTGACTGATCCTGCAAAAACCGCCCGCTATCGCAAGGGTTTCCGTTCCGGTCAGGGCGAGGCTCTGGCGGTAGTCTTTCCCGGATCGCTGCTGGAACTCTGGCGCGTGCTGAACGCCTGCGTCAACGCCGATAAAATTATCCTGATGCAGGCGGCCAATACCGGCCTGACCGAAGGCTCCACGCCGAATGGTAATGATTATGACCGCGAGATTGTCATCATCAGCACCCTGCGCCTCGACAAGCTCCACGTGCTGGGCAAAGGTGAGCAGGTGCTGGCCTATCCCGGCACCACGTTGTACTCACTGGAAAAAGCGCTGAAGCCGCTGGGGCGTGAGCCACACTCGGTGATTGGTTCGTCGTGCATCGGCGCATCGGTCATTGGCGGGATCTGTAATAACTCCGGTGGTTCGCTGGTGCAAAGAGGCCCGGCGTATACCGAAATGTCCCTGTTTGCCCGTATTGATGAAAACGGCAAGCTGCAACTGGTTAACCATCTGGGGATCGATCTGGGACAAACGCCAGAACAGATCCTGAGTCAACTGGACGATGAACGGATCAAAGAGGAAAATGTCCGCCACGACGGGCGACACGCCCACGATCACGACTACGTCACCCGCGTCAGAGACATCGACGCCGACACGCCCGCACGCTATAACGCCGATCCGGATCGCCTGTTCGAATCTTCTGGCTGTGCCGGAAAGCTGGCGGTCTTTGCGGTGCGTCTCGACACCTTTGAAGCGGAAAAAAATCAGCAGGTATTTTACATTGGCACCAATCAACCCGAGGTGCTGACGGAGATCCGCCGCCATATTCTGGCGACGTTCGACAATCTGCCGGTGGCGGGTGAATACATGCACCGCGACATTTACGACATTGCCGAACAGTACGGCAAAGACACTTTCCTGATGATTGATAAGCTCGGCACCGACAAAATGCCGTTCTTCTTCACCCTGAAGGGGCGCACCGACGCGATGCTGGAAAAGGTGAAATTCTTTCGTCCGCACTTTACCGACCGCGCAATGCAGAAGTTTGGTCATCTGTTCCCGAGTCATCTGCCGCCACGCATGAAAAGCTGGCGCGATAAATATGAACATCATCTGCTGTTAAAAATGGCGGGCGATGGCGTCGCGGAAGCGCAAAGTTGGCTCACCGAATTCTTTAAAACCGCAGAAGGCGATTTCTTTGCCTGCACGCCGGAAGAAGGTAGCAAAGCCTTCCTGCACCGCTTCGCAGCGGCTGGCGCAGCCATTCGCTATCAGGCGGTTCATGCTGACGAGGTGGAGGATATTCTGGCGCTGGACATCGCACTGCGCCGCAATGACACCGAATGGTACGAACATCTGCCGGCGGAAATGGATAACCAACTGGTGCATAAACTCTATTACGGGCACTTTATGTGCTACGTCTTCCATCAGGATTATATCGTGAAGAAAGGTGTGGATGCTCACGCGCTGAAAGCACAAATGCTGGAACTGCTGCAACAGCGCGGCGCACAATACCCGGCTGAGCATAACGTCGGGCATCTGTATGAAGCACCGCCCGCGCTGACCCGTTTTTATCGCGAAAATGACCCGACCAACAGTATGAATCCCGGAATTGGCAAGACCAGTAAGCAAAAATTCTGGAAAGTACCGTCTTCAGATTAACACCAGCTAATGTGCCTGATGCGCAGGCTGGATTTGCACGAAATATCGTGCAAAAGTAATAAGATGTGCCGGAGTCGTGATGACTCCGGTTTTTCTTCGCAAAGGTGAGAACCATGTCTGTTGCCGATACGCTTTCTGATAACGATATCGTGGTACGCGATGCGCTGCCCGACGACGTAGAGGCGATCTCCTCGTTATATGCGTGGCATGTGTTGAATGGCCGCGCCTCTTTTGAAGAAACACCCCCGACGGTCGATGAAATGCGCCGACGTATGCGTACGGTGGCACAGTATGGATTGCCGTGGCTGGTGGCGCTCTATCGCGGCGTGATCGTCGGTTATTGTTATGCCACGCAGTATCGTCCTCGCCCGGCCTATCGTTTTACCCTGGAAGAGTCGATTTATGTCGATGCCAGCATGACCGGACGCGGCGTCGGCAGCCTGCTGATGCATACGTTAATCACCCGCTGTGAAGAAGGTCCATGGCGGCAGATGGTGGCGGTGATTGGCGACGGCCATAACAATCCGGGGTCGCTGCGATTGCATAAAAAGCACGGTTTCGAGATTGCCGGACAGTTGCGTAGCGTCGGGTATAAAAAGGGAGACTGGCGGGATACGTTGATTATGCAGCGCCCACTCAACGAAGGTGACTGGACGCTGCCAGAGTAAGGTTTTGTTATCCATGCCGGATGACGGCATAAACGCCTTATCCGGCCTACGGGTGAGATGTTTTCGTCGGCTTGATAAGCGAAGCGTCATCAGGCTATTTTCCAGGACGACTTCGCCTTATTCGGCCTATAGCGGCATCAGTCGTTTTGCGCGGTCTGCTCACCCGCATTGCCACCCGCAGCAGCCATCTGTGCGGCTTTCTGCTTTTTATAGCTCAACGCCGCCGGCGGAACCGGCATCACTTTCCCGGTTTCGATCCACGTGCGTAAACGACTGGCGTCGGCGAAATGGGTGTACTTGCCGAACGCATCCATCACCACCAGCGCCACCGGTTTGTTATTGATTACCGTGCGCATCACCAGACAATGGCCAGCCGCGTTGGTGAAGCCGGTTTTAGTAAGCTGAATATTCCAGTTATCGCGATACACCAGATGGTTGGTATTGCGGAACGGCAGCGTATACGCCGGATTGGCGAAGGTCGCCATATCTTCACGCGTGGTACTCAGTTGACCGATCAGCGGGTACTGCTTGCTGGCAATCAGCATTTTGGTGAGATCGCGTGCGGTCGACACGTTATGAATCGACAAACCGGTTGGCTCCACAAAACGCGTCTGGGTCATACCCAGCGCTTTTGCCTTCGCGTTCATTGCTTTTATAAACGCGTTATAGCCGCCAGGATAATGGTGCGCCAGGCTCGCCGCCGCCCGGTTTTCTGAGGACATCAGCGCCAGCAGCAACATATTTTTACGGCTGATTTCACTGTTCAGCCGCACGCGCGAGTAAATCCCTTTCATCTCCGGCGTCTGGCTGATATCCACTTTCAGTTTTTCGTCCAGCGGCAGTCGTGCATCAAGCACCACCATCGCCGTCATTAATTTGGTAATTGACGCAATCGGACGCACCAGGTCCGGATGGTTCGAATAGATAACCTTATTGGTGTTCAGATCCACGATCATCGCGCTACCGGAGGCGATCTCGGGTTGAGACGCCGCGGCAGTCGCCGCCGTTTTTGCCAGCGCTTGTGGCGCAAAAGGCACAGCCAGCATCAGCGCCAGGCTCAGTATGGAAACTCGGAATTTCAGCATGATGAGATTTCAGAAAATGATTCACGCGTGATGACACGCACCGCCGGAGTCAGGATGGCTCCGGCTAGCAGAGGAATCATAGCGAGCTAATGACCTCGCCGCCATAAGAGAATCGTCAGGAAATGCTGCATTGCTGGCTTTTGCACCAACAATGCAGCACGGTAATCAGAACAAGCGGTAGCCGTATCCCCAGAGGATGACGGTCAGCGCGAGCAGCACTTCCAGTACCAGTACGCCGATAGCCAGGGTCGAGCTGGAGAAACTTAAGCCCTCTTCCTTATTGATATTCAGGAATGTCGGAATGCCCAGATAGAGCAGATAGCCGGTATAGAACAGCGCTACTGTGCCAACAAATGCGCAAAGCCACACCAGCGGATACAGCGCCACCAGACCGCTAAGAAATAGCGGCGTCGCGACATAGCCGGCAAACACCATACAGTGCGTCAGGGATGGACGCTGCGGATAACTCCGCGCCATCCACCAGATCACGCGCCCCATGATTGCCACGCCCGCCAGCATCACGGCATAGAACAGGACAGCCAGCGCCAGTCCCGTAAACAAAGAGAGCTTCAGGACATTGCCGTCGCCAAAATTCCAGCCGATTTGTGTTGTACCAATGAAGGCGCAAATAACCGGGATGGCCGCCATCAAAAGCACATGGTGGGTGTAGTGATGCGAAACCGTTTCGTTCTCGCTGTTGATCACCTGCATTTCACGATTGGGATGGGAAAACAGCCCCCAGACATGGTTCATACCGCCCCCTTGTTGTCAGCTGTGGACTTAACACTTCAAGTATAATTCAGCTTTTCGATTATTTATTGTACAGACAAAGAAATGCCGCTGCGTGTGATGGCCCTTTTTGAGCATCCCGAATTCAGAGGGTGTATGCTTACAGTCGTGGAGGTCATACAGACGTATGGATATAAACAGTCTTATTGCGCAATACGGTTATGCCGCGCTGGTGATTGGGAGTCTGGCGGAAGGCGAGACCATCACTCTGCTGGGAGGCGTTGCCGCACATCAGGGATTACTCAAATTTCCTCTTGTGGTCGTGGCCGTGGCCTTAGGCGGCATGATAGGTGATCAACTGCTGTATCTGCTGGGACGCCGCTATGGCGGCAAGATTCTGCGCCGCTTCGCCCGTCACCGCAACAAAATCCGCCAGGCGCAAAAGATGATCCAGCGCCGCCCGTATCTGTTCGTGATCGGCACCCGCTTTATGTACGGATTCCGCGTGATCGGGCCGCTGCTGATTGGTGCCAGCCATCTGCCACCAAAGATTTTTTTACCCCTGAATATTCTCGGCGCGCTGATCTGGGCGCTGATCTTCACCACCCTGGGCTACGTGGGAGGTGAAGTGGTCGCGCCGTGGTTGCATCACCTCGATCAGCACCTCAAGCATTGGATCTGGCTGATTCTGGCGGTAGTGCTGGTGATCGGCGCTCGCTGGTGGCTAAAGCGCCGCAGTAAAGCGAAGATGCCTCAGGAGTGATGATAGCCGCCACCGAGCGCGCTGGTGAGCTGGATCGACGCATCCAGCCACTGCCCTTGTAAAATCAGTCCGTTAGCCTGCTCGCGCAGCGCCGGTATTCTGGCCTTACTGACAAGAGAACCCGCAATGATCCCGGCGTCAAAGCGTGCCTGCGCCAGGCTGACCACCCGATCGGCGTCATGCTCTATCTGCTGCTGATGCTGATTTTTCTGCATCAGCGTCGCCACCTGACTGGCGGTGCGCGCCACGTCGTTCACCGCATCAACAACCGCTTTGTTATAGCTGGCGATCGACAAATTGTTTTGTGCATGGGCAATATCCAGACTGGCATTCAGTCTGCCGCTGTCGAAAACAGGCAGCGTCAGGCCTGCGGTCACGCCCATCTGTTGCGCAGAACTGCGGAACAGATCGCTCAGATGCAGCGCATCCTGTTGTAAAAACGCCATCAGATTGATATCGGGATAGAACGCCGCTTTCGCCGCCTCCACGCTGCTCATGGATGACGCGATCACCCAGTGCGCTGCCTGCAAATCCGCTCTGCGCGCCAGCAGGGCATAACCCAGTTGCGCTGGAAGCTGACTCTCCACCTGCGGCAGACTCACTTCGTGCAGTTTCAGCGACGTCGACTGCGTGTTGGTCAGCGCGCTCAGACGCGCCTCAATCACTTTCATCTTTCCGGCGATATCATTCAACTGCTGCTGGGTTTTGCTGTCATCAATATCCGTTTCCACGCCTTCCACCGAGGAGGTGATGCCGTTCTGATACAACTGGCGATCGGTATCAATGATGTTGCGCTGTTCCTGTTCAATTTGCGTCAGCAGTTTGCTGAGCGCCGCCTCGGTCTGCCATTCCCAGTAAAGCCGCGTAACGCCGCTGGCTAACAGCTGGCGCGTCTGTTCACGCTCGGCTTCCCGCGCTTTCACCGCCCCGATTCGCGCCGTCACTTCCGCGCGGTTCTTACCCCACAAATCGAGATCCCAACCGGCGGTTAAGCCGAACGACCCGTTGGTGTACCAGGGCCCGGTCGTACCTGCCGCCGGATCGGTGACCGCAAACGGCCCCATGACCCCTTCTCCTGACATTTTCTGCCGTTCGGCCTCCGCCGAGAAATCAACCTGCGGCCCATCCTGGGCTTCGACCGCTTTAGCCTGCGCTTCGGCCAGCGCGATCCGTTGTTCCGCCACCTGCATATCCGGGGAACTGGCAAGCGCATGCTTCACTAATTCGTTCAACTGTGCGTCATGATAATCCTGCCACCACTGGCTTCCAGGCCATCCGTTATTCAGCGCCGACGGCAGCGCGGAATCTACGTGAGAGGTGGGAGGTTGCTGAACCAGCGTCTTTTGGGTGTCATGCATGGGGGCGCATCCCGCAAGCAAAATAGCCAGCGGAAAGCACGCGTTCAGCGCGTGAAAAGAATTACGAGTCATGAAGAGGTTCTGATAAGAAAAGGTGCGCGGAGCTTACCCGTTGTGGTGACCTGTTTTTTAGTTACGCGTGGCATAACATCTTCGGCAATGAAAAGTCACAACTGGAAAAATATATTCCAGCAGAATATAAACACGCCAATAATACTAAATTTCAATCGACTGAATCGCGCGGGCAATATCCGCTGAATTATTTAACGCGCGAATATCCTGAAAGACGTCCGTGGCCTCACGGTATTCCTTACGCAAATAACCCAGCCACTGTTTAATGCGCGCGACGTGATACAACCCGGTGTCGCCCTGTTTTTCCAGACGGGTATATTTTTTCAGCAGCGCAACCACCTGCGGCCACGGCATTCGCGGCTCGTTGTACTTCACCACCCGGCTAAGGTTAGGAATGTTTAATGCCCCGCGACCAATCATAACCGCATCACAGCCGCTGACAGCCAGACACGCCTGCGCGCTCTGCCAGTCCCAGATTTCACCGTTGGCAATCACCGGAATCGACAGACGCTCGCGGATTTCGCCAATCGCCTGCCAGTTGATATGCTCCGCCTTATAGCCCTGCTCTTTAGTGCGCCCGTGCACGACCAGCTCGCTTGCCCCGGCCTGCTGGACGGCATCCGCAATCTCAAACTTCTTGTCGCCGCTGTCCCAACCCAGACGCACTTTCACCGTCACCGGCAGATGCGCCGGCACGGCTTCACGCATCGCTTTCGCGCCCTGGTAGATGAGTTCAGGATCCTTCAGTAACGTTGCGCCACCGCCGCTGCCGTTCACCATTTTAGACGGACAGCCGCAGTTGAGATCAACGCCGTAAGAGCCGAGTTCCACAGCGCGAGCCGCATTTTCCGCCAGCCACTGCGGGTACTGCCCCAACAGTTGCACGCGCACTAAGGTGCCGGAAGGCGTCCGACTGCCGTTGAGCAGCTCGGGGCAGAGACGATGAAAGACCTTTACCGGCAGGAGTTGATCCACCACGCGTACAAACTCGGTGATGCAGAGATCATAATCATTCACTTCCGTCAGAAGTTCGCGCACCAGTGAATCGAGCACACCTTCCATCGGCGCCAGTAAAACACGCATATCGTCATCCGCAAAAAAAAGAGGCGCTATCATAGCGCCTATCCGGGATGAGCAAAACCTTTTGCAAGGGTGGCGGCGCAAAGCGCCTTATCCCGCCGGCACCCCATCATGGCGGTAGGCCGGGCAAGCGAAGCGCCCCCCGGCAAAGGCCCTTATTCTCAGCGCGGCAGAAGACAGTTATCTTCTTTCCAGCCGTACAGCCATTCCATGCCGCGATAAAACTCCGCCTGCGATTTGCCTTTCCACAACAGATTACGCACCTGGCGCTCCACGCCCGCCGCATGATACACGCGTCCCATTTCGCGGGTAGACCAGACGATGCGCGCCGTGCGCGGAATGCGCACCGACTCATACAGCGCGAAGGCTTTTGCCGCATCGCCGTCGCATTGCGCCAGCGCTTTGCCCAGCGTGACGGCATCTTCCAGCGCCATACAGGCCCCCTGCGCCATGTACTGCGCCACCGGGTGCGCCGCATCGCCAACCAGCGTGATGCGCTCAGTACCCCATTTTTCTACCGGTTCGCGATCGGCAGTTGACCAGCGACGCCAGGTTGTGGGTTTATCCAGCATCTGCCGGGGGCGCGGATGGATCCCGGCGAAATACGACAGCACCTCTTCCTTGCTGCCGTCTTTAACGCCCCACTCCTCCTGGTGACGACTGTGGAAGGTCACGACCAGGTTGTACTGCTTGCCGCCACGCAGCGGATAGTGCACAAGGTGGCAGTGCGGCCCGGCCCAGAGCACCGGCGCGTTAATGCGCAGGTCTTCCGGCATATCCGCACAGTCAATAACCGCGCGGTAGACCACGTGTCCGGTCACGCGCGGCGAATCGCCCAGCAGACTCTGACGCACTACCGACTTCACGCCGTCACAGCCAACCAGAATATCGGCGGTCCAACTGTTACCCTGCTCATCAAATACCGTCACGTCGTCTGCCGTCTGGCGAATATCGACCACGTTGGTCGAGGTCCGGTACTCAACATTCGGATGGGTCAGAACCGATTCCCAGACGGAAGCGTGGATATCAACCCGGTGGATAACCGCATACGGACCGCCAAAGTGGTCGCGAAAGTCCTGTCCGGTTTCGATGCGCACCACTTCTTCCGCGTTCACAGCGTCCATCATGGTGATGTGATCGGTAAACACCGCGCGTGAACGCGCCACTTCGCCGACGCCGAGACTGTCCAGCGCTGAGAAGGCGTTTGGACCGAGCTGAATGCCCGCGCCAATTTCGCCAATTTCATGGGCTTTTTCCAGCAGCATCACCTTGATGCCCTGACGTGCCAGCGAAAGCGCGGTGGCTGCTCCGCCAATTCCGCCGCCGACAATAATTGCTCTCATCACTTTAGCCATTGTCATTCTCCTTCTCAGGCTGAGATTTTATCTTGTTGATTTTCGGGGGCTGCGGCGATGAACGCCGATAGCTGTGTACAGGCGTCATACACGGCTTTGCAGCGCGGATAACCGCTCAGATCGCACCCCATTCTTAACGCATTCGCCCATTGTGGGACCAGGCAGCAGTCGGCAAGCGTTGGCGCATTGCCCACGCAGTAGTTCTGCGACTGGCTCTGACGCAACAGTTGTTCGACGGCGCTTAACCCCTGCTGGATCCAGTGCGCGTACCAGCGTTTTTTGTCTTCTTCACTGACCTTCAGTTCCTCGCTCAGATAGCGCAGCACCCGCAGGTTGTTCACCGGGTGAATGTCGCAAGCGATGGCATAGACGATTTCCAGCACCTGCGTGCGCGCCGGATCGCTGACGGGCAGCAAGCGCGACTGTGGAAAATGCCGGTCCAGCCAGTCGATGATGGCCAGCGACTGACCGAGCGCTTCGCCGTCATCGGTCACCAGCGTCGGCACCAGCCCCACCGGATTCATCCGCCGGTAGGCCAGTTCGTTTTGTTGACCGATACGAATATTGACGCCCACCGTCTGGTAGTCGATGCCCTTTAATGCCAGCGCGATACGTACGCGGTATGACGCCGAACTGTTAAAAAAACTGTACAGCTTCATACATCACCTCAGACAATCTTCACAGCGACAGGTGTCAACCCGCCCACGCCACCGGTGATCACATCCCCTTTCACCACGGCGCCGACGCCTTCTGGCGTACCGGTGAAGATCAGGTCGCCCGGTTGCAATTCGAAGAAACCGGACAGATAGCTGATCGTTTCATTCACCGACCAGATCAGATGGCGAATGTCGCTACGCTGGTGATCGTCGCCGTTCACCTGCAACCAGATGGGCGCGGAAGTGATATCCGCAATCTCATCCGCTTTATGCAGCGGCGCGATGGGCGCAGAGAGATCGAACGCTTTGCCGATTTCCCACGGACGCCCCATCTGACGCATCTCCATCTGGCGATCGCGACGGGTCATATCCAGCCCGGTGGCATACCCCCAGATATATTCATGGGCTTTTTCTAACGGGATATCGCTACCCTTTTTGCCGATGGCAACCACCAGCTCAATTTCATAGTGATAGTTGTCCGTTTGCGCCGGATACGGCAGCGTTAACGTTTCACCTGCAGCAACCGGCACAACCGCATCGGCAGGCTTACAGAAGAAGAACGGCGGTTCACGGTCAGGGTCGAAACCCATTTCGCGGGCATGGGCGGCATAGTTGCGTCCCACGCAGTACACGCGACGGACGGGGAACTGCGCATCGCTGCCGACAACCGGTACGGTCACGGGGGCCTGTGGGGCAAATACATACTGAGTCATGGCTCTCTCCCAAATTAATAGCGGGCTTCGCGGAACAGCCCGAGGGCTTCCTGTACCGGTCTGTCCGAAAAGCTGAATAAAACGGTCTCATCGGTGGTTTTGAACGACACGCCGTGCCAGGTCGGAACCACAAAAATATCTTTGGCTGAAAAATGGAAGGTCTCGTTGCCGACGGTGACCTCGCCCGCCCCTTCAACGACGTGGTAAATGGTGCTGTCAGTGGTACGCGCCACCCGCGAGGTAAAGCCTTTTGGCAACAGTTGCAGGAACGTGCCCATCGATGGCATCGGGTAGCCGCCGGTTACCGGGTTGACATAGCGCATCTTGTAGCCATCCCACTCGTCGGCATCGCCCAGACGCGTCAGGTCATGCAGCGCGTCGCGACTGCGGTCATAGCGGTAGTTGAAAATCGGCGATGAGTTGCCTTTCTGATGGCGTAGCGGCAGCATGTTGGCGGCATAGCGCGGCAGGTAGTCACCCTCTTTGCGCGAGACCGGCTGCTGATCTTCCGGGTAATCTTCGGCAAAGCCACAGCCCAAAAGGTTGACCAACGGCAGATCCAGACCGTCCAGCCAGACCACCGGCTCATCGCCAGGGTTACCGTGATCGTGCCATTGCCACTGCGGGGTCAGAATAAAGTCGCCGGTGTGCATCTGGGTGCGCTCGCCGTCCACGGCAGTGAACGCGCCTTTCCCTTCGACAATAAAGCGTAACGCCGACTGGTTATGACGATGGCTGGGTGCAACTTCACCCGGCATGATCAACTGCAACCCCGCGTAGAGCGTTGACGTGATGGAGGACTGCCCACGTAACATCGGGTTTTCCAGTACCAGCACGCGACGAATCGCCTCTTTCGCGCCAATCAGGTTGCCGCTTTCCAGCAGCAGCGGGCGAATCTCCTGGTAGTTCCAGTACGCTGGCGCACAGGTTGGATTCGGCGTTTGCGGAACCAGGTGATGCAGTGATTCCCACAGCGGGGTCAGGTTCTGCCCCGAAATATGCTGATAAAACTGCTGACGGCTGTTTTTAACATCCTGATTTTGTTCTGACATAGGGATTCTCCTTATTCGTTCACGACGCTTGCGTGCGGCAAGCTATCCGGGACAGAGGCTGACTGGCGGACGACGACTGTCAGTACGGCTAACATCACCGCGCTGATGACCGCTGGAACAGCGATAATGAAAAACAAAGTATCGAAAGAGAAATTCATCGCCATCATCACGCCACCGGAAAGCGACCCGACAATCGCGCCGCAGCGCCCCACCGCGTTGGACCAGCTCACGCCCGTCGCCCGACTCTGTGTGGGATAGAGCGTGGCGGTTAGGGCGTTGAGGCCCACCTGCGATCCGCTGATACCCACCCCGGTACCGAAGATCGCCAGCGCCATCAGCCATAAACCGTTTTCGCTCAGACCAATCATGACGATGCATACCGCCCCCAGCGCGTAACTCACGGCCAGCACCCGGAACGGATTGTGTTTATCCATCAGCACGCCCAGGGCCAGCGCGCCGAGCGTACCGCCAACCTGAAACGCCGCCGTCACCCAGGAAGCCTGTTGCAGGTCAATCCCTCGATGGTTTAACAGCGTTGGCATCCAGCTCGACAGCAGATAGATGATTAACAGACTCATGAAGAACACCACCCATAACATCAGGGTAATGGGCAACTGACGGCCAACAAACAGCTGGCGAATACTGCCTTTGGCAATCGCCGCAGCCTCCTGGAGGTAAAACTGCGTATTGTCGTAACGTTCGCCGGTGATCGCGCTGACCGTTCTGGCGATGGTTGCCTGCGGTAGCTGACGGCGTACCTGCCAACGCGGAGATTCCGGCAGGACCGCGAGCAGTACGAAGAACAGCATCAGCGGTAACACGCCACCGAGTACCAGAATTCCGTGCCAACCGATGGCCGGCACCAGCTGCGCGCTGACAATCCCGCCCATTGCGGAACCAAGCGTAAAGCCGCAGAACATCAGGGTAACCAGCGCACCACGGCGACGGGCAGGCAGGTATTCAGAGGTCATTGTGATTGTGTTTGGCATGGCGCCGCCCAGGCCCAGACCGGTCAGAAAGCGCAGGATGACCAGCGTTTGCAGATCTGGCGAAAAGGCGGAAATCAGGCTCAGCGCGCCAAACAGCGCCACGCAGAGCTCAATCACCCGTTTGCGACCGAAACGGTCGGACAGCGGTCCGCAAAGTAAGGCGCCAGCGGTAAGTCCTAACAGACCCGCGCCAAACAGCGGGGCCAGGTCTCCGGCAGTTAACTGCCAGTGGGTACGAATATCGGGTGCGATAAAGCCAATGGCCGCAGTATCAAAACCATCAAGCATGACCACCAGAAAGCAGCAGATGATCACCCGCCACTGTGTCTTGCTGACAGGAGCAGCATCGATCAGAGCTTGTAGTTCACGTCGTTGAGTCATAGTGAATGCCTCGGTGCAGGTAGGGACAGATGTTGTTTTGTTTTTGGTATGTTACGAGTTTGTAGACTGGGCGATAAAATGTACAATGGCATTTCATGCAGAGACATAACCTGGAGGTTATCGCTGATGGCAAACTGGGCGCAAAAACTGAAGCTGCACCATCTGCAAATGCTGGTGGCGCTGGGCGAACAAGGGAATCTCACGCACGTCGCGCGGATGATGAATATCACCCAGCCCGCGCTGTCGAAATGGCTGTCACAGCTCGAAGATGAGATGGGGATCACGCTCTTTGAACGTCACAGTAAAGGTCTGCGCCCCTCGGAAGGCGGCAAGTTGCTGCTGCAACACGCCCAGCGTTTAATCAATGACATGGAACGTTCACAGTATGAAATGGCACGCTTTAAAGAAGGCGGGCTGGTAGGGAGCCTGAAGATTGGCTGCTCACCGGTGGCGACCGACTGTGTGTCGCAGGCGATCCTCAATCTGCTCGTTGAGATGCCGACGCTGCATCTTAACATTGAAGAAAAGGTCATGACGCCGCTGCTGCACGACCTGCTTGCCGGTTCCGTGGATGTGGTAGTGGGTCGCGTCGGTGGGCGAGCGCTGCAACTTCCGCTCAATTATCAGGTGCTGTATACCGAACCAGTCTGCTTTGTCGCTCGTCCCCACCATCCTCTGGCGAAGTTTGATACCCTGAGCTGGGCCGATCTCGCGCACTGGCGCTGGATTGTCTGGCCGACGGGAACGCCCATCCGCCTGAGTATTGATAACGCGCTGGTCGATAACGGGGTGATGCTGCCGGAAAACACCATCGAATCGGCATCAATGAACGTCAGTACCAACCTGCTGCAAAGCAGCGATATGATCTCTATCCTTTCTTTACGGCTGGCGCAACGCTATGCCAGTCAGGGGCAACTGGTGATCCTGAACCTGCCGAAAATTGAACAAAAGGGCAGCGTGGGTGTGTTCTGGCGCAATAATGAGACGCCGTCCAGCGCGCTGAGTCGTTTCTTGCAACTGCTGGCACAAGTTTAGCGTCACGTATTGGGGACATTGCCCAATGTTCCCGCTGTCTATCTTCAGTATGCTAAGAATTCATGATGTGATCGATAGCACGTTTTAAAGTTTAATTGTATGATGAATCCGTCGCTTCAAGGAATTACAACATGAGCAAGACACTGAATATCATCTGGCAATACTTGCGCGCTTTCGTGCTGATTTATGCCTGTCTGTATGCAGGCATTTTTATTGCGTCCCTGCTGCCCGTCGCCATTTCAGGCAGCATCATCGGGATGCTGATCCTGTTTGTGCTGCTGGCGTTGCAAATCATTCCGGCGAAATGGGTCAACCCCGGCTGCTATGTGTTGATTCGCTATATGGCGCTGCTGTTTGTGCCGATTGGCGTCGGCGTAATGCAGTACTTCGATCTGCTGCGCGCGCAGTTTGGTCCGGTGGTGGTGTCGTGCGCAATCAGTACGCTGGTGGTTTTTCTGGTGGTGAGCTGGAGTTCGCACCTGGTCCACGGTGAACGCAAAGTGGTTGGTCAGAAAGGGTCTAAAGAATGATGTCGTCAATCTGGTGGTCTTTACCGCTGACGCTGGCGGTTTTTTTCGGCGCGCGCAAACTGGCTGCACGTTTCAAATTTCCTTTACTGAATCCGCTGCTGGTGGCGATGGTGGTGATTATCCCGTTCCTCCTGCTGACCGGTATTTCCTACGACAGCTATTTTAAAGGCAGCGAGGTATTAAACGATCTGCTGCAACCGGCGGTGGTGGCGCTGGCCTATCCGCTGTACGAACAACTGCATCAGATCCGTGCCCGCTGGAAGTCGATTATTACTATCTGCTTTGTCGGCAGCATTGTGGCCATGGTGACCGGTACCTCGGTGGCGCTGCTGATGGGCGCAACGCCTGAAATCGCCGCCTCTGTCTTACCGAAATCCGTCACCACGCCGATTGCGATGGCCGTCGGCGGCAGCATCGGTGGCATCCCGGCGGTCAGCGCCGTGTGCGTGATTTTCGTCGGTATTCTCGGCGCCGTCTTTGGTCATACGCTGTTAAACGCCATGCGCATTAAAACCAAAGCCGCGCGTGGACTGGCGATGGGCACTGCGTCTCACGCCCTCGGCACCGCCCGCTGCGCGGAGCTGGATTATCAGGAAGGCGCATTCAGTTCGCTGGCGCTGGTGATTTGCGGGATTATTACCTCACTGATCGCCCCATTCCTGTTTCCGATTATTCTCGCGGTTGTGGGCTAAAATTTGCGATACGTCGCGCATTTTTAATTTAAGTTTCATAAGTTGCATACACAATGAGATTTAGATCACACATATGGCCGTAACAGGCCCGTACACTACGATCCCAATACATTGTTATGAGGCAACGTCATGCACCCACGTTTTCACACTGCCTTTAGCCAACTTGCAGACAATCTGCAATCAGCGCTGGCACCCATCCTGGCGGATACGCATTTCCCCGCTTCGCTGACGGCTGAGCAGGTTTCAATGCTTAAAAGCGCAACGGGACTGGACGAAGACGCGCTGGCATTCGCGCTGCTGCCGCTGGCTGCGGCCTGCGCCTGTACGCCGTTGTCGAACTTCAACGTCGGCGCGATTGCACGCGGCGTGAGCGGAACATGGTACTTCGGCGCCAACATGGAATTCCTCGGCGCGACCATGCAGCAAACGGTTCATGCTGAACAAAGCGCCATCAGCCACGCCTGGCTGCGCGGCGAGAAAGGCCTCGCGGCGATCACCGTTAACTACACTCCGTGTGGCCACTGCCGTCAGTTTATGAACGAGTTGAACAGCGGACTGGATCTGCGCATTCATCTGCCCGGTCGCGAACCGCATACGTTGCGCGACTATTTGCCAGACGCGTTTGGGCCCAAAGATCTCGACATCAAGACGCTGCTGATGGACGAACAGGATCACGGTTTTGCCCCTCAGGGCGATGCACTGACGCAAGCGGCCATTGCCGCCGCCAGCCGCAGTCATATGCCGTACAGCCAGTCACCGAGCGGTGTGGCGCTGGAGTGCAAAGACGGACGCATCTTTAGCGGAAGCTATGCCGAGAATGCCGCGTTTAACCCGACGCTGCCACCGTTGCAGGGGGCGCTGATTCTGCTGAATCTGAACGGCTACGGTTATGCCGATATTCAACGTGCGGTTCTGGCGGAAAAAGCCGACGCGCCGCTGATCCAGTGGGATGCCACCGCCGCTACGCTGAAAGCGCTGGGATGCCATCACATCGATCGCGTGCTACTGGGTTAATTGCCCGATGGCTTCAGCCCCTGGGCCGGAAAAGGTATTTTCACCGCCATCCGGCCTAATCGCCTGATGGCGCTACGCTTATCAGGCCTGCACTGGTTTTATTCGGCATGACTGCGTATTGCTGAAAATCCCCCCAATCAGACTACTGTTTCTTGCGCTTCGACAGCGGGTACAGTAGCCTGATTGAAATTTCATCCAGTGACAGAGTTTTCTTCATGCTAAAGCGCGTACTCTACAGCCTGTTGGTCCTGATCGGCTTGCTGCTGTTGGTCGTGCTGGGTCTTGACCGCTGGATGAGCTGGAAAACCGCCCCCTATATTTACGATGAGCTTCAGGACCTTCCCTACCGCCAGGTCGGCGTGGTACTTGGTACCGCAAAATATTATCGTACCGGGGTTATCAACCAGTATTACCGCTATCGTATTCAGGGCGCGCTCAACGCCTACAACAGCGGCAAAGTTAACTACCTACTGCTTAGCGGTGACAACTCGCTGCAAAGCTACAACGAACCGATGACCATGCGCAAAGACCTGATTGCCGCTGGCGTCGATCCTACCGATATCGTGTTAGATTACGCCGGATTTCGCACGCTCGATTCGATTGTTCGCACCCGTAAAGTCTTCGACACCAATGACTTCATCATCATTACCCAGCGCTTCCACTGCGAGCGCGCGCTGTTTATCGCCCTGCATATGGGCATACAGGCGCAGTGCTACGCCGTACCTTCGCCAAAAGATATGCTGACGGTTCGGGTTCGCGAGTTTGGCGCACGCTTTGGGGCGCTTGCCGATCTGTATCTGTTTAAACGTGAACCCCGGTTCCTCGGCCCGTTAGTGCCGATCCCCACCCTGCATCAGGTTCCTGACGATGCCCAGGGGTATCCGGCCGTGACGCCAGAGCAATTGCTTGAACTGCAAAAGAAACAAGGAAAATAGACATGGAAGATAAAACGCTTTTTATCGTGATTGGCGTGCTGATGATTGTCGCCTGGACCCTGCGGGAAGGAATTAAAGGGTTACGCTCCGGCGTCGTCGAGAAAACGGTCAAGGGCTCGCAGACACCACGCCTAATTCAGCGTTCCGCAGAACCTGCCGCTTACTGGAGCTATATTGGCGTCTACTTTGGCCTTTCGGTTGGCGCGCTGCTTGTGGGTATCTGGCTGGTTTTTATCAAATAAAAAACCGGCGCAAAGCTCGTCTGCACCGGTTTGATTCTGCATGGAAGGGTTACTTCTTACGCGCGTATTTCAGTGAATCCAGCGCAACCGCGAAGATGATAATGCCGCCCTTGATGATGTACTGCCAGTACGGGTTAACGCCGATGTAGGTCAGGCCGTAGTTGATGACGGTAAAGATAATCACACCGGTCACCACACCGAACACGGTACCCACCCCGCCGCTAAACGACACGCCGCCGACCACGCAGGCCGCAATCGCATCCAGTTCGTACATGAAGCCCAGGTTGTTGGTCGCCGAACCGATACGCCCCGCTTCCAGCAGGCCGCCGAAGGCATAGAACACACCGGACAGCGCATAGATCATCAGCAGGTTCAGCGCCACGTTCACACCCGACACTTTCGCCGCTTCCGGGTTACCGCCGATGGCGAAAATGTTTTTACCAAAGCGGGTTTTATTCCACAGTACCCAGACAAATGCGACGGCGATCAGCGCATAGAACGTGATATACGAAAGCCGGAAGCTACCCAGTGCGATAAAGCCCTGCGCAAAGGTCGAGAAGCCGCTATCAAAGCCCGAAATCGGTGAGGCCCCCACGAAGTCGTAATACAGGGAGTTAATCCCGTAGACGATAATCATCGTGCCGAGCGTGGTAATAAACGGCGTCACGTTCAGATAAGCGATGATAATCCCGTTCACCAGACCGATGATCGCGCCAATAACGCAGACAATCAGGATAACCAGCGCAATCGGCATGGTTGCCATTTCCGGGAACACTTTATTGACGTTATCCATTGACTGCAGCAGCGTTGCCGCCACCACCGCCGCCAGCCCAACCTGACGACCTGCGGACAGGTCTGTCCCCTGGGTGACAATCAGACCCGCAACCCCCAGCGCAATAATAATACGCACGGAAGACTGGGTCAGAATATTACTTAAGTTAAGCAGACTTAAGAACGTGGGATCCTGGAAAATAATAATGGCCAGCAAGACTAAAAGAACGACGTAAATACCGCCCTCTTTCAGATAAGTAAGAAAACTTTTCTTATTTAACGCACTCATGAGGAGCCCCTAATCTTAAAGGTGCAAAGACGCAAGACGCAGAATTTCGTTTTGCGTTGTCGTTTTTGTATCAACAATTCCAGAAACGAGGCCGTTGCTCATGACCAGAATACGATCTGTTATCCCTAACAATTCCGGCATTTCGGAGGAGATGATAATGATCCCCTTACCTTTTTTCGCCAGTTCCGCAATTAACTGATAAATTTCAAACTTCGCACCGACGTCGATCCCACGGGTGGGTTCGTCGAGCATTAAAATTTCCGGTTGCGTCAGCAGCCAGCGACCAATAACCACCTTCTGCTGGTTACCACCCGAAAGCGAACCAATTTGCGTCTTGTGACCTGGCGTTTTTACCCGCATGGAGTCAATAACCCATTGGGTATCGCTTTTCATTCGCGAGTTATCTAACAGACCGACTTTATTTTTGTAATTCTGAATATTGGAAATTAAGGAGTTGAAACCGATGTCCAGATAAGCATAAATCCCCGTGGAACGACGCTCTTCTGTGACCAGCGCGAAACCGTGGTTAATGGCTTCATTCGCACTATGGTTATTAATCTTTTTGCCGTGTAGCGTAATGGTGCCCGATGATTTCTCACGGATACCAAACAGCGTTTCAACGATGTCAGTGCGCCTGGCGCCGACCAGTCCTGCGATGCCGAGGATCTCGCCTTTATGCAAATCAAAAGAGATATCACGGATAGATGGCTGGCGCAGCGAGGTCAGGTTACGCACTTCCAGAATAACTTCCCCCGGCTCGTTGACTTTATCCGGGAATCGCTGGTTCAGAGAACGACCGACCATCATGGCGATGATCTTGTCCATATCCAGCCCTTCCAGCGGTTGCGTCGCAATCCACTGTCCGTCACGCAGAACGGTAATCTCATCGCACAACTGGAAAATTTCTTCCATTTTGTGGGAGATATACACAATACCGCAGCCACGCTCTTTCAGCTTACGAATAATCGTGAACAGATGGTTGACCTCTTTTTCCGTTAACGAGGAGGTCGGTTCATCCATAATCACAATTTTCGCGTTATACGAAAACGCTTTGGCAATTTCGATCATCTGCATTTGCGACACGGACAAGGTCCCGACGCGCGCGCGCGGATCGATATCAATATCCAGCTCATCAAAAATAGCTTTGGTATCACGGTACATTTTTTCCTGATCGACAAACATGCCTTTGGTGGGATAACGCCCCAGCCACATGTTGTCCATTACAGAACGCTGTAATACCAGGTTTAACTCCTGGTGTACCATTGAAATACCATTCTCCAGCGCTTCTTTGGCTGAATGAAAATCGATTTCTTTACCCTGAAATAATATGCTGCCAGAATCTTTTTGATAGATCCCAAAAAGACATTTTAATAGTGTCGACTTTCCAGCACCATTCTCTCCCATTAATGCATGAATCGAATGCGGGCGGACTTTTAAATTAACATTATCAAGTGCCTTAACGCCGGGAAAAGACTTGTTGATGCCGCTCATTTCCAACAAGAATTCGCCTGACGGCTGAGTAATTGTGCTGACCATAATTATACCTTGTTGGCCTCGCAGAGTGCGTGATGAAAGGGCGCGATAATCATCGCGCCCCACAAACTTACTTCTTGGTGAACTCGGCCAGGTTATCTTTATCAACGCCTACGTAAGGAACGCGGACGATTTTATTTTCGATTTTCCACTCAGTGCCATCAGCTGCACCCTTGCCGTCTGCGAGGTTTTTCGCCAGATCAAAGGTCGCTTTTGCCTGGTTGTTCGCATCGTTCAGCACGGTACCGGCCAGCGCACCGGATTTCACCAGCGCCAGCGCTTCTGGCAGTGCATCGACGCCAAATACCGGTACGCTGGTTTTGTTGTGCGCTTTCAGCGCTTCAACAGCACCCATTGCCATCGCATCGTTGTTGGCGATAACCACTTCAATTTTGTTCGCGTTCGGACCGGAGAGCCACGCGTCCATTTTGTCTTTCGCCATTGCGGTGTCCCACATCGCGGTATCTAACTGCAGCTGCTCGGTTTTGATGCCTTTGTCGTTCAGCTCTTTGATAACGTAAGTGGTACGCGCTTCAGCATCCGGATGACCCGGTTCGCCTTTCAGCAGCACAAACTGAATCTGACCGTCTTTGTTCAGATCCCAGCCCTGGTTTGCCGCCCAGTGTTTAGCGATCAGATCGCCCTGGATAATACCGGATTCTTTGGAGTCAGTACCGACGTAGTAAGCCTTGTCATAGCTGTCCAGGGCTTTACGCGAAGGTTCTTTGTTGAAGAAGACTACTGGCACATTTTGACCGCGCGCTTTCTCGATAACCGTGCCCGCCGCCGCCGGGTCAACCAGGTTGATGGCCAGCGCTTTCACGCCTTTTGCCAACAGCACGTCAATCTGATCGTTCTGTTTCGACTGGTCGTTCTGTGAGTCGTTCATCAGCAACTGAACATCTGGAGCCGCTTTCGCGTCTGCTTCGATAGCCTTACGCACCACGGACATAAAGTTATCGTCATATTTGTAGATTGTCACACCGATGCGAGTATCAGCAGCGTGCGCAGCCGCGCCGAATAACATGCTTGCCATAACGGCAGAAAGGGTTAACACCTTCTTATTCATGGTAACTCCGGTTTTATTATGCAGGGTAGTACGTAAGATAAATGCCCGGCGGGACAAAACGTTAATGAAGTGTTATGTAAACGCCGAAGCTCATTTTAAAAAAATCTCTCTTCCTTGCCCGGTAACGCTCCAGAAATAGGCTTTAATTTCGCTTAAAGCGACTTTACCTCGGTAAAAGTGATTACTCACAGTTACATCGTAGTTACAGTGCGACAAGCGGTGCCATCATAGCGACGACAATGTTAAGATACTGTGAATTTACTCACATATTGAAAGCGGTTACATCTGGCGAAATCATAAGTTAGTGATCGCCGCCGCATTCTGTCGCACGGCGACCGAATGACGCCGCACGAGGGTCGGCATAAAGCAGTGTGTCGCGGATAAATCCAGCGTTCCAGCCGCGCCCTGCAAGGCAAGTTCTGTTGCCAGTTTTGCCATAGAAGCAATGGGATAGCGCACCGTTGTCAGTTGGGGATCGGTGTAGCGGGCGATGGGAATATCGTCAAAACCGATGATTGAAAGGTGTAAGGGGATGGAAATGCCGTTGTCCTTCAGCGCCGTCAGCGCCCCGGCAGCCATATTGTCGTTATAGGCGAACACGGCGGTTAACTGCAGGTTGCGCCCCAACAACTCCACCATCGCCGCCTCACCGCCCTGCATGTCCGGCGAACCGGTGCCGATCCAACTTTCCGGCGGGACAATGCCCTGCTCTTTGAGCGCGCTGCTCCACCCTTCCCGGCGCATGACGTCATCTTCAATGCGGTGACTGGAGGCCAGATAGCCAATGCGCTGATGACCGTTATTCAATAGCATACGGGTCGCCATTTTTGCGCCGCTGATATTGTCAAGGCAGACGCAGCGATGGGCGTAGCCAGGGACAATACGGTTGATCAGCACCATACCGGGGATCTGGTCCATAAACTCGCCCAGTTCCCGATCGCTTAACGCTTTCGAGTGAACGATCAAAGCATTACACCGCTGGCGGATCAACACCTCAATGGCGTGACGCTCCTTTTCGGCCTCATGATAGCTGTTGCCGATCAGCACATATTTTTGATGCTGCTGGGCGACCAGATCCACCGCTTTCACCAACGCGCCAAAAAACGCATCGGAAACGTCCATCACCACCACGCCAATCGTTTCACTGACCTGCGTGGCCAGCGCCTGGGCATTGGCATTTGGCCGATAGCCCAGCAGCGTCACCGCCTTCATTACCGCCTCGCGCGTATCGGGACTGACCAGCGCACTGTTGTTTAATACGCGGGAAACCGTTGCCACGGATACGCCTGCCTGACGCGCCACATCACGAATGGTGATCATATTCACTACCCTGTCTGGAATTGCAGTCACTCACTGCATAACTGGCGGCTATTTTGTCAGCGGAGGGGAAAGGACTACGTGAGTGCGGTCACAGCGATGAAAGCGCTTACATCCATTTTGTTAATGATTGTGATCCAGATCGTTATCTGGATGTATGGGGCAATGATATCCCTGACGCACGCAGGGTTAATTGTCGCCAGAGCCACTCCACCGGGCCCTGAGGCAGGAATCGCAGCCAAATCACGGAGAAAAGCAGGTTTGCCAGCCACACCGGGAAAACAAACAGCAGCAGCTCAAGACGGTCATATTTCATAAATAAGCCGAATTGATAAAACAGTGTGGTGCAAATCAGGGTTTGCAGCAGGTAATTCGTCAGCGCCATTCGTCCGACGCAGGCAATCGCGAGAACAATTTTACTGCGGCTAAGCTGCGGCCAGTAACCAAACATCAACGCGGTATAGCCGATCGTCTGAAACGGCGCGCTGAGTTCACGCGGGGCCTGCAACAGGAAGGCACACCAGCGATAGTTCCAGTCCAGTTGCCACTGCGCGACCACGGCAGGCAGGTTTATCAGCAGGCCCACGGCGATAAGTAAAACGCCGCTGCGGCGGTAATGCGAAAGACGAAACTGCCCTTTCAGCCAGCCACTGCGCATCAGTGCTGCCCCGAGCAACATCATACCCGCCAGTTGCCAGCCGTACTGAGCGCCGAGCGCCAGCAGGCTGTTTGATAATCCTTCAACCCGATTGCTGATAGCGTCGACGCCGCCGTTAACTTTCCAGAATTTTTCATACAGTAAGGCTGAGGCATCCGGCGTCCAGGCGCGATTAGAGGCGCTACCGGAAATCGCACCAAGCAACAACAGGACCCCAATCCCAACCAGATAGAGCAACACCCCAGTGTTAAACAGGCTTTTCACCGACGGTGCATCGCGTACCAGTCGCCAGCAGATCAGCCCCACCAGTCCATAAGCCAGTAAAATATCGCCATCCCAGAACAGCAAAGCATGAATAAAACCGAGCAGCACCAGCAGGGTCAGACGGGACTGGATCCAGCGCTTGCCGCGTGGCAGCAGCATTTGCAGACCCGCGCCAAACAGCAGTGCAAAAAGAGTGAGGAATTTTACCTGGGCGAACAAATCCAAAATAGCCCAGGTCCAGGCATCTGAAGCGGTAATATTTCCGTACCAGGCTGGGTTAAGGTAAGCCGCCTTTGGCAGACCAAAGGCGCTGATATTCAACAGCAGGATGCCGAGGATGGCGACGCCACGAACAAAATCCAGCGTGACATTACGCTCCATAGCCCCTGCCTTAATCAGTTGTGATGACGTACAGCGCGCAAAAATTCCTGACGCGTATTCTGGCTCGATTTGAACAGGCCGCCAAGCGAGGTGGTGGTGGTCGCACTGGTGGCATCGCGAATACCGCGCGCTTTCACGCAGTAATGCACCGCATCAATCGATACCGCCACGTTGTTGGTCCCCAGCAGGGTTTGCAGCGCAGTCAGGATTTGCTGCGTTAAACGCTCCTGTACCTGCGGACGTTGTGCAAAGAACTGGACGATGCGGTTGATCTTCGACAGACCAATCACTGAATCTTTCGGGATATAGGCCACGGTGGCTTTGCCATCAATGGTCACGAAGTGATGCTCACAGGTACTGGTCAGCGTGATGTCGCGTACCGTCACCATCTCATCAACCTTCATTTTGTTTTCAATGACGGTGATTTTCGGGAAATTGGCGTAATCCAGACCCGAGAAAATCTCATCGACATACATTTTGGCGATGCGATGCGGCGTTTCCATCAGGCTGTCATCGCTCAGATCGAGGTTCAACAACTGCATGATCTCGGTCATATGGCCTGAGATAAGACGTTTGCGCGTTTCGTTATCCATCTCATGCACGGGTGGGCGCAGCGGCGTTTCCAGCCCTCGCGCTACCAGCGCTTCATGAACCAGGGCCGCTTCTTTACTGAGTGATGACATTTATTCTTCTCCTGCAGGTGTGGCACCTCTGCCCTACGTGGGGCAAAGTTTGTAGGCTGTAGACAGCCTGATTATTGTGCGTGAGGCCGCGCACATAATCCAGTATTCGCAACGATAATTATTGAAATCGCCGTCGCCTTTCAAATCGTGTTTCGCAAAAGGCAGCGGGAAGGGTTACATCGACGTGGTATCGATGATGAAGCATGTCTGCGCAATGCGGAAGTGAAAGTTACTCACAGTGCCATGAATTATCTGTATTATGGGGAGTTTGCGAACACATTCAGGTTCAACACAACAAGGAGCCACGCATGGAAATGCTCGAAGAGCACCGCTGTTTTGAAGGCTGGCAGCAACGCTGGCGACACGACTCCACCACGCTGAACTGTGCAATGACGTTCAGCATTTTTCTCCCCCCGCCTCGCGACACCACCTCTCCGCCAGTTCTGTACTGGTTGTCCGGGTTAACCTGTAATGATGAAAACTTTACCACTAAAGCCGGCGCGCAGCGTATCGCGGCTGAATTGGGTATTGTATTAGTCATGCCGGATACCAGCCCGCGTGGCGAACAGGTCGCCAATAATGAGGGTTACGATCTGGGCCAGGGAGCCGGTTTTTATCTCAATGCAACGCAGCAACCCTGGGCTGCCCATTTCCGCATGTATGACTACGTACGTGATGAACTCCCGGCGCTGATTCAGGCGCATTTTAACGTCAGCGATCGCTGCGCGATCAGTGGACACTCAATGGGCGGTCACGGCGCGTTGATCATGGCGTTGAAAAATCCGGGCAAATACACCAGCGTTTCCGCTTTCGCGCCAATCGTTAATCCTTGCCGCGTCCCGTGGGGCGAGAAAGCGTTTCGCGCCTATCTGGGCGAAGATCAGGCCGCATGGACGGAATGGGACAGCTGCGCATTGATGTACGCCAGCCAGCCGGAAGATGCCATCCCGACGCTGATTGACCAGGGTGACAGCGATCAGTTTCTGGCCGATCAGCTACAACCCGCCGTTCTTGCAGAAGCCGCACGTCAGACCGCCTGGCCGATGACGCTGCGCATTCAGCCCGGTTACGATCACAGCTATTACTTTATTGCCTCATTTATTGAGGATCATCTGCGCTTCCATGCAGAGCATTTGATGAAATAGCCGCAGGAGGGCTATGTGCCCTCCTTTTTTCTTCGTTACTTCTCCACGATTTCTTCATTTTCTCCTCACATTTACGCTCCCCTATCTCATTGACGTAAAAGGATTTCTTTTACAAATCAGATAAATGCAAATGATTTCAATTATCATTACTGTTTACAAATATTCATTATTTTGTACAATTCCCCTCGCTTCTTTACCGCAAAGAGTTCTTAAAAGACAAACACATACAGTTGTCATGGCCTTTCACATGACACGCGGTTTTTACTCGTTTAATGGAATGACAAAATGACCATACCTCACGTTAAGGCTATTGCCGTCGTAGTCAGCGCGGCGTGCCTCCCATCGTTCGTTCATGCTGCCGATCAGGATACCGTTGTTGTTACCGCGACGGGATTTGAGCAGAAAATCCAGAATGCCCCAGCTTCAATTTCGGTTATTTCGAAACAGCAAATTGAAGATAAAGCTTACCGCGACGTTACCGATGCGCTGAAAGATGTGCCTGGCGTGGTGGTCACCGGCGGGGGCAGCAGCAGTGATATCAGCATCCGCGGGATGGCGTCGCAGTACACGCTGTTCCTGGTGAACGGCAAACGCATTAGCACTCGCGGTACACGCCCGAACAGCGATAACTCTGGGATCGAGCAGGGCTGGTTGCCGCCACTGGAGTCCATTGAGCGAATCGAAGTTATCCGTGGCCCGATGTCATCACTGTATGGCTCCGATGCGATGGGCGGCGTGATTAACGTGATCACCAAAAAAGTCTCTAACACCAAAGGCTGGACCGGCTCTCTGCACGGCGATGCCACCTTCCAGGAAAACAGCGATTCCGGCGATCTGTTCCAGACCAATGCCTATGCCTCTGGCCCACTGATCGACGGCCTGTTGGGCGCGAAAGTCACCGGACTGCTGTCTCGCCGTGCGGAAGACCAAATTGTCAATGGCTACAATGAGCAACGCCTGCGTAACGGCGGTCTGACCCTTAACTTTACGCCGGACGATAAGAATGACATCGATTTTGATATCGCCCGTGAATTGCAGGATCGCGACAGTACGCCTGGCAAATCAATGGCCGCAGAGAGTTGCCGTAACGGAACCTGTAAACCCAATACAAAAAGTGAAAACCGCTATGAGCACACCACGTACTCATTAACGCACAGCGGCTATTACGATGAGTTCAACACCACCAGCTATATCCAGCAGGAAGAGACCAACAACCCGGGTCGTGAGATGAAGTCGTACAACACGATCTTCAATAACCAGAACCAGATTTTCCTCGGCGCCCATACCCTGACGCTGGGCGGTCAATATCGTTATGAAAAACTGCGCGATACCGGCAACCAACTGAAAGCGGCTGATGGTCTGGACAAACTGACTCGCTGGAGTTGGGCGCTGTTTGCGGAAGATGAATGGGCAATGACCGACAGCTTCACCCTGACCGGCGGGATCCGCATGGATAAAGACGAAAACTACGGCGACAACTGGACACCGCGCGGTTATGGCGTCTGGCATCTGAGCGATCAATGGACCTTAAAAGGTGGTGTCTCCGCAGGTTATCGCGCGCCAGACCTGCGTCAATCCTCCGCAAACTGGGGTCAGGTCACCGGGGGCGGTCGTCTGAATGGCATTATCGTCGGTAACCCGGATCTGAAGCCGGAAAAGAGCCTGAGCGAAGAACTGGGGCTGCTGTGGGATAACGGCGACAACCTCAACGCCGGCATCACCCTGTTCAATACCGATTTCAAAGACAAGATCACCGAAGTTCGCCGCTGTAACAGCAGCGCCGATCCGGCCTGTACGATTGGCAGCGAGCACTATGATTTTATCAGCGATCGCGTGAACGTTGATAAAGCCAATATGCGCGGTGTGGAATCGACGTTCGGCTGGAAAATGACTCGCGACCTCAACTGGACGGCCAACTACACCTATACCGAGTCAGAACAGAAAAGCGGTCAATTCGAGGGCAAGCCATTAAACAAAATGCCAAAGCATATGTTTAACACGACGCTGGACTGGCAGGCAACGGAGACCGTGGGCTTCTGGAGCCGTCTGAACTTCCGCGGTAAAACCTCTGAATACCTGAGCCGTACCTCTATGTCGCAGGGTACGCCGTCCTATACGCAGGTTGATGTCGGTCTGCGATACAACGCGAACAAAAACCTGCTGGTGACGGCTGGGGTTTATAACGCACTGGATAAACAGATTGATTACGATACCTACGACACAATCCTCGATGGTCGTCGCTACACGGTAGGTCTGACGTACAACTTCTGAGTCTCCCCCAACAAAAAACCCCGACAGCGTCGGGGTTTTTTATCGTTTCACTTGTGCGGTTGCTGTTATTTCTTCACGCGTTCCGGGAAGTGCATTTCACTGTAACGAACAAAGCGAGTCCCTCGGGTCAGCTTATAGCCGAACCAGATAATCAGGAACAGCGGAATACCGATATAGGTTGCCGCTACGCCGCCCCAGTCGATGGTGTCTTTCAGGAACGCTTCGTAGTTCTGGCCCAGCGTGATGATAAGACACAGGACAAACGCGAAGATCGGCCCCAGCGGGAAGAAGCCTGAGCGGTACGGCAGATCCTTCAGGTCACGGCCCTGCATGACATAGCCGCGACGGAAACGATAGTGGCTGATGGCAATCCCCAGCCAGGCGATAAAGCCAGTCATCCCGGACGTGTTCAGCAGCCACAGGTAAACCGTCTGGTTACCGAACATCGAGGTCAGGAAGCACAGACCAGCAATCACCGTCGTAGCATACAGCGCATTACGCGGAACGCCGCCGCGAGACAGCTTCGCGAAAATACGCGGGGCTTTGCCGTCGCAGGCCAGGGTGTAGAGCATACGGGTTGAGGCGTACATCCCGGAGTTACCCGCCGACAGCACCGCCGTCAGGATAACCGCGTTCATCACCGCCGCCGCAGAGAGCAGACCGGCATGCTGGAAGACCAGCGTAAACGGGCTGACGCTGATGTCTTTCACATCGTTACGCAGCAGGCTCGGATCGGTGTACGGGATGATCAGGCTGATGATCAGAATAGCGAAGACATAGAACAGCAGGATTCGCCAGAACACCTGACGCACCGCGCGCGGAATGTTCTTCTCAGGGTCTTCAGATTCACCGGCAGCAATACCAATCAACTCCGTCCCCTGGAAAGAGAAGCCGACAATCATCGCCACGCCAATCATTGCCGCAAAACCACCGGCAAACGGCGCATCGCCCGTCGTCCAGTTACTCCAGCCCACCGGCTGGGTGCCTTTGAAGATGCCGACTATCATCATCACGCCCACGATGATGAAGATAATCACGGTTGCCACTTTAATCAGTGAGAACCAGTATTCCGCTTCACCAAAGCCTCTGACCGAGATGTAGTTCAGCAGGAAGATCACACCAAGGAACAGCGCACTCCAGATCCAGCCTGGGGTATCGGGGAACCACCAGCTCATCACCAGCTGTGCCGCCACGAGATCAACGGCGATGGTTACTGCCCAGTTGTACCAGTAGTTCCAGCCCAGTGCGAAGCCAAAGCCTTCTTCAACGTAGTTCTGACCGTAGGTCGCAAACGAACCGGACACCGGCATATACGCCGCCAGCTCGCCAAGACTGGTCATCAGGAAGTACACCATCAGGCCAATCAGAATATAGGAAAACAGCGCACCGCCAGGACCCGCTGCGGAAATGGTGGCACCAGACGCAACAAAAAGGCCGGTACCGATGGAGCCGCCGATGGCGATCATCGTCAGGTGACGCGCCTTCAGTTCGCGACGTAACGCGGGCGCTTCTGTGGTTTTAGTTTCGGAAACCATGTGAAAATGCTATCCATCCAAAAAATGAGGCGCGATTGTAACAGACGAAACGCTCTCCATCTGGCACAAATGCGCTGTTATAAGAGACCTTCATGACCGGCCGCGGATTATAAGTAATAGCAGAGAATAGTGGACCTATAGCCTTCAGGACTCATCACCGGTAAGGCATCGGTCCTCTGGCGTTATTCGCAATAGCTCAGGAAGCGCTGGAGCGCATTGGAGAGGTGTTTCTGGCGATGATGGATCCGCCAAAGCGTACGCACCAGACGCGGAAGCGGCACCGCGACTTCGCTGAGCGTTCCCGCCTGGAGTTGCTCATCAATTACCCGCCGTGACAGACAGCTAATTCCCAGCCCATGACGCACGGCGTGCTTGATGGCTTCGGAGTTTCCCAGTTCCATCGCCATTTCAAATTTCGGTAAGTGCGAGAGCAGCAGATAATCCACAATTTCCCGCGTTCCGGAACCGTGCTCGCGCAGGATCCAGGGGGCAGCGGCGAGTTGTTCAAGCGTCACCGGTCCCTGTACCAGCGGCGAAGACGGCGCTGCGAACACCACCAGTTCATCTTCCAGCCACGGCTCCGAGATGATTTCCGTATTGTGGCACGGCCCTTCGATAAGCCCAATGTCGACCCGAAAATCAAGCACCGCCGTCATCACGTCCTGACTGTTACCGACGCTGAGTTCCAGGGGAAGAGTGGGGAAATCACGACGATAACGGGCGATCACCCCCGGAAGAATATAGTTACCGATAGTGCTACTGGCGTACACACGGATAGCACCGTTGTCTTCGCGGAACAGTTGCTCAATTTCCACCGCCTGCTCCAGCAACGCCTGCGCCCGCGGATAAAGCAAGCGTCCATGTTCATTCACCACCAGCCGTTTGCCTACGCGATCAAAAAGCTGAACACCCAGTTGGCCTTCCAGATCGGTCAGCGCCGCACTGACCGCCGACTGCGACAGCGACAGCATCACCGACGCCTGCGTCGTTGAGCCGCTTTTCAAAACTTCAGTGAATACTTCGAGTTGCCGCAGGGTGATGTGCATGGTTGCTTACCACTTATAAAGATTAATTATAAATATATAATCAATTTTATTTTTAAGCCAGTTCGCCGTAACCTTTTGCCCATAAAAGAGGAGAAGGCAATGACAGAACTCACCTTAACGACTCATCGTCGAACAATGTGGCATTTTATTCCGGGGCTTGCCCTGAGTGCAGTAATTACCGGGGTTGCCTTATGGGGCGGGTCCATTCCCGCCGTGGCAGGGGCCGGGTTCAGCGCCCTCACCTTAGCAATTTTGTTGGGGATGGTGATCGGTAATACCGTCTATCCGCAGATCTGGAAAAGCTGTGACGGCGGCGTCCTGTTTGCCAAGCAACATTTATTACGCCTGGGGATTATCCTCTACGGCTTTCGCCTCACCTTCGCGCAGATTGCTGACGTGGGTGTCAGCGGCATTCTGATCGACATTCTGACGCTGTCCAGCACCTTTATGCTGGCCTGCTTTCTGGGTCAGAAAGTCTTTGGGCTGGATCGCCAGACCAGCTGGTTGATCGGCGCAGGTAGCAGTATTTGCGGTGCGGCGGCGGTGCTGGCGACAGAGCCGGTAGTGAAAGCCGAGGCCAGCAAAGTCACGGTCGCCGTCGCGACGGTGGTGATCTTCGGGACGATGGCGATTTTCCTCTACCCGGCGATGTACCCGCTGCTGGCTCAGTGGTTTAGCCCGGAAACGTACGGTATTTTTATTGGCTCCACCATGCATGAAGTGGCACAGGTTGTGGCGGCAGGACATGCGATCAACCCGGATGCGGAAAACGCGGCGGTGATTGCCAAAATGCTGCGCGTCATGATGCTGGCTCCGTTCCTCATCTTTATGGCCGCACGTGTTAAGCAACTGTCACCGGCCAGCGGTGGGGAAAAAAGCAAAATCACCATTCCGTGGTTTGCAATTCTGTTCATCGTGGTTGCCATTTTCAACTCGTTCCACCTGTTGCCACAGGCGGTAGTGAACATGCTGGTCACCCTGGATACGGTACTGCTGGCCATGGCAATGGCGGCACTGGGGCTGACAACTCATGTGAGCGCGCTGAAAAAAGCCGGGGCGAAACCGCTGTTAATGGCGCTGGTGCTGTTCATCTGGCTGATTGTCGGCGGTGGCGTGATTAACGTCCTGGTCCAGCACGTTATTGCATAATTCGCTACATCCTGACCCTGTTAACCCGCTATGATTGGGAATTATTTGTTGATTGTTTGTTTATACGCAAAACCACTCACGTTGCATCAAGATGGCAAGTGAATTCATCCCCGGGAGCGTACATAAATGCGTGACCGGGGTGAGTGAACGCCACCAACGCAAAGGCAACCTGAAGGATAAAGCGTATAGGGTTAACAGGAGTTTTAATGAAATACATCGGAGCACACGTCAGCGCAGCGGGCGGGCTGGCAAATGCCGCCATTCGCGCCGCTGAAATCGAGGCAACCGCGTTTGCGCTCTTTACCAAAAATCAGCGTCAATGGCGCGCCGCCCCTCTCACCGCGCAAATCATCGATCACTTTAAAGCCGCCTGTGAGAAATATCACTTCACATCCGCTCAGATCCTGCCGCACGACAGCTATCTGATCAACCTGGGCCACCCGGTCAGCGACGCGCTGGAAAAATCCCGCGACGCTTTTCTCGATGAAATGCAGCGCTGCGAGCAGCTCGGCTTATCCCTGCTTAACTTTCACCCGGGCAGCCACCTGATGCAAATATCGGAAGACGCGTGTCTGGCCAAGATTGCCGAGTCAATCAACATCGCCCTCGCTCAGACCGAAGGCGTGACTGCGGTGATTGAAAATACCGCCGGTCAGGGCAGCAATCTCGGATTCAAATTTGAACACCTCGCCGCCATCATCGACGGCGTGGAAGACAAATCGCGCGTCGGCGTTTGCATCGACACCTGCCATGCCTTCGCCGCAGGCTATGACTTACGCTCCGCTGCTGAATGTGAAAAAACCTTTGCCGAATTTGAGCGCATCGTCGGCTTTCAGTATCTGCGCGGTATGCACCTGAACGATGCCAAGAGTACCTTTGGCAGCCGGGTTGACCGCCACCACAGCCTGGGTGAAGGCAACATTGGTCACGACGCGTTCCGCTGGATCATGCAGGACGCCCGTTTTGACGGCATCCCGCTGGTGCTGGAAACCATCAATCCCGACATCTGGGGAGAAGAGATTGCCTGGCTGAAAGCGCAACAGACTGAAACGGCGGTTGCGTAATCATGAACGACAGGGAAAAACAGATACTCAAAATTCTGCGCCGCAACCCGCTGATTCAGCAAAACGAAATCGCCGACATTTTGCAGATCAGCCGTTCTCGCGTTGCCGCGCACATCATGGACCTGATGCGTAAAGGGGCGATAAAAGGGAAAGGTTACATCCTCACCGAACAGGCCTATTGCGTGGTGGTGGGAGCAATCAACATGGATATTCGCGGTATGGCGGATATCCACTACCCGCAGGCCGCGTCCAATCCGGGCAGTATCCACTGTTCCGCAGGCGGCGTTGGGCGCAATATCGCCCATAACCTCGCGCTGCTGGGTCGTGATGTGCATCTGATTTCCGCTGTCGGCAGTGATTTTTATGGCGAGACGCTGCTGGAACAAACGCGTCAGGCGGGCGTCAATATCTCCAGTTGCATTCGCCTGCACGGGCATAACACCTCCACCTATCTCTCTATCGCCAACCAGCAGGAAGAGACGGTGTTGGCAATTAACGATACCCACATCCTGCAGCAGCTAACGCCGCAGTTACTAAACAGCTCGCGGGATTTAATCCGCCACGCTGGCGTGGTGCTGGCGGACTGTAACCTGACGCCGGAAGCCATCGAATGGGTCTTTACGGTGGCTGATGATATTCCAGTGTTTATTGATACCGTTTCCGAGTTCAAGGCGACAAAGGTGAAAACCTGGTTTACGCGCATCCATACGCTGAAACCGACGCAAAAAGAGCTGGAAATCTTATGGGGTCATCCCATCAACAGCGACGCCGATCGGCTCAGCGCGGTGAATGCTCTGCACCAACAGGGCATTAAGCAGATTTTTGTCTGTCTGGAAGATGAGTCGGTCTTCTGTAGCGAGAAAGACGGTGAGCAATTCTTACTCACGCCGCCTGCGCATACGGTGGTCGACAGCTTCGGCGCTGACGACGGTTTTATGGCCGGGCTTATCTACTGCTTCCTGGAAGGGAGCGATTTTCGCGAAAGCGCGAATTTTGCGATGGCCTGTGCGGCCCTGTCACGCGCCAGCGTCAGTATCAACAACCCCACCCTTTCCGCTGATAACGCGCTATATCTGTTAAAAACAAACCAGTAAAAACAACTTATCCGGCCTGGGAGCGTTTCTCCAGGCCGGATAAGGCATCAGCCGCCGTTCGGCAAACTCCCGCTACCCGCTATGCCAGTCCAATAAAGAACCCGGCAATAGTCGCACTCATCAGGTTAGAGAGCGTAGCTGCCGCCAGCGCACGCATACCCAACTGGGCGATTTCCGGCGCACGCTGAGGCGAGATGGCAGAGAACGCCCCAACCACCACGCCAATGGAACCAAAGTTGGCAAACCCGCACAGCGCAAAAGAGATGATGGCGATAGTTTTCACATCCAGGGTGCCGCCATCCTGCAGGTAAGGCGAGAGATTGAGGTAAGCGACAAATTCGTTGATCGCCAGCTTCTGCCCAATCAGGCTCCCCGCCAGGGTGGCATCACTCCAGTCAACGCCCATAATCCACGCCAGCGGAGCTAACACCCAGCCAAAGATCCCTTCAAGCGTCGCATGACCATAACCGAACCAGCCGCCAATTCCGCCGATAATGCCGTTAATCAGCGCGATAATTGCGACAAACGCCATGACCACCGTCGCCACGCCGGCGGCAATCTTCAGCCCGGTCATCGCCCCGCTTGCCGCGGCTTCGATAATGCTTTTTGGTGGCGTCTCGGTGAAAGAGAGGTTTTCGAAGGTGACTTTTGACGCTTCCGTTGCCGGACTCAGAATACGGGCAAACAGGATCCCGCCCGGAATCGCCATCAGCGAGGCTGCCAGCAGATAATCAATCGGCACGCCCATGCCGGCATAGCCAATCATCATCGAACCCGCAATCGAGGCCATCCCGCTACAGATAGCAGTGAACAGTTCGTTGCGATTCAGGCGGTCAATAAACGGCTTCACGATCGCCGGGATCTCATTCTGCCCGAGGAAAATCGTCGTGACCGCAACAAATGATTCAATCTTACTGATATTCAGGGCTTTCTGGAAAATCCCGCCCAGAATGCGAATCAGCAGCCCCATCACGCCGATGTAGTACAGCAGGCTGATAAGCGCTGTCACAAAAATAATGGCGGGGAGCACGCGGAAGGCAAAAATAAACCCGGCACCATCAAACAGCACATCCATTTTTGGCCCTACCAGGGAACCAAAGATAAAGGCGCTGCCCGCGTCACTGTAAGACATGACCTTATGCACGCCCAACGCGGCCTGCTCAACCAGCCATTTGCCCGGCGGGAAGTAGAGCATGATCCCGCCAATCGCGATTTGCAGTACCAGCGCAGCGCCTACGGTACGTAAGCTGATGTGCTTTTTATTCACCGACAGTAAGTATGCGATCACCAGCAATACCGCCATACCCACAACACTTCTCATTATATCCATAATGATTTCCCTTCATGCCAGGAAACCCGGCGCGAAGCCAGGTTTTGGTGGTTTCGGGCGACCGCGAGCTGCCCGTTCGTTATTGTCAGGCGAGGCGTTGATATTCCTTCGCGATCTCGCAGGCCAGTACGGCGTTGTTAAACACCAGTTGAATGTTGGACTTCAGGCTGTCGCCGCCGGTTAATTCAGCGACGCGCGCCAGCAGGAACGGCGTACTTTCTTTGCCGACAACGCCCTGTTCTTCCGCTTCCCGGACGGCCTGGTCAATCGCCGCGTTGATTTTCTCTTCCGCCATGGCATAGGTTTCCGGGATTGGATTGGCAACCACCAGACCGCCGTTCAGGCCGGTTTGCCATTTCACCGCCATCGCCCGGGCAATTTCCTTCGCGCTGTCGAGACGAATGCTGACTTCAAACGGACTGGTACGGCAGAAAAATGCCGGTAACGCGGTGGTCTGATAGCCAATTAATGGCACGCCGAACGTTTCTAAATATTCCGTGGTTAAACCTAAATCGAGAATAGATTTCGCACCGGCACAAACCACGGTCACATTGGTATGGGCCAGTTCCTGAAGATCGGCGGAAATATCAAATGTATGTTCAGCACCGCGGTGAACACCGCCAATGCCGCCGGTTGCAAAAACGTGAATACCAGCAAGCGCGGCAATAATCATGGTCGAGGCGACAGTGGTCGCGCCATTTTTTCCGGCAGCCACGACAAACGGCAAATCACGACGACTGACTTTAGTGACGCTATGTCCTTCGCGACCTAATAATTCAATTTCTTCTTTACTCAACCCAACTTTCATTACCCCGCCAATAATGGCAATCGTTGCCGGCACGGCTCCGTGTTTACGGATTGTTTCTTCAACTTCAATTGCCGTCTGCGCATTTTGTGGAAAAGGCATACCGTGAGAAATAATCGTCGACTCAAGCGCAACAATCGGTTTATTACTGTTAATAGCGTCCTGGACTTCTGGCGAAATATGCAGTAATTCAGAGGAAAGCGTTAATTCAGACATTCTGTGTTCTCCACAAGGGTTTTAACGTTCGCAACAGATAATTCAGGGTTGTTGGTATATTCACTGGCCAGCGCCATCGAAGAACAACCCTGTGCAAATCGGATAGAATCAATGAAAGGCATGCCTTCAACCCAGCAGGAGGCAAGTCCCGCCATCATGGCATCTCCCGCTCCGGTGACGTTAACTACGTGGGTTTTTATCGGTAGCGACCAGCCGCTGTCGCCGCCTCTTTCACTGTAATAGACCCCGTCCCCCCCCATACTCAGCACGAGGCGATGCAGGCCACGCTCGTGGAACCAGGCAGCGACTTTCGCGACATCTTCACGCCCTGAAAGCGCGATGCCGCTGAGGGTTTCCGCCTCAAGACGGTTGGGTTTAAGCGTGTGAATCTGAGCTAAACGCTCGCGGATTTTCACGCATTTCCACGCCGATACCGGGTCAACGAACACCGGAACATTCCCCACATTATCCAGTAGCCAGGCCAGCGTCTGTTCACTGATATTACAATCCGCCACAATCACACTGGCACCACGGATGAAATCGAGATGCTGGGCCAGAAATGCCGCCGAAATATGTTCGGTAATGCTCATGTCATTGATTGCCACCAGCATTTCACCGGTATTATCGAGAAGCGATAAATAACTAGAGGTATTCTCACCGGCGACAATCAGGCAATTATCCACATGCACGCCAGACTGATTCGTCTGCGCCAATAATGATTGCCCATAGAAATCATTGCCAACCGCCGTCATTAACCAGGAATTTTTTCCGAGCAGGGCAAGATTATGAGCGATATTGCGACCTACCCCGCCCGGTGTAAATTTAATTTTTCCAGGATTTGAGTCCGCATAATTTAAAGAAGCATGCGAATATCCTGCAACGTCCATATTGGCGGAACCAATCGTGATGATGTATTCCTTTTCTCGCATAGCACATCTCCTGGTATGAAAATACCATGACAATGAGATCGTTAAGACTATTCACGGCTCAAACAACTTATTAGAGCACATGTTTACATTCAAACATGTGTTCATAGTAAACTTGTTTTGATGAAAGTAAACGCACTGGCAAGGGCTAAAACCGCCAGATATGAACAGAATCACAATTTTTTATAGATACAGTTTGTAAGCGAGGAAAAATTTGCGAGGAAGGGCACAAAACGAAGATAAAAAAAAGGGCAGAGAACGCTCTGCCCTTGTATGCAGCGATAACATTATGCCGCTTTGGCGACAGCATCCTCTTCCGGGCGTTTCAGGAAAGCATAGGCCAGACCCGCCACCAGCGTACCGGCAACAATGGCAATCAGGTATCCCAACACCGGGGTAATCGCACCAGGGATCAGCAGAACAAACAGACCGCCATGCGGTGCCATCAGTTTTGCGCCAACCGCCATAGAGATTGCTCCCGTCAACGCGCCGCCAACAATACAGCACGGCAGAACACGCATCGGATCGCGCGCGGCGAAAGGAATAGCCCCTTCGGTGATAAAGCACAGGCCGAGTACCAGCGCCGCTTTACCCCCTTCCTGCTGCGCCTTGTCGAACTTACGACGCGCAACAATCGTTGCCAGTCCCAGCGCCAGCGGCGGCACCATGCCTGCCGCCATAATGGCCGCCATTGGCGCATACGTTTGTGTACTCAACAGACCAACGCCAAACGCGTACGCCGCTTTGTTAACCGGGCCACCCATGTCGGTACACATCATCCCGCCAAGGATTGCCCCCAGCAGTACCGCATTCGCCGTCCCCATGGTTTGCAGCCAGTGCGTCAACCCTTCGAGGATCCCGGCGACCGGTTTACCGATGAGGTAGATCATGGCCAGACCGACCACGAGGCTGGAGATAAGCGGAATGATCAGGATCGGTTTCAGCGCTTCCATACTCTGCGGCAGCTTCAGCTTCGTGCTGATGGCCTTCGCCACATAGCCTGCGAGGAAACCCGCAATGATCCCGCCAATAAAGCCTGACCCCGTGCTGACGGCGAGCATACCGCCGATGAGACCCGGCGTCAGACCCGGACGGTCAGCAATCGAGAAGGCAATGTATCCCGCCAGAACCGGCACCATCAGCGCAAAGGCTGAACCGCCGCCAATCTGCATCAGCGCCGCCGCCAGCGTCCCTTCGACTTTGAACGCTTCGATACCAAAAGCAAAGGAGAGCGCGATACACAGACCACCGGCAACCACCATCGGCAGCATGTAGGAAACGCCCGTCAACAGGTGACGATACGCGCCTGCACTCTCTTTTTTCCCTTCATTCGCCGCAGCCTGCGCTTTGCCGGTTGGCTCATACACCACGGCTTGCGCCACGGCATTGTCCAGTTCCTGCGCGGTTTTCTTCAGCGCCAGACCCGTAGAAGTACGGTACATTGGCTTACCGGCAAATTTTGCCAGATCCACTTCAATGTCTGCCGCCACAATGACCAGATCAGCCTGCGCCACTTCTTCCGGCGTAATGGCATTGCCGGCGCCCACAGAACCACGGGTTTCGACTTTCACCCACCAGCCGCGTTTTTTCGCTTCGGTTTCGATCGCTTCCGCCGCCATAAAGGTATGCGCGACGCCGGTCGGGCACGCCGTCACGGCCACAACACGTTTCGGGCCATTGGTCGTGGCTACAGGTGCTACGGCAACCGGTGCGCTGTATGGCTTAGCGTGACCTTTGGCTTCGCTAAGAAACAGTTCAGGGTGCGCAACCGCCCGGGCAATATCGCCTAACCAGACTTTTTTGCCGTTCAACGCGTTGTCATTAGGGATGGCATCGGCCAATACGATCGCCAGTTCAGCGTCATTTGGATTGTCGATGATTTCCAGATTTGCTTTATTCGCCGCCGCACCGAGCAGAGTTTTCGCCATGTAAGCGCGGGCCTGCCCGAGGTTAGCGTCAATAATCAGCAGCGTTTTCATTATGCCTCTCCTGCTGTCAGTTAAACGGTTGTAAGTCGACACGCGCCATCATTGCGGCCAACTGCGGACGATCGGTAATACCGACATTGCTCTGACTGACCGCCAGCGCAGCGACGGCTGTCGCCAGACGCAGCGTATGTTCACTGGATTCGCGCATCAGCAAACCGTAAATCAGGCCGCCGACCATTGAATCCCCTGCCCCCACGGTGCTAACCACATCCACCGAAGGCGGTTTGGCGAGCCATTCTCCTGAGGCATTCACCCACAGCGCACCTTCCGCGCCCAGGGAGATCACCACATGTGCGATACCCTGTTCACGTAACGCATGCGCTGCCTCAATCACATCTTTCATTTCCGGCAGCTTACGACCGGCCCAGATTTCCAGTTCGCGACGGTTTGGTTTTACCAGCCACGGCGCGGCTTTCAGTCCCGCAACCAGTGCTTCACGGCTACTATCAAAGATAATGCATGGACACTGACTGCGCAGACGCGTCATCCAGTCGGTAAACGCTTCCGGGCTTACGCCGGACGGTAAACTGCCGCTGACGCACACCATGTCAAACTGACCCAGCCAGCTCAGGGAATCATTAACAAAACGCTCCCAGTCGGCAGGCGTAACCTCAAAACCGGAGAAGTTGAAGTCGGTGACTTCACCATCTTTTTCCGTCAGCTTGACGTTGATGCGGGTACGCCCCTGCACCACCTGAAAACGGTTAGCAATACCCAGTTCGCTGAACAACTGCTGAAAACCGTCCTGGTTATCTTTGCCGAGGAAACCACCGACCGTTACGTCGATCCCGAGGTCCTTCAGCACTTTTGCCACGTTGATCCCTTTACCCGCCGCGTGCAGACCGGTGGTTTTCACCAGGTTAACTTCACCGCGTTCGATTTCAGGACAGAATCCCACCAGATCGTAGGCCGGGTTTAGCGTGATCGTAGCAACACGTCTGCTCATTATGCGCCCTCCCCGAGACCGGCAGCGATGGCCTCGCCAATTGCTTTCAGCGCCTGCTCAGCATCAGCCCCCTGCGCCGTAAAGCGCAGGCGATGCCCTTTCTTCACGCCCAGAGCCACCACTTTCATCAGACTACGTCCATTTGCCGGTTTGCCGGTTCCATCAAGGTTTGCCACGGTAATTTCACTGTTAAATTGTTTAATCGTATTGACCAGCATGGTCCCCGGACGGGCATGCAGGCCGTGCTCATTACGAACGACGAACTCGGCGTTCAGCACATCATCCGTCAGCGCGTCATCGCTGGTCAGCAGCGCCAGTACGGTGGCCGCATCAGCGTTCAGCAGACGGTCAGCTTTCGTGTCCAGCAGCAGATCGCCCAGACGCTTCAGCACCTCAACAGGCCGATCGTCAGCCATGGCGACGGTCACCAGCAGTGCCGCCTTTTCGCCCTCGACGTCAAAGGCATTCGCCGCACGGCTCACCGCCACAGCGCTGCGCAAGTTACCTTCAGCACTGTCGCTCAGCCAGATCCCTTGCCCCAGGTTCATCGGCCGATCGTTAATCACTTTCGCGACAAACACCGCATCTACCGCGCCTGCCTCTTTCAGACGCGCCGCGTTCAGCGCCTGCAACGTCACTAAGTCGGTCGCGGCGACATCCAGCATCAGCGTCTCGTTGTCGAGCTTCAACGGCTCACTCTGCTTTTCGCCCATCAGCAACGCACGCAGTTCTTCCGCCGTGGTCGCTGACTTAAGCTGTTCAGCCACGGAGTCGTCACTCAGCACGTGCGTCAGTTGACGCAGTAAACCAAGGTGCTCATCGGAGCTGGCGGCAATACCAATCGCCACGTAAGCCACCTGACCGTCACCCCAGGTCACGCCCTGCGGGAACTGAAAAACCTGAACGCCGGTTTTCAGCACTTGATCGCGGGTGTCGGTGGTGCCGTGTGGAATCGCAATCCCGTTGCCGAGAAAAGTGGAAGTCTGCTGCTCGCGAGCGAGCATGCCGTCTACGTAGCCGTCCGCTACGTTACCGGCCTGCACTAACGCAGCGGCGACCTGACGGATAGCTTCTTGTTTGTCTCCGGCCTGCTCGCCCGGATGAATGTCCTGAACGGATAACTGAAACATGGTTCTCCTCTCCTGCTGAATTGAAACGATTCAGCTTACATGAGAAAAAAGACGCTATACGGTTTCCTCAACTGAAACTCGACAGCGCTGAAACGTTTCAAGAAGTCTTACTCTTTCTGCTTCAGCACGCAAGAAAAGTTGCATTTTTGATCGCAAAATTTAGAAGCAATGCACATTTTTGCCTCATTACCGAAAAGGTGCTGAAGCAAATACAGCGCTATTTCGTTTAAGGTTCAGCAGCGTCAGCTAACCGCATTGCCAGAGTGAAATGCCATTTTGATTTTTCGTGGCGATTTTGATTTAGTCATCTGTTTATTTTCAGCTAAGCGGCGTAAACTCCGCGTCTCATCACACTACTGATACCAGAACATGCACAACACCCCCGCTGCCGCCACGCCAAAAACGTTTGACCTGACGTCTACGGCTTTCCTTATTGTCGCCTTTCTCACCGGTATTGCAGGTGCGCTACAAACCCCCACGCTGAGCCTCTTTCTGACCGATGAAGTCCATGCGCGCCCGGGGATGGTCGGTTTCTTTTTTACCGGCAGTGCGGTGATCGGCATTCTGGTCAGCCAGTTTCTGGCAGGACGTTCAGACAGAAAGGGCGATCGCAAACAGCTGATCGTCTTCTGCTGTGCACTGGGCATGCTGGCGTGCGTGTTATTTGCCTGGAATCGTAACTACTTTATCCTGCTGTTTGTCGGCGTGTTTCTCAGCAGCTTTGGCTCGACCGCCAACCCGCAAATGTTTGCTCTCGCCCGCGAACATGCTGACCGCACAGGTCGTGAAGCGGTGATGTTCAGTTCCATACTGCGCGCCCAGGTTTCACTTGCGTGGGTGATAGGTCCGCCGTTGGCTTACGCGCTGGCGATGGGTTTCAGCTTTACGGTGATGTACCTCAGCGCCGCAGTGGCGTTTGTGGTTTGCGGCGCGATGGTGTGGTTTTTCTTACCGTCTATGCGTAAAGAAACCACACTGGCCACCGGTACGCTGGAAGCGCCGCGTCGAAACCGTCGGGATACCCTGTTACTGTTTGCGATTTGCACCTTAATGTGGGGTACCAACAGCCTGTATATCATTAATATGCCGCTGTTTATTATTAATGAGCTGCATCTGCCGGAAAAACTGGCGGGCGTGATGATGGGTACGGCGGCCGGACTGGAAATCCCGACGATGCTGATTGCCGGCTACTTCGCAAAACGGCTGGGCAAACGCCTGCTAATGTGTATTGCGGTCGCCGCCGGTTTTTGCTTTTACGCAGGAATGCTGGTCGCGCACTCCCCTGTGGTGCTGTTGGGTTTACAACTGCTGAACGCCATCTACATCGGTATTCTCGGCGGGATCGGCATGCTCTATTTTCAGGATCTGATGCCGGGTCAGGCGGGTTCAGCGACAACGCTCTACACTAATACCATCCGCGTCGGCTGGATTATCGCCGGGTCACTGGCGGGCATTGCCGCAGAAATCTGGAACTACCATGCCGTCTTCTGGTTTGCGCTGGTGATGATTATCGCCACGATGGTTTGCCTGACGCGTATTAAGGATGTTTAAGGCGCCGTCAGCGCCTCCAGTTCAATAAGCCAGGTCATCGCCTGGCGAGTCGATTCGCCGCACATTTCCGCACTTGGCTGCAGTCCGGAGCACACTTTTGGCCGCAGTGGAGACGCGAAAATTTTACATCGCATGTGTTCATCAAGCTGGATACACGGCGTATTGGCGGGCTTGCCCTCAGGCATGCCGGGGATGGGACTGGAAATCGATGGTGCGGTGCAACACGCCCCACAATCCGGACGGCATTCCATAGTCTGACTCTCTTTATTATGACCACCGGACAGGCGCGCACAGTACCACCTTTTTTGCACCAGCAAAAGGTGAATTCCGCTTGCCTGAATGACCCGGCGCGAGTAGTTTGACGCGATAATTTAGCTAATCTCTATAACAGGATCTTTTCGATGCCAAGAGCGAACGAAATCAAAAAAGGTATGGTACTGAATTACAACGGCAAGCTACTGATTGTGAAAGATATCGATATTCAGTCCCCGACCGCCCGTGGCGCAGCAACGCTGTACAAAATGCGTTTCTCCGATGTCCGTACCGGTCTGAAAGTGGAAGAACGTTTCAAGGGCGATGACATTGTAGATACCGTCACCTTGAGCCGCCGTGGCGTCGACTTCTCCTATGTCGATGGCAACGAATACGTGTTCATGGATAAAGAAGATTACACGCCCTATACCTTCACCAAAGATCAGATCGAAGAAGAGCTGCTGTTTATTCCGGAAGGCGGGATGCCAGATATGCAGGTATTGACCTGGGACGGTCAGCTGCTGGCGCTCGAACTGCCACAGACGGTTGATCTGGAAATCGTGGAAACCGCTCCTGGTATTAAAGGTGCTTCCGCCAGTGCGCGCAACAAGCCAGCGACGCTGAGTACCGGTCTGGTCATTCTGGTTCCTGAATACCTGAGCGCCGGTGAAAAAATCCGCATTCATATTGAAGAGCGCCGTTATATGGGTCGCGCGGATTAAGTTTTGCATGTACGTAAAAAAGGACAGCCTGAGCTGTAATGCCAGTCAGTTAAGCAACTGACTGGCCCTTTTTCGGGGCTGTGGGGTATTTCCAGGGCCTCTCCTTTACCACTCTCGGGAAGGCTCTTTCTCTTCTTGTCGGTAACTTTACCAGTTGCCCCATACTTTCAAGATCACGCATCAGTTCCGGGATTCGACCCGGTGAAGCACCCTGCAGCGTCATCAGCATCCTCATTACCATTCCGCATGATTCTGAGAAGCTCAGTTGATTCGGCCAGTATCCTTTCAGATGTCCCGCCATTTTAATCATCTGATATCTCACCAGATTATAAGCCAGTAAGACTCCCCATAACTCCTGCTCCACAAGCTCCGGCTTTTTACTTCGCAGTGTCAGCCTGCTCAGTTGCATCGTCTGCTTGATCTCCCGGTATCCCAG
>NZ_JAOWIC010000002.1:0-207647 GCF_030332305.1 Citrobacter sp. Ct235
CCGGTGTTGCCGGCCGCGTCAGAGACCGTGGCGGTAACACTGCCGGTGGTCAGGGCACCGGCTTCTGCGGCCGGAACGGTCACGCTCCAGGTACCGTTCGCCTGTACCAGCGCCGTGTAGTCGTTGCCGTTAATGGTCACGGTCACCGTCTGACCGGCCGGTGCGGTGGTGGTCCCGGTGATCACCAGGTCCGCCAGTGATTCGGTGGCGTTAAGGATATCGTCAGCGGCAATGGTATTGATCGTAATCAATGGCGCAGCGGTATCCAGAGTGACGGTACGACCCGCATCGGCCGTGTTACCACTGACATTGGTGACGCTAACGCTGATCTGTTCGCGGCTGTCGGTCAGTGATGCAATGGCCGAAGGCGGCACGGTTACACTCCATGAACCATCGGTCTGAACCAGCGCAGTAAAGGTCTGACCGGCGAACTTCACCACTACCGTCTGACCCGCTTCAACGCCCTGAGTCTGACCAGAAATCAGCAGGTCGCCCCCTTGTTCGGCGCTATTGATAAGATCATCGGTGGAGACGGTATCAATGGAGATCGCGACAGGATCCAGATCGAGTTCGACCTGGTGGTCAACCGTCACCGTGTTTGCCCAGGCATCCTGTGCGCTGGCATTCACCACCACCTGGCCTGCGGTCCAGCTTTGCAGATCCGCAGCCGGTATCCCAATCTGCCAGTTACCGCTACTATCAACGACCGTCTGGTAAGTCACGTTATTGATAGTCACGTTGATCGTCGTACCTGCCGCCAGATGGCTGCTGCTCCCGGTGACCACCAAATCCTGATGTTGTTCGATGGCGTTAATAATGTCGTCGCCAGAGAGGGTATTGATACGCAGGCCAGGCAACGACGCGTTGATGTTGATATCGCGATCGCCGGTACCGGTGTTGCCGTGGCTGTTCGTTACAGAAGCGGTAAAGGTCAGATCACCATCGCCAAAGCTGTTCAGGTCGCTCGCCGGAATGGTTACTTTCCAGCTCAAATCATTTTCTACGGTGGCGGTATAATGCTTGCCGCCCACCATGATGGAAACCGTGTCGCCTGCTGCGGCATTTGTCACGCGACCGCTTAAGATTTGATCGCTATTGGCTTCGGTGTTGTTCACCAGGTTGTCCGTGGCGAAATTATTGACAATCACCTGCGGCAGCGTCGTGTCGACAAGGAATGATGCAGTGGTCGTCCCACTGTTGCCAATGGAATCTGTCCCGCTGACGGTCACGTTATAAATTGTGTTCGCCAGATTCAGCACGTCAGAAACCGGCACCTGAACAGACCAGGTACCGTTATTGACCGTCGTGGTGTAGGCGATATTGTTGAGCATCACGGTCACCGTGCTGCCGTCAGCCAGGGTGCTGGTGCCGCTGAGGGTCAGCGGTTGCATAGACTCCTGCGCATTCAGCACGTTATCAACACTGATAGGGTCCACGGTGATCCCAACAGCCATGCTGTTGAGCGTCACATCATGAGTCGCGGTGCTGGTATTGCCTGCCGCATCCGTCACGGTCACCGTGATCGTATGCTGGCCGTTACTCATGGAATTGAACACCGACGCCGGAACGCCGACGCTCCAGCTACCGTCCGCTTGTACAACGCCGGTAAAGGTCTGGTTACCAAACTGAACGGTGACAACGTCGCCAGGCGCGGCACCATTCGCCATCCCCGAGATCAGTTGTGCGACATCCTGTTCATCGTCATTCAGTATGTTATCGCCTGCAACAGTGTTGACCGTCAGAATCGGCGCCGTGGTATCAACGGTCACTAATTCAGAAATGTTTGTCGCGTTTCCGGCTTTATCGTTTACCGAAACCGTCAGGGAGTGGTTACCGTCCGCCAGCGCCTGCACATCAGCCGCATCCAGCGTCATAGACCAGGTGCCATCGGCTGCCACGGTCGCCGTGTACGTTTTGCCATTGAACATCAACGTCACCGTCTGCCCGGCTTCAGCCGTGGTTTTCCCGCTCAAAACCAGAGACGCGTTATGCTCAGCGGCGTTAATAATCTGGTCGATGGCGATGTTGTCCATCGACAGCAGCGGTGGCTGAGTATCTACCGTAATAACCTGGCTGCCCGAGACCGCATTACCCGCCGCATTTTGTCCGCTAACCGCGACGGTCCAACTGCCGTCTGCCAGCGCGTTCGCATCGGCGGCCGGCACGTTAACCTGCCATTCGCCGTTTGCACCCACGGTGGTGACGTACGTTTTACCGTTCAGCGTTACCGTCAGTGTTGTGCCCTGTGCCAAATGGCTGCTGGCACCAGAAAGTGTAAAACCAGCGGACTGTTCACTGGCATTAACGATGTTATCGCCGGCGGTGGTTGCCAGCGTCAATGTGGCAATGGTGGTATCTACATTGATCGTAATGCTACCGGCGGAAGTGGTGTCGTTGCCGTTGATCTGCACAACAGACCAGGTGTGAGTCCCGTCGGTCTGTACTGGCAGCAGCACGGTCCAGACGCCATTGGCATCCACCATCGTACTGGCAATGGTGTTGCCGTGGCTGTCTTTAATCTGAATGGTGGCGCCCGGATGACCCGTCCCGCTGAAGGTTGGGGTGTTGTCATCGGTCGTGTCATTGGCTGACAGTCCGCCCTGTTTGTCCCCTTTCTTATCGGTGACCATATACGTCGGCGTATTTTTGGTGTTATCAACCACTTCGGTTTGGGTTTCAGTGACGGTTTTGGTTTTACCGCTATCACCATTAGCCAGCAGTGCGCCAATTGCGCCGCCACCCAGTCCTGCCCCCGCGAGCCACGCCCACGGGAAATCATTATCGTCGCTGGCCGCTTCCGCCATCAGAGGCTCAAGGCTGTCGACAGGCGTCGCGTGCGCCGTCAGTTCCACGGCATCAAGGCTGGCGACATCGCCAATCTCGTCAAACGTCACATGTGTCAGGCCCGTTTCATCGCTGAATACCAGCTCGGAGTGCAATTTTGACTCCGGCTCTTCAGTGAAATAGCCACTGCAACGGATCACGCTGCCATCTTTCATGTAAATCAGCAGGTCATTACCCTGGCGGACATAACGCGCCACATCCTGAGCGGAACCCAGGATTTCAATGATGGATGCACCAGAGACAGCTACGGAAAGGTTGCCTTCGCCGGACAGTACGGTTTTCTTTGCGGTGTGACGATTAATAATGTTTGCGGTTTTTAAGGTATTCATCATCTGGCTCATAAGGTCAGTTAATCAGTAATAGTCGTCCGGTGTTTTCCCGGAGAGAGTCGGTTGAGTGGGGTTCGCGTCGCTACTGAAGATCAGGCAGCTTTTTCGACGCCTGTTTTTCTATCCCGATCAGGGGCAGCAGGTTGTCGATTGCCGTCGCGTAACTGATAGCCGCATTCCAGCCATCAAATTCAGCGTTGATTCGTGAAGACTCCGCCTGCCAGACGTCTTGTTCGACGCTCAACAGGTCATTGATACTTTTCTTGCTCAGGGTGTATTCGTGCTTATAAACGCGACGGGTTTGTTCGGCATTGACCAGTTGGAACTTGCCGGCATCTTCACGGCCTCGTGCACCTTTCCAGTCTGCCATCGCCGCAGAGGCTTTTTGCAGAATCTCGTAACGCACCTGATCCACTTCGGAGGCGGCCATCGCTTTCGCGCCTTCTGCCTGGTCAACACGAGCGGAGACCGCCCCCCCTTGATACAGCGGCGCATCCACACTTAACTGGATTTGGTCGTCCCAGTAACCGCGGTTGTCTGACTCATAACGAGTACGGCCCGCTTTCAGGCTCACCGTCGGCATATGCTGTGCTTTTGCGCGCTCGACGCCGTGTTGTGCGGAGGTCACCATCGCCCGTGCCGCGAGTACCGAGGGGATCTTCGCGTAGTCGATGTTTTCAACAGTGACTTGTTTAACTTCAAGGTTTTCAGGAAGGCGGGCATAACGGTTAGCACTGACACCCGTTTGTACGGCGAGGACCGCTTTCGCTTTCTGCAGCGCGGCGGAGTACTGCTCCAGCGTGGCGCGCATTCCGGCAATACGGGTCTGCGTTTGCAAATCGTCTGAAGTCGAACTCAAACCTGCACTGGCGCGAAGTTGCGCCAGATGCTGAATGTTCTCCAGCGCGACGATATTCTCGCGTGCGGCGTCAACCAATGCGCTATAGCGTTTTACTTCAACGTAGCCCAGCGCCGCTTTTGACGCGACATCAGACAGCGTACTCATCAGTTGATAGCGATAGCTTTCGTACTGGGCTTCTGACTGAGCAATCGCGCTGTTGGTTTTACCGAAGTCATAAACTAACTGTGTGACGCTAATGCCCCATGCAGCGGAGTTATTGAGAGAACCGCTGGAATCCGTGGTCTTATTTTGACCGGTGCTGGCGGTTAAACCAATTTGTGGCATCCAGCCGCTTTTCGCTTCATCGGTCATTGCCTGGCCAATACCCATTTGTGCGGCCTGGCTGCTTACCGAAGGGTCACGATCAAAAGCAAATAAAATACTTTCTTTCAGATTCGTTTCTTCGACATTGGCTAATGCGGCGAAACATGGCGTTGTGGCTACCCAGAGAGAAAGAGCCAGAGTAACCCATGAAAAAACAATACGAGTGCTCAAAACAAATATCCTAAAAATATAATGACGATTTTCGGTTATACCAGGCAACCGTATTACATCCGCCAGGAAGAATACGGGGTAAACATACCTGTAATGAGATATACAATTATCAATGTGCTATTGCAGACCTGATATCCAATTTTTCCGGTTCACGCCATCCTGAGCGACAATCACGCTCACACTGATAATGATATATATATTCCAGAGTTGACCTATTTAGAAAACGCTATTATTAGCGTGCTTTCTTTTCCTTTCGCAGAGCCTAAAAATGACACTTACCCGGGTATTCGCAGTAAGCGTTATCAGGAGTGCGGACATCACTGGATAGGGAATATTCTGAGTATTACGACGAGGAGTGGAAAGCAAAAAAAGCTTAATTCATCTTAAATGATTGCCAGATGTTAGCATTACCAATAATTAACAATTAAAACAATAAGTTAAGAAACATAAAAAATATCTTAAACACTTTGAAATCGCACAACTTGTACAAAAAAAAGGCACAAATGTGTTTTTAAGAGGCAAAAACGAGCAATAAGTGTGACTAATAGCACAAAAATAGCATGGGTATTAGTACAAATATAAAACAATAAAAGATCAATTAATAAACAATTAGATCACCAAATAAAAACAAAGAAAAAATAACGGTCACTGTTTTAAATAAAAGGTCAATCACAATTTCACGATTCCGGCACATCTTAACAAACTCCCGTCATTCTCTGTAAAATATAATAAGCAGGAGAATATTTTATTTTCTTAAATAGCTTTCACATTGATACCCTCCGATGCGCTTACATTTTTCATCGCCAGACTTCCAGCACTACCGAACCAAAGTTATTCCAGTACATCCCCGAAATATCATTCGCAAAGACCACTAACTCACCGCTGCGAGGCGCAATCCAGCCGTTATTTAGTCGGGCACCGTCACCAATCACAAACATGGTATCGGTTGATTTATCGATAGTGCCAATTAAGGTAAACCAGGTCGCAGGTTCGTGGCGGCAACGCAGCCAGATTCGGGCAAAATTAAGATAGTCGGCGGTATAACCATTCGCGTCGCAGCAATGGTTCATATCGCACCACTTACCGGTCACACGAAAAAAATACCTGACCCCCTGCTCAACAAACAGATCCGTTTCAACCCATTTGTCGCGTGAGCGAATTTGGGTTCGCTTCACCCGTCGTGAAGCCAGTGGCGGAACGTACATTCGATCAACCATACATCATCACCTTTGCGCAAACACCGTTATGCAGGTACAGAAAGCCGCTCGTGTAAAACGATGACGAACCGGAGGGAAGTAACACTAATTTTTATGAACTCTGTGCCCGCGCTCCATAACAGGAAAGTCGTAGTCTGTACGTGCAGCGTCATACCTTTCATTGACCTGCCGCGACCGCGCCTACAGATGCTCCGTCCATTTACTGAACCGCGACTGGGGTTGCCCCCACGCATTGATGGCACGGCCATCCGGCAGCCAGCGCTCGGGTTCGTGGGCCAGGCGACCGAGGACATACTGTTGTCGCATGGCACAGGCCCCATCGGGATAGAACTGTTCACTCTGTTGATGACGCAGACCGTCCTGCCACTGTTCACGCATCTGCATCTGCCCGGACGGATAAAAGCAGCGGCACTCGCCGTGCAATTGTCCTTCCCGCCAGTGCTCCTCACGGATCAACACGCCCTCTTCGCTGAAGTAACGCGCCACGCCCTGCAACCTGCCGTGATGATATTCCTGCTGCATTGCCAGTTGACCATTGGGGTGCCAGCTTTCGGTGACGCCGTGTAAAACGCCCTGCTGATAGTGCATCGCCATCAGCCGACGCCCATGCTCCTCAATACGCATCTCGCCACTGAGCTGGCCGTCCGTCAGACCAGCCTGTAGCCGGGTGGTGTCCTGCTGATAGCCCAGCCGCTCACTCATTAGTTGATCTTCACCATCCCGCCCTTGAGCGTCAGCATTCCGCCGCCCTCCAGGGTCTGCATCGCACTGGCTTTGCTGGTCAGCGTGGCTTTCGCCTCCTGGCTTATCGTTGCCGCTTTCTGGGTGAGCGAACCCTTCGCATCGCTGGCGATACTGGTAGCGTCAAGATTCAGGTTCGCGGCCGCACTGGCTTTCAGATCCGCCCCGCTCTTCACCGTCAGCGTTTTACCGCTTTCCAGCGTGAGCGTACCGCTGACCTTAATCGTCAGATTGCCGTCGACGTTCAGCGTGTAGTTGCCTTTGACCTTGTGCGTCTCATTGCCGTCCACCGCGTGCTCCTGATCGCCTTTCACCGTCACGCTACGCTTATCTTTGACCGTCAGCGTATCGCTACCCTTTTCAATGTTGACCACCCGGTTGCCCTTCTTCAGCGTGACGGTTTCATTGCCTTCTTCAACGGTGCGCGTACGGTCGTTTTTCACGCTCTGAATGTCATCGTGGCCGACTGTCGTGTTACTGTCGTTCAGCACGGTAAGCTGGAAATCCTTTTGCGCCTGCATCGCCAGCAGTTCGGCATCCTTTTTGTCGTCGAAACGCAGTTCGTTAAAGCCTGCTTTGCTTTGCGTTTTAATACCGGACTGGGTCTGATTCGCCGGAAGCGGATAGGGCAGCGCGTTGACGCCGTTATAGACGCAGCCGGTGACGAGCGGTTTGTCCGGCTCGCCGTCGATAAAGCTCACCACGACCTCCTGGCCGACGCGGGGGATAAACTGTGTACCGAAGCCGTTGCCGCTCCAGCCAGTCACCACCCGCAGCCAGCAGGAGCTGGTTTCATCACGTTTGCCTTCCCGATCCCACGCAAACTGCACTTTTACCCTGCCGAGTTTATCGGTCCAGATCTCCTCTCCCTGCTTGCCGACCACCGTTGCCGTTTGCGTGTGCATAAACGGTTTCGGCGTGCTGCTTTGCGGTCGATAGAGCGTGGCTTTCGGGATGGCGGTAAAGCGGTTGCGGTAGTGCTCACCGTCGTAGTCGTGGGTGACGGCGGTGACCAGCCAGTCGGTATTCAGCGTCTTATCATCATGATCGGTCAGGGTGAACCAGTGGCCCGCGGTTAAGGTCGCGCAGTCGCTTTCGCCGACCAGTTGCTTCGCCTGTGACGTCAGGGCGTTGACCTTCCACGTCGCCAGCGCGTCACCGTCGACTTTGACGCTAAACCGCCCTGGATGCTGATAATGCACCCCGCCTTTCTTCTCACCCGCCTGCGAAAAGAGCGCGGCCTTCGGCTGCTCGTAGTTGAAATCGCTGGTCTGAAATCCTTGCGCGGTAGCTTGCACGCGCAGCGCCGCCGAACGAATCGCCCCGGCTTCCCGCTCACCGCTCTGCGCCGCCAGATACTTCACCTTTTTCTCGCCGGGGATGGACGGAAACGCGCTGTTGTCATCCGCCAGCACCAGCGTGTGCTTGCCCGCGACATGGGTGAAGAACCAGAAGATCCCCTCCTGTTCCAGCAGTCGCGACACAAAGTTAAAGTCGCTCTCGTTGTATTGAAGGCAGTACTCGCGCTTTGCCGGTTTGGCCTTGAGCTGAAATGTGTAGTCAGTAAAGCCGCCGTCCTTAAACACCTTCTCGACAATTTCCTGCGCGCTGAGGTTCTGAAAGACGCGATTATGGCTGGAAAGCGTCAGCCACCACAGCCAGGGACGCAGCACAAACTGATAGCAGTCGGCGTTACGCGTCGCGGGCAGTTGGTGAATCTCCGCAATCAGCCCGTCATAGTCGGCGTTGTTGACTGTGGCAGTAAGATGGGTCGCCAGCGCGGTATCAAGCGTTAACGGCGCAGAGGTGGTGACGGTAACCGTGGCGATGGTCAGGCCGTTAAGTTGAGAATCGGTTTGCGCGGTTGCGGCGGTAAGGCCAGATAAATTCGTGGCGGTGAGTTTTATAATAGTGATGTCAGGCATGGGAAAGTCCTTTTATATTTGTAGAGTACGTAATGCCCGGTGACGCTACGCTTACCGGGCCTACTTTTTATGATACAACTTATCAGGTGAAATTATACTTTAGCTTCTGAGCTATAAAATAGTTTCCCAGCTTCCTGGTGCAGGAAAGGATTTAAATATCTTATATGTCCATACCCCATCAAACAGCTTTACACCAAAAACTAAAGTTCTGTGGGGTATGCCATTAATACCATAACAAATATCATTCGGAGGATTATCATGTGAAATTGATAATCTCCGAGTTCTTTGATGACGTGCTCCTGTTATATCTTCCTCAGCGCCAGTGCGAGTAAATACTGTACTTCCAATTGCACCGTGAGCAACATGTAGTACCAAATCAGGTGTAACAGTAAAACGACAACCTGTTAGAGCGGAAGTAATAAAAAAATTACAAGACTTGCTGTATTCGTATTGAGCTCTGGCAGCATAAGTAACTCGATAATTTAACCAAGGAAGCCAGAAAACATTTTCAATATCAGGTCCATATTCTTGTGTTTCAGATAAAGCATATCCTGGATTATGAAGAAACGGTGTTGCTCTAACCTTAATGACTCTTGGCGTGTTCAAGATAGGATCGTACTCACTTTGTAGAATATGACCTTGAAGCGTTATATCACCAATACTATTAATACCTGTCGTGATATTTCTTAATTTTTTCCAAAAAGATTTCATATCATCTCCACTTAGATAGTACTCTGTTCAATCATTTCGCCCCATCACTTCCCCAACCACCAGGTTTTCCACATCCCTGGCTCCTGCACCCTGGCATTTCTCCATAACGCGCGCGATTAACCCCTCATCCATATTTAACCGCTCCCCGGTCGCCACTAAATACCGCTGCGCTAATTTCTCCAGCTTCGCCAGCACAATCCCTTTTAATATCTCTTCATCCAGCGAGCGATAGGCCACCGTGGTCATCCTTGCTAAAAACGCCGGACGAAAATGTGTTAATAATTCCTCGCGTAATGCCTCGTTAAACCGCTCGCTATTGAATTCAGAAAGCGGCGTCTCCAGAATCAGTTCCGCCCCGATATTGCTGGTTGCCAGCATCACCGTATTTTTAAAATCGATAATCAGCCCGGTGCCGTCCTCCATCACGCCTTTATCGAAAACGTTATAGAACGCCTCCAGCACGTCCGGGTGCGCCTTTTCGATTTCATCCAGCAGCACCACCGAATAAGGGCGACGGCGCACGGCTTCGGTTAATGCCCCACCGCTGCCGTAGCCGACGTAACCCGGCGGTGCGCCTTTGAGCTGGCTGACGGTGTGCGCTTCCTGATACTCGGAAAGATTAATGGTGATGAGGTTACGTTCGCCGCCGTACAGGGCATCGGCCAGCGCATACGCGGTTTCGGTTTTGCCGACGCCGGTTGGCCCCACCAGCAGGAACACGCCGACCGGCTTCTGCGGGTCGGTCAGGCCGCTGCGATACGCGCGCAGGCGCTGAACGATGGTTTCCAGCGCCGCCTGTTGTCCCATCACCCGTTCGCTCATCCGCTCAACCAGCGTACGCAGGGCGTGGGCTTCATCGGTCAGCATCTGCCCGAGCGGGATCCCCGTCCAGCCGCTAATCACGGCGGCGACGGTGGCGGCGTCTACGCAATCGGCCACCAGCGGCACTTCCTCGCGCAGCTGCGCGGCGGCGGTTTCCAGCTTGCCAATCAGCGCCGCGCATTCCACCAGCTGCTGTTCCAGCTCTTCGTCATCTTCATCGAGCCGTTCGCTCAGATTCAGCATCCGCTGACGGGCAGCGAGCAGCTCGCCGACCCGCTGGCGCTCATCCTGCCAGCGCCCTTCCACTTCCCGCGCCTGAATCTGGAGTTTCTCCGCCTGCGCCTCCAGCTCGCACAGCCGGTCGTGATGATCAACGCCCACCAGCAGCTCGCGATTCAGCCGTTGCCCCTCTTCCTCAATGGCCGCCCGTTGTTGGCGGATCTCTTCGAGCGCAGGCGGCACGTCATGCTGCGCCAGCGCCACGCGCGCGCAGGCGGTGTCGAGCACGCTGATGGCTTTGTCCGGTAGCTGTCGTCCGGAGATGTAGCGCTGCGACAGGCGCACCGCTTCGTGGATTGCACTGTCGAGGATCTGCACGCCGTGATGCGCTTCCAGCTTATCGGCGACCGCCCGCAGCATCACCACCGCGCGATGCTCGTCCGGTTCTTCAATCTGGATACGCTGAAAGCGCCGGTCCAGCGCCGGATCCTTCTCGAAATATTTTTTGTACTCCTGCCAGGTGGTCGCCGCGAGAGTTCGCAGCTCACCGCGCGCCAGTGCCGGTTTCAGCAGGTTGGCGGCGTCGCTGCCGCCCTCGGCGCCACCCGCGCCAATCAGCGTATGGGCTTCGTCGATGAACAGAACGATCGGCTGTGGGGATTTTTTAACCGCATCAATCACCCCTTTAAGCCGCTGCTCAAATTCGCCCTTTACGCCCGCGCCGGCCTGCAACAGGCCAAGATCGAGCGCCAGCAGCGACACGTCGCGCAGCGGCGGCGGCACGCTGCCTTCAGCGATGCGTCGCGCCAGCCCTTCGGCGACGGCCGTTTTCCCGACGCCAGGCGCACCAACCAGAATCGGGTTGTTCTGCCGACGACGTAGCAGAATGTCGATACACTGGCGGATCTCGCTATCGCGACCGATGATCGGGTCGATCCGTCCCTCGCGCGCATCGCGGGTCAGGTCGTGGGTAAATTGCTCCAGTACGCCGCTTTCATGGTCAGGGCGATCATCAGACTGCGGCCCGTTTTGTTCCTCCACGGAAAGTCGGCACCAGTTCCGCCACTGATTTTCCAGCGTCATGGCCTGAATGCCGAGCAACAACGGCATCCCCTGTGCCAGTTGGCTACGCAGCCGTTCGCGGGTCAGCAATGCCAGCAGCAGTAACGCCGAACGCACCAATGCAAGACGCTGGAAGGTCGCCAGCAGAATCGCCCCTTCCAGCAGTTCCACTAGCTGGACGGAAAAGACCGGCATGCGCGTACAGCCAGTTTTAAACTGCGCCTGGGTGCGCTGAATCTCTTCACGCAGCCTGTCCGCAGGGATCGCCGCCTCGCTGAGGCAACAGGCCAGATCGCCCTGTTCCTCATCCAGCAGAGCTAACAACAAATGTTCGGGTTCAACAAACCAGTGTCCCTGTCCCCGGCTCCGTTCAGCCGCCAGCTCCAGCGCGCGAAAGCAATTCGGGTTCAGTCGTTGTACCAACGCGTTTAAATCCATGTTCATCCTCCCTGAAAAACAGACGACAGAAGCACGGCGACGCTTTGCGCCCCTGTAGCTGTGCGGTACGCCCCAGGCGCGGGGGCCGCGCGCGGGACAGATGCGTGTCAAGCGTCAACGTCCCGCGCATGACAAGCTCCAGCGAAATCGCCGCGCCAAACCAGAGGCGTCCGGCCAGGCTCAGCGTGGTGAAGCCTTCGCCACCGGGTAAAAATGTGCGCCATTGCGCGGCACTGCTGGCGATCAGATGGAGCCGGATGCCCGCGTGTTGATGCCAGGCGTGGCGGCCCGCCACGCTGTTGCGCCCCAGCCGACAGCCGGTGCGGCTCTGCGCATCGGCGGGTAATCCCTGCCAGCGCCCCACAAACGCTTCCACCGACACGCTGATGTTCATCATCGCCGCCGCCAGTGCGACAAATCCTGCGGCACCGCGCCTGCGGTTTGCCAACAGACCGCTTTGGATCAGCGATAACGGCACCTGCGCCGGACGCGCCGTGGTCAAAAATCCACACAGCGCCTGCATGAGTTCGCCGCCTGCCGCCTGCTCTCGTCGGGCATAAGGCGTCGCCAGCCGATATACGCTCCGGCTTCGGCAGTCGTGTTCAATCATCCGCTGCTCAAACAGGTTGAGGAAATCCTGTGCCGCCTGTGGCAGCGCCTCCAGTTCCTCGTAGGGTAAAACGCCGTCCGCTCCGCCCAGGCCGATGCTTCGCACTTCTACGCGCGCCCCCTGCAAACGGCCAATCTCCGCCGGGGCAAAGGTCAGCCCCAGCTCACCGCGCAGTTCAGGCGACACGCCGCTCAGTTCGAGCAACCGGACGCACTGCTCCAGCGAAAAGCGCCAGGGTTCGCGCCGAAGCTGCGCTATCACACTATCGGCAGGCTGGGATCGGTATCGCGCCATAGCGGGATCTCCTCGCTGTCATCCTGCAACACGGTATGTACAAAGCAGTTTGCCGTGGCGTTACGCGCCAGAAAACGGGCGATGATCGCGGCAAAAAGCAGGCGACTGCTGGCGGTGAACGCCTGAGGATCCAGCGTCAGCGTGACCCGAATACCGTTACGCCAGCCACGCCATGCATCGCGACCAGAATGTTCGCTGGCCCGTTCGCAGCGCATCGCGCGGATGCCGTCGATTTGCTGCCAGACCGCCGCCGATTCCCCCGAAGAAGCATACAGAGAGAGCATCTCTTTCAGTGACGCCAGCGCCTCGTCGCCTTCGGTCAACGACACATGATTGAGCACCAGCGAGGAAACCAACTTCCAGCGAGCGTTCCGCTGCCTTACGGACTGGCCCGGACTCGTCGGCGTGCCCAGCAAGCACGCCTGCGCTATCGGCCCCGGAAACTCAAAGGCCAGCGGAGTTCCGGCCATCAGCGACGACGCGCACTCACCGTTGGTACACAGAAGCGTTGCCGTCAGCGTGGACGCTTCATCGGCGGCAAAGGGATCAAAACGGCTGTCCACCAGCGTCAGCCAGAGATCGTTCTCCTGCCGATAATGTCGCCGCGCATGCCAGAACCATCGAGCATCAGCATGCTGTTGCGCGCCGTAATAGGGCGGCACCGGCCAGGCTTCATCGCGTCGGCTCATCCACAGTTGAACAATGCGGTAGATTTGCATCTCTTTGTCGTAGAGATCGGCGACCAGCCGGTATTCGCTGTGCGTGTGCCCGACGGGCAGCGGTTCCGAGGTTCGCGTAAACAAATTCGCCACCGGTACGCAGTTGAGACGCACATCGTCCCGAGTCAGATGCAGCGCCGTGTCCGGGGCGCGACGAAAAGGAATGCAGAGCGTCATCGTGTCGCCGTGCGGGGTCTGCGGGATCGGCAAATCGAAATACATCAGCGCCTGCGGGCAGTGCATCCAGGCGCTCAACGCCAGCCCGCTCGACTCGACGCCCGGCTCGCTCGCCAACAGGTGCTCCGCATTTTCGAGCCCTACCGGCTGCGGGCGCAGTGGGCCTATCGTGTGGGCATAGAGCAGGTCGAAAAGCGCGGCGTTAACCTGCGCAGAGCCCCCCAGGTAAATGCGCAACGTGCGCATCGTCAGCGTGGAAAACTTATAGGGTGGTAAACAACGAAGCCGAAGCGACAATGCGCCCCGAGCCTGGCTTAGCCCACATGCCTGACGAGCCGCACTCGCGTCGAGCCAGGTGAGGTCATCGATCGCGACCGGCCACAGCGTATGCTGCAATGCGGTACGCCACCAGACCGTTTCGCCCTCTGCCGTCAGCGCGTACAGCGGCGTACCGGTGGGCAGCGTGTAACCCTGCGTCAGATCGCCTGCCAGCGGATCGGGCGTAAAACGGGCGGTGGCAAATGAGGGATAGGGGCGCAGCAGATGCGGGGTGAGCAGTTCCAGAAGCGATTCACTCAGTTCGCTAAACCCTTCGTCCAGCCGCTGGTTCAGGCGCGCGCTTTGCAGCGCGAACCCTTCCAGCAGCCGCTCGACGTGCGGGTCGGGACAATCAAATTCGCTTAAACGCAGGCGGGCGGCGATCTTCGGATGCTGGCGGGAAAATTCACCGCTGGCGGCACGCAACCACCGGAGTTCCTGCAAATAATCCTCCAGCAACCTGTCGTCCATCGTTCTCTCCTGTTGGCTTTACCGCCAACGACCATTTTGATACGCCAGGTCCAGCGCCAACAGTGCATCGTCATCCCACAGCTGCGCTTCCAGATGGAGCGCCAGCGTGGTGTGGCGCGCCTCTTTGACACTCACCGTCAACGCTTTAATGCGGGGTTCAAGATGCAAAATCGTGCGTCTGAGCTGGCGACAAAACCAGTCGAGCACCCGATCATCATCCGCATTGATGCCGTGCCATTCGGGAACGCCCCAGGCGAGCAGCGCGGGGAGCGACGCGGCGTCTTTCGGCGCGCGGGTGTTGAACAACCTTCGCAGTTCCCGGTAGACCGACTCGCGTGGTGAGATAGCCTCATCCGCCAGCCTGTCGAGTAGCGCAACCGGTATGGAGGAGCTCATCATTAGCTCCCTTTCTTATTCATCGTCATATCCCAAACCGAAGAACTGGTTCCCTGCTGGGTCCCCTCCGATTTCTGCGCGGTAATTTCCCATTTGATTTTGGTGAAATTCAGCGACATCGTTTCGACCGGTTTTCCACCGGACCCGCCGCTTACGCTCAGGTGAGAAATGATGACATTGGTCAGGGTATAGACGATAAAAGGCAGCATTTTGCCGTCATCATTGCGGCACAGCGTCAGCTTTGCTTCTTTAATCATTTTGCCGCTACAGCAGTATTCGTTGAGCACCGGGGTGGCGAGATCGACAAACTTGGTTAGCGACATCTCCCCTACGTGCGCACGCCCGGAGGTGCGCTCGGTGTTGCTGACATCGTTGGTCACCTGCATCGCCACGTTGTGGCTGAAGGACATGATCTCAATCTGATCTTTAAAGCCATCTGCCTGACTTTCACCCTTGATATCGTCCAGTTTTAAAAAAATAGCATCCATGATTTATCTCCTTTTAATCAGGCAACTGCCGGTGGCGGCAGCTCAGCAACCAGACGAATTGAGGTGGTCAACTCTTCCAGTTGGAAATGCGGGCGCAGAAAAACGACGGCGCGATAAACTCCCGGCTTACCGGGAACGTCGCTGACGTCAACCCGCGCTTCGCGCAGCGGGTAGCGGGCTTTGATCTCCTGCGGCGCGCTATCGCGCAGCAGAACGTAGTCGGCAATCCAGTTATTGAGATAGCTTTCAACCTCGTCGCGGCTCATAAAACTGCCGACTTTGTCGCGCATAATGACCTTGAGATAGTGGGCAAAGCGGGAGGCGGCAAGGATGTAAGGCAGCATCGCGGAAATGCGCGCGTTGGCGTTCGCTTCCGGCGTGTTGTAGATCCGTGCCTGATTCGTGGTTTGCCCGCCAAAAAATGCGCCCGCGTTGCTGTTCTTTTTGTGGCACAGGGCAACAAACCCCAGATCGTTCAGCTCTTTCTCGCGGCGATCGGTAATGGCAATCTCCGTCGGGCAGCGCAAACTGATGTCGCCGGAAGGCGTGCTGAAGGTATGCGCCGGAAGATCTTCCACCAGCCCGCCGCCTTCCGCTCCGCGAATCGCCGCGCACCAGCCGTACAGCGCAAAGGCATCGGTGATCCGGTTTGCCAGCTTCCACGCCGCATTACCCCACAGGTACTTACTGGCATCCAGGCCGTTGACGTCCTCAACGAAGTTGACGCCTTCCACGGGTACGGTATCCGGGCCATAGGGCAGGCGCTGTAATACATGGGGTAAAACCAGCGTCACATAGCGGGACTCATCGCTTTCACGGAATGCCCGCCATTTGATCAGCTCAGCACTTTCGAAGATCTTCGCCAGACTGCGCGGCACGCCAAGCTCAGCAAACGATCCCATATCAAACAGGCGTGGGCTGGCTGCGGCAATAAAGGGGGCATGAGCCGCCGCCGCGACCTGCGAAATTTTCTCCAGCAGCGCCACATCCTGCGGATGGCGACCAAATTCATAATCGCCGACCAGCACGCTATAGGGGTTGCCGCCAAAGGTGCCGTATTCATCTTCATACAGCTTTTTGAACAACGTGCTTTGATCGAACTCCACCGCTTTTTCGAGATCGTTTTGCAGCGCTTTACGCGAGACGTTAAGCAGGCGCAGCTTGAGTCGGGAACTGGTTTCGGTGTTCATCACAAACTGATGAAGCCCGCGCCAGGACGCCTCCAGCCGCTGCATATCCGAATGGTGCAGCACCTCATTAAGCTGAGCGCTAATGAGCGCGTCAATTTGTGCGATACGGTGGTTGATCATGGCGACGGTGTCGCTTTCCACCGTCATGCCTTCATCAAGGATCTGCGTTGCCAGCTCTTCCAGCATGTCGCGCGCGTAGGTCTGCTGCAGCTCATCGCGCGCCATGCGTCCTTCCTGGATGATGCGATCCAATACGCTCAGCGTGACCGTTTGCCCGCCCGTTTCAGCCTGTTCCTGAACCGTTTCCATTGTTCGTTCCTCTTCGGTTAGGCGTTTTCTGCCGGCTTGTCTTCGGTTGTTGGCCGCAACGCCTGAAGTTCAGCATTGTCATTGACCACCTGCTGGAGCAGGGCATCCAGATCGTCGTTGCCATCCAGTTTGGTCAGCAGATCGCGCAGGCGCTGACGGGCAAGAAACAGGCGCTGAAGGGGTTTCACTTGATCGATAATGTTGAGAGGAGAGAAATCGTCGATGGTTTTGAAATGAAGCTCGATGTTGAATTTGCTGTCATCATTCGCCAGCCGATTCTCCACCTGGAGCGCCAGGCGGGGGGCGATCGACGCGAGCACATCATCAAAGTTATCACGATCGATATCGACAAACCGCCGGTCACGTAGCTTTTCAGGTGGGGTCGCCGGCTGGCCGGATAAATCGGCTAAAATACCGACAACAAGAGGCAATTCCTTTTTTTCTATTGCTCCACCCGTTTCCACGTCATAGGTAATTTGCACCCGTGGTGGTCTAATACGACTGAGTTTATGTTGAATACTCTCTGCCATAACTTGTCCTTTTCGCAATAAAAATCCCGAGTGCAATCTTGCGTGCACCTTTATTTGAAAACGTTATTTCAGAATAATCAATCGCCATTATAAAAAACACAATGGAAAATAAATATCAACCAATTTTTGTTTTCTGGATGAGAATCTTCCTGGTTGATCAATATCACATGCAAAGAACAAAAGGTTCATCATTCAATAAGATACTGAAAAGTAGATGATGGAGTGAATATTCCATACTGTATATTCACGCTACGGGCACACTCTATTTTCACCTGTTTATTTAATGATTAACGCCGAATAATGATTTAAATCAACTAAACAAACCTCACCATTAATTATTTTCTTAACGGGGATATAAAAGGAATTTATATGACTAACGGCATAAGCCATGTAGCCAGAATAATATTTATGACTTGTTTAGCATTACTTAATAATGGCTGTTCATTCTGGTCAAATCAGGTGGAATTAAAGACGGTGGTCATCGATACCGTCGCGCAAGCGAATGATAACACCCCTGTCGCCGTGGATATTGTCGCCATTGCCGATGCCTCACTTGTGCCTGTGGTGCAGACGCTTTCGGCAACGCAGTGGTTTAACGCCAGAGCGCAGCTACAGCGCGATTACCCTGGCGGTTTGCACGTGTGGTCTCTGGAACTGGTTCCCGGCTCCCGCTTTACCGCTGATGACAATCCGCTGAGCGGTGTACCTGCAGAAGCCACGCTGCTGTTTGCCCGCTATCGCAGTGAAGGCGAACACCGCCTGCGACTGGACAAAACCACCGCCCTGCATCTGCAACTGATGGCGGACGAGGCGGTACTGGCTCCTGAACAAGGAAAGTAATATGACGACAATTCCGGCAATGGTCTGCTGGTATGAAGGGATGGCGATGCTGCCGCAGCATTTCCAGTTGCAGTCGCTGCGCCATGACGCCCTCGCCGCCGCGCTTGCCGGTCATGCTAACCCATGGTTCTGGGGCGTGAACCATCTGGAGATTGACGATGCCGCGCTTTGCGCCGGTACTCTGCGACTCTTACGCCTGACGGCGATCATGCCCGATGGCTTACCCATTGACTACGATATCCAACGCGATCCGCCGCTGGAATTTGACTGCACTCGCCTGCTTCCGGCTGCCGCTGACAGCGAACACACGCTCTGGCTGGCGCTGCCGTCGGCAAACCGCGGTGGTCAGTGGCAGCCGTTTACCACCCGCTTTCGTTCCGTCACCAGCGCACCGCTACCCGATTTAACCAGCGGAGAGTTTCCCGAATCCATTGCCAGCTGGCAGCCGGCACCGCGTCTGGTCAGTCTGCATGAACGCGCCGATCTCCTCTGCCTGCCGCTGATTCAGGTGGTCTATACCGAAGGGGGATTTCGCCGCAACGACTGGTTTCCCCCGTCGCCTCAGGTGGTCGAGGGCAGTACGCTCTGCCAACAGGCTCGTGAACTTTGTCTGCTGGCCAGAGAGAAGATCCTGTTTCTCAGCCGTGAAGCGCAACTTGCCAGGCAGAACGACAATACCCACAACTGGCTCTGGCTGACGCTTTGCCTGCAAAGTATTCAGGGAGTGCTGCCGCTGCTGGAATGTCTGGTAAACAGCGGAAAGACCCATCCGGCGGATCTGTTTCGCACACTGTGTTTATTCTGCGGTCAGACCGCTGTCCTGACTCAGGATAAACCCTTGCCCTGGCTTCCCGGTTTCGACTACGAAAATATGCAGCTAGGATTTACCGCGCTGTTTACGCTGCTGCGCACGCAACTGGCACATATCCATCGCCGTCGACTGCGGCTGAATTTTACTGCCGGGGAGGACGACTTCTCCCTGACGCTGCCTGGCGGGACACGCGCGGGTGAGCAGGTGGTGATAGGTATCCTGATGCCCGACGGTAGCCCGCTGTCGGCGGTCGACTGGCTACAGGCGTCACTGATTGCCTGCCAGCCGTTTCTGCCGATCTTACGCCGCCAGCGCATGCACGGCATGTCCGTCGTACCGCTTGCGGCACAACAGCGGACGGAGTGGGAAACCGACGGCACCATCGCGCTGTTTACCCTCACACTCACCACGCAATGGTTTGAGCACGACGCCCCACTGGTCATCGCCCCACTGCATGAGACCAGCGTCAGACCTGAGCGGATCATGCTTTATCGGCAGGAGGCGCAACACCATGCCGATGGCGACTGACATGCCCGCAAGCCGTCTGTTTGATACGGTTTTTACCCGCTGGCTGGCGCAATTTGAACGCTGGAAAACCAGCACGCTGGCACCGGAAATACTGTATCAACAGGCGTTCGACTGGAGTAATCAGGTCGTCGCGGACTACACGCAGCGGTTGAACCGGGTGTTAGGCAGTCCGTTTCAGGCGCAGATCGATGCCGCCGTGTATGCGCTGGTCGCGCTGATTGATGAGACGGTGCTCTACACGTCATGGCCAGCGCACCTCCCGTGGCAGGCGTGCCCGCTGGAATACCACCTCTGGCAAACGCATCGCGCGGGGGATGTGTTACCGCAGCGCATTCAAACCCTGCTCAGCGAACGTCAACCGGGCCAGCGCGATATAGCCGCACTCTATTTACGCTGCCTGACGCTGGGCTTTGGCATCAACCGCGACGATTTCAATGAAACCACGCATCAGGAGACCTGTCGGTTACTGTGGCATTTTGCTTTTCAGCAGGATCCCCGGGCCGATGACATTGCCGCACGCCTGAATGCCGACTCGCTGGGGGCACCACTGCAACTGCCTCCCCGCCGCCGTCTGCCCGATCACTCTCGTCTGCATCTGGTCGCGCTGATCGTGCTGCTGGCGCTGTTATTACTGAGCCAACATCTGTGGCTGGGCCTCGAAGAGGCCATTGGCGTGAATACGCTACCGGACTTTTCCGCGACGCAACTTTGCCCGGAGGAGACGCCATGACGCAGCCGTGGCTGTCGCTTACGATCCTCGTGCTGGTGCTGCTGGCGATCACGCTGTGGTGCGTCTGGTGGCAATGGCAATATCGTAACGACACCTTTATCCGCGCGCAAAAGGAGATCCAGCGCGCCAATGGCGGACAGGATCCTTACGACAGCACCCGGATCCTGATGCTGGGCAACGAGGAGGACAACCGTCTGCTGTGCCGCACCTGGTCATTAACCGACGGCGCGGAGTCCTGGTTCGGGCAGTGGTGGTTTGATGCACAGTGCAGCCTGCTCTGCGTGCCGCATTCGCTGCAAACCACGGGGAAAAAACGGCTTATCCGGCAGAACGACTGGCAAAAGATGATCGCGGCACTGGTGAAAAGTCGCCCTCAGCGCCCGCTGGATGCGCTGATCCTGACGCTTCCGCTCGCGGATTTAGAGAGTGATGCATACGCTTATCTGTCAGAACGCTGCCAGCAGATCCAGCAGGTGTGCGGCCTCAGCCTGCCTGTTTATCTGTTAATCAGCGGTATGGAGGCGCAGGACGGCGTGCGGACGCTGCTGCGCCAGCTCCCGTCCCTGGCTCAGGGAAGCACCATCGGGAGCGCGATTTCTTGTCCCCGGGAAGCCGTCTGGAAACCACAGTGGATTGACGATGCGCTGGAGAACACCCGCTTCTCACTGCGCCAGGCAGTCACTGAACTTGGCGCGCTCAGTGGCAGTACGCCAGCATCGCTGTTTCGTCTGCCGGAGTTTTTTCCGTCGCTGGCGACGGCGCTTCACGCCAGTTTCGATGGGCTTCTGAGCAGCAATGCCCGCGATGAACCGCCGCTACTGCGTGGGATCTGGTTTGTCGCACATCACGTGGTGGACGAAAAGCCGCAGATGGCGTTCTGCCAGCCTCTTCTGCATGACAAAATCACCGCGGAACGGGGGCTGGCGCTGCCGGTACGTCGCCTGCTGCGGCTTAATCTGCGCCGCCATTTTATTGTCCTCGCGGGCTACAGCGCGCTGTGCGTCGTCTGGCTGGCGGTGATGCTCTGGCGCTGGCCGTCTCAGCATACTAACGCTCTGTTGCTGCATAACCAGTTGCAGAGTCTCGCGACGCAAATTGCCCCCAGCGATACGCCAGGTGAACGTTCTGCCACGCGGTACTGGCGGATGGTGAATGACGTCCCGCAGTGGCATTTTCGCTCGTTCATCTGGCCAGGATCGCTGTTCAGCCGGACTGACAGCAAACTGAGCACCACCTTTCATGATGCAACGCTGCGCAGCCTGCTGGTGCCGGCGATGAACAGCATCTGCCTGCAACATCAGAGCGCGACGCGCGGCGATGGCCTGCGCGAGCGGGACGATCTGCTGGCGGAAGAGCGTTACCGGCAGATCCTGTATTTACTTGAACAGACGAAGCAGATGGAGACCCGCTATCTGCCGTTGCTGCAACTGACACAGGTCAAACGCCCCACGGTGCAGACGCTGGCCGAGGTCTCTTCAACCGTCTGGGAGGTTAACGTGGAAGTCGCTGCCCTGCCCGCCATGTCTGAACTTAATGAGATGCTCGCCACGCTCCCCGTTAGCCAGATGAACCTGCCCGATGCCAGCGAACTGACCCAGCGCAACAGCGAACAGTTTACCCGCGAGACCCGGCGCTGGCTGGCGCAAATCTACGATAACGCCAGTCTGGAAATCTATGCCAGGCAACTCGACGAGCTGCTGCTGACATTCAGCAGTAACGAGGAGATTAACGCGGATTTCGTGCGCCTGCTGATGCGGCAGATAAGTCGGCTGCAGAACGCCCTGACCACGCTCAATAGTCTCAGTCAGGACGCGGCGCACTCCCCTGCACGGCTTGCTCTGAACACCTTGCAGACCCAGACGCAGGCGCGGCGCCTGCTCGACCGGACGGCCATTCATAATCTGCTTAACGATGAGGAACAACTGCGTCAGCGGTTGGTGGCTCAGATCGATCGCTCTCTACTGCATTTTTCCACGCTGACCGCGCAATCCGCAGAGGGCGAGTTTCATGTCTCCCCCGACATTCTGGCGCTGCAAAAAAGTTTACGCGACCTGCTGAATCAACCGTTCTGGCAGCGAGGCGCGGGGCAGCCGCCTCCTGAGAGCTTAGGCTATCCCGGCGATCCACAGATTCAGCAGGCTGCAACGCTGTTTGCCGGCTATCAGCGGTATAGTGAACAGCTCCCCGACAGCCTCTGGCGACCCCGGCTCAATGAACTGGCGCAGAATGCCGTCGAGCGCGCCATTCGTCAGACTCTCTACCGCGGCGTTCCTGGCACCGCACCGGCGCGAGAGCTCAACACGGAAAACGCCGATCGCGTCATCGCGGCGCTGACGCAGATCAATCGCCCGGCCCTCGCCAGCGCGCTGCGCCAGCAGGTTGCCGCACAGATCATTGCGCGGGTCAATGATGAAGGCGGCGCACGTCTGCCCGGCATCCGCCCGCCGTCGGTCAACACGGCGACACCGGAGCAGGCACAGGCGAGCGGACAGCAGGTGATGGGCTGGGCCGCCGCCCAGACGGAGCAAATTTCCGCGACGCTCACCCGCTACCAGCAACCGATAGAATGGCTCAGCACGCAGCGTCCGTGGCTGACCGCCGCGCAAAATCAGCAAATCGCCCGCTGGGTCAGTTCGCAGGAGACATTAATGCGCCTGCAACAGCAGGATCCCACCAGTGCACCGGCACAACTGCAAACCCTCGCCGCAACATTACCCACATTAACCGCCCAAAATTGTCAGAGCGAACTGGCCTCGTTTCATGCAGTGGGCCAGCAGGATTTTTACAGCGCCTCGCTGAACGCGCTGCTCAGCGCCTCGGCGCAAAACTGTCAGCAACTGCGCCAGCAGGGCAGCGTCGGCGTGGTGCAAAACATCTTCACGTTGTATAACAACTGGCTTGCCGGGCGTTTTCCTTTCACGGCATTACCCCATGCCCCGGATGCGGATGTGGATAGGGTTCGCGAACTGGTGTCGCTGCTGGCGAAACTGCCGCCGGAAACGCTCGCAGACCAACCCGCGCTGATTCGCCAGTTAGCCGCCGCGCAGCCGTTGCTTTCCGCACTGGTCTCGCCAGACGGCGTGGTGGTACGGGTGAACTGGCGGACGCAGCGCAATCAGGAAGCTGGTGCGGATCAAATCGTCGACTGGCGGTTAAGCGGTAATCAGCAGACCCTGATCTGGCCCGGCGGCACCAGCGCCGATCTGCACTGGCGCAGCGGCGATAATCTGACGTTCAGCCTGCGCTGGGCGGCAAATTCCGCGTGGCGTCCCGTGCCGGATACTGCCGTCGTCGGCCTGAGCGTGGCGGGCGACACCGCGCGCTGGCGCTGGCAAGGGGCTTGGGCGCTGCTGCGTATGACAGACCAGCAGCGCGTCGGCGGCGCACTGGCGCAGCCTGTGCCGCTTCGTTTTTCACTGCCCGTGAGCGACGGACAACAGCGCTCGCGTACAACCGTCAATATCCAGTTTGCGTTACTGAATGCGCAAGACAATGCACCGCTGCCCTGGGTCATCCTGACTGAACAGGGATTTTCGGGAGAACATCAATGGAACAGATAGACGCGTTACTTATTCCCATTAGTCCGGACAGCCCCTGTGGGGAGTCCATCCGCTATTCGCCCGAGTTCGATCAACTGGTCAGCGCGCGCCAGGAGGACGATGAGTCATTGCCCACCGGCGTCTGGCAGAGCGCACCCCGGCGCGCCGACTGGGAGGAGGTCGCCAGACTGGCCAGCCACCTGACCACCACGCGAAGTAAAGATCTGGTGGTGATGGCCTGGCTTGGCGATGCCTGGATTCGCCTGCACGGAGTGTCGGCCCTGCCGCGCGCGCTGGCGCTGCTGACGCTGGCGCTGGAACATTACCCGGGCGAGTTGCATCCGCAGATTAGAGACGGGGATTATGATTATCGCGCCGCACCGCTTAGCTGGGTGGCGCAGCATTATGCCATGCTGGTTGCCAATGCCCCGCTGTTTGCGGTCAACGGCGCAAGCATCACGCTCGGCCAGTGGCAGCAGGGTCATCATCCCAGCCCACCGTTCAGCGAGGCCAGCCGCCCTGTCGCCGAAGCGCTGGAGGCCAGTCTGCACTGGCTGCAGCGCCTGAACGCGGTCTGCCAGCACTGGCCGGAAGCGTCCGCGCCCTCCTTTCGCGTGCTGGAACAAAAGATCAAAACCTGCCAACAGGCGCTGGGCAGCGCACCGCCTGAAAACACGCAGACGGCGGCCGTCAATGAACCGCCGACGGTATCGTCCCCCGTCACCTTCGCCAGTCGCGAGGAGGCCTATCAGATGCTTCGCCAGGTTGCCAGCTATCTGCAACGAACGGAGCCGCACAGTCCGGTACCTTATCTGCTTGAGCGCGCCTGGGCCTGGGGACACACGCCCTTGCCGGAGCTACTTCAGGAATTAATCAGCGGAGATGAATCCGCCCGCCGACTCTGGCGGCAACTGGGGGTGCTACCATGAGTTGTCCCGCCGTTTGTACCGGGGCCATGATGCAGTGCTCGTTTGGCATTGCACCTTCGACGTTAAACGTCCTGCCCGTCAACCGTACGCTGGTCAATAGCCTGCCGATGGCAAATATTATGGATAACCGACCGTTCGTTAATATTCTGCCCTTTGGCATGTGCAGCAGCCTGGCTAACCCTACGGTAGCGGCGGCCACCGCCGCTGCGCTGGGCGTGCTTACCCCCATGCCGTGTATTCCCGCAACCGTTGCGCCGTGGGCGCCCGGTTCACCAACAATCATGGTCGGCAACGCTCCGGCACTGAATGCGCAGTCCAGACTGATGTGCGCCTGGGGCGGGGTGATTCAAATCAGTTTTCCGGGACAGATGACGACGATGGTGAGTTAAACACGCGGACGGCGAAGTGCGGGTAAGTCCACGAGCTTACCCGCACTTCATCACGCCGGTTACCGGTAGTTGACCTTCATATTTTTCGACAAGGGTTCAATGACCGTGGAGACCAGAATAAAGCACAGAACACAGAACCCGGTCATCGCCATGAACACCGCATCCCAGTTGTAGGCATCCAGAATTATGCCCACAATCAGCGGCATACACATTCCGCCCAGTTGTCCGCCCATGTTGATCACGCTATAAGCGATCGGGTAAATGTCTTTATTCGCCCGTCCCATCGCGTAGACCGAGTAAGCCGAATAGCCCAGCGACAGCATCAGCCCCAACAGGAACAGCATCAGCGACAGAACGATTTTGCTTTCCGGCGCATAAACCAGCGAGTACATGGTGAAAATCGTCGCCCCGGCACTGAGCAACATCAGCGGTTTACGCCGCTTGTTCAGCACCCGGTCGGAAAGAACGCCGCCAATAAAGTTGCCCATTACCGTCCCGAGGAACGGTGCCGCTGCCAGTGCGGCAGAACTCGTCAGATCGAATCCGCGCTCGGTGATCAGATACTTGGGCAGCCAGGACATCAGCACGCTGACGATCCCCACCATCGAAAAGTATCCCAGCGCGACGCCGTAAATATCCCAGCAGCGGAAAACCTGCTTCGAACAGGACAGTTCTTCCACCTGCTTTGTGCGAATCAGCTTGTCGAGCCAGCAATAATTGAACTCTGGCGCGACCGGTGCGGCGGCTTCCTGGGTCGTCGCCGGAAGCTGTTCTTCGCGGATATAAGCGACTTCTTGCTCATTAACGAAGCGGCTTTCTTCCGGCTTATTGCGAACCATCAGATACCAGAAGATCGCCAGCAGCATGCCCGGAATAGCAAAGAAAACAAAAATATAACGCCAGCCCCAGACGGTGATTATCCATGCGCACAGCGGCGGGACAATCAGCGGACCAAACTTGGATCCCGCCAGAAACAGCCCGGTCGCCGTCCCTTTCTCCTTCGACGGGAACCACTGGTTAATGGTCACCGTCGAGCCAATGACCACCGGCGACTCACAGACGCCCACCATAAAACGCAGGATCTTCAGCAGGAAAATGTTATTCACCATCCCCATCAACCCCGTAAACACGGAGGTTAATAACATCCCCATCGCAAAGGCATTACGCATCCCGAATTTCTTAATTAAATACCCGGCAGGGATCTGAAAAAAAGCATATCCGGCAAAGAACAGGCTGATCAACAACCCGGCCATGGTATTCGAGATTTGAAACTCTTCCTGAATAAACGGAATAGCAAAGCCGATATTCGCGCGGTCGGCGTTCGCCACGGTGTAGGTAACAAAGATAAAACTCATGACCCACCATCTGTAATGGGTCATCTTCGGTTTCCCGATATTATTATTCATCATGTCTGTTTCCGTATCAGAGGTCAGAATTGTTCGCTGCAAAAATTAAATTCACCGTAGGTTCTGGCACGCGAAAGACTGCTCAACAATACCGGCTCGATCGTGCTGCGGATCAGGTTTGCGATATCCAGCAGGTCAGGCAGGGAAATCCCCGTATCGAGCCCCATTCGGTTAAACATATTCACCGCATCCTCGGTCGCCGCATTGCCGGCGGCGCCTGGCGCGAAAGGACACCCGCCCAGTCCGCCGACGGCGGTCTCAAAGCGCGTGATCCCGGACTGGACGCCGGCAAACATGCAGGCCAGCGCCATGCCGTGGGTATTATGCAGATGCAAACCAATATCCATTTTGGGGAATTTCTGCTGGATCCCGTGCAGCACGGACAACGTCTGAGTCGGGTTGGCGACGCCGATGGTATCGCACAGGGTGATCGCCGAAATCCCGAGGTCATCCGCAAACTTGATCATATCCATCAACGTTTCACGACTCGTCTCGCCAATAAACGGACAGCCAAATACCGTCGCCAGCGACAGCGTGATGGTCATATCCGCAAAGGCCTGGCGAATGTTATAAAGATCCTCCAGCGATTCGGCATGGGTCCGGTTAATGTTGGCCTTGTTGTGCGCCGGGCTGACCGAAACGACATAGTTAATATTTTTAATACCCGCCTCATTAGCGAGGCTGGCCCCCTTTATGTTCGGTACTAACACGGAGGGAATAATATGCGGATGCGTGGTCAGAACATGCTGAATAACCTCACGGGCATCACGCATTTGTGGGATCGCTTTCGGGCTGACCATCGAGGTGATTTCCATCGCACCGATACCCGCCTCAACCAGACGATCGATAATTTTTATTTTTAAATCGGTGGGGATAAACGTTTTGATATTCTGAAAGCCGTCTCTCGGTCCCACTTCCGTAATCTGGATAAATGTCGACATGGTGAAATCCCTTACAGAATGCCTGAACGAATGAGTTGCTCAATTTTTTCATCTGAATAGTTCAGACGTTCTTTAAGCACTTCGTAATTGTGTTGACCGAGCGTTGGCGCAGGCATTCTGATGGTTGCCTTGTTATGCGTGAATTTAACCTGATTGCCGGTCATGGTAATTTTCCCGGCGACCGGGTGTTCAATATCGACAAACATTTCGCGGGCTCCGGCAATATGTGGATCCTGCGTCACGCGGTCAATGGTATTGATCGGCGCAGAAGGAATACCGGCATCCAGCAGCAACGTCACGATGGTGTCGATATCTAAATCGCGGGTCCAGCATTCGATTATTTCTTTCAGTTCGGCGTGGTGGGCGACACGGTCGAGGTTAGATTTAAATTTCTCATCTTCCAGGGCGCTTATTTGCAGGACGTGTTTCAGTAGACCGTATAATTTGTCATTACCGCAGGCAATAATGACGTAGCCATCACGCGCCTGGAAAGAGTCATACGGATAAATCGCTTCATAACGGTTACCAATACGCGTCGGAATACGTCCGGTATTAAGGTAAATAATGTTGATAATTTCCAGTGACGATACCATCGAGTCGACCAGCGCAATATCCACTTTTTCACCGACACCGGTTTTCAGGCGATTAACGTAAGCGGCAAGGACGCCGATGGCGCAACTCATTCCGCCAACCACATCGGCAATGGCTGTTCCGGTACGAGTAGGCGGTGTATCAGGCCAACCGGTGGTGCTCATCAATCCACTCATGGCCTGGCCGATAATGTCGTAGCCCGCGCGTTTCGAATACGGTCCGGTATGACCAAAGCCGGAAACCGCGCCGTAAATAATCGCCGGATTTACTTTGCGTAAATCCTCATAACCGAGCCCCAGTTTTTCCATCACCCCTGGGCGATAGTTTTCCAGCACCACGTCGCTGTCGCGGACTAAATCGAGGAATATCTGTCGACCTTCTTCCGATTTAAGATTCAGCGTCATCCCGCGCTTATTGCGGTTTAAATTCATGAAATAGGCACTTTCGCCATTTATCTGCGGCGCGTTAGCCCGCGAATCATCCCCTTTTCCCGGCAATTCGATTTTAATGACATCTGCGCCGAAATCCGCCAGCATCATCCCGCAATAGGGACCAGCCAGTACCCGGGTTAAATCCAGAACGCGAACCCCACTTAATACACCAGACTGTTTATTCATTCTTTCCCTCACTTTTTATTGGATAGTGCAACAAGGCTGCTCGCCTGTACCCTGTGCAATCCAAGATGCGTGCCAGAAATGAATAAAACAAAAATGAACATCATAACCAGATGATATTACTGACCTTATTGATTTTTATTATTTATATGAAAGAGGGGAAAACGCCTTTCAATTTTGAAATCTATAACAGTTGTGATATTGATTTGTGATAGCCACAAATTTTACATGGTGATTTATGTCACACAAAACATTACCCAACCTGGCCTTGATTACCCCCTATCCGGCACTGGCAGCCGTTGTTACTGAACAATGCGCCGGTATTTTTAATTGCCATGTCTTTCACGGCAGTCTGGAAAAAGCGGCGGGGATCGCCCGCAATCTCGATCCTGATTTTTATGACATCATTATTAGTCGTGGCGGTACGGCGGACTATATCGATCGCGTGACTAAAATTCCCGTGGTGCGTATTCTCACGTCCGCGCTGGATTTACTTAAATCGCTCACACCGCTGAAAAAACATCCGCATAAAATCGCTTTTTTTAATTATCAGAACTATTTATCTGACGTAAATCTGGTAGCGACCGCACTGGAAGTGGAGATTGAAGAATTTATCTTTCTGTCGCACGCCGATATGGTCGATAAACTCAAAAAATGCCGCGCGAGAAATTTCCAGACTGTAGCGGGAGGATTACCGGTCTCAGACACGGCAGAGCACTATGCGATGCAGGGAATTTTGATCGAAAATGGCCTGGAATCGGTGAATAGTGCCCTGCGCGAGGCGATGGCTATCGTTGAGACAACTCACCGCAAGCAGCAGGATATGGCGCGCCTGGAGATCATCCTCTCCTCGATTACGGAAGGGATCATCGTTACCAATGAAAATAACGAGATCCAGATTTTCAATAAATCCGCAGAAAACATATTTGGCCTGATGGCCTCGCAGGTGATTGGCAAACCGGTGGATACCGTCATCAAAAATACGCGGATTAATCAGGTATTGCTGACAAAATCCCCCGAAATTCGGGAGATTATGGATCTGGACAATACGTCCATCATTACCAGTCGGGTGCCGATATTTCGTGGAACGCAGTGTATCGGAGTGGTGTGCTCGTTTACCGATACGCCGCAAATTCAAAAAGTGGAACGGATTATTCGTGGCAAGCTGATGAAAAAAGGCTTCACCGCCCGTTACCGGTTTGAACATATCCTCACGCAAAATAAACACATGGAGTCGGTGATTCATCTGGCAAAAATTTATGCGAATACCCACTCCCCGGTGATGATTTATGGAGAATCCGGCACCGGTAAAGAGTTATTCGCGCAAAGTATTCATAACCAGAGTAAACGCCACCGGGGTCCTTTTGTCGCCATTAACTGCGCCGCCATCCCGGAAACCCTGCTGGAAAGCGAACTGTTTGGTTATGAAGGCGGCTCCTTTACCGGGGCGCGGCGCGAAGGAAAAGAAGGTCTGATTGAACTGGCGCACCAGGGAACCTTATTTCTCGATGAAATTGGCGAACTGCCGCTACCCATTCAGAGCCGTTTATTACGCGTCTTACAGGAATACGAAATTATGCGCGTGGGGGGAAAGGACATTATTCCTGTCGATGTGCGGATTATTGGCGCCACCAACCGGTCGCTGGAGAAAATGGCGGAGGAAGGCTCGTTTCGCGGCGACCTCTATTACCGTCTAAATGTCTTACCGCTGATGGTACCGCCACTGCGGGAAAGAGAGGGCGATGTCCGTTTTCTGGCTGACCACTTCCTCGAAAAATCGGGCTGTGGGCATAAGCTGGCGCAGTTCATCGCCCTGTTTTCCACCTACAACTGGCCGGGAAACGTGCGCGAACTGAATTTTATCATTGAACGGCTGGTGCTATTATCCGCCGGATTCCCCGACGCTTCGCTGTTTGAAATATTAAATCTCACCGGTTTTAACGCGCTTAAATCCTTCAACTCGTCACAGGCGACTGGAACGATCGTCGCGGATCTGAGTAAGGGGCAACTGAAAGCCGTGATTAAAGATCTTGAGCGACAGATTATTGCGTTCTATATGGATCTTTTTGAACAGGATCAGGAGAAAGTCGCCGCCCATCTGGGGATCAGCAAAATGAGTTTATGGCGCAAGTATAATCAGAATGTCTTTGAGTTGGGGGAATGAGAGAATTTGCAGACTTGAAGGATAAGTTTGCAACGAGATGCCTTCAACGCAGCCAGGGTAGCGAGAGTTGCCCCACCCGTAGACTACACAAGCATCGGGCAATCCTGCGCTTATCCGGCCAAAAACGTGCATCATGCAAGCGTGTCCGGCATTGCTTTTCCGCAACGAAAATAGTACGGTCACACAAGAAAAATCCTTCGTGGACGGTGGAAAATTATGCCAATAATTCAGTCTGTTGAACGTGCTTTGCAGATCCTCGACTTGTTTAATGAACAGGCGACGGAACTCAAAATCACCGAGATAAGCAAACTGATGGGATTGAGCAAAAGTACCCTCCACTCGCTCCTCAAAACGCTTCAACTGCATGGCTATATCGATCAGAACCCGGAAAACGGGAAATACCGCCTGGGGATGAAGCTGGTCGAGCGTGGCCACTTTGTTGTTGGCACGATGGATATTCGCCAGAAGGCAAAAAGCTGGTTGACCCGTCTCTCGCAGGAAACGGGACAGACCACGCATCTGGGGATTCTGGACGGCAGCGAAGGCGTCTACATAGAGAAAATTGAAGGTAAGCAGGCTGCCATCGCCTACTCGCGAATTGGTCGACGTTTGCCCGTTCACGCCACGGCTATCGGTAAGGTACTGCTCGCCTGGCTGGATGATGAAGAACTTGCCGCGGTGTTAGAGGGGTATCAGTTCAACGGCTTTACGCCCTCCACCATTACCGATCGTGCCTCGCTGCTTGCCGAGCTGAAAGAAACCCGCCGCAACCGGTATGCGCTGGATAACGAAGAGAATGAGCCCGGCGTGCGCTGCGTCGCGGTACCGGTCTGGAATCATGAATCGCGGGTTATCGCGGCCCTGAGCCTCTCAACCCTCACTTCTCGCGTTAACGACAATGAGCTGACCGCCTGGCGTCAGAAACTGATGGATGCCGGGCTGGGGTTGTCGATAACGCTGGGCTACCGTCAACCCTAGCCAGCGTCTCGCTATACGTTGGGCTGATAAGAGAATGTCGCGAAATCGGCGTAGCAGCCGTCGCCGCTGATATCCTCACAGTGCAAACCGACAAATGCCCCGGTAAAGAAGCCTCTGCCGCCAATATAGTCATCCGAAAGTTTCCACGCCTCAAACGTTAGCGGAATGGTCTGCCAGCGATCGCCATCGAATGAGTAGCTATAGCGGTATTCCAGATGGTCCACATCCACGCGCAGCCAGACGTTTTCCGCATTCTCCGGCACCAGAATCGGATTATCGTAAAGATGCCAGTGCGCCACGTTGTGGTCGAGCTGAATAATCTTCAGCGTCCGCCCGCGCCCCTCTTCCCAGTCCATAAAGCAGTATGTCCAGTTTTTACTGTTGTAGTAACAGGTTAGCCCTGCGCTTTGTTGAAAGTAGCGAGGGGAAAAAGCCATCTGCGTTTCAGCACGGAAACAGAAATGCTGCCAGCGGCGGGCGACCGTTGACTGGGTAAAGGTGGAATTCAGTGAATCATTGCCATACAGACGTAAAAATCCGGGTCTGGCGGTAAGCGAGCCAAGCTGGTCATCAAACGGGATACGCAGGGTCTGCAGTTCCGGGTCGAGCCTTTCACTGTCAAAATCCGTCCGCCACGCCCCCGTTCCGGCGGCGGCCTGCTCCGCCATCCGCGGCCCCGGCACCGTCAGCGCGGCATGTTTACCCCCCTCCACATAGGGCCAGCCGTCACGCCACTCGATACGCGCAATCCCTGTCTCACGCCCAAGCGGACAGTATCCCCGCCCGCCCGCCGCTAATCGCGGGATTCCCGGAAGATGCAGCGGGCGACTGGTCAGATACGCCAGATACCATTCGCCTGTATGCGTCTCCAGCAATGAACCATGACCACTCTTCTGTAACGGATTTTCCGGCAGATGCCAGCTGGTCATCATCGTCACATCAGGATGCAGCTCGTATGGCCCATCAATATTTTTCGCCCGCAATACCACCACGGCATGTTCGTAGCTGGTTCCTCCTTCCGCGACCACCAGATAGTAATAGCCCTCGCGGCGATAAATATGTGCCCCTTCGGTATAGCCTAACGGTGTACCGGTAAAGAGCGTTGAACGATGCGGCGAAAGCGTTTGTGTGTCAGCGAAATACTCCTGCAGCACAATGGTGTTATGGGGGTTACTGTGATGGCGTGGTCCCCACGGGCGATAGATATAGTATTTTCGTCCATCCGCGTCATGGAAGAGTGAAGGGTCAAACCCGCCGTTGCCCATTGGAACGGGTGCGCTCCACGGTCCTTCAACAGACGGGGCGGTAACCAGGAAGTTGCGGCCATTTTTCCATGGCGAATCAACGATTTTAACGTCGGTATACAGCAGCCAGAATTTGCCATCGGCATAGCTCAGGCAAGGTGCCCAGATGCCGCCAGAGTCTGGATTGCCTTTCATATCCAGTAGCGCCACGCTGTCGAGCGGTGTACTGACCAGAGACCAGTGTTTCAGGTCGCGAGAATGATAAATACGCACGCCAGGAAACCATTCAAAGGTTGAGGTGGCAATATAATAATCTTCCCCCACGCGGCACAGAGACGGGTCCGGGTTGAAGCCGGTCAGGATCGGGTTTTCAATCTGATACATGGTTCTCTCCTCAGTTCACCGCCACAGCGGCATCGGCAGGGTTTTTCTCAGGCTGCGCGGTGCGCTGACGTTGCAGTTGCTGGCTGATCTCTTCCACACGCTTGCTGCTCAGTTTGTAGAACGAAAGCAGCGTAAACATACCGACGTAAAGTATGACCGGTACGATACAGAAGAGGATTTTGATGGTTGTCAGGACGTTATCTGGCTGCACGGCGTTACCTGCCGAGTAGCTGGAGAAGGCAAGGATCCAGCCCACCAGCGCGCCACCAATGGCCAGTCCGATTTTCAGGCTGAAGAGATAGGTAGAGAATACCAGGCCATCGAGGCGACGCCCGCTTCGGCTCTCTTCGTAATCCACCACATCAGAGGCCATCAACCATTGCAACGGGGTGGTGGTATTAAAGACAAACAGGAACAAAATATTCAGCGCAAATATCAGCGCGATATTGTCCGACGGAATAAAGAAAATACTCAGGCTGATCAGTGAGTAGATGCCGATAATCCACTTAAACGACGTGACGCGGTCAAAGCGACCGAGCAGACGGGACGAACACAGGGAGCCAAACATGGTCGCCAGGCTACCATAGAGCAAAAACTGCGTTGCCAGTTCAGGGTGGTCCATCACGTATTTTACAAAATAGAGCGTTGCACCGCCGCGAACAACGTTCGAACCGGTTGCCATCATTTTAAAGACGCACATAATTCGCCACTGGCTATTGCCCATCAGCAATTTAAGGTCTTTCTTAACAGAGGATTCAGGTTGAATCTCGAACGTGTAGCGTTCTTTCGTCGTAAAGAAGCACACAAACAGCAGTATCACACCGCAAATACCCAGCACACACATCGCGCCAAAATAGCCGACTTGCTCATCCCCCTTACCGATAATTTTCACCAACGGCAGGGCAATACCGCTAATAGCTAATGAACCCGCAGCGGCCAGGAAAAAACGCCACGATTGTAAAGCATGACGCTCTTTTGGGTCAGCGGTAATGGCGCCGGGCATTGCACAATAGGGGACATTAACGAAGGTATAAACCAGCGTCAGTAAAATATAGGTGACAGACGCGTAGATAATTTTACCCTGAGCGGAGAAATCTGGCGTATAAAACGTTAATACGCAGACGATGCCAAACGGGATGGCCCCCCACAACAGATAGGGACGAAACTGGCCGTAGCGGGTACGCGTTCGATCGACCATTAACCCCATTAATGGATCGGTTATCGCATCCAGCACGCGCGAAATCAGGAATAATGTGCCCATCACGCCTGCGGAAAGGCCAAAGACATCCGTATAGAAATAGGCCAGTAAAAACATCGTGGCCTGCCAGACAAACCCGCAGGCGGTGTCCCCCAGTCCATAACCAATTTTATCTTTCATTGTTAACTGCATTTCTACCTCCAGATCATATGAGAGAAATACGTTCCGAATGACCGGGACCTACAAAATTAAATATCTGAACGAGAACTTTGTGAGGAATACACCCTTTATCCGTGTGCTTACCAGATGATGCTTACGAGGAAGATTGTAGAGAGAGATTAGATGAGGCAACAATTGTCATATTTGCTTTAGTGATTATGTATTTTAACTTCTGTGATAACGATGCACTTTCCCGAAAAATAAAAAAAAGCGACCCTCCCGTACAGGATAATATATTTCAGACTCATGTTATCAGTCGCCGAAAATAGTTATTCGGCGACTCAATAAATTAATTTTAATTATTCAAAGCCCAAGCGCTTTTTTCCCGGCGTTAATCACCTCAATAATTTTATCGGTATCATAGATACACCCTTTCCAGGTGCCACCACTGACGGCCTGCAGCGCGGCCCACAGTCGCGTATCGTCAGGCAGATAGTCATGAGCCTTCAGGTCGGGATGTAACTCGCGCGCCGCCAGTACCGTCGCGCCCTCTGCCGGCGTCAATCGTGCTTGCGCACTGCCGATAAAGTTCACGCTGCCTTTCAATGACAGGCGATCGACCACGATTTCAATCACATCCCCCGTGCGCAGTTTGCCAATAGGCCCTCCCGCCAGCGCTTCCGGCGCAACGTGCCCCAGGCAAGCGCCGGTGGATACGCCGGAAAAACGGGCATCGGTAATGAGCGATACGGTTTTCCCCCATGAGATATGCTTCAGCGCCGAGGTGAGCTGGTAAGTCTCCTCCATGCCGGTGCCGGATGGCCCGCCACCGATGATTACCATGATATCGCCCTGCTGGATCTGCCCCTGTTTGATGGCTTTGATCGCCGCCTCTTCGGAGACAAAGACGCGTGCCTCGCCCGTATGGCGATACACACCGTCCTCATCCACCACTGACGGATCGATAGCCGTCGCTTTGATAACTGAACCTTCAGGCGCGATATTGCCCACCGGGAATGCCACCGTGGAGGTCATCCCTTTGGCTTTTGCCCCCTCCGGCGACAGGATCACGTCATCCGGATCCACACCGTCCCGATCGCGCAGGCACTGGCGGAATTTCACCCGTCGTTCGGCGTGCTCCCACCAGTCGAGATTTTCACCGAGCGTCTGCCCGGTCACCGTCATCACATCTTCATGCAGTAACCCCAGTCGACGCAGGTGCAGCATCACCTCCGGCACACCTCCCGCCAGGAATGCGCGCACCGTCGGGTGATAATCCGGCCCGTTAGGTAGCACGCTGACCAGCCGCGGCACCTTGCGGTTGATGGCGCTCCACTGCGCCACATCCGGCAGGCGACATCTGGCGGCATGGGCGATAGCCGGTATATGCAGCAGCAAATTCGTCGATCCCCCGAAGGCCGCGTGCACCACCATCGCATTCTCTATCGCTTTATCGGTGAGGATGTCGCGGGCGGTAATCCCCTTCTCATCCAGCGCCATCACTGCCCGTGCCGACTGACGCGCAATCTCCAGCCACACCTCCTGGCCTGATGGCGCCAGCGCCGAGTGCGGCAGCGCCAGTCCTAACGCTTCCGCCACCACCTGCGAGGTCCCTGCGGTGCCCAGGAACTGACATCCGCCGCCGGGCGACGCGCAAGCGCGACACCCCAATTCGGACGCCTCTTTCAAACTCAGTTCGTTATTCGCGTAACGCGCCCCGATGGTTTGTACCTTTCCGGCATCTTCGCCAAAGGTTGGCGGCAGTGTCGCCCCGCCCGGCACGAGGATCACCGGCAGATCGTGCATTGACGCCAGCGCAATCATCGTCGCGGGTAAGCCCTTATCGCAGGTTGCCACGCCAATTACCGCCCGCCGTGTCGGCAGTGAACGAATCAAACGACGAAAGACAATCGCCGCGTCGTTACGATAAGGTAGCGAATCGAACATCCCGTGCGTCCCCTGCGAGCGACCATCACACGGGTCGCTGACAAACGCCGCGAACGGAATACCACTCAGGCGGGTGATCTCCTTCGCCGCCGCCGACATTTGCAGGCCAATCTCCCAGTGCCCGGTGTGATAACCGAGTGCGATGGGACGACCATCCGAATGGCGAATCCCCCCCTGGGTGCCAATCAATAGCACTTCTCTGCCCGTGAGCTTGTTAGCATCCCAGCCCATTCCGGCATTTTGCGTCATGCCAAAAAGATTGCCGCTGGGGGATTCCAGTAACATCTGCGGCGTCAGCGGCAACGCGCCCTGGGGGCCGGCTGCGTGGGTTTTCACCGCATAGAACTGTTCGTCCTGCGGCGTAAAAATGGTGTTGATAGACATCTTCTCACTCTCCCGAGCGACGGGGTTCAGGCGCTCCAGTGTTGTTCTACATTATAGAACAACGTTCTTATTTATAAATTCACTGTAATGCAGGCCGTGCGTAGAGGTAAATCAGAGAGAGCGGCAGTCTGTGTGTTTTTTAGCCTTGATCACAAAATGGTGAGCAACGAGATGTAACGAGGAGGAAATCGCAGCGAAACGGTCGGATAACAAATGGCTATCCGACCGCTGATGTCTATTAACAAATCCCGGAAGCTAATACCCGGCAGGCTCGACGGGATGGCTGTCACCCGGTATATGGGGGGATTTCACAAAGACACCTTTCCACGGCACATCCCCGTTGTTCACCAGAAAATGCGCTTCACCGGGATCGCAGTGCAGAACATCCCCTGAGCCTAACGTGTAGGGCTCACCGTTCAGGTACAGCGTCACTTCGCCTGCCAGGGTATAAAAAATTTCACAGGCTTCGATGTGCTGATGATTGGGAAAAGACTGACCGGGCTGGAGCATGACGACGCCCATGTCACATACCGGACCGCGAATGAGATACTTCGGACCACTGTCGCCAAAACGGTACTCATGCTGCGCTTCATTCGATTTAATCATGACGATCTCCTGTTATAAACCCGGCGCTTTCCACAGCGAGGTGGTCAACCCGTGATCGACCAGACCTAACTGTTCCTGATATACCGCCTGCCATTTTTCTCGTGATTCCCGATAAAGCTCATGTTTCTCTTTGTCTGGCACATGCTCCCGCTCCCAGCGCACCAGTCGTTCACCGGTCTCAGCCATGGATGACCAGATCCCTGCCCCGACGCCGGCGGCAATGGCGCAGCCCAGCGCCGTTGCCTCTTTGACCACCGGAACATTGACCGTCAGCCCTGAAACGTCCGCCAGAATCTGGCTCCAGAGCTTGCCCTTCGAGCCTCCTCCCGCAAACACCAGCGACGTGGGATGGATCCCCGTAAAATCAGCGATTTGCTGCAAATTGCAGGTCGACACAATGGCCGCATTCTCTTCCAGCGCGCGGAACAGCGTGGCCTTATTGCATTTTTCCGGATCGATGGACAGGTTGATAAATGAAGGGGCGGCGTGATACCAGCTTTTGAAACGCATCCGGTCGGAGAAAATCGGCATCACTCCCCATGCGCCTGCCGGTACCCTGGAGGCCATCTCTTCCAGGAGCGTGTAGGTGTCGACGCCCAGACGCTCGGCAATCAGCTTTTCTTCGGCGCAGAAAGCGTCGCGGAACCAGCGCATCGTCAGACCGGTAAAAAAGCTGATGGATTCGGTTTGTACCATCCCCGGAATGACGTGTGGATTAATGCGCACGTTCATCTCAGGATCAACAATCGGCGCGGGTAAATTCACTACCTGCTGCCAGAATGTTCCGCCCAATACGGCGGTTTGCGCCGGACGTACGACCCCAAGGCCGAGGCAGCCCAACTGAACATCTCCGCCTCCGACAACCACCGGCGTGCCTGCTTTCAACCCGCACTGTGCGGCGGCCTGGGCCGTCACTTTTCCCAGCAGCGTCCCGGTCTCTTTTACCGGTGAGAGAATATCCGAGCGCAGTCCGGCCATCTGTAGCAATGACGGCTTCCAGTCACGCGTTTTGAGGTCCAACAGGCCTGTGGTTCCGGCATTGGAAGGATCCACCGCCAGCTCGCCGCTGAGCATGTAGGCCATCCAGTCGCTGATCATCGTCACCGTCGAAGCGCGACGATAGATATCCGAACGATGGTGCGCCAGCCAGAGCAGACGCGGGATGGCGCTCAACGCCAGCGTCTGACCGGTGCTGCGATAAACCTCGCTTTCGAAGGTGTAGTCGTGGATCTCCTTCAGTTCGCTGACTTCCCGTGCCGCTCTGGCATCCACGTTTGCACAGGCCCAGACGGGCGTTCCCTCTGCGTCATAAACCACAATGCCTTCGCGCATCGAACAGGCGGAGACAGCAGCAATCGCTTCCGGCGCAATCCCGGCGTGATGTAATGCCTGACGGATGCATTCACAGGCCAGTTGCCAGTTTTTCCCCAGATCAAACTCCATTGAGCCGGGAACATCCGGTACGGCAAGGTGCCGCCATTCCGCTTGTCCCACCGCGATTTGTTTGCCTTCAAGGTCGAAAATCACGGCACGGACGCTTCCGGTTCCGGCGTCCAGTGCCATCAGGTAATGTGCTGATTCAGAGAGGGTACAGGGTCGGGCCATCGTTTTTGTCCTCGGCTTATTATATCTGTCAGGTCGTCAATGCTTTCTCCACGGTACAAACGGAAATTCTGTTACTCCCCTGCCGGGCGCCTGCACGGCAGATACGCATTACTGCCCGCTGACAATGGCGGCGGCAGTTTCCTGGTCGGTGACCAATGCGTTGATATAACCCCCTTTCATCGCCGCAGCGATCGCTTCCGCTTTATTCACGCCCCCGGCGACGCCGATCACGGTCGGGATCGTCTTCAGGGTATTGAGGGTTAACCCGATCAGTTCATCGTGGATCTTCATCTCCGAAATCACCTGCCCTTCGCCATCGAAGAAGTAACCCAGAATGTCGCCCACGGCCCCTTTGCGGCCAATCATCAGTTGTTCACCCTTAGTGATATAGCCTGAGCGAATAATGGTGGCCTCATCTTTCTGGTTGATTGCGCCGATGCCGACAATCGCCGCATCGGCAGCCTGGGCGGCCAGCAGGACATCCTGGACGCTGTTTTCATTTTTTAACGTCTGGGCAATCTCCGCTGAGGAGGCGCGAAGCGGCGCCGGAATAATACTGACCGGACAGGCCGCGTTGAGCTGTCCAATCCCGGTCATGTATGGCCCCACGCCACCCGACAGCGTCACCAGGCGAATTTGCTGAGCAGAGATAAATCCGCTCAGCCGCTTTAAGGTATTCATGGTCGCCTCACCGAAGCCCGCCGCCAGAATCTGCTGCGGCTGGAGTGACTCCATCAGCATATGCGCCGCGCCGATCCCCAGGCGAACGCAGGCATCCGCGCCGGGAAGTCCCGGGATGACCCGCACATTGTTCAGGTCAAAGCGACGACGTAATTCGGTTTCATATTCCAGACAGCCTTCAAAGCGAGAATTAATCTGGACGCGAATAATCCCGGACTGATGCCCCTTCTCCAGCAGCCGCGACACCTTCAGCCGCGTCAGCCCCAGTCTGTTGCTGATGTCGCTCTGCGTCATACCGTCGTGGTAATAGAACCACGCAATGCGCGCCACCAGCTCTTCTTCACACATCCCTTGCTCGGAAATCATCGGGTCATTAATAGTCATCATTCTGTCTTCACTTTGAACATATCGAATTTCTGAACACAATTGTTCATTCATTGGTCGTTAATAACTGTGATTAAACCCACATTTCAGGGGCTTTCGTTTGAACAAATTTAATATTGATGATCATTTTAGCATAAAACGTGATCTATTCGTCGGTTTTATGAGCAGTTAGGTCATAAGGTTATGAACAATTCGAATCGCACAATACATTTGTTCAACCTGATTCTACCCAGGCCGAACGGAGGTGGCATGCAAATGAGTCAAGAAAAGATCGCACCACTGCTCAGCGCACAGTCTGTCTGTAAGCAGTACTCTGGTGTCAAAGTACTGAAAGGCATTGACTTTGTCTTGCGCAAAGGCGAAGTCCATGCGCTCCTGGGGGGGAATGGCGCCGGGAAATCCACGCTGATGAAGATCATCGCCGGTATTACTCCAGCGGATAGCGGGATCATTGAGATTGAGGGATCCCGCTGTACCAAACTGACGCCCATCCTGGCGCATCAGTTAGGCATCTATCTTGTGCCGCAGGAGCCGCTGCTCTTCCCCAGCCTGACGGTAAAAGAGAACATTCTCTTTGGTCTGCCCAAACACCAGAGCTCGGCGCAAAAAATGGCGGCGATGCTGACCGCGCTGGGCTGCCAGTTTGATATCAACAGCCCGGCAGGTTCACTGGATGTGGCCGACCGACAAATGGTCGAAATCATGCGCGGGCTGATGCGCGATTCGCGAATTTTGATCCTCGATGAACCCACCGCCTCACTGACGCCTGCGGAAACCGATCGTTTATTCAGCCGCCTGCGTGAATTGTTGAGCACCGGCGTGGGGATCGTCTTTATCTCCCACAAGCTGCCAGAGATACGCCAGATAGCGGATTACATTAGCGTGATGCGGGACGGCACCATTGCGCTTTCCGGGAAAACGGCGGAACTGACCACTGACGAGATTATCCAGGCCATCACGCCCGCCTCACGCACAAACGCGCTAAGTGCGACACAGAAACTGTGGCTGGAACTGCCCGGCAACCGTCCGCAGCACGACGCGGGCACGCCGGTGTTGAGCCTCGAGAATCTGACCGGCGAAGGGTTTATGAACGTCAGCTTCGAGGTCCGCGCCGGGGAAATTTTAGGTCTGGCCGGTCTGGTCGGCGCCGGGCGCACCGAGCTTGCCGAAACGCTTTACGGGCTACGGCCTCTGCGAGCCGGAAGCGTGGTGCTCGGCGGCAAAGATATCTCCGCGCTTTCCACGCGCGAACGTCTGCAACACGGCCTGGTGTATCTGCCGGAGGATCGGCAATCGTCAGGGCTGAATCTGGACGCCTCGCTGGCGTGGAATGTTTGCGCGTTAACCCACAACCACAGCGGTTTCTGGGCAAATCCGGCAAAAGACAGCGCCACGCTCGAACGCTATCGTCGCGCGCTCAATATTAAGCTGAACGATTCCGAACAGCCTGCCCGTACGCTCTCCGGCGGTAATCAGCAAAAAATTCTGATCGCCAAATGCCTCGAAGCCTCGCCGCAGGTGCTGATTGTCGATGAGCCGACGCGCGGGGTGGACGTCTCTGCCCGTAACGACATCTATCAGTTGCTCCGCAGTATTGCGGCGCAGAATGTTGCGGTGCTGTTCATCTCGTCTGACCTGGAAGAGATCGAACAGATGGCCGATCGCGTTTACGTCATGCACCAGGGGGAAACGGGCGACGATGCCCTGCAAGGCGACGAGATTAATGTCGACACCATCATGCACGTAGCGTTTGGCGACCGCACGTCAGGGACTACACCACATTCCGGGGAAGCGCCATGCTGAAATTTATCCAGAATAACCGCGAGGCAACCGCACTGTTGGCTGTGCTGCTGCTGTTCGTTCTACCGGGGATGCTTGACAGCCAGTACCTCAGCGTTCAGACGCTGACGATGATCTTCAGCAGCGCCCAAATCCTCATGCTGCTGGCGATGGGGGCGACGCTGGTGATGCTGACCCGCAATATCGACGTATCGGTCGGATCGATAACCGGGATGTGCGCCGTGCTGTTGGGGCTGTTGTTAAACGCGGGATATCCCTTGCCTGTGGCCTGCGTCGCGACGCTGCTACTGGGACTGCTGACAGGATTTATCAATGGTGTGCTGGTCGCCTGGCTGAAAATCCCGGCGATTGTCGCCACGCTGGGCACACTGGGTCTGTATCGCGGCGTCATGCTGCTCTGGACGGGCGGTAAATGGATTGAAGGACTGCCGGCGCAGCTTAAGCAACTCTCTGCTCCGGTTTTCCTTGGGATCTCCGCCATCGGCTGGCTGACCCTGCTGCTGATGCTGCTGATGGCCTGGCTGCTGGCAAAAACCGCTTTTGGCCGTTGTTTTTATGCCACCGGAGATAATTTGCAGGGCGCGCGGCAACTGGGCGTGCGTACCGAAGCCATCCGTATTCTGGCCTTCTCGCTCAATGGCTGCATGGCGGCGCTGGCCGGGATCGTCTTTGCCTCACAGATTGGCTTTATCCCTAATCAGACGGGAACCGGGCTGGAAATGAAAGCCATTGCCGCCTGTGTGCTGGGGGGAATCAGCCTGCTGGGCGGTTCCGGGACGATCGTGGGTGCCGTGCTCGGTGCCTATTTCCTGACGCAAATCGATAGCGTACTGGTCCTGCTGCGCATTCCGGCCTGGTGGAATGACTTTATTGCCGGTCTGGTTCTGCTGGCAGTGCTGGTATTTGATGGCCGCCTGCGCTGCGCGCTGGAACGTAATATCCGCCGGCAAAAATATGCCCGCTTCACTCCGCCGCCCCAGCCGCGTCCGTCGGCAAAAAGCGCAGCGGATACCGTGCGCACCGCCAAAAAACGTGAGGTTGCCTGATGACTCGTTTACATCGTTACGGCTGGGAACTGGCGCTCGCCGCGCTACTGGTGATTGAAATTCTGGGATTCGGCGCCCTGAACCCACGCCTGCTGGATCTGAACGTTCTGCTGTTCAGCACCAGCGACTTTATCTGCATTGGTATTGTCGCCCTGCCTTTAACCATGGTGATCGTCAGCGGCGGGATCGATATCTCTTTTGGCTCCACAATGGGACTGTGCGCCATCGCGCTGGGCGTAATGTTCCAGGGCGGCATCCCGCTGCCGCTGGCCATTGTCCTGACGCTCGCGCTGGGCGCGCTGTGCGGACTGATTAACGCCGGGCTGATTATCTACACGGGCGTAAACCCTCTGGTCATCACCCTGGGAACGTTATACCTGTTCGGCGGCAGCGCATTGCTGCTTTCGGGGATGGCAGGGGCGACCGGTTATGAAGGTATCGGCGGCTTCCCACAGGGCTTCACCGATTTTGCCAACCTCGATGTGTTGGGCCTGCCCGTGCCGCTGATCTTCTTTCTCGTCAGCGTGCTCTTTTTCTGGTTACTGACGCACCGAACCCACGCCGGACGCAATGTCTTCCTGATTGGGCAGAGTCCCCGCGTGGCGCTGTATAGCGCTATCCCGGTGAACCGGACGCTGTACGCGCTGTACGCGATGACCGGTTTTGCCTCGGCGGTCGCCGCGGTGCTGCTGGTCTCTTATTTTGGCTCTGCGCGTTCCGATCTGGGTGCCTCCTTCCTGATGCCGGCCATCACGGCGGTCGTCCTGGGCGGCGCCAATATCTACGGCGGCTCCGGGTCCATTCTCGGTACCGCCATCGCCGCGCTGTTAGTGGGCTATCTGCAGCAGGGGTTGCAGATGGCTGGCGTGCCCAATCAGGTATCCAGCGCCCTCTCCGGCGCATTACTTATTGTCGTTGTCGTAGGTCGTTCCGTCAGCCTGCATCGTCAGCAAATTAAAGACTGGCTGGCGCGTCGTCGCGCTATCCGGCAGGCCTGAAACCCATTGCCCTAAAGGAAAAGTACATGACTATTCAGAGCATTAAAAAAATTGCCGTAATCAGTACCCTTAGCCTGGCGGCGTTCACCATCAACGCTTATGCCGCAGAGCGAATCGCGTTTATCCCCAAACTGGTTGGCGTGGGATTCTTTACCAGTGGCGGTAACGGTGCCCTGGAGGCGGGCAAAGCGCTGGGCGTCGATGTCACCTATGACGGTCCGACGGAGCCCAGCGTGTCCGGTCAGGTTCAGCTCATCAATAACTTCGTCAACCAGGGGTATAACGCCATTGTGGTTTCCGCCGTGTCGCCGGATGGCTTATGCCCGGCGTTAAAACGCGCCATGCAGCGCGGCGTGAAAGTGCTGACCTGGGATTCTGACACCAAGCCGGAATGCCGTTCGTACTATATCAACCAGGGCACGCCTGCTCAGTTAGGCGGCATGCTGGTCGATATGGCCGCAAACCAGGTCAAAAAAGAGAAAGCCAAAGTGGCCTTCTTCTACTCCAGCCCGACCGTGACCGATCAGAACCAGTGGGTGAAAGAGGCAAAAGACAAAATCGCCAAAGATCATCCGGGCTGGGAAGTCGTCACCACTCAGTTTGGCTATAACGACGCCACCAAATCGCTGCAAACCGCAGAAGGCATCATTAAAGCGTATGCCGATCTTGACGCCATCATCGCACCGGATGCCAACGCCCTTCCCGCCGCCGCTCAGGCCGCTGAAAACCTGAAAAACACCAGCGTGGCGATTGTCGGTTTCAGTACGCCAAACGTGATGCGTCCTTATGTTGAACGCGGCACGGTGAAAGAGTTTGGCCTCTGGGACGTGGTCCAGCAGGGCAAGATCTCCGTATACGTGGCTGACGCGTTGCTGAAAAAAGGCGACATGAATACCGGCGACAAGCTGGACATTCCGGGCGTGGGCCAGGTCGAGGTCTCGCCGAACAGCGTTCAGGGCTACAGCTATGAAGCGAAAGGCAACGGCATTGTGCTTCTGCCTGAACGCGTGGTGTTCACCAAAGAGAACATCGACAAATACGATTTCTGAGTTTCATTCCTTAACCATGGAGTAAAAAATGGCTGATTTAGATGACATCAAAGATGGCAAGGATTTCCATATCGATACGCCGCAGCGCAACACCCCGTTCACGCTTAAGGGATGCGGCGCGCTTGACTGGGGGATGCAGTCCCGACTGTCGCGCATTTTTAATCCTGAGACGGGAAGAACGGTCATGCTCGCGTTTGACCATGGCTATTTTCAGGGGCCGACAACGGGACTGGAGCGTATCGATATTAATATCGCCCCCCTGTTCCCACTCGCCGATGTGCTGATGTGTACGCGCGGTATTCTGCGCAGCGTGGTGCCGCCTGCCACCAACAAGCCAGTGGTACTGCGCGCCTCAGGCGCTAACTCTATTCTCACCGAGTTAAGCAATGAAGCGGTCGCACTTTCCATTGATGATGCCGTTCGTCTCAACAGTTGCGCCGTGGCGGCACAGGTGTATATCGGCAGTGAGTACGAGCACCAGTCGATCAAAAATATCATTCAGTTGATCGATGCCGGCATCAAAGTCGGCATGCCGACGATGGCGGTAACCGGCGTGGGGAAAGACATGGTGCGCGATCAGCGCTACTTCTCACTCGCCACCCGTATCGCCGCAGAGATGGGGGCGCAGATCATCAAGACCTACTATGTCGATAAAGGTTTTGAGCGCATCGCCGCAGGTTGCCCGGTCCCGATTGTTATCGCCGGCGGTAAAAAATTACCTGAACGTGAAGCGCTTGAGATGTGCTGGCAGGCCATCGACCAGGGGGCATCCGGTGTGGATATGGGACGTAACATCTTCCAGTCCGATCACCCTGTCGCCATGATGAAGGCCGTCCACGCGGTGGTACATCGCAATGAAACCGCTGAACGCGCGTATGAACTCTATCTGAGCGAGAAAAACTAAAAGGTCATGGGCCTGCCTGGCGGGCCCATGCGTTTCAAGGAGAACAGTATGCATGTCACTCTGGTGGAAATTAACGTCCACGACGATAAGGTTGACGAATTTATCGACGTATTTCGCCTCAATCATCTGGGGTCTGTGCGTGAAGAGGGGAATCTGCGTTTTGATGTGTTGCAGGATCCGGAGGTTAAGAGCCGCTTTTATATTTATGAAGCCTATAAGGATGAAGCCGCCGTGGCGTTCCATAAAACAACGCCTCACTACCTCGCCTGCGTTGAAAAACTGGAATCGCTGATGAGCTGCCCACGAAAAAAACGCGTCTTCAATGGACTGATGCCATAAGGATCTTAAAAATGAACCGTCCCTTTTCCGGTTTGAATCGCGCAGAGTGCGTATCGTTGATGAAGCGCTACCCGTTAAGCATCGGTATTCTTGCCGGCCAGTGGCTCAAACTCAATGAGTACCAGCAACATCTTCGCGCGCTTGAACAACCTGTTCTTCACCTGGATCTGATGGACGGCCATTTTTGCCCTCAGTTCACCGTTGGTCCCTGGGCTATCGCGCAACTGCCACAGCAGATGATTAAGGATGTTCACCTGATGGTGGATAATCCCTGGCCCGTCGTGCAGGCAAGCGTAAAGGCGGGCGCGCACTGCGTTACGTTACAGGTGGAAAACGCGCCGCATCTGCACCATATGCTCCATTGGCTTGGTGAGCAAACTGTGGAAGTCTCCGGTGGTACGATGCCGGTATTGCGAGGGATTAGCCTGTGCCCGGCAACGCCACTGGAACACATTCTGCCGGTTATTGAAGACGTTGAGATCGTGCAAATTCTGGCGGTGAATCCTGGCTACGGTAGCAAGCTCAGCAGGTCAGCCTTGCTGAGGCGCATCGCCCAGGTTGTCGCATTACTCAATGCGTCCGGCAAGCGAGATTCCATTCTGCTGGCCGTTGACGGTTCGCTAACCCTGGAAGAACTCCCGGAGATCATTGCCAGCGGCGTCGATCGCGTGGTATCCGGCAGCGCCCTCTTCAGGAACGATGCTCTGGCTGAAAACACCACCCGCTGGCTAACGACGATACATTCAGCAAAGGGGTGATGAGGGGGGCTGTCGGGTGGACGTGATTTTCGGAATAACCTTGTTGAATTAGTTGAGGTTCGGGAGTCAGGGCGAGGCGATCTATTGTTGAAATGGCAAATCTTGTGTGGCGCGGTTTCCGGCAAGCCCGTTGACGTTTATTTTTCGTTTTTGGTGCGAAGGCCGGACTCGAATTTCACACCCAATAGACTGATATCAATGTATTTTATAGACAGAAATAAATAGTTATACCCGCACTTGTACCCGCAAGTTAAAATCCGTACAAAAAATAGACATTGCGAGTGGGTATAAAGCCATACCAGTAGAACACCGATATGGCTATCAAAGCAAGATTCAGGCAGGCAGGAAAGTTTTCTTCAGAGGCACCAAAAGTTTGGTCTCAATATCCACTTGCTCATAGTTCTCAATAAGCGCACGGACGAGATCATCAAGCGTCCAGAGCGTTAGTGGTATCGTCGAGCGGTCAGCTTCATATCGAGCATCTTTTGTAAAACCACCGGTACTGACATAAAGCCCGCGATCGTCTTTATGGCGACCGCCGATAAAGCTGCGGATCTGTTGGCTTCCCATTTGCTCCCTGCGATGTTTTACCTCAACGATAATACGTGGATTTTCAAAACCGAATCCATCAGGTGAAGCAATGATATCTTTACCCCGATCGGCTCCCGCAGGTGACACCTGCGTTTTATAGCCCATACTGCGTAAAACTCCGGCAACCAGATTTTGCATCTCATCCCAGTCAAGAGAGTTGATGCGATCTTTGATACCTTCAAACGCGAGCATTTCCATATCGCGGAGCGGATCAGAAACGACCTCATCTTCATCCATCGCAATTGGATTCTGTGTAATCACATCTACAGTGGGTTTCTTATCCTGCAAAAGCTCTTCTAGCGCATATTCTGGAAGCTGGAAAACCGTCAGCGTAGAACTCAATGTATTCTTGGTAGCAACAGACAGTCGATCGCGATCAATTTCTTGAGTATTCCATTTAACCTGTCGAGCGATTCCCATCCCCTCTTCCACCCATTCAGGATAATATTGGAAATCTGATGTAACTTTGCCTAGCAGATAAGTACGGTTGGCTGGCGAATAGGTAATAACCCAATCACCCTTTTGGATTTCGTTCACAAAACGCCAGACCTGCGATGCACCAGAACGCGCAGTTCCCAGCTTTGTTAAGGGATCTGCCTCCTGGTATAAGGCGAGTAACTGAGCTCGGGACAGGCCGGGTTTGACTAATGGAGCCAGCTGAGACCAACCGATGCCTACAATTTGCTTATCGCGAAAATCGTCATAGAGCTTGCCGCCGTCACCACGGATCATCCACATTCTGTTGCCCATAGCCGTCCCTTCATGAGGAAAAGAAATTAAGCTGGATCATAAGCTTGTTCGCCGCATGCGTCAAAACCATCAACAACGACGGCCCAGCATTCCCGGATTGTACTTGTGGTGATGTGCCCAGTTAAAATTACAGCTTCTATTTGCATGATATTTCGTCCATATAAGTAAAAGCACCAACCAGCATCAGCAGGTGCTTTTTGGAATGAGTAAATAAGTAAGGAAAGCTGCAGTGTGAATCAGGAAGGCTATTCCTAATGTTCACTGTGCAGCGCTAATACGATTTATTTTCAATAAACCAGTTGCCTGCCGCGCCCGCAGAATATCGACTGCCCGCAGATATGGGGACTGTTCTTGCCAGTTGAATCCCCTACGATCAATACGAACCAGTTCGTACCTTTCCACCAGAAAATTAACGGCATCGGCCAAAGATATACCGGCATCGATATGTTCCTGAATTACCGTTTCATCACTGAACGGGGTGTCGTTGAGTGTCAGGCCATAATGTTGTTCCAGCAGGCGTGCAAGCAGCATTTGCCAGACAGACACGGGCGACAGACATAGCTTCGCCGCCTGCGGAGTTGTTGCAGGTAGAGTTTTCATATTTGCTCTTGTGAAAGTAGTTAACGATGGGTGGAGTAAACGGCGATGTATACGTAGCCGCAACTGCCAAGGGTATCGGCTTCGCAGGTGAAACCATTGTGGAACAGGGTGACACAGTGGGCCTGGCGAGAATTCATTTCACCAGTAGTCAACATCGACTCCATCTGGCTGATAAAATGTGGGAATACTTCATCCAACGTCAAAGATTCTACGTTACTGAATTCACCGGTAATGCTGGCCCGGTCAACCAGATAGTGCAGCCGGTTTCCCTCCTGTACCAGACGAGCGCCAAAGCAAGGCGTCACATTACGATTCAGCCCCCACTGGAGAAATGAATCGTTCTCTGAGTCAGTAGATTTCATTGAAGTACCCTCATATCCAGCCTCGCTCTGCAAACGACACAATTCCATCTGATCCGATAACCAGATGATCGAGAGTGTTCACATCAACCAGTGCCAGCGCTTCTTTAAGCCTGCCCGTAATGTTGCGGTCACATTGGCTGGGCTCCGGGTCACCTGATGGATGATTATGCGCCAACACAACGGCCGCAGCATTGAAGCGAAGCGCTGACTTCACAACCTCTCGAGGATGGACCTGGACATGGTTAATCGAACCGGCAAATAGCGTTTCGCTCTCCAGTAAACAGTGCTGGTTATCGAGATAGAGCACCATAAACACTTCCCGCTCCTGTCCGGCCAGCTGTAACCGAAGCCAGTCACGGGCAGCAGTAGTTGAGGTAAAGGCTATCCCAGGCTGGCGCAGATATTTATCCAGCAGATTGATAGCCCGGCGGATGGTTCGTTGGGCATAAGGTGTCAATCCGGATGTCGCTGGGAGCAGGCAACCATGCTGGGTCATAGCTGCCAGCGGATAGAGTTCAGGCTGAGATGAAAGCGGGGATAATGCGGTATTCATGTCAGGCATTCCTCAGTCGATGAGATGCATAATGGCGCTGCACTCTGGATGGTGTAGCGCGAAGTCACGTAAGCGATAATAGTGCTCAGTCATCGCATCACATTTGGTACGACAGGCGTGGTGGCTGTAAGCCATCAAACATGCGACTATCCCTGCCGCTTCGCCAGTAAGTTCCGTGCCGTTGCCGTTCATGCTGTTGAACAATGCCCACGTCTTATCGTGCTCTGACTCAGGAGCCATGAAAGCACCGCCGTTGCTGAGCGTCGAAAAGTTCCAGATACCACCGTGGTAATCGGCACACAGACGGCCCATCCAGCCAAAGATTCGGGGCTCAAGGGTTATCCATTGTGGGATGGAGCCAAAGTGCTGCGGCCAGAAGCCGATGCGTAACTCGTCAGGGACCACTGAGGCAGTAATTGCGGTATGCTCCGCGAACTGATGATTTTGTGTATTCATTAAACTATCTCCTTATGCCGGAACGGTTGTTTAACGCCCGAAAAAATCGAGCATGTTTTCTGCCATCACCCACAGGGCGCGATTGAGCTTCACATCGCCATCAATACCTGTAACAGCACGGGTGCGGCTGCTTTTCCCCTGAGCGGTTCGCCCTGACAATCCACCTTTCATCAGGTTCTCCTGCACGCGCTGGTATACGGTCCACAGGTCATCGCTGTAGTCCTCCCGGCGACGTGGGGTCAGCAACTGCGATACCGTGACCGGCTGGTGCTCCTCACCAAATCGATACTTCAGTGCGGCATTTGCCAGCGCGTGACGGGCCGGGGCTGGTAACGCCAGCGACTGCATTGCATCACGTTTCTCATCCACCCGGTCAAAGACCCCGAGCACTTCGTAAGCCCCTTCAATCACCTTCTCGATGACATTACCTTTATGCGGTACCCGCACTTCGCCAAATGACTGGCCGCAGACCAGTCCGTTGGTACAGACGCCACGAAACAGTCCCGGAAGCATCTGATAGCTCGAGGTGCCATCATGACTGTTGAGCAAAATGATTTCCGGTACCTGATGCCCGGTCAGTTGACTGGCACGACGCAGGCGAAGCATGTGTTTGGTGTGCTCCCGCTTGCTCTGGTCGCGGACCTTCGTCTGGCAGGCAAAGAACGGCTCAAACCCCTCGCGCTGCAGACTTTCGAGGATGGTGATGGTCGGGATGTAGGTATAACGGTCCGAGCGTGATTCATGCTTGTCACTCCCGAACACGCTGGGCACATGACTCATCAGCTCTTCGTGGGTCAGAGGTCGGTCACGGCGTATCTGGTTTATACGGCCAAAGCGGCTAGCTAATCGCATGGCTAACTCCTTATTTGATAATGAAATAAAAACAAAAAAGACCATGTTCCCGAAGGAGCATGGCCTGTTGCTATCTGGTGTTGGTGCGTAGCGGGCTGGAGAGGTCTGAAATGTGAATAATTAATCGCTGTAGTGTGTGATCCGACACTCACTGAGGTCAGACAATTCTTTTTGCGTATTCTTCAGCCCCGGACTGAAGGTGCCGACTTTGTTATTATTGACGTAAACATCGAAATTAGACGACTGACCCAGCGCGTCAATAAATGACACCCAGGCATTGTCACCGTTTCGCCAGCCGAGGGATGACGGTAACGGATACTGGCTGTTATCCATGACGACCGTTATTTCCGTCCCGTCGTCATGAGAACTTACTGATGTTCTATCAGGCAGGGTGAGATCAACACCGTGTTGCAGAATATTCTGCGCATCCGGATTGCCAGTACAGTTCAGATTAAACACCACCTTCTCCGGGCTGGTAATGATATATTCGGTCACGCCCATCCCAAAACCACTCGTCCACATATTGGGAATAGCCTGTGCTGTTGATACAGAAGCCAGCATAGCTAATGTAACTATTACGTAAGGCAGTCGCATGATGTTGTCCTCAAATCATGTAATAAAGCTTTTGTTGTTTGAAACAATAAAGTAATGAAAAAACAGTTGGATTATCTTATTTGTTTGTAGCGAAACGCTTCTTTCCCGGCATAAATCCCGACGAGATCGTCATAACGAGGGTCCTTTTTATTCGTGCGGAATGTTACCTTCATATCCGGACTGCACATATCCTTCATGGTGAGATTGAATTCTTTACCTGGCGTAATCGTATATCCTGTTGCCACATCGTCTTTACTGGGAGTGATCCACCCCCAAATGCCACCTGGACAATCTCTGGAGGGTTTCGAGCGAACAACAATAAACCATCCCATTGAATCCACTTCCGTCGCTGTACACAGTTTTCTGACCTGACGGTGGGCATCACACCAGAATATATTCCCACTCTTATTATTCACTGCCGCAGGCAGGAACCCGCTATAAGGACGTGCTGCGTGAGCATTACCTGCGATAAGTAAGGGGAACAACATGACTGGCAGTAAAGACAATAAGTTCAATTTTTTCATTGCATTAACCTTACATTTAATTATGGAGACCATCTCTAATCAGTTTGTCCGGATTGCCCCCGACTTTCTGATGGAGAAAATGAATTCAGCGACTGTTGAATAAAACGGAAATGAGGTAAGGCTAAGATAAAATGTTTGTCCTCCGACAGCTGATGGAGAAGCTCACTGCGAATAAATGTTTCCCGGGATGGCCTTACCAGATGAATCTCATCCAGCCGGAAGACACGTAATTGCCTGTTATGTTCAGCGACAAGGTACCAGTAACCGTCAAGAGCGATTAGTCGGTAAGGTGCAACGGCCTCATGACGCTCCCCTTCAGTCAGAACGGTGATGCGCTGACATCCCGAAATAGCTCTGACCAGCCTGTAGAAGCAGAGCTTTCCTGCCGGGGGATGAGGTCTGTCTTGATGCCATACCAGACAAGGTCGCTCATCACAGTCCAGCAGGCTGCTGACCAGTCGCCGGTCAAAGCCCGGGAAAACCCCGGCCAACCCCGTGCGGTGAGCAAAGGTCAGAATATCTATTTCCTGCCGCGTACTGTGAATATCTGAGCGCAGACTGCACTGCCCCTGGTAGTAATCCAGGTCGAGATACATCAGACGTTCCCGGAAGTCACGACGCAGCGTACGCTCTGACACCCCGAATTCAGTTGCCAGTTTGCGAATAAACAGAGTTTCACCGGACACCAGGCGGCTGATAATCAACGACAACCTGACGGCAAGCCGGTCATGTCGCCGCTCCTGAAGCGTCATGAATGATTTCTCCTGAGAAGTTAACTCTCTGAATTAATAATGATTACTTTAAAGGAAGGGGTGGACAGGGTATGGACAACATCGGAACTATTTTTTATGAGCAGCCTGGCCTTATGAGCGCTCGTCTGACAGATAATGATGCTTCTCCTGATTTAGTTGATGATAAATCGCAATGGAAAGGACATGTCCACAATCAACAAATCATTAACAACCAGTTCATCATTCGCAGAGAAAATTGCAATATCAGAAGAATATCCAGTCCCAGACGGCCCGAGCGACCGACACCACCGCATCACGCACGGTATGAATCACCGTTTTCAGCGATGCAGACAGGAACGACGATGACTCTGCCGTATCGAAAACCCGGCCCACAGCGTCACCGAAACTGTCACGGGCCTGCGATTTTACCGGCTCTGTGCAGAATCTCCCTTGCAGTTGTGTCACCAACGGGCTGGTGGCGCGGTCAGGCAGACAGCGCATCATGGTTGCCACCATCTCCTCCACGCCCCAGCCGCTGCAGGCGGATACCACGCAGACCGGGTGATGCGGTTTAAACATTGCGGTAATGGCGGTCTGCTTTTCCTGAAGATTTGTCCGTTGCTGCGCTGAAGGCGTGCTGGTTCGGGTATCCCATTCGTGACAGGGTTCGATTTTGTCGGCCTGGTTCAGCACGAACAGCACCTGCTGCTGGTAAGGCTGCATCACACCGCGCCAGAACTGCTCGTCCACCGACAGCGCCCGGTCGTCGGCCTTGATGACCCACAGCACCAGGTCCAGCTCCGGCAGCATACGCAGGTACAGGGCGCGGTATTCCTGATCCCGTTGTCCGTTTTCTCCCACACCCGGTAAATCAACAATCACCAGGCTGTGACGACCGCTGCGCAGCCGGAAGCGCAACACGTCACGGGTACAGGCATTCACATCACTGACGGGGGAGACCTCTCCCCGAAAGAGTTCGTTACAGAGCGAGGACTTACCGGCACCACTCTTTCCCATGATGCCAATCACCGGCTCGTAGTGGGTGAGGTTCTGAATACGTTCAAGAATAAGCTGGCGAAGCGTATCGGGAAGCGACGCCAGCGGTTGTTCCAGGGCCTGAAGGCCGTGAGGTTTAGTCATACAGGGTTCTCAGCGTGAAAAATAAAAAATCCCCGCGCACCGGTCAGGGAGGCGGGGGATTCACGGAGATAATATCTGTCTGAAATTATTTTGAATGAAGCTTATTGCCACCATCATATTGCTTTATGATTGCCGGGATTTACTCTTCGCATCATTAAAAGCATTGTTAATCAGCTCTTTAAGAATTTCCTTCGGTATGGTTTTCTCTACGTGCGCAATATACTCAAGTTTTTTTTGAGCCGCTTTAGTCAACTTCACAGCGGCTGGTTCCTTCGCTCTTCTGACTCTTCTTTCCTTTTGCTCCCATGCACTTTTAAGCTCATCAAGCAGGATAGTTTTGTGTTCAAATTCTACCCTGTCCGGATCGAGACCGCCCGAAAGGAGTTTTCCTGGATTACGTTTCGGATTCTTTTCCGTTAAATACTCTCTCTGAATCATTGTCCAGCCTTTCCAGTTATCGAATGTTGCCACAAGAAAATGCCACTGCTGAATATGGTCACGAGCGAGGAATGGAACACCGATACATCGCTTATGCATTTCGTCCCAGAGCCACTGGCAATGCTCTTTATTATTACTATTGAGCCAGGCAAAAGGAAATGGATATCTTTTCCGACACTCACCCCACAACAGGGTAGTTCGGTCTATTATCTTTAGCCTTTGATTATCATCCTGACATGTAAAATATAAAATATAAATGATACTGTAGAGGCTGTTTTTTATTATTTCCTCTGAGTGCGGGTTAGCTATACCATTTGCAAACAATATATCTGCTGGCGGTAATTTACTGACATTACTGTCATTATTAACTCGTTCTTTGGTACAGAGATTAGTATTTCCCCTCTGACTATCTTCAATAAATATATCTTCTTTAGCTTCATTTTTAATGCCAAGAAGTTCGTCAATGCGTTTTTCTAATTCTTCGAGTATATCCGCTGATAAGGGTAAAAATTCAGGTTCTGCCTGCTTTAATGGGGTATCAGAATGAAATATTATTTTGCCCAGGAATTCTTTTTCTGATGCTGATAATTCGCTTAAATTTGTGCCGTCCGCTTTTTTGTTACCCGGCACTGTCCATAGTGGATATTCCGTAATCAGATGGAACAGAAAAAAGTGACACGCCCTCTGTTCTTTTTTTAACCACCTCAGTTCTTTTTCCAGTCCCCTGAGAGTTTTATATTTTCTATTTGATCGATTCTCATTCTCAATTTCTTTTTCTGATTTCTCTTTCATTGTCATATATTAAATAATTATCATTTGCATTTGTGTTGATTTAAGTGAATTTTAACATCAACAAAATAGTGAAAACAGTACAGATGGTCACATAGTGAAAGCAAACATTAAACAAATAAAATATGATTAAAAAGCATAATAAATCCGTAGGGTATTTTATGGTTTAAATAACGGAGGAATGGGCTTTGCAGCTATTTTTTTAAGGATTTTTACATCGTATTGCCAGCTTTGGTTGCTTTGTTTTTTCATTTCTGGCTTTACGGAAAAAGATCGTGGTAAGTGGCTTCTTCTTGCGGAGGTGTTTGTTTGAGCGGGCCCGGGCGTGTGATCACAAAAAGGTTATGAAACGAGGTGACCACTTTCTGCAGTTGACCGGAGGCGACAGGAGGTCAATGTACCTCGCTTTTTTTACGTATCAGCCCGGTTGGTATGTCGGAGTAGTGGTCGTTATCAAACTTCACTAATCCGGCTTACCTTTCTTAACCGGAGATACGAATCATGACTACCCGCCCCTCACTGACCGAAGACCAGTTCGTTGACATGGCATTTATCACCAGTCTGCTGCAAATGACAGATAAGTGGATTTATAAGCTCATTAAGGATGGAGTCTTTCCCAAACCCATCAAGCTGGGCCGAAGCTCCCGATGGTTAAAAAGCGAAGTCGAAAACTGGCTACAGGAACGAATCGATCAGTCCCGTAAATAACCTCCCACCAGACTAAACCCTCAGCAGAATAAAGACTATCCGGTTGCTCCGGAGGTTTTCTGCTGTCTGTCATTTAAGCCGGAAGGAATATGAACATGAAAGATTACAAGCCTCGTTACGAAGAACTTTATAAATGTTACCAGACCTGGCTGACCGATTTTACGAAGCTGACGGTCAGATCGGGTATGTGCCACCAGAATATATATCATCACCATACCCTGACGGTTGGTAGCCTTAAGTTTCCGGGAGAGGAAGAGGTTATTGCTGTTGTTCCCCAGTGTCTGCACCGGATTATTTATGGCAGAGCAGCAGCCCCACTGACTGTTAATGATGACCTGATCGTCAGTTTATTTACCCAGGAGCATCTGCTGGCTCACCATCCCATGCTGGAGGGGATTTTGCTGTCTGAGTGCGTGCGTTTAAAACAACGCCCTCTGGCAAATAAGCTCATCAGTTTGTTCCGCCAGTTCAGCGGTAGCGAGCTACGTCTGAAGCTGGTCTGGCTTTGCTGGTACGATTTGATGCTGGGTAATTGCCTTGATGACTGGACCGACAACCTCAGGTTCAAAAAAGACAAAGAGATGGATATCTGGATCAATAACCGGCAGGCGGAAAACCCTGCGCTGACCAGCCTGATGGACGAGTACGTCTGCTTTGCGTGGCGAACGACAGCTGAACCACTGCGTTAGGCTTCATCCATAGTCCTGCAAGGGATTTGAGGGTTATTGGGGAGTGAAAATTAATTTAGGTTAATTAATATAATTAATAGGCACTCCCTTTTTACAACCATCCTCTTAATCCATGCATTTCCCCAGCCATGCCCCTTCCTGAAGGCCAGGTGCATTCCATTGACTGGCCCTCACCAGCACTAAAGAAACTCATCCTATGCAAAACAAACAACGATGGGAGCCAGACTGGTTTCTACAGTCACTCCTGAACAACCATATCGACAAACTGGTAGAGCGCTATTCCTGCCTGCGGGCATTCCGAACAGATCTGTTTTACCAGGATCATACCGCTAAGTATTTCCTGCAGGATCACCAGCAGCTCGAATGGGATATCCGAAAGCTGATGAACCATATGATGCAACTCGAAGCGGTGGTCGGTTTCTTTTGGGTTATCGAATGGACTGAAGATCACCACTACCACGCTCACGTTGTCTTCTGGCTGGATGGCAGTAAAACCCAGAACACATATCCCTGGGCTCAACAAGCAGGTTTGCACTGGAGTGATATCACTGAGCGGGAAGGCTGGTATCACCGATGTGAGTTTAAAGAGCATTACACGGCCAATATCAATATTCCGGTGCGTTACAGCGATCCGGGCAGTATCGCCAATATCCGGCAGGTGCTGGCGTATATGGCCAAAGTTCAACAAAAGCAGGGGCTGCCGTTGTTTGGTTGCAATGAGGTCCCTGAGCGACCAGCAACCGGACGACCACGCAAGACTGACTTCTGAGTCAGTCTGTTTTTTACGTCAGCAATTCATAGTGTGACAACCACTCCGTAGTTCCACTTTCAATCCCCTTAATCCATTCAATCGCATGGCGTCTGTTTGCCCTTCAAGGACGGCTTACGCCTGCCTGCAGGAACATGACTATGTTTGCTAAATCCTTTATTGCTCTCGACGGTAACGGTCACCTGACCGGGGCTCGTACTGCGCAGATAGCGCCTTACGATCGCTATACCTGCCATCTGTGCAACAGCACAATGCAATACAGAAGTCAGTGTCTGGAACTGCACACAATGTTGATGTGGTCTAATTCTGCACGCAGGCTCACAGCAGGAACAACGCAATAGCTAGAACTCTTGTACTCGTGAAAGTAAAATAAGATATCTATCTTATCCCGTCCTATCTGAATGGTATAAAAATGTATTCAAATCATCAGCGTCTCTATCTGGCACAGTGGTTAACGTTAAGCGGCAAAGCCGAGGACTCACTTACACAGACCATCGCCAGCGCGCGGGTTGATATGAACCCCCATCAGGTAGAAGCAGCGATGTTTGCACTAGCGTCTCCTTTATCTAGTGGCGTTATCCTAGCCGATGAGGTCGGGCTGGGGAAAACCATTGAGGCCAGCCTGATTTTGGCGCAAAAGTGGGCAGAACGACGCCGGAAATTATTGCTTATTGCTCCAGCCACGCTGCGTAAGCAGTGGAGTCAGGAACTTGAAGAGAAATTTTCATTACCTTCGCGGATTATCGAAGCAAAAAGCTTCAATCAAATGATCAAAGAGGGATGTGGCAATCCATTTGACATTGAAAACGCAACTGGGGAGGCTGCGATATGTATTTGTTCATACGAATTCGCTTCCCGTAAAGAACATGAATTGGCCCGTATCCCATGGGATCTGGTCGTCATGGATGAAGCCCATAAACTGCGAAATATCTACAAGAGCGATGGCGCTAAAACGGCCAAAAAACTCAGTAGTGCATTATCTGGCAGGAAAAAAATTCTGCTCTCCGCTACGCCGCTTCAAAATAGTATCCTTGAGCTTTATGGTCTGGTTTCCGTTATTGACCCACATTTCTTCGGCGATTTGGCTTCGTTTAAGGCCCGTTATTCTCGGCAGAATATTGACGATGCAGAATTAGCGTTATTAAGGGTACGTCTGAATAAGATCTGTAACCGTACGCTTCGCCGACAGGTTCAGCAGGAAGGTGGTATCAGTTTTACCCGCCGTCATTCAATAACCGAAGATTTTCGCCCAACGGATGAAGAAGAAGCTCTCTATAAACAGGTTTCCTCTTATTTGCAGCAAGACGATCTACTGGCAATCAAAAGTGGTGCACGTCATCTAGTAACATTAGTCATTCGCAAAATTCTGGCCTCATCGTCCACTGCGATTCAGGGAACGCTGGAGACTATGATTCATCGTCTAGAAAATAAAATGCCGGTCTTAGATGCCCTGACTGATTATGAAAATTATGATGATTACAGTGATGAAGAAGGTATCGAAGATGAAGATACCATCGATCCTCGGGCTCTACAGGCAGAAATCGATCAGTTAAAAAGTTATAAAACGCTAGCGGCATCTATAACTAAAAACGCCAAGGCGGAGGCATTGTTAAGCGTTCTTAGTCGGGCTTTCAAATTCACAGTAGAACTGGGTGGATTGCGTAAAGCGGTCATTTTTACCGAGTCCGTGCGCACCCAAACCTGGCTAGCGCAACTGCTTTCAGACAATGGGTATGAAGGCGAAGTCGTGTTGCTCAACGGCAGTAACAGCGATGCGGCGTCTCGCAAGATTTATAGTGACTGGTTGGAGAAGCATCAAAACTCTGGCCGGGTTTCCGGTTCGCGTACGGCGGACATGAAGGCGGCGCTGGTCGAAAAATTTAGGGACGAAGGCACCTTGATGATATGTACCGAGGCCGGTGCAGAAGGTATCAACCTTCAGTTCTGCTCTTTGTTAATCAATTATGACTTACCTTGGAACCCGCAGCGGGTTGAGCAACGTATCGGGCGTGTTCACCGTTACGGACAAAAGCACGATGTTGTAGTGGTCAATTTCATTAATAAAGGCAACCGGGCCGATCAGCGTGTCTTTGAACTATTGAGCCAGAAGTTCCAGCTTTTTGAAGGCGTGTTTGGTGCATCCGATGATATTCTGGGATCGATAGAGTCGGGCGTTGATATTGAACGGCGTATCCATGAGATTTACCAGCACTGCCGCTCCGACGAGCAAATAGAACAGGAGTTTAATCAGCTCCAGGATGAACTCAAAGAGCAGCTGGAAAACCGGGAGAATGAAACCCGGCGTTCCTTATTTGAACATTTCGATGTAGATGTCGTCCGAAATCTAAAAACTCGACGCACAACTACCCTCGCACAGTTAAACGTTTATCAGGAAAATCTGCTGCTGCTAGCGGAAATGTTTCTAAGTGATAATAGCGATTTCCAGCACTCTGAAACTGGTTTTCGTTCCTCGGGAAAGTATTATGACGTTAGCTGGCCTGTTGCGGATGAAAAGGATGCAGAATTTTTCCGACCTAATCAGGGATACGGAAAGCAACTGATTGATGAGGCCCTACATGAGGGAAAAGATCTTTCCACATTGCCAGTTTGTCAGAAACTCCATTTCATCTACCAACCCAAGGCAGGACAATTGGCTGATGTAAAATTGCTTTGCCAACAATCAGGGCAGTTGTTACTAGCAAAAGTCAGTATCGGAAATCAAGAACAACAACGAGAGCAGCTACTTGTCGCTGCCGTAACGGAAAATGGTGAGGTAGTGGCGGAAGAAACCGCATCCCGTCTGCTTCGCTTGCCGTTGTCAGAGGTAACATCAATCGAAGAACAGCCTGTGTTACCCACTTTAACCGCACAATGTGAGGTTTTACGGAATTCTTTTATCCAGCAGGTCGAACGTGATAACGAACTTTATTACAATGAAGAAGTAGAAAAACTTGAACGCTGGTCAGAAGATCGTCGCATCGCGCTGGACCTACGCATCAAACAGTTAGATGCAGAAATTAAAGAAGCGCGTAAAACCGCCCGCCAACTTCCTTCGCTGAAAGAGAAGATGGAAGCTAAACGCTCCCTAAAGGCACTAGAACGCGAGCGGGACAACATCATGTTGCAGTATCATGATGAAAAGAAAAAAATTGAGCAGGAAGAAGACCGCCTGCTGGAAGAGGTTGAACAAAAGCTGGCGACAGAGATAACGTCCAGTCAATTATTTGCGGTGAGTTGGACATTGAATTCACCTTCCGCATGAAGTGTTGTTGTTTCAGGAGTCAATAATGGCTAACGGTAAAGTATTAAGACAGCTGATAAAAGCGGGCGCGACGGGCGACACTGCTACGTTCCGTCGCGTTTCAGAAGCCATTATTGATGAGGAACGTCAGAAACAGCACCATCTTCTGGCTAACGATCTGGAGCATATTCTTTATGGCGATCACATTGTTCAGGCTTCGCGTTCACCTACGTTGCCTCCGGCACCGGTAGACAAAGAAAGGGGGCTGCCACTGTTGGATCTACGGCAGCCGCAGCGCAGCCTCGATGAAATGATCCTTCCAGCTACCAGTGCTACAGTGATCGATGAGCTCCTTGAAGAGCACCGGCGTAGCGATGTATTGCATAGCTATGGGATGAAAGCAGCCAGTAAGATCATGTTTTTCGGGCCACCAGGCTGTGGTAAAACGCTGGCAGCGGAGGTCATTGCCTTTGAGCTGGACATGCCGCTGGCAATTGTCCGCCTTGATGTATTGGTATCCTCATTTCTGGGTGAAACAGCCGCAAATCTGCGTAAAATTTTTGATTTTATTGCCCAACATCCGCTGGTGGTCTTGTTCGATGAATTTGATGCAATAGGTAAAGAACGCGGCGACAGCGGAGAACACGGTGAATTACGCAGGGTCGTCAATGCTGTACTGCAAATGATGGATGCTTATCAGGGCAAAAGTCTAATTTTGGCGGCCACCAACCATGAACATATTTTGGACAGCGCCATTTGGCGTCGTTTCGATGAAGTGATTGAATTTCCTCTGCCAGATCAGACGCAGTTACGCGAGTTGCTGGCGTTAAAGCTACGCGGCATTCGCCGACAGTTTGAACTGGACGATAATGAGTTGTTATCCTTGCTTCATGGTAAAAGTGGTGCAGATATCGAACGCATTGTTCGCCGAGCCACTAAGCACATGATCCTGCGCCATCAGGAATTCCTGACGCTGAAAGATTTAAAAAACGCGATGCAGCGAGAGAACGCCAGAACTCACAGATAAGGGACTGCCATGACGGCGAATTATCGGCATCTAAATATTTCCAAAGCCCCTCTTCAGAATGATCGACGGACCCGCAGAGTCAATATGCCTCGTATTCGCAGAGGCGATTTACGTCTGCATGGGCAAATGTTATTGAACCAGCTCCAGACTCTGCGCCCGATGCTGACGCAGGTACCAGGCAGCGCCGCTGATGGTCGATATATACTCAAACTGAACTACAGCGGCACGATGAATTTTTCGGCATTGATACATCATGGAGTAGAGTTTGTCAGTCAGGAAAACAAACAAGTTTGCGTAGTCTTTAGTGACGAGCAAGGGCTGGCTACATTTGCAGAACATCTGTCATCCCTCGGTCTAGGTAATACAGAACTAACCTACAAACAGCTCCTGGAGGCGCTTGACGGTATTGAGGGCTGGTCGGCGGAAGATCGCAAAAGCTGGGCTCTTCGGCGTTATGGTTTTCCTGTAGCGGAACGCTTTAAACTGGATGTGGAGCTCTGGCCTATCGAAGTTGCGCATCATCCCAAACGTATCGATCTATATACACGTTTTGAGCACTGGTTACATGAGCAGGATATTTCCAGGCAGGATAAAGTCAATCTGGACAGCCTGTTAATGTACCGGGTCGAGGTTTCACTCGCGCAAGCGGAACACCTATTAGCTCATCGGGACGTTAGGTTTATTGATTTGCCACCGTCTAGTGGCATTAGTTATCAACAAATTAACCGGGACATCAATACACTTCCAGCTCGCCTGAGCTCGCCAGCGGAAAATGCGACCAGGATATGTATTCTGGATAGTGGTATTAATACCAACCATCCTTTGTTAAGCACCGCCATTGCTGAAAGCGCCAGCTTTATTCCCGATCAAGATGCGTTTGATGAACAGGGGCATGGCACTGCCGTTGCCAGTATTGCGTTGTATGGTGATGTTGAGGCTTGTAACCAGAGCAATTTCTGGCAGCCTCAACTATGGCTGTATAATGGAAAAGTACTGAACGAGCAGGCTGAATTTAACGCCGAAACTATTGAAGCTACACTTGCAGCCGCTGTTGCATATTTTACCGATCTCGGCTGCCGCATTTTCAACCTGTCATTGGGAAACGCTAATGCTCCCTACGACGGCAAACATATCCGCGGGATTGCATATTTATTAGATACGTTGTCCAGGCAGTACAATGTACTATTTGTTGTGTCTGCAGGGAATTTTGCAGGTAGTGATGAACCGCCTGTGCCGCAAAACAGCTGGCGGGATGAGTATCCTGATTACCTGTTGCATGAGGCAAGCGTTATCATCGATCCAGCTCCTGCACTCAATGTACTGACAGTGGGCAGCATCGCCAGGCATAACGCAACGCACGATGCACAACGAAGGCCTGAGGATATTCAGCATCTCTGTCCGGCAACAGAAAATCAACCTTCACCTTTTACCCGACATGGTCCATCAATAAAAGGGGCGTTTAAACCCGACGTTATGGCACACGGTGGCAGTGTCGCTTCCAATGTGCGGCAAGGGCAATGGCAGGCGCATATGCGTGGTTTGGGCGTATTAAGTTGCCATCACCAGTTTCAGGGCGCTACCCTGTTCAAGGAGCTCAGCGGTACAAGCTTCGCCGCACCTTATATTACGCATCTGGCAGGACGCCTGTTAAACGAATACCCGGATATGTCCGCCAGTATGTTACGGGCAATGCTGGTTAATCATGCATCTGTCCCTCAGGCGATGACGCAGGCTTTTCCGCAGGCGATGCGAGAAAGTTATAAAAACGCACCTACAACGAGAAACCGCGAGATAGAACGTGAGGTAACGGGTTACGGCATCATCGATGAAGATGCTTTATACCGCTCTTCAGAATATGTGGTGGTCATGCGATGTGAAGAGCAGATAGAAAATAACGCCCATCAGTTTTTTGAACTGCCCTTCCCGGCTTCTTTTTTAAGATCGCAGCGATCAACCCGTGAAATCCGCGTGACACTGGCTTACTCACCTGCTGTACGTACAACCCGGATGGATTATACCGCCACAAGGATCAGTTTCCGGCTGGTTAAAGGCCGCTCTCTTGACGAAGTACAGGCCAGTTTTAATCACCAGACACAGAGTGAAACGGAAACCCGCTCCGATGATGCCCAAACTAACCGTGTTGTATCAGCCCAACAGCGGGAACGCGGTACGGTACAATCTTCGGTTTGGACTTTCCGCCAGCGTCACCCTGATGAAAAATGGTTTATCGTTGTAACCCGTCAAGACAGAGATTGGGGCGAAGCATTCAGCAGCGAGCAGGAACCTTACGCACTGGTAGTGACCGCGACCGATCGCGATAATGAACATGCACAGCTTTATACACAAATTCAGGCGCAGATCCGTGAACAGGAACGCGCGCGAGCACGTATTGGATAAAAATAGATTATGTCAACTAAGCAAAAATTAGAACTTAACTGGATTGGTAAACATAAACGCCCTCGTCTGGAACCGCGTATTCTGCTTGAAGATAAGGCATTGTCTTATGGTGATGTGGATAGTGAAAATCTGCTAATTCATGGTGATAACCTGCTGGCACTGAAGGCTCTTGAACAAAAGTATGCAGGGAAGGTGAAATGTGCATATATTGATCCGCCATTTAATACCGGAGAGGCCTTCGAAAACTATGACGATGGTCTGGAGCATTCTCAGTGGCTAACGCTTATTCGAGATCGTATTGAAATCATCCAAAGATTATTATCTATTGATGGTACTTTTTTCGTGCACATTGATGATAACGAACTTGGTTATTTAATCGTTCTCTTAGACGAAATATTTGGCCGACAAAATCGAGTAAATATCGTAACCTTCAAACAAGGTTCTGCCACTGGTCATAAATCAATAAATCCAGGGTTGGTCACAACAACTAACTACTTAATAGTCTATGCAAAAAATAAACAACATTGGAAACCGCATAGATTATTTACCCCTAGAGAACGAGATAGTCGATACTCTCAATTTATTGATAACATTGATGAACATTATGAGGGATGGAAACTAATTCCTTTAAATGAAGCATTTGCAGCTTATCATGGCACTCAGGCTAAAGAATTAAAGAAAAAATTGGGAAGCAAATTTGAAGAGTTATTGAATGACTTCGTTATTGAAAATTCACACAGAGTGGTTCAGCCTGCACGCCCTGATTACAATTCAGTTGGGCAAAATGTAAGAAACGCTATCGATTTATCAAAAGAGAATCCAGATATTGTGATTCATCTTCAACGAGACGGCTATGAGGATATGTACTTCAAAAATGGTCAACGCTGGCTATTTTATAGAAACAAACTCAAAGAGATTGATGGCGTAATTGTGGCAGGTGAACCACTAACAAATTTGTGGTCAGATGTTTTGTCAAATAATCTTCATAAAGAAGGTGGCATTAAGTTTCCCAAAGGGAAAAAGCCAGAATCCTTAATAAAGAGAGTTTTGGACTTATGTACAAACCCAAATGATATCGTATTGGATTCTTTCGCGGGCTCTGGGACCACAGCAGCCGTTGCACACAAGATGAAACGCCGCTGGATCACCATTGAATTAGGGGATCAAGCATACACCCATGTGCAACCTCGTCTAAAACGGGTGGTTACAGGTGTTGATCAGGATGGTGTTTCCAAGGCCGTAAACTGGCAGGGTGGTGGTGGCTTCCACTATTTGCGCTTGGCCCCCTCGCTCCTGAAAAAGGATCGTTGGGGCAATTGGGTGATCAACAAAGAATACAACGCTGAAATGCTGGCAGAAGCCATGTGTAAGCATATGAATTTCACCTATGCGCCAAGTCAGACTCAATACTGGAATCATGGTTACAGCACCGAAACTGATTACATCTATGTCACTACCGGATCTTTGGCTTATGAACAACTCAAAATCATAAGTGAAGAAGTAGGCACTGAACGCACATTGCTGATCTGCTGCAAGGCCTTTATGACTGAGGGTGCCGATTTCCTTAATCTGACACTGGTAAAAATTCCTCGCGCCATTCTGAGTAAATGCGAGTGGGATCAGGACGACTATAGCTTTACGCTAAATGTACTCTCTGATTCAGAACAACCTGACGATATTGACTACGACGAAGATACTGAAGGCGAAGAATAATTATGAGCCAAAGCAACGCCATAAAAATTGCCAATCGGATTAGTGCACGACTGTCACTGCGCGATCCACAGGATGAATCATTGCGAATCTTATGTGACGTGCTCGAACAGTTCGGTCTCAGCAAAGATCCCGATCTTAATCGTTGGATTGAATTGCTACGTCAACAGTATCCCACTGTAAAAGGGTTTGAACGTGCCTTCCCTTCACTATGCTTTGCACTGGCTACGGGTGTAGGTAAAACTCGCTTAATGGGAGCGATGATTGCCTGGCTATACTTAACCGGACGTAGTCGCCACTTTTTCGTACTAGCTCCGAACTTAACCATCTATGAAAAACTTAAGATGGATTTTTTACCCGGTTCGCCAAAGTATGTTTTTCAGGGCATCCCTGAACTGGCACAAACACCGCCGGTTCTAATCACTGGTGATGACTATCAAGAAGGACGGGGCGTTCGTCTAGATTATGCGATTGCCGAAAGCAAAACGGGTGATCTTTTTGGCAGCGAAACCGCTCCGCACATTAATATCTTCAATATTTCCAAAATCAACGCACTGGAAAATGCCAAAGGTGCGGCTAAATCAAAGGTCGCTAAAATTCGACGTATTCAGGAATACGTCGGAGAATCTTATTTTAGCTATCTTGCAAACCTGCCAGATTTAGTTGTTTTGATGGATGAAGCTCACCGTTACTACGCTAGTGCGGGCGCACAAGCGCTTAACGATCTTAATCCAGTATTGGGTATTGAATTAACCGCCACACCGAAAACCGTAGGTGCAAACCCACGTGATTTTAAAAATATTATTTATCACTATCCCCTTTCGCGTGCACTAAAAGACGGATACGTCAAAATTCCAGCTGTTGCCACGCGCAAAGACTTCCGTGCTGCCAACTACTCTGAAGAGCAGTTGGAAAAAATAAAGCTGGAAGACGGAATCCACCATCATGAATACGTGAAAACGGAACTAACCAGCTTCGCCAACAACACCGGTAACAAACTGGTCAAACCTTTTATGCTAGTCGTTGCGCAGGATACCGATCATGCAGACAGGCTAAAAGTACGCATTGAACACGACGATTTCTTCAATGGCGCTTATAAAGGCAAAGTAATAACCGTTCACTCTAACCAGTCAGGCGAAGAGTCAGAAGAAACTATGCAGCGGCTTTTGGCCGTTGAGCATGACAAAGACACCGAAATCGTCATTCATGTCAATAAGTTAAAAGAGGGATGGGACGTTACAAATCTGTACACTATCGTTCCATTACGTGCTTCTGCCTCTGAAATCCTGACTGAGCAGACTATAGGCCGAGGACTGCGCCTTCCCTACGGCAAAAGAACCGGCGTCGAAGCCGTCGATCGCCTGACGATTATTGCCCATGACCGTTTTCAGGAGATTATTGATCGTGCCAATAACGATGACTCGATTATCAAGAAAGTTCTGTATATCGGGCTGGATGATGATGAAAATGGTATTCCAGAAGTAAAACCCCAGCAAATTATCGTACCATCAATGGCTGAATTCCTGTTGGGAAATCAAGTCATTGATAATAATGGGTTGCAGGCTTGTGAACCTCAAGCGATATATCAGACAAACTCCATATCAAAACCGGTACTCAATACGGAAACTGAACGTAAAGTCGCAGAACTCACGTTTAAAGTGGTGTCAGAAGAAGCTAAACGGTTAACCAGCAGTCAGCAACTCAGCACGCCAGAGGTGAAAGCAAACGTAACTCGACGGGTACAACAAGCCTTGCGTGAATGGGAAGTGACTCAACATCAAATCTCATCGTCTTCGGATCAACTCGATTTGACGGAAATGATTGAAGAGCAAGTTGAACAGCCAAGTTTCCTTTCAATGGAGGATACGGAAGTTCAGGAGTTGGTCGGGACGATCACCGAAAAACTGATGGAATATACTATCGATATTCCTCGAATCGTGGTTTTGCCAGAACGTGAAGTCAATTACGGGTTTAATGATTTCAACCTTTCCGGGTTGGATCGCATTGCGCTCAAACCCGGCAGTAAAGAGCTCTTACTCACGCATCTGGAGAATAACGAACAGCGGACAATCAGTTGGCAGGAAGGTGGAGAAGCGGAAGAACGGCCCGAAAACTATCTCATTCGTTATCTGCTCGACCATGATGAAATTGATTACGACGAACATGCCGACATGCTCTACAAACTGGCCGGACAGATGGTGAACCATTTGTGCAGTTATCAACCGCCGGAAGATTCAGAATCCGTTCTGAAAAATGCGGGTCGGCAACTGGCTGAATTTATATGGGTGCAAATTAAACAAAATATGTGGACAACGCCAACGGGCTATACCGGGCGTATAACTCAGGGCTTTGATGTAATACATCCAGCGACGTTCAATTTTGCCGGTAATGAAAAACCGAGAGATTTCCGTGTTGCAGTTCCCGCAGGAGAAAAAAATAAAGTCCGCCAGATGATTTTCACTGGTTTTACTAAATGCTGTTACCCTTATCAGAAATTTGACTCTGTAGATGGGGAGCTCCGCCTAGCTCAAATATTGGAGAATGACCCCTCAGTGATTCGTTGGATGAAACCTCGCTCAGGTCAATTCCGTATCGAATATGCTAATGGTAGAAATTATGAACCTGATTTCGTTGTCGAAATGAACAATGGCTATTGCCTGATTGAACCGAAAAAAGCGACAGAAATCGACACGCCAGAAGTTCAGGCCAAAACGCGAGCGGCTATCCGTTGGTGCGAATTTGCAAATCAAAATGCTGATAAACTTAATGGGAAATCGTGGCAATATGCTCTTATCCCCCATGATGAAATTGAGTTAAGTCGTTCAATTTCTGGACTAATGGCTGATTTTATGATGACTAATAGTTTATCTGTATAATAGCTATTTTGGAATAATGACGAGAATCATCCTTAGGAGGTATAATGCCGCCTAAGGATGGTTTAACATAAAAAAAGATAAAAAAATGAATCTAGGAAACGAGTTCCCTAAAAAGCAGAATGTTTATAAAGGCATGTGGTATTTAATCACTAACACCAACCGATTTGTATTATCCGCAGCCGAAAACTCAATGGCATTTGAGCTTGAGAAAGAAGAGTATCAACGGAAGCTCGAACAAGGAAATTACAGTCTTGATCCAAAAAATCATACCTACTCTCATCCCCAGAGGCTAAAAGAATTACGAACTTTGTTACTCAAGACAACAATCTATATTTTTAGCATTATTATTTTAATAGCAGGCATTGGTTTTTATACGGAAGAATTAAAAATAACACCCCATTTATCATGGAAAAATAGTGTCAGCGCTTTAGGTATTATTTTAATTTCATGGTCTACATTATTTCAATTAGGCTGGGGAAATGGCACATGGAGTGGAACGTGCCTGGATGAATTGGTAAGAAATTCTCTTTTTCGTCATATTTTTAGCATTGGTGTATTTTTGAGCTTATTATATTTCGTTCTGCCAGAATGACTATCCCACCTCCTCCCTACTAAATCTGTGGCTTATTCATAATGAGTTGAAGGGAGCAGATTGCCCGACAAAGGGCAACAATGATCATTATCCCTTACAATAGATCCATTTTTGGCAGAATTAAGGCGGTACTTCACGCCGCCGCCCATGATCAGCGCCATTCAACAATTTGAATTATAATCACGTTTTATTATTGGTTTTCCCAAAATCAAACGGACTAACCCCCTTCTCCCGATTCGCATCCAGATAATCCGCCCACCACTGCAACATCAGTCTGCGTTCATCCAAGTGCTCGGCCTTATGGATATAAGCTGCACGTACTGAGTTACGCTCCTGGTGACTCATCTGCCGCTCTACCGCATCTCTCGACCACAGCCCCGACTCAATCAACGAACTACACGCCATCGTTCTGAAACCATGCCCACAGACTTCCGTTTTGGTGTCATAGCCCATAACTCGCAAAGCCTTGTTCACCGTGTTCTCACTCATGGGTTTACGGGGATCGTGATCGCCTACGAAAATCAGCTCTCGATTCCCATTCATGCTTTTAATCTTTTCCAGAATAGTTAAGGCTTGCCGCGACAAAGGAACAAGATGAGGAGTCCGCATCTTTGAACCACGCTGAGAATGTTTAACTCCTTCCAGCAGTTCGCGCTCACCTGGAATCGTCCACATGGCCGTTTCAAAATCGACTTCTGACCAGCGGGCAAAACGCAGCTCGCTTGAACGGATGAAAACCAACAAAGTGAGTTCAACCGCCAGTCGGGTTAACGGTCTACCAGAATAGTGATCAATGCGATGAAGTAATTCCGGAATACGGTTAAGTTCCAGAGCAGCACGGTGCTGTCTTTTTGCCGTAGCAACTGCACCGGCAATCTCTTGTGCTGGGTTGTAATCGATTAAGCCGCTCTGTACAGCAAAACGCATAATTGCGGTAGTGCGCTGCTGTAAACGGGCGGCGACTTCAAGACGCCCGGATGACTCCACCGCTTTGATGGGTACAAGAAGATCCCGAGTTTTAAGCTCCATAATGTTCCGCTTCCCAATGGCAGCAAAGAGATTATCTTCAAGGCTTTTCAATACACGAGCGCTATGCGATACAGACCACTTCTGATTACTGGCATGCCAGTCTCTGGCGACTACTTCAAACGTTATCGCCTCTTGCTCCTGCTCTACTTTAACTGCTTTCTTGTTCTCACTGGGATCGACGCCATTAGCTAACAGCTTCCTAGCTTCATCCCGCCGTGCCCTAGCATCCGCAAGCGAGACTTCAGGGTATTTCCCCAGCGCCAGCATCTTCTCTTTGCCGCCAAAGCGATAACGAAGCCGCCAGTATTTGGAACCGTTAGGGTGAACCAGCAAAACCATGCCTTCACCATCAGTAAGCTTATAGGCTTTTGCTTCAGGCTTAGCCGAACGAACCTTCACATCACTCAGAGCCATGATGAGTATCCTTTCAAGGGTTCTGTGTGGGTACAAACATTATCGAACCGCGATATACCCGCAGTTGTACCCGCATCAGTAAGTTGATGTAGATTGAATCAGGTTGACTTAGGTTGAGTGAAAAAGCGAGGAAAGCCTTGCGGATACTGGATTTCAGGCACAAAAAAAGACGTCCGTTGACGTCTATTGATGTTCCGATGGTGCCGAAGGCCGGACTCGAACCGGCACGTATTTCTACGGTTGATTTTGAATCAACTGCGTCTACCGATTTCGCCACTTCGGCACTGAAGAGGTACGCGGAAAACGTTGTGGATTATACCTGTAGCACGCAACCATGCAAGCGCTAGCGTGTGTCTTCTCCGTTAAGTGTCGAAAAAATCAGCACGCTTCCCCTATTCCTCTTCTCTATCCCCTCTTCTGCAAAGCGACGCCGTTTTCCATGCTCTACACTTTTCTGTTCAACACCACATGAGGGAAACACGATGTCGATGATAAAAAGCTATGCTGCAAAAGAGGCGGGCAGCGAACTCGAACTCTTTGAATACGATGCGGGCGAACTCAAGCCGGAAGATGTCGAGGTACAGGTCGATTACTGCGGTATCTGCCATTCCGATTTGTCGATGATCGACAACGAGTGGGGATTCTCTCAATATCCACTGGTTGCCGGGCATGAGGTGATTGGTCGCGTGGTCGCTCTCGGCAGCGCAGCACAGGGGAAAGGGCTGAAGATCGGCCAGCGCGTGGGTATTGGCTGGACGGCACGCAGCTGTGGGCACTGCGATGCCTGTATCAGCGGCAATCAGATCAACTGTCTGGAAGGCGCTGTGCCAACCATTCTCAATCGCGGCGGCTTTGCTGAGAAGCTGCGCGCAGACTGGCAGTGGGTGATCCCGCTTCCGGAAAGCATCGATATTGAATCCGCCGGTCCGCTGCTGTGCGGCGGCATCACGGTGTTTAAACCGCTGCTGATGCACCACATCACCGCCACCAGCCGCGTCGGAGTGATTGGTATTGGCGGGCTGGGGCATATCGCGATTAAGTTGCTGCATGCGATGGGGTGTGAAGTCACCGCGTTCAGCTCTAACCCGGCGAAAGAGAAAGAAGTGCTGGCGATGGGTGCCGATAAAGTGGTGAACAGCCGCGATCCGCAGGCATTAACCGCGCTGGCAGGCCAGTTCGATCTCATCATCAACACCGTCAATGTCGATCTCGACTGGCAGCCCTACTTCGAAGCGCTGGCCTACGGCGGCAACTTCCACACCGTCGGCGCGGTGCTGAAACCATTGCCGGTACCCGCATTCACGCTGATTGCCGGCGATCGCAGCATCTCCGGTTCGGCGACCGGTACGCCATATGAGCTGCGTAAGCTGATGAAGTTTGCCGGACGCAGCAAGGTCTCGCCAACCACCGAACTGTTCCCGATGTCGCAAATCAACGAGGCTATTCAGCACGTGCGTGACGGCAAAGCCCGCTACCGCGTGGTGCTAAAAGCCGATTTCTGACGGTCTGACCCAGCGCCTCCTTGCTCAGATTGAGGCGCTGAGTCGCTCCCGCGCCTGGCGAAACGCCAGCACCGCCTGTTGGCACTGCGCCGTCACGTTCTCAATATCATGATTAATGTCGATACGTGCGATATCGGCTTCCTCTGCCAGCGGACATTCCAGCGCCTCAAACTGACTTTTCAGCAATCCGACCGGCATAAAGTGCCCTGCCCGACGCTGCATCCGCGCCAGGATAATGTCGTAATCGCCATCCAGCCAGAGAAAATGCACGTTAGGACTGCCTTTGCGTAAAAAATCGCGATACTGTTTTTTTAATGATGAACACACAATAAATCCCGTCTCATTTTTTTTATACAGACTATAGGACGCATCATTTAAGCGTTCTAACCACGGCAGCCTGTCTTCATCGGTTAACGGTATTCCCTGAGACATTTTATCAATGTTTTTGGCAGGATGGAGATCGTCGCCATCAATGAACTTCGCCGATAATAATGCAGCCACCTTACTGCCAATTAACGATTTACCACTTCCTGAAACGCCCATCAAAATATAGCTTTCCCCGGCCATGTAAAACCCTCTGCGTCATATTCCATGGCGCGATACTACGCCTGCACAATCGGCAATTTCACGTTTTTTTATTTCCATAGATAAGAATTATAAAGCGCATCACGTTATGCGTAACATTGTAGTGTAACAATTTTCCAGCGTGACACTGATCACAAATAAGGACAATGAAAACCGCTTAAATGCACCGGAGATGAAGACCTGACCCAGTGAGGCATTTATGGAAGTGAAAACTCAATCCTGCGTTGTCGCGGGTAAGCATTCTGTTGCCGTTACACAACAGAATATCGAATGGAATAATAAAGGCACGCTCGTAAAAATAACTCGCGGAGGAATTTGCGGCTCTGACTTACATTATTATCAGGAAGGCAAAGTCGGTAATTTCACCGTCAAAGCCCCGATGATTTTAGGTCATGAAGTTATTGGCAAAGTGGTCCATAGCGATTCAGAAACATTACGCGAAGGACAGTCAATTGCTATTAATCCGTCTAAACCGTGCGGCCATTGTAAATATTGTCTTCAGCATGAAGAAAACCAATGTACTGAAATGCGCTTTTTTGGCAGCGCGATGTATTTTCCGCACGTCGATGGGGGATTTACCCAGTTTAAAACGGTCGATACCGCCCAGTGCATTCCTTACCCGGAACAGGCGGACGAAAAGGTTATGGCCTTTGCCGAACCGCTGGCGGTGGCCATCCATGCCGCGCATGAAGCTGGCGACCTACAGGGTAAGAAAGTGTTTATCTCCGGCGTCGGCCCCATCGGCTGTCTGATCGTCAGCGCGGTGAAAACGCTGGGCGCCGCGGAAGTGGTCTGTGCCGATGTCAGCCCCCGATCGCTGTCGCTGGCTCAGCAAATGGGCGCGGATACGCTGGTGAATCCTCAGCATGACTCGCTCGATCAGTGGAAAACGGAAAAAGGCTATTTCGATATCAGCTTCGAGGTCTCAGGCCATCCTTCCTCTATCACTACCTGTCTGGAAGTTACCCGGGCAAAAGGGGTAATGGTGCAGGTCGGGATGGGCGGCGCCGTTCCGGACTTCCCGATGATGATGCTGATCGGCAAAGAAATCGCCCTGAAAGGCTCTTTCCGCTTTACCACCGAATTTAACACCGCGGTCTCCTGGCTGGCGCATAACGTTATCGATCCGCTGCCGCTGTTGAGTGCGGAATATCCGTTTACCGATCTGGAACAGGCGCTGATTTTCGCCAGCGACAAAACCCAGGCGGCGAAAGTTCAGCTCGTCTTTGAGAATGAAAAATAAGGAGCAACATCATGAACGATCTTTTTTCACTGGCAGGTAAAAATATACTGATCACCGGCTCCGCCCAGGGGATCGGGTATTTGCTGGCAACGGGTCTTGGCAAATATGGCGCGCAGATTATCGTTAACGATATTACGTCGGAACGGGCAGAAGCCGCCGTCGCAAAACTACAGCAGGAAGGGATCCGCGCCGTTGCCGCACCCTTTAACGTGACGCATAAACAGGATATCGACGCCGCAATAGAGCATATCGAGAAGGATATTGGCCCGATTGATGTACTGGTCAATAACGCCGGGATCCAGCGCCGTCACCCGTTTACCGAATTTCCAGAGCAGGAGTGGAACGACGTGATTGCGGTCAACCAGACCGCCGTGTTCCTCGTCTCCCAGGCGGTAACCCGTCGGATGGTTGAGCGCCAGGCCGGGAAAGTGATCAACATCTGCTCGATGCAGAGCGAACTGGGTCGCGACACCATCACGCCGTACGCCGCATCGAAAGGTGCTGTGAAGATGCTGACTCGCGGGATGTGCGTTGAGCTGGCGCGCCATAACATTCAGGTTAACGGCATCGCGCCAGGGTATTTCAAAACCGAGATGACCAAAGCGCTGGTTGAAGATGAAGCTTTCACCTCATGGCTGTGCAAACGTACGCCTGCCGCCCGCTGGGGCGATCCGCAGGAACTGATTGGCGCAGCGGTATTCCTCTCCTCCAAAGCCTCGGACTTCGTTAACGGGCACCTGCTGTTCGTCGATGGCGGCATGCTGGTCGCAGTGTAACCACTGAACAACCCTACGCAGCGCGCAAGCGCTGCCTTTTTGGCACAGATAAGAGATAAGATTATGCCATTAATCATAATTGCGGCAGGCGTCGCGCTGCTTCTGGTCCTGATGATTGGCTTTAAAGTCAATGGCTTCATCGCCCTGGTCCTGGTCGCAGCCGTCGTGGGATTCGCCGAAGGGATGGACGCACAGGCAGTTTTACATTCCATTCAAAACGGGATCGGCGGTACGCTCGGCGGACTGGCGATGATCCTCGGTTTTGGCGCAATGTTGGGTAAATTGATTTCTGACACGGGGGCCGCACAACGCATTGCCACTACCCTGATCGGTACGTTTGGTAAAAAACGCGTGCAGTGGGCGCTGGTCGTCACCGGACTGGTCGTCGGGCTGGCGATGTTCTTCGAGGTCGGCTTTGTGCTGCTACTGCCGCTGGTATTTACGGTAGTGGCCTCTTCCGGTTTGCCGCTGCTGTACGTCGGCGTGCCAATGGTTGCCGCCCTCTCGGTGACCCACTGTTTCCTGCCGCCGCATCCGGGACCGACCGCCATTGCGACGATTTTTGAAGCCAACCTCGGCACCACGCTGCTGTACGGGTTCATTATCACCATCCCTACGGTGATTGTCGCAGGCCCGCTGTTTTCAAAACTGCTGACCCGCTTTGAAAAAGCGCCGCCGGAAGGGTTGTTTAACCCGCACCTGTTCACCGAAGAGGAGATGCCGTCCTTCTGGAACAGTATCTTTGCGGCGGTGATCCCCGTCATACTGATGGCTGTTGCCGCAGTCTGTGAAATTACGCTGCCAAAAACCAACTCAGTGCGGGTATTCTTCGAGTTTATCGGTAACCCTGCCGTCGCGCTGTTTATCGCTATCGTACTGGCGATTTTCACCCTTGGCCGACGCAATGGACGCACGATTGAACAAATCATGGATATCGTCGGTGATTCTATCGGCGCCATCGCGATGATTGTGTTTATTATCGCCGGCGGCGGCGCGTTTAAGCAGGTACTGGTGGACAGCGGCGTGGGCCAGTATATTTCGCAGTTGATGACCGGCACGTCGCTGTCGCCGCTGTTGATGTGCTGGACGGTAGCAGCATTGCTGCGTATTGCGCTGGGGTCAGCGACCGTTGCCGCGATCACGACCGCAGGCGTAGTGCTGCCGATCATTAACGTCACTCATGCCGATCCGGCGTTGATGGTGCTGGCAACCGGGGCCGGTAGCGTGATCGCTTCGCACGTTAACGATCCTGGATTCTGGCTGTTTAAGGGTTACTTTAACCTCAGCGTCGGTGAAACGCTGCGGACATGGACCGTGATGGAAACCCTGATTTCGATTATGGGACTGCTGGGCGTACTGGCGCTAAACGCCGTTCTGCATTAAGAAGGCGGGATTAACCACCGGGGGGCGATGTCGCCGCCGCTCCCCGGTACGGGAGAGAAGATGAGGAACCACAGAATTTCTTTGCAGGACATTGCCACGCTCGCGGGCGTGACCAAAATGACGGTGAGTCGCTATATCCGCTCGCCGAAAAAAGTCGCAAAGGAAACCGGCGAGCGTATCGCGCAGATCATGGAGGAGATTAACTACATCCCGAACCGTGCGCCCGCCATGCTGTTGAACGCGCAAAGCTACACGCTTGGCGTGTTAATTCCTTCATTTCAGAACCAGCTCTTCGCCGACATTCTTGCCGGTATTGAATCTGTTACGTCTGACCACAACTACCAGACTCTGATTGCCAACTATAACTACGACCGCGAATCAGAAGAAGAGTCGGTGATCAATCTGCTCTCCTACAATATCGACGGCATCATTCTTTCCGAGAAATATCACACCCTGCGCACGGTGAAATTCCTGCGATCGGCTGCGATTCCCATTATCGAGCTGATGGATATCCAGGGCGATCGTCTGGATATGGAAGTCGGGTTTGATAACCGTCAGGCGGCGTTTGATATGGTCAGCACCATGCTGGATAAACGCCAGCGGCGCAAAATTCTCTATCTCGGTTCGAAAGACGATATCCGTGATGAACAACGTTTTTGCGGCTACTGCGACGCGATGACGCAGCGAAACCTGACGCCTCTGCGCGTTAACCCACGGGCGATCTCGTCGATTCATCTGGGCACGCAACTGATGCGCGACGCGCTCGTCGCCCACCCGGATTTAGACGGCGTTTTTTGCACCAATGATGATATTGCAATGGGTGCGCTGCTGTTTTGCCGGGAGCGCGAACTGTCCGTACCGGAGCAAATCTCCATTGCGGGTTTCCACGGTCTGGAGATGGGCCGACAGATGATCCCAAGCCTTGCCAGCGTCATTACGCCCCGTTTTGATATTGGCCGCATGGCGGCGCAGATGTTGCTGAGTAAAATCAAGAACAACGACCACAACCACAATACGATCGATTTGGGATACCAGATTTATCACGGCAATACGCTATAAGTGATTTTCTCTCCCCTGCGCATATTCTCTTTCCTTCACATTGCCTATACTCGACGCAGGATAAATGGAGGAAATCTAATGAGCTCACCCCTGCTGATTGCCCGCACGCCAGACACTGAACTGTTTTTACTCCCCGGTATGGCAAACCGTCATGGACTGATTACTGGCGCGACCGGTACCGGGAAAACCGTTACGCTGCAAAAACTGGCCGAATCGCTGTCGGAAATCGGCGTGCCGGTATTTATGGCCGATGTGAAAGGTGACTTAACGGGCGTCGCCGCTGAGGGACAAGCCTCCGAGAAACTGCTCGCCAGACTGAAAAATATCGGAATTACCGACTGGCAACCGCACAGCAACCCGGTGGTGCTGTGGGATATCTTCGGTGAAAAGGGCCATCCGGTTCGCGCCACGGTCTCTGACCTCGGGCCGCTGCTGCTGGCGCGTCTGCTGAACCTTAACGAGGTACAGTCCGGCGTACTAAACATTATCTTCCGCATTGCCGATGACCAGGGTCTGTTGCTGTTGGATTTCAAAGACCTGCGGGCCATCACCCAATACATCGGCGACAACGCCAAATCCTTCCAGAATCAGTATGGCAACATCAGCAGTGCTTCAGTCGGGGCTATTCAGCGCGGACTGTTGACGCTTGAACAGCAAGGGGCGACGCACTTCTTTGGCGAGCCGATGCTCGACATCAAAGACTGGATGCGTACCGATGCCAACGGCAAAGGGATCATCAATATTCTCAGCGCCGAGAAGCTCTACCAGATGCCGAAACTCTACGCCGCCAGCCTGCTGTGGATGCTCTCCGAGCTTTACGAACAGTTGCCGGAAGCTGGCGATCTGGAAAAACCGAAGCTGGTTTTCTTCTTCGACGAAGCGCATTTGCTGTTCAACGACGCACCGCAGGTGTTGCTGGATAAAATCGAACAGGTGATCCGTCTGATCCGCTCGAAAGGGGTTGGCGTCTGGTTTGTTTCGCAGAACCCGGCGGATATTCCGGATAACGTACTCGGTCAGTTGGGCAACCGCGTTCAGCACGCCCTACGCGCCTTCACGCCGAAAGATCAGAAAGCGGTGAAAACCGCCGCACAAACCATGCGCACCAATCCGGCGTTTGATACAGAGAAAGCGATTCAGGAACTGGGTACCGGCGAAGCGCTGGTCTCGTTTCTTGATGCTAAAGGCAGCCCGTCGGTCGTTGAGCGGGCGATGGTAATTGCCCCGTGCTCACGTATGGGACCGGTGACGGATGATGAGCGCAACGGACTGATCAACCACTCTGCGCTTTATGGCAAATATGAAGACGACCTGGATCGCGAATCCGCGTTTGAAATGCTGCAAAAAGGCATACAAGTGGCTACTGAACAACAGAGTAATCCCCCCGCGAAAGGTAAAGAAGTGGCCGTTGACGACGGTATTCTTGGCGGGTTGAAGGATATTCTCTTCGGCAGCACCGGACCGCGCGGCGGTAAGCGGGATGGCGTCGTGCAGAGCGTGGCAAAAAGCGCAGCACGTCAGGTGACCAATCAGATCATTCGCGGGATGTTAGGCAGCCTGATGGGTGGCAGAAGACGCTAGGCATTGCGCCGCAGTTTGCCGGATGGCGGCGTAACCGCCTTATCCGGCCTACAAGAGATGACAACTTACGCATCATAATTCGCGAGTAGGCCTGATAAGCGCAGCGCCATCAGGCACTGCGCCAGAACGTGCCGGAGATTATGACTTACGCATCATCAGCCAGAGGCTGATTAAGAAGAACGAGGCGCTCGGCAGCAGTGCGCCGATAATTGGCGGGATGCCGTACACCAGCGTCAGCGGGCCGAAGATCTGGTCCAGCACGTAGAAGACAAAACCAAAGCTTATCCCCGTCACCACACGCACGCCCATTGGCACGCTACGCAGTGGGCCAAAGATGAACGACAGCGCCATCAGCATCATCACCGCAACGGACAGCGGCTGGAAGACTTTGCTCCACATATTGAGCTGATAGCGTCCGGCCTCCTGGCCGCTCGACTTCAGGTACTTCACGTAGTTGTGCAGACCGCTGATGGAAAGCGCATCCGGGTCCAGCGCCACCACGCCCAGTTTGTCCGGCGTGAGGTTAGTTTTCCAGGTACTGCTCACGATTTGCGAACCGGTTACCTGCTTCGGATCGGTCAAATTTGACTCATCCACCTGCGACAGACGCCAGACCTTCTGTTCCGGATCAAACTTCGCAGACGCGGCATAGCGCACGGACTGCAGACGACGCTGATCGTTAAAGGCGTAGATACTGATCCCCCCTAACTCTTCATCGCCTTTCACCCGTTCGATGTAAACAAAGTTATTGCCGTCTTTCGCCCACAGCCCCTGCTGGGTGGAAAGCAGCGAACCGCCGTACATCGCCTGCGCACGGTAGTTACGCGCCATTTGCTCGCCCTGCGGCGCAACCCACTCGCCGATGGCCATGGTCAGCAGCACCAGCGGGATCGCGGTTTTCATCACCGAGAGCGCTACCTGCATACGGGTAAAACCCGACGCTTGCATCACCACCAGTTCGCTGCGCTGAGCCAGCATCCCAAGGCCTAGCAACGCGCCAAGCAGCGCCGCCATTGGGAAGAAAATCTGCACATCTTTCGGCACGCTGAGCAGGGTGTACATCCCCGCGCCCAGCGCATCGTAGCTCCCCTGCCCGGCTTTTTTCAGCTGGTCAACAAACTTGATGATGCCGGAAAGCGACACCAGCATGAACAACGTCATCATGATGGTGGTGAAAATAGTTTTACCGATATAGCGGTCAAGGACACCAAATGGCTGCATCACACCGCTCCTTTACGCGAAAAACGGGCGCGCAGACGGCGCACCGGCACTGTATCCCACAGGTTCAGGCCCACTGCCAGCGCCAGGTACAGCAGGTTGACGACCCACATCCAGATAACCGGATCCAGCTTACCTTTCCCGCCGTTGGATTTCAGGGAGGTTTGGATCAGGAAGAACATCAGATACAGCAGCATCGCAGGCAGCATTGACAGCACGCGGCCCTGACGTGGGTTGACCACGCTCAGCGGTACGACCATCAGCGCCATCATAAATACGGTGAATACCAGCGTGATGCGCCAGTGCAGCTCCGCACGGGCCCGATCGGTATCAGTGGACCACAGCGTACGCATATCCATCTGGTCAGTATCGTTAGGATCCAGCGCTACCGCCTGATGACCAATAATCGCCTGATAGTCCTGGAAGTCGGTGATGCGGAAATCACGCAGCAGTGCGGTGCCTTCAAAGCGGGTACCTTTGTTCAGGGTGACCACCTGCGTGCCGTCGCGCAGTTGCGATAAATGTCCGGAATCGGCAACCACCACGGAAGGACGGGCGTTACCTTTCGGGCGAATCTGCGCGAGGAACACATCTTTAAAATGGCTACCCTCAACGCTTTCAATGAACAGTACCGAACCGCCGTTGGTGGCCTGCTGGAACTGCCCTTGCGCCAGTGCAGCCATGCCTGGATTGGCTTTCGCCTCAGCGAGTACCTCATCCTGATGCTTTGACGACCACGGTCCCGCCCACATGACGTTAACGGCGGCGATGATACCGGTGAACAGCGCCAGGATCATGGCGGCTTTCACCAGCACGGACTTGCTCAGACCGCAGGCATGCATCACCGTAATTTCACTTTCGGTATACAGTTTGCCCAGAGTCATCAACAGGCCGAGGAACAGGCTGAGCGGCAGGATGAGCTGCGCCATTTCAGGCACGCCGAGGCCCAGCAGCGAGAGCACCAGATTTGCCGGAATGTCACCGTCAACCGCTGCGCCGAGGATCCTCACTAACTTTTGACAAAAGAAAATCAAAAGCAGGATGAAGAGGATGGCAAGCTGGCTTTTGAGCGTCTCCCGCACCAGATATCTTATGATTATCACTTTAAATACGCCCGTAAAAACTCGTCTTTTGCAGGAATTTAGCTTGTTTCATGGCTTAAACGTCATTTATTCTCTTGAGTCGTCGAAATCGTCGCTAAAATTATTATACTCAGCGGATTCGCCACTCAGAACGCGTTCTGATGTGCCAATGCCGTAATAACGTTAAGATTAACACGAAGTCACCGCAACTGCGGACATGAGTTACGAAAGCTTGCAATTCTAACCGCAGGCGCCGCCGTTGTCTTTAAGATTCAGGAGCGTAGTGCATGGAGTTTAGTGTAAAAAGCGGTAGCCCGGAGAAACAGCGGAGTGCCTGCATCGTCGTGGGCGTCTTTGAACCACGCCGCCTTTCTCCGATTGCAGAACAGCTCGATAAAATCAGCGACGGGTACATCAGTGCCCTGCTGCGCCGTGGCGAACTGGAAGGCAAACCAGGTCAGACCTTGTTGCTGCACCATGTTCCCAACGTGCTGTCCGAGCGTATTCTCCTCATCGGATGTGGCAAAGAGCGCGAGCTGGATGAACGTCAGTATAAGCAGGTTATTCAGAAAACGATAAACACTCTGAATGATACCGGCTCGATGGAAGCCGTCTGCTTCCTGACCGAACTGCACGTCAAAGGCCGCAACAACTACTGGAAAGTACGTCAGGCTGTCGAGACGGCCAAAGAGACGCTGTACAGTTTCGATCAGTTGAAGACCACCAAAAGCGAGCCGCGTCGCCCGCTGCGTAAAATGGTCTTCAACGTGCCGACCCGCCGTGAACTGACCAGCGGCGAGCGTGCTATCCAGCACGGACTGGCCATTGCCGCCGGTATTAAGGCTGCGAAAGACCTCGGCAACATGCCGCCGAATATCTGCAACGCCGCCTACCTGGCCTCTCAGGCGCGCCAGTTGGCTGACAGCTACAGTAAGAATGTGGTCACCCGCGTCATCGGCGAACAGCAGATGAAAGAGCTGGGAATGCACTCTTACCTCGCCGTCGGTCACGGTTCGCAGAACGAATCGCTGATGTCGGTGATCGAGTACAAAGGCAGTCCGTCCGAAGACGTCCGCCCGATCGTGTTGGTCGGTAAAGGGCTCACCTTTGATTCCGGCGGTATCTCCATCAAGCCTGCCGAAGGCATGGACGAGATGAAGTACGACATGTGCGGTGCCGCAGCCGTTTACGGCGTGATGCGCATGGTGGCGGAGCTTCAGTTGCCGATCAACGTCATCGGCGTGCTGGCGGGCTGTGAAAACATGCCGGGTGGTCGCGCCTATCGTCCGGGCGACGTGCTGACGACGATGTCCGGTCAGACGGTCGAAGTGCTGAACACCGATGCCGAAGGCCGTCTGGTACTCTGCGACGTCTTAACCTACGTTGAGCGTTTTGAGCCGGAAGCCGTGATCGACGTGGCGACTCTGACGGGTGCCTGCGTGATTGCGCTGGGCCACCACATCACCGGTCTGATGTCGAACCATAACCCGCTGGCGCACGAGCTGATCGGCGCGTCTGAACAAGCCGGTGACCGCGCATGGCGTCTGCCGCTGGGTGATGAGTATCAGGAACAGCTGGAGTCCAATTTTGCGGACATGGCGAATATTGGCGGCCGTCCTGGCGGTGCGATCACCGCAGGCTGCTTCCTGTCGCGCTTTACCCGCAAGTACAACTGGGCGCACCTCGATATCGCCGGTACCGCCTGGCGCTCCGGGAAAGCCAAAGGCGCAACCGGTCGTCCGGTGGCGCTGCTGTCACAGTTCCTGCTCAATCGTGCGGGTTTTTCCGGCGAAGAGTAAGTTTGCTTGCCGGATGGCGCTGCGCTTATCCGGCCTACAAGCCGTAATTTGTCGATGAATGAAATACGATTGTAGGCCTGATAAGGCGCGTTAGCGTCGCCATCAGGCAATAAGGCCGGGTCATCCGGCTTTGCGTTTAAATCCACCACAAGAAGCCCCATATATGAAGAATGCAACGTTCTATCTTCTGGACAACGAAAACACCGTCGATGGCTTAAGTGCCGTCGAGCAACTGGTGTGTGAGATTGCCGCAGAACGTTGGCGCAGTGGTAAACGCGTGTTGATTGCCTGCGAAGACGAAAAACAGGCAATTCGCCTGGATGAAGCACTGTGGGCCAGACCGGCTGACAGTTTCGTCCCGCACAATCTGGCAGGTGAAGGACCGCGCGGCGGCTCGCCGGTGGAAATCGCCTGGCCGGAAAAACGCAACAGCAGCCCGCGCGATCTGCTCATCAGTCTGCGCGTTGGCTTTGCAGATTTTGCCACCGCTTTCACAGAAGTGATAGACTTCGTTCCTTACGAAGATTCTCTGAAACAATCGGCGCGTGAACGCTACAAAGCCTACCGCGTGGCTGGTTTTAACCTGAATACGGCAACCTGGAAATAATGGAAAAGACATACAACCCCCAAGATATCGAACAGCCGCTTTACGAGCACTGGGAAAAGCAGGGCTATTTCAAGCCTAACGGCGATGAAAGCAAAGAGTCCTTCTGCATCATGATCCCGCCGCCGAACGTCACCGGCAGTTTGCATATGGGTCATGCTTTCCAGCAAACCATCATGGACACCCTGATCCGCTACCAGCGCATGCAGGGGAAAAATACCCTGTGGCAGGTCGGTACCGACCACGCCGGTATCGCGACCCAGATGGTGGTTGAGCGTAAAATTGCCGCAGAAGAAGGTAAAACCCGTCACGACTATGGTCGCGATGCCTTCATTGACAAAATCTGGCAGTGGAAAGCGGAATCCGGCGGCACCATCACTCGCCAGATGCGCCGCCTCGGTAACTCCGTTGACTGGGAGCGCGAGCGCTTCACCATGGACGAAGGTCTTTCCAATGCCGTGAAAGAAGTGTTTGTCCGCCTGTACAAAGAAGATCTGATTTACCGTGGCAAACGCCTGGTGAACTGGGATCCAAAACTGCGCACCGCCATTTCTGACCTGGAAGTGGAAAACCGCGAGTCTAAAGGCTCGATGTGGCATATCCGCTACCCGCTGGCCGACGGCGCAAAAACCGCTGACGGTAAAGATTACCTGGTGGTTGCGACCACCCGTCCGGAAACCCTGCTCGGCGATACCGGCGTTGCCGTCAACCCGGAAGATCCGCGTTATAAAGATCTGATTGGCAAATTCGTGGTGCTGCCGCTGGTAAACCGCCGCATTCCGATCGTCGGTGACGAACATGCCGACATGGAAAAAGGCACCGGCTGCGTGAAGATCACCCCGGCACACGACTTTAACGACTATGAAGTCGGTCGTCGTCATGCCCTGCCAATGATCAACATCTTCACCTTTGATGGCGATATCCGCGAAACGGCGGAAGTGTACGACACCAAAGGCGAAGAGTCTGACGTTTACTCAAGCGAGATCCCGGCTGAGTTCCAGAAACTGGAACGCTTTGCCGCACGTAAAGCGGTGGTTGCCGCCGTCGACGCACTGGGCCTGCTGGAAGAGGTTAAACCACACGATCTGACCGTCCCGTACGGCGACCGTGGCGGCGTAGTCATCGAACCAATGCTAACCGACCAGTGGTACGTCCGTGCCGACGTGCTGGCAAAACCGGCGGTGGAAGCGGTTGAGAATGGCGACATTCAGTTCGTACCGAAGCAGTACGAAAATATGTACTTCTCCTGGATGCGTGATATTCAGGACTGGTGTATCTCCCGTCAACTGTGGTGGGGTCACCGTATTCCGGCATGGTACGACAACGACGGTAACGTCTATGTGGGCCGCAACGAAGACGACGTGCGCAAGGAAAACAACCTGGGTGCCGACGTTGCGCTGCGTCAGGACGACGACGTACTGGATACCTGGTTCTCCTCCGCGCTGTGGACCTTCTCCACGCTCGGCTGGCCGGAAAACACCGACGCGCTGCGTCAGTTCCATCCGACTTCCGTGATGGTCTCCGGCTTCGACATCATCTTCTTCTGGATTGCCCGCATGATCATGATGACCATGCACTTCATCAAAGATGAAAACGGCAAGCCGCAGGTGCCGTTCCATACCGTCTACATGACCGGTCTGATTCGTGACGACGAAGGGCAGAAAATGTCCAAATCCAAGGGCAACGTCATTGACCCGCTGGATATGGTCGACGGGATTTCCCTGGCAGACCTGCTGGAGAAACGTACCGGCAACATGATGCAGCCGCAGCTGGCAGAGAAGATTGCTAAGCGTACCGAGAAACAGTTCCCGGACGGCATTGAGCCGCACGGCACCGACGCCCTGCGCTTCACCCTGGCCGCGCTCGCCTCTACCGGTCGCGACATCAACTGGGATATGAAGCGTCTGGAAGGTTACCGTAACTTCTGTAACAAGCTGTGGAACGCCAGCCGCTTTGTGCTGATGAACACGGAAGACCAGGATTGCGGCTTCAACGGCGGCGAAATGACCCTATCGCTGGCGGACAGATGGATCCTCGCGGAATTCAACCAGACCACGAAAGCGTATCGTGAAGCGCTGGACAACTTCCGCTTCGATATCGCCGCGGGCATTCTGTACGAGTTCACCTGGAACCAGTTCTGCGACTGGTATCTGGAACTGACGAAACCGGTGATGAACGGAGGGACGGAAGCTGAACTGCGCGGCACTCGCCACACGCTGGTTACCGTTCTGGAAGGTTTGTTGCGCCTGGCGCACCCGATCATTCCGTTTATCACGGAAACCATCTGGCAGCGCGTGAAAGTGATTTGTGGGATTACCGCCGACACCATCATGCTGCAACCGTTCCCGGCCTATGACGCGTCTCAGGTTGATGAAGCCGCCCTTGCCGATACCGAATGGCTGAAGCAGGCTATCACCGCGGTGCGTAATATCCGTGCGGAAATGAACATCGCGCCGGGCAAACCGCTGGAACTGCTGCTGCGTGGTTGCAGCGATGACGCGATTCGTCGCGTGAACGACAACCGCAGCTTCCTGCTGAATCTGGCGCGTCTGGAAAGCATCTCCGTGCTGCCTGCCGACGACAAGGGTCCGGTATCGGTCGCCAAAATTATCGACGGTGCCGAACTGCTGATCCCGATGGCAGGCCTCATCAACAAAGAAGATGAGCTGGCGCGTCTGGCAAAAGAAGTGGCGAAAATCGAAGGTGAAATCAGCCGTATCGAAAACAAACTGGCTAACGAAGGCTTTGTGGCGCGCGCGCCGGAAGCGGTCATCGCTAAAGAGCGTGAGAAGCTGGAAGGCTACGCCGAAGCGAAAGCGAAGCTGGTTGAGCAGCAGGCGGTCATCGCCGCGCTGTAATCGAATAACCGGATAACGGTAATGTAAAAAGGCCGGAGCATGCTCCGGCCTTTTTGTATCAGGTTTGTTGTATCAAATAAATGGAACCTGCGGCATCATACCGCGTGAAAGCACCGCAATCGGTCCTGTCTCGGGTTGTTCATCATGGTCAGTCAGTTCCAGAGTATCCAGATCGCCATCAACCCAGGTATTCGCCGCCAGGAAACGCAGATAGCGCATCTTCATTAACGGATAGGCCAGCCCCAGCGTAATGGACGATACCACGGCAATCAGCACCCACTGCACCACCAGCGCATGAAATGCGATACCGGAATGAAAACGGATACCGCCGTTCGCGAGCGTCAGACTGTTCATAAAATGATTACGCAACCCCATCCACATATACCCAGTGGAAAGCAGAATAGCAGCGAAATAGAGCAGGTAGCAGGCGATGATTTGTCCCTGGTACTCAAGGATCAGTGCAAGCTGCGCCTCCTCACTCATCCCGCCCATCATGCTGGCCATCATGATGGCGCTGAAAATGCCGGAAAAGAGCCAGGCAATCATCGCCAGGAAAGGCACAACGATCAGCATCGACAGGAAACACACTTTAATGCACTGTTTTACGCTTACCGCAACAGCGAAACGATGAATACCAAACTGACCGCCCTCACCGAGCAGCGTAATCCATTTCGCATACACGACACCGGCAATAACGCCGGCACCCGCCAGGAAAATAACGAATGCTAACAGGACTTTTGTAATAATAGCCGTAACGCTGTCACCAGGAATATTCACCACCAGGAGAATAATCACCGTCAGCAGAATATAAAGCACAACGGGTAATCCCATCATCACCCACCATGCACGTCCCAATGGACTGTGAAAGTTAAAGCGTACATTATTCAGCGTGGTCATCATGGCATTATATTTTATGCTTTTGACCATAAAGAGAGGTAACACCAGGAAAAATACCAACAGTAACACCAGTTCAAGCGCGGGCACGGCAGCGAAGAAAGAGATCAAGATAATAACAAAAACCAGGAACAACCAGCTTAAGAAAATTGCCAGTCCCGTCGCATGGTAGCCAAAACGCGCACCGTTCAATTCCATATTTTCATAAATATAGCGACGACTGCGCACCATCGCCCATGGTGTATAGATACCAAGAGTAATGATACATAGAATGATATTAGTCAGGCAGATCATAAAATATTCTCCGGCGCGACCATGAAAGTCAAACTGCCAACGAGACTGCTGCCCGTTTTTTACTACTGAGTCCATAACAATTCCTTTGTTTGCCAAATATAAAAATGAAAACTATTAAATAATATCACTATCAGAAAACGCAGAATAACCCGTTCAGTGAAGAAACGCTTGTTTTTTTACGTACTGCTTGCATGCTTTCACAGACAGTGATATCAATTATAATTATATATATGTAGATTTAATTAAACGAAAATATGAGTAATCAACAGCATCAGTCCCTCACTCTCCGTCCCCTTTGCGTACAGGATAATCCTGTCATCGCGGCGGTTATCCGCCAGGTGTCCGCCGAATATGGTCTCACCGCTGACAAAGGCTATACGGTTGCCGATCCGAATCTGGACGAACTGTATCAGCTCTACTCTCAGCCAGGCCATGCGTATTGGGTGGTGGAGCGTAATGGGGAAATCGTGGGCGGTGGCGGAATTGCCCCGTTAACGTGTAGCGAACCCGATATTTGCGAGCTGCAAAAAATGTACTTTTTGCCCGCAGCGCGCGGACAAGGCATGGCGAAAAAGCTGGCGCTGATGGCGATGGACCACGCTCGCGCGCAGGGATTTAAACACTGCTATCTGGAAACCACTGCCTTTTTACGCGAGGCGATTGGCCTGTACGAACATTTAGGGTTTGAGCATATCAGCGAACCGCTGGGCTGCACCGGGCACGTCGATTGCGAAGTGCGCATGCTCAAACCCCTGTAAAGCAGGTTATTGCATCTCAGGCGATACCGAAAGTCGAATCACGCCAGCGGCCTGCGCGGCTGGCAATTTCAACACTTCCACCCACATATCCTGCACCAGATCGCAGACAACCTTTTCTTTCCCCACGCCCTTCTGCGGCTCAGCCATAAGCTGTACATCCTCTCCGTAACGCTGCACCAGCACCGGTACGACATTTTGCAGATCCTCCATGGCCTGTTGTTTCTCAGCCTCTGTCACCGTGTGTTTATTGACACCATACGCCGCGCGCATCATCGTGGCATCGCCTTCCATACGCCGTTTCAGAATATCCTGTGAGATCAGACGCGTCGGGTTAATCCCGCCTTTGACCTGCGGGAAGAGAAAGCGGAAACACTCGTCGTCGCCTTTTTTCTGCACCGCGGCAATCTGTTCGAGATTGATCTTCATATAGTCAACGACGTTGCTGTCCGGTGCCTGCTGTAAACGCGACATCTGAATTTGTAGCACCTGCGGTTGAATGGTATCGATAATTTGCTGCTCGGTTTTACCTTCATTTTTTAGCTGCAGCGCCTGTGTACGAAGATGGATCCAGAATGTCGGCTCCTGTTCCTTCAGTACCTGAAACGTCGGCATTTGCAGTAGCGCGGCATCAAACTGCTGCTCTTCCGTTTGACCGGATGCCGCTTTTTCTCGCGGGATCAGGTAGTGCACGTCAAAGAGGTTCCACGCGACGATCGCCACAATCATCAGCACCGCGCCAGAGGCTTTCCCCACCCAGCCTTTTTTACGCATCAGCCCAATCACCGCAGCGATAACCGCGCCGACGTAGCCTGCGAGAAGTACATGTGTCCAGTTCATCGGTATTCCTTGCCCTGAAAAAGAGACATTTTTCCCTGCTCGCGACGGGATGTCACCTTACAGCAGGCAGAACTACCGAAATTAAGAGGCGACGGGGACGCCGCTGTGAAAGCGAAACTCATTGTCCGGCGAGGCTATCAGCGCAGCTTCCACTTCACCAAAATGACGGACGCGGGGAGAAATATCCTCCTGCGACACCTGTTGCGCCAGCGCCAGGTAGTCCTGAAAGTGGCGCGCTTCGGAGCGCAGTAGCGACAGGTAGAACTTTTGCAGGTCGTCATCGAGAAACGGGGCCAGCGCGGCAAAGCGTTCGCAGGAGCGTGCTTCGATGTAAGCCCCACAAATCAGCTTATCAATCAGCGTCAGCGGTTCATGCGTGCGCACCGCTTTCAGCATCCCTTTTGCGTAGCGACTGGCGGTGATCTTCACGTAAGGAATATTTCTGGCCTGCATCGCTTCGCGCACCTGCCAGAAGTGGTGCAGTTCTTCTTTTATCAACAGCACCATGCTGTCGATAAGCTGGCGGCCCCACGGATCGTCCGTTTCTGGCATCACGCTTTTACCAATCTGTTTATGGAGCGCGACAAAGTCCGGTTCCGGCCCTTCGCGGAAGGCAAAGGCTTCATACGGCTGCAGCCAGGCGAGCAGCGCATCCGCACCCGGTTTATCCGCCACGTACTTACGCACCAGCAGCATCGCCGTTTGCGCCGCCTTAAGTTCGCAAATCAAATGATCGGTGAGCAGCAGAGGAAGGTTTTGCGGATCGCGCGCCTGGTCAATCCAGGCCTGCGGGGTAGGACAGTGTAGAAACTGGCGTACCGGGGAGAGAATTTGCGGATAGTCCATGTGTAACCTGTCGAAAGAGTACGGCAGCAAACTGCCGTACTTTTTTAACGTGCGGGGATCTTAGTGACGCACACCGTCGTCATCTTCGTCGACGTAGTCTTCGTCGTCACCCTCTTCACCTTCTTCACCGTTCGGGTCTTCAAAGTAGGTGCCCCAGCCGTCGTATTCAACGTCATATTTCTCTGCCAGGTTCATCAGTTGCTCAACCTGCGCGTCGATAAGATCGGCTTTCAGCGCACATTCACTGAGGATATCGCAGCAAATGACGGTGTCGCCTTCTTCCACTTCCAGCTCTTCCGGCTCGGTCACTTCGTAGCCAAGTTTAAACGCTTCAACCGCGGCTTTTTCCAGGGTTTCGAAATCGTCTGCGGAAAGATGGTGCTCGATGGTATACAGCGCGTCCGGGTCGCTGCCATCATCCAGTAATTCTTCAATAATCAGGCGCGTTTCTTCACGCTGCTCTTCCAGTTGTTCCGGGTTTGCCATGGCTCGTTCCTCATAATGTCCTGCCGATACTCTTATTGTCACATACCACCGTCGTTGCCTCCACCTTTCCAGAAAAGATTTGTTAAACGGGGTTGCAAATGCATAATCATCCATATAAATTGAATTTTAATTCAATAGATGGCATCAGCCATGGGAGGGAACTATGTCAGGTTTTTATCAGAAGCATTTTTTAAAGTTACTCGATTTCACCTCTGCTGAACTCAACGCACTTATCCAACTTGCCGCAAAACTGAAAGCCGATAAGAAAAACGGCAAAGAAGAACAAAAACTTACAGGCAAAAACATCGCGCTCATCTTCGAAAAAGACTCGACCCGTACACGATGCTCTTTCGAAGTTGCCGCTTACGACCAGGGCGCTCGCGTCACTTATCTCGGTTCCAGCGGGAGCCAGATTGGGCATAAAGAGTCAATTAAGGACACCGCACGCGTGCTGGGCAGGATGTATGACGGCATTCAGTATCGCGGTTACGGTCAGGAAGTGGTCGAAACGCTGGCCGACTATGCCGGTGTACCGGTATGGAACGGGTTGACCAATGAGTTCCATCCCACCCAGTTGCTGGCCGACCTGCTGACAATGCAGGAACATTTACCGGGCACAGCGTTTAACGACATGACGCTGGTTTACGCCGGTGATGCGCGCAATAACATGGGTAACTCAATGCTGGAAGCCGCCGCACTCACCGGGCTTGATCTGCGTCTGGTGGCGCCAAAAGCCTGCTGGCCAGAAGCATCGCTGGTCGCAGAATGCAGCGCAATGGCGAAGAAAAATGGCGGCAACATTACGCTCACCGAAGATATCGCGGCAGGGGTGAAAGGTGCAGACTTTATCTACACCGACGTCTGGGTGTCGATGGGCGAACCAAAAGAGAAGTGGGCGGAGCGTATCGCCATGCTGCGTGACTATCAGGTCAACAGCCAGATGATGACGCTTTCCGGGAATCCGCAGGTGAAGTTCCTGCACTGCCTGCCCGCGTTTCATGACGACCAGACCACGCTCGGTAAAAAAATGGCGGAGGAATTTGGTCTGCATGGCGGGATGGAAGTCACCGATGAAGTATTTGAATCCCCGGCCAGTATTGTGTTCGACCAGGCCGAAAACCGGATGCATACCATTAAAGCCGTGATGGTGGCAACGCTGGCACAATAATGTTATCTGCAAAGAAAAACCCCACATAACAATGTGGGGTTCATGAGCAGTCTGAGGCGAAATCACCGTTTCCGCTCAGTATTACAACAGTGAATTACGCGCCCATTGGTGGCGTAAACGCGGTAAGTTCCAGCTCCGGTCCAGTGTATTTCTCCGCCATCACCAGCGCAGTGTTGCCCGCGCAGCCATTCGCCAGACGCGAGGTCGGGATGTCTTTGGTAAGCACGTTGGCCCCGCCGTTTTTACAGATCCCGGTGCCAGCATAATCCAGATCCGGCCATGCGCCTTCATGGATACACACCACGCCCTGCTTGATGCCGTCGGTGACTTTCGCGCCGGTCAACACCTGGCCGCGCGCGTTCCAGACACGCACCAAATCGCCGTCAGCAATACCACGTTTTTTCGCATCTTCCGGATGGATGTAGAACGGCTCACGGTTAGCCACCGCATACTGTTTACGCAGCGACGCATAGTTAAGCTGGCTGTGTAAACGATGCGCCGGGTGCGCGGTCAGCAACTGCAGTTCACCCTCTTTAGCGTTGCCAGCCCACTCGTCTGGTTCCAGCCAGGTCGGATGTGCCGGGCAATCCTTATAGTTGAAGCCTTCGATGGTTTTCGAGTAGATCTCGATTTTACCGCTCGGCGTACCCAGCGGGTTCATCACCGGGTCCTTACGGAAATCGGCATAGCGCACAAATGCTTCTTCTTTCGGATTCTTACGCATTTCGATCAGCTTGTTCGCGTCCCAGAAGGCAGTGAACTGCGGCATATTGACGCGCTGCTGGCGAGCGCCTTTCTGCGCCACGTCGTAGAACTCGCGCAGCCAGTCCATTTCGCTCTTGCCTTCGGTATAGGCAGCTTTACCGCCTGGTTTCAGCAACTCCGCCATATCCGCGAACACGTCAAAATCGTTGCGGGCCTCGAATTGCGGTGGGATAGCTTGTTTCATCGGCACCAGATGCTGGTTGCTGTAGTCGCCGGTCATGGTCAGGTCGTTACGTTCAAACGATGTGGTGATCGGCAGAACAATATCAGCGTGCTTGGCGGCAGCCGTCCAGTAGCACTCGGAGATCACCACCAGTTCCGGTTTTTGCCAGGCTTTGACCAGGCGGTTGGTGTCCTGATGATGAGTGAAGTTGCCACCGCCAGCCCACCAGATCATGCGCAGATCGGGGAAGGTTTGTTCTTTACCATTATGCTGATATTTGCCGCCGGGGTTTTCCAGAGCCTCAACAATACGCGCAACCGGGAACGCTTCAACCGCATCGGAAGTTGCCCAGTCGTTGCCAGCAGACGAGCCGCCTGCGATTGTCGCTGAAATCGCCGACAGCACACCGCCGCTACGGGTTGGGTTGCCGCCGTTAGAGTAATGGTAAGAGAAACCAAAACCGCCGCCCTCGGTACCAATCTGGCCGAGCATCGCCGCCAGGGTGACCAGCATCCAGTGGCGCTGTTCGCCATACTGCTGACGCTGAATGCCCCAGCCCGCCATCAGCATGGTTTTATTCTTGGCAAAGATTTCCGCCAGAATTTCCATTTGCTTCGCCGGAACGCCGCAAATCTTCTCGGCCCAGGCCGGATTTTTCGGCGTGTTGTCGCTTTTACCCGTCAGATAAGCTTCGAATTCGCCATAGCCGGTGGTGTATTTATCGAGGAAGGCTTTGTCATGCAGGCCTTTTTCTACCAGCGCGGACGCAATACCCAACATCAGCGCCACGTCGGTACCCATATTCGGCGCAATCCACTGCGCTTTATCTCCGAAGAAATCGATGGTTTCTGAGCGTTGCGGATCGATGGCGATAACGGTTTTGCCGGAGGCTTTCAGTTTATTAAAGTACTCGAGGCCTTGCTCATCAGTACTGGTCCAGGCGATTTTCAGGGTGTTCAGTGGGTTAAGGCCCCACAGGACCACCACCTGGCTATGTTCAAGGAGCAGCGGCCATGCCGTCTGCTGCTCGTAAACCTCTACCGAACCGACTACGTGCGGCATGATCACCTGCGCCGCGCCAGTGGAGTAGTCGCCGGTATGTCCGGTGTAGCCGCCCGCCATGCTCATGTAACGCTGAAGCAGCGTCTGCGCTTTGTGCAGTACGCCACTGGAGCGCCAGCCATAAGACCCCGCAAATACGGAAGAAGGGCCATGCTCGGCACGGATACGGGCGTGCTGTTCGTGAATGAGCTTCAGGGCGTCTTCCCATGACACTTTGACGAACTCGTCTTTACCACGTTTGCCGTCCGGTTTGCCCGGCGCATTCAGAAAGCCTTTACGTACCATCGGAGATTGAATACGGCACGGGGTATGCGCCTGATCCGGTGCGGTAGTTTGCAGATCGTTGGGAATCGTTTTCGCCAGCGCGCCGCGAGACGAAACAATTTTGCCGTCTTTAACCTCGATGTACATCGCTCCCCAACGCCCCGCAGTCAGGATCGCGTTACCCGGCGCGTCTGCGGCCCACGTCGGCATAGGGATTGCCGAGGTAATCATCATCGCGCCAGCGGAACCGCCAGCATATTTTATAAAGTTACGTCGTGTAAGGTTCATAGGTTTTCCTTTAATCGTAATTTTCAGTTATTCCTTGGCGGTAAAATCTTTGGCGTGATACTGGAACCAGCGAGTCAGGATGTCTAAATCCTCAGCACTGATGTCCGTTCTCGCGCCCATCCCTTTGGCAACGGAAGGCCAGGCATTTAAGGTGTAATGTTCAGAAGAAATCGGCGCATGGCATCCGGAGCAATACGTTTTGTCGAGTGTTTTGGCGTAGTCCCAGATAGCGTCGGGTTTACCCAGTGCGGGTTCAGCCAGTGGCGCGCGTAGAGAAACCGTGCGCCACGCGTTTCCGTAAGGATCTTTTTCCCAGTCACTGGAGATTTTGAGTGCTTTTTGTCCTTCATCGGTAAGCGTGGCAAGGACTAAACGCTGGCCCGCCGCGATGTAAATCACCTGCTCGGCACCCTGCATTTGACTACCGATTATCTCCACTTCACGCGCATCGCCAGACTGACCCACCACGTTCAGTTTGGTGGCCGGGTAAACCGTGCCCAGATTGCCCAGTGAGGTAGGCGCGACGGGGTACACTTCTTTTGCATCAACCGGCGTCTGGCGTGCGCTTTCTATCAGTGCATCATGGGCTTTGGAGTCAATTGTGATTTCAGGCGGGAAGTGCGCGATACCTTTATGGCAATCAATACAGGTTTGTTTTTCTTTGATGCCCAGCGCATGCATTTTCTGCGCGTCGGCGCTCTGCTTTTGCAGATCCATGGCGTCAAACTGGTGACACGAGCGGCAGGTCGCCGAATCGTTGGCTTTCATCTGATCCCAGACGGTCTCCGCCATCTCAAGGCGGTGCGCCTCATATTTTTCCGGTGTATCAATTTTTCCGGTGACAAACTCATGCCAGATATCCTTGCTGGCCCGAACTTTCGTGATCAGGTAATCCATACCCGATTGCGGAATATGGCAATCCTGGCACTCGGCGCGGATACCTTTTTGATTCATAAAGTGCGCAGACCCCTGGTACTCTTCATAGGGTGCTTGCATGGTGTGACAGGAGAGACAAAACGAGGTGTCTGAGGTTTTATGCATCACCCACATGGATGACAGCGCGAGTGTTCCCCCCAGGATAATGCCCACAAAAACAAGACCCGCTATCCACTTCCATTTCTTATTCATACCTTGCCCTGAAATTAATTCAAAAGTTAATATTTAATTTTGTGCGATATATTTTGCGGGATGCTTTTTCAACAAGAATTGATGTAACACAAAAGTGTTATTCACCAGAAAGAGTTAAACGTGCTTTTGATCGAGTTTTTGAAATTTAATAGGAAGTGTTACGGCTAACCGTATGTTGTAACTGAAGTTATCGCGATAGCGATATAAAATGAAATATACAACGACTAACTAAAACTGGCCACATCGTTATATATTTAAATATATAATGAAATAGCAAGATCGAGGTGCGCTATTACTCACTGAAATAAACCGACCTTTACTGACAGGCTATCTTCTTAATGAATGCAACTGCCGTTTTTATATTTTTTACCGCTTTCGCAGGAGCAAGGAACTTTACGGCCGAATTTAGGATAAGGGATAAAAGGTACAGCCGCTCCGATTCAGGGAGCGGCTGCTCAGTCCCGGCCTTTACTGTTTCAGGCCATCAGCAGTTTAACCACCGCTTTACGCACCGGCGCGGGTGCGCCGACGGCACACAGCGGTTTGTGCACTTCTTGCGGATAAAAGACGACAAAGTCGCCTTCATTCAGGATCAGCGTTTTCTCTTGCTCACCTTCCGCTAAAAACGCGATGTCTTTATCAGCCAGCCAGTCGGTATCCGGCTTACCGGCAGGCAGCACGCTGAAGGTCATCCCTTCCTGCCCTTTCAGCACGATCTGAATATCCAGATAGCGCGCGTGATACTCCGCCCGACGCTTCTCGAACGGCTCGGTCATATCTTCAGAAATCAGATAGAACAGACGGCTGCCGTCGATCTCATGTTTCCCCTTCTCCGTCGTTTCGGTGACGTTTGCCTTGATGTGCTCAATCGCCTGGCGAAGTTCTTCAGGAAGCCAGGATTGCAGATGGTGAATGTTACCAACGATCATCTTATACCCCTCATTCAAAACAGCGTTTCAATTTTAATTGTTATACGAAAAAATGCCCTGCCGTGCTATCGCTATCTTGCAAAGTTTTGCGTCAGCGCATGTTTATCGCTGGAGTTGTTGACTATCTGTTAACACCAAACAGTGTTTTATGCATATTTATTGCATAAAAGGTAAATTAAACTAAGGGTAAATTTTCATAACATACTGTTATAAAAAGAGTTATAAGAAAAACCGCCAGGCGATCACAATTCATTTCCCTTACTCAATCAATGATAATCACCATAGTTATTGCGCGATTTACTTTATGGTAATAATAATATAATTCACAATACGCATATCTATGCATCGAATCTTTATTATTTGATACAAATCATAGTGTTACATTACTTTCATTATTTGATCTCGCCAACAAATAATTAACACTGAAGAATAACCTGCCGTATAACTGCGTAGTAATTCAGTTTTATACTTTTTATTTTTGTTATTTCTCAGACCTCTGTCATATATTAATTAAGAAAAAACAAATAACCGAATGGATGTGAAACCCATCACATTCTCGACGTCTTAATAATTCAATGATGCCTCTCGAAAAATATCGGAACAGTTATGACTGCGAGCATTTTTATTATTCGCAGTCACCCCCCTTTTTATTCCTGAAATAGAGTGAAAGGTATCGTAATGGAAAAACATTATGTCGGTTCTGAAATCGGCCAACTACGCAGTGTGATGTTGCATCGCCCTAATCTCAGCCTGAAACGCCTCACGCCGTCTAACTGCCAGGAGCTCCTGTTTGATGACGTACTGTCGGTTGAACGCGCGGGTGAAGAGCATGATATTTTCGCCAACACGTTACGCGAGCAGGGTATCGAAGTCCTGTTACTGACTGATTTACTGACACAAACGCTGGATATCGCGGATGCGAAAAGCTGGCTGCTGGAAACACAAATCTCGGATTACCGACTTGGCCCTACTTTCGCCACCGATATCCGTGCCTGGCTTGCCGATATGTCGCATCGTGAACTGGCCCGTCATTTAAGCGGTGGACTCACCTACGGTGAAATTCCCGCCTCAATTAAAAATATGGTGGTCGATACCCACGATATTAATGACTTTATTATGAAGCCATTGCCGAACCATTTATTTACCCGTGACACTTCCTGCTGGATATATAACGGCGTCTCCATTAACCCAATGGCTAAACCGGCCCGCCAGCGCGAAACCAATAATCTGCGAGCCATCTATCGTTGGCATCCACAATTTGCCGACGGCGACTTTATTAAATATTTCGGCGACGAGAATATTAATTACGACCATGCCACCTTAGAAGGCGGTGATGTACTGGTGATCGGGCGCGGGGCCGTGCTGATCGGGATGTCTGAACGCACGACCCCGCAGGGGATCGAGTTTCTTGCCCAGTCTCTGTTTAAACATCGCCAGGCTGAACGGGTGATCGCCGTTGAGCTCCCCAAACACCGCTCCTGTATGCACCTCGATACCGTCATGACCCACATCGATATCGACACCTTCTCCGTTTACCCGGAAGTGGTGCGCCAGGACGTGCAGTGCTGGACCCTGACGCCAGACGGCCGCGGCGGCCTGAAACGTACCGAAGAACGCACGCTGGTTAACGCCATTGAGAAAGCACTCGGTATCGATCAAGTGCGCTTGATTACCACCGGCGGCGACGCCTTTGAAGCCGAACGCGAACAGTGGAACGACGCCAACAACGTCCTCACGCTGCGCCCCGGCGTGGTCGTGGGCTACGAACGCAACATCTGGACCAACGAGAAATACGACAAAGCCGGCATCACCGTGCTGCCCATCCCCGGCGACGAACTGGGGCGCGGGCGCGGCGGCGCGCGCTGCATGAGTTGCCCACTGGAACGCGATGGCATTTAAGGAACCCACCATGCAAAACAAACCGACTTTGGTTGTCGCTCTGGGCGGCAATGCGTTGCTCAAGCGCGGCGAACCGCTGGAAGCCGATATCCAACGCAAGAACATCATCCTGGCGGCGAAAACGATCGCCCAACTCACTCAGCAATGGCGGGTGGTGCTGGTTCACGGCAACGGGCCGCAGGTGGGTCTACTGGCATTGCAGAACAGCGCCTATGACCGCGTCACCCCGTACCCGCTGGATATTCTCGGGGCGGAAAGCCAGGGGATGATCGGCTACATGCTGCAACAGGCGCTGAAAAATCAACTGCCGCAGCGGGAAATCAGCGTGCTGCTTACTCAGGTGGAAGTGGACGCAAACGATCCGGCCTTTCGCAACCCCACCAAGTATATCGGCCCGGTTTATGACCACGTACAGGCCGATGCGTTACAGGCGGAAAAAGGCTGGGTTTTCAAAGCAGACGGTAAAGCCTTTCGCCGCGTGGTGCCCTCACCACAGCCGAAACGAATTGTTGAGAGCGACGCCATCCAGGCACTGATCGCCCGCGATCACCTGGTCATCTGTAACGGTGGCGGCGGTGTGCCGGTCGTCGAGAGAGCGGACGGTTACCACGGCCTCGAAGCGGTGATCGACAAAGACCTCTCCGCCGCGCTGCTTGCCAGCCAGATCCACGCCGACGCGCTGCTGATCCTGACCGATGCCGACGCGGTGTACCTCGACTGGGGCAAACCCACCCAACGTCCGCTGGCGCAGGTGACGCCGGAACTGCTGAGCGAAATGCAGTTTGATGCAGGCTCAATGGGACCCAAAGTCAGCGCCTGCGCTGAATTTGTCAGCCGCTGCCACGGCATTGCGGGTATCGGTTCGCTGGCCGATGGCCCGGCCATTCTCGCCGGAGATAAAGGCACCCTGATTCGGCGAGAAACCGCCGATGTTGACGCGTAAGGCTTTTTTGCCGGATGGCGGCCTCGCCTTATCCGACCTACACCGATTCACGTCCGTAGACCTGATAAGCGCAGCGTCATCAGGCAGTTCATTTTAACAAGGATATATTGATGGCTATTTCACTGAAAAATCGCAATTTTTTGAAGCTTCTCGACTTTACCCCGGCGGAAATTCAGTTCCTGATCGATCTGGCAATTGAACTAAAAGCGGCGAAAAAAGCCGGACGCGAAAAGCAAACGCTGACCGGGAAAAATATCGCGCTGATATTCGAAAAAACCTCCACCCGCACCCGCTGTGCCTTTGAGGTCGGGGCATTTGACCAGGGCGCGCAGGTCACTTACCTCGGCCCAAGTGGCTCGCAGATTGGGCATAAAGAGTCGATGAAAGATACCGCTCGCGTACTGGGCCGGATGTATGACGGCATCGAGTACCGCGGGTTCGGTCAACAGATCGTTGAGGAGCTGGGGCAATACGCCGGGGTGCCGGTGTGGAACGGCCTGACTGACGAATTCCATCCTACGCAGATCCTCGCGGATCTGATGACCATGCTGGAGCACGCGCCTGGAAAAACGCTGCCCGAACTGAGCTTCGCTTACCTTGGCGATGCGCGTAACAACATGGGCAATTCACTGATGGTCGGTGCCGCGAAGATGGGCATGGATATTCGCCTCGTCGCGCCAAAATCCTTCTGGCCAGATGAAGCGCTGGTCGCCCAGTGCCGCAACATCGCCAGCACCACCGGGGCGCGCATTACCTTGACGGACGATGTTGAAGAGGGCGTTTACGACGTCGATTTTCTGTACACCGACGTCTGGGTCTCCATGGGTGAGCCGAAAGAGGCCTGGGCTGAGCGCGTCAGCCTGATGACGCCGTACCAGATCAACCAGAAGGTTATCGACGCCACCGGCAATCCCAACGTGAAATTCATGCACTGCCTGCCCGCCTTCCATAACGAACACACCAAAGTGGGACGTGAAATCGAAGCGGCCTACGGCCTGAAAGGGCTGGAAGTCACGGAAGAGGTTTTTGAATCCGCTCACTCCATCGTGTTCGACGAAGCAGAAAACCGCATGCATACCATCAAAGCAGTGATGGTGGCGACGCTCGGCGACTAACCCACACGGAAAGCGCCGTCCGGGACGGCGTCTTTCTCCACGGTAGCTACTGGACCGAACGAACCGGGCGCGGGTGCCCCCTGACCCGCGTCTCACGTAAGGAGACCCATTATGCGAAACCAGGATTTTCCATGCCTCTTCGTTAATCTTTCGGTCATTCGTGACAACACCCGCACGCTGATCGCGCTGTGCCGCCAGCACGGCGTAGAGCCTGTCGGCGTCAATAAGCTGAGCTGTGAAGCCGCGAATGTCGCCAGAGCCATGATTGATGCCGGTATCAGCACGATTGCGGATTCCCGGATCCAGAATCTCAAAAAAATAGCCGACCTGCCCGTCGACAAACTGCTGCTGCGTCTGCCGCAGATAAGCCTGGCGCACGACATTGTGGCCTATGCGGATATCTCGCTGAATTCCGAAGAGCATACGTTGCAGGCGCTCTCCGCAGCTGCAACGGCGCAGAACAAAACGCATCGGGTCATTTTGATGCACGACCTGGGCGATCTGCGCGAAGGCTGCATGGATCCACAGGAGACGCGACGTCTTGCGCGCCTGGTACACAAGGAACTGCCGGGACTGACTCTGGAAGGCCTTGGCGCCAATCTCGCCTGCTACGGCGGAGTGGAACCTACTACCGAAAACCAGCAGGCGCTGGTCGATCTCGCCCATGAAATAGAAGACGAACTGGGTATTGAACTGCGCACCATTTCCGGCGCCAGTTCCGCTGCCCTGTTCCTGCTGATCAACGGTGGGCTACCGACGGGCGTTAACCAACTGCGGCTTGGCGCATCGCTGATTATGGGATTCGGCCTGAATGACGAGCCGATCCCCGACACCCGCCAGGATGCCATCAAGCTCGGCGTGGAGATCATCGAGCTGAAAGATAAACCCTCCGTTCCGCGACACTCCACGGCGCTGGATGCCATGGGGAGAAAGCCGGTATTCGAAGATCTTGGCGTACACCACCGGGCGCTCGCCGCACTCGGCGAGCAGGACGTCTCCTTCTCCCAACTCCGGCCATTTGACCCAGGCGTCAAAGTGCTCGGCGCCAGTTCCGATCACCTGATCCTCGATGTCACCCACACCGCATCGGGATATCAGGTGGGCGACATCGTCTATTTCTCCCTGGGATACAGCGGCGTCTTGCAGTGCATGACCTCCGAATACGTCGGCAAGCAATACAGCTACTTCTAAAAATCACTCTCTGTCAGATTGAGGACTCTCTTCATGACTACTCTAGATACCAGCAAACCGGCTGCGGACGCTTCGGCCTCCCTGTCCGAAGGTAAGCTCAAACTTCCGGCACTAACGGCGCTTGTGGTCAGTGCGCTGATCGCCGCCGGGGTATTTTCCCTGCCGCAGAACATGGCGGCCAAAGCGGGCGCCGGCGCGATCCTGATCGGCTGGGGGATTACCTTTATCGGGATGTTAACCCTCGCCTTTGTTTTCCAGACCCTGGCGCATCGTAAAAGTGACGTTGAAGGCGGCGTGTATGGCTATGCCCGCGCGGGCTTTGGTGAGTACATCGGTTTTAATTCCGCCTGGGGTTACTGGATCTCGGCGTGGATCGGCAACGTTTCGTACTATGTGGTGATCTGTTCCGCCCTCGGCTCATTCAGCGCGCTCGGCTTCTTTGGTGATGGCACCACCCTTTCTGCGCTGATTGTGGGTTCAATTCTGCTCTGGAGCCTGCATTTCCTGATCTGTCGCGGCGTGCAGGGTGCAGCCCTGCTCAATCTGATCGGCACGGTCGCGAAAGTGGTTCCTCTGATCATGTTTGTTGTACTGGTCAGCGTCGCCTTTCAGGTTCGCACCTTTAAGATCGAATTCTGGGGCAATGAACAGCTCGGCTCCGTCATGGACCAGGTGAAAAACATCATGCTGGTCACCACCTGGGTTTTCATCGGCATTGAAGGCGCGGCCATGTACTCAGGCCGGGCGATGAAAAAATCAGACGTGGGTAAAGCTACCATGATTGGATTTTTCATCTCGATCCTGCTGTTCGTCGCCGTTTCGGTTCTGTCGCTGGGCGTCCTTTCCCAGCCCGAGCTCGCCCAGTTGAAGAACCCCTCGACTGCGGGCGTACTGGCTGCGGCGGTCGGGCCATGGGGTGCCGCTCTGATGAACATCGGCCTTATCGTTTCCGTCGGTGCCGCGCTGCTGGCCTGGACGTTATTATCTGCGGAAACGGCGTACATGGCCGGTAAAGACGGCACCATGCCCAAATTTCTGGGCAAAGAAAACGCCAATAAAGCACCGGTTAACGCGCTGCTGCTGACCAATGGCCTGACCCAACTGTTCCTGATCATCGCCCATTTCCAACAGGCGGGGTATCTTGCGCTGCTGCTGCTTGCCACCTCAATGATCCTGATCCCCTATTTTCTCAGTGGTCTGTATGCCCTGAAAGTGGCGTGGCAGAGAGACGGTTACAGTAGTGATGAACAGCGTTCCATCACCCGCGACATCATCATCGGCGCGCTGGCGACACTCTATGGCGCCTGGCTGGTCTACGCCGCCGGGATGGAATATCTGCTGATGTCGATGATCCTCTACGCCCTCGGCATCATTTTTTATGTCTGGGCGCGGAAAGAGAAAAATGGGAGACTTTTCAATCCAATAGAGATCGTTCTGGCTATTATGGTGGTGGCGGCGGGGATCTACGCCGTCTACCTGTTGGCGACAGGCGTGCTCACGCTCAGTTGATGCACGTCAACACAGGGAAGACGAAGCGGCAAAACTCCGCCTTCCCTTAGACGACTAAGTGGAATATTTTCTCATGGAGATGCCATCCGTCAGGATGCTGAAGCGAGCTCCAGTAGAATTTCAATAAGCCGATCAAATACATCCCGGTTGAAATGGAGAACGTTTGCTTAGTGCGTCATCAATTAAAAATAGAAACATTGGGCAGACCTATTGGTTGTTATCTTCGGCTGATTACACTGGACTAACTGATGATGAAACTTTACCAACCCGCTTCAGAAAAAGAAGAACTACAGCTCTCTGTTTGTCAGCGCCTGATTGGCGAAAAAAGTTATCTCTCGCAGGAGGAGATCCGCCGCGATCTGCAAAACTACGGCTTTGAAACTATCAGCCAGTCGACGGTTTCCCGCCTGCTGAAAATTCTTGGCGTCATAAAAATTAGAAATACGAAAGGACAAAAAATTTATTCCGTAAATCCGCAATTGCGCCCTGCCCCCGATGCCGCCCGTTCGATTGCTGAAATGGTAGTGAGCGTGGAGCACAACAGCGAATTTATCCTTATCCATACTGCCGCCGGCTATGGTCGTGCCGTCGCCAGGATCCTCGATTACCATGCCCTGCCGGAGATTCTGGGAGTGATCGCGGGTAGCAGTATTGTCTGGGTTGCCCCACGGGTTGTACAGCGGACTGGCCTTGTCCACAAACAGATTAACTACTTACTAAAAATGAATTAATATTCATTAAAACCGTTTGCGTTGAATAAAAATGGCATTATTTGCTTGATCCGCAAACGGAGCTGAGTATAATCGCGGACAATTTGCCGGGAGGAAGTATGGTCCAGTGTGTACGACATTCTGTCTTACCGCGTCTGAAAACAGACGCTGGCCTGCCGTTTTTCTTTCCGTTGCTAACCTATTCCCAGCCCCTCAAATGAGGGGCTTTTTTTTTGCCCAGGCGTCAGGAGATAAACATGGCTAACCCGCTATATCAAAAACACATCATTTCCATAAACGACCTCAGTCGCGACGACCTCAATCTGGTGCTGGCGACCGCGGCGAAATTAAAAGCTAACCCACAACCGGAACTGCTCAAGCACAAGGTGATTGCCAGCTGCTTCTTTGAAGCGTCTACTCGTACCCGCTTGTCGTTTGAAACCTCAATGCACCGCCTGGGTGCCAGCGTGGTCGGTTTCTCCGACAGCGCCAACACGTCGCTGGGCAAGAAAGGCGAAACGCTGGCGGATACCATCTCGGTTATCAGCACCTACGTTGACGCGATCGTGATGCGCCACCCACAGGAAGGCGCGGCACGTCTGGCGACGGAATTCTCCGGTAAGGTGCCAGTACTGAACGCGGGCGACGGTTCGAATCAGCATCCGACCCAGACGCTGCTGGATTTGTTCACCATTCAGGAAACGCAGGGTCGTCTGAATAACCTGCACGTGGCGATGGTCGGCGACCTGAAATATGGCCGTACCGTACACTCACTGACGCAGGCACTGGCCAAGTTCGACGGCAACCGCTTCTACTTCATCGCCCCGGATGCGCTGGCGATGCCGCAGTACATTCTCGATATGCTTGACGAAAAAGGCATTGCCTGGAGCCTGCACTCCTCTATTGAAGAGGTGATGGCGGAAGTGGACATTCTGTACATGACCCGCGTGCAAAAAGAACGTCTGGACCCTTCTGAATACGCCAACGTTAAGGCCCAGTTTGTGCTGCGCGCCAGCGACCTGGCGGGAGCACGGGAAAACATGAAGGTACTGCATCCACTGCCGCGTATTGATGAAATCGCCACGGATGTGGATAAAACGCCTCACGCCTGGTATTTCCAGCAGGCAGGCAACGGGATTTTCGCCCGCCAGGCGTTACTGGCACTGGTTCTGACTAGCGATCTGGCACTGTAAGGGGAGATAACGAGATGACACACGATAATAAACTGCAGGTTGAAGCGATCAAATGCGGCACCGTAATCGACCATATTCCCGCGCAGGTTGGCTTTAAATTGCTGACCCTGTTTAAGTTGACCGAAACCGATCAGCGCATCACCATCGGCCTTAACCTGCCTTCCGGTGAAATGGGGCGTAAAGACCTGATTAAAATCGAGAATACCTTCCTGACCGCCGAACAGGTTAACCAACTGTCACTGTACGCACCGCAGGCCACCGTTAACCGTATCGACAACTACGAAGTGGTGGGTAAATCGCGCCCAAGCCTGCCGGATCGCATCGACAGCGTGCTGGTCTGCCCAAACAGTAACTGCATCAGCCACGCCGAGCCGGTTTCATCCAGCTTCGCAGTGAAAAAACGCGTAGATGACATTGCTCTCAAATGCAAATACTGTGAAAAAGAGTTTTCTCATTATGTGGTGCTGGCCAACTAATTGGGGTTGGTTATAAATTCCTGGCTACCTATAATACCTGGGAAAATTCTTTTACCGCTGTACTTCAGGAGAAATCATGAGCAAAACTATCGCGACGGAAAATGCACCCGCAGCAATCGGTCCATATGTTCAGGGCGTAGATCTGGGCAGCATGATCATCACTTCCGGTCAGATCCCGGTTGACCCGAAAACCGGCAGCGTGGCAGAAGACGTCTCCGCGCAGGCGCGTCAGTCGCTGGAAAACGTGAAAGCTATCGTTGAAGCCGCTGGTCTGAAAGTGGGCGACATTGTGAAGACGACCGTATTTGTCAAAGATCTGAACGATTTCGCGACCGTCAACGCCACCTACGAAGCGTTCTTCACCGAGCACAACGCCACCTTCCCGGCACGTTCCTGCGTGGAAGTGGCGCGTCTGCCAAAAGACGTGAAGATCGAGATCGAAGCGATCGCCGTTCGTCGCTAAGCGATAAAAAAATCCGGGCATCAATGCCCGGATTTTCGTTACTGCAGTCCCCTCACATCACGCCAAAGAATTTCGGCAGGAACAGCGAAATCGCCGGAATATAGGTCACCAGCATCAGCACCAGGAACAGCACCGCGTAGAACGGTAGCATCGCCTTCACCACCTGTTCGATCTTCTGTTTACTCACCGCACTGGCAACAAACAGCACCGACCCTACCGGCGGCGTGATCAGGCCAATCCCCAGGTTCACCAGCATAATCATCCCGAAGTGTACCGGATCAATACCGAGCGCGTTGGTAACCGGCAGCAGCACGGGCGTCAGGATCAGAATCAGCGGGGCCATGTCCATCAGCGTACCGATCAGCAGCAACATGATGTTAATGCACATCAGGATGACATACTTGTTATCCGAGATACTGGTGAAGGCTTCGGTAATGCGCATCGGCAGTTGCATGTACGTCATGATGGCGCCAAATGCCGCAGCGAAACCAATCAGGATCATCACGATGGTCACGGTCTTCACGGTGCGATACATCAGCTTCGGCAGTTCAGACCATTTGTAGTCGCGGTAGATGAACATGGTGACGAAGAACGCCCACAGGCAGGCGATCGCCGCTGATTCTGTTGCAGTAAAGATACCGGAAAGGATCCCGCCCATAATAATGACGACCGTCATCAGTCCCCACAGCGTATCGAGAAAGATCTTCAGCGCCTGCCGGAACGGTACGCGTTCCCCTTTCGGGTAGCCGCGCTTATGGGCAAAGCCAACACACATCACCATCAGGGTAAAACTCAGCAACAGCCCTGGCAGGATCCCGGCAATGAACAGCGCGGCAATCGACACCGTACCGCCCGTCGCCAGCGAGTAGATAACCGAGTTATGGCTGGGCGGCGTCAGGATTGCCTGCACCGAACCGCTGGCGGTGACCGCCGCGGCGAAGTCGCGCGGATACCCTTTCTTATCCATTTCAGGGATCATCACCGAACCGATGGACGCGGTATCCGCCACCGACGAACCAGAGATCGCGCCAAAAAAAGTCGATGCCACAATATTTACCAGCGACAGGCCGCCGCGGATAAAACCAACAAAGATGTAGGCGAAGTTCACTAACCGCCGCGCGATCCCACCTTCCGCCATAATGGCTCCGGCCAGAATAAAGAACGGGATCGCCAGCAGCGAGAATTTGTTCACACCGTTGGTCAACTGGATCATCACCGCTTCCAGCGGGATATCGATATACCACGCCCCGACGATCGCGCTGATCCCTACCGCGTACGCCACCGGCACCCCAATCGCCAGCATGATGCCGAGCGTAAAAACGAGAATAAATGCATCCATCTGCTTTCCCCTATGAAGTCGGTTCGGTCATCAACTGGTTGAACCCAGCATGACGACAGGACGTTGATACTGAGCACCACGGCAGATCTTTTCGATGATGAAAAGCAGCGTGATCGCTGAACCGATAGGGAGCGGAAGATAGTTTTCCCCGGCAGTTAAAATGGGAAATTCCGCCACGGGCTGTTGCCACAACTCGTAACAGAGCGTCGAACCGTACCAAAGAATAAAAATGCTGATCGCCAGCAGCATCAGATCGGCACCGATAAAGCAGATCCGACGCCCCATTTCGCCAAGACGATCGGTCACCATGCTGACAGCAATATGCGAACCCGCGCGGTAACTGACCGCCGCACCGACAAAGGTAAATGTCACCATGCATAATATGGCGACCGGTTCAGGCCATGACAGCGCGCTGTTCATCACATAACGCGCGAATATCCCTACGGGAATAACCGCCACCATCACCAATAAAGCCAGCCCGGCAATCCACATTGAAATTCGATACAGCACATCCATTACCGATGAATAACATTCACCCATAATCATCACCTCAACTAATAACCGATTCAGGCGGATGACCTCCGTCACCCGCCTGATGAATTACTTCACATCCTGAATTCGCTTGATCAAATCCTGGTGGTCTTTACCATATTGATCCCGGACGGGCTGTGTGGCTTTATAGAAATAATTCGTATCGATATCATGAAAATTCACACCATTCGCTTTCATCGTCTCCAGTGATTTCGCGTTATACGCTTCCCAGAGTTGGCGCTGTTCCATTTGTGCTTCTTTCGCCAGTTTAATAATTAATTCCTGATCTTCTTTTTTCAGCTTGTCCCACTTGGCTTTTGAAAACAGGAACAGCTCAGGAATAATGAAATGCTTACTCCAGGTATAATTTTTGGCAACCGGCAGATAGTTATGCGCGACAAAGGTCGGCGGGTTATTTTCTGTGCCATCAATGACCCCAGTCTGCATCCCGCTGAACACTTCACTGGTCCCCATTGCGATCGCATTCGCGCCCATGGCTTTTAAGGTATCGAGTGATACCGGGCTGGTCTGAACACGAATTTTCATCCCCTTCAGGTCTTCCGGTTTCACGACCGGATCCTTGGTAATCAGGTTGCGCGTCCCGGCATCCATCCAGCCGAGAAACACCAGTCGGGACTGGCTGTTCGCGGTCAGCCTGTCGCCAATTTCCTGACCAATTGCCCCGTCCAGTACTTTGTGCAGGTGATCTTCATCACGGAAGACATAGGGCAGCGTAAAGACGTTAATCTCTGGCAATATTGCGGCAACCGGAGACATCGACACGCGGATAATATCAATCGCACCCAGTTGCGCCTGTTCAATCATCTGCTTTTCATCGCCCAGCACACCGCCCGGGAAGGTTTTAATATCCAGACGTCCGTCGGTAGCAGCGCTGAGTTTTTCGCCCATATGCTTCACAGCAACCACGTTCGGATAATCCGCCGGATGGACATCTGCCGCACGCAGCGTTTGCGCAGACGCCGCCTGAGCGGCCAGCACTAAGGCGGAACCCATACACAGGTTTAACAAGGTTTTGGTCAGTTTCATTTTTCCATCTCCAGAGGTTTATAATTTTCATTAATACAAACGACTTGCAGGATAGAGGGCCACCTTAATTAAAAGGGACAGTAAGGAATGACATTGCCCGAACAGACGAGTCGGTGTAACAAATTATTACGATGATTATGTTCATAAAATGATGCGGGATGGAATTTTTTTTAGCACGCTGTTTCATTTTTGCAATGAAGGTCTTTTTCCTGGAAAAAAGATGTTCTGAAGAGGCCTAAAATTGTGATCGACCACACCTCTTTGGTTTTTCAAAAAAAATAAAACACGACGGATGAAAGAATATATTCTTTTGCAGGATGAAAAGAAAAATGGCTGCCGAAGCAGCCATTATTTTCGCTTATTGCCAGCCGTAGCGGCGGCTATAGAATCCTTTCACCAGTTGCGTTAACGTCATATATCCCACCAGGATCGCCACCAGCCAGGGGAAATAACTCAGCGGTAACGCCTGCAATTGCAGATAACCTGCCAGCGGTGAGAACGGCAGCGCTATTCCCACAACCATGACCACCAGCGTCATCAGCATCAGTGGCCAGGCGGCACGACTCTGGATAAACGGCACGCGGCGCGTACGAATCATATGCACAATCAGCGTTTGCGAGAGCAGACCCACCACAAACCAGCCTGACTGGAACAGCGTCTGCGCTTCTGGCACATTGGCATGGAATACCCACCACATCAGGCAGAACGTCAGAATGTCGAAGATGGAGCTGATGGGGCCGAAGAAGAGCATGAAGCGACCGAGATCCGCCGGATTCCAGCGCTGTGGTTTTTGGATCTGCTCATCATCAACGTTATCAAACGGGATCGCCACCTGGGATACATCGTAGAGCAGGTTCTGAATCAGCAAGTGCAGCGGCAGCATGGGCAGGAACGGCAAAAAAGCGCTCGCCACCAGCACGCTAAAGACGTTGCCAAAGTTAGAACTGGCGGTCATTTTGATGTACTTCAGCATATTGGAGAACGTACGGCGCCCTTCAATCACGCCCTCTTCCAGCACCATCAGGCTCTTTTCCAGCAGGATGATATCGGCCGCTTCACGGGCGATGTCTACCGCACCGTCAACCGAGATGCCGATATCCGCCGCGCGCAGCGCCGGCGCGTCATTGATGCCGTCGCCCATAAAACCCACCACGTGCCCTTCGCGTTTGAGCAGCCGGACGATCCGCTCTTTATGCATCGGCGTCAGGCGTGCAAACAGCGTGGTACGCTGGGCCAATGCGGCGAGCGCGTCGTCGCTCATGCCTTCGATCTCGTTCCCGACAATCACTTCTCCGGCGTCCAGGCCCACCTCATGGCACACCTTCGCAGCCACCAGTTCGCTGTCACCGGTCAGGATCTTCACGGTGATGCCACTGGCGTTAAGCGCCTTCAGGGCGGGCGCGGTAGTCTCCTTCGGCGGATCGAGGAAGGCAATGTAGCCTTCAAGGATCAGATCGGATTCATCAATACGCTGGTAATCGCCTTCCCGTGCCGGCAGATATTTGGTCGCCACGGCAACGACACGCAGCCCCTGACGGTTCAGCGTGTCGGTCACGCGCTTCACCCGTCGCAGCATGTTGTCATCCAGCGGGACAATTTCGCCGTTATGGCGCACCTGCGTACAGACGCTGAGGATCTCCTGCAACGCGCCTTTGCACACCAGTTGATGGACATTCGTCTCTTCTGCCACCACCACCGACATCCGGCGGCGCTCAAAATCAAACGGGATCTCATCAATTTTCTGCCAGCGGGTAGACAACTCGCGCGCGGCCCCTTCATCAACGCCTTCCAGCACGGCAGTATCCAGCAGGTTTTTCAGCCCGGTCTGATAGTGGCTGTTCAGCCACGCGGCATGCAGGACGCGTTCACTGGGCTTACCGGAGATATCCGTATGATTCTCCAGCACAATTTTATCCTGGGTCAGCGTGCCAGTTTTATCGGTGCACAAAACGTCCATCGCGCCGAAGTTCTGAATCGCATCCAGATGTTTGACGATCACTTTTTGCTTCGACAGTTTCACCGCGCCGCGCGCCAGCGTCGAAGTGACAATCATCGGCAGCATTTCTGGCGTCAGGCCCACGGCGACGGAGAGCGCAAACAGCGCCGCTTCCCACCAGTCGCCTTTGGTATAACCATTGATGAGCAATACCACTGGCGCCATCACCAGCATAAAGCGAATCAACAACATGCTGACGCGGCTGATCCCCTTCTGAAAGGCGTTCTGCTCACTTTCCTGTTCGCTGACGCGCCCCGCCAGTTGACCAAACCAGGTATGGGCTCCGGTGGCGATCACCATCGCCTGCGCCGTGCCGCTCACCACGTTGGTCCCCATAAAGCAGAGGGTGTCGCACTCAAGCGGGTTGCTTTGATTGACGTCGCGGGTGCGCGCCACTTTCTCCACCGGCAGCGATTCCCCGGTTAACGATGCCTGGGCGACAAACAGATCTCGCGCCTGAATCACCCGCAGATCGGCCGGGATCATATCCCCGGCCGACAGCTTGATAATGTCGCCGGGCACCAGCTGATCGATTGGCAGCTCAACCCAGCCATTTTCCCCTTTCTCATTGATGACCCGCAGCACTGTCGCAGTATTACTGACCATCGCTTTCAGCGCATCTGCCGCTTTGGTGGAACGCGCTTCCTGGATAAAGTTAAGCAGCGTGGAGATTATCACCATCAGGGCGATCACCCCGGCGGCAAACAGATCCTCTGTGGCATACGAAATAGCCCCCAGAAGAGTCAATAAGATATTGAACGGGTTACGATAACAGACCCACAGATGCTTCCACCACGGCGACGGTTTCTGGGTAGGCAGAAGGTTTTCACCGTGTTGTTCGCGGGCGGCGTTCACCTCTGCCGCAGTGAGTCCTTCTGGATGCGCATTGAACGTTTTCCACAACGTCTTTTCATCCATCACGGCCACTTTCAGGCAGTGTTCGCTCAGGGAAGCAGGCATCGGGGTGCTGACAATCGACTGTGCATTGGGTAACGGATCGCGATGCACCAGGCGATCGGGCAGATGGCGGCCAAGCCGGGCAAACAGCTGGCGAGTGATATTTTTAAACATAGGCAGTCCCTCCGCGCCAACAAGACGGGCGCAGAAATATCCTTCAGGCGCGGCAAAGCCTTACCTGGCAGGTAACATGATTTTCTTAAACAGGGACGTTAACGCGTCACTGTCTTACCTCACCGGTAAGACAGCGAAGGGCAGGCTTACCGGAAAGAACGTGTTCTCCATTTCGGGAGAGGGGTGGGATCGGGATCCATAAAGCCTCCGGTAAGTGAATGATTTAGCCCGCAGATTATAAGTTGTAGATCATAATATTTGTGGCATCTATGGCGTTATAATAACTCCCGGCAATTAAACAAAACATATACACAAAATCATTCGGCTTGCATCCCGGCGGAAAAGGAATGAACGACGCCAACGCAAAGGCAGCGTGAAGGATGACGTGTATAAACCAGACTTTGCCCATTGAGGTTTCTACGAGTAAAGTTACCCTCTTATCATCTTTTGCAGCGTACCACGGGAAAACAGGATGCAAAATCGGCTGACAATCAAAGACATTGCCCGCTTAAGCGGCGTGGGGAAATCCACCGTTTCCCGTGTGCTCAACAACGAAAGTGGCGTCAGTGAACGGACTCGCGAACGTGTCGAAGCCGTGATGAATCAGCACGGATTTTCCCCCTCTCGTTCGGCCCGCGCCATGCGCGGTCAAAGCGATAAAGTGGTCGCCATCATTGTGACTCGTCTCGATTCACTGTCGGAAAACCTTGCCGTACAGACGATGCTGCCGGTGTTTTATGAGCAGGGTTACGATCCCATCATGATGGAAAGCCAGTTTTCCCCGGAAAAAGTGGAAGAGCACCTGGGTATGTTGAAACGCCGCAACATCGACGGTGTGGTGCTGTTTGGCTTTACTGGCATCCCCGACACGATGATCGCCCCGTGGCAGGCATCGCTGGTGTTGCTGGCACGTGATGCGAAAGGCTTTGCTTCCGTCTGCTATGACGACGATGGAGCGATTAAAATCCTGATGCAGCGCCTGTACGATCAGGGACATCGCCACATCAGTTTCCTCGGCGTTCCGCACAGTGACGTCACCACCGGCAAGCGCCGCCATGACGCCTATCTCAGCTTTTGCAAACAACATAAGTTACATCCCGTCGCAGCCCTGCCAGGTCTGGCGATGAAGCAAGGCTATGAGCATGCCGCGAGTGTCATTACACCGGACACGACCGCGCTGGTATGCGCCACTGATACTCTCGCGCTCGGCGCCAGTAAGTATTTGCAGGAGCAGCGGATCGATAACCTGCAGCTGGCGAGTGTCGGCAATACGCCGCTGATGAAATTCCTGCATCCGGAGATCGTCACGGTCGATCCCGGCTATGCCGAAGCCGGACGCCAGGCGGCGGCCCAACTGATCGAGCAGATCAACGGACGCAGCGATCTGCGCCAGATCGTCATTCCTTCCACCCTTTCCTGAATCATTGCCGATCGCTTTCTGAACGATAATTTGTGATCTTCGCTGCGTTTCGGGAACGTTCCCATTTTTAATTTTTTATCCCGGATATACTCTGTGGCCATCGCACAACAACCCCCTTTTCACAGTCATCGCCACGAGGCTTCATGATGAGCAAAGTTAAACAAGCGGATATTGACCGGCTGATAGCGCTGGTAGGTGGGCGAGAGAATATCGCCACAGTGAGTCACTGTATTACGCGCCTGCGCTTTGTGCTGAATCAGCCAGCCAACGCCAGACCGAAAGAAATCGAAGAATTACCGATGGTCAAAGGCTGCTTTACCAACGCCGGTCAGTTCCAGGTGGTGATTGGCACCGAGGTCGGCGATTACTACAAAGCGCTGCTGGCGACCACCGGACAGGCGCACGCCGATAAAGAGCAGGCGAAAAAAGCGGCTCGCCAGAACATGAAATGGCATGAGCAGTTGATCTCCCACTTCGCTGAAATCTTCTTTCCGCTGCTGCCGGCGCTGATCAGCGGGGGCTTGATTTTAGGTTTTCGTAACGTCATTGGCGACCTGCCGATGAGCAACGGCCAGACGCTGGCGCAGATGTATCCGGCGCTGAAAACCATTTATGACTTCCTGTGGCTGATTGGCGAAGCCATCTTCTTCTATCTGCCGGTGGGTATCTGCTGGTCGGCGGTGAAAAAAATGGGCGGCACGCCGATCCTCGGCATCGTACTTGGCGTTACGCTGGTGTCTCCGCAGTTGATGAACGCTTATCTGTTGGGACAACAGGTGCCAGACGTGTGGAACTTTGGCCTGTTCAGCGTCGCCAAAGTGGGCTATCAGGCACAGGTCATTCCGGCGCTACTGGCCGGTCTGGCGCTGGGCATGATTGAAACGCGCCTGAAGCGCATCGTGCCGGATTACCTGTACCTTGTTGTGGTGCCGGTGTGTTCGCTGATCCTCGCGGCATTCCTCGCCCATGCGCTGATCGGTCCGTTTGGCCGCATGATTGGCGACGGCGTGGCGTTTGCGGTTCGCCATCTGATGACCGGCAGCTTCGCCCCGATTGGCGCTGCGCTGTTCGGCTTCCTGTACGCCCCGCTGGTGATTACCGGCGTGCATCAGACCACGCTCGCCATTGATATGCAGATGATCCAGAGCATGGGGGGAACCCCGGTATGGCCGCTGATTGCCCTTTCCAACATCGCGCAGGCTTCTGCGGTGGTGGGCATTATTATCGCCAGCCGTAAACAGAACGAACGCGAGATCTCTGTTCCTGCCGCGATCTCCGCCTATCTGGGGGTCACTGAGCCGGCAATGTACGGTATCAACCTGAAATACCGCTTCCCGATGCTCTGCGCGATGATCGGCTCCGGCCTTGCCGGGCTACTCTGCGGCCTGTACGGGGTGATGGCTAACGGCATCGGCGTCGGCGGCTTGCCGGGCATCCTCTCTATCCAACCGACTTACTGGCAGGTGTACGCCGTCGCGATGGCGATCGCCATTGTCATCCCGATCGTGCTGACTTCCGTGGTCTACCAGCGTAAATACCGTCAGGGCACGTTACAGATTGTTTGATTTTATTCGGGGCGCAATTGCGCCCCTCGCATAACCAGGAAATGACTATGAATACCCTTCCCCACTGGTGGCAAAACGGCGTCATCTACCAGATCTACCCCAGAAGTTTTCAGGATACGACCGGCTCCGGCACCGGCGATTTACGTGGCGTGACTCAGCGCCTCGACTATCTGCATAAACTGGGCGTGGATGCCATCTGGTTGACGCCGTTCTATATCTCACCGCAGGTGGATAATGGCTACGATGTCGCCAACTACACGGCAATCGATCCCGCCTACGGTACGCTGGACGATTTCGACGAACTGGTCGCCCAGGCAAAAGCGCGCGGGATCCGCATTATTCTCGATATGGTGTTTAATCACACCTCCACGCAGCACGCCTGGTTTCGTGAGGCGCTCGACAAAGACAGCCCGTATCGCGAGTTTTACATCTGGCACGACGGCACGCCCGATACGCTGCCCAACAACTGGCGTTCCAAGTTTGGCGGTAACGCCTGGCAATGGCATGCGCAGAGCGAACAGTATTACCTGCACCTCTTCGCCCCGGAACAGGCGGATCTGAACTGGGAAAACCCTGCCGTTCGCGCCGAGCTGAAAAAAGTCTGCGAATTCTGGGCCGATCGCGGCGTGGATGGCCTGCGCCTGGACGTCGTTAATCTCATCTCCAAAGATCAGAGCTTCCCCAATGACCTTGACGGCGACGGTCGCCGCTTTTACACCGATGGGCCGCGGGCGCATGAATTTCTGCATGAGATGAACCGCGACGTCTTTACGCCGCGCAAGCTGATGACGGTCGGCGAGATGTCCTCTACCACGCTGGAACATTGCCAGCGCTACGCCGCGCTGGACGGTAGCGAACTGTCGATGACCTTCAATTTTCATCACCTGAAGGTTGATTATCCTGACGGAGAAAAATGGACACTGGCGAAACCCGATTTTGTCGCGCTGAAGACCCTGTTCCGCCACTGGCAGCAAGGGATGCACAACGTCGCGTGGAATGCGCTGTTCTGGTGTAACCACGATCAGCCGCGCATCGTGTCGCGCTTCGGCGACGAAGGTGAATATCGGGTGCCGGCAGCGAAAATGCTGGCGATGGTGCTGCACGGCATGCAGGGGACGCCATACATCTACCAGGGTGAAGAGATCGGCATGACCAATCCGCACTTCACCCGGATCACCGACTACCGTGATGTGGAAAGCCATAACATGTTTGCTGAGTTGCGGGCTGAAGGTCGCGATGCCAATGAACTGCTGGCAATCCTGGCCAGTAAATCTCGCGACAACAGTCGTACGCCGATGCAGTGGGATAACCGCAAAAACGCAGGCTTCAGCCAGGGCGAACCGTGGATCCCGTTGTGCGATAACTACACGGACATCAACGTGGAGAACGCGCTCGGCGATAACGCGTCGGTGTTTTACACCTACCAACGGCTGATCGCGCTACGCAAATCAGAACCGGTACTCACCTGGGGCGACTATCAGGATCTGTTGCCAGACAGCCCGTATCTCTGGTGCTATCGCCGCGAATGGCAGGGGCAAACGCTGCTGGTCATTGCCAACCTGAGCGGCGAATGTCAGGCCTGGCAACCGGAGTCGTGCCGGGGTAGCTGGCAGGTACTGATGCACAACTATGAGGAAGTTTCACCGCAGCCGACGGCAATGACGCTGCGTCCTTTCGAAGCCATCTGGTGGCTTCAGAAGTAATCGGCTGACCCCCTCTTGCCCGGAGAAGGAAGACTTCCCGGGCAAAATCCCTCTCCCTGCCTTAGCTAACTGTTTTTGCTGAATAAATAATCAGATTTTTCTATGTCACAATTTACAATCGCTATAACGCCCGCCAACTGTACGCTCTGATTTTTACTTTGCGCTATATCAAAAAAATCGCAAACACTTTTGATGCAAATCACTATATATAGAACTTAAAATGCAATCCACCCCAACATGTTGTATTAATCAACTACATTTACAACAACGATGATGTCCACAGTCAGGGTGACATTGTGGATAACATGGGACTGGACTGCGGGAAGTGATTGGATAGAGAGATGAATAACCATATCAATGCTTCCCGAGCCTCTGTGGATAACCTGTTCTTACAAATTATGGAGTGATCATGACACCGCATGTGATGAAACGAGATGGCTGTAAAGTGCCGTTTAAATCAGAGCGCATCAAAGAAGCCATTCTGCGTGCAGCTAAAGCAGCGGGAGTCGATGACGCAGATTACTGCGCCACCGTCGCAGAAGTCGTAAGCAGCCAGATGGACGCGCGTAGCCAGGTCGATATTAATGAGATCCAGACTGCGGTTGAGAACCAACTGATGTCGGGTCCTTACAAGCAACTCGCGCGCGCCTACATTGAATACCGTCATGACCGTGATATTCAGCGTGAAAAACGCGGTCGCCTGAACCAGGAAATTCGCGGCCTGGTGGAGCAAACTAACTCCGCGTTGCTCAATGAGAACGCCAACAAAGACAGCAAAGTCATTCCGACCCAGCGCGACCTGCTGGCCGGTATCGTGGCCAAACACTACGCTCGTCAGCACTTGCTGCCGCGTGATGTCGTGCAGGCGCACGAGCGCGGTGACATTCACTATCACGATCTCGATTATTCCCCATTCTTCCCGATGTTTAACTGCATGCTGATCGATCTGAAAGGGATGCTAACGCAGGGCTTTAAGATGGGTAATGCGGAGATCGAGCCGCCAAAATCGATCTCTACCGCCACCGCCGTGACCGCGCAAATCATCGCGCAGGTCGCCAGCCATATTTACGGCGGCACCACCATTAACCGCATTGATGAAGTGCTGGCGCCGTTCGTGACCGCCAGCTTCAAAAAGCACCGTAAAACGGCGGAAGAGTGGCAAATTCCGGATGCCGACGGCTATGCGCATTCCCGTACCGAGAAAGAGTGCTACGACGCATTCCAGTCTCTGGAGTATGAGGTCAATACGCTGCATACCGCCAACGGCCAGACGCCGTTCGTCACCTTTGGTTTCGGTCTGGGTACCAGTTGGGAATCGCGCCTGATTCAGCAATCCATTCTGCGTAACCGTATCGCTGGCCTGGGCAAAAATCGCAAAACCGCCGTGTTCCCGAAACTGGTGTTTGCGATTCGTGACGGCCTGAACCACAAATTTGGCGATCCAAACTACGACATCAAACAACTGGCGCTGGAGTGTGCCAGCAAGCGCATGTATCCGGACATCCTGAACTACGATCAGGTCGTGAAAGTCACCGGTTCGTTCAAAACCCCGATGGGCTGCCGCAGCTTCCTCGGCGTGTGGGAAAACGAACAGGGCGAACAGGTTCACGATGGGCGTAATAACCTCGGCGTGATCAGCCTTAACCTGCCGCGTATCGCACTGGAAGCGGGCGGTGATGAGCCGACGTTCTGGAAGTTGCTGGACGATCGTCTGATACTGGCGCGTAAAGCGCTGATGACCCGAATCGCCCGTCTGGAAGGCGTCAAAGCCCGCGTCGCACCGATCCTGTATATGGAAGGGGCCTGCGGCGTACGTCTGAAAGCCGATGATGACATTGCGGAAATCTTTAAAAACGGTCGCGCGTCAATTTCGCTAGGCTACATCGGTATCCACGAAACCATCAACGCCCTGTTTGGCGATACGCATCTGTATGACAGCGAAGTACTGCGCGCGAAAGCGGTCGCCATTGTTGAGCATCTGCGTCAGGCCGTGGATCAGTGGAAAGAAGAGACGGGTTACGGCTTCAGCCTGTACAGCACGCCGAGTGAAAACCTGTGTGACCGTTTCTGCCGTCTGGATACCGCCGAGTTCGGCGTTGTGCCGGGCGTCACTGATAAAGGCTACTACACCAACAGTTTCCACCTCGACGTAGAGAAGAAGGTAAATCCGTACGACAAAATCGATTTCGAAGCGCCTTATCCGCCGCTGGCGAGCGGTGGCTTCATTTGCTACGGCGAGTACCCGAACATCCAGCACAACCTGAAAGCGCTGGAAGACGTCTGGGACTACAGCTATCAGCATGTGCCGTATTACGGCACCAATACGCCAATCGATGAATGCTATGAGTGTGGCTTTACCGGCGAGTTCGAGTGCACCAGTAAAGGCTTCACCTGTCCGAAGTGCGGTAACCACGATGCCGCACGCGTGTCGGTTACCCGCCGCGTATGTGGTTATTTAGGCAGCCCGGACGCACGCCCATTTAACGCCGGTAAACAGGAAGAAGTGAAACGTCGCGTTAAGCATTTAGGGAATGGGCAGATCGGTTAATTTCCGTTTGCAAAGGCCGTAGGCCTGATAAGACGCAATCGCGTCGCCATCAGGCATCACAATGTTGCCGGATGGCGGTGCAAGCACCTTATCCGGCCTACATTCTTTCTGGACATCCTCTATGCAATATCATCAATATTATCCTGTCGACATCGTTAACGGCCCCGGAACTCGCTGCACCCTGTTTGTTTCAGGGTGCGTGCACGAATGTCCTGGCTGCTACAACAAAAGCACCTGGCGACTGAATTCAGGCCAGCCGTTCACGAAAGAAATGGAAGACCAGATCATTAACGATCTGAACGATACGCGGATCCACCGCCAGGGGGTCTCCCTTTCCGGCGGCGATCCGCTTCATCCGCAGAACGTACCGGATATTCTGAAACTGGTGCAACGCATTCGCGCTGAATGCGCGGGCAAAGATATCTGGGTGTGGACCGGCTATAAGCTGGATGAACTCAATGCCGCGCAAATGCAGGTTGTGGATCTCATCAATGTGCTGGTCGACGGTAAGTATGTGCAGGATCTGAAAGACCCGGCGCTGATCTGGCGCGGCAGCAGCAACCAGGTTGTGCACCATTTGCGGTAACATCCCCGTCAAAGCCGTTTGTCAGCGTCCTGATAAACGGCCGATTTTTCCCGCTTACCGATCGCAATCACCAATACCAGAATCTGTGCGTCCTTCACCTGATAAACCAGCCTGAAACCCGACGCCTTGAGTTTTATCTTGTAGCAATCAGGAAAGTCATGAAGCCGGGCGGAGGAGAGCCGCGGAGGTGAAAGCACCTCAGCCAGTTTCTTCCTGAACTGGTTTTTCACCGTTTCACCCAACTTTTGCCATTCCTTCAGCGCCCGCGGATCAAACGCCAGTTCATAGCGCATCCAGTCTGACCTTAATGGCCTCTTGCGGATCGGCCAGTCGCTCCCTGACAGTACGCAATAACGCTTCTTCGCTATCACTGACAGTGAGTGTCTTTACCGGCATGCGTCCATTTTCAGCCACATACTGAAACAGCAGTCTTACCGCTTCCGTAGGCGTAATATTGAGTTTTTCCAGCACGGCATACGCCTCGTTTTTGAGTTTGTCATCCAGACGGACGTTCAATGTGGCCATTATGCCTCCAGAGAAAAAAGAAATGTAATGCATTATAGCATTACATCTGCATTACATTCATATCTGGATAATGGCTCTCAAAAACGACTCACGCACTCCATCGCCACCGCTTTAAACTCGGCGAAGTTCTGGCTGCTGCACAGTCGCGTCATGGCGCGCTCGCGCAGGAACGTGACGAAGATATCGTAGATAGCCATTGCCTCTTCGTACTCGCTTTTGCTGATGGCGAGTAAAAAGATCACGTGCGCGGTCTCGTCACCCCAGGCGATGCCCTGTGGGGCGAGCACCGTATAGACCACCGTTTTTTTCGCCAGCAGTCCGAGGGCGTGTGGCAGCGCAATACTGTCACCAAGCATCGTGCTGACGATCGCCTCACGCTCAACGACCGAGTCGAGGAATTCCGCATCGACAAATCCTTCACTCTGCAACCGATCGCACAAGGTTTTAAACAGCGTCTGCTGGTCCATCTCACCGTCGATAATACAAAAATGCGCGGCATCGAAGTATTTGTTCAGCATCCACGGACGGGTTCTGTCCACCAGCACCAACTTACCGATCTGTTCCAGTTGATAGTCAGTAGGGAACGGGGCGATCTGCACGACCGGTTTGTCTTTCTCACCGATCCGCGCCGTGGCGATCACAAAGTCCTCCGCGATGCTCTCGCGCTGTTCGTAATCGCGCAGCGTCAGCGTATGCACAATTTCAATCTGCGGATATTTGCGTGCCAGTACCGCTTCAATCATGCGCACCATCGCATTTCCCGCGTCACAAACCAGCAGGACTTTTGGCTGGCGTTGGTAACCGATGTTGTAACTACGTTCAAGCCCAACGCCGATGTGCAACACCAGAAAGCCGATCTCGTTTTCGCTGATGGCGTAAGGGGTGTATTTGCCCCAACTGGAAACCGCCGCCAGGGTCATATCCCACGCCATTGGATAGTGCTGCTTGATGTTTTCCAGTAGCGGATTCGGGATCATTATCTGATAGCGCACCCGTGTGATCATCGTTTTGATGTGAGTGAGTAAATCCGCGTGAAGCTGTTTATCATTCAACAGGTTATAGTTGTACTGGCTGTTGATAAACCGCAGGATGTAATTGACCAGCGCTTCTTCATCGTCGGCATTGATCGCGCTGGGGGCAATTTCCTGCACCTGCCGCGCCGCGATATGCACCTTCAGCCAGTTCTCTTCCGATACCGAGAGCGGATGATTTGCCAGATGCTGCACCACAGCGGCAATCTCACGCGCCGCCAGGCATACGTTCTCTTCCACCTCTTCGGTGGTGAACTCCGACAGCGGATACCCTTCGCTGATGCGGCGTACCGCGACCGCGCAGTACAGGCGCAAAAACAGTTCGCCTTCGTCGGTAAGGCGAATATGGAAGCGGTTGAAGATCTCCTCAAGGAGAGGTTGAAGCTGCGACGGCACACCGGCATACAGCGCCTCTTCGGTCACCAGCGGATTAGCAGGATCCTGCTGCGCCAGCGTCCAGAGAAGATCGGTCAGGCAGGCGCGGATCGCCATCTCGCTGCCGAACAGTTTCATGCCATGGCGAGGGCGGGTTTCCAGCGTCAGATGATAGCGTTGCAGCCATTCACGTACTTCCGCCATGTCATTTTGTAACGTCGCCCGGCTGACAAACCATTCATCAGCTAAATCTTCGAGTTTGAGAGAAAAAGCGGATGTCAGAAAGCGCACCATCAGATAGTGCACGCGTTCCTGACTGGTTCGCGGAATTCGCAGCGCGCTGGGCTGCTGCGATTGCAGGGACTGATAGCTTGCCGGGTCATCGATCCTGAGCTGATAACCGTTGCCCCGGCTGAGGATAAACTGCGCGCCATGCTGAGTCAGCAGGGCGTTAAGCGCAGTAATATCGGCACGAACAGTACGTGTGGAAACCGACAACCGCTGCGCCAGCTCATCCTGTGGCAGCGTCTCGTTTTGCAACATAGTAAACAGTTGCGCCAAACGTTGGTTGGGGAATCGCACATCACTCTCCTCGTTATTTTAACCTACACACGTCCGGGTCAGCGCAAGCAGCTGGCGCACATCGTCCGGACGGGTGTTCCCACTTACCTTATCAATAATAGAACTATAAATGTGAGGAATGATTTTGCTTACGCCAGCGTCGAGGGCGATTTGCAAAATCTCAGCGTAGTTTTCCAGATCGATGCCACCGGTCGGTTCCAGCCAGAAATCATGACGCGCACAGGCCTCTGCCACCGCTTTATATTCGTCACGGCATTTCAGCCCCCCCATCGGGAAGTATTTGATCGAGCTCCCCCCCATATCTTTCAGCAATGCGATAGCCGTTTCGACCGGGACAATGCCGTCTGCCGCTTTGCTGCTCAGAGGCCCGGTGGAAATTTTCACCAGACCTGGCGTGCCGGTTGGCGATACCAGACCGTTAACCACCGTCTCACTCTGCCCGAGCAGGGCGCGGCTGGTTGCCACGCCGGTGAACACCTGGTTGACGTGCTGCGGCTGAACCTGGCGGGAGATTTCACTGACCATCGCCGACTGGTTCGGATCGCCCGCCCCCAGCCCGACAGACAGCGCGTTGTTGATAAGCTTCGCGTAGTCGCGCATATCCGCCACCGCGCTTTCGACATCCGGGTAATTTTTGGAGAGCACGCCGACCAGCACATGACCTTCCGCCGCATCGTAAATATCTCGAGCGTTCTCTTTCGAGCCAGCCAATACGTTCAGGCAGACGCGATCGCGGTAAAAGTTCGGGGTCAGTTTCATGCTTGTTTCTCCTGATTAATTACGTCGCCAATACGGCGCGCCACAATATCCAGTTGTGCGCGGTCTACGCTGCGCACATCCGCTTCAATAATCCCTTCGTTGGCTTTGTAGCCACGGAAGTAAATCGCGTATTCGCCCTGCTTGAGCGCTTCCACCAGTTCGCCCGTCGCGATGCCGGTAACGGCTTCATCGAACTTAATTTCTGCACGGGCGATATCCCGTCCGGCGCTATCCCAAACCACGCGAGCGGTCACCCCGTTGAGTGCATTGAGTGCGTCAATAAACGGCGTCATTTTTTCAACCATCTCCGCGCCGCTCTCTTTCTGAGCATGCAGATAGAGTTCAATGGCGCAGGTCAGACCGAGAATGCCCTCTTTGCCGACCTTCATCGCCCGGCCAATGCCCGCTGTCTGGCGTTTCACCCACTCGACGTACTGCGTTTTACCGATGACCAGTCCGCTGGTTGGCCCTTCAATGGCCTTCGCACCGCTGTAGATCACCAGATCCGCGCCGGAACGGTAGTAGCACTGCAGATCTTCTTCCGCCGCCGCATCGACAATCAGCGGCAGATTATGTTTACGCGCCACCACGACGGCCTGCTCAACGCTGAGCATACTTTTCTGCACGCAGTGGTGGGATTTGATGTACAGGATCGCCGCCGTACGCGGGGTGATCGCCGCGGCCAGCTGTGCGGCAGAGCACTCATTGGCATAACCCGCTTCCACCAGCTTGCCGCCGCCCAGCGCCACCATCGTGCCGACCGGCGCGCCAAAGTTGACGTTATGACCTCTCGGCAGCACGATTTCGTTATTTTCAATCGGCGTGACGTGCAGGTTTTCCAACAGCCAGTCGCTGTCCTGAACCAGCACGGCAGCCACCGACTGGGCGATACCCGCCGACGCACAGGAGACCACCGTCGCTCCCTCTACATCCAGCAGCTTCGCGATGTATTCCCCGGTTTTATTCACCAGATCTTTCATTTCAAAGTACTGGTTCATGCCGGCCATCGCCGCTTCCACCACTTCCGGGCGCGGCGTGGAAACGCCCAGCGCCGTCATACGTCCGGAGGTATTAATCACCTGCTTTAAATGGTATTTCTCAAAAATCGAAGGCATGTTCCGCGCTCCCTTGTTCGGTCATATAGCCCTTGCCCGCACGTATTGCGGCAAGCGGCACCAGCAGCTTCTCAGCCTGTAAGCTGTCATTTTCGGCATCCATCAGCACGGTTGGCTGATGCTTCAGCGTAAAGAGGGTTAAGTCAGCGTCCAGACCAGGCTGGAGGCGACCTTTAGATTTCAGGCGCAAGCCGTCAGCGGCATTGGCCGTCACGCAGTCGATGACCTGCGGCAGCGACATTCCGATGGCGAGGAATTTCGACATCACATTCGCCAGTGAATACACCGGGCCGCTGATACGGTTGCGGCAATAGATATCAGAGCTGATGGTCTGCGGCAGAATGCCCAAGCTGATGGCGCGTTTCGCCACCGCGAAACTCAGGCTGGCCGTGCCGTGCCCTACATCCAGACGCACGCCGCGCTGAATCGCCCGGGTGACCGACGCGCGCAGTTCGCCTTCCGGCGTCAGGATACGATTGGGTTTTCCGTTGTAGCAGTGGGTGATGATATCGCCCGCCGTCAGGCGCTCCGCAATCTCATCCAGATCCGGCGGGTTATTGCCGATGTGAACCATCAGGGGCAAATCACCGTTCTCTTGCTGCATCGCTTTGGCGCGATCCAGCGGTGTAATACCATTTTCACCCACCACGCTGCTGCTCATTCGCGCCTTCAGGCCAACGATAAAATCGGGGTAACGTTTTACCGCCTGCTTCACCGCGTCGGCGTCGATGTTGGCCATATTCGCCAGCTCGTTTTGCGCAATCAGTCCGACACGGGAGATGTTCAGTAGTGCATAGACTTCCGTCGCGGCTTCGCGCGTCAGGGTATAAAAATCATCAATATCGTCGGCTCCGGTGCTGCCCGCATCCACAACGGTTGTCACGCCGGTGGCAATGCCTACGCTGTCCGGTTCGTCGTGATAAATCGGGGAGTTTGGATAGCAGTGGACGTGGGAATCAATCCATCCGGCGCTGACGTAACACTCGCCGTTGAGCTCAACGGTTTTCACCGCCGGGTCATTTATCTCACCTAACGCGGCGATTTTGCCGTCCTTCAGGGCGATGTCACAGACCGTATCGTCAACCAGACGCGCACGGCGCAGGAGTAAATCAAACATGTCTCTCTCCTGTTAGTGCGGGCGTTTTCACGCCCGCCGAGGGTTAGCTAATCGCAATCGGGAAGATTGAACCTAAAATCATTGCGCCAAGGATCGCGCCGCCGGTGATCGGTTTCTGCCAGATGTAAAACAGCAGTGCGCCGACCAAAGAACCCACGCCGATAGGGATCGACGCCGTCATCGCGCTGAGGATGATCAGTGGACCGAGGAAACGACCCGAGGCGTTACCGGCCCCCATCATCACGTCCGCCCCGTAGGTCGAATCGCTCTGATTGATGGTGAACTTACGCGCCAGAATGATGACGTAACCGATCGCCAGACCAATCGCCAGCCCCGTAGCCAGAGAAGCGATAAAGTTCTCAACCGGGAACATAATGCCCGCGCCCAGCAGCAGCGCCGGAACCCCCAGACCCACACCGGTCTGAATCGCGCCGCCGATATCCAGAATCCCCACCAGAGAACCTTCGATGATGCGGGCGAACAGGAAGCTGGCACCAAATGCCGCCACCGCGCCGTACGATCCGGTATCAATTCCCGCTTTCAGCATGGCCACGAAAGCCACTTCGTTGAACGCGCCAATCCCGTACAGGTAGTACATGTGCGTCCCGGCAAATACGCCGGAGGAGAGCAGGCCAACGAAGATCGGGAAAGACCAGTCGGCAAACCAAAAACCTTTATTCTGTTCCATTGTGGCCTCCGTTATTTGCCGCTAAGCGAGTTGTGGATCAGTTCGAGCCAGTTCGGCACGGTCATGTGGAAGGATTCGATCATCTTCATGTCGAAGCCACGGAAGAAGCCGCTCAGGACGAACAGCAGAACAATCGCCGCCATCATCACTTTGGTCACATGGTTCCAGCCGCTCTCTTCAACGCCTTTACCGATCAGGATGCCCAGTACCAGACCCGGAACGGCGTTACCCATGATCAACTGCGCCGCGCCGCCGAAAACGGTTGCCCAGAAGCCCGATTTCTTACCGGCATCGATTGCCGCCAGCCAGAAGATCACTGGCATCACGGTGTTGACCAGCAGGTTTGCCGCAGGAACCAGTACCTTAACGGCGGTCACCTGCAACGCTTCCGGTACGGAAGAGGCCGTGAGGTTCAGGAAGGTCACGACGATCATGCCGATGATGCCGCAGGCAATCGCCATCTTTTTCGGGTCATGCAGCGTTTCACCGACGTTGCGGTTTTTGATCATCAGCGCTGCCGCGCCCCAGTTAGGAATAATGCGGTGATCCACGTCCTGTGTGAACGAGCCCGCCGCAACGGATGAGGCCCAGGCGTTGAAGAAAAAGCCCAGGCCAAACGAGAAGTGAGAAGCCGGATCCCCTTCACAGGAGTTCAGTTCCCCCAGAGTTCGAAACGCACCCATCCCCTGTGTGGTAGGCGCATGAAACATGCGTGCAGCCCCGGCCCCCACACCCACGCCGACGAGGGCACCGATGATGAGCGATTTTATTAAAATTATCAGGAACATAATTATGCCTTCTTAACAAGAATCAGCGTTGCGAGACAAAATCCACCTTGTCCAGATTGATGGCTGTCACGTTGACGGTCACATCCAGCTCCACGCTGTAAGTGCGTCGTTCCCGGCGCAGAAAGAAGAACAAAAACGCTTCTTTGCGCACCGCTTCACGCGCTTGAACAACCTGCACATCCTGTGGCTCAATACGCAGTAAAATATGCGGCGATGCCTTCATGACCGCGGCCTGAACGTGGTTCAGGGCATCGGCAAAGGCGCGCGTTTTGGCTTCGCCTTTACCGGTGACTCTCACCGTTGTGGTGAATTGTTCTTTCATACTTAGGTGCCGTATTTTTTCTGCCACGCCTGAACCAGACGCTCGCCAAGCTCTTCTTTATCCATAAAGCCGAACCCCAGCACGTTGCAGCCTTCGTTAATCGCCGTTACGCCTTCATCCACAGAGCGCATCCCGTATTTAGCCTTGTAGCCGTATTTGTTCTGTGCGGTGATAGCGCCCGCGCCGCCGCTGCCGCAAAAGGAGATGCCGAACGTGGCGTTTTCCGCTTTCATCACGTCCCCCAGTTTCATATCCGCGGCGACACCCGGTACCACCACCGCACGGCCACCGGCTTTCTCGACGCCTGCTGCCACTTTCTGGCCTTTCCCCAGACGATCGCCAATCACGACTGTAATCTGTTCCATGTTGTTGCTCCTTAAAGGTTGTCTTTCGCGACTTCAAAGTGGACGGACAGCAGCCAGGCCTCTTCCTCGGGAAGATTGCCAAACGCTGCGACCACGTCGCGGGCAAGCGCCATTGAATCGGCTGAAATTTCATCAAACAAACTGGCTTCCACTTCCGGCAAAGGCTCTCCGGTCACCGACCGGTGCGCCATGGCGCGAACGTGAGACGTCAGCATTTGTTCCTGTACGGCGTTGGGAATGATGTGATGTTCACGCAGCAAGGCATACACTTGCGCCAGCATGCGATCGGCCAGTTCACCAATCTGCGCCACCTGGTCCCCCATGTCGTTCATTACTGCTCCGTTATTCACTCGTCTTACCCCGTTAATGGCTCTGAGTTAAAACTAGCGGTGGGGGTCAAAAGTTTGTAGCGAGTTGTTTTCCACTTCGAAGTGGAAAGGCGAGTGGCAATAGTGATCTGTTCCACAAAAAAGGGGGTTTTGATGATTTATCGCTGGGAAAGTGTGATTTTATTCACAGATATCGAGGGTGTTTCGTGGCGACGCCAGCAGAGAAGAAAGTCTGAAACTGTGAGCAGAGTGCGCTTTTGAGCCGTATTATCGAAAAGAGTTATGACGAATCCTTGCAAGACATGACGCAAGGAGAGAGAAAATAACGGCCCGATGTTAAAACACCACACCGTTTCATCATGGTGTCATTTTCTTAAATGAGAAGGAATTCCTTATGAGCGTGCCTCAAACAAAAGCTGAATTACTTTTAGCCATTGATAAAAATTTCAGTAAATTAATCGGTTATCTTAATTCAATCCCGAACGAAATGACTTCCGATGATTCAATGGATGGGCACGCCAAAGGGACGGAGATGAGCGTTCGTGACCTTGTTTCGTATCTACTTGGATGGAATTCTCTGGTTGTAAAGTGGATCACTTTTGATGCGAAAGGTCAGCCGGTCGATTTTCCGGAAACAGGTTATAAATGGAACCAGCTTGGCCTCCTTGCTCAAAAATTTTACAAGGATTACAGTGCGTTAAGCTATGATTCCCTGATCGCTGAATTGCAGGCTGTAAAAAATGAAATTGTGCGGCTTATTAATGAACGTACTGATGATGTTTTATACGGTAAACCGTGGTACACAAAATGGACGATGGGGCGAATGATCTCATTTAACACCTCTTCGCCTTACGCCAATGCGAATGGAAGATTAAGAAAGTGGGCGAAAAATAAAAATATCAGTTTAAAGTAATCATCAAAGTGAAATTATAAATCCGGCCCCCTTCTTATTCGACGCTGCCAGGTCTACATGTCGCAGGTAGCGTCGAACCACAAGCGGACAGATTAGGGCATAAAAATATATTGCTGCCATCCGGATTATATCAATGCGACAGGCTGGTTTCCTGAATCACTTTTTCTTCTCTACGGATGGACGCTTACGGTTAACGCGCAGAGCATCTATCACCAGTGAAAACGCGGGAGAGACTTGTTTGCGGCTGGGGTAATACAAATAGTACCCAGGAAAAGGCTTACACCACGGTTCAAGCACACGGATTAATCGACCTTTCTCAATATGTTCACCGAACTCTTCCTCCGGTAAAAAAGCGATTCCCATCCCCTCCAGAGCAGCATAGACAATGTGTTCTGACGTGTTGAACGTCACTTGCCCGCTCACCCGCACGTTCAAGTCGCCGCCGTCCTGATCAAAATCCCAGACATACAGCCCACCCGATCTCACCATTCTCTGATTTATACAGCAGTGTTGCGTCAGTTCATGGGGGGTTTGTGGAATGGGATAACGCGAAAAATAATCCGGCGAGGCTGCGGCCGCCATACGGAGTTCTGGTCCAATCGGTATGGCTATCATGTCTTTATCAATCGTGTCGCCCAGCCGCACTCCGGCGTCGAAACGGTCGGCGACAATATCGCGAAAACCGTGATTGGCGTCGAACTCAATATGAATATCAGGGTATTCACGCAACAGTGGCGTCAGTTTAGGTAACAGTGTGGTACGCAAAACGTTCGGCCCACAGGTGATTCGTACCGTACCGGCGGGTTTGTCTCGCAGCTCAGTGAGCATATCCAGTTCGGCTTCAATCTCATCAATGCGGTTGCCGATGGACTGCAACAACCGTTCTCCGGCAGCGGTGGGGGACACGCTGCGGGTGGTGCGGGTGAGAAGTCGAATTTGCAGGCGATTCTCAAGAGCGGAAATCGCCTGGCTGAGAGCCGGTTGTGTGACACCAAGATGTGCCGCCGCGCGGGTAAAACTTCCTTCGCGGGCAACGGTGACAAAATAAAGCAGGTCATTGAGATTGCGTTTCATCTGTCAGGCTTTTCCGATTAATAAGCTAATCTTATAAGCCTATTAAGCATTCATTAGCTAGTCAACCTACGCCTGCCGTGTAAAACTTTTCGCAAGAGATCATCGTGAACTGCATGTTTATTTATGCACTTTTTGTCGTTATTCCCATGAATAACGTCCGGCCCCGGCTTGCCTGAATTTCGGAGGGGCAATATTCAGAGGTTGCCGTTAATGCCCACACTCACCCGCGAAACAACACCTTTTAAAGAACGCGCCTACTGGAGCGGCGTATTTGCGATGACGTTGTGCGTCTTTGTACTTATCGCATCGGAGTTTATGCCAGTCAGCCTGCTGACTCCCATCGCCACTGATTTAGGGGTGAGTGAAGGATTGGCCGGACAGGGAGTTGCCATTTCCGGCGCGCTGGCAGTGTTGACCAGCTTGTCGCTTTCCACACTGGCCAGGGATCTGAATCGAAAATATCTGCTGCTCGGCATGACGGCGCTAATGGCGTTATCGGCAACAATTGTCGCGCTGGCCTCCAGCTACCTGATTTATATGGCGGGTCGCGCCTTGATTGGCATTGCGATTGGCGGGTTCTGGTCGATGTCTGCGGCCACAGCGCTTCGCCTGGTGCCACAACACATGGTTTCTCGCGCATTAGCTATTTTCAACGGCGGAAACGCCCTGGCAACCGTCGTCGCGGCGCCACTCGGTAGTTATCTTGGTGCCGTGATTGGCTGGCGTGGCGCTTTCTTCTGCCTTGTTCCGGTCGCTATCGTGGCCTTCATCTGGCAGTGCTTTAGCTTGCCCACGATGACGGTCGACAAAAACACACGCGCCGACGGTTCTGTTATTCGTCTGATCTCACGTCCCGTTGTGGCAGTTGGCCTCTTTGCCTGTGGGCTGTTCTTCATGGGGCAGTTCTCGTTATTCACCTACGTTCGCCCGTTTCTTGAAACCGTCACCCAAGTGGATATACGCGCCTTGTCCCTGATTTTACTGACTATTGGCGTAGCGGGCTTCATTGGCACGTTGATAATTAGCACCTTTTTAAGAGCGAGCCTGTACTCGACGCTTGCCGCTATCCCTTTACTGATGGCGGCTATCACCGCAGTGCTGATACTGACGGGCCACAACATTTGGATGGTTGCGCCACTACTGGGGTTATGGGGGCTGATCGCAACAGCAGCGCCAACAGGCTGGTGGACCTGGATAGCACACACGTTGCCGGATGATGCCGAGGCAGGCGGCGGACTGATGGTCGCAGTGATCCAGCTTTCTATCGCCCTGGGTTCAACGCTAGGCGGCCTGGCATTTGATTACACCGGCTGGCAAAGCACTTTTGCTCTGAGCGGTGGGCTGCTACTCGCCGCCACAGGAATGACCATTCTGACATCACGTAAAACACACCACGACACGAGAGGATGAAACTCATGAAAAATATGACCCTGGCGCTGGGGCTGTTAATCAGCTCATTCGCCGCCACCGCGGCAGATATGTCAAAAGGCGCGGACAACTTCTATAAAAGCGATAACGTTACCCAGCAAAAGGTCACGTTTAAGAATCAGTACCAGATGAACGTCGTGGGAAATTTGTTTATTCCAAAGACGCTGAATCAGAATGCGAAAAACCCGGCCATTGTCGTCGGACATCCGATGGGCGCGGTCAAAGAGCAAGGCTCGAATCTGTATGCGCAAAAACTGGCAGAGCAGGGTTTTGTGACGCTGGCGATCGATCTCTCTTTTTGGGGGGAAAGTGAAGGAAAGCCGGGGCATCTGGTTTCACCGGAAATTTATGCAGATGACTTCAGCGCGGCGGTCGATTACCTCAGTACCCAGCCGTATGTTGACCCAGAGAACATCGGCGTACTGGGTATCTGTGGCAGCGGGAGCTTTGCAATCAGTGCAGCCAAAATCGATCCACGTATGAAGGCGATTGCCACTGTCAGCATGTACGACATGGGCTCGGCGTTCCGTCATGGTCTGAATCATTCCCAGACGCCAGAACAGCGTCAGGCCTTTATTAAATCAGCTATCGAGCAGCGATTTGCTGAATTTAAAGGCGCAGAGAAGGCGTATATCCCGGGGACCGTTAACAAGCTGGATGACTCAACGCCGGCCATTCAGCGTGAGTTCTTTGATTTCTACCGTACCGAGCGAGGCGGCTACACCCCGCAGGGTGAGAAAGAAGAACTGACCACCAAACCGCTGTTAAGCAGCATTGGTAAATTTATGAATTTCTATCCATTCAACGATATAGAAACGATTTCACCGCGCCCCATGCTGTTTATTACCGGGGACCAGGCGCATTCGAAAGAGTTCAGCGAAGATGCCTGGAAACGTGCGGCTCAACCGAAGGAGCTGTATGTCGTTCCCGGGGCTGGTCATGTCGATTTGTATGACCGTACTGACCTGATTCCGTTCGAAAAGCTGACATCGTTCTTCAAAACGAATCTGAAGTAATGATTAAGGCCGCCCTTGTAAAGAGGGCGGCCTGGTTCAGGAGAGTCAGGTTGAAAAGACCGTTATTTTTATTATTTCCCCTGAAGCCCCGGCTGAAGGCATCAGGGGAGAAACGCCATTAACGATACTTCTTGTGGTAGGCGTTGCGGGTGGTTTTGAACTCTTCCGCGGCGGCCTGCGCTTCTTTGACCTTCCCTTCCTTCGCCAGCTTCAACGCACCGTCGATCTGACCGACCAGGACGTCAAAACCATGACGAAAATCTTTCATTTCCGGACTGTCGGAGGCTTTGCTTTCCAGCTTTGGCGGCGTCGCTTTTTGGGCATCAAGCGCGGCAGCGCGCATTTTGGTTAACGCCTCTGTCACCTGTGTTGCGTTATCCGCTTTTTCGACCACCTTCAGGTTATCGTTAAGCGTTTCCATATTGTCTTCGAGTTCGGCGGCAAACGCCGTTGCCGAACTCAATACCAGAGTGGAGACCGCCAGCATCGCCAGTAGTTTTTTACGCATTGCTCACTTCCTCTTTTTTATTGTTTTGGCGCGGCAGGTCGCGCCATCCGGGATTATTGTCCGGCGATTTTCATCTCCGGCAACAGAACTGAACCACACTGTATATTGCTACGTGTTTCAATATCGTTACCGATGGTAACAATATTGCGCCACATCTCTTTTAAGTTTCCGGCGATGGTGATTTCGCTTACAGGGTATTGAATTTCCCCGTTTTCGACCCAGAAACCGGCTGCGCCACGGGAGTAATCCCCGGTGATGCCGCTCACGCCCTGGCCCATCAGTTCGGTGACCACCAGTCCGGTACCCATCTCTTTGAGCATCTGCTCAAAGCTCAGCCCCTGCCCGGCAATGCGCCAGTTATGAATGCCGCCTGCATGACCGGTGCTTTTCAGCCCCAGCTTACGGGCAGAGTAGTTGGTTAGCAGCCACTGGGTCAGCACACCGTCTTTCACAATGTCACGACGTTGCGTACGTACACCTTCGCTGTCGAACGGTGAGGAAGCCAGTCCTTTTAACAGGTGCGGATGCTCTTCAATGGTCAGCCATTCAGGCAGAATTTGTTTTCCCAGCGAATCCAGCAGGAAAGTGGATTTGCGATACACCGAGCCCCCTGCAATCGCGCCAACCAGGTGACCAAACAGCCCGGTCGCCACTTCGTTGGCAAAAATTACCGGTGCTTTCATCGTCGAGAGTTTACGCGGTGACAGGCGGGATAACGTGCGGCGAGCACAGTCTGCGCCAACCCATTCCGGCGTTTGCAGATCGCCCAACGCCCGACCAATCGTGTAGGCGTAATCGCGCTCCATATCGCCGTTTTCTTCGGCAATCACGCAGCTGGAAAGTGAATGGCGGGTGGAGCAATAGCCCTGCAACATGCCGTGGCTGTTGCCGAACACTTTAATGCCATAGTGGCTGTTAAAGCTGCCGCCTTCCGTATTGGTGATACGTTTATCGGCCTGCAAAGAAGCCTGTTCGGCACGCGCCGCCAGTTCGATGGCTTCATCCGGAGAAACCTCTGCCGGGTGGAACAGATCCAGATCCGGTGCGTCAAAAGCCAGCAACTCTTTGTCGGCCACACCTGCGCAAGGGTCCGGCGAGGTGTAGCGCGCGATGTCCAGCGCCGCCTGGACGGTACGGGCAATCGCCTGCGGGCTTAAATCAGTCGATGAGGCACTGCCTTTGCGGTTCTGATGGTAGACGGTAATTCCCAACGCGCCATCGCTATTGAATTCGACATTCTCCACTTCACCATAACGGGTGCTGACACTGATGCCGGTCGTCTTGCTTACGGCGACTTCCGCCCCGTCCGATTTGCCTGAGGCTAACTCCAGCGCTGTCGAGACCGCTTCTTCCAGAATCTTACGCTGCGCTTCAACTTGTGAGATTACTTTCATCGCAAATGCCATAATGTAGAGAGTTTCTCTGAAGTCTAACAGAGAACCGTTTTTCAGTGCGCATCTTAACTGGTAACATTAGCCTCTTTTTTTAAGGAGCCTGACATGACTAAGCAGCCCGAAGACTGGCTCGACGACGTTCCCGGTGATGACATCGAAGACGAAGACGATGAAATTATCTGGGTCAGTAAAAGTGAAATTAAACGCGACGCCGAGGAGCTCAAACGCCTGGGCGCGGAACTGGTGGATCTGGGGAAAAACGCGCTGGACAAAATCCCGCTTGATGCGGACCTGCGTGCCGCCATTGAGCTGGCCCAGCGGATCAAAATGGAAGGTCGCCGCCGCCAGTTGCAGTTGATTGGTAAAATGCTGCGCCTGCGTGAGGTTGATCCTATTCGCCAGGCGCTGGACAAGCTGAAAAACCGCCACAACCAGCAGGTGGTGTTGTTTCACAAGCTTGAGCATCTGCGCGATCGTCTGATTGACGAAGGGGATGACGCGGTAGAGGAAGTGCTGAACCTGTGGCCAAACGCCGACCGCCAGCAGCTTCGCTCGCTGATCCGCAACGCGAAGAAAGAGAAAGAAGGGAATAAGCCGCCGAAATCCGCGCGTCAGATCTTCCAGTATTTGCGCGAACTGGCGGAAAACGAAGCGTAATGTAACCCGGCGTGAATGCCGGATGGCGACGCGAAACGTCTTATCCGGCCTACAAGCACGTAGGCCCGGTAAGCGTCAGCGCCACCGGGCCTTTTTATTACTCTTCGGCTTGCGCTTCGGCTTTTTTCGCCAGGCCATCCAACAGTTTTTGGTGAATACCACCAAACCCGCCGTTACTCATCACCAGAATGTGATCGCCAGGTTGCGCCGTTTTCACGATCATCTCTGCCAGCGTATCCACATCACCACTCCAGTGAGCAGGCTGGATGCAGGCTTCCGCCACTTCCGCCACCTGCCACGGGATATGCGGCGGCTGCAGCAGATACACTTCATCCGCACGGCCTAATGACGGTGCCAGATCGTCTTTGGACAGCCCCATCTTCATGGTGTTAGAACGCGGCTCCAGTACGGCGATAATGCGTGCCGTGCCGCCTACTTTGCCGCGCAGCGCCGCAAGCGTTGCCAGAATCGCCGTCGGGTGATGCGCGAAATCATCATAGACCGTGACGCCGTTCGCTTCGCCGCGCAGTTCAAGACGGCGACGGGCGTTGATGAACGATCCCAGCGCATTGGCCGCATCGCCCGGCTGCACGCCAACGTGACGGGCCGCAGCAATGGCCATCAGGCCGTTGTGCATGTTGTGTTCGCCAACCAGCGACCACTTCACTTCGCCGACCTTCTCGCCGTCCAGCCACACTTCCCATTCCGAGGCATCAACATTCAGCTTTTTCGCCTGCCAGTGACCCTGCTCGCCCACCAGTTCCTGTTCGCTCCAGCACCCCATCGCCATCGTCTGCTTCAGATTGATGTCGTGTTCCGGATAGATGATCCGCCCCTGACCCGGCACGATGCGGACCAGGTGGTGGAACTGCTTCTGGATCGCTTTCAGATCGTCAAAGATATCCGCATGATCAAACTCAAGGTTGTTGAGGATCAGCGTACGCGGGCAGTAATGTACGAATTTGGAGCGTTTATCGAAGAAGGCGCAGTCGTACTCATCCGCTTCAATCACGAAGAAGTCGCTTTCGCCCAGACGCGCAGAAACGTCAAAATTCCCCGGCACACCGCCAATCACAAAACCTGGCTTATAACCGCAGACGTCAAGAATCCAGGTCGCCATGCCCGCGGTGGTGGTTTTACCGTGCGTTCCCGCAACGGCCAGCACCCAACGATCGCGCAGCACAAAGTCATGCAGCCACTGCGGACCGGACATAAACGGAATGTTTTTTTCCAGCACCGCCTCAACGCACGGATTTCCACGGGTCATGGCATTGCCAATGATCACCAGGTCCGGTTGCGGGTCAAGCTGACTGGGGTCATAACCCTGAATCAGGGAGATCCCCTGGTTCTCAAGTAAGGTACTCATCGGCGGATACACATTGGCGTCCGAACCCGTTACTTCATGACCGAGCGAGCGCGCCAGCATCGCCAGACCGCCCATGAACGTGCCACAAATTCCCAAAATATGAATGCGCATACGTCACTATCCTAATTTAACCCAGGGGGCATTTTACGCATATGTCAGGCAAGTGAGAAACGCATTTCAGGATAATCCGTAGTTTGCTGGCGCGATTCACCTGAGCGCAGCCACTGAAATATTTGTTAAGATTGTTACGGTCGCTTTACTCCATATTAATTGCAGGGAAAGTGTTATGAAAACGTTAGGTGAATTTATTGTCGAGAAGCAGCACGAGTTCTCTCATGCTACAGGTGAGCTCACTGCGTTGTTGTCGGCAATAAAGCTGGGCGCCAAGATCATCCACCGCGATATCAACAAGGCCGGTCTGGTCGATATCCTGGGTGCCAGCGGTGCTGAGAACGTACAGGGCGAGGTTCAGCAGAAACTCGACCTGTTCGCGAACGAAAAACTGAAAGCTGCACTCAAGGCGCGTGATATCGTCGCGGGTATTGCCTCTGAAGAAGAAGATGAAATCGTCGTTTTCGAAGGCTGTGAACACGCGAAATACGTGGTGCTGATGGATCCGCTGGATGGATCGTCCAACATCGATGTTAACGTCTCTGTCGGGACCATTTTCTCTATCTACCGCCGCGTGACACCTGTTGGCACGCCGGTCACTGAAGAAGATTTCCTGCAACCGGGCAACAAACAGGTTGCTGCGGGTTACGTGGTGTACGGCTCCTCCACGATGCTGGTTTACACCACCGGCTGCGGTGTCCACGCCTTTACCTACGATCCGTCGCTGGGCGTGTTCTGCCTGTGTCAGGAGCGCATGCGCTTCCCGGAGAAAGGCAACACTTACTCCATTAACGAAGGCAACTACATTAAATTCCCGAATGGTGTGAAGAAGTACATCAAGTTCTGCCAGGAAGAGGATAAATCCACGCAGCGCCCGTACACCTCGCGCTACATCGGCTCACTGGTTGCTGACTTCCACCGTAACCTGCTGAAAGGTGGAATTTATCTCTACCCAAGCACCGCCAGCCACCCGGAAGGAAAACTGCGTCTGCTGTACGAGTGCAACCCAATGGCATTCCTCGCAGAGCAAGCCGGCGGGAAAGCGAGCGACGGGAAAGAGCGAATTCTGGATATCACCCCGGAAAGCCTGCACCAGCGCCGTTCGTTCTTCGTTGGCAACAACCATATGGTTGAAGATGTGGAACGCTTTATCCGGGAGTTCCCGGACGCGTAAACCCCTTGCCGGATGGCGCTAGCGCTTATCCGGCCTACAATAGCTGCGTAGGCCGGATAAGACGTGTCAACGTCGTCATCCGGCATTTCACATCAGGCGGTCTGCAATTTAAACGACGCCATCGCTTCGATAAGCGCGTGCGACTGCTCTTCAAGCGATCGCGTTGCCGCGGAGGACTGTTGTACCAGGGCCGCATTCTGCTGCGCCGTTTCATCCATCTGGCTCACCGCGATATTCACCTGTTCGATACCGCGACTCTGCTCCTGCGACGCGCTGGCAATTTCCCGCATCAGTTTGGTCATCCGCATCACTTCGCTGGCAATCTCATCCATCGTTTCACCCGCCTGCATTGCCAGGTCGCTGCCCTCCCCCACCTGCGACTGCGAGTCGCCAATGAGCGTGCGGATCTCTTTCGCGGCCTCCGCGCTGCGGCTGGCCAGATTGCGCACTTCGCCTGCCACCACGGCAAAACCGCGTCCCTGCTCTCCCGCGCGCGCCGCTTCAACCGAGGCGTTCAGCGCCAGAATATTGGTCTGGAACGCAATCCCGTCGATCACGCCAAGAATATCGGCAATACGGTTAGAACTACCGGAAATATCGCGCATTTTTTCAATGACATAACACACCATTTCACTGCCGCGATCGGCGGTATCAGAAACTGATTTCGCCAGTTGATGCGCCTGATCGGCGTTTTCCGCATTCTGTTTCACCGTCGCGGTGAGCTCCTCCATGCTGGCGGCGGTTTGTTCCAGCGAGGTCGCGGTCGATTCGGTGCGTGTCGCCAGATGAATATTACCCGCCGTCAGTTCGCGACTGCCGGTGTCTATCTGCGAACTGGCATCGCGGACGCGTTTGACGGACTCGCTCAGCGCCACGCGCATCCCTTCGAGCGCAGCCTGCAGGCGATTAAACTCGGCGCTGGCATAGCGGCTTTCCGCCGCCGATAAATCCCCTGTCGCCAGGCGTTCGAGTTGTTCAACGACATTATCGAGCGGTTTCAGGAGCTTATTGCGCAATAACAGCCAAACCACCGCCAGCAGAGCGATGGCCGTCAGCGTCGTCGCCGTCATCACCCCGTAATAGACCCATGAGGTAATAATACGCGTGGAGGCGTAAATCCCCATGCCGCCTGTTAGCAGTAGTAACAGGGTAATAAGCGACAATAAAACCAACAGGGTATTTCGTAGGGAGAGGGATTTTGGCATCGTTATTTTCCGGTTGTAAGATATACAGAAACTATCGACAACAACCGGAAAAAGTTTAGGTTTATGTCGCTGAATTCAGTGAAGGTTCTGGCACGGACGGTTCTCGTTTTTTACTCAGGAAGAAAATGCCAAAAAGCAACATCAAGCAGACGATACCCGAGATGGCGAAAAACACGGTCTGGTAGCCTGCGAGGTCAAAGAGAATCCCTATTGGCGTTGAAAGCAATACTATCCCCAGCGAACTGGCAATCTGAAAGCCAATCAGGAAGATTGTCGATGACAGTCGCTTATCAAAGTTCGCTACGCTGTATTTGAATACGGAGATGACGCAAAGTGGAACTTCAATAGCATGCAGGAGCTTCACCAGCGAAATGACCCAGGGATTAACGAACAAGGCGCAAGAGAGGATGCGCAGTGCCATAATCACCACGCCGATGAGTAATGCATTTTTTGGCCCCACCCGATTAACAAAGAAGGGAATACTCGCCATGCACAGTGCTTCAAGCACGACCTGGAACGAATTCAGATATCCATATACGCGCGTTCCAACATCGTGTGATTCGAACAGACCAGCATAAAACACCGGAAAGAGCTGTTGATCATAAATGTTATAGAAAGACCACGTCCCCACAATAAACACAACGAAGATCCAGAAGTTACGATCTTTGAAGACAGCGATAAAATCCTCTTTTTTTACCCCACCCGCTTCAGCCGTTACGCACTGCTGCTCCTGATCTTTGAAGCGCATGTTGATCATCATAAACACGGCGCCAAATAGCGAGACCAGCCAAAAGTTGATATGGGGATTAATACTGAAAAAGATGCCAGCGAAAAATGCGCCAATGGCATAACCAAATGACCCCCAGGCACGCGCGGTTCCATATTCAAAATGAAAACTCCGCGCCATTTTCTCGGTGAAACTGTCAAGCAGGCCACAGCCCGCCAGATACCCCAGGCCAAAAAAGAGAGATCCCAGAACCAACCCAACAGAAAAATGGCTTTGCAGTAGCGGTTCGTAAACGTAAATCATAAACGGCCCCGTCAGGACCAGGATGAAACTCATACACCAGATGAGAGGTTTCTTCAGGCCAAGCTTATCCTGAATAATACCGTAGGCCACCATAAACAGCATGCTGGTAAACTGGTTAACCGAATAAAGTGTGCCTAATTCTGTCCCTGTTAAACCCAGATGTCCTTTCAGCCAAATGGCATATAACGACCACCACAGTGACCAGGAAATAAAAAAGAGAAATGAATAACTGGATGCAAAACGATAGTACGCATTTCTGAATGGAATCTTCAATGCCATAATTACCTGCCTGTCGTTAACAAAAATCACGTCCTGTTCAGAGGCAAAATCGGCCTCGTTGTTTACTTACACCGTTCCAGCGCTTGTCGATGCGGCAGCGCTGTCATCGCCCCTTTTGCCGTTACCGCAAGCGCTCCGCAGCGTTGAGCGAGTTCTATAATGTGTTGTAATTCGCCCTCATGCGCAGGGAAGCCTTCAGCAGCCAGACCTGCCAGTAATCCGGCGACAAACGCATCCCCCGCCCCGGTGCTGTCTACACAATTCGCGGGAATCGCGGCAAAGTGGTGAACCTCCCCGCGGTAGCAGACCACCACACCATCAGCCCCTTTCGTCACCAACAGCATGGTAATTTCATGCTCCGTTGCCAGGGCGCAGATATCCCGATCACACTGAGCGTTTCCATTGATAAGCCGCCATTCGTCTTCCGACAGCTTGACCACGTCTGCCAGTTGAAGCGCCTGCAACAAACACAAGCGCAACAACTGTTTGTCTTGCCAGAGATCGTCACGGATATTGGGATCGAAGCTGACAAAGCCGCCTGCACGTCGAAGCGCTGACATCGCAATAAAAGCACTGGTACGTGAAGGTTCGGCAGACAGGGCAATTGAACAGAGATGTAACCATTCGCCGTGCCGCCATTCGGGCAAATCGGTTGCCTCCAGAAAAAGATCGGCGCTGGGGCGAACCATGAATGTAAAAGAACGCTCTCCTTGTTCATTAAGATCGACAAGCACAGTCGATGTCCGGTGCCATTCATCCTGCTTCAACCGTGAAGTATCAACCCCTTCCGCTTTCAGCGTTCTTCTTAACAAAGCGCCAAAAGGATCATCCCCCACCCGACCTATAAATCCACTTGCCCCACCTAATCTGGCTATCCCCACCGCAACGTTAGCCGGCGCGCCACCAGGGCAAGGCAATAACCTTCCATCTGATTCAGGCATAAGATCTACAACCGCATCACCTAAAACCCATACTTTGGCTGACATGTTTCTCCCCCGGCTTCATCTGGCTTACGCACATTGATAAACCGCTTTTTCTCAAAACCGTCATGAATTTGCCCCAACATGCATAATCGATCACAAAACCGCATAGTTAACGTTAACATTTGCGACAATCATCACATTAACCACAATTAAGATCTTTATTTTTGCAAAAGTTAACGTTAACAATTCAACTATTATTGCTAAACCAGGAAGAGCTTAGATGACGCAATCAAGATTACACATGGCGCAAAAAGCGCTGGAAAAGCTGCGCACCCGCCGTGGAAACACCTTTTATCCCCATTTCCACCTTGCCCCGCCAGCAGGGTGGATGAACGATCCCAACGGGCTGATCTGGTTTAATAATCGCTATCACGCGTTTTATCAGCATCACCCATTCAACGAACACTGGGGGCCTATGCACTGGGGACATGCCACCAGTGAAGATATGATCCACTGGCGCCATGAGCCTATTGCGCTGGCACCTGGCGATGAGGATGACAAAGATGGATGTTTTTCGGGCAGTGCCATCGATGACAACGGTGTGCTATCGCTCATCTATACCGGTCATGTCTGGCTTGCAGGAGAAGGCAATGATGACGCCATTCGTGAAGTACAGTGTCTGGCAACCAGTCGGGATGGGATCCATTTTGAAAAACAGGGTGTGGTGCTGACCCCGCCAGAAGGGATTATGCATTTTCGCGATCCTAAAGTCTGGCGAGAAGCAAACACCTGGTGGATGGTGGTAGGTGCAAAAGATCCTGGTAACACCGGGCAGATCTTACTTTATCGTGGTAAATCATTGCGTGAATGGACCTTCGATCGCGTACTGGCGCATGCCAACGCAGGCGAAAGCTATATGTGGGAGTGTCCGGACTTTTTCCGTCCTGGTGAACACCATTACCTGATGTTTTCACCACAAGGAATGAAGGCAGAAGGATACTGTAACCGGAATCGCTTTCAGAGCGGAGTCATACCTGGGGTCTGGTCTCCTGGGCGGATCTTTGCACAGTCAGGCCCTTTTACTGAACTCGATCACGGGCATGATTTTTATGCGCCGCAAAGTTTTACCGCTAAAGATGGCAGGCTCATCATCATCGGCTGGATGGATATGTGGGAATCATCAATGCCATCAAAACGTGAGGGTTGGGCAGGTTGCATGACGCTGGCTCGAGAGCTCTCTGAGAGCAACGGCAAACTCATCCAGCGCCCGGTGCGGGAAGCAGAGTCGTTACGCCAGCGGTATCAACCTATTCCTGCCAACAACGTCGACAGCAAACGCGTTTTGCAGGAAAACGCACAAGCGATCGAAATTCAATTACGGTGGGATTGTCAGAATAGTCATGCCGAGCATTACGGGTTACAGCTCGGCACAGGGATGCGACTGTATATCGATAATCAGTCCGGACGGCTCGTTTTGTGGCGGTATTACCCGCAAGAAAACATAGATGGTTACCGCAGTATTCCCCTTACGCAAGGTGAACCACTTGATCTGAGGATCTTTATCGATAAGTCATCCATTGAGGTATTCATTAATGGTGGGGAAGCGGTCATGAGCAGCCGAATCTATCCGCAGCCAGAGGAACGTGAACTGTCTCTCTATGCCGCTCATGGAGAAGCCATACTGCTGCAAGGCGAACTCTGGCTACTGGGGTAATCAACGGTCAGGCGGAACAACGGATCAGCAGCGGACAAGGGATCCGTTTCTGGCCGCCGCCGGTACGTCCTTCAATCACATGCAGTGCAGCTTCCCGCCCGATAATATCGTGTGGAAGCTGCATTGTGGTTAATGGGGGTAAAAACAGATGCCCGACGCCCACCAGGTTATCAAACCCCATAACAGCAACATCCTGTGGAATGCGGATCCCTTTCGCCAGAAGAACCTGATAAGCCACAAAGGCGGCGCGATCGTTACCACAAATCAGAACATCAAAATCGGGTTTACCCGATGGAATGCGGGTGTCCAGTAAACCTGCAAGATCGGTATAGTGATCGTCACCCATCGCCATGTGAAATTGCTTCACATCCGCCAGATCCCGTCCGGCATTACGCCAGGCCTGTTCAAATCCCTGTCGACGGTACCCTGTCGCCAGCGCGCCTTCGGGTAACCAGAAGCATAATGGCTGACGATATCCCGCCGCGATCAAATACTGGGTTGCCTCGTACTGCGCGGTGTAATCATCAGGGATATAGCTGGGTAACGCGGGATCGTCCGCCACACAGTTCGCCAGAACGATATTTTCGCCATGCAGAACTTCAGGTAGCGTGATATGCCGTAGCCCCATCGTGGTATAGATAATGCCATCCGGCCGGTGAGCAAGCAGTTGGCGCGCCGCACGCGCGGCATCATCATCAGAAAAAATGTTGATTAAAAAACTGTTCCAGCCGAACTCGCTGGCTGTTTGTTCAATGGCAAGCAGGATATCGACTGAGAAAGGCGTTGTGGCCGTATCCTGCGCCAGCACGGCAAGGGTCGATGGCTTACGCCCCTGGGCACGCATCTTACGGGCGGAAAGATCGGGAACATAATTCAGGGTCTGGATAGCCTGCAACACGCTGTCACGCGTTGCAGGGCGTACTGATTCCGCATTATTCATTACCCGGGAGACCGTCATCATCGACACCCCCGCCAGGCGCGCAACATCCTTTAATGAAGCCATATCCAACCCACTTGCCGTAAAACAGGCACTGTAGCAAAAACCGTCTGTTCTGTCCTGGACTGCATCGGCAAACAGATATCAATTCCTGCTCCCTGAATCAGCAATACGCGTCACCGGCGAACTCTGTCGATTTTCCCAGAGCACCGTCAGGCCACGCTGCAACGCAATGAAAATAAATAACAAAACGCCAATGGCAATTTTCGTCCACCATGAACTGAGCGTGCCGTCGAAGTTAATGTAGGTCTGGATCAGCCCCTGAATCGCCACGCCAAACAGCGTTCCAAGAACCGTACCCACCCCACCGCTCAGCAACGTGCCACCGATCACCACCGACGCGATGGCGTCCAGCTCCACACCAACCCCTGCCAGCGCGTAGCCGGCCTGGGTGTAGACAGAAAAGACAATCCCGGCCAGCGTCGCCAGCCCGGTCGACAGCATATAGATGCGAATCGTCGTGCTGCGGGTGGAAATCCCCATCAGGTTCGCCGAAATCGCATTTCCGCCAATGGCATACACCTGATTGCCAAACCGGGTGCGATGCGCGAGGAAAATACCCATCACGACCACCGCCAACATCAGCAGACCCATCGCGCTCAGGCGACCGCCACCGGGGATTTTCCACGCCAGACTGGACAGCGTGTCGTAAATGGGATGGTTAATCGGGATCGACTCTTCCGACACCAGGTAGCTGACCCCGCGCAGGAAGAACATACCGGCAAGCGTGATGATAAAGGCCGGGATCTTTAGCGCATCAATCAACAACCCCATGAAAGCGCCAAACGCACAGCCCATCGCCAGTACCAGCGGAAACGCCAGCAGCGGTGAGATCCCCCAGTAGCCGATAGCCTTCGCCAGGAATACGCCGGTGAAGGCGATGACCGATCCGACGGAGAGATCGATCCCACCGGAGAGGATCACGAAGGTCATCCCCACGGCGATGATCCCCAGAAAGGCGTTATCGGTCAGAATGTTGCAGATAACGCGCGTGGAGGCAAAGCCGGGGAACTGGGTTAAGCAGTAGAGATAGCCCAGCACGAAAACCCCGAGGGTGATCATTAACGGTAAATTACGTTTTATCACGACCACGCACTCCTTTTAGCAGACTGATAAAGCGCTGTGACTGCACAATCAGTACGCACAGCACCACGATGGCTTTGACCACCTGGTTCATCTCCGGCGGGAATCCGGACAGCAGGATCCCGGTGTTCATCCCCTGAATGATCAGCGCACCCACCACTGACAGCAGCAAATTAAAACGCCCGCCCATCAGGGAACCGCCGCCGATCACCACCGCCAGAATGGCGTCCAGCTCCAGCCACAATCCGGCATTGTTGGCATCAGCACCGCGAATATCCGCCGTGACGATAATCCCGGCAATCGCCGCGCACAGCCCGCTCAGCACGTAGGTGAGCATGACGATGACCCGCGTGTTCACCCCGGCATTTTTCGCCGCCCGGATGTTGATCCCTACGGCTTCAATAAACATCCCAAGCGCCGTTCGCCGGGTCAGCAGCCAGAACAGCACCAGCGTGATCAGCGCGATAATGACCGGTGTGGGAAACAGCAGCAGCGAACCGCTACCAAACCAGGAGAGCGTGGGCGAGTCGAAGGTGACAATCTGTCCGGAGGTGATCAGTTGCGCCACACCGCGGCCTGCCACCATCAGGATCAGCGTGGCGACAAAGGGCTGAATTTTGAGGATTGCCACCAGAACGCCGTTCCACAGGCCGGCCAGAACGCCGGTCCCCAACGCGGCGAGCAGCACCACCGGCAAGCTGTGACCCGCGACGGTCATCGCGGCGGTCGTGGCCCCGGCAATCGCCATCACCGCGCCAACGGAAAGGTCAATGCCGCCTGTGGCAATCACCAGCGTCATCCCTATTGCCAGCAAAGCGACGGGGGCGGCGCGGTTCAGGATATCGATTGGACTGCCGAACAGACGCCCGTCCTGCAACACAATCTGGTAAAAGTGGGGGGCGACAAGGCTGTCTACCAGCAGCACCAGCAGCAGCGCAATCAGTTGCGGCATGCCGGTCGGCCAGCGAAAGCGTCGCTTCGGCGGCGTGGTTTGCGGGAGAGATTGGGGCATCACAAGAGTCTCCTTACGCCGCGATGGCGTTCATGATCGCCGGAACGGACAGTTCAGCCAGCGGGATCTCCGCCACCTGTTTGCGGTCACGCATGATGATCACCCGATCCGCATATCCCACCAGTTCCTCCAGCTCCGAGGAGATCACCAGCAACGCCAGACCATCAGCGCACAGGGTTTCGATCAGGCGAATGATCTCGGCATGCGCCCCCACGTCGATCCCTCGCGTCGGTTCGTCGAGGATCAGAAACTGCGGTTTGGTCAGCAGCCAACGCGACAGCAGCACTTTTTGTTGGTTGCCGCCGGAGAGAAATTCGATCGGCTGTTCTGCGCTGGGGGTGCGAATGCCAAGCTGGCGGATAAACCGCTCGGCAATGTCATTCTGTTCTTTGCGCGCAATCGGCCGCAGCCAACCGCGCTGGGCCTGTAGCGCCAGGATGATATTTTCCCGTACCGAGGCGGCGGCAATAATGCCGTCCGTTTTTCGGTCTTCCGGGCAAAAACCGATTCCCAGGCACGACGCCTGGTGAGGGGATCGCAGCGTCTGCGCTTTGCCTTTAATCTGCGCGCTGCCGCTGTCCGCCGGTTTGATGCCGAAGATCACCTCAGCCGTTTCGGTGCGTCCGGATCCGAGCAGTCCAGCCAGACCGACGATCTCACCGGGACGAACGTCGAGATCGAACGGGGAGATCGTCCCTTTCTTGCCGAAATTTTTGAACGCGGCAACCGGTTTGTCGCTAAGCAAGGTGCGTCCCGCGCGCTGTAGCGCATGGGTGTCCAGCTCGCGTCCCAGCATCATTTTGACCAGTTCGATCTGCGGCAGCTCGCGGGTTTCACGGCAGCCGACAAAACTGCCGTTACGCAGGACGGTGATCCGATCGCTAACCTGATAGACCTGATCGAGAAAATGGGTAACGAAGATCAGACTCACGCCGCGATCGCGCAGATGACGCATCAGGCCGAACAGCATCTCAACCTCTTGCGTATCGAGGCTGGCGGTGGGTTCATCGAGGATCAGGACTTTAGCGGAAAGATCGATCGCCCGGCAGATAGCCACGATCTGTTGCATGGCCACCGAATAGCGGTTCAGCGGTTCGCGCACGTCGAGGGAAAAGCCGTAAGACGCCATCAGTTCCGTGGCGCGCTTTTCCATCTCTTTGCGCCGCAGCAGGCCAAAGCGCTTAGGTTCACGGCCAATAAACAGATTGTCCGCCACCGACATATTCGGCAGCAGGTTCACTTCCTGATACACCGTGCCAATACCCAGTTGTTGAGCATGTGCGGTATTTCTGGGGGAGATGGCGCTGCCTTCCAGCCAGATGGTACCGCGATCGGCGTGATAGACGCCGGTCAGCGCTTTAATGAGCGTGGATTTTCCGGCGCCGTTCTCGCCGAGCAGCGCCATGATTTCCCCGCGACGCAGGCTGAAATCGACGTTATCCAGCGCTTTGACGCCAGGAAAGAATTTACTTAACCCCTCTGTACGGAGGATCTCCTGGTGTTGTTCAGTCGTCATGATCTTCCTCCGGTACAAAGCGTGGCCGTAGGCCGGATAAGGCCGTTACGCCGCCATCCGGCAGAACATTTGCCTGATGGCGCTTCGGTTATCAGGCCTACGGTGTAAGGTATGCCACCAGAACGGGTCTGAACTTAGTAGCCCATGTTTTTCTTCTTCTCTAACTCTTCTTTCGCGGTATCCGGCAGGTACAGCGTCGATTTGGTGATAGTGACCTTCTCAGGCATCGTGCCATCTTTCTTGAACTTCTCGAGTGCGTCGAAGGCTGGACCCGCCATGTTCGGCGTCAGTTCAACGCTGGCATTCGCTTCACCGTCAATCATTGCTTTATAAATGTCCGGTACGCCGTCGATAGAACCGGTCAGAATATCTTTGCCCGGCTTCAGCCCCGCTTCTTTGATAGCCTGGATAGCACCGATCACCATGTCATCGTTATGGGCGTAAACCATGCAGATGTTCTTGCCGTTGTTCTCCGCTTTGATAAAGCTTTCCATGACCTCTTTACCTTTACTGCGGGTGAAGTCACCGGACTGGGAACGGATGATTTTGATGTTTGGCGCTTTGGCAATGGCCTCAGCAAACCCTTTCTTACGGTCAATGGCCACACTGGCACCGACGGTGCCCTGCAGCTCAACCACATTACACGGCTTACCGTTAACCTCTTTGATCAGCCAGTCACCGATCAGTTGACCTTCAAGCACGTTGTTGGCGGTAACGGTGGTCATATAGAGAGATTTGTCTTTTACATCGATGGAACGATCGAGCAAAAAGACCGGGATCTCGGCATCTTTCGCTTCTTTCAGCACCGGCTCCCATCCTGTCGCCACCACCGGCGCAATGAAGATGGCATCAACGCCCTGAGCGACAAATGAACGCACGGCTTTAATCTGGTTTTCCTGCTTTTGCTGACCGTCAGCGATTTTCAGCGTAATGCCGCGCTTCTCGGCCTCGCTTTTCGCCACGTTGGTCTCTGCGGCGCGCCAGCCGGACTCAGAGCCGACCTGCGAAAATCCTACGGTTAATGGGGCGGCCATGGCCATAGACGACATGGCTGCCGAAACTGCTGTGACGATAAGTAAGCGCTTCCACATAACTGTGTCCTCGTAGGGTAGGTTATTGTTGGTTAAGAAACAGTCGCGAAAAAACTATAGACAATCGAGCATGTAACGGATTGCGTTACATCACACTTCAAAAAAGTAAATAGAACGTTAATCACAAGTTTGTAATCGCTTCCATTTCACTATGAAAAAAGCGGCTGAAGATATGGATTTTCCTGTCATGCGAGTGGTCTGAAAAGACCGGTACGAGGCGAGTGAAAACAAAATCAGGCGAAGACATTCGTCGCGAGATCGCTATAATACTCGCCACTTGTTTACGACACAGTTAAAGGAAACAGACATGAGCTTACTCAACGTCCCAGCAGGTAAAGACCTGCCGGAAGATATCTACGTTGTTATCGAGATCCCGGCTAACGCAGATCCGATCAAATACGAAGTCGACAAAGAGAGCGGCGCACTGTTCGTTGACCGCTTCATGTCCACCGCGATGTTCTATCCGTGCAACTACGGTTACATCAACCACACTCTGTCTCTGGACGGTGACCCGGTTGACGTTCTGGTCCCGACCCCGTATCCGCTGGAACCTGGCTCCGTTATCCGCTGCCGTCCGGTTGGCGTACTGAAAATGACCGACGAATCCGGTGAAGATGCGAAACTGGTTGCCGTGCCGCACACCAAACTGAGCAAAGAGTACGATCACATCAAAGATGTGAACGACCTGCCGGAACTGCTGAAAGCACAGATCACGCACTTCTTCGAGCACTACAAAGATCTCGAAAAAGGCAAGTGGGTGAAAGTGGACGGTTGGGACAACGCTGAAGCCGCTAAAGCTGAAATCATTGCCTCCTTCGAGCGCGCCGCGAAGAAATAAGTTCGCTGAACGCTGAAAACCCTGAACGCCGGGTACCGGTCAGTAAGGGTTTTTTTATGCCTGCGTTTTGGCAAAAGGGGAAAAGAGCACCGGAAGGCCGGCAATCCGGAATGCGAGTGACATCGCATAAAACAACGCCACCCGAAGGTGGCGCGGAGGTTTCAGTACTGGTCTCTGTCTAACCAGTTACCGCTGTCGATCAGCGTTAATCCGTCCACCGGACGCTGGTACACGTACATCCATGCACTGCCGTACGGCGTCTGGATCAACTGGCGTGCGTATTCACCGCCGCGGGTGCGCAAAGCATCCAGCTCGGCCAGAGTCGCATTATCAATACGATAAACCTCACCGTGTACCGTTCCGTTCCCCGGAACTGCGCCTGGATAGTGGCCCAGACTGTACAACTGGTAGTTATCGATACTGTAATTTCCCAGCAACTGGGCGTTGGTCATCCAGTGGCTGTTGCCTTGTTTGGTTCGTAAACTGCCGTAGACAAATATTCGCATTGCTAAAACTCAAACTGATAGAGCAAATCCAGTGCCTGATCTACGCCAGACACGGCTTCCAGATATAGCTTAGGCATCAGACGATAACGTAACGTGAGTGTCGCCAGTGAGTCAAATATACCCACACCATATTTCACCTGCAGACCTGGCAGTACGTATCCGCTGACCACGACCTGGGAGGAGTCGCCCACCCCCTGCGTGTCCAGTGCCAGATTGCTTACGCCAAATGTCTCCCCGATTTTACCCACAACCTGACCACTTTGTGCAACCCCCAGACCAATAAGCATTGAGGTCATCGCCGCACTGTCGCTTTGATCGCTGCTCAGGCCCTGGCCACGCAGCAGATAAGAGAGCGCTTCCTGCTGCGACATCGCCGGGTCAGAGAAGATCTCAGCCTTCGGCTCATCTGCCGTTCCGGTAACGCGAACGCCGGCGATCACTTCATCCTCTGTCGCCTCCGGGTTACGAATGGCTTCGATATTCAGCAACGGCTGATCCGGCGGCCCCGAGAACAACAGCTCACCTTTACGCACAATCAGATCCTGACCGTAGGCGTGGAAGCGACCTTCCGGAATGTTGATCTGTCCGTTTAGACCCAGTCCCTGTTTATCCTGCGCCACTTTCAGATCGCCCGTCAGACGGGCTTTCAGACCAAACGCATCCATCCGCACGTTATTACCGACGTGTACAATCAGATTGCTGTTGATAGGGATCCCGGCGCTCTGCGGCTTCTCTGGCTGCAGGTCATTATTGAGCATCACTTCGTCGCTCGACACGCCCACGGCGCTCTCTGGCAGGTCGTGTACCACAATACGCGCCCACGGCACGTCCACCCGTCCGTCCAGCGTAAACAGATTCGGCGTCGCGTCGAAGACCACATCCGGAGAAACGTCGAGGCGCACCATTGGCGGCACGGTGATACGTACCCGACTCCCTTTCGCCGCCACGCGCGCGCGCCAGTTGTCAATCTGGCTCCAGTCGGCGTCGCCGCTCAGATTGATCTGCCCCTGTTGGGTTCGTATCTCCCCGGTAAGCGTCGAGCGCGTACCGTTGAAATTCATCGCCAGTTGGCTCGGCTGCATATCAAACGGCATAAAGTTGCCGTCGATATCCAGACCGCTCAGTTGCAATTGACCAAACATCTGCGGGCTCTGCACATCACCGCCCAGGCGTAAATTGGCGCTCAGCATACCTGCGGCCTTCTCACCACGCGCGAAGATCGGGTTCACCATCGCAAGGTTGACGTTGCGAATGTTGACGTTACCGCCCAGGTTACGACGGCCCTGCGGATCGGTGACCTGTACCTGTCCGTCAAGCTGGCCGTTATTGGTCAGGCGGATCAGCCAGCCCAGTTCCGCACGATTGTTGCGCAGATCGGCCGTCACGTTCAGGGTATCGAACGCCAGCGGCAGCGGCGCGTCGTTGACCGTCTGCGTCACCTTCACGTTACGCCCGGAAAGCGTGACATTGCCCTGCGGCAGCCCCTCTTTGGTGGTGTCCCACGACACGTCCGCTTTGCCGGTGAATACGCCACTGGCCTGAGTCGCCTCCGGCATAAACGGTTTCAGCATCGCCAGATCAAAGCGGTTGAGATTCACCACCGCCCGCCCTTCGGCACCGGCATCGATAGTTTGCGGCACGCACAGTTCAGCATTCGGGTTTGCCCAGCAGTGTGGCCCGATACTGATTTTCTGCTCCTGGTTACGGTAGTCGAGCGCGATGGCGCGGGTCAGGGTTAACGGCCCTACCGGCGTCTGGAAACGCGTATTGCTCAGCGAGCCTTTCCAGCGCTCTTCTTTACGATCAAAGCTCCCGGTCAGATCCAGTTGACCAGAGACCGGCTCGCCCTGAACGCGCAGTTGCAGTTCATGTTGCTTCTCGCTCCCTTTGGCGTTCAGCGTCACGAGGCTGATGTTCACGTCAGGCTGCGAAATGCGCTCAACCCGCACGTTGAGGTTACCGGCAATCTGGTCGGTCGATTTAATGTCGCCTTCCACGCGCACCTGGGCAACCGACAGTTCCTGCCAGCGCAGCCCACGGGCGGTGATATCCGCCAGCAGTTGCGGAGCGTCAACCGTACCACGTACTTTAACCAGCCCTTTTGCCGTACCGCCGAGTCCCGGCAATGCGTTGTCCAGTCCCGGCGCGTCAATGGTCGCATCCAGATTGAGATCTTTAACGCCCAGTTCACCTTTCACGTCGGCGCTGTTTGGCCCCAGTTCCAGGTGCAGCCCTGGAATGGTCCACTGCATGTAGCTGTTGCCTTTCAGCGACCCATTAACGTTAACCTTGTTCTGCTTAACGTTACCGGTCAGCTTCAGCTCCGGCACCTCCATCTGCCAACTGCCGCCATACAGGCTGCCCCGGGTTTTAATCAGACCATTGAGCTTCGACGGCCAGTCCGGCACCTCTTTCGCCGTATTGATGCCGTCCAGCGTCAATTCGCCTCGCCAACTGATCGCCTGCTGCCAGTCCACCAGCGCCTTCAGCTCGGTTTTCCCTTCCAGCGCAGCCACGCTGAGCTTGTCGAGGTTAATCTGCTGTTCGTTGCCCTTCGCATCGAGCGTGATGGTCGCCGGTGGGATATCCTGTCCTTTCACCGCCGTACGCATCGAGAGCCGGTAGTCCGTCATCTTGCCGGTGAGCTTGAGTTTGATATCGTCGGCCTGGAACTGTTTGTCGCCGGTAAACGGCCAGTAAACCTGCTTGCTGACCACTTCCAGATTCAGCGGCAGCCCGGCTTCCGCCAGACGCGTCTGGGCACGCAGATCCAACGCCACCGGTCCGGAGAGGTTCACGCCCACTTCCAGCTGTTCACGCAGCGCACCGCCTACCTTCAGCTTCACTTTCTCGCCTTTCAACGGGTCCATGTTCAGCGTGCTGTTCAGGGTGATGTCTACCGGCCAGTTGTCGGTTAACTGGGCCGACCCGCTGGCGTTCACCGTGCCCTGGTTAGAGTCAACGTCCAACGCATCGAGCTTCATGTTGCCATCGATGCTACTCACCTTCAGCAGCAGATTATGCACCGTCAGGTCAGTATCGCCGGTGATGCGCAGTTGCTCGCCTTTGAACTCTTCAATATTGAGATTGAGCGGCAGATGCACGTCCGTCATCTCCGGCAGAACCGGCTTCGAGAACAGATCTTTCAGCGTTTCGCCAAGCGGCTTTTCATCCGGTTGCGGGTTCTGGATCTTCGGCTCGACCACCTCTTCTTGAGCGACCTCCGCCACTTTCGGCAGCGCTATCAGCAATCCCTGTAACGACGTGGGCTTCAGGGTCAGGTCCTTCTCCTGCCAGTGCAGGCCGGAGGTAAACGCCATCACCGACACGGTAGTGTCATCGATGTTAATATTGACGTTGTTCAGCGCCACACGGGAAAGCGTTACCGGATACGGCGTGGAGAGATTCAGCGGCCCGCTCTCTTCTTCTTCGACCGGCGCGGACGGCGGCATTTTTTTACTGTCGATCGCCACATTAATGTCTTTGAGCGACAGATCGTTCACGCACAGACTGCTGTTCCACAGGCAATCCAGCCCCACGGCCAGATGCACTTCACCCGCGTTAACCGCCACGCCGGGCTGGTCAAAGCGGATATTTTTCAGAGACAGATCGCGCCAGCCGCCGGTGACCTGGCCGATTTCCAGCCCCGGCACCCAGCGATTCGCGGCATTGAAGATCAGATGCAGACCGGTTGTCGTTCCAACCAGAAACGCCACCGTCCCCAGCAACAGCAGGATAAAAATCAGTACGCCGAGGCTTATCTTCTTCCATAAACTCATAATTCAGGCCCCAGACCGATGTAAAACTGTAAACCGTGTTCATCTTTGTCGCCGACCGGAACGGCAAAATCGAGCTTGATGGGCCCGACCGGAGACTGCCAGCGTACGCCCACCCCGGCACCGGTTTTGATATCGCTTTTACGGATATCACTGACGGCTTCACCACTGTCGACAAACATCGCCCCCCACCATTTACCGGTGACGTTGTACTGGTATTCCAGCGACCCGGTCGCCAGTTTTGAGGCCCCTTTCAGGTCGCCGTTACTGTATTTTGGTGAGATGGATTTGTATTTGTAGCCGCGAATACTGCGGTCGCCCCCGGCAAAGAAACGCAGGTCTGGCGGCACTTTGTCGAAATCGCCGGTTTCGATCCAGCCGAGATTACCGCGCATCACGAAGCGATGGCGATCGTACAGAGAACGGATCCAGACGTTTTGTGCCTGAAAGACCGAGAAATCGACGTCGGAGCCCCAGGCGGTGTTGGAGTAATCAATGGAGTAACGCTGAGAGTCGCCCCAGGTGGGCATCAGGCCGCCGCGCGAACGGGTACGGCTGATCATCACGCCGGGATAAAGCAGCATGGTGGTGTTCGTCACCTCCCCCTGAGTAAAGTGGTCGAGACTCCAGCGCAGGTTAATGGCGCGCTGCCAGCCGCTGGAAAGATCCCAGTAGCGGGAAACCGCAAGCGTGGTGGAGTCCTGTTCGGTATCGTTGAGATCGGTACGCTTAAAACCGCCCTGCACCAAATAGTATTGCTCCAGCGGGTTCTTCAGCAGCGGCATTTTATAGCTAAAATCCAGTTGCTGTTCTGGTGACGAGATACTGGCGCTGGTCGTCAGGCTGTGGCCGTAAGCGTTCATCCACGGTTTTTTCCACGTGGTCTTCACGCGCGGCCCCACGTCGGTGGAATAACCCACCCCGGTCTCAATGGTGTTTTCCGTTCGCGGCGACACCACCCCCTTCAGCGGCAACACTTTGGTTTTTCGCGCTTTATCGAATTCGGGTGCGACAACCACGGAGTTAAACCAGCCGGTCGCCGACAGTCGACGGTTCAGTTCGCCGAGATCTTTCGACTCGTACGCATCCCCTTCTTTAAACGGCACCAGGTTTTGCAGGTACTCCTCGCGGATCTGCGAGCCTTCAAAAGAGACGTGACCAAAGCGATAACGTTCACCGCTGTTGTAATCGATATCCCAGAACGCCTGATGACGATCAAGCGCAATACCCAACTGGCTCTTATTAAATTCGCTGTCGAAATACCCTTTACGTAGCGCCACGCTGGTTAATGACTTTTTGAAGCTGTCATAGTCCCCATGATCGAGCACTGTACCGATCGCCGGACGCGTTTTCAGCAGATCCAGGTAATCTCTGTCGGTACGCGCGCCGCCGCGTAAAATGACTTCTGTTCCACCAATGCGCACCGGTTCACCGGGCGTCACTTTGGCCACCAGCACCTGACGCCCTTTCGCCGGAGGCGGACGCAGATCGAAATCAATAGTCGGTTCGTAATAGCCGAGTGCCTTTAATCCTTCGCGAATGGCGTCATCCACGCGCGCGCGAAAACGCCGGTCCGGCGTGACTTCATCACCCTGGATGGTTGAGAGTTGTGCCCGGACGTTTTTCTCCAGTTCTCCTGATAGCCCTTCGACCTGTAAACGGACGTTCGCGGCAAAGGCAGAACTGCTTAAACACAACAGGCTCACCCAACATAACTGACGGATATGTGGCACTTTTTCTCCTGAATATCCCTTATTTCCACCCTGGAAAAAATCATAACGCCGATCCACGGCTTAACAAAAACCCAACAACTGGGATTGAAAAACAGACGACTACCCAAATATTTCTTATGTTTACTGTAGACGCATTCCTAACGGTTATTGTGTGCAAATACGCGTCTTGTTACAACCTTAACCCCAATTACTGATTTTCGGGAGAACCGCACCATGAGTCTATTTGATAAAAAGCACCTGATTTCACCGTCGGATGCATTACCTGGGCGCAATACCCCGATGCCCGTGGCGACGCTGCATGCCGTCAACGAACATTCGATGACGAACGTCCCTGAAGGGATGGAAATCGCGATTTTCGCGATGGGCTGTTTCTGGGGCGTAGAACGGTTGTTCTGGCAGTTGCCCGGTGTTTACAGCACGGCTGCGGGGTACACCGGCGGCTACACGCCAAATCCCACCTACCGGGAAGTCTGTTCCGGTGAAACTGGCCACGCCGAGGCGGTGCGCGTGGTGTACGATCCGGCGGTCATCAGCTATGAACAGTTGCTGCAGGTTTTCTGGGAAAACCACGATCCGGCACAGGGCATGCAACAGGGCAACGACCACGGCACCCAATATCGTTCGGCTATTTATCCGCTGACTCCGGAGCAGGACAGCGCCGCTCGCGCCAGTGTTGAGCGCTTCCAGGCCGCCATGCGCGCGGCGGGGGACGATCGCCACATCACTACCGAAATCAGCAACGCGACACCGTTTTATTACGCGGAAGACGACCACCAGCAGTATCTGCACAAAAACCCGTACGGCTACTGCGGTATCGGCGGGATTGGCGTCTGTTTACCCCCTGACGCGTAAGATCAGCGTTCCACCGTCACGCGGGCCGCATGCCGCGTGGCGCTGGCGACAGTCCCTTTCTGTGAAAGCATCCCTTTCAGCAACAGATTAAATACCGGCGCGTCGGGCCGGTTCAGGCGATGTTGCAGCAGATGCACCGCCTCCACGCCCAGCGCCCGGCAGGGAATGGTCATGCTGCTCACCGTCGCCACGATGCAGGCGTCCAGCTCCTGTACGCCCGTGGTCATCAGCGACATCTCTTGCGGAACGCGCACCCCGTGGGCGTTCAGTACCTGCAGGATGCCGGTGGACATCGACGCGCCGGCGCAGAAAATCACTTCCGGCCAGTCGTGACGCGGCGTATCGCGCAGCCATTCGCCCATCGCCTGCTCCGACTCTTCTGCAGTGAACCCTTCCGTCACCAGCAGATCGCAATGGGTATCAAACGGGATCTGGTACTGACGATAGACCTCTTTAATGCCTTCCAGCCGCCAGTACATCGTTTCCCGCCGCAGGCTGGTGACGTTGAGAATGCGTCGGTGTCCTTGATCGAACAGATACTGCGTCGCCCGGTTGCCAATTGCCCGATGGTCCGGCGACACCGAATCCAGCAGCCCTTCCCTGTCCTGCGTATTGATCAACACACAGGGCTTCTCCAGCGACAGCGCCAGCTTGTGGATCGTCGGATCATCAATGCCGATCAAAATGATGGCATTGATGTTTTTATGGTTGGCCTTTTCCAGAAAAGCTTTGATATCCGCACGCTGCTCATCCAGGCCGCAATAGCTCACCCAAACATCGTGCGACGCGACCGCCTCAGCAATGCCGCGCGTCACTTCAAGGTAGAAAGCATCACCCTGTGCCGTGAACGTACGCTGCGGGGCGAAGACGGCGATGCCGTTAATCAACAGTCGTCCACTGGCGAGTGAGTCGAGAACGCCCAGTTGTCGCGCACATTTCACTATTGCCTCACGCGCCTTGTCGCTGGTGTAGGACTTCCCGCTTAGCACCCGCGAAACGGTGCTTACTGAGAAGCCCGTTAAGGCGGCAATTTCATCCATTTTCAGCTTGCCCGGCATTCTGTGACCTCGCTCGCAATGTATCTTTGCAAATTTTTGCAGACATACTTCGTTGATTCTAAAACACCTTTTTAATTAGCACGCTAACTTCTTTTGCATCCTGCAAGCACTCTCACAAAATCACGTTGTCGACCTTCCAGGCGTTTCTTATGTTCCGCTTATCCCTCCTTGTTCCTGAATAAGGCATGACATGAAAAAAGTACGTTTTGGCATTATTGGCGTGGGTAACATCGGTACCGTCCATGCCCGTTATCTGTTGGCGGGAACCGTGAATGACGCCTGCCTGACCGCCGTCTGCGACAACAACGCCGCTAAGCATGCCGCCATCCGCCAACTGGTGGGCGAATCCGTGACGCTGTTCAGCGATGCGCGCGACATGCTGGAGAGCGGACTGATTGACGCCGTCATTGTCGCGACGCCGCACTATGATCATCCTGGGCTGTCCATCATGGCCATGCGTCTGGGGATCCACACGCTCTGTGAGAAACCCGCTGGCGTCTACACCGCTCAGGTTAAGGAGATGAACGCCTGCGCCCGCGAGTGCGACGTGGTCTTCAGCATGATGTACAACCAGCGCCCTAACCCGCTGTATCAGAAGGTGAAAGACCTGATCGACAGCGGCGAACTCGGCGAACTGCGCCGCTCCAACTGGATCATCACTAACTGGTATCGCTCGCAGAGTTACTACAACTCCGGCGGCTGGCGCGCAACCTGGAAAGGCGAAGGGGGCGGCGTGTTGCTGAACCAGGATCCGCACCAACTCGATCTCTGGCAGTGGCTGGTCGGTATGCCCGTGCGGATGCGCGCTTTCTGCCAGTTCGGGAAGCATCGGCAGATTGAAGTCGAAAACGAGGTGACGGCGTATGCCGAGTACGCGAACGGGGCGACGGGGGTTTTCATCACTACCACCGCCGAAGCGCCGGGCACCAACCGTCTGGAAATTGTCGGCGATCGCGGCAAAGTGGTTGTCGAAGAGGGTCGCCTGCGTTTCTGGCGATTACGTGAATCCGAAACAGAATTTAACGCTCGCTGGCAAAACGGTTTCGGCGAACCGGAGTGCTGGGAAGTTTCCATCCCCACCGCCCCGGAGTGTAGCGAACACGTTGTTATTACCCGCAATTTCACCGCCGCCATTCTGCATGGCGAACCGCTCATCGCCCCCGGTCTGGAGGGCATTCACGGCCTGACGCTTTCCAATGCTATGCATCTCTCCACCTGGATAGATGACTGGGTCGCGCTGCCCATTGACGAGCAGCGCTACTACCAGCTGTTGCAGGAACGTATTGCGTCATCGGTCGAAAAAACGGTTGCCAGCCGCACGCTGGACGCCTCCGGAACCTGGTAACGGCGAGGAGTGATCATGCTGAACATCGCAATTGTCGGAACGGGGAATATCTCTCATCAGCACATTCAGGGCTATCTGACGTTTCCTGAGCGCTGTCGGATTGTCGCCCTGGTGGATATTTTTCCCGAAAAGGCCGAAGAGAAAAAAGCGCGTTACGGACTGCACGACGCACGGGTTTACGCCAGCCATCAGGCAATGCTGGAAGCCGGGACGACGGTTGACCTGGTGGATGTCTGCACGCCGCCCTATGTTCACGCGGAAATCGCCATTGATGCCCTGAACCGCGGCAAACACGTCCTCTGTGAAAAACCGATGGCAGCATCGCTGGAAGAGTGTGACGCGATGATTGCTGCGCAACAGGCCAGCGGCAAAACGCTGTCTGTCATCGCGCAAAACCGTTTTACCGACGCCTTCTGGCGTTTGAAAACGGTGGTGGATTCCGGCCTGGCGGGCAAGATTTGTCACGCTCAGGTGGATTCCTTCTGGTGGCGTGGACACTGCTACTACGACCTGTGGTGGCGCGGCACGTGGGAGAAGGAAGGCGGTGGCTGCACGCTCAATCACGCGGTACACCATATCGACGCCATCCAGTGGATGCTCGGTTTTCCCAGCGAAGTGGTGGCAATGATGACCAACGTCGCCCATGACAATGCGGAAGTGGAAGATCTCAGCGCCGCCATCTTCCGCTATCCCAATGGCGCGCTGACCCAACTGACCGCCTCCGTGGTGCATCACGGTGAAGATCAGAAAATTGTGATTCAGGGTGAGAAGGCGCGTATTTCCGCGCCATGGAACGTGTTCGCCAGCCAGTCCGCAGACAATGGTTTCCCACAGGCAGAAAACGACTCTGCGCGAGAAGACAGTCTGACAACGCGGTTTCACGCCACTCCGGCCCTGCAATGGACGTTGCATACCGGGCAAATTGACAATGTGCTAACCGCTATTGAGCAACAAATCGAACCGCTGGTAGATGGCGAACAGGGCAAACGCTCGCTGGAACTGATCGCCGCTGTCTACAAATCGGCGATCACCCGGTCGGTCGTGACCCTGCCTGTTCAGCGCGACGACGCGTTTTATCGCACGGGAGGCCTGCTCGAGAAGGCCCCACATTTTTATGAGAAATCCGCCTCGGTGAGCAACTTTGCCGAGGTGGGCGCGATCCCGCTGGGTAAAGATTTAGATTCAGGAGTGGAAGAATGAACAAGCATGACGGAATGAACTACGCCCCGACCGGCAAACCACAGCCGGTCGTCAAGCCCGGCGAATTTATCATTGCCGCTGCAGCGCTCGATCACGGCCATATCTATGGCATGTGCAATGGACTGATTGAGGCCGGCGCGACGCTGAAATGGGTATACGACCCGGATCCGGCAAAAGTGACAAGCTTTCTACAACAGTATCCACAGGCGCAGGTCGCTGACTCACTGGCAACGATCCTCACTGACGCAACGGTAGACCTGGTCGCCGGTGCGGCGATCCCTTCGGAACGTTGCCCGCTGGGGCTGAAGGTGATGGCCGCCGGGAAAGACTATTTCACCGACAAAGCACCGTTGACCACGCTGGAGCAACTGGAAGACGCCAGAGCAATGGTGGCAAAAACCGGACGTAAATACGCGGTCTACTACAGCGAACGTCTGCATGTGGAAAGCGCCGTCTTTGTGGGTGATCTGATCAAACAGGGCGCAATTGGCCGGGTGATACAAACCCTCGGCACCGGCCCGCACCGTGAAGGCAGCGGTCGCCCGGACTGGTTCTACGAGCGACGCTATTTCGGCGGCATTCTCTGCGACATCGGCAGCCATCAGATCGAACAGTTTCTGTTCTATACCGGCAACAGCGACGCGCATATTGTGGCAAGCCAGGTACGCAACGTGAATCACCCGCAATATCCTCAGTTCGAAGATTTTGGCGACGCGATGCTGGCAGGCGATAACGGCGCAACGGGCTACTTCCGTTGCGACTGGTTCACACCAGGCGGTCTCTCGACCTGGGGTGATGGACGCCTGACGCTGCTCGGCACCGAGGGCTATATCGAAATCCGCAAATATGTCGATATCACTCGCGGCGAGCAAGATGTGGTTTATCTGGTCAACAAAGAGGGGGAATTTCGTTATGCCGTCGCCGGTAAGGTGGGCTTTCCGTACTTTGGTCAGCTCATCCTCGACTGTATCCGGCGTACTGAAAACGCCATGACGCAGGAACACGCCTTTAAAGCGGCGGAGCTGTGCGTTAAGGCGCAGATGCGGGCAAACGCGAGCGCGTGACGGGAGGCACCATGAACACAGTGAATGCCGCCATTATCGGCGGTGGCGCTATCCATGCCATCCACGCTGAGGCGCTGCAGCAGTTGCCCAACGTCAGGCTGCGCGCGATTGCCGAAACGGACATCAACAAAGGACGACAGCTGGCGGCGCTTTATGACTGCCATTTTTATCATGACTACCGCGAAATGCTCTGGGATGACGCGATCGACGTTGTGCATATTTGCACGCCGCATTTTCTGCATAAACCGATGATCCTTGCCGCGCTGGCGGCAGGGAAACATGTGTTTTGCGAAAAGCCGGCGGTGATGCGCGCACTGGACGTGGCAGAAGTCGAGACGGCCCTCGCCCATGCGCGGGGCACGCTTGGGATCTGTTATCAGAACCGGCTCAATCCCACCAGTCTCGCCATTAAGCAGCAGTTGCAGGAGGGCGCGATAGGCAAGATGCTCGCCATTAAAGCAGTGCTGACCTGGTCGCGTGGCGGCAGTTATTACACCGCCAGTCCCTGGCGTGGAAAAGCCGCCACCGAAGGCGGCTGTCTGCTCATCAACCAGGCGATCCACACGCTCGATCTGATGCAATGGTTTGCCGAGGGCGTGACGCGGGTCAAGGGGGTGGTCGACAGCACCTGGCTTGCCAGTACCATCGACGGTGAAGACAGCGCCATGGCGACTTTTGCCTTTCGCAACGGCGCGCGTGGACTGTTTTATGCCAGCAACTGCCACACCACCAACTCACCGCTCCAGTTGGAAATACACGGTGAAAAAGGCACGTTGCTTCTTGAGGGGAGCGAGCTGTGGCATATCAACGGGGAGACACGACAAAAGCTGGCAACCGACGCAGCCCCTGACGGCAGCGGCAAAAGCTACTGGGGCGTCGGTCATCGTGAAGCGATCCGTCAGTTCTATTATGCCCTACACCATCCCACCACCGGGAGCGTATGCAATATTCACGAAGCCGCTAAATCATTGCAGATCGTCGATGCCATTTATCGTTCGTCGCAATTACATACCTGGATAAACCTGGAGAAATAAATCCGCAGAAAGTGAATCCCGACCGGATAAGGCACATCCGGCAATCAAGTCATACTACAGGAATAATCATATGGCGAAACCTACTGAACGTAGAGTAGGTTACGGCGTAGCAATTGGCTACGGCGTAACCGATTTATTTGGTGGCGGTGCATTCGCAGTTATTGGCACCTGGCTGTTATTTTTTTACACCACCTACTGTGGACTGTCTGTACTGGAAGCCGGTTCTATATTTGCTATTGCACGTATCATCGATGCAATATTAAGCCCGGTGATGGGTTATATTACCGACAACTTCGGCAACACCTGGCTTGGCAGAAAATTTGGTCGTCGGCGTTTCTTTTTATTGATAAGCGCTCCGCTCATGTTTCTCTATGCGCTGGTGTGGATTACCGACATGAGCTACTGGTATTACCTGGGTACGTATCTTTCCATCGAACTGCTCTCGGCGATGGTGCTGGTGCCCTGGGAGACGCTGTCGGCAGAGATGACCAACCGCTTCAGCGAACGTACGCGCCTCTCTGGCGTGCGCATGATGTGTTCACAACTGGGTGGTTTTTTAGCGGTTTCCGTACCCGGCATTATTATGCAATATACGGGTAAAGATAATTCATTGACCTATACCCTGACCGGGATCGTGTTTGCGATTATTTATTGTGTCGCCGTATTCACAACCTGGGCAACGACCTGGGAAGCAAAAGATGTGCGGGAAGAATATGAATTCACACCGGACACGCAGCGCAGTACCGGATTATTAAACCACCTGAAGTATTTGGTCGTGGATCTTTTTTCTGCCTTTAAACTGCGTATTTTCCGCCAGCATATTCTTATCTATATTTGTTCATTCACTGCCCTGGATGTCTTTGGTTCCGTTTTCACTTATTACGTGATCTATGGATTAAAACAGGATGCGGCCACAGTTTCCGGACTGTTAAGTATTGCGGCGTTTGTTTCGGTCCCCGGCACGTTCGGCTTTATGCTGTTGATGAATAAGCTCAACATGACGCCTTCTGCGGCACTGCGCCTCTCCTACGGTAGTATTTTCTTCGTCCTGGCCTGTCTTTTTACCCTTTATCTGGGCGATATCCAGCTCCCGGCCCTGCTCTTTTCCGCAATATTTGTCCTGTTCGGCCTGGCAAAAGCCGGGTTGTATTACATCCCGTGGAACATCTACAGCTTTATTCCGGATGTGGATGAGATAGTCACTCGTCAGCGTCGGGAAGGCATTTTTGCCGGGGTGATGGTGCTGACCCGCAAAAGCACCGTCGCGCTGGCGATTATGTTGATTGGCGTGGTGCTGGAAGAGAGCGGCTTTGTCAAAGGCGGCGGTTCGCAACCCATCAGCGCGCGCTGCACGCCATTATTGGTCTGATGATATTTGCGACCGCAGCCCTGCTGGCCGTCAGCTTTTACACCACGTTCCGCTTTAAGCTGACGCAAAAGACGCACAAAATCCTGATCAAAGAGGTGGCGCGCCGCAAACTCGGCGGCAAATGTGAAGACTGCGACGAAGAGACCCGCGCCGTCATTAAGTCACTCACCGGCTTCGCCTACGATGAAATATGGGATGCCGCGCCAGGTGAACGAAATAAGCATCGGACGGCTACCGCTGAAAATTAACCCTCTGGCGGCTTTACAGTCCCTTACGCTATACTAGCCCCTGAACTTACCGGCTCACCTCTACGAGCCGGTTTTCAATAAGCATTACCACATGGATTTATCAATTTCCCTTCCGAGGATCTGACCTGAACGGTTAGATAAAATATGTTAAACAGTATTTTCATTATTCTTTGCCTGATAGCCGTGAGTGCGTTCTTCTCGATATCCGAGATCTCACTTGCCGCTTCACGTAAAATTAAGCTCAAACTGCTGGCCGATGAAGGCAATCTCAATGCGCAACGCGTGTTGAAAATGCAGGAAAACCCAGGGATGTTCTTCACGGTGGTGCAAATCGGTCTGAACGCGGTCGCTATTCTTGGCGGTATCGTGGGCGACGCCGCATTTTCTCCCGCCTTCAACGCGTTATTTTCTCGCTACATATCGCCAGAGCTCTCTGAGCAGTTGAGTTTTATCCTCTCCTTCTCGCTGGTCACCGGTATGTTTATCCTCTTCGCGGACTTAACCCCGAAACGCATCGGTATGATTGCGCCAGAAGCTGTGGCTTTGCGTATCATCAACCCGATGCGCTTCTGTCTGTTTGTTTTCACGCCGCTGGTGTGGTTCTTCAATGGGTTAGCGAACGTGATCTTCCGCATCTTCAAGCTGCCGATGGTGCGCAAAGATGACATCACGTCTGATGATATCTATGCCGTGGTGGAAGCTGGCGCGCTCGCAGGCGTGTTGCGTAAACAGGAACATGAGCTGATTGAGAACGTGTTCGAGCTGGAGTCGCGTACCGTACCGTCATCCATGACGTCGCGTGAAAACGTGATCTGGTTCGATCTGCATGAAGACGAGCAGAGTCTGAAGAATAAAGTGGCGGAACATCCGCACTCCAAGTTCCTCGTCTGTAACGAAGATATTGACCACATCATTGGTTATGTCGACTCGAAAGATTTACTGAATCGCGTCCTGGCGAATCAGAGCATGGCGCTGAACAGCGGCGTGCAGATCCGTAACACCCTGATTGTTCCAGACACGCTGACCCTTTCAGAAGCGCTGGAAAGCTTCAAAACGGCCGGTGAAGACTTCGCGGTAATCATGAACGAATACGCGCTGGTCGTGGGTATCATCACCCTGAATGACGTCATGACGACGCTGATGGGCGATCTGGTCGGCCAGGGGCTGGAAGAACAGATTGTGGCGCGCGACGAGAACTCCTGGCTGATTGACGGCGGTACGCCGATCGATGACGTGATGCGTGTGCTGGATATCGATGAATTCCCGCAGTCGGGCAACTACGAGACGATTGGCGGCTTTATGATGTTCATGCTGCGTAAAATCCCCAAACGTACCGATTCCGTGAAGTTCTCGGGCTACAAATTCGAAGTGGTGGATATTGATAACTACCGTATCGATCAGTTGCTGGTGACCCGTCTTGACAGTAAACCGAGCGTACTGGTACCAAAACTGCCGGATGCGCAGGAAGACGTGAAAGCGTAGTTTGCGCCCGTCAGGCCTGCTTCAGAAACATCAACGGCTCCCAGTGGGAGCCGTTTTTTAAACTACTGCTTTAAACTACTGCATAGCACTTTGGTTAAGCCATCTCAGTTTGCAGACGCAGAACCTGACGGTTGACTTCGGACATCACAGACAGATGCTGTTTATCCTTCACTTTTGGGATAAGAATCTTGCCCTTATCAAACTCAAAAGCGCCAACGTCCTTGATATATAACCGTCCACGAAACAGGATCTTCACGTACTTCGCCACTTGCAGTGGGTTGTACCGTTGGAAAATTTTCATTGTTATCTCCTGCTTAAGTCACGCCCTTGTGGCTCCACAATCGGTCCAACCGTTCTAAGGCGCAAAATTTAATGCCATTTGACTATAGACTATCTGTACGATGTTTCCAGCGCGTATAAGTTTATTTACCTTTTCATTACAGTTAATCAGAATCATCTCTGAATCACGGCGCGGTCCTCAGTATAAGCCTTCGTTTTTCGCAGGATTTGTGCGCCCGTCCGCAAACTGGCATCGCTCTTGCGGGAAAAAGCATCATTCGCACATATGATTAAAAATCAGACCCAAGTGGTCGGATCACCTGCAAACAATAAGAAGGAAACACCATGACCTTACGTAAGATTCTGGCGCTGGCGTGCCTGTTAGCGCCGATGATGGCCTCCGCGCATCGCTTCGAAACGGGCCAGCGCGTCCCGCCAGTAGGGATTGCAGATCGCGGCGAATTGATTCTTGAAAATGATAAATTCAGCTATAAAAGCTGGAACAGCGCGCAGTTGCCCGGGAAGGTGCGCATCCTTCAGCACATCGCCGGACGCACCTCCGCCAAAGAAAAAAATGCGACGCTGATTGAAGCCATCAAAGCGGCAAAACTGCCCCATGACGTTTACCAGACCACGACTGTCGTCAACACCGACGATGCCATTCCAGGCTCCGGTATGTTTGTACGCAGCAGCCTCGAGAGCAATAAGAAGCTCTACCCGTGGTCGCAGTTTATCGTCGACAATGACGGCGTGGCCCGTAAGGCCTGGCAACTGGATGAAGAGAGTTCAGCTATCGCGGTGCTCGATAAAGACGGTCGCGTACAGTGGGCGAAGGACGGGGCGCTGACCCAGGAAGAGGTGCAGCAGGTGATTGCCCTGCTGCACAAGTTGCTCAATAAATAGAGACCCGGAAGCCGGGGTTCAGGAACGATTCACGCGGGGTGTAGTCCAGCGGCTTACCCTGCCAGTCGTGAACGTGTGCCCCGGCGGCGGCCGCCACGGCATGGCCTGCCGCCGTGTCCCAGACGTTGGTCGGTCCAAAACGCGGGTACAGTTGCGCCTGTCCCTCCGCCACCAGGCAGAACTTCAGCGACGAACCAATCGACGTCGTCTGGTGCTCACCCAGTTGCTGCAAATATTCTTTCAGTTCGTTATCGGCATGGGAACGGCTAATTACCACCAGCGGCGGGCGGGCGTCGCGGACCTGAATTTGCTTGCGCACGTTGCACTCTTCTTTCCAGGCTTTACCTTCTGCCGCGCTGTACATCACCTTCATGACCGGTGCGTAGACCACGCCCAGTACCGGCTTACCCTTCTCGATAAGCGCAATATTCACGGTGAACTCACCGTTACGTTTGATGAACTCTTTAGTGCCATCCAGCGGGTCGACTAACCAGTAGCGCTGCCAGTGCTGGCGTACTTCCCAGGCCGGCGGGTCTTCTTCTGAGAGGACCGGAATATCCGGCGTCAGCGTCGTTAAGCCTTCGAGAATCACTGCGTGCGCGGCGAGATCGGCCGCGGTTACCGGAGAATCGTCCTGCTTGCTGGCAATCTCCATCGGTTTGACTCCATCATAGACCTGCATAATGGCATCGCCCGCGTTCCGTGCAAGCTGGCATACGTGTTCTAACATTCTCCACCTCGTTTGTGGCAGTGGCGTTAACTCATTGTTTTACTTATACCCGATCAGAGGCGAATCCGCCAACTGTGATAGTGTCTGCGGTTTTGCTTGCTAAACTGATGCATGATTCACAGTTCTGTAAGCAAGAAGATTTATATACATTTTCTTTTGTGGCTTAGATCTGAAAAGGATGCCCCCTGATGATTAAGTTTAGTGCAACGCTCCTGGCCACGCTGATCGCGGCCAGCGTGAATGCCGCAACCGTCGACCTGCGGATAATGGAAACCACTGATTTACATAGCAACATGATGGATTTCGATTATTACAAAGATACCGCAACCGAAAAATTCGGACTGGTACGTACCGCAAGCCTGATTAACGCCGCGCGCAATGAAGCAAAAAACAGCGTGCTGGTCGATAATGGCGATCTGATTCAGGGCAGTCCGCTGGGCGACTATATGGCGGCCAAAGGGTTGAAAGACGGTGATATCCATCCGGTCTACAAGGCGCTGAATACGCTGGATTACGCAGTGGGTAACCTCGGTAACCATGAATTTAACTACGGACTGGAATATCTGCAAAAGGCGCTGGCTGGCGCCAGGTTCCCCTACGTTAACGCCAATATCATCGACGTTAAGACCAAAAAGCCGTTGTTTACCCCCTATCTCATCAAAAAGACTGACGTCGTCGATCAGGAAGGTCACAAGCAGACGCTGAACATCGGCTATATCGGGTTTGTTCCTCCGCAGATCATGACCTGGGATAAAGCGAACCTGAGCGGTAAGGTGACGGTTAACGACATTACCGCCACCGCGCGCCAGTATGTCCCGGAAATGCGCGAAAAAGGGGCCGATGTGGTGGTAGTGATTGCGCATTCAGGGCTCTCTGCTGACCCCTACCAGAGCATGGCGGAGAACTCCGTTTATTATCTCAGCGACGTGCCCGGCGTGGACGCAATCATGTTTGGTCATGCCCACGCGGTCTTCCCCGGTAAAGACTTTGCCAGCATCAAAGGCGCAGATATCGCGAAAGGGACGCTGAACGGCGTACCGGCGGTGATGCCAGGCATGTGGGGCGATCATCTGGGCGTGGTGGATCTGGTGCTCAATAACGACAGCGGCAAATGGCAGGTGACGCAGGCCAAAGCCGAAGCGCGCCCCATTTACGACGCGGCCGCGAAGAAATCACTCGCTGCCGAAGACAGCAAACTGGTGGATATTCTGAAAGCCGACCACGACGCCACCCGTGAATTCGTCAGTAAGCCTATCGGTAAATCCGCCGATAATATGTACAGCTATCTGGCGCTGGTGCAGGACGATCCGACCGTTCAGGTGGTCAACAACGCGCAGAAAGCCTATGTCGAACACTTCATTCAGGGCGACCCGGACCTGGCGAAACTGCCGGTGCTTTCCGCCGCTGCGCCGTTTAAAGTCGGCGGGCGCAAGAACGATCCGGCCAGTTTTGTCGAGGTCGAAAAAGGCCAGTTGACCTTCCGTAATGCTGCCGACCTCTATCTGTACCCGAACACGCTGGTGGTTGTAAAAGCCAGCGGCAAAGAGGTGAAAGAGTGGCTTGAGTGCTCAGCCGGACAGTTTAATCAAATCGATAGCACCAGCAGCAAGCCGCAGTCGCTTATTAACTGGGAGGGTTTCCGCACCTATAACTTCGATGTGATCGATGGTGTGGAATACCAGATTGATGTCTCGCAGCCCGCACGTTATGACGGCGAATGCCAGACGGTCAATCCGACAGCGGAAAGGATTAAAAATCTGACCTTCAACGGCAAGCCGATTGATCCTAATGCCACCTTCCTGGTCGCCACTAATAACTATCGCGCCTATGGCGGTAAGTTTGCCGGAACCGGTGACAATCATATTGCCTTTGCGTCACCGGATGAGAACCGCTCGGTGCTGGCGGCATGGATTGGCGCGGAGTCTAAACGCGCCGGGGAAATTCATCCGGCTGCCGATAACAACTGGCGCCTGGCACCGATTCACAGCAAGACGAAACTGGATATCCGTTTCGAAACGTCGCCGAGTGATAAAGCCACCGCGTTTATCAAAGAGAAAGGGCAATACCCTATGCAGCACGTCGCCACCGATGATATTGGTTTCGCGATTTATCAGATGGATTTAAGCAAATAACGTTAATGCCGGAGGGCACGTCGCCATCCGGCAACGTTTTACGCCGCACGTTCTTCCCGTTGTGCTAACACCTGCGGCAAATTTAACTCAATCCAGTCCGCTAGTGCGGCAACTTTGTCACTGACCTGCTCGCCCAACGGAGTCAGGCTGTACTCCACGTGCGGCGGCACAACCGGATACGATACCCGGTTGATAAACCCATCCTGCTCCAACGCCTGCAAAGACTGCGCCAGCATCTTCTCGCTCACGCCGCCCATTTTACGGCGCAGATCGCTGAAACGGTGAGTGCCGTCGCGTAGCGCCACCAGAATCAACACGCCCCAGCGGCTGGTCACATGCTTTAACACCTCACGCGACGGACACTGCTCGGCAAACAAATTGCCGTCACGGAGTTGTTGAGAAAGGGTCGGTGCACTCATCTTTATACTTACCTTTTTGTGCGTACTTACTAAAAGTTAGTTTAAGTGCTAGCTTTATAAAACACAAGCGACACATTAAGGAGTCATCCCATGATTGCCATTACCGGCGCGACGGGCCAACTGGGCCAACACGTTATTGAGAATCTGCTGAAAACCATTCCAGCCAGCCAGATTGTTGCGATAGTTCGTAACCCGGCGAAAGCCACCGCATTAAGCCAACAGGGAATTACCGTACGTCAGGCGGATTACCGCGACGAAACCACATTTACCCAGGCGTTGCAGGGTGTCGACAAGCTGCTGCTGATTTCCTCCAGTGAAGTGGGACAGCGTGCCGCTCAGCACCGTAACGTCATTAATGCGGCAAAGGCGGCGAAAGTGAAATTTATCGCTTACACCAGCCTGTTGCATGCCGACCGTTCTCCGCTGGGCCTGCACGTCGAACACATCGAAACCGAGAAGATGCTGGCAGACTCCGGTATTGCCCACGCGCTGCTGCGTAACGGTTGGTATACCGAAAACTATCTTGCCAGCGTCCCCCCCGCGCTGGAGCATGGCGTGTTTATCGGTGCCGCAGGCGAAGGCAAAATTGCCTCCGCAACCCGCGCTGACTACGCCGCCGCCGCCGCACAGGTCATCAGTACAGAAGGTCATGCCGGTAACGTGTATGAACTGGCAGGCGATGAATCCTGGACGCTGAGCCAGCTGGCCGCTGAACTGAGCAAACAAAGCGGTAAACAGGTCGTCTATCAGAACCTGAGCGAAGCTGATTTCGCCGCCGCGTTGAAGGGCGCTGGCCTGCCAGCGGGTCTGGCGGATATGCTGGCCGATTCAGACACCGGGGCATCCAAAGGCGGTCTGTTCGATGACAGCCACACGCTGAGCAAACTGATCGGTCGCCCAACCACTCCGCTGGCCGAAAGCATCAAAGGCATTCTGTAAGTGTTAAAAATCGGTTAATTATGGTGGCATCCCCGCGCATCCTCTCTGATAATGACAGGATGATGCGTGGGGAGAGAAAACTTGCAAGGTGTACCTGAGCAGTTTAGCGATGAAAAAGACCGTGCCCGCTTTCGCCATCTGGCGCAGGTACCGGGCGTTGAGCTGTATCACGCGCACATTTCACGCTACGCTTTTGAACCGCACACCCACGAAGCGTTCGGCATTGGCGCGATAGAAGCTGGCGCCGAGCGTTTTCGCTATCGCGGCACGCAGTACGTTGCCCCTGCCCACTCGGTCGTGACGATGAATCCGGATGAGTTGCATACCGGCGAGGCCGAAACCGCCGACGGCTGGCGCTACCGGATGATCTATCTGGAGCCCGACCTGCTGGAAAAAGTGACCGGGGTCCGTCACTGGTGGTTTCATGACGTCACGCGTCACGATCCCCTCCGCTCGCGTCAGATCTGTTCGCTAATCCACGGCCTGTGGCACACCGACGATCCCTTAGCGCAAAAAGGGTTGCTGTTGGATCTGATAGACACCTTCCAGCCGCTGGCGCGCCATGCTCCGGTGTCGCGGGAAGGTGCGCATCGCTTTGATCGCGTGCGCGACTATTTGCATGACAACTACATGCGTCCGATCGCTCTCGACGAACTGGCACGCGTTGCCTCGCTAAGCCCCTGGCATTTTCAACGTCAGTTCAAAGCCCATTTCCACGTGACGCCGCATCAGATGCTGATGGCAATCCGCCTGTGGCGAGCGAAAGGATTTCTGACTCTCGGCATGCCGGCAGCAGATGTTGCCGCCGCGACCGGCCTGACCGATCAGTCCCACCTCACCCGCGCCTTTACCCATCGCTATGGCATTACTCCTGTACGCTATCAAAAGCAGGTTTATTCGCGCTAATGCGCAAGCTCATACAATACGCGCGCCTGCTCCCCGCCTACACTTTTCGTCATGTTTAACGTTGTGGATGTAAAGCATGATTAGCGGTGTGTTGTACGCCCTGCTGGCAGGGTTGATGTGGGGACTGATTTTTGTCGGGCCGTTGATCGTGCCAGAATATCCGGCGGTGCTGCAGTCGATGGGGCGCTACCTGGCATTAGGCTTGATTGCCCTGCCGTTGGCATGGCTCGGGCGCGTGCGCCTGCGACAATTGTCACCGAAAGACTGGCTGACCGCGCTGGCGCTAACCATGATGGGCAACCTGATTTACTACGTCTGCCTTGCCAGCGCCATTCAGCGTACCGGCGCGCCGGTCTCAACAATGATCATCGGCACCCTGCCGGTCGTCATTCCGGTATTTGCCAACCTGCTGTACAGCCATCGCGACGGCAGGCTCTCCTGGCGACGACTGGCGCCCGCGCTGGTGCTGATTGGCATCGGGTTGTTGTGCGTGAACATTGCGGAACTCAACCAGGGCTTGCCTGATTTCAGCGGCTGGCGTTACGGTTCCGGTATTGCGCTGGCGCTGGTGTCGGTGGTGTGTTGGGCCTGGTATGCGCTGCGCAACGCCCGCTGGCTGCGGGAGAATCCGGATAAACACCCGATGATGTGGGCGACCGCGCAGGCGCTGGTGACGCTGCCCGTGTCGCTGCTGGGCTACCTCGCCGCCTGCCTCTGGCTGCACGGGCAAACGCCCGACTTCACCCTACCGTTCGGGCCGCGCCCGGCGGTGTTTGTCGGCCTGATGGTGGCGATTGCGGTGCTGTGCTCATGGGTGGGTGCGCTATGCTGGAATATTGCCAGCCAGCGGTTACCGACGGTGATCCTCGGCCCGTTGATCGTGTTCGAAACGCTGGCAGGTTTGCTGTATACCTTCATCTTACGCCAGACTCTTCCCCCCGCGCTGACTCTCAGCGGTATCGCCTTGCTGGTTGTCGGCGTGGTGGTGGCGGTCAAAGCAAAACCGGAAAAACCGCGCGTCATTCCACTTTCTGAGCCGGGCAGTTAACCCTTCCCCCCCGCATTCTCGTTCGTCATTGCGCCATCACAAAAGGTCCTGCCCCGAAAGAGTTATAGCGCCCGATTAAAGGTGCATTTAAAATACACCTTATATTATTGAGAATGAGGTAACGGCTATGGCTTATCGCGATCAACCTTTAGGTGAACTGGCGCTTTCTATCCCTCGCGCTTCGGCACTGTTTCGTAAGTACGATATGGATTACTGCTGTGGCGGTAAGCAGACGCTGGCGCGTGCTGCCGCCCGTAAAGAGCTGGATGTTGACGCCATCGAAGCGCAGCTGGCACAACTGGCACAACAGCCGGTCGATAAGGACTGGCGCACCGCGCCGCTGGCCGACATTATCGACCACATCATCGTGCGCTATCACGACAGACACCGCGAGCAGTTGCCGGAACTGATCCTACAGGCCACCAAAGTTGAACGCGTTCATGCCGATAAGCCCAATGTACCGAAAGGTCTGGCGAAGTATCTGACCATGCTGCATCAGGAGCTTTCAAACCACATGATGAAAGAGGAGCAGATCCTGTTCCCGATGATCAAACAGGGCATGGGCAGCCAGGCGATGGGGCCGATCAGCGTCATGGAAAGTGAACATGATGACGCGGGGGAACTGCTGGAAGTGATTAAACATACCACCCAGAATGTGACGATCCCGCCAGAAGCGTGCACCACCTGGAAAGCGATGTACAACGGCATCAATGAGATGATTGATGATCTGATGGAACACATCAGCCTGGAAAATAATGTATTGTTTCCTCGGGCGTTAGCGGGGGAGTAAATAAAATGCCCGGTGGCGCTAACGCTTACCGGGCCTACGGGAACTCACCGTATCGACGTTTTGTAGGCCGGATAAGCGCAGCGCCATCCGGCAATCAAATTAACGAACGCCTGCCATCCGCTTCTTACCAATCAGCCACCAGCCCAGACCCAGCGCAATGAACCACAGCGGCGTGACGATCAGCGCCTGACGGGTATCATCTTCAAGGGTCAACAGCACCAGAACGAAGACGAAGAACGCCATGCACACCCAGCACATCACCTTACCAAGCGGCATTTTGTAGATCGACTTCTCATGCAGATGTGGACGCTGTTTGCGATACACCAGATATGAGCACAGAATGATGGTCCAGACGAACATAAACAGGATTGCTGACACGGTGGTGATCATGGTGAACGCGCCAATCACGCTCGGATTGACATACAGCATGACCACGCCGCCCAGCAGGCAGATACAGGAGAAGGTCAATCCTTTCGCCGGTACCGCGCGTTTAGACAGCTTGGCAAACGCTTTTGGCGCTACGCCTTCCTGTGCCAGACCAAACAGCATACGGCTGGTGGAGAACACGCCGCTGTTGGCCGATGACGCCGCAGACGTCAGAACCACGAAGTTAATCACGCTCGCGGCAGCAGGCAAGCCCACCAGTACGAACAGTTCAACGAACGGACTCTTATCCGGCACCACGGAACTCCACGGCGTCACGGACATAATGACGATCAGCGCAAAGACGTAGAACATGATGATACGAATCGGAATCGAGTTGATGGCGCGCGGCAGGGATTTCTCCGGATCTTTGGTTTCCGCTGCCGTCGTCCCGACCAGTTCGATCCCGACAAAGGCGAATACCGCAATCTGGAAACCGGCAAAGAAGCCGCTAATGCCTTTCGGGAACCAGCCGCCGTCATTCCACAGATGCGCAAACGAGGCTTCCACACCGGTTGGCGACTGGAAATGCATGGCAATCATCACCAGGCCGACAATGATCAGCGACACGATGGCGACGATTTTGATCATCGCGAACCAGAACTCCATCTCACCAAACATTTTCACGGTGGCGAGGTTGAGGCTCAGCAGCAGGACGACTACCGCCAGTGAGGCGACCCAGTCGGAAAGGCCGGGGAACCAGAACTGCGCGTAGGCGGTAATGGCAACGACGTCCGCCATCCCGGTAACCACCCAGCAGAACCAGTAGGTCCAGCCGGTGAAATAACCTGCCCACGGTCCCAGCAGATCCGAAGCAAAGTCGCTAAAAGATTTGTATTCCAGATTCGAGAGCAGCAATTCTCCCATTGCACGCATCACGAAAAAGAGCATGAAGCCGATGATCATATAAACAAAAATGATCGACGGCCCGGCGAGACTGATGGTTTTACCCGACCCCATAAACAGACCCGTGCCAATGGCGCCGCCGATGGCAATAAGCTGGATATGTCGGTTTGTGAGATTGCGCCGTAGCGACTGTTCAGTCGGAGCCTGTTCGTCGGCAGCGACTTTTACCTGATCTACCATGTTTTATTCTTCCTGTACCTGTCTGTGTTGTGCGGGCTCTACGGCCTTTAGTGCGTCTGTTGTGTATCGCTATGATACGACGATCCTGTTTTCAGGACTCATCGATATTAGGTAAGAATCGGCGGGATGAATACTAAGATTTAGATATTATGTTAATTATATGTTTAAAGTGAGTGTCATATCACTCTGGCAACGCGAATTAGCTCACAAAAATACACGCAACTCATGCATTTGCAAGATAAAATTCCGATATCAGACAAACAGGCAGCGTTATTACGTATTTTTCGTCCCCCTCCAGCGTGGAGGGGAACAGAAGTGACTGCTTACAGGATTTCCAGCAGTTCTACGTCAAACACCAGGGTGCTGAACGGCGGGATCGCTGCACCGGCGCCACGTTCGCCGTAAGCCAGTTCCTGAGGAATGGTCAGTTCCCATTTAGAGCCAACCGGCATCAGGGTCAGGGCTTCAATCCAGCCAGGAATAACACCGTTTACCGGGAATTCTGCCGGTTCGCCGCGCGCAACGGAGCTGTCAAAGACGGTGCCGTCGATCAGCTTGCCGGTGTAGTGAACGCGAACGCGGTCAGTACGGGCCGGGATAGCGCCTTCGCCCTGGGTCAACACGCGGAATTGCAAACCCGACTCCGTGCTGTTCACACCGTCTTTCTCACGGTTTTGTTCCAGATACTTCACGCCATCCGCAGCCATTGCCTGGAAGCGTTCGCGACGTACGGCATCCGCACGTTCATGAATATCACGCAGCGCGCGATGTACCACATCAACCGGCACGGCTGGCTGCTTGCCTTCCAGCGCGTCAGCAATACCGGCAACCAGCGCTTCAGGCAACAGCCCTTCCAGTCCGGATTCGCTCAGTTGCTGTCCTACCTGCAAACCAATGCCGTAGCTTGCTTGCGCTTCGATAGTGTCAAAAGTCGGGGTTGCCATCGTATTTCCTTTCATCGGATATAAAAAGTAGCGGGCAGCATAACAGCCAGGCCTCTCCCGGTAAAATGTTGTCTCGGGGAGGATGACAAATCACGACGAAAAAGAAACAATAGGGATATTCCCCTGGATATGAGCCAAAAGCGGGGAATATCACGAACATCATAGCGTTAGCGGTCTATACTCTATGATTGAGGAACGAGACGCGGAGCAGGAGGAAAGCCATGCCCGGGCGCTTTGAATTAAAACCAACCCTGGCGAAAATCTGGCATGCACCGGACAATTTTCGCATTATGGATCCGCTTCCGTCTATGCATCGCCGCGGCATTATCATTGCGGCGATCGTGCTGGTCATCGGTTTCCTGCTCCCCTCAAATGACACGAACGATGCGCCAGTAGTAACCCGCAACGCGCAGTTGGATCTCCAGTCGCAGTCTCAACCGCCGACCGAAGCACAGCTTCAGGCCCAGTTGGTTACCCCGCAAAACGATCCGGGGCAAGTCGCTCCCGTCGCGCCGGAACCCATTCAGGAAGGCCAGCCGGAAGAGCAGCCCCAGGCACAGCAACCGCAAACCCAGCCTTTCCAGCAAAACAGCGGCATTGACCAGCAGTGGCGCTCTTATCGCGTCGAGTCAGGTAAAACGATGGCGCAATTGTTCCGCGATCACGGACTGCCGCCAACGGACGTGTACGCGATGGCGCAGGTTGAAGGTGCAGGCAAGCCGCTCAGTAATCTGCAAAATGGGCAGATGGTGCAAATTCGTCAAAATGCGAATGGCGTGGTAACCGGGCTGACCATCGATACCGGAAACAACCAGCAGGTGCTGTTTACCCGTCAGCCTGATGGCAGCTTTATCCGCGCACGTTAAGCACAGCGCCATCAGGCATATCAGCGCAGTGCCGGATGGCGGCTTTGCCTTATCCGGCCTACACCTTCACTGGTGGCGTTACCGCTTCACCTTATTGACCCACCATATCCCCGAGCACACCAGCAGCAGTGCCATCGCGTATTTCCACTCCAGGATATTCTCGCCGAGAAAAATCGCGGACAGCACCGCGCCAGAGACCGGGATCAGGAAGTTAAACGGCGCAATCATCCCCACGCGGTTGTACTTGAGCAAAATGCTCCACAGCGCAAACGCCACCGAAGAAAGCAACGTCAGGTAACCGAGAATCGCCACCGACGCGAGACCGTGGACCGCCAGTGTGCCGCCAAAAGCATAACCGCCAATGACCAACACCAGGCCGCCAATCCCTAGCTGGTAGCCCGTCATCACCGTCGGATCGACTGTCTGAGAGATTCGCTTACCGTAAAGCGTCGCGGCGGAGAGAATAAATGCCGCCAGCACAATCGAACCATCGCCTGCCAGAGTAAAACTAAAATCCAGCAGCCCGCTGTTGAAGTTCACCACCATCACGCCTGCAAAACCGAGAATACAACCCAGCGTTTTGTTGTAGCTCAGCTTATCGTTCTGGTAGATGAAGTGCGCCAGCAGCACGCTGAAGAAGGTGCCCGTGGCGTTCATGATCGACCCTTTCACGCCGGTAGTGAACGCCAGGCCGATGTAAAAGAAGATGTATTGCAGCGAAGTCTGTGTCACCCCCAACAGCGTCAGTTGCCCAAACTGCCGGGAACTCAGGCGGCCTATCGGCTTACGCTGCGCCATTGCCAGCAGGAGTAACAGCAGGCCAGCGAACAGGAAGCGGTATCCGGCGAAAACAATTTTGGAGGGGATATCGTCAGCGGCTATCTGGAAAATCTCATAGCCACTTTTTATGGCCGGATAGGCGCTACCCCAGAGCAAACAACAAAACGCTGCGCTCAGCCAGACGACATTTTTACGCGCAAACAGAGGTTGCGGGTGCGGAGTATCCATTCATCACCACATTGAAATTGTGTTTTATTTTTAGTGATTATCCCGAAAAGGATAAGGAATAGCCAGAGCGAAAAACGAGGTGAGCAGAAAAGTAAAACGCCGACACGAGGCCGGCGTTTCTTACGAGATTGTCAGAATAAAAACTTATTCTGCAACAACGTTAATGGTCAGCTTAGCGAATACTTCGCTGTGAACCTGGAAGTCCACTTCGTGCTCACCAGTGGTACGCAGAACGCCGTTCGGCAGACGAACTTCGCTCTTAGCCACTTCAACGCCAGCTGCATTTACTGCATCAGCGATGTCGCGGGTACCGATAGAACCGAACAGTTTACCTTCGTCGCCTGCTTTAGACGTGATGGTAACAGTTTCCAGTGCGTTGATTTTCTCTGCGCGTGCATTTGCAGCAGCCAGAACGTCAGCCAGTTTAGCTTCCAGTTCAGCGCGACGTGCTTCGAAGTATTCAACGTTTTTCTTGGTAGCAGGAACAGCTTTACCCTGTGGTACCAGGAAGTTACGAGCATAGCCCGCTTTAACGTTAACCTGATCACCCAGGCTACCCAGGTTTGCTACTTTATCAAGCAGAATAACTTGCATTACCTTATCCTCTCAAAGTCGTATTAATGGACCGTGACCGATTACTGATGACGATCAGTGTACGGCAGCAGAGACAGGTAGCGAGCGCGTTTGATAGCGCGAGCCAGCTGACGCTGGTATTTTGCACGGGTACCGGTGATACGGCTTGGGACAATCTTACCGCTTTCGGTGATGTAGTTTTTCAGCGTAGCGATATCTTTATAGTCGATCTCTTGAACGCCTTCCGCGGTGAAACGGCAGAACTTGCGACGACGGAAATAACGTGCCATATGGCTAGTCTCCAGAATCTATCAATTCAATCTGCTCGGCATGCAGAACCATTTTGCTCAGGCCGTTCTTTGCCTTGTGGCAAGAGATGAACCCCTGAACGGTCACTGCGCTACCGACCGTTATACTGTGAGTAATGGCCTGGTTTTCGTGTCCGCTAACAATAACGGGCATTTGGCACCACGCCTGCCGGTGAAATCCGGCTTCCTCCTGCACAGAACGATGCTCAAGCACGAACTGGCAGTGCGGAATTCCTGATGGACTGACCTTTCGAAGGGGGGTCCTGCACACGGTGCCGGACAACACCAGACGGTTGGTCATCAGAAATTACTCTTCAGAATCCCCAGCTTCAGCATCATCTGCGGTTTCGTTTGCGAAATCATCGCGACGCTCACGGCGCTCGTCTTTCGCTTTAACCATCGGAGATGCTTCGGTAACAGCGTGCTTAGTACGCATTACCATGCTGCGGATAACGGCGTCGTTGAAGCGGAAAGTTGTTTCCAGCTCATCGATCACTTCCTGCGGAGCTTCAACGTTCAGCAGAACGTAGTGTGCTTTGTGCAGTTTGTTGATCGGGTAAGCCAGCTGACGGCGGCCCCAGTCTTCCAGACGGTGGATCTTGCCTTCTGCACCAGTGATGGCAGCAGAGTAACGCTCGATCATACCCGGAACCTGTTCGCTCTGGTCAGGATGGACCATAAAAACGATTTCGTAATGACGCATCGAATTGCTCCTTACGGATTATTCAGCCTCCTGTCTGGGTCAGCCGCGGCCCATGGAGGCAAGGAACGTGTTAAAGGTCGGCTGAAAAATTGACGCGTCATAATACTGGTGACAGGCCGCAAACTCAAGGTGATTCCAGGAATATTTGTCAGGACGCCCTTAATACATATCCAACAGCATCTTGCCGCTGATGCAGATGGAAACAATCACGATCATCGGCCTGATAACTTTCTTGCCGCGCGTGAGTACGACCGTCGCCCCCAGACGTGCGCCAAGCGCCTGTCCGACGAACATCACCAGCCCCAGCGACCAGATCATCTTGCCGCCAAAAATGAAAAACAGAATAGAAGCGATGTTGGAGGCAAGGTTGATGAAATTAGAGTGAATTTGCGCCTTATCGATGCTGTAACCCCACAGCAGGATGTAGCACAGGGTATAAAAGGAACCGGCACCAGCGCCAAGGAATCCGTCATAAAAACCGACACACCCTCCCCCCACCAGGGAGAAGAGAAACAGTGATACCTGCTGCTTCTTTTTCGGCTCGGTGAGATTGGGGGCAAAAATAAAGTAGAGCGCCACCGCAATGATGAGTACCGGCAACAGCTTTTTCAGCAGTTCCGGTTCAATGAACTGGATCAGTGTCGTCCCCAACGCCGATCCCACAAACGCCGCTAAAAAGACGTACTTATGTTGCTGAACGTTGATATGCCCACGACGCAGAAAGTAGATCCCCGACGTGAGTGAACTGCCCAGCGCCTGAATCTTATTGGTCGCCAGCGCATTGGCCGGCGGCAATCCTGAGATCAATAGCGCTCCAATTGATAAAAACCCACCGCCGCCTGAAACTACATTAATAAAACCCGCTATCAGCGCCACCATAAACATGATGGCGAAGTAGCTGAAATCCATGAATGAAGTACCCATATCTTTTTGCCTTATTATCATAAAGTTAACTTTATGTTTCGGCTCACTATAAGCGGCGATGGGCGGTAGCGATATTGACGATTCGGTAAGAGTTCTTGCCAGAAAAACAGGTATTTTTAGCCGCAGCGAAGCGGGTTAGCCGATTGTTAACTCACAAGAAGAACGGGTTGCGGTATTTTTTTGAACAACTGCATCAGAAATGGTCGCTATCGACCAACAAAGTAGCGATTAAAATTAAATCAGACGTTATCGACTTACAGGAGAAATCACTCACCAGAGTCAGCTGTCGAGGAGGTAGGTATGCGAATCCGTTTTGTCACCCTTCTGGCGGGACTGTTGCTCAGTGCAAATACACTCGCCGCCATTGAAATAGACCACCAGCAAGCCAGAAACATGGATGATGTGCAGAGCTTAGGCGTGATTTACATCAATCATAACTTCGCCACTGAAAGTGAAGCAGATCAGGCCCTGAATGAAGAGACCGACGCGCAAGGCGCAAAGTACTACCACGTGATCCTGATTCGGGAACCCGGTAGCAACGGCAACATCCACGCCAGCGCGGATATTTATCGCTAGCACCAGGAAAGTCCAACGAAAAGAGAGCCATAGTTTGACTTGCCCCCTGTTCAGGGGGCTTTTTTTGCGTGATGACTCCATACCCTGTGCGGTTGCCCCTGGCGGGGGCATGTTCTGGACATTGATCGACTATTGCCCGCACCAGTCGCTCGGAACCCTCCTTGCATCACGAGTTTATTCATCAGATAGTGAACGATCAGTTTGAAACCAGGCTTAATGTCGCGCCATCAGACCTGCGCTGGCCATCTGCGCTTTCACCCAGTCTCGCGCTTTCGCCACTTCAGCTGTCGGGTTTTCCGCCGTTTCACTCCACATCTCAATCAGATAGGGCCCGCAATAGCCACTCTGTTTGAGCGTTTTGAAACAACGCTCGAAATCGACAATGCCTTCGCCAAACGGCACGTTCTTGAACACGCCCGGCTTCGTGTCTTTGACATGCACCGCCACGATATGCCCGATTCCGGCCTGTAGTTCCATCTGCACGTCATTGTCCCATGCCGACAAATTGCCGATATCAGGGTACAACTGGAACCACGGATTGTTCAGGTAGTGCGCATAGCCCAGCGCCTTACTGATGGAATTCATCAAGGGATAATCCATGATCTCCATCGCCAGCGTCACCTGGGCACGGCTTGCCATCTCAACGCTCTCTTTCAGTCCGTCCCGGAAGCGGCACCGCGTCTCGTTATTGGCTTCCTGATAGTAGACGTCATAGCCCGCGAGCTGAATTACGCGAATCCCAATGTCCTGGGCTAACTGAATCGCTTTACGCATGATCTCCAGTCCCTGCGTACGTACAGCATCATCTTCGCTTCCTAAAGGAAAACGGCGATGCGCACTCAGACACAGAGAAGGCACGCGTACGCCCGTTTCCGCAATGGCGCTCACCAACGCCAGGCGCTGCTCCTGACTCCAGTCAAGCCTCGCCAGGCGGGCATCGGTTTCATCTACCGACATTTCAACGAAGTCAAAACCCAGCGCATTCGCCATCCGCAAGCGTTCCAGCCAGCACTCCCCGGCAGGGAGCGCTTTCTCATAAATACCAAGCGGATTCTGTTCCGAAAGCATATCCGCTCCTCATCCCCACAGTTCTGCAATGGCGCGTTTGAACTGACGCGCGGCTTCAACCGGAGAAGCCGCATCACGAATGCTACGACCCGCGATAAAGACGTGGATCGGAATACCGGCGAACAATGGCAGATCTTCCAGCGCCAGACCGCCTGTGACGGTAACTTTAAAGCCCATATCAGACAGACGCTGGATAGCGCTGATATCGGCTTCACCCCACGCCACGCCTGCGGCTTGCGCATCGCGGCTGCGGTGATAAACCACCTGTTGAATACCTGCATTGCGCCACTCCTGCGCCTGTTCCCAGGTCCAGTAGCCGGTCAGTTCGATTTGAACATCACCATCGAACGCTTTCGCCACGTCCAGCGCACCTTTGGCGGTGTTGATATCGGCGCAGCAAATCACAGTCACCCAATCGGCATTAGCTTCAAAACACATGCGAGAGAGGATTTTGCCCGCATCGGCAATTTTTGCATCTGCCAGTACGATCTTATGCGGATAGAGTGCTTTCAGGTCTCGAACCGCACGTACGCCTTCACCTACACACAGAATGGTGCCGACTTCGATGATATCGACCTCTTCGGCGATTAAACGGGTGGTTTCGTAGGCATGGGAGAGCGTTTGGTTATCCAGCGCGACCTGTAACATAGGTAAAGACATCGTGTTTCCCTCTTAAATGGAGGCCGCGTTGGTGCGGTCAATTAAATCCAGTACGTCCTGCTCGGTACGGCAGGCCCGCAAACGGTCAAAATTGGCTTCATCTTCAAACAGATTGACGATCTGCATGATGCCCACCTCCTGATGCGTGTTGGCATCTACTGCCGCCATGGTGATCAGGATATCGACCGGATCGTTATCTTCATGGTTGAACGACAACGGCGTTTTCAACGTCACCAGTGAGAACCCCGTTTTCTTGACGCCCTCTTCCGGGCGACCATGCGGCATTGCCAGACCGGGAGCAATAACAAAGTAGGGGCCAAACTGGGCTACGCCATCCAGAATGGCCTGGTAGTAGCGAGGCTCGACCACGTCTGCAGCCACCAGCAGATCGACACCGATTTTCACAGCTTCCTGCCAGCTATTCGCCTCTGCCTGTAAACGGATAGATTTATTCTCCGCCAGTGAATCACGTAGTTTCATGTTGTGTCCTTACTTCATGTCCTGCGGGAAATGCGCTTTGATCACCTCCAGCAGTTTCGGGCCAAAATCTGCAGGTGACAGCATGTTTCGTACACCCACCACATATTTATTACCCGTCACGCTGATCTCGCCTGCAATATGGGTGGAAGCAATGATGATATCCGCGCTGCTCAACTCACTTTTGTATTCACCTACCGCGCAACTGTTTACCGTGTGGTCAATATTTGATTGGGTCAAAAACTGGTCCACTTTCATTTTCATGATCATGGAGCTTCCCTGCCCGTTGCCACATACAGCCAGAATACGTACGGTCATATTCAAAACTCCTTATTTAGCAGAAGCCTCTGCCAGTTGTTTTTCCGCATCTTCTTCAGCCCGCAACGTACGCCCGGCGAAGATCATATAAACCAGTGCAATAGCGATGATGACGGCCATAAACGCGATACCGATGGACCAGAAGCCCTGCATCATCGGCGGCGCCAGAATCGACCAGTCCGCCATGCCCATCCAGGCGCTCATACCGGTGAGTTTCACCGCCCAGACGCAGCCAAAGATTTCAATCATCCCCATCACCAGACAAATTTTGAGTGCCGCACGCCAGCCGCCGAAGTGGTTCGCGAACACGCCGATAGTGGCGTTGGAGAAGAACATCGGGATAAAACCAGGAATAATCAGAATGGAGGAACCACAACCCACCAGAATACCTACCGCAATGAGTTGACCGACGGTGCCCCACATAAAGCCCCAAACCACGGCATTCGGTGCAAAGCTATAGATAGCCGCACAGTCAATCGCCAGAACCGCTCCCGGAATCAGGCGCTGGGAGATACCGTTGAAGGCTTCAGAGAGTTCCGCAACAAACATGCGCACCCCCTGGGTGATAATGAAAATCGCCACCGCAAAAGCAAAACCGGTTTGCAGAATGTAGATCGTCCAGTGCACTTTGCCGGCCATGGCCTGCACGGTATCAATACCGAAGGAGAGCAAAATCGCACCGAAGAAGATGGTCATCACAATCGCCGTAGAGACGATATTGTCGTGGAAAATATTCAGCCAGCCGGGCAATTTGAGGTCTTCAACGCTCTCCTCTTTTTTACCCAGATACGGCGCGACTTTATAAGCAATCCACGACGCAAACTGCTGTTGATGGCCAATGGAGAAACCACAGCCATCGGTCACGTCCTGGGTCGGCTTATACATCATGTTGGAGGTGATGCCCCAGTACAGTGACACCATGATTGCAGTGCAAATAATGGTGGTCCACATCGAATAACCAAAGATGAACAGAGTAACGGCAATCAACCCTGCCTGCTGGAACATAATGTGACCTGTGAGCATGATGGTGCGAATGCCGGTGATGCGGCGCAGAAACACGTAGCAAATGTTCAGCGCCAAAGCCAGCAGTACCGCATAACCCACCCAGCTATAGGCGTCACCCATACGCTCGATAGTCGCCATCATAGATGCATAAGTGTCTGAGATAGCGCCGTTAATACCGAAGACCTCGGACATTTTCGCCACCACCGGTTTGAAAGTGCTGGTCAAAATGCCAGAACCTGCCTGTAACAGCATAAAACCGATAATCGTTTTGATGGTGCCTTTGATAATCACGCTCACACTTTTGCGCAGCAGGATGTAGCCCAGGCACGTCACAATACCCAGCAGCAGCGGAGCATTCGTCATTACCTGATTAAAGAAAACGGTAAAGACGTTGTAGAGGATCTCCATAACTCTCTCCAGAAAATGGGAACATGAGGGATAATCCCTGCGAGGTTAGTGCCATCACTTTATTAATCAAAAGTAATCACAACAAGATTGAATTTGATTATTTGTGACCTATCACGCAAATTATTTCCCAGGGATGAGCAATGAATCCTTCCGCATCATCACAATAACAATTTAGTCTTTATAATTCATTTAGTTAAAATGAATCACTTTATAAAAAAGCAATGAAATTTGAGACTTACAGTGATGTGACGAGGCCAAACCCTCTTTATTTACTCATTGCAATGCGATCAAAATGATGTCAACATCAATCACATTGAATCAATATATGATTATTTTTGATTTAACCAGGAGTCAAAACGATGAGTAAAGTAAACACCATCACCCGTGAATCATGGGTCCTGAGCACCTTCCCGGAGTGGGGTAGCTGGCTGAATGAAGAGATTGAACAGGAGCGGGTCGCTCCAGGAACCTTTGCCATGTGGTGGCTGGGTTGCACCGGTATCTGGCTGAAATCGCAGGGCGCGACCAATATTTGCGTGGACTTCTGGTGCGGTACCGGTAAACAAAGCCACGGTAACCCGCTGATGAAAACAGGGCATCAGATGCAGCGTATGGCAGGAGTGAAGAAGTTACAACCTAACCTGCGCACCACACCGTTTGTTCTTGATCCTTTTGCCATTCGACAGATTGATGCGGTACTGGCGACCCACGATCATAATGATCACATTGACGTCAATGTCGCCGCCGCAGTCATGCAAAACTGCGCTGATGACGTACCGTTTATTGGTCCGCAGACATGTGTAAATCTCTGGATCGGCTGGGGTGTGCCGAAAGAACGTTGCATCGTGGTCAAACCGGGCGACGTGGTGAAAGTGAAAGATATTGAGATTCACGCGCTGGACGCCTTCGATCGCACCGCGCTGATTACCCTGCCTGCCGATCAAAAAGCCGCTGGCGTACTGCCGGATGGCATGGACGAACGCGCCGTCAACTATCTGTTCAAAACGCCGGGTGGCACCCTCTATCACAGCGGTGATTCGCACTACTCCAACTATTACGCCAAGCACGGTAACGAGTATCAGATCGACGTGGCGCTGGGTTCTTATGGTGAAAACCCGCGCGGCATTACCGATAAAATGACCAGTGCTGACATCCTGCGCATGGCGGAATCATTAAACACCAAAGTCGTGATCCCGTTTCATCATGACATCTGGTCAAATTTCCAGGCCGATCCGCAGGAAATCCGCGTACTGTGGGAGATGAAAAAAGACAGGCTGAAGTACGGCTTCAAGCCCTTCATCTGGCAGGTTGGCGGTAAATTTACCTGGCCTCTGGATAAAGATAACGTTGAATATCACTATCCGCGCGGCTTTGATGACTGCTTTACTATCGAACCAGACCTGCCCTTTAAATCCTTCCTGTAATGCGCAAAACGCCGGGAAAATCCCGGCGTTTATTCATATTTACTTTAGTATTTTCAGGCTATTTCAAATATCATCTTTTGAAATCATTTTTTATCGGAATAGCTCATGACTGAAGCACAGAGACATCAAATCTTACTGGACATGCTGGCGCAGTTGGGATTTGTCACCGTTGAGAATATCATCGAACGTCTGGAGATTTCCCCCGCCACAGCGCGTCGGGATATCAATAAACTTGATGAGAGCGGCAAGCTTAAAAAAGTCCGCAATGGGGCCGAAGCCATTTCCCTACCACGCCCCCGCTGGACGCCGATGAACCTGCATCAGGCGCAGAATCACGACGAAAAGGTGCGTATCGCAAAAGCGGCGTCTCAACTGGTCAATCCGGGGGAAAGCGTGGTGATCAACTGCGGTTCTACCGCATTTCTCCTGGGCCGTGAAATGTGCGGAAAGCCTGTACAGATCATTACCAACTATCTGCCGCTGGCCAATTATCTTATCGATCAAGAGCATGAAAGCGTGATCATCATGGGGGGGCAGTACAATAAGAGCCAGTCGATCACCCTCAGTCCGCAGGGCAGTGAAAACAGTCTCTACGCTGGGCACTGGATGTTTACCAGTGGTAAAGGGCTGACCACTGACGGACTGTATAAAACCGATATGCTCACTGCAATGGCGGAGCAGAAAATGCTGAGTGTCGTCGGTAAACTGGTGGTACTGGTCGACAGCAGTAAAGTCGGCGAGCGGGCAGGGATGTTGTTCAGCCGCGCGGACCAGATCGATATGCTCATCACTGGCAAAAATGCTAACCCTGAGATCCTGAAACAGCTTGAGGCACAAGGCGTTAGCATTCTGCGCGTCTAGAGATACTGACGGAAAAAAGACACCGTTGCGCTCAGGGCTTCGGGCGTGATGCGATGGCGCACGCCCGCTTGCCACTGGCAGGTCAGATTCTGGTCCAGCCCGGCCTGAATCATCGCCTGCTGCAAACGGAAACTTTCCGCCGCCGGAACCACGTCATCGTCCTGGCCATGCCATAACAGCAACGGTCTGTCGGCCAGTCGGTCAAGCTGCTGCGACACGTCCCACTTCGCCAACAGCGCAATAATGCGGGCGAACGCCTCTTGCCGGGCGGGTGTGTCCAGGGCAGAAGGGGGAAACAACGTTCGCGCCAGACGGGTAAAATAGCCCGATCCCATCAGGCTGGCGACACAGTTGACCTCCGGATGCTGAGTCATAATCCCCAGCGCAGTCATTGCCCCCATTGACGCGCCTCCGACCGCGAGGCGGTCATCCAGCAGCCAGTTTTCTGTGTCCAGAGCCGCTCGTAATGCCGCAAATTCCTGCATGTTTTGTTGCAAAATCTGCCAGAAATGCCCCATTCTCGCCTGTGCGTCACCGTTGAACCGCGCCCCATGCTCGGCAGCGTCTGGCATAATGACCCGAAATCCGGCCTGCGCCAGCGCAACGGCAAAGTAGCTGTAGACCAGACTGGAAGAGGTAAATCCGTGATAGAAAACAATACACGGCAAAGGTGTATTGCGTTGCCCCGCAGGAAAAGCGTGAAGCAGGTGATGTTCCGCCAACTGACGTATTTCAATTTCAATCATTTGCGTCCCCTTTTGGCTCTGGTATGCCACGGGTCACATTATAAACAAGGTAGCGTGTTCAACAACGATTCATAATGTTGAGAACTGGATTACGCTTTCGCGACATTTTCATTCGAAAATCGCGCGGAAGGTAACATTTTGGGAACATTCCCCCAAAGGGAAATTAATAAGGCACTACACTATGGCTATCAGGAAACGAGATAGAGTGATGCGTCGGTTTACCTCATTGATATTGGTGATGCTCTTAAGTGGATGTAGCATTCTTCAGGGAACGCCGCAGCCAGCGCCACCCGTCGCCGATCATCCGCAAGAAATTCGTCGCGATCAAACACAAGGGTTGCAACGGATGGGAACGGTGACCTCTCTGGTCAGAGGCTCTCCGGATGATGCCGTCGATGAAGTCAAAGCGAAAGCCGCCGCAGCGAAAGCCGATTATTACGTTATTGTCCTGGTTGATGAAACCATCGTGACGGGTCAGTGGTATTCACAGGCCATCTTATATCGTAAATAGTCATTGAGGGAATTTAAGGCAATTTCACGTAGCTTTACGCCTCTATACGTTTACCTGTGCACAATAAACCGACAGCAGGAGGCTGGACGTTTATTTCGGCGATGGAATGCCCTGCGCATTGCGGGGAAACATAAAATGGAGCTGACGATGAAACAATCTCTTGCCTTATCCTCACTGCTGTTAACTGCCGGACTGGTGAGTACGACGGCGCAGTCTGCCGAATTCGCAAGTGCGGATTGCGTGACTGGCCTCAATGAAATTGGCCTGATCTCTGTCAGTAATATTTACGGAAACCCACAGGATGTGGAGCGTATCGTGGCGCTAAAAGCCGATGAACAAGGTGCATCATGGTATCGCATCGTTCAGATGTACGAAGATCAGCAGCCCGATAACTGGCGCGTACAGGCTATTCTCTACGCGTAACAGATTGCCGGATGGCACAGGCGCATCCGGCAACGTTCAGCGCAATCCCCCTGTCGCCCGTAACAACAGCGCGTCCTGTACCCGTTCTGATAGCAACATCCTACCGCGCGTATCCAGCATCATCTGACACCAGGCTTGTGCAACAGGCGGTGACGCATGCCGCAACATTTCCGTCCCGCATCCCAACAGAAAAATCTGCTGAGTGATATCGCGGCCCAGTTCTTCAGAAGGCTTGCGCAGTCGCGGCAAAAGCTGACGTACCGCGCGATCGAAGTGTCTGTCCTGACCCCTGACGTCAGAGAACGCTTCGCTCAGCATCTCATCGACCCCCGTTTGTTTACCGATGACCCGCAGAACATCGAGGCACATAACATTGCCAGAGCCTTCCCAGATGCTGTTAACCGGCATTTCCCGGTACAACCGCGGCAGTTCGCTCTCTTCGCAATACCCTATCCCGCCGAGTACCTCCATCGCCTCCGCCACAAACGGGATGCCGCTTTGACAGACGACGAATTTCGCAGCGGGGGTGAACAGCCGCGCCCAGAGCCGTTCATTGGCATGGCTACGCCGATCCCAGGCGTGAGCCAAACGAAACAGCAACGCGGTTTGCCCTTCCAGCTGTAACGCCATGCGGCTGAGCATCTGGCGCATCATCGGTTGCTCGATCAGCGGCTTGCCAGACACCATACGCTGGTGCGCGTGGTAGACAGCAACCGAGAAGGCGCGACGCATCAGGCCGTGGCTGCCAAGCGCGCAGTCAAAACGCGTCAGACCGCCCATCTTCAGAATATGACGAACGCCTTCGCCCTCGTCTCCCAGCAGCCAGCCGATGGCATCCTGAAACTCCACTTCCGCACTGGCATTAGAACGATTCCCCAGCTTGTCTTTTAGCCGTTCGAGGCGGATCGCATTGCGCTGACCGTCAGGTAAAAAGCGGGGGACGAAGAAGCAGGAGAGGCCGCCTTTTGCCTGCGCCAGTACCAAATGGGCATCACTTTGTGGCACCGAGAAAAACCATTTATGTCCTACCAACCGGTACGATCCATCCTCCAGCCGCTCGGCGCGGGTGGTGTTGCTCAGCACATCAGAACCGCCCTGCTTTTCCGTCATCCCCATACCAATCAGCAGGCCACGCTTTTGCCCAGCCGGTGCGAGGTGCGAATCATAGCGATCGCTTTGCAGAGGCGTTTGCCAGTCGGCAAACGTAGCGGGCAACATCTGCTGCAACAGCGGCGTGGCGGCGAAGGTCATGGTGATGGGGCAGAGCGTCCCGGCTTCCACCTGCGCATGCAAGATAAAGCGCGCGGCCCGGGCAACAAACGATCCGGCGCGCGCCTCCTCCTCCCAGGGCAGGTTATGTACACGGTTGGTACACAGCCCCTGCATCAACAGGTGCCATGCGGGATGGAAGCGAACGTCGTCCAGTCGCTGCCCCCGAGGGTCGTAACGCAGCAGCTCCGGTGGCCAGGCGTTTGCCAGCCGTCCCAGTTCAAGAGATTCGGCGGTGCCGAGTTGTTGACCGATACTGGCGAGAAGTTCGCTGTCCCAGCCCGCCCCCTCGCGCGCCACCGCTTCGCAGAGCGCACCATCAGACAGGAACAGATTACTGTTATTCAGGGGTAACGGCTGATTAAAAACGGTGTGAGTTTGCCAATGCATTATGTTTCCCTCCTTCAATGGCATCTCAGTAAGTATGGTCAGTCTGAGCGGAGAATGCCTGGAAAGGAGGACACAAAAAAGCCATCCTGCTGGATGGCTTCGGGGATACGACATTAGCTACGCTGGCGAACGGCCTCGAACAGACAGATACCTGTGGCGACAGAAACGTTAAGTGATGAGACGCTACCGGCCATCGGAATGCTGATCAGTTCGTCACAATGTTCACGCGTCAGACGACGCATTCCCTCACCTTCTGCCCCCATCACCAGCGCCATACGCCCCGTCATTTTGCTCTGATAGAGGGTATGGTCAGCTTCACCCGCCGTGCCGACAATCCAGATATTCTCTTCCTGCAACATACGCATGGTACGCGCCAGGTTAGTCACCCGGATCAACGGAACGCTTTCCGCTGCGCCGCAGGCGACTTTCTTCGCTGTGGCATTCAGTTGGGCAGAACGATCTTTCGGCACAATCACCGCATTGACGCCGGCGGCATCGGCGCTACGCAAACAGGCGCCGAGGTTATGCGGGTCGGTCACGCCATCCAGGATCAGCAGGAAAGGTTGATCCAGTGAGGCGATCAGATCCGGCAGATCGTTTTCCTGATACTGACGGCCCGGCTTCACGCGGGCGATGATGCCCTGATGTACGGCCCCTTCGCTTTTCTCATCCAGAAACTGACGGTTCGCCAGTTGGATGACCACACCCTGCGCTTCGAGGGCGTGAATCAGCGGCAGCAGGCGCTTATCTTCACGGCCTTTGAGAATAAAGACATCCTGAAAACGTTCAGGAGCACGCTCCAGCAGGGCCTGCACCGCATGGATGCCGTAAATCATTTCACTCATGAAATTACTCGTTAATAGTTAATCATGCCGGGTGACGCTCTGCGTCCCCGGCTTACACTGTGTGGCTTACTGCGCGTCTTTCTTTTTCGAGGCGCGTTTTGCTTTCGTGGCTGCTGCGATTTTAAGCGTTTTTGTCGATGGCTTTTTCGCTTTTTTATCGCCTTTCTTCTCCGCCGCAGGCTTAGCCCCGGCCTTGCCTTTCTTCTCGCCGCGGAAAGCGCTGTCAGGCTCAAAGTTCACTTTTTTGCCGACCTGACGACGACGCCCGGTTTTTTTACCCGCATCGCCTTTTTTCGCTCTTTCGCGCGCCGTTTTACCTTCGTTACGCGGTGCTCGTTCGCTGGAGATCAGGCTGAAGTCGATCTTGCGCTCATCCATATTGACCGCTTCTACGCGCACTTCCACGCGATCGCCAAGACGGTAAGTCTGACCGCTGGATTCGCCGGTCAGGCGCTGCCCCACCTGGTCAAAACGGTAGTAGTCGTTATCAAGCGAAGAGACATGCACCAGACCATCAATAAACAGCTCGTCCAGACGTACAAAGAAGCCAAAACCGGTGACGCTGGCAATCACGCCTTTAAAGACATTGCCAACCTGATCCAGCATGAAGTCGCACTTCAGCCAGTCAGCAACGTCACGGGTTGCTTCATCCGCACGACGTTCGGTCATCGAACAGTGCTGGCCCAGTTGCAGCATCTCTTCCATCGAATAGTGATAACCGCCGGTCTCGGTGGTGTTGCCCTTATGACCCTGCTCTTTCGCCAGCAGATACTTAATGGCGCGGTGCAGCGAGAGATCCGGGTAACGACGGATTGGCGACGTAAAGTGCGCATACTGTTGCAGCGCCAGGCCAAAGTGACCGCGGTTTTCCGGATCGTAAATCGCCTGCTTCATCGAGCGCAGTAGCATAGTTTGCAACATTTCGGCATCGGGACGATCGGCAACCGATTCCAGCAGTTCCGCGTAGTCACGTGGTTCCGGCTTGTTACCGCCCGGCAGTTCCAGCCCCAGTTCCGCCAGAACGGAACGGAAGGAGGTGATAGCCTCGGTAGTCGGCTTGTCGTGAATACGGAACAGCGCAGGCTCCTGGGCCTTCTCAACGAAACGCGCCGCCGAGATGTTTGCCAGAATCATGCACTCTTCAATCAGCTTGTGCGCATCGTTACGCTGGGTTTGCTCAATCCGCTCAATACGACGTTCCGCGTTGAAAATGAACTTCGCTTCTTCACTTTCAAACGAGATACCGCCGCGCTCTTCACGGGCTTTATCCAGCACCTTGTAAAGATTGTGCAGTTCTTCGATATGCGTAACCAGCGGCGCATACTGCTCGCGTAGCTCTTGATCGCCCTGCAATATATGCCAGACCTTGGTATAGGTCAGACGCGCGTGCGAGCTCATCACCGCTTCGTAGAATTTATACCCTGTCAGACGTCCTTTGGTCGACACGGTCATTTCGCAGACCATGCACAGACGGTCAACCTGCGGGTTCAGTGAGCACAGGCCGTTGGAGAGCACTTCCGGCAGCATCGGTACCACCTGCGACGGGAAGTACACGGACGTCCCGCGATTACGCGCTTCCTGGTCGAGCGGCGTCGGCGGACGCACGTAATAGCTCACGTCGGCAATGGCCACCCACAAACGCCAGCCGCCACCGCGTTTCTTCTCGCAATAGACCGCATCGTCAAAGTCGCGGGCGTCTTCGCCGTCGATGGTGACTAACGGTAAATCGCGTAAATCCACACGACCGACTTTTGCCTCTTCAGGCACCTCTTCTTTCAGACTGGCAACCTGTTTTTCAACGGCGGCAGGCCAGATGTACGGGATTTCATGGGTCCGTAGCGCCATATCGACAGCCATACCGGTACCCATGTTATCGCCCAGCACTTCAACGATTTTACCTACCGCTTTGGTGCGGCGCGTCGGACGCTGGGTGAGTTCAACCACCACCACAAATCCCATGCGGGCGCCCATCACCTCTTCCGGCGGGATCAGAATATCGAAGCTCAGGCGACTGTCATCCGGAACGACAAAGCCCACGCCTGCCTCGGTGAAGTAACGACCGACAATCTGGCTGGTTTTCGGCACCAGCACGCGTACGATACGCGCTTCGCGGCGGCCTTTACGATCTGCACCCAGCGGTTGCGCCAGCACCTGATCGCCATGGATGCAGGTTTTCATCTGCTCGCTGGAGAGATATAAATCGTCTTTACGTCCTTCGACGCGCAGAAAGCCGTAGCCATCACGGTGGCCAATAACGGTACCTTTCAGCAGATCGAGACGTTCCGGCAGCGCATAGCACTGGCGACGGGTGAAGACCAGCTGTCCGTCACGCTCCATCGCGCGCAGACGACGGCGCAGGGCTTCCTGCTGCTCTTCGCCTTCAATGTTCAGCTCCACAGCCAGCTCATCACGGCTGGCCGGTTTTTCACGTTTTGTTAAATGTTCGAGGATAAATTCCCGGCTTGGGATAGGATTTTCGTACTTTTCAGCTTCGCGTTCCTGGAAAGGATCTTGTGACATTGAGGTTCCTCCATTGTCAGCTCCGGTGGAATTCCGTCGTCTTTCTCGCCGTCTCTTTGTTGGCTGCTTTTGCTCTCCCCAGTCACTTGCTTTTGTAAGCGCGTGGGGATTCGCTCAGTTGCCGCGGTGATACGACGCGAAATACTGTGGACTTCATTATTCCACCAGCAATAATTTATAAAGCGGTTGATTTTCTTCAACCAAATCGGCAAGCGTGTAGTTATCCAGTTCCGTAAGAAAACTTTGCACGGCCTTAGAAAGTGCCTGTTTAAGTCGACAGGCAGGGGTAATGTGGCAAAACTCGCTGCTACAGTTCACCAACGACAGCGGTTCGAGCTCGCGCACGACATCGCCAATCCGAATGGTATTCGCGGCTTTGCCTAAGCGGATCCCACCATTTTTCCCCCGAATAGCAGTCACAAAGCCCGCCCGGCTAAGTTGATTGATTATTTTGACCATATGATTACGGGAAACGCCGTAGACATCCGTCACCTCCGAAATACTGGTCATGCGACCCTCCGGGAGTGACGCCATATAGATTAGCGCTCGTAGTCCGTAATCGGTGAAACTCGTTAACTGCACATCGACCTCAGGGAAAAGGGGGGAACGGGATACATCTTATATATTGATGATAAACCAGCCATCTGTCCGACTGCCAATTTATTTCACTCAGGAAGGAAAAAGCGAGGGTTTAACGCACGATTAAGCCGGATGGCGACGCTTTGCGTCTTATCCGGCCTACTACACTCTGTAGACCTGATAAGCGCAGCGCCATCAGGCACTGCGCCACGAACCAAAATTATGCGTCGAACGGGTCGCGCAGAATCATGGTCTCAGTACGATCCGGGCCGGTAGAAATAATATCAATCGGTACACCGGTCAGTTCTTCGATACGCTTAATGTAGTTCAGCGCTGCCTGCGGCAAACCGCTACGCTCTTTCACGCCAAAGGTGGATTCAGACCAGCCCGGCATGGTTTCGTAAATCGGCTCGATACCTTCCCAATTGTCAGCCGCCAGCGGTGTCGTGGTCACTTCACGGCCATCCGGCATACGATAAGCGACACAGATTTTCACCTCTTTCAAACCGTCCAGTACGTCCAGTTTGGTCAGGCAGAAGCCCGACAGGGAGTTGATCTGTACCGCACGGCGCACAGCCACGGAGTCCAGCCAGCCGGTACGACGACGACGACCGGTAGTGGCACCGTATTCGTTACCCTGTTTGCACAGGAACTCACCGATATCATCAAACAGCTCAGTCGGGAACGGACCCGCACCCACGCGAGTGGAGTAAGCCTTGATGATGCCCAGAACGTAATCCACATAACGCGGACCCAGGCCTGAACCGGTCGCCACGCCACCTGCAGTGGTGTTAGAGGAGGTTACGTACGGATAAGTACCGTGGTCAACATCCAGCAGTGTCCCCTGCGCACCTTCGAACATGACGAAATCGCCACGCTTGCGCGCCTGGTCCAGAAGATCGGAAACATCAACCACCATTGCAGTCAGGATGTCGGCAATCGCCATCACATCATCCAGCACTTTCTGGTAGTCAACCGCGTCAACTTTGTAGAAGTTAACCAACTGGAAGTTGTGATATTCCATCACTTCTTTCAGTTTTTCAGCGAACGTGGCTTTGTCGAACAGGTCGCCAACGCGCAGACCACGACGTGCGACTTTGTCTTCGTAAGCCGGCCCGATACCACGACCGGTAGTGCCGATCGCTTTCGCGCCACGAGCTTTCTCACGCGCGTTATCCAGCGCAACGTGGTAGTCCAGAATCAGCGGGCATGCCTCAGACAGCAGCAAACGCTCGCGAACAGGAACACCACGATCTTCCAGTCCTTTCATCTCTTTCATCAATGCAGCCGGAGACAGCACAACACCGTTACCGATGATGCTGATGACGTTCTCACGGAGAATACCTGATGGAATAAGATGGAGGACGGTTTTTTCACCGTTGATTACGAGAGTATGGCCTGCGTTGTGACCGCCCTGGTAGCGTACAACATATTTAGCCCGTTCAGTCAGAAGATCGACGATCTTTCCTTTACCTTCGTCACCCCATTGGGTGCCCAGTACGACGACGTTGTTACCCATTTTTCAAAATCACCGTTTGCTTAAAAATGGATTCTACCATCGCTTTTTCAGATATACAGCACTTTTTGCATGCAAAAATCAGCTAATTTCGCACACTTTTTGATCAGCCAATCGTTTTCCTCAACATGTAGTAGACCACAACGCCCGCAACCACAAGTCCGCCGCCAAAACGACGTAACGTATTTTCGGGCAACTGCGTCATGGCAGAAATCATCTTCTTCCATGCTCGCGGATAGAGCATCGGGCCTAAACCCTCAAGCACTAACACCAGGGCAAGTGCCAACCAGATTGTTGAGTTCATTGGACGTCCTTATAAAAAAGAAAACCACCGCATCCCTGAGGATGCCGGTGGTTTTATGCGTCTAACCTAAAACCGTTGGAGCGATATTATCGCGTTGCGGTACTCGGTGTCTTCATGTAGCGGAAGAAATCGCTGTCCGGGCTCATGATCATGACATCCTGATTGCCTTCGAAGCTCTTCTCGTAAGCACGCAGGCTACGAATAAAGGCGTAGAAGTCAGGATCCTGGCTGAACGCATCGGCAAACAGTTTCGCCGCTTCAGCATCCCCTTCACCGCGCATGATACGACCCTGACGCTCAGCTTCCGCCAGCGTTTTGGTCACTTCATAGTCGGCTGTCGCGCGCAGTTTTTCCGCTTCTTCCTGACCTTGTGAACGGTGACGACGCGCTACCGCTTCACGCTCAGCGCGCATACGATTGTAGATCGCTTCAGACACCTCGGTCGGCAGGTTGATCTGCTTGATCCGTACGTCGACCACTTCGATCCCCAGCGCCGCCATACTGTTCGGGTTGATCACCGGCACTTTGCCATTGGTTTCTGCGGTCACGCGCTCAGCGGCTTCCGCAATCGCGTTATCCGCGGCTGGCGTCGCCACTTCGTCTTCCGTTCCGGCAGAACCAGAGTTCAGCGCGTCACGAACTTCCAGGGTCAGACGACCACGGGAGTCGGTCACGATGTCTTTCACATCCAGACGACCAATCTCAGAACGCAAACGGTCAGAGAACTTACGTTTCAACAACACTTCAGCCTGAGAAATATCGCCGCCGCCCGTCGCCAGGAAGTAACGGCTGAAATCGCTGATGCGCCACTTGATGTAAGAATCGACAATCAGGTCTTTCTTCTCTTTGGTGACAAAGCGATCGGCCTGGTTATCCATCGTCTGGATACGCGCATCGAGCATTTTCACCGACTGAATAAAGGGAACCTTAAAGTGCAGGCCTGGCTCATAAATCAACGGTTTTTTGTCAGCATCGCGCACGACGCTGCTGAACTGGAACTTAATTCCGCGCTCACCTTCTTTCACCACGAAAATAGAGGTGTACAGCACTACCAGCACGATGATGATAATCGCAATAACTGACTTACGCATCGTTATTCCCCCTGACGCTGGTAGTCGTTACGCTGCGCGTTGGCGCGGCGTTGGTCCATAATATCGCCCTGACTGGTGGACGAGGTGTTGCTTGCTCCGGTGCTGCTGGAAGAAGACGTGGAAGGCAGACGCAGCAGGTTTGAACCGCTATCGCTCTTTGCCGCTGGCGTGCTCGCGCCTTTCAGCATCTGATCCAATGGCAGAACCATCAGATTGCCACCTTTGTCGTTAACCAACACTTTGCGGGTATGGCTCAACACTTTTTCCATCGTCTCGATATACAGACGCTCGCGAGTAATCTGCGGTGCGGCTTTATATTCCGGCAGGATCTTAGCAAAGCGCGCCACTTCACCCTGTGCTTCCAGGATAGTTTGCGTTCTGTAGGCACGTGCCTCTTCGAGGATACGCTGTGCCTGACCGTTCGCACGCGGCTGAACTTCGTTGGTATACGCTTCCGCTTCACGGATGTACTGCTGTTCGTTCTCACGTGCAGCAATTGCATCGTCAAACGCCGCTTTCACCTCTTCCGGCGGACGCGCTGCCTGGAAGTTGACGTCCAGCAGGGTAATACCCATGTTGTACGGACGAATGGTCTCTTCCAGTTCACGCTGGGTATCGCTACGAATAACGGTACGCCCTTCGGTCAGGATACGGTCCATGGTGTATTTACCGATTACGCCACGCAGGGCGCTGTCGGTCGCCTGACGCAGACTGTCATCTGCGCTGGTCACGCTGAACAGATATTTCTGCGGATCGGTGATACGGTACTGCACGTTCATCTCAACGCGCACGACGTTCTCATCCGAGGTCAGCATCACCCCGGAAGCGGCCAGTTCGCGGACGGCTTCCACGTTCACCGGCGTAACCTCGTCGATAAACGTTGGCTTCCAGTTCAGGCCCGGTTCAACCAGATGGCTGAACTTACCGAAGCGTGTCACCACGCCGCGTTCTGCTTCTTTGATGGTGTAGAAACCGCTTGCCGCCCAAATAATGACGATAGCTGCCGCCGCGATGGTGACGACACGCCCGCCCAGATGCGGACGCGGGCCTTGCGATGAACTTCCGCCGCCAGAGCCGGTACCTTTACCGCCCCCCAGACCACCGAGTTTTTTACTCAGTTTGCGAAAGATGTCATCGAGATCAGGTGGCCCCTGCTCGCGACCACCTTTGTTTCCATTTCCCTCAGAGTTGCCGCCTGGTTTGCTGCTTCCCCACGGGTCGCGGTCTTGTCCGTTATTACCGGGCTGATTCCACGCCATGTTTGTGCTCCATATTTGTTATGCGATGCTATACCTGTGTCTTTTGCGCTACAGATGCGTTGGCTACATCCCTCAACCCCAGTCACATAGTTGACTATATTCCAGGAGCGTTCAGAACTTGCCGCCTTCCTGACGCACAACATCCACAAGGTACAGAGGCGAAAAAATCTTCAGGCCATATCCGTCAGGTCAGACAACATAGTCTTTCAGTGCCGGTTCTTGTTTACAGAGGCGACGCCAGTCAACGATCGGCAGGCGAACTTGCAGACTTACGCTACCGTCATCCTCCATCCACTCTTTTTCTATTGCCTGAAGCTGATAAAAACGGCTTCTCAGACGCCCTTCCTGCGGCGGCAAACGCAACGTGTGCTGCGCCACCTCGCCGGAAAGTCGCTCCGTCAAAGCCTGAAAAAGCTGTGGTATCCCAATCCCTGTCTGCGCGGAAAGCCAGACACGGATCGGTTTGTTCTCTTCATCCCGGTCGATACGCGGTTCAAAGTCATCCAGCATATCGATCTTGTTCATCACCATCAGGGACGGGATCTCGTGAGCATCGATCTCTTCGAGAACCGTATCCACTGCGTCGATGTTTTCCTGCACACGCACGTCCGCTGCATCAACCACATGCAGCAACAGCGTCGCCTGACGCGTTTCCTGGAGGGTCGCTTTAAACGCCGCCACCAGATCGTGCGGAAGATGGCGGATAAATCCAACGGTATCCGCCAGCACAGTTTCCCCGACATCCGCCACGTCAATGCGTCGCAGCGTCGGATCCAGAGTGGCAAACAGTTGATCTGCCGCATAGACCCTGGCTTCGGTTATCTGGTTGAAAAGGGTGGATTTTCCGGCGTTGGTATATCCCACCAACGAGACGGTCGGGACATCCGCCTTAATGCGCGACTGTCGCCCCTGCTCACGTTGCTTTTCAACTTTTTCCAGGCGCGACTGGATCTGCAATATACGGTTTCGCAATAAACGACGGTCGGTTTCGAGCTGGGTTTCACCCGGACCGCGCAAACCAATCCCGCCTTTCTGTCTTTCGAGGTGGGTCCAGCCACGGACAAGACGCGTAGCCAGATGGCGCAACTGCGCCAGCTCAACCTGCAATTTCCCCTCATGGGTACGTGCACGTTGCGCAAAAATATCTAAGATAAGGCCGGTGCGGTCGATAACACGACACTCACACAGGCGCTCCAGGTTTCGCTCCTGGGCCGGGCTCAATGCATGATCGAATAATACGACGGCAGCGCCTGTCGCTTTTACGGCTTCCGCAATTTCAACGGCTTTACCTTCACCAACAAAGTACTTCGGGTGCGGTGCTTTACGGCTACCGGTAATCACCTGCATTGCTTCGACACCGGCGGAAGAGACCAGAGACTCAAACTCCTGGAGATCTTCCATATCTTTGTCTTGCGAAAAATAGATGTGTACCAGTACCGCCTGCTCACCGGCGTCATAACGGTCAAACAAGCGTCAACCCCTCGATATAGATCAGCGGGGAACGCAGAAATTCTGGCTCCCCGTGTGTAAAACAGTCAAAAACCTTATTCGGTCTCTTCGCTGTCCTGTTGCGCAGCAGAACCCTGCGCGCTGCTACCGTGATGATAGTTACTGCTGGTACCGCCACCGGCATTGTTACTGTGATGAGAAACCGGGCGAGACGGGACAACAGTAGAAATCGCGTGCTTATAAACCATCTGGCTGACCGTGTTTTTCAACAGGATCACAAACTGATCAAAAGACTCGATTTGACCTTGCAGCTTAATACCATTCACCAAATAAATAGAAACTGGAACACGTTCCCGACGCAGTGCGTTCAGGAACGGATCTTGTAAAGATTGCCCCTTAGCCATTCTCTCTTTTCCTTATATGCTTATTTGTACTTTGAATCTTTCGATTCTGAAAATTGCGCACGATACGCCTTAATTGTACACATTCAGTTCGCGATAGCACCAACAACCTGTAATACTTCGTTCCGCGCCTGCTCAGGTTTCTCACTGTCAAGCCAGTGCACCCCTTCCCAACCGCGCAACCAGGTTACCTGGCGCTTTGCCAACTGCCTCGTGGCGCAAACACCTCTATAAACCATTTCATCGTATGATATTTCGCCTTCAAGGTATGACCACATCTGGCGGTATCCCACACAACGAATGGAAGGCAAGTCCGTATGCAAATCTCCGCGGGCAAAGAGCGCCCGAACTTCTGCTTCAAATCCTGAAGCCAACATCTGATGAAAACGCTGCTCGATGCGTTGATGCAATAGCTCACGGCTCGCTGGGGCGATAGCAAACTGATGCACCTGGTACGGTAAAGCATCACCTGACGTTTGCGTCAGTTCCGTTAAAGTTTTACCCGAAATGAAAAAAACTTCCAGTGCTCGGGAAAGTCTTTGCGGATCATTCGGATGAATACGCGCAGCAGCAACCGGATCGATTGTCTGCAACTGCTGGTGCAACGCATCCCACCCATGCTCTGCCGCCTGTTGCTCAATTTTGGCCCTGACCTGCGGGTCTGCCGACGGTAACGGCGAGAGGCCTTCCAGCAATGCCTTGAAATACAACATCGTACCGCCCACTAACAGCGGAATACGCCCCGCCGCAGTGATCTCACTCATCTGCGCCAGCGCATCGCGGCGGAAATCCGCGGCAGAGTACGCCTGCGACGGATCGCGAATATCCAGCAATCGGTGCGGAGCCACTTTTAACTCTTCAGCGTCCGGTTTCGCCGTCCCGATATCCATCCCTTTGTAAATAAGGGCGGAATCAACGCTTATCAACTCTACTGGCAAAACTTTACGCAATTCAATCGCTAGCGCTGTTTTGCCCGAGGCCGTTGGCCCCATCAAGAAAATTGCCTTTGGCAGGCTCGCCTTACTGATATCACTCATGTTTCAGGGCATTCATCGCCGTATGTAAATCAACAGGTTGCAACAGACCACCCGGCGGTGCCTTCACGAGCTGCGGGCAAAGCCGCTCCACATCAGCCAACAGGGTAATGGCCTGAGCCATTGTCCACTGCGCATGCTCGCTCATCAGATTACGCGCAATCCACTGCGCCAGATTACCAGGTTCAAGCGCTGGCTGCTGCGTCAGGTAGCCTATCAGTTCAGGAATCAAGATTTGTAAATTTTGTTGGCGTAAGGGTAAAGGCACCGCTCGAATGGTCACATGCTGGGCATCTGCCTGAAATTCAATCCCTAATTCCACCAGCGCGCCCTGTGCATTTTCCAGCGCGACCTTTTCATCCACAGAGACTTTTAGCCGCAGCGGAATCAACAACGGCTGGGCACAGACTTTTCCCTCTTGCGCAGAGAGCTGCGCCTGACGCAACCAGCGTTCTGCAACGGGCAGCGCCAGCAGGTAAATGTTCCCTTCGCGTTCCAGCAGCGCGCAGTCGTTGCCAACGATAGTGAGCACGCGACCGAAGCTCTGACTGTGTCCCGCCAGTGCTGACACCGCAGGTTCCGCCGCGGGCGATTTTGTCGCCGCCGTCGGCGTTTGCAAGAGCTGGCGATACACTTCGCCCTGCTGTTTCTGGTAGCCCGGTTGGGCATGCGGCCAGCTTGCCGCGGTCGGGCGCGGAACGCTGCTGCCCGCTGACGGCGCGGAGGCGTAGCGTGGTGCCGTGGGTTCACGCACCGGCGCCGGCTCGGCAAAATGGTTACGTCCGGCGGCCACGCGGTTTTCGGGAACGTGTCGGGGCGCAGGCTCACCTTCGGCTTCCAGTAGTAATGGCGATTCAAGCTGCTGTTGCAGCACACTCAGTACCCCCTGGTAGATAAAGTCATGCACCAGGCGCGACTGATGAAAACGCACTTCGTGCTTGGCCGGATGCACGTTGACATCCACCTGATGCGGGTCAATCTCGAGGTACAGCACAAACGCGGGCTGCTGATCGGCACCCAACTTATCTTCACACGCCTGACGAATCGCATGGTTGATCAGCCTGTCACGCATCATACGTCCGTTAACGTAGCAGTACTGAATTTCCGCCAGCGCCGTCGTGGTGTGATTGGGATCGGCGACCCAGCCGCGTAATGTCAGATCGCCATGCTGCCACTCAATCGCCAACGCCTGCTCAAGAAACGGCGTGCCGCAAATGGCCCCCAGACGACGCTCTTGCGGCCCGTCTTTCGCTACCGCACGGTACTGACGCACCATTTTGCCGTTGTGCGACAAGTTGATCGTCACATCAAAACGCGCCAGCGCAATGCGTCGAATGATCTCGTCAATATGGTTGAATTCGGTTTTCTCGGTGCGCATAAACTTGCGCCGGGCGGGAGTGTTATAGAACAGATCGAGCACTTCCAGCGTGGTCCCTACCGGATGTGCGGCCGGTTTGACCGTCACATCCATATCGCGCCCTTCGGCGTAGGCTTGCCAGGCTTCCTGCTGCTCTTCAGTGCGCGACGTGAGCGTCAGGCGAGACACCGAACTGATACTCGCCAGCGCTTCGCCGCGAAAACCGAGGCTGATGATCGCTTCCAGATCGTCAAGCGACGCGATTTTACTGGTGGCATGACGCGCCAGCGCCAGCGCCAGTTCATCTTTCTTGATCCCACAGCCGTTGTCACGAATGCGGATAAGCTTCGCGCCGCCGCGCTCGATATCAATATCGATCCGCGTCGCCCCGGCATCGAGACTGTTTTCCACCAGCTCTTTGACCACCGATGCAGGTCGTTCAACCACCTCACCTGCGGCAATCTGGTTCGCCAGTTGTGGCGGTAACACCTGAATCGGCATGCAAATTCCTTAGTTGATCAACGACTCACCCGGCGTCGCGGCGCTCGCGGTTTGCGCCGCGCTTCCCTGCGGGGCCGACTGCATCGGATGCGCCTGGAAGTAGTTACGCAGCCCTTTGTAAATCGCGTCGGCCAGCTGCTGCTGATACGCATCGCTCGCCAACAGACGTTCTTCACTGTGATTACTGATAAAGCCGGTCTCCACCAGCACCGACGGAATATCCGGCGAGCGCAGAACGCCCAGGCTGGCATGCTCAGGACGCCGTTTGTGCAGTGAACCAATCCGTTCGAGCTGGCCTAACATGTTGGTTGCCACATCATACCCTACGCGTTGGGAATGGCCGAACTGCAAATCCAGCACCGCCTGACTTAAGTAAGGATCGGACTGGCTGTTTGCCAGCACATCCCCCGCACCGCCCAGCAACTCTGACTGTTTTTCATGTTCTTCCAGCCAGTTCGCCATTTCGCTGTTGGCGCGTCGGTTCGACAGCACCCATACGGAAGCACCGGTGGCGCTTCGGTTGGGCGCGGCATCGGCGTGAATTGACACCAGGAAGTTGGCGTTTTGCTTTCGCGCCACGTCGGATCGCCCCATCACGGAGATAAAATAATCCCCATCGCGGGTTAACACGCCTTTAAACATCGGGTCGGCATTGAGTAATGTGCGCAGTTTACGGGCCACCGCGATAGTGACATTTTTCTCTCGCGTGCCGCCAGGACCAATCGCGCCGGGGTCCTGTCCGCCGTGCCCGGCATCGATGGCGATCACCACTTTGTCACCACTGCTGGATGTCGCCCTGGCCGCTGGGCGTGTTGCCGTATTGCTACTGGTCACGGCGGTGGTTCGATCGTCACTGGCTTTAAACGGATTGCGTGCAGGTTCACTCGGACGTGGCGTCACCACCGGCGTCTCCACGCGTTTAGCGACCACGGGCGCAGGAGGGGGCGGAGGGGGTGTATCGGCGTTAATGGTAAAGACCACCGTGTAATTTCCGCCATTCTGCCGTTTTACCGCCTCGGTCTTCCCATTTTCAGTTAAATCCACCATCAGTCGTAGTGACTGCGGATCTTTCGCCGTACCGGAACGAATGGTCTTCACCAGGTTGTTACCGCTAAACATCAGCGGAAGCCCCTGAATGACCCCCGTTTGCTTAATATCCAACGCAACGGTACGTTTGCCTTCATGGGAAAAGGCATAATCAGGATCGCCAATAAAGCTGAGCGTAATACGCGCCTGCCGATCGCCGTTGGAGACCTGTATATCGGAGAGGCTGGCAGCCCCGGCCTGCGCGCACAGCAGAACCAGCATAGCCACCAACCCATTTCTGATGCGATAAATCATCCCGCCACCTTTAAGGTTAACCGGCTAAACGCGCCAGCAACAAATCACCTGATGAGGAGACAGCACTGATGCGCGCCTCACGACCTTGCGCCTGGTAATCTATGTGTATTTCGACATCCGGGTCCGGGAGTACACCTTTACCCTGTTGTGGCCATTCCACCAGGCAAATGGCATCGTTGGCAAAATAATCGCGGATCCCCATAAATTCGAGCTCCTCGGGATCGGCAAGACGATACAGATCGAAGTGATAGACCATCAGGTTATCGAGAGAATAGGGTTCGACCAGCGTATAGGTTGGACTTTTTACATTACCGGAATGCCCTAACGCCTGCAGGAATCCCCGACTAAAGGTGGTTTTACCCGCACCTAAATCACCGTAGAGGTAGATAACGGTCGCGCCATTGCAGGCCTTGGCTACCCGTTGTCCCAGGTCTAATGTTGCCTGTTCGTCAGGTAGCGGAATTACTCGATTCATCATGATAAACGTCAATCACATCAGGGTTAACAATACGCTGTAGCGTGGAAAAAAGATCGGTTGCCAACATACCGCGCATACCTACGCTCGCCGCCAGAACATCTGCCGCCGCACCGTGGGCCACGCAGCCAGCACAGGCTGCATCATACGGGGTAAGCTTCTGTCCGAGCAATGCGCCAATAATACCGGAGAGCACATCGCCCATGCCGCCGCTGGCCATGCCCGCGTTCCCGACATCGACAATTCCCAATGCCTCTGGTTGTGCGGCAACTACCGTTCCCGCCCCTTTCAACACCGCAACGCCTCCGTAACGTTTTACCAGACGCTGTGCAGAATGTAAGCGATCGCTTTCAATTTCTGCGACAGAACACCCCAGTAACCGCGCGGCTTCTCCCGGGTGCGGTGTGATGACGCGATTGTGACGTTTATCGGGGTTGATTGCCAGCAGGTTCAACGCATCCGCGTCCCAGAGCATCGGTTTACGAAAATTCTCGACTTTTTGCAGCGCTTTTTTGCCCCACTCCGCCTGTCCAAGCCCTGGACCAATGATAATGACATCCGCCCATGCGAGGCTTTCATCAAGGGACTGCGGCGTCAGCTCATGCACCATCAGTTCGGGACGAGCGGTCAACAGCGGGGCGATATTCTCGCTGCGCGTCAGCACGCGTACCAGTCCCGCCCCGGCACGCAGCGCCGCTTCGCCAGCCAGCCGAATCGCGCCTGCCGTACCGTGATCGCCGCCAATCACCACCAGCCGACCGTGATCGCCTTTATGCGACGTTGCACGGCGCGGAGAGAGCCAGTGCGCAAGTTGCGAGGCGTCGAAGCGTTGAATCGGCGCATCCTGCCCCGCCAGCCAGTCGTCCAGTCCTAGCGAATTAAAATGGACGCGCCCGGTGACATCACGGGCTTTTCCTGTCAGCAGACCCGGTTTCAGGACGATAAAGGTAACCGTGCGTTCGGCCCTGATGACCGCACCGGGTGCCGCTCCCGTTTGTGCCAGCAACCCGGAAGGTATGTCTATCGAGACAACAGGTGCAGGATGGGCGTTTGCCCGTTCGATTAACGTAGACAACGGTTCGCGCGGCGCCTGGGTTAACCCGGTCCCTAACAGCGCGTCAATAATCAGGTCGATATTTTCCGGCCAGGCGATCGCCGGGGAATGAATAACGCCGCCTGCGTTCAGCCAGGCCTCTCGCGCCTGTGCGGCTTCCTCGGGGAGCGGTTTGTCGCTCTCCTGCGCTATCAAGGTGACCAGAATCCCAGCCGCCTTCGCCAGCCTCGCCACCACGTAGCCATCGCCACCGTTATTACCGTGACCGCAGAGCACCAACCAGCGCCGGGCATAAGGCCGGGACTCTCGAGCCACATCAAACACCGCCTCACCCGCCCGCAGCATCAGCTCGAACAGCGTGAGCCCCAGCGCGTCGGCGGCTTCTCGCTCCAGTCGTTTGATGTCATCGGCGGGCCAGATGGAGTGTGGTATACTGATGGGGTTTTTCTTCATTGTATGGTCCGTCATGTCAGAGCCCCTCGATCTCAATCAGTTAGTGCGAAAAATTAAGCAGTGGGGGCTGGAACTGGGCTTTCAGCAGGTCGGTATTACCGATACCGACCTGAGCGAGTCCGAACCCAAACTGCAGGCGTGGCTGGACAAACAATACCACGGCGAAATGGACTGGATGGCGCGTCACGGCATGATGCGCGCGCGTCCCCATGAGCTGTTGCCCGGCACGCTACGCGTCATCAGCGTGCGCATGAACTATCTTCCCGCCCACGCCGCGTTTGCCAGTACGCTGAAAAACCCCGCACAGGGCTACATCAGTCGCTATGCCCTGGGGCGCGACTACCATAAGCTTTTACGTAACCGCCTCAAAAAGCTGGGCAAGATGATTCAGCAGCATTGTGTCACGCTGAATTTTAGACCTTTTGTCGACTCTGCGCCCATACTTGAGCGCCCGCTGGCGGAAAAAGCCGGTCTTGGATGGACAGGTAAGCACTCACTTATCCTGAACCGCGAAGCGGGGTCGTTTTTCTTTCTCGGTGAGTTACTGATTGATTTACCCCTGCCGGTTGACGATCCCGTGGAGGAAGGATGCGGGAAATGCGTCGCCTGCATCACCACCTGCCCGACCGGTGCAATTGTTGCCCCTTACACGGTGGATGCGCGTCGCTGCATCTCTTACCTCACCATCGAACTGGAAGGCGCGATCCCTGAAGCCCTGCGGCCACTCATGGGCAACCGGATCTACGGTTGTGATGACTGTCAGTTGATCTGTCCGTGGAACCGCTATTCACACCTGACCAGCGAAGACGATTTCAGCCCACGCAAGGCACTTCATGCGCCCGAGTTGATTGAGCTGTTTACCTGGAGTGAAGCAACGTTTTTAAAAATTACGGAAGGATCGGCTATTCGCCGTATTGGTCATCTGCGCTGGCTGCGTAATATTGCTGTCGCCCTCGGCAATGCCCCCTGGAGTGACGCCGCCCTTTCCGCGCTGGAAAGTCGTCGGGGTGAGCACCCACTTCTTGATGAGCATATTGAATGGGCAGTCGCGCAGCAAATCGCGAAGCGAAACGCCTGCGTGGTTGACGTGCAATCCCCGAAGCAAAGGCGACTGGTCAACGCTATCGAGAGGGGACTCCCGCGGGACGCCTGAATCTTCCACAGGCTGTGAATAAAAATAAAAACACATTGCTATTCAAGAACGAGAAGATCGTCAAGTGATCGCATTAACAATTTGCAATCTTAATTTTAACTATGATTTCAGACAGTTAAAGAAAAACTATTCACCCGGCGAAGTATCTGAATATTCCAAAGAAAAATCTTAAGCTGTGGATAACTCTGTTCACAAGAATGTGACAAAGGCAAAATAAAATGACCCCAATACAAAAATGTACTGTGGTTGATTTTCTGGAGATAAGAATTTGGAGCGGGAAACGAGACTCGAACTCGCGACCCCGACCTTGGCAAGGTCGTGCTCTACCAACTGAGCTATTCCCGC
>NZ_JAOWIC010000003.1:0-369 GCF_030332305.1 Citrobacter sp. Ct235
GAGGCGAACCGGGGGAACTGAAACATCTAAGTACCCCGAGGAAAAGAAATCAACCGAGATTCCCCCAGTAGCGGCGAGCGAACGGGGAGCAGCCCAGAGCCTGAATCAGCATGTGTGTTAGTGGAACGGTCTGGAAAGGCCGGCGATACAGGGTGACAGCCCCGTACACAAAAGTGCATATGTTGTGAGCTCGATGAGTAGGGCGGGACACGTGGTATCCTGTCTGAATATGGGGGGACCATCCTCCAAGGCTAAATACTCCTGACTGACCGATAGTGAACCAGTACCGTGAGGGAAAGGCGAAAAGAACCCCGGCGAGGGGAGTGAAAAAGAACCTGAAACCGTGTACGTACAAGCAGTGGGAGCCTC
>NZ_JAOWIC010000004.1:0-248 GCF_030332305.1 Citrobacter sp. Ct235
GGCACCACCACCATCGCCGTGACCGTGACGAACGCGGCCGGCAACAGCGGCTCCGCGACCCACGATGTGACCGTGGACACCGCGGCACCGTCCGTCACCCTTAACAGCGTGACCGCTGACGACGTGATTAACGCCGCCGAGCAGGGCGCGGACCTGGTGCTCTCCGGCACGACCACGAACGTGGAAGCCGGTCAGCTGGTCACCGTGACCCTGAATGGCCAGACCTATACCGCGCAGGTGCAGGCGAA
>NZ_JAOWIC010000005.1:0-351 GCF_030332305.1 Citrobacter sp. Ct235
ACAGATTCACTTTTTACGGTAATGAGGATGTTGTTGATTCAAGGCATCCGATATTTTCCGTTGAATTGAATAATTCTGGTCAGGAAACGAAAAACTATACGGATTCACAGCTGGTCGATATCTGGGACAGGATCACCAGAACGTTCAGATATCGACCAGGGGCGTTCTGAGTCAGAGCTGGGCAGGAATTATGTCTTCGCACTGAGTGAATGCATGAGTTCCTGTCTCTCTCCGTTTACCGTCACATAGCGGGTAAAACCTTTGAATTGATCTCCTCCGGTAGCGCCGGGGACGGCACTGTACCTGTACGTGCCGGGCGTATCAAATTTTCCGGGATACGTTCGCTGCTTG
>NZ_JAOWIC010000006.1:0-271 GCF_030332305.1 Citrobacter sp. Ct235
TGCCGTCGTTCAGGGCGCTGATGTCCGCTGCCGGCACGCCGACGCTCCAGTTGCCCGCCGCGTCCACCACCGTGGTGTAGTTTTTGCCGTTCACGGTCACGGTGACCGCATCACCCGCCACCGCACCGCTGGCGGAGCCGCTGATGATCTGGGTCTGGCCGTGCTCGGCACGGTTGATGATGTCGTCGGCTGCCACGGTGCTGATGGTCACCACCGGTGACGTGGTGTCGACCGTCAGGGCATGGCTCGCCGAACCGGTGTTGCCGGCCGC
>NZ_JAOWIC010000007.1:0-4113 GCF_030332305.1 Citrobacter sp. Ct235
AACTCAGAAGTGAAACGCCGTAGCGCCGATGGTAGTGTGGGGTCTCCCCATGCGAGAGTAGGGAACTGCCAGGCATCAAACAGTGAAGAAGCCCATCCTGACGGATGGGCTTTTTTGCGTCTGTGGCAGGCTGACAAGCGCAGCGCCATCAGGCAGAACAGCGCACATTGCCGGATGGCGGCTTCGCCTTATCCGGCCTACGGCAAGGGGGAACCCTCTGGATAACGCTAGCCCGCCATAATACAAGCCATACTGCGGCAGATGCGGTAAACTAACCGCGATTTTGCATCAGGAAAGCGTCTATGAATCACTCCCTTAAATCCTGGAATACCTTTGGCATCGATCAAAATGCCAATGAGATTGTTTGCGCCGAAAATGAACAACAGCTACTGAATGCCTGGCAATCCGCCAATGCGTTGCATCAGCCGGTACTGATACTGGGTGAAGGGAGTAACGTCCTGTTTCTTGATACCTTCCGCGGAACGGTGATCGTCAACCGTATCAAAGGCATTGAGGTGACAGAGCAACCGGATGCCTGGCTGCTGCATGTCGGCGCGGGTGAAAACTGGCATCACCTGGTACAGCACACGCTGCAGCTTGGCATGCCGGGTCTGGAAAACCTGGCGCTGATCCCCGGCTGTGTCGGTTCTTCACCGATCCAGAATATTGGTGCTTACGGCGTGGAGCTCCAGCGAGTTTGTGATTACGTTGACTGTGTTGAGTTGGCGACAGGAAAATCGCTGCGCGTCAGTGCGGCAGAGTGTCGATTTGGCTATCGTGACAGTATCTTCAAACATGAATATCAGGATCGTTTCGCGATCGTTGCAGTGGGTCTACGTCTGACGAAGCAATGGCAGCCAGTGTTGACCTATGGTGACCTGACGCGTCTGGATCCGGCCACGGTAACGCCCCGGCAGGTGTTTGATTCGGTTTGCCATATGCGCATGACGAAACTGCCCGATCCGAAAGTAAACGGTAATGCGGGCAGCTTTTTTAAGAACCCGGTAGTGGTGGCTGATGTGGCACAGGCATTATTGTCCCAATTCCCGAATGCGCCCCATTATCCTCAGCCTGATGGTTCAGTAAAGCTGGCGGCAGGTTGGCTCATTGATCAGTGTCAGTTGAAAGGCTCCGGGATCGGAGGGGCAGCAGTGCATCGTCAACAGGCCCTGGTGCTGATCAATGCTGATAATGCGACAAGCAAAGATATTGTTCAGCTGGCGCACCTTGTTCGTACGAAAGTGGGTGAAAAATTTAATGTCTGGCTGGAGCCTGAAGTGCGCTTCATCGGGCGAACAGGCGAAGTCAATGCCGTGGAGATCATTGCATGAAGGATAATACCGTTCCTCTGACGCTTATCTCCTTACTGGCCGATGGCGAGTTTCATTCCGGCGAGCAACTGGGTGAAAAGTTGGGGATGAGTCGGGCTGCCATCAATAAACACATCCAGACCTTACGTGACTGGGGTGTCGACGTCTTTACCGTGCCAGGCAAAGGATACAGTTTGCCTGAGCCGATTCAGTTACTGGATGCCGACCGTATATACAGCCAGTTGGATCGCGGTACGGTGGCAGTGCTTCCGGTTATCGATTCCACCAATCAATACCTGCTGGACCGTATAGATCTGTTACAGTCAGGCGATGCCTGCGTGGCGGAATACCAACAGGCAGGCCGTGGACGTCGTGGGCGTAAGTGGTTCTCTCCCTTTGGTGCAAACCTTTATCTTTCGATGTTCTGGCGTCTGGAGCAGGGACCGGCCGCAGCGATCGGCTTAAGCCTGGTGATCGGTATCGTGATGGCCGAGGTGCTGCGCGATCTCGGTGCTGATAAAGTTCGGGTGAAGTGGCCAAACGATCTCTATCTGCTGGATCGCAAACTGGCGGGGATCCTGGTCGAATTAACGGGTAAGACGGGCGATGCTGCGCAGATCGTCATTGGTGCTGGCATTAACATGGCGATGCGTCGTGTGGAAGAAGACGTGGTGAATCAGGGATGGATTACGCTGCAGGAAGCCGGGATTACGCTCGATCGCAACACGCTGGCCGCGAGGCTCATTCGTGAATTACGTACCGCGTTGGAATTATTTGAGCAGGAAGGGCTGGCTCCTTATCTTTCCCGTTGGAAAAAACTCGATAACTTTATTAATCGTCAGGTAAAACTGATCATCGGCGAAAAAGAAATATACGGTATTTCGCGAGGGATCGACGCACAGGGTGCATTACTACTGGAACAGGATGGTGTGATAAAACCGTGGGTTGGGGGAGAAATCTCCCTGAGAAGCGCAGAATAATAAAAAGGGAGCTTTCGCTCCCTTTTTTAATTATTTCCGCAGGCGAACCTGTTCGACAGCATGATTCGCGCTCTTGGTCATGATAAGACTCGCGCGCTCACGCGTGGGTAAAATGTTTTGCTTTAAATTCAGCCAGTTAATTTCTTTCCATAATGAGGTGGCCGTATTGATTGCCTCCTCTTCCGTCAGTTTCGCATAGTTATGGAAATAAGAGTCGGGGTCGGTAAACGCCCCCTCGCGGAATTTAAGAAAGCGATTGATATACCATGTCTGCAGTAACTCTTCCGGCGCATCAACATAAATAGAGAAATCGACGAAGTCCGAAACAAATACATGATGTGGGTCGTGCGGATAATCCATCCCACTCTGCAAAACATTGAGTCCTTCGAGAATTAATATATCGGGCTGGGCAACGGTTTTATCCCCGTCAGGGATCACATCATAAATCAGATGCGAATAAACCGGAGCGGTGACGTTTGGCACGCCGGATTTGAGGTCGGAGACAAACTTGACCAGACGGTGCATGTCATACGATTCCGGAAAGCCTTTCTTCTTCATTAACCCACGGTCTTTTAATACCTGGTTTGGATGAAGAAAACCATCGGTGGTGATTAGCTCAACGCGGCGATGTTCTGGCCAGCGACTCAGTAGCGCCTGTAATACACGCGCGGTGGTGCTTTTCCCTACCGCCACACTGCCAGCAATACTGATGATATAAGGAATGCGCTCACCGTTAGTGCCCAGAAACTGTTCTAGAACAGCCTGACGGCGCAGGTTCGAGCTGATATAGAAGTTAAGCAAACGCGACAGGGGTAAATAGATCTCTGCTACTTCTTCCAGCGATAAATCTTCATTAATCCCTTTTAACCGCGCGATCTCTTCTTCAGTAAGGGTCATCGGCACGGAATCACGAAGCGCAGCCCACTGGTTGCGGTTAAAATGTAGGTAAGGCGTCATTAACGTTTGCTCTTTTATACTCATAAGCATGTTTCTGGCTGTCATTACACCATCAGGGCAGTGATAAAAAGCGCGTCATCCCCGGCATGCAATGGCACGTCACATTTCAGTTAATTTGGACAATGGGCAGGAGGGTAACACCAGATGGGAGGGAATAATAAGAAAAAATCTCTTCCTGGTGCCATTACCTGAAAAGTAATGTGACAGATATTCCAGATGTGCAGACGATGATTTGAGGCGTTAGAAGTGCCAGCTGGCGCAGGTGGGAGGAAATGGGCTGCCAGATAATGTCGAAATTTTATGCTAAGCTGACTGAAAATACGTCATTTATTGGCCGTATAGCGCAAAATGTGAGCAATAGAACATTTTATGCAATTTTTTAGTTGCATGAGTTCGCAGGTCTCCATAGAATGCGCGCTACTTGATGCCGACTTAGCTCAGTAGGTAGAGCAACTGACTTGTAATCAGTAGGTCACCAGTTCGATTCCGGTAGTCGGCACCATCAAGTCCGGTGGGGTTCCCGAGCGGCCAAAGGGAGCAGACTGTAAATCTGCCGTCACAGACTTCGAAGGTTCGAATCCTTCCCCCACCACCACTTTCTGGCAGCAATTGCTGTCTGAGCTGGTTAAGAAAATAATCGGCTCGAATGAGAAAAGAGACTTGTCTCTTTTTTTGTTACAGAAAGAACTGGGTAGCCGAGTTTCAGGATGCGGGCATCGTATAATGGCTATTACCTCAGCCTTCCAAGCTGATGATGCGGGTTCGATTCCCGCTGCCCGCTCCAGACGTGCTGATATGGCTCAGTTGGTAGAGCGCACCCTTGGTAAGGGTGAGGTCCCCAGTTCGACTCTGGGTATCAGCACCAC
>NZ_JAOWIC010000008.1:0-236 GCF_030332305.1 Citrobacter sp. Ct235
TTCGCCTGCACCTGCGCGGTATAGGTCTGGCCATTCAGGGTCACGGTGACCAGCTGACCGGCTTCCACGTTCGTGGTCGTCCCGGAGAGCACCAGGTCCGCGCCCTGCTCGGCGGCGTTAATCACGTCGTCGGCGGTCACGCTGTTAAGGGTGACGGACGGTGCCGCAGTGTCCACGGTCACATCGTGGGTCGCGGAGCCGCTGTTGCCGGCCGCGTTCGTCACGGTCACGGCGAT
>NZ_JAOWIC010000009.1:0-225 GCF_030332305.1 Citrobacter sp. Ct235
ACCGCATCACCCGCCGCCGCGCCGCTGGCGGAGCCGCTGACGATCTGGGTCTGGCCGTGCTCGGTACGGTTGATGATGTCATCGGCTGCCACGGTGCTGATGGTCACCACCGGTGACGTGGTGTCGACTGTCAGGGCATGGCTCGCCGAGCCGGTGTTGCCGGCCGCGTCAGAGACCGTGGCGGTAACACTGCCGGTGGTCAGGGCACCGGCTTCTGCGGCCGGA
>NZ_JAOWIC010000010.1:0-355 GCF_030332305.1 Citrobacter sp. Ct235
TGCTGATATGGCTCAGTTGGTAGAGCGCACCCTTGGTAAGGGTGAGGTCCCCAGTTCGACTCTGGGTATCAGCACCACTTCACTTCTCCTCCCCGTGTTTTCTCTGTAACGACTCAGTGATTCAACAGTTCAGGCATATCGCCTGGTTGATGTGGTGATATCACCGATTTATCCGTGTCTTAGAGGGACAATCGATGTCTAAAGAAAAGTTTGAACGTACAAAACCGCACGTTAACGTCGGTACTATCGGCCACGTTGACCATGGTAAAACAACGCTGACCGCTGCCATCACTACCGTACTGGCTAAAACCTACGGCGGTGCTGCTCGCGCATTCGATCAGATCGATAACGCGCC
>NZ_JAOWIC010000011.1:0-336 GCF_030332305.1 Citrobacter sp. Ct235
GTTGCGAAAATTTGAGAGACTCGAACACACATTGACTGTGTGTCGTTTCAATTTTCAGCTTGATCCAGATTTTTAAAGAGCAAATATCTCAAACGTGACTCACTGAGTCAGTTTTGAGATACGGAGGTCGGCAACTTTCACTTACGAACCAGCAAGTGGCGTCCCCTAGGGGATTCGAACCCCTGTTACCGCCGTGAAAGGGCGGTGTCCTGGGCCTCTAGACGAAGGGGACACTGAAGTCTCAATCGCAAGACGCCTTGCTATTCACTTTTCATCAGACAATCTGTGTGGACACTACAAAGGCAGGTTCTTTAAGGTAAGGAGGTGATCCAACCG